>JBBDJB010000017.1:0-39990 GCA_040880125.1 Pirellulales bacterium | reverse complement strand
CGCTTCGCTCGGCCCCTACATGGTTTCACGCTCGTGGAGCTGTTGGTGGTGATCGCGGTGATCGGCATCCTTATTGCGCTGCTGCTGCCGGCGGTCTACGCGGCGCGGGAAGCCAGCCGCCGGTTGCATTGCCAGAACAATCTCAAGCAGATTGGCACGGCGATGCACCTGTACGACACGCAGCACGGCCTGCTCCCGCCGGCCAAGCAACCGGAAAACGGCCTGCTGGGGAGCGCGTTCACCAGGATCCTTCCATTTCTCGATCAGGAGCCGATGTTCGAAAAGTACGACGTTTCCATCGGCCACGATGAGGGAGACAACGTGGAGATTAGTTCGATTTCACTGCCGGTCTTCCTTTGTCCGACGATGGATACGCCCGAGGGCCGCACCGATGGCGGCCGCAGTAGCTACGGCATCTGCACGGGCAGTGGCCCCTGCCGGTATCCGATCAGCCTGACGACAGGGAAGCCGGACCCGAACGTGCACAACGGCGCGATCATCGATCCGATTCGCGGAAGCACCAGCCTGGCCTTGATCAGCCAGGAAGATGGCACTTCCAACACGCTGCTGGTTGGAGAGCTCGACTACGGGCTGCGCAATTTCGCCGAGCGCACGGCCGGGCAAATCAACGGCGGCACCACCCGCTGGGCAATGGCCTATGTCGGCACCACTTGGGCCTCGATGGCCGGCGTTTTCAACAGCGATCGCTTGATCACCGGCTTTCTCGAATGGGAAACCTTCCGCAGCGACCACCCAGGCGGCGTGCACTTCGTGATGGTCGACGGCTCGGTGCGCTTCGTCACTGATGAGACGCATCCGGACGTACTGGACCGCCTGGCGCAGCGCAACGATGGCGGACCTGTTCAGGCGGGGCGTTAGTCGCCACGCGGCGCCCAGCTTTTGGTCCGACGCAGAAGGAAACTACCCGTATGCGATCAAGTGTTCAAAACCCAGGATTTCGGCGGTGGCAATCCGCTCGGCACGGCTTGGTCCTCTTCACCGCGATTCTGCTACCGGCGTTTGCAGCGGGCTGCCGGGATGACGCGGAGTCTCGCTTCGCGGTTCGCGGACAGGTGACGCTGGATGGAAGGCCGCTGGACAAGGCGGTCATCATGTTCGTTCCAGTCGAATCGGGAAGGGAGACGGGAGCAGAGATCCAGAACGGCCGGTATAGCATTGCGGAGGAAGACGGCGTTTCGCCCGGGCGGTACCGAGTAAAGATCATGCCGTATATCGCGCCGGATTTCTCTCATTTTGGCGGCGGTCATTCCCAACAGCCGCCGGCGGCGCCCGAAAAGCCGCCCAGCATTCCGTCCCGCTATCAGACTGGGGCGGGGTTCGAAGCGGTCGCCACGGTCGACGGCGACAACCGGTTCGACTACGAGTTGAACTCGACGACGCCCTAGAGGCTGTTGAAACGATCAACAGTCTCGAGTGCGGGGATCGGTTGGCGAAGTCGCGTCGGGTGGGGCGCACGGAGTCGGCGGCAGCACAGCCCATCTTCCTATCGGTCGCAAAAACTGGCGATCCGCCACGCCCCCGCTACAATGGCGGGCGCCGCATTCCACGGCGCCGTCGCTCTTTGCTCTCCACAGCCCCGCGGGAGCTTATCCATGCGTACCCTTGTATTTCTCGGGCTTAGCGTGCTGGTGGCAAGCCTGAACAGCGCGGCGCATGCCGGGGATTGGCCCCAGTATCTGCACGACGCGGCTCATTCGGGCGATGCCGCGGACGACTCGCTGCAGTTGCCGCTGAAGCTGGTGGCCCAAGTGCGGCTCGACGATGCGGTGCTCACGTCGCCGGCCGTGGTGGAGGACAAGGCGTTCGTCGTCGATCAGATGGGTACTGCATACTGCGTCGATGCGGCCGAAGGTCGCATCGTTTGGAAAGTTTCGCCGGAAGGTGCCGCGGCAATGGGCTCGAACACCAGCTCGCCCTGCATCGCCGGCGGGCGCATGGTCTACGGCACCACCACCGGGAACTTGCACATCCTCGATCTGCAAAGCGGGAAACTGGTCCGTACGATCCAGTACGGCCAGCCGATTCTCGGTTCGATTACCTCTGCGAATGATTCGATCTACCTGCAGACGCTCGACGCTGTTGTGCACTGCCTCGATCGAGACGGCAACACCCGCTGGCAGTGGGATCATTACAACGTGCTGTCGGACGATCCGGCGGCGGCCCAGGCAGAGCGGCACTACGGGGGCGTAGCCGTATCGGTGGCGGGCAATCGCGTGGTCATCGCGGCCGGTTTCGACCTAGTCTGCGTCGAAGATCGCGGCGACCACGCTCGCCACCTGTGGACGTCGGAGAAGCCGATCGGCGCTGTGTACCTGCCGGTGGGCACGTCGATCGGCAGTGATCACGTCTACTGCGCGTTCCCCGGCAAGGACGGGTACGGAGCGGTGCTGCGGGTGTCGCTCATCGATGGCCGCTTCGCCCAGGGGGCGGACGTGCTGCACGAACAGTGGGCCGCGTTGGCAGCGCCGGCGGTGCGCGACACGACGGCCTACTTCAGCCGCCAGGCCTTCGGCGTGACCGCACAGCGGTTCGGTTCGCAGCGCGGCACGGCCTGGGCTTCTTTTAACGATGAGCCGGAAACGTTCACGCCGTCGCTCAGTTCGCCGGCGCTGTCGCGAGAGCACTGCGTGTTCACTACGCTAGTTGGCGAATTGGTGGCCGTCGACCTGGCGGCGCACGGGCGCGGGCTGGCGAACCTGTCGGCCGAAGTGTTTCGCTTTCAGACGCCGCACGGCAAGCCGATCACCTCTTCGCCGGCCATTGCCGACGGCCGCGTGTACTTTGGCTGCGATGACGGGTTCCTTTACGTGCTAGGCCAGGGCGAGGCGATCGAGCCACGCACCGAAGAACTGACGCTGCACCGGCGCGAAAGCCACGTCGAAGCGGCTGGCGCACGGCGCTACACGTGGCCCTCGGCCTACGGCGGGCCGAGCAACGCGAACTTTGTCGAGGATGCCGGCTTGAAGCCGCCGTTCACCGTGCGTTGGGCGGCACATAGCGGCGGCCTGTTCAAGCACCCGGCGGTGGCGACTGACGAGGACGTCGTCTACAGCACGCTCGGCGGCTGGGTGGTCTGCCGCGAGCAGTCCAGTGGCCGCATCCGCTGGCGGCGCAAGCTGCCCAAGCAGGTGTGGACGCGGGCGACACCGCTATTGGCCGATGGCAATCTCTACGTGCCCCGCATGTTCAGCCCTCGCTATCCGAAGGTCCGCGGCCAGGGCAATGCGCTGTACTGCCTGGACATGGAGACGGGTGCGATACGGTGGGAACGGCCGATCGGCAGCGGCGACCGGCTACGGGCCTCGCCCGTCTTTGCCGACGGTGTGGTGGCATACGGTTCGCTCTACGACCAACCGGGAGTGTCGCGCCCGCTGGTGCCGCGCGGAGCGACGTGGCGATATCAGGACCAGTCCGATCCCGCAGGCGATTGGACAGCGGCCGATTTCGACGATAGCGCATGGCCGGAGGGTCCGGCCGGCTTCGGTTACGGTGACGAGGACGACGCCACGCGGCTCGATCTGCGGGACCGCTCGATGCGGGTTTACGTTCGCAAAGCGTTCGAGCTGGACGCGGTGCCGCAGTCGGGCCAATTGGCGCTGGAGCTGCGCTACGATGACGGCTTCATCGCGTACCTCAACGGTCAAGAGATCGCCCGAGCGAGCGTGGGGCGCGGTGCGGGAAGCCGCGCCGAGAGAGTAAGCATTCACGAGGCCGAGCAGATGGAGTCGTTCCCCATCGACGCACCGCGGGAACTGCTTCGGCCCGGCAGGAACGTTCTGGCGATCGAGGGGCACAACGCGACGCTCGACAGCAGCGACTTTACGCTCCACCCCTCGCTGGTGATCGTCGAGAAAGACGATTCTATCGGTCAGGTGGTCGACGCCTGGGATGCGGACACCGGCGAGCCGCTGTGGCAGGTTGCGATTGCCAGCAGCGGCCAGCGGCTTAACGGTCCGGCAGGCTGCGCGGGCGACGGTCGGATGTACTTTACCGGCGGGGGAGAAAGCCCCGGCTCTATGGGAGAGACGATCGCAGTCTTGCCGCGAACCGGCGAAGTGGTATGGCGCAAGCCCGACGCCTTCGCCAGCCAGACGGGTACGCCTTCGTATCGCGACGGGCGGCTCTATTTGCCCGGCTCCTACAAGTTGCCGCTGGCGTGCCTGGATGCGCGCGATGGCAGTATCGTGTGGCAACAGGAAGAGGGCCGGAACCACTGGTTCGTCGAGACGGTCTCGCTCGGTCCGGATTACTTTACCGTGAACAACAAGTACAACGGCGGGGCGCTTCGCTGGAATCTCGCCACCGGCACGATGGCCGGCACCCCGGACGAGCGCGTCCAACTTTGGGGGCCGGCACATGGCTGCGGCGCCGTCGTGTTGACCTCCGAAGGAATGGCACTATCGGCCACCATCGACGGGCTGTTCATGACCGACACCTCGACGGGCGAGGTGCTTTGGAAAAGCCCCGGATTCGCCTCATACACGTGCCCACATGCGATCCCCGCCAACGGCCGCATCTTCTATTGTCCTCAGACGAGCGGGGTGATGTTCTGTTTCGAACCGGTGGAGGCCGATTGAACCCACGTTTTTTGCTTCGCACAATCAGCTCAGTTAAGCTCTACGTGCGGTACGGCAGGAACCGGAGGGGTTTACGAACCTTTGAACGTCCAGGAGACAAAGCATGACTCCGACAAGAGCATCGAATACAGCGAAGCGCGAAGCGGTCGGTCCCTCGCGCCGCGAATTCTTGAAGCGATCTAATGCCGCCGTAGTCGGCGGTTCGCTCGCCACGCTCGCCATCTCCCGCAGTGCGCATGCTGCGGGGAGCGATATTGTGCGGCTGGGGCTGGTCGGCTGCGGCGGACGCGGACGCGGAGCCGCCGTGCAGGCGCTGCGGGCCGAGCAGAATGCGCGACTGGTCGCCGTGGCGGACGCATTCGAGGATCAACTCGACTCGGCGCTGCAGGCGATCGGCCGCAATGACGACGTCGGCAAGCGAGTCGAGGTCGACGCCGATCATCGCTTCCCGGGCTTCGACGGCTTCCAGAACGTCATCGACTCGGATGTCGACGTCGTTTTGCTGGC
Source organism: Pirellulales bacterium (assembly GCA_040880125.1). Classification (GTDB taxonomy): domain Bacteria; phylum Planctomycetota; class Planctomycetia; order Pirellulales; family JBBDJB01; genus JBBDJB01. The sequence goes on along the minus strand of JBBDJB010000017.1, from coordinate 34,885 downwards.
CACGCCGCCCCACTTCCGGCCGCAGCACCTGCGGGCGTGCATCGAGGCGGGCAAGCACGTGTTCGCGGAGAAGCCGGTGGCGGTCGACGCCCCGGGCGTGCGCTCGGTGCTGGAGACGACGGCCCTGGCTCAGCAGAAGGGCCTGTACATACTTTCGGGCCTCAACGGGCGGTATTCCTTCAAAAAGCAGGAGGCGGTTCGCCGCGTGCACCAGGGTGCGATCGGCGACATCATTACCCTGCACAGCGTGCGCTACGCCGGCGGCGTTTGGGTCCGCCCACGCGAGCCGAATATGACCGACATGGAGTACCAGATGCGCAACTGGTACTACTTCACCTGGTTGTCGGGCGACTTCAACGTCGAGCAGTTCGTCCATCAGTTGGACGCCTGCGCCTGGGTAATGCGAGATCAGTATCCGGTCCGCTGCTACGCCACCGGCGGCCGGCAGGCTCGCACGGGCGACGAGTACGGGCATATCTACGATCACTTCAGCAGCGTCTTCGAGTACGACGGCGGCGTGCGGCTCTTCTCGACCACGCGACATCAACCCAATTGCAGCAATGAGTCGGAGACATACGCCTTTGGGAGCGAAGGTACGCTGAACCTGTCCAGCAGCCGGCCGCGGATCGAAGGCAAGAACCCGTGGCAGCCGTCGCGCGAGCAAGAGGCCGACAGCCATCAACTGGAGCACGATGCGTTCTTTGCGGCCCTGCGCGACGGCCGGGTGATCAACAACGGCGACTACATGGCCAAGAGCACGATGATGGCGATCATGACCCGCATGAGCGCCTACACGGGACAAACGCTCACCTGGGAAGAGGCGATCAATTCCCAAGAGAAGCTTGCTCCGGAGGCCTACACCTGGGACGCGAAGCCGCCGGCCGCCAAAGTGGCCGTGCCGGGCGTGACGGAGTTTATCTAGCTCACGATTGAGGTTTGAAATTGGGGTGCCGCGACCAGGGCGAATAGTCGTGTAGTGTTCCGTCTCACAAACCACAGCCAATCCTCCGCACGGCGATACTTACCACCGCCGCTGATAGTGCTGCTTCATGAAGGCCAGCGACTCGCGGGCGAGCTCTTCTTCGCTCTTGAACATGCGGCGCCAGATCTTCGTGGCGGCGGCGATCTCCGGGAGCGATAGCCCGAACGCCTCGACGGTGAGCCAGCCGTCGTAGTTGACCTCTTTCAAGGCGTCGAACGTGGCGTCCCAGTGCACGTGGCCGGTGCCGGGAATGCTGCGGTCGTTCTCCGAGATGTGCACGTGCGTCAGCACATCCGCACACGAGCGGATCGCCTCGGCGACGTCCTTCTCCTCAATGTTGGCGTGGAACGTGTCGTACATCACGCGGCAGTTCGGGTGACCGACTTCGCGGGCGAAGCGGGCGGCGTCACCGTGCGTGTTGAGCAGATACGTCTCGAAGCGGTTTAAGCACTCGACGCCCAGGATGACGCCCACCTGACCGGCGTGCTCGGCAACTTCTCGCATGCACTCGATGCCCCACTTCCATTCGTCGGAGGTCGGCCCCGCGCCCGAAAACTCGCCTAGTGCCGAGTGGTACGGTCCGACCAGGTGCGTGCAGCCGGCGGCACGGCAACTGTCGAGCGTCTGCTTAGTCGCTTCGACGCCTCGCGCCCGCGAGGCCGGATCGGGACTGATGGGATTGTCTTCCGCGCCGCGAATCGTGACGGCGGTTCGCTCCAGGCCGAGATTGTCGAGCCGCTTCCCCCACTCGGCGAATTTCTTCTCGTCGGCGACGAAGATCGGCAGCTCGACACCGTCGTAGCCGACCTGTTTGAGCATCTCGAGCGTCGGCACGATCTGATCGCTCAAGTCGCCGGTCCACAACAGCAGGTTCATCCCGAATTTCATGCCGCCGTCTCCTCACTGGGGTTTTCTTGAGCGCCCGCGATGCGGACCGATTTCAAGCGGTCCGGTTCCAGTTCAATGGTCCGCACAGCGACCCTACGCATCTGTCCCCGTCCTTTTTTCAACCGCCTGTCAAAAGCTCCGCCTTGCGGCGCCGCACTTCGCGCCGCGCGTCGGGAAGGATGTCGATGAAGGAGTCAGGCAGCTTCGCCAGCCCGACGCGGCGCATCACCTGGTTCAATCGGTAGCACAGTTTCTCATCCTCGCTATAGTCCCACAAGAAGCCCTCCTGCGAAAAGCGCGGGATCCACGTAGTGAGCGGCTCGGCGGAGCGGTCCAGGACACGGCTGACGGTGTCGGCCACGAAGCGAGCATCGATTCGCTCGCACGTGCGGTAGTAACCGACCAAGCGGTCGGGATCTTCTGCGATCAACTCGGCATCGAGCAACAGCTCGAGAAGGACGTGTCCCAGGAAGCTCGGCCGGAACGAATCGTCCTGCGGCGCCACCGAGCGGACCGCGGCCGAAAGGCCCAGCGAAACCTCCGCGAATGCGCGGGTCTCGTGGAACCAGCGGTCATCGCGCAGGTGCCGCAGCACGCCCCGGGCGAGCGACGCGACGCGGGGGTCGTCGCTGTCGGCCAGCGGCCCGACGTGCCGGGTTCGCAATCGCAGGCGGCGGTCGATGACGCTCAGCCAGTCCGGCAGCGCCGAGCCGGCCAGCAAATACGGCTCGTCGACGAAGTGCCGGCCATGGGCGAAGTAGTTCATGGGAACTCAGATCGCCCTCGCACTGGGGCGATTCAATTTCGAAGGACGCGTAAACGGGTGTTTTTACCCCAGCACCGGTGGAGGCGAAATCGCTGCGAAAATCGCCAGACGGCGGCGAGTTGTCGAACGGCGCCTTAGGGGGGGCCCCAGGTGTTTGTTGAAAAAGTCCCTTCCCACACTTAAATAGCAGCGTCAAACGAGTACTTTTTCAACACCCCGATTTTGGAGTGTTCGAGAAACATTTTCTCCTGCTGCTGGATTAGTAGGGAAATTACCCTCCCGTCGTCGCTGCCTGAAAGCAGGAACGTGCGGAAATAATATACGTTTTAGTGTCAAAAGTCAAGCGGGTAGCACCGGTTGTCCCAACCGGTGCCGCGTAGCGGCAAGAGGCATCGGCATTCGAGTCACTAGGGTAGCACCGGTTGTCCCAACCGGTGCCGCGCAGCGGCAAGAGGCCTGGCCGGACGAGTCACTCCACCCACTCGATTTGCACCCCCACGCTTTTCCGCTCGAGATACCACCGGGCCGAACTCCAAGGTCAGTCGGCCGTTTCACCAACGCCGCCCGCACCGGGTTCAGGTGCATGTACTCCAGCTTCTCTTCAAGTTTCGGCCGCGTGAAAACTTCAAAGGCATGGTACTTCGGCTGCCAGAAGCGATCGCCGAAGTCAGCCTGTTGGAAATAGTTCATGACCTGCTACCGATACCACTGACGAATCAGCCGGCTCGAATAGCGCTTCCACTCGTGCATGAAGCGACTCAGGCAGCCAGGGCGTGAAAACCAGATCAGCGCGTGGACATGATCTGGCATGACCACAAATCCAATGCACTTTCCTTTGGTGCGCTGGAGTTCTTGGCTCAGGACTCCCAAGACGATTCGCTTCGGGTGATTCAAGTCGAGCAGGCGCCGCCGCCGGTGACACGAGAACGTCACGAAATGGGCGTAGAGCTCGTCATCCACGATTCGGCGTGCCGCCATGCCGGGCATGGTCGGTCAGCGACGTGTGAATTACAAGCGTCCGGGAGATTCGCAGGCGGGTGCCGGGGCCTCTTGCCGCTGCGCGGCACCGGTTGGGGCAACCGGTGCTACCCGGTCGACTACCGACCGGCGACTTCCACCCAGCGGCCGCTGCCGGCGCTTTCCAGGACTGCGTCGCAGACCTGCTGCGTCTGCTGGGCGTCGCGGAAGGTGGGCGAGACGGGCTTGCCTTCGGACAGGCCGGTGAGGAAGTCGGCCACCTGGTGCACGAACGAGTGCTCGTAGCCGATCTGCAGGCCCGGCACCCACCAGTGCTTCATGTATGGCATGTCGCCGTCGCTGACGTGAATGCTCCGCCAGCCGCGAACGAGCGAATCGTCGCGGTGGTCGAAATAGCTCAGGCGGTGCAGGTCGTGCAGGTCCCAGGCGATCGACGCGTGCTCGCCGTTGATCTCAAAGGTGTACAGCGCCTTGTGCCCGCGGGCGTAGCGGGTCGACTCGAAAGTGGCGAGCGAGCCGTTGCCGAAGCGGGCGAGAAACGCGCAGGCGTCGTCGATGCCGACCGGCTCGACTTTGCCCGTGGTGTTGTGCTTTCGCTCCTTAACGAACGTCTCGGACATGGCCGTGACGCTCTGGATGCCGCCATTGAGCCAGAGGGCCGTGTCGATGCAGTGGGCCAACAGGTCGCCCGTTACTCCGCTGCCGGCGGCTGCCGCGTCGAGCCGCCACAGGGCTTCACCCCCCTGAGGCAGATCCTCGGAAATGGTCCAGTCCTGCAGGAACACGGCGCGGTAGTGGAAGATGCGGCCCAGACGGCCTTCGTCGATCAGTTGCTTGGCGAGCGCCACGGCCGGAACGCGGCGGTAGTTGTACCACACCATGTTGGCCACGCCGGCCTTCTCGACCGCGTCGACCATCTCCGCCCCCTCGGCGGCGTTCATGGCCAGCGGCTTCTCGCAGAGGATCATCTTGCCCGCCTTGGCGGCGGCGATGGCGATTTCTTTGTGCAGGTTGTTGGGCGTGCAGATGTCGACCGCGTCGATGTCGCTGCGGCCGAGCAGTTTTTGCCAGTCCGTCTCGACGGACTCGTAGCCCCAACGGTCGGCGAATGTTTTGGCCTTCCCCTGGTCACGCGCGCAAACGGCCTTGAGCACCGGTTGATAATCGAGGTCGAAGAAGTTGTTGACGCGCTTGTAGGCATTGGAGTGCGCTCGGCCCATGAAGCCGTAGCCGATCATTCCGATGTTCAGGGGCTTGGCCATCGTCGTTCCCTTGTGCATGTGGATGCGGCGAATTCTTGTACGGGCGGCAGGTTGAGCGGAACGAATCGCCGATAGGCCGCGTCATGCGTCAAATAAAAGGGCGTCAAAAAAAGGGCGTCGGAAAAGGGGGACAGGCACCTCGCCTCAACCCCGTTTGCCCGACGGTTTACTCCACGTGCTCGGAGCCGGTCCCCTTTTTCGACGGTGCGACTCTACGCTGTAGTACTAGGCATTCCAGCCGTGGGCGTTGCGCACCGTGATCATGGCGGCCAGGATCTCGTTCCAGGTCTCCCGCTTCATCATGACGTCGTTGGGGAACATGCAGCCGTCCCAGCAGATGTGCCGGAAACGCTTGGTTAGCTGGCCGTCGGCGTCGCGGAGCCAGTAGCCGGCCCGCTTGGGGATATCGAGCTTTCCGCCGGGGTCGTTCGGCAGGCAGTGGCGGCCGGTCTTGTCGTGCGAGCCGGAGCCCGCCACCGTGGCGTCGTTCTGCGCGACATGGAAGTCGATCGTCCAGGGCCGCAGGGCGTCGGTCAGTTCCTTGTAGGCGGCGTCGAGCTGTTCTTCGTTATTCCAGTCAAAATCGCGCGGCAGGATCGCGTCCTCCGGTGCGTTGTAGCCCATCAGGTAAAGCAGCGTATGGGCCATGTCGGCCTGAAAGCCCAGCGTGCCGGGCCGGTCGACCATTTCGAGCAGTTGCACCATCCGCTTCCAACTGTGCAGGCCGCCCCAGCAGATTTCGCCTTCGGCAGCGAGCCGCTCGCCGTGATCGTCGGCGATGTCGCACGCCTGACGGAAGGTTTCGGCGATCTTCTTCTGGTTCGCCTCCGGATCGGTGTACCAATCGTCGGTGCCACCGGCCGAGTCGATCCGCACCACGCCGTACGGGCGGATGCCCAAGTCTCGCAGCTTCTTGGCGATGGCGCAGCCCTTGCGCACCTGCGTGAGGAACTTTCGCCGGCCTTCGGTCTCGTCCATCGCGGAGCCACCATCGGTGGGCGGCCATACCGGCGCGACGACCGAGCCGATCATTAGGCCGCGCGAGGACGCCTTGTCAGCCAGCGCCTTCAGTTCGTCTTCCGACGCGTCGATGCTGATATGCGGATCGAAGAGGAACAGGTCGAAGCCCTCGAACTTCTCGCCACCGACTTCGGCCGCGGCGGTCAAGTCGAGCATCGTATCCAGCGCAATCGGCGGCTCCGAGTCGGGGCCCTTGCCGACGACGCCCGGCCATGCCGCGTTGTGCAGCCTGGGAAACTCGTACTGTGGCATGATCGCTGTTCCTTTAGGATTTCTTATAGTCGCCCACCGCAGGCACGTGGTCGAAGGTGTTCGGGCCGAAGTAGCGCAGGGCAACCAACGGCTCGCTGCCGGTATTCTCCACTTCCACGCCGGCGGTGGCCGCTGGGTGCGAGATGAACACCTCATCCTCGGTCGACTCGCCGAATCGGATCATGGCGGGCGTTTGCAGGCGGAGCTTGCCCAGCCGCCCGCTTCCTTGCACCGTGATCCAGCCGCTGGCGCCCGGGTCTTGCAGCTTGCACTTCGCGCCGGGCTCGAGGGTAATCTCCTTCGCGCTGAATAGCTGCTCACCGTCGAGGTGGCCGTAGACGATCCAGCGGTCGGTGTAGCCGTCTCCGCTGCGGCCGGAGTCGACAATCGGCTCCAGGTAGTTGTTCTCCTTGAAGTGGGTGTCGACGTTGCGCTCCCAATCGAGCTGGCCGATGATAAAGTCGAGGTCGCGATGCCGGTCCTCCGGCACGTCCTTGACTAGCAGCGACCAGGGAACTTCGCGGCCTTCGACCAGCGACTGGAACATGCCGAACACGTCGCTGCCCCATTGCGGCTCGTACGTGCAGAGCGAACCGGGGGCGTGCAGCACTCCGGGCGGGATGAGCCAGCCCGTGCCGCGCTCGAGGCGGTAGGCCTTGGAGAGATCGAGGATGCCGTTGTCGCCCTGGTCCCAATTCTCCAGGCAGCGGCGAACTTCTGCCCTCGTGGTGCCGGGCTCCAGGCCCATGAAGGTGTAGGCGAAGTTGTTATCGACGTTGTTGTACTGCGGGCAGAAGTAGTAGCTTTCTGGCTTGCCTTCCTGGCCGACCAGCCGGGCGTCCTCGAACCGCTGGTGCATGTGGTGCGGGATGGGGCCCATATTGTCGAAAAACTTCGAGTAGACCGGCCACTTCTGGTACTTGTCGTAGATCGGCTTACCGACGAGCCGCTCGCCCGCCTCCTCGACGGCGTCCTTGAGCAGAAACTGCTCACCCTGGAACTGGCAGAAGCTCAGCCCCTCGTGCCAGACGCGGCCCTCGTTAGCGGCCTGGGTCGTGCTGGCGAACCACCGCTCGTCGATGCCGCCGCGATGCGCTCCGTAGGCGTACCAGTCCCCGGGGGCGAGCTTGATCCGCTTGCCGGGATGCAGAAAGCTCCGCGGCACCCAGGTGGGCGTGAGTCGCAGCAGCCCCTCGCCGGCATCAAGCGCCCGATCGAGCAGCTTGCCGAGTCCTTCGCCGCTGGTGACGGAATGACCAGAAAACGTGGTCGGGCGATCGGCCATAAACGACAGTCTCCAAAGGCTTTCGCTCGCCCGGCGCACGGCACCACAGGCCGCCGGGTGGGCAGAGCGCGGACTACTAGCGAAACAGGATCATCAAGAAGGCGTGGGGCCCGCTCGCCCGCGACAGCTCCGCGCGAGTTTGCAACCGCCGACGCAGAGACGTTGTTTTATTCGCTAGGCATTGAGATGACAAGTAAACCGTGCCATTTTCAGTGCATCCTGCGTGCCCTGCGCGGAGCCGGGGTGCAGGGTGGCATTCCCGCAACGGGCTGATTACATTGGCCGCCGGAATTCCCCGCTCCCCCTCAGTGAGGACGATTCGACCATGGCCGCCAAGACCTGGACCCTCACGGACGTGGACCGCGACGTTTACCTTGATGCGTTCGACATCGATCCGGGCGAATTTGGTTCGACGGCAACGTTTCGCCTGCGAAAGCGCACGCTGCGCGGAGGGCTGCGGGACGGAGTGGATGTGATCGAGATTGGCAACGGTGTGTGCCGGTTTGCGATCGTCCCCACCCGGGGAATGGGTCTGTGGAAGGGCTGGTTGGGCGAGATGCCGGTCGGATGGAATTCGCCCGTCCGCGGACCGGTGCACCCGGCGCACGTGCCGCTTGCCGAAGCCAGCGGGCTGGGCTGGCTCAGCGGATTCGACGAGCTTTTGGTCCGCTGCGGGCTGGCGAGCAACGGCGCGCCGGAGTTCGACGAGCATCACAACCTGGTCCACCCTTTGCACGGCCACATCGCCAACCTGCCGGCGCACAAGGTCGAGGTCACCGTCGACGGCGACAGCGGCGCGATTACCGTCACCGGCGAGGTCGACGAGTGCCGAGTTCACTTTCAAAAGCTGCGGCTGACGACCACCTATCATCTCGCGCCCGCGGCAAACGGCCTCCAGATCCGCGACCGCGTGACGAATCTCTCGGCCGAGCCGGGCGAGATGCAGATGCTCTACCACATCAACTTCGGGCCGCCGCTGTTGGACGCCGGCGCCAAGCTGGTGGCGCCGGTCAAGCACCTGGTGCCGCGTAACGCGCATTCCGCGCAGGGTATCGCAGGCTGGGACAGCTACGCGGCCGGCCAGCCCGGCTACGTCGAGCAGGTGTATCTCTTCGAGCTGGCCGCCGGCGAAGACGGGCGGACGTCGGTGCTGCTCAAGAACGCCCACGGCACGGCCGCGGCCGGTTTGCACTTCAACACGCGGCAGCTTCCATGCTTCTCGCAGTGGAAGAACACCGTCTCCGAGCAGGACGGTTACGTGACGGGCCTCGAGCCGGGGACGAACTTCCCCAATCCACGGTCGTACGAGGCGCAGCACCGGCGCGTGGTGAAGCTTTCACCCGGTGGCACGGCCGAGTTCGACATCGACCTGGCGCTGTACGACCAGGCGGACCAGATCGCCGAAGCCCAACAGGCGATCGTGCGGATTCAAGAGCAGGCCGAGCCGCAGATTCACGACCGGCCTCAGCGCGGCTGGACGGCTGACGTGGCGGAAGGTTAGGCGGGGAATGCACAGACAGGAATGTCTGTGCCACCGCGAAGCGCAGCCGTGACTTCAATACTCCCTCTCCCTCTGGGAGAGGGTCGGGGAGAGGGAGTGCCGGATGCAGCGCACAGTCAGGAATGTCTGTGCCACCGCGAAGCAGCCGTGTCCGCATTCTCCTAGGACACAGTTTCACCGACAGGCCGTCGCCCGGCACGCCGCGGCCAGAGCTGCTTCACCACGTCGCGCAGCCGCCAGGCGCCTGGCTCAATCAGCAGGCAGAGGAACACAACGCCCGCGAGCCGCGCCACCCAGCCGATCACGAACAGGAATTGAAAGTGGTCGAGCGTGACCGCGCCGAGAGTGAGCATGAAGGTGCGCGCGGCCAGGACATCGAAAACGGCGCCGCCAATAATTGTGCTCAAGCCGTAAAAGAGCCCGGTCACGCCGAAGTAAGCAGCGATGTACGACGCCGAGCTGCCGCCGGGGGCGAGCTTGAGCATCAGGTTCGGCAGCGTGACATTCAAGCCGGCATAGGCGATCCATAGGATCCACGCTCCGGCTAGCCACCAGCGGCTGCCGGTGGTCGCTGCCAGATAGAACAGCGGCCCGCAGGCGACCAGCACCTGGGCGACGATCATGATCGGCCGATTTCCGAAGCGGTCGGCCAGACTGCCGATGGTGGGGCTGATGCCGCTTTGCCCCAGCCGCATGCCGGCCTGAAATGCGAGCATCCAGAACAGGTGAAACTGCAGCACCCAGATCGGCAGTATACCCTGGGCGGCTTGCGTCGCTCCGTTGAAAAAGGAGAACCAGCAGCCGAACAGCAGCAACCGCAGGAAGCGCCGGTCACGAAACGGCGCCGCCAGCGTCGTCAGCGGCGCGGCCAGACGCCGGCCTACGGAAAGCGGGATCGAGGGCATCCGCGCCAGCGGGACCAGCGAGACCATCATCATCAGCGCGCCCAGTCCGGCGGGAATCGCGTATCCGACCCACACCGGCCGGCCGGGAAGCTGCTCCCTCCAGTAGTACGCGAACAGGCCGCTGGTGGTCATGCCAAGGAGGATGCCGAGCATCATCCAGCGTTCGCGCCGGCCGATGAAGCGGCCGCGGATGCGCAGCGGCGCGATGTCGCCCAGCCACGACCACAGCGACACCGTGGCGAAGTATTCCAGCAGGTGATAGGCCGTCCATAGCGAGACCAGGGCAGTGAGCGACTGCGTCGTTGTCGGAAGAACACCCGGGGCACAGACCAACGGCAGCGCCAAAAGAACCAAGTTGCTGGCGAAGTAGCAGACCAGCGAGAAGCGCTTGCGATCGCCGAAGCGCTCGATGACGGCAGCCGCCGCGATGCGGAGCAGGCCCACCAGCCGCGGAGCCGCAAGGATAAAGCTCACCGTCAAGCCGGCGGCGCCGATTTGTTCCGCGCCCAGCTCCCGGGCGAGATAAACCACCAGCGTCGTAGTGGCCAGGCCGTTGCCGACCGCCCAAAGGCCGCCGTTAGCATACGCCAGTCGCATGGCGCGGCGACGCTCGCGAACGGTCAAGGCCTGTTGTCGGCTGCCCCTCATGCCGCATAACGTATGCGGAGGCGCGGCAGTGAACAAGCATCGGCCTGGGGCTATTGCTCCACGCGCGCGAGTTTTTTTGTTGCGACCGATGAAGCACGGCCACATAATGCCAATCCTATTGGCCACTGCAATCAACAGCCTTTTTACAACGCGGTTTAGCGAGTACTTTCTCAGGAACCATTGAAATGCGCAGATCACCAGCGGCTCTGTTAACCGCCGTAGCTTGGGCAGCGCTGGCGACAAGCGTCGCTGTTGCCGAAGACTACACCGTTCATCGCTTCGAGCGGATGCAACTCACCGACACGTATTACTCCGAAGGCATCGGCGTCGGCGACATCAACGGCGACGGCACCGACGACGTCGTCTACGGGCCGTACTGGTTTGCTGGGCCGGACTACCAGATCAAACACGAGATCTACGCCGCCGTGCCTCAGCCGCGCAACGGCTACGCCGATCACTTCTTCGCCTGGGTATACGATTTCACCGGTGATGGATTCAGCGATGTATTCACCGTCGGCTTCCCCGGCACGCCGGCCTATGTTTACGAAAACCCCGGCTCGGGCGGCTTCGATGAGCACTGGAAGAAGCACCAGGTTTTCGACTGGGTGTCCAACGAGTCGCCGCAGCTTACGCAGCTTGTCGGCGATGAGCGGCCCGAACTGGTCTGCACGCGCGAGGGCTATTTCGGCTACTGCACGATCGATTGGTCGAAGCCGCTGGAGAGCTGGACGTTTCACCCGGTCTCCGAGCAGGTGGCCACGCCGCGCTTCGGCCACGGGCTGGGCATCGGCGATGTGAACAGCGACGGGCGGCTGGACATCCTGCACAAGGACGGTTGGTTCGAGCAGCCGGACTCGCTCGAAGGCGATCCGAAGTGGGCATCGCACAACGTGAACTTCGCCCGAGCCGGCGGCGCGGAGATGTACGCCTACGACGTCGACGGCGACGGCGATAACGATGTCATCACCAGCCTGGCCGCGCACGAGTTCGGCCTGGCCTGGTACGAACAGATTCAAGAAGGCGACCGCCGCGTCTTCCGGCCGCACCAGATCCTCGGCGACAAGGCGGAGGACAACCGTTACGGCCTGGTGTTTAGCGAACCGCACTCGGTCAACCTGGCCGACATCGACGGTGACGGGCTGAAGGACATCGTCACCGGTAAGACCTACTGGTCGCACCACATGCAAAGCCCGATGTGGGACGCCGGCGCCGTGGTGTACTGGTTCAAACTCAGCCGGACCGACGACGGAGTGGATTGGATCCCCTACCGAGCCGACGACGACTCCGGCATCGGCCGGCAGGTCGTGGTACATGACGTCAATGAGGACGGCCTACCGGATATTCTCGCCGGCGGAATGAAAGGCGCGCACGTGCTGATTCACAAGCGCGAAGCGGTCGACCGCCAAGCCTGGGAAGCGGCGCAGCCCACGCCGATCGCTGGGGACACGGGCGGGTGATTGGCGATACGGTCCGCGTTCGGGGTTCCAATCACTACGATGCCGGCTCGCCGAGGCGGCGGACGACTTCGACCAGCGTGCGGACCATCGCGCCGCTGGCGCCGGCGTCGCACCACGGCTTGGCGCTGTCGCGGAAAGCTGGTCCCGCGATGTCGATGTGCGTCCAGGGCAGGCCGCCGACGAACTGTTCCAGCAGCTTCGCCGCCGTGATGGCTCCGCCCCAGCGTCCCTGACCGATGTTCTTGATGTCGGCCACCTCGCTCTGAATCAACTCATCGTACTCGGCAAACATCGGCAACTGCCACACCGATTCGCCACAAGCGGCCGCCGCCGTGCTGAGCTGGTCGCACCAAGTTTGGTCGTTGGTCATCAGGCCCGCCACTTCGGTGCCCAAGGCGACGACGCAGGCTCCGGTAAGGGTGGCCAGGTCGATGATGCGGTCGGCCCCGCCGCTTTGGGCCACGTCGAGTACGTCCGCCAGCACCAGCCGGCCCTCAGCATCGGTATTAAGCACCTCGATGGTCTTGCCGCTACGTGCGGTGAGCACGTCGCCCAGCTTGTACGCGGCCGGTCCAGTCATGTTCTCGACCAGCCCCATCAGCCCCACGACATTGACCGGCAGCTTGAGCAGGCCGATCGCTCGCATCGCTCCCAGCACCGTGGCGGCACCGGCCATGTCGCACTTCATGGTCTTCATGCTGTCGCTGGGTTTGATCGAAAGCCCTCCTGAGTCGAAAGTGACGCCCTTGCCCACCAGCGCCAGTGTCGGCGCCACCTCGGACGCGCCCTGGTGCCGTACGATCACCAGGCGGGGCTCGCGTGCCGAGCCCCGAGCTACGGCGAGCAGCGCGCCGCAGCGTTCCGCCTCGAGTCGAGCCAAATCCCACACCTCGGCGGTCAGACCGCACTGGCCAGCCATCTCGCTCGCCACCTGGGCAAACGACTCCGGGTAGATGTCCTGGGCGGGCTGATTGACCAGCCGCCGGGTGAAGTTGACGCATTCGCCGAGCACGCGGCCCCGCTCCAGCGAGGTCGCTTCGCCCTTCCACCAGAGGATCTCCTGGAACGGGTGCTGACGGCGCTCCGCACGGAAAAGGTCCTGCCCCTGACAGCCGACCATTGCCCCGGCCACGCCGGAGTCAATCGCGGCGGCTTCCAAGTCGTCGTCCAGCGCAAAGGCCACCGTGCCCCGTGCCTTGGAAGAGATCGCCCGAGCGGCAGCTCCGGCGGCCCGATGCACGGCTCCGGCATCGCGGCTCGCTCGGGGGCCCATCCCGACGGTGACGATCTGCTTGGCCTTCACGCCGGATTGGCCCCACAGGGTGAACACCTCATTGCCCTTGCCGGAGATCTCCTTCGCCTCGATCAGTCGCGTGAGCAGGCCGCCGATCGCCTCGTCGACCTCCCGGGCGGGCGCGGAGAGCTTTTCCTCGGCGTAGACTCCGACGACCACCGCATCGGCCTGAGCACCTGCCAGGGATGAGGTTAGCGTACGGACTTCCATGAAAGCTCCTCTCTGAAATCAAGCGGATCGGCGAACATCTGCCGACGGCATACCGGCGGCAAGCATCGCGGCGGGCGGTATTGTAGCCGAGCGCCGGCACGCGGCCCAGCGAGCCGGAATGCGGCCGTTGACCCGGGCGTGCGAACTGCGGTTTGAGAGGCCGTCCGAAGCGGTTGACAGCCACGGCATGGCGGAGCTACGATCAGCAGTTTGACCCTGCAATTGAAGGCTGGCAGGCGCTTCCGTGCCGGCCTTTGGAGAGAGACCATGGCCGTTCCGAAACGCAAGCACTCCAATTCGCGCACCGGCAAGCGACGCTCCCACGATGCGCTGAAACCACGGCAGCTTCAACACTGCCCCAAGTGCAGTACGGTGGTGCCGTCGCACGTGGTGTGCCCGAATTGCGGCTACTATATGGGCCGCACCATCGTCGAAACCGAGTAGTCGCCCGCGCGAATGCGCTCCGCTGCCGGCTTCGGTTCATTGCAGCCGCCGGCCGCGCCGGTCGATCCGCGACGAACCTGCGCGGGAAAGACTGGGCAACGACTGGCAAGGATAGTTCGTCGTGAGCAAGATCGCCTTCTTATTTCCCGGTCAGGGCGCCCAAAAGGTCGGCATGGGCCAGCAACTCGCCGAGACGCTTCCTTCGGCCCGGGCGATGTACGACCAAGCCAACGAAGTACTGGGGTACGACCTGGCCCGGCTCTGCTTCGAGGGGCCGGATGAGAAGCTCGACTCGACCGTCTACAGCCAGCCGGCCCTGTTTGTCACCAGCCTGGCCGCCATTGAGCAGGTCCGCCAGGATTCGCCCGAGGTCGTGCTGTCGTGCGAGGCCGCCGCGGGACTTAGCCTGGGCGAGTATACCGCCATGGTGTTTGCCGGCGTGATGGATTTTCCGAATGGATTGCGGCTGGTTCAGCAGCGCGGCGCGGCGATGCAACAGGCCGCCGATGCGACGCCCAGCGGCATGGTGAGCATCCTCGGCCTCGAGCAAGATGTCGTCGAGCGGCTTTGCGACGAAGCGCGGGAAGACGAGACGCTGCAGATCGCGAACCTGCTGTGCCCCGGCAACATTGTAGTCTCGGGTACGAACAGCGCCTGCGAGCGGGTCGCCGACTTGGCCACCAAAGCCGGGGCGATGAAGGTCGTGCCGCTGGCGGTCGCCGGGGCGTTTCACACTCCGATCATGGACTCGGCGGTGCGGCAGTTGGCCGATGCGCTGGCGGATGTGCCGATGTCGCCTCCCGCGATTCCGGTGGTTTCCAACGTGGACGCCCGGCCGCACGACGACCCGGAGGAGATCCGCGAGCTTTTGGTGCGCCAAGTCGTCAGCCCGGTGCGCTGGGAGGACTCGGTCCGATATCTCTTGGCCAGCGGCTACGACGAGTTCTACGAGATTGGTCCCGGCCGCGTTTTGAAGGGACTCTTGCGGCGGATCGACCGAAAGATATCCTGTCAGAACATAGGCGAGTAAGCGACCAGGCGGTGCGCCGCCAGACGCGGAGAACAGCAATCGTGAGTGACAGCATTCCAACAGGGGTACGCGTCGACCTGGGCGGGCAAGTCGCTTTGGTAACCGGCGCCTCGCGGGGCATCGGCCGTGCCATCGCCCTGGCGCTGGGGCAGTGCGGCGCGAAGGTCGCCTGTGCCGCGCGAAACGCCGAAAAGTTAGAGGAGACCGTCGCCCAAATCACCTCCGCCGGCGGCGAAGCTGCCGCTTTCCCCTGCGACCTGACCGACGCGCAGGCCGTGGGGAAGCTGATCGCGGACGTGCTGGAACGATGGGAATCCCTGCAGGTCCTGGTGAACAACGCCGGCATCACGCGCGACACGCTCATCCCCCGCATGTCGGACGAGGATTGGGACCAGGTTATCGCTACAAATCTGCGGGCGGTGTTTCTGTTAACTCGCGCGGTCAGCCGGCCGATGATGCAAAAGCGGTACGGCCGGATCATCAACATTGCTAGCGTTTCGGGGCTGATCGGCAATCCCGGCCAATCGAACTACTCGGCGTCCAAGGCCGGTGTCATCGGACTCACGCGCAGCGTGGCGAAGGAACTTGCCACTCGCAAAGTCACCGTCAACGCCGTTTGCCCCGGCTTTATCGCCACGGAGATGACCGACGCGTTGGGCAGTAGCATCTTGGACCAGGTGAAGCAGCGCGTGCCGGTCGGCCGGCTGGGCACGGCGGAGGAAATCGCCGAGGCGGTCCTGTTTCTGGCCAGTCCCACCAGTGCCTACATCACGGGGCAAGTGATCACCGTCGATGGAGGGCTGACCGCCTAGTCGCCTGATGCTTTCTCAGCAGGTCGCTGCGTCACATGGAGGTGATGCCAAAACAGCGACGTAAGTCGCGATTTTGCGAGCCGTGAGGAACTTTGCTTCGAACTTGGCCAGGTTGGAACGCCACGACGGCGTACTTCAACCGGCAGTTCGTCGTCGGAGGGCCAACTTCGGCCGCTGCAGCCCCACGATGGGGGCGGGATTTTGTCACTTGACCTGTCTTATGAAAATCCTCTATTCTAATGAGCTTAAAGCAAATAAGCTTACGCGCCCGTGGGGTCTGGTAGGACGGGTAGGCGTAATAATTCTCGCCGCATCCCATTTTTGATGGTTTACAGGAGGACCGTGAAGGTGGCCTCAGTTTCAGAACGAGTGATGGACATTGTTGCCGAGCAGCTTGGTGTCGAAAAGGAAAAGGTGACTCCGGAAACCTCCTTCGTTAACGACCTGGGCGCGGACTCGCTGGACACGGTCGAGTTAGTCATGGAACTGGAAGAGGAGTTCGATATCACCATTCCCGACGACGCCGCGGAAAAGATTCAAACCGTCGGCCAGGCCGTCGAGTATATCGAACAAAACACCAAATCGTAGCAGGCGCCCCATGAAACGCCGTGTCGTCGTGACGGGGCTCGGTGCGGTCACGTCGCTCAGTTGCAAGGTCGACGATCTGTGGAAGCGGGTGTTGGCGGGCGAAAGCGGGATCCATGAACTGCGCCTGTTCGACGCTTCGCGGTTCAAAGTTCGCTTTGCCGGCGACGTCTACGACTGGTCGACCGACGGATATATCTCGCCGAAGGACTCCAAGCGGCTCGACCGCTTCACCCAGTTTGCGCTGGTCAGTTGCATCGATGCGGTGCGCGACGCCGGCATTGACTTCGCCAGCGAGGACTCGTTCCGCTGCGGCGTGATTCTCGGATCGGGCATCGGCGGCCTGAACGAAATTGAAACGCAGCACGAGCGGCTGCTCACCAAGGGGCCGGACAAGGTCTCGGTGTTTACCATTCCTAAGCTGATGGTCAATGCCGCCAGCGGTCACGTCTCCATTGAGTACGGACTACGTGGGCCGAACTACGCAGTGGCCACCGCGTGCGCCAGCGCCACCAACGCCATCGGCGACGCTTTCAAGGCGATCCAGTACGACGACGCCGAAGTCATGATTACCGGCGGAAGCGAGGCCGCCGTCACGCCAATGGGTATCAGCGGTTTTTCGAACATGAAGGCGCTCTGCGAGCGGAACGACGCGCCGCAGCAGGCGAGCCGGCCATTCGATGCCGACCGTAGCGGCTTTGTGCTCTCCGAGGGAGCCGGGCTGATCGTGCTGGAAGAGCTCGAGCACGCCAAGGCACGGGGAGCCCACATCTATGGCGAAATCTATGGTTACGGGGCAACCGCCGACGGCGGCCACATCACTCAACCCGATCCGCAGGGGAACGGGGCCGCCCGGGCGATGAGCGGTGCCCTGGCTAACGCGCAGATGAACCCGGACCAGATCGACTACATCAATGCGCACGGCACGAGCACGCCGCTGGGAGACCAGGCCGAAACGTACGCCGTCAAACGGGTGTTCGCCGAACACGCGCACCGGTTGAACGTCTCCAGTACCAAGAGCCAGCTAGGGCACCTGCTGGGCGCCAGCGGTGGGGTCGAGATGGTGCTGACGCTGCTGGCCCTCCGCGATCAGGTCTGTCCTCCGACGATCAATTACGACACGCCGGATCCGTCTTGCGACCTGAACTACACGCCCAACGAGCCGCAGCAGCGGCCGATCCGCGCCGCGATGAGCAACAGCTTCGGCTTCGGCGGGCACAACGCCTCGCTGATCGTCGGCGCGCTCCGCAACGGCAATGGGTAGGTTGCCGCAGTCGAGCCGGCCCCGTGGCTGACAGCGAAAGCGTGGCACAGACATTCCTGACGGTGCGTCTTCGTCGGCACCGAGTTCCATCACACCGGCTAAATCGCCTCAGCCGGCACTTCCCCCGGGCGAACCGCCGGAGCCTCCGTCAACGTCAGCACCACCGCGGGCGAAACGAAGGCCAGGCTGGCGATGAACATCATCAGGCAGAACAGCGGCAAACCGCTGACCAGCGCCAACAGCAGCCACATGCCGGCGGCCACGACCACAAGCAGCGGCCGCGCCAAGCGGTTCCAGATCAACAGGCCAAAGGCTAGCTCGAAGATCACTTGCGCGTGCGTCCACCCATTCAACACGTAAGGGTGGTCGGCCAGCAGCCAAGTGACGTCGACTAGTCGCGAATCGGGCCGGGCGGCTAACCACCACATCGCCTCGCCCAGCCACCACACATCGGTCGGATCGGCCAGCTTGGCGATGCCCATCATCACGTACACCAGACTTACGTGAAGCTGTAAAAGCCGGGTGGCGATTGTGGCGGAAGTCGACGGGGCAATTTCAAGCGTCTCCTCGACCCCGCCGTGCTGGGCGGCACGCCGCCGCCGGCGCCATGCATCCACAGAATAGCGGGCACCGGCCGGTCCAAGGCAGAGATAGAAGATCGTCATCGCCAGGATCGGCTCGCACGGACCGGTAAGCATCGTCGCCCGATGAATGTAGGAGAGTATAACCACCAGGGCCAAGACGGAGGTCACTCGGGTGAACACACCGGCCGTGAACAGCCCTACAATCACCAGTCCGGCGACATGCACCGCCCAAAGCTCGCTCGGAGCAGAAACATACTGGAGTACAGATGGCCGGAACGAGTCCGGGCCGGCCAGGTTGCGTACCGTCTCGACTGGTAGGAGGCCCTGCGGGCCGAAAAACCGCACCAGGTCGGGGCTGAAGGTTGCCAGGAAGTAGAGGGCGACACAACCAGTGAGAATGCGCAGCATCCCGAGCGTGGCCGGATCGCGCGGAGCGAACCAGAAGCGGTTCCACCCATCGCCAAAGCGTGTGGTGAGGGTTTCGAAATAACGGCCGGCTTGCTGTGAAATCCGCGTCATGGCCCGTCCACCACGGGGGCTGCTTCGGAGGCCGACGCCTGCTTCACCAGGCTCCACTGGCCGCCGAACCGGATCAGGTTCGCCTCGTAGGCGGTGCGGAAAGTACCGTTTCGCTCGGTCGAGCCGGTTTCCGTCAACCGCCCGTATTCCTCGCGGCGAACCGGCTGAAAGTATTCCAGCCGCAACCGGTTCGGGCCAGTAGCAATGTCGCGACGAGCCAATAGGCCCGCGGCCACCGTCCGGGGCAGTACGCCTTCGATGGCGTCATCGCCCAGATTCAGCGCCATCGTCCGCGTCAAGTTGTAGACGCGCTGTTGCCGAACGGGCGGCCAAAGTTCCGTCGGAAGCATGATCGCCTCATCCGGTGCATTACCCGCCAACTGGATGACGAGCCGGTGTTCGAAGTCGACTTCCGTGGCGTAAGTCAGGTGGTAGTTGTAGGCCAGGTCCATGTGCAAAAGCTGGAGATACGGACGCACCAGCGGAACGTCCCGGAGCTGCGCCCGCATCGGCGAGACCGGCAGGAAGTTGGAGGCCACGGCCACCAATAGCGCGAACAGATGAATCACCAGCAGCAGCGACAGCGTGGTGCGGACGCCTTGCGGCGGGAGCGTGGGCGTGGCTTCCGAAGCGGTCGGTGGCAGCGAGGTCATGAAGGCGGACCGTTGTGGGTGATAATCGAATGGTCGCCCTGAAGCTTGGGCGAGGTTGCAGTCTAAACAACTCTAGCAGCGCGGTCATCGCCGCACCGCTACGAAATCTCTCCCGCTGGCCGGGCGGGCGAGTGATCGCCGCCACGTCCAAATACATACCCCGCACAAAGCGCAAGAAAGAAGCCGGACCTCCCATCGTGGAAGAATCCGGCTTGAGGATTTGCTGTCGTTCCCCGATGCCTTACTAGGCCTGGGGCGGGGCCGGAGCGGCCTCTCCCTCAGCGGGCGGGGCAGGAGCGTCGCTACCGGGGCCAGCACCACCGTCATAGGGCGCGCCGTAGGGCACTGCGCCGCCGTGGCAACCCGGCTGGACGACCGCACCGCAGCAAGCCGGCGCCGCGCCATGGCAACGGTTACGACGGCCGTGGCAACCCTTGCGACGACCACTGAACAAGCCGTGGCAGCGCGAGCGGCCGTTACAAGCGTCAACGGCTCCGCCACCGTGGCAGTCCGAAACGCCGTGGCAACCGTGGCCACCACCACCATGGCAGCCGTGACCGGCGACCGCTTGCTTCTCGCCGCCCATCAGGGCCAGCCCAACAACCGCGAGCAAAATCGCGATTCCCAAAACTAACGTTCGATTCATCGTTACGTCCTCCAAATACTGACAAATACTGAGAAACTAGGTACCTACGCATTCCCTTGAAAAAACTGTGCCGCCTGCATTCTTTCTCTCCCCTGAATTCGCGACGGCCACGAAAAAGGGAGGTTGTCGAGCCGGCATTGTGGGGGTGGGAACTAGCGCCGGCAAAATCCGCAAAATTTCCGGAATGCGGAGTCTGTATTCGACTGCAAAGGCTAGGCCGCCTAAATTAACACGGCCAGCTAGCTTGTCAAGGAGTGCAACTGATAAAACATGCAGCGAATACGCAGATCCGGACTTCTGGGGCGAGTGCGTCAAATTGACGGTTTTCAAGCCTAGCTTGTCGCAGCCCCTTGTCCAGCGCGGCGCATGAAAAAAGGGGCCTCGCCCTATCGAGCGAGACCCCTGATGCTAAACAGCCTAATTCGTTTGCAGCTAGTTACTTACCATGCGTCGTTCCGGTACGGGCGGCCTTCAAAAGCCGCACGCACCAGTGCTACTGAGGTCCTTGGCTAAACGGATCTTGTGCGGTGCGAGCTTCGCCCGATCCGCCCGCCTGCGCCTCTTGTGCGCGTCGCACCATTTCCTGATCGGCCAGGCGTTGTTGCTCGATCATGTCCTGGGGATCTTCGAAATTGAGCATTACCGCCGGTCGATCAGGAAAGATTTTTGCGGCCATGCCTGAGATTCGCCATCCATCTTGGGAGTTTCGAACCACCCAGGTGATTTCATTAGTGGCTGGCTTGCCGCTCTGATCAACGTCAGTCCACGTGCTGTCGACCTCCGCCACCTCAGGACCGGTATCGCGAACTTCTCCGATCCGGAACGATGCGGTATCGCTGCCGGGCGGAGCGATCATCATGTCCATCCGCTCGGTTTCGGTACGGGCCTTGGGGGTCAACAGCGCCACCGCTCCCTGATCGTCGCCGAGGCGAACCGCCTCCAAAAAGGCTTGCACCGCCTTCTCGGGTTGTTGATGGGCAACGGCCGCTGAATCACCAGCAGCGGCGACCACGTCGGCATTCTGCTCCCCTGCCGTATCGTCTCCCCCGCCGCCGCAGCCGGCTAGGCAGGCGGCCGCCAGGATACCGAGCAACGTCCGTCCAATTCGCTGCATGGAACTGGTCTCCCTTCCCTGGAAATGTGCGATGCGCGAGGCACGGCGTGCCGTCCGCGCCTTTCCCTCCGATGGATCGTCCCCGGCCGAAACTGTTTACAAGCCGCTACTATGCCGCGCATCACGGATGAGCGGCAGCGCGAGAACTGCACGGCAAGCGGTTCGGCCGCGGCTGGGGTGCGAAGTCTCCCCAATCGGACCGGCGGCGTCAAGACGGGATCAAAGGCCGCGATAGCACGGCAAGCATGCCCCCGTCGGCCGCATCGACGGCGAGCCTTCAACGATGCAGCCCGAGAAGCGTCCAAGCATGGCCGCGAAGTATCGGCATCAGCCCTTGGCGGAGTCGAGTGCCTGCTGCAGGCGGCTCTTGGGTTGGATACCGACGAAGCGCTCGACGACCTCGCCCCCCTTGAAGACCATCAAGGTGGGAATGCTACTGACGCCGTAGTTTTGAGCGGCGCCGGGGCTGTCGTCGACGTTCAGCTTACCGATTTTCACCGAGCCGCTGTTTTCCCCGGCGAGTTCTTCGATCAAGGGAGCAATCTGTCGGCACGGCCCGCACCAGGGCGCCCAAAAGTCGACCAGCACCGGCTCGGATGACTGAAGGACCTCGGAATCGAAGTTGTTGTCATTGAACTCAGTGACGTTGGCCATGTTCTCAGTCTCCTGAAAGGGCAGTGCGGATGACTGTCGGAGATGTTTTCTTCGGTAGGAAAGAATGCCGGATCAGCCGCAAAATCGGATCGGTTGGCAAGGCGCCAAGAGCCGGTTTCCTGTGCGAATTGCCTGGGAAACACGGAATTATAGATAGCTGCGATGGCTTGTCAAACCAGGGGTTCGGCCGTGTAGAATCGCAGCGAACCGGTGATTGGGCGGGAATTGGACACGGCCGTTTCGACGCGGTCCTGACTT
This sequence comes from Pirellulales bacterium, assembly GCA_040880125.1. Taxonomy (GTDB): domain Bacteria; phylum Planctomycetota; class Planctomycetia; order Pirellulales; family JBBDJB01; genus JBBDJB01. Next base: position 12,874 of record JBBDJB010000017.1, on the reverse strand, counting down.
TTTAGACCCCCTCGCATTTGAGTTGCACCTTCCTGTAAAGAGCCGCCGATCTACATGGGCTACCGAACACTCCGGGAATGCGTCGATGCATTGGCCGCCACCGGGCAGATCGTGTGCATTGAGGAGCCAGTCGACGCCCGGCTCGAAGCCGCGGAGATTCATCGCCGCGTCTACCAGGCCGGCGGGCCAGCGATTTACTTTGCCAACATCGTCGGCTGCCGCTTTCCGATGGTGAGCAACTTGTTCGGCACCATCGGTCGGGCGCGATACCTGTTTCGAGACACGCTCAACGCGGTACGACGGCTCGTCGAACTGAAGGCGGACAGCGCTGCGTTCTGGAAGCAGCCGACTCGGTATCTCCCGGCCGGGCGGCTCGCATTGGCCATGCGCCCCCGGCAGGTTCGCACCGGACCCATCCTGGCAAACCAAACTACCATCGGACAACTGCCGCAGCAGGTGAGTTGGCCCGACGACGGTGGAGCATTTATTACGCTGCCGCAGGTTTACACTGAGCACGCCGACCATCCAGGACTGGGCCGGTCCAACCTGGGCATGTATCGCGTGCAACTCTCCGGCGGACAGTATAAGCCGGATCACGAGGTGGGGCTGCATTACCAGATTCATCGCACAATTGGCGTGCATCATGAGGCGGCGCTGCGCCGCGGCGTGCCGTTTCGTGTGAACGTGTTCGTCGGCGGGCCGCCCGCGATGATGTTGGCGGCGGTGATGCCGCTGCCCGAGAACGTCTCCGAGCTGGCATTTGCCGGCGCGCTGGGGGGGCATCGCGTGCCGATGATCGTGCGCGACGGCGAGCTAGCGATTCACGCCCAGACCGATTTCTGCATCACGGGCGTCGTCGATCCCGAGCGACGGCTTCCTGAGGGGCCGTTCGGCGACCACCTGGGCTATTACAGCCTGACGCATGATTTTCCGGTGCTGCGGGTTGAAAACGTTTATCACCGCGACGGGGCGATCTGGCCCTTTACCGTCGTCGGCCGGCCGCCGCAGGAAGACACGATCTTCGGTCGGTTGATTCACGAGATCACGGGTCCCCTGATTCCAACAGTGATTCCCGGCGTCCATGCGGTGCATGCAGTGGACGCCGCTGGTGTGCACCCGCTGTTGCTGGCCATTGGCAGCGAGCGCTATACGCCTCACGGCGAAGTAACACGGCCGCAGGAGTTACTTACGCAGGCCAATGCGATCCTGGGCCAAGGCCAGCTTTCGCTCGCCAAATATCTGTGGTTGGCCGCGAAAGGCGATGACCCGCAGCTCGACATCCATGACGTCAGCGCGTTCCTGCAGCACGTGCTCGCCCGGGTCGAATGGGGGCGGGATTTGCATTTCCATACGTGCACCACCATGGATACGCTCGATTACAGCGGCACCGGATTGAATGAAGGATCAAAGCTGGTGATCGCGGCGGTCGGTGCTCCGCGGCGGGAATTGGCCACCCAACTGCCGAGTGAGATGCGGCTGCCCGAGGAGTTCCGCAACCCGCACTTGGTGCTGCCGGGACTCATCGTGCTGGAGGGGCCTCCGTGCGACGACGATCGCCAGCGTCAGTTGGAACTGCTCGAGCGTCTGTGCAGCGAACTTGACGAGACCGACGTGCAGGCGCGCGGCGTTGCACTAGTGGTTGTCGTGGACAATAGCGAATTCGCCGCGAGAACCGTGAACAACTTCCTATGGGTCACGTTCACGCGGAGTAATCCGGCCCTCGATGTGCATGGAGCGGGCGCGTTTGTGGCGGACAAGCATTGGGGCTGTCGAGGGCCGCTGGTGATCGACGCCCGGTCCAAGCCGCATCACGCTCCGCCGCTCGTTCCCGATCCGGAAGTCACCAGGCGGGTCGACCGATTGGCCGCCCGCGGCGGACCGCTGCACGGGATCCTTTGATGGTGATTGCACAGACAGGAATGTCTGTGCCACGCTTGGCTTTGCTCCCTCTCCCCAACGGGGAGAGGGCTGGGGAGAGGGGGTACTGCATCTGGCAGTCATCGCACAGACAGGAATGCCTGTGCCACCATGATGTAGCCAGACATGAAAATCTGTCCCACGTCACGGAGCAAAAAGCTGTGGCACCGCGTGCTCACACGCCGCTACGGCTCTGTCGAACGAATGCGGCTTTCCGCGAAATCTTCATTCGAAAGTCCGATATTGATTTTCAGATCCACGTAGGTGAACTCGTTGATGAGCAGCGGCTGACCTTCGCCGGACTGTGGCCAGTCGTACGTGTCGACACGCACCGGCACCTGGTACTCGTCGTCGATATAGACGTTCGCGATGTGGAAGTTCAGGCCGTCTTGCGGCCGAGGATGCGTTACCTTCACCCGCGTGGTAGGCCGCCCGTTGATCCGGGCCTGTTTGAAGTAGTCGACGCGCGTGTTCTCTCCCGACGCGTCGACGCCCATATCTTGTTGAATTTTCTGGTAGAACGACTCGGCCATCTTTTCAAAGCCGACGTCTGTAATGGGCAGCAAGCTCTCGCGCCGCGCGGCGGGGCTGTCCGGCGAGACGTTCAGCGTGACGAAGCGAAAGCTCGAGCCGCCTTTGCGGACGAGGATTTTTCCGTCGTTCGCCCCTTCCACATACAGCATGCGGCGGCCTGCCAGCCGCTTGGGAGCCAAATGCTCCATGTAGACGCTAAAGGGCTGAACGACCTGGCCACCTTCGCGCCGCTCGCGGCGAACGCTGGCGCGCATGTATTGCATTTCCTGCAGTTCGCCTTCGATTCGCTCTCGCTTCACCAGCACGCATTCGTAGTCGGCAATCGTGCGGCGAATGTACTCCCGCTGCTTATCGACGAATTGTAGACACTCCTGCAGCGGATGTTGCTCCGACTCCGCATGCCCCTCCTGATGCTGCGCCAGGCCCTGTCTGGTGGCAAGCACCGCGACGAACACGGTGCACAGGCAAGAGATGCGCGACACGACCGAACGCTTCGATGAAGTGAACATGCGAATGCCTGATTTGAAGAGAGCGCGATGTCTCGGATGAAATCCGAGACGGCTAGAGAATTGTACGGCTCGCAGGCAGCGATTCCACAAAGCCGGGTTTGTTTTCTCCGGGTATTGCCGTCCCGAGTTCCGAATGGACGAATTGGACAAGCTGGGAGATGTACGTCGGGTGCAGGGCCACCGCCGCACGGCGACGCTTATAGAAAAGCTCCGGGGTTTAACTGTGGGTGCGTCGGGGAGTAGGGTGGGGGTAGCGTCGCTTTCTGGCGGAGAGCCCGGCACATCGACACTGACTCCGAAAACTGCATCATGTCGACACCAGTGAACGCCTCAGAGGATTTGGGGTCGCAAGGCCCTCGGTCACGAGTTCGCCGCGCAATGCGGCCGACCGCCACCGTGGTTGTCGTCTACTTCATTTTGATTGTCGGAATGATGATGCTGGAAAACAGCTTGATTTTCCTTCCTTCGCGCCATCCCGAGGGGTTTTGGAGTCCTGACGGATTGGCGGTTGAGAACGCCACGTTTCACTCCGCGGACGGCACGCGGCTGCACGGCTGGTACGTCCATCATGAGAATCCGCAGGCGGTGATTCTGTTCTCACACGGGAACGCGGGCAATCTTTCGCACCGGGCGGCGATCATCGAGCGATTGAACCGCCAACTCCGTGCGTCGGTCTTGATTTTTGACTATCGCGGTTACGGAAAGAGCGAGGGAAGCCCGACGGAGCAGGGTATCGTCGCCGACGCCCGCGCCGCGCGGCATTGGCTGGCCGAGCGGGCAGGTGTTGAAGAGCGGGAGATCGTGCTGCTGGGGCGCTCGCTAGGCGCCGGTGTGGCGGTCGATCTGGCGGCGCGGGACGGCGCCCGTGCCCTGGTGCTGCAGAATGCCTTTCCTTCACTGCCAGACGTGGCGGCGGAGCACTATTGGTGGTTGCCGGTGCGACTACTGATGCGGAACCGATTGGATTCGCTGTCGATCATCGACCAATACCACGGGCCGCTTCTGCAAAGCCACGGCACGGCGGATCGCGTCGTCCCCTATGCACTCGGGCGGAAACTGTTCGAGGCGGCCAACGAGCCAAAGCAGTTCATCGACCTGCCGGGCTTGGGGCACAACGATATTCATCCCGACTCATACTACCGGGCACTGGACGACTACTTATCGGGCTTGCCTGATCGTGCGGACGAGCCCGGTGACGCCGGCTAGCCGGTGCGGCGACGAAGCAAGCCAGCGACGAATCCCCGAGTCCCGGTAGCGGCTCCTTTGGGCGAGTCAGAACGATTTGCGAGTGTGCCTGTCACTCCTTTCCCGCACGGCTCGTCTCAGAAAACCCCTCGGGGCGCGGGCAATGTAGGTGTGTAAATACAATGGCATCTATGAGACAATACTCGCTGCCGTACATCCGTGGGGAGTGTTTTCGATCCTGGGCCGGCGGACGCCGAGACTTGCAACGAGGTGAGGATTGCGATGCCGATCGGCGGGATGGTGATCAGCTTCGATCTGGAGCTGGGCTGGGCATCGCGAACCAGCGTGCGGGAGGCCCCCGATATCCAGGGGGTAGAGCGGACGCGCGAGGTTGTCGAGCAGTTGCTGGAGATCTTCGCGCGGTACGAAATTTCCGCCACCTGGGCAATGGTGGGGCATCTTATGCTTCGCGCAGAGGACTGCCCCGGTGGAAGGCACAGCTACCCTCTGATCGAGCCGGCATACCGCTGGTTCGATGGCCGCTGGTACGACGGCATTCCTGGATTTGGTGCCCCTGGATACGAGCGGTACTATGCGCCGGATATCGTGGAGCGGATCACCGGTTGTGCCGCGCCGCAGGAGCTGGCCTCGCACACGTTTAGCCACATCATCGTGCAAGATCCGGATTGCTCGGCCGAGGTCCTGCGGGCGGAGTTGGCGGCCGCGCAGGATCTGGCTCGCCGCTGGGGGCTGCCGTTCACCAGCATGATCTTCCCGCGCAACTTGGTGGGGCATCTCGACGAGGTCCGGACCGCCGGTTTTCGCTGCTTCCGGGCGACTAACTCGGAGTGGTACTGGTTCGGTCACGCCGCGACGATCAATGCCCGGCGCCGGCGCCGGGCGCTGGTGGCACCGCTGCGGCTGCTCGACGAGTGGATGTGCCTTCCGCCGCCGCTTCCACCCGTGCGCCGCGTGAGCGACCTGTGGGAGATTCCGCACAGCATGTTCTTTCCTGGATTCTCCGGCGTGGGGAGGCTGGTTTCGCCCGGACATCGCCTCCGCAGGGCGAGCCACGGCATGCACCGCGCGTTGCGCCAAGGTCGGCTCTTCAGCCTTACGGCGCACCCCCAGGACTTTCTGGGCGACGGGCAGGCGCTGCTGGCGACGTTCGAGGCCATCTGCCAGGAGGCGGCGCAGCTCCGCGACCAGGGCGACTTTGAGATTTTGACGATGCGGCAAATCGCCGATGTCCTGGATCAGGGCCGTTGCCGACATTGGATGACCGAGGGACGCGCTACGCCCGTCCCGTCGGAAGTCACCTGATGCCGGTGTGCGATGTTTCGTGAAGTCAACACGGTGCGCACTTGCGGAAACATCGCCGTTGCCTTCGAGGCAATCCCGGAGCCGCATAACCGGAAATCGCACCGCCCGTGGTGCTTGTATCCGCGGGTATGCACCCGTCGGCCACGTAGCGGCATTCGATTTGCCTTTCCAGGATCGTGCGGCTGGCGGCGCTGCTTCGCCAGGGCTCAGTCGAAAGTTGGTACAGGGCCGCTAGCAGATCGAAAAACCCCCGTGTCGGGTGGAGTCGCACGGCAAGCGTTCGACGGCTGAATGGTCGTGAATGCGTGTTCCTTGCTTCACCCACTGTCAACAGTTAGGCTAAACGGCAGGTCGTCGGCGGAAAAAAATCCCCGGCGACCTATTTTCCTTTTCAAGATTCGGGCATCGCTGACGGACACCTTCGCGTCGCAAATTCATGACCAACCGCTCCATACCCCGGCGCCTGAATCGGCGGGCGCTTCTGATCCTCGTCGCCCACTGCGTGGCCTTCGTGACCGCGTATGTATTGTCCTTTTCGTTGCGTTACGAGTTCAACTGGATGCGTCCCGAATACCAGTACTTCTGGGGGACGCTACCGACCCTGCTGGTCATTAAGTTGTCTCTCTTTTACATCCTCGGGCATTGCCACCGAAGTTGGCGGGACGCCACGTTTTCCGATTTGGCGGCACTGCTCCGGGCGACGACGCTGGCCTCGCTGGTGTTTGCTACGTTTATCGTGCTGAGCGGTTACGACATGTATCCGCGCCCGATCCTCGTGCTGGATTGGGCGATGACGGTCCTTGTGCTGGGTGGCATGCGTGCCGTCTGGCGGATGACGCACGAGGAGTTCCGCCCGCTGATTGCGCGGAGCGACTCACACCGGGCGCTGATCATCGGGGCCAACCGCTGCGGCGAATCGCTGGCTCGGCAATTCCGTGGCGACGTGCGGTTGAATTACCTGGCGGTGGGCTTTCTGGACGACGACGAAAACCGCCACGGCTCGACCCTGGGCGGATTCCCCGTGCTTGGCAGTCCCGATGACGCGGTGTCGATCGCCGATGAGCATGCGGTCGACGATATCTTGATGATCTCCGGCGTCCTGATGGGCAGCCGCCTGCGAAAGCTGATGGAGGAGTGCGAGCAAGCCGGCATCCGCCTGAAGATCATTCCCGGCACCGACGACCTGCTCACCTCCGAATACCCGCTGCAGATCCGCGACGTCAACATCGACGACCTGTTGCGTCGTGAGCCGGTCCAGCTCAGCAGTGACGCCATCCGCTCGCTGGTGACCGGTCGCACGATAATGGTGACAGGAGCCGGCGGCAGCATCGGTTCGGAGATTTGCCGACAGGTGCTCCGATTCGAGCCCGCCTCGCTGGTGCTTGTCGAGCGTGCCGAAAACAACTTGTTCCTCATCGAGAAGGAGTTTCGCGACAGGAACGTCGACGCGGAATTGCACGCCTGCCTGGCGGATATCACGGACGCGGAGCGGATGGAGTACCTGTTTGCTCATCACCGGCCGGCGATTGTATTCCACGCGGCTGCGCACAAGCACGTGCCAATGATGGAGATCAACCCCGGCGAGGCGATCAAGAACAACGTGCTGGGGACGAAGCTGGTCGCCGAGCTGGCGGATGCCTACGGGGCGGAGGAGTTCGTGATGATCTCCACCGACAAGGCCGTCAATCCCACCAGCATGATGGGGGCGTCGAAGCAGATTGCCGAGCGGTTTATTCACGCGTTCTCGGAATCGGCGACGACCAAGTTCGTAGTGGTCCGCTTCGGCAACGTGTTGGCTTCGGCGGGCAGCGTGGTGCCGATTTTCCAGGAGCAGATTCGACACGGCGGACCGCTCACGGTCACCCATCCCGAGATCAAGCGATATTTCATGACCATCCCGGAGGCCTCGCAGCTAGTGCTGCAAGCCGCGGCGATGGGAAAGGGCGGCGAGATCTTCGTCTTGGACATGGGCGAGCCTGTGTTGATCCTCGACCTCGCCCGCGACCTGATCCGCCTGTCCGGTCTGGATCCCGAGGATATCGACATTATCTATACCGGGCTTCGTCCCGGCGAAAAGCTGTTCGAGGAACTTTATTTCGACGAAGAGCAGATGCTGGCGACGCCGCATCCGAAGCTGTTCGTCGCTTATCATCGGCCTTGCAACCTGGACGGCGTGTGCCGTGACATCGTCCTACTGGCGGCGGCCGCTGGACAGTCGTCCGAGAAGTTGCGCGAGGCCGTCAAGAAGTGCGTGCCCGAGTACACGCCATTCGATCCCGCGCCGGTCGAGCCGAACGCCGAGCCGACGATCGCGGGTACGGCTGTAACGGATTCGGGCGAGCTGGACGTCGAATCGACGCTTGCCCTGGCGACTCCCAACGATCCGCAAAAGTCCGGCGGTAGCCGGCGAGGCCGCGGCAACTGATGCAGCGTCGCCGGCCTGTCCTGCCTCTGCCCGTCTGTGGTGGTATGATTGCACGAGGCGGGGTCGGATTCCGGCAATCGGTTCGTCCGGATCATCGATCAGGCTGGCCCGCACAAACCCCACGCCATAGTCAACGTACATGTTCCCCCGCCGGGGGCACGGCAGGAAAGCGCCCATGACCCGAACCACCGTCGATCAGCCGGAAGACTCGGCCATCCGCGAGGTCGAGCACCTCGTAGAGCAGGTTGAGGACCAGCCGATGACCGTGATCGAACCGCGGCCGGGTTGGAAAGCGCTCGACCTGCGCGAGCTTTGGCCGTACCGCGAGCTCATCTTCTTTCTCGCGTGGCGCGATATCAAGGTACGGTACAAGCAGACGGTACTGGGGGCGAGTTGGGCGATACTGCAGCCGCTGGCACTTATGGTCGTTTTCTCAGCCGTGCTGGGGCGGGAGCATGCCGCCAGCCCGTCGATCTTCCCCTATCCGGTGTTCCTCTACTCCGGGCTGTTGATCTGGCTGTTCTTTTCGCAAGCGATCACCGCGGCGGGCAACAGTGTACTGATCTCGCGAGACATGGTCACCAAGGTCTACTTCCCGCGGCTTACCATCCCGATCGCATCGGTCGGCCCGGCGGCGATCGACTTTTTGATCGCCATGGTGCTGCTGATCGTGATGATGGCGTACTACGGAATCGCACCGGGCGAGAGCATCGTCATGCTGCCGATCCTGTTGCTGCTGGCGATGATGGCGGCACTGGGGGTCGGGGCCATCCTGGCGGCGCTGAACGTCGCCTACCGCGACTTCCGCTATACGTTGCCGTTTCTCGTGCAGATTTGGATGCTGGCGACGCCGTCGATCTACAAGGACATCTACACCGTGGCCGAGGTCGAGCCCGCTCCGAACGTCGCCGTGGCGGACGCGGGCGACGGCGACACGGTCGTAGCCAACAGGGACGCCGAAGCCGCCACGGAGGAAGAAGTGCCGGCAGCACCTCCTGTCCGAGCACGCTCGGTCAGCGATTGGCTCGAACTGAACCCGATGACCGGCCTGGTCGGCTCGTTTCGCGCTGCGGTTCTGGGGGGACCAATCCCCTGGTCGTCGCTCGCCTACTCGGCGACTGTCATCGTGGTCGTATTCGTTACCGGCTGTTACTACTTCCGTCGATCGGAAAGCTCCTTCGCGGACGTGATCTAGCTCACATTTCTTGCCGCTGCTGAATCACACGGCGACCGAAACGCTTGCCATGACCTCAACGATCCACGTCGACCGAATTTCGAAGCGGTACCGCATCGGCCAGCTCGGCCCGCGCGGCGCCTCGCAATATCGCACGCTGCAGGAGACGCTGATCGACGCGGTGAAGGCGCCGATTCGCCGCCTCGCCAATCCGTCGCTCTCCGGCAAGATCGAGGATTTCTGGGCACTGCGGGATGTAAGCTTCGACGTAGAGCCGGGCGAGGTGGTCGGCATTGTCGGGCGGAACGGCGCCGGCAAGTCGACGTTGCTGAAGGTGCTCACCCGCATCACCGAGCCCTCGGAAGGACGCGCCGAGCTGCGCGGCCGCGTCGGCAGCCTGCTGGAGGTTGGCACCGGCTTTCACCCGGAACTGAACGGGCGAGAGAACATCTTCCTGAACGGGGCGATCATGGGCATGACGCGCGGTGAAATTCGCCGCGCGTTTGATCAGATCGTCGACTTCTCCGGCGTCGAGCAGTTCCTTTCCACGCCGGTCAAACGGTACAGCAGCGGTATGCGGGTGCGGCTGGCCTTTTCGGTGGCCGCGCATTTGAACCCGGAGATCCTGTTGATCGACGAAGTGCTGGCCGTGGGCGACGCCGGGTTTCAGCGGAAGTGCCTGGGCAAAATGGGCGACGTCGCCCGCTCGGGCCGCACCGTGCTGTTTGTGAGCCACAACATGGCGGCCCTGCAAAACCTCTGCACCCGGGGCGTGCTGATCGAGGGGGGCCGGCTGATGGGCGACGGGGCGATCTCCCAGGTCATCAGCCAGTACTTGGGAATGTTCGAAAGCACGGGCGGCTCGCGCGACCTGACGGACGCGACCGAGGGCCGCCGCGGCACGGGCGACGCCCGCTTCGGCGAGGTCGAACTGCTCAGCACGCGCGGCGAACCGGTCTCGTCGATCTTTATGGGCGAGGGTCTGACGATCCGGGCACAGATTCATGCCACTCGGCCGATCCAGGCGGGATTCGTCGCCTATAACATCTACAATGATGAAGGGGTCCGGCTGTTTGCCCTCAATTGCCACGTCATGCAACAGCTCAAGTTTGATTTGGACGGCGGCCGAACCGCTTCAATTGAATGCCGCATACCGAAGCTAAATCTGTCGGACGGCCTTTACCGGATCAGCCTTGATATTCTCGACGCCCACTATCGTGGGGTCGACCAACTGGAGCAGGCGGTCTCATTTGAAGTATTGCGGGGGGACGTGTACGGAACAGGACGTTCAACGCACGGAAAGACGGCTATATACGTGCAGGCGGATTGGCAGATCGATGCAGACTGACAACGCACCACCGCGTGGAAAGGCAGCATACGCAGCCCCAGCCGGCGCGCGGCCGGCGACAGGCGAGCCTTCGCCCGTAACGCCCGGTCGGGTCAATCGTCCGCCGCTGTTGCGCCGTGCGGTGGCGAGCATCCAGTTTCGGGCGAACAGAGCGTGGGGCAGGTCGTGGAGGACCATTGCCGGCAGCCCACGTGCCCTGCGGTACCGTGCCACCGGTAAAGACACCCGGCGGATGTTGATGATCGCCTGCTTCCCGAAGTCGGGCTCCACCTATCTGATGCGGCTGCTGTGCGAAATCACCGGCTTCAAGCGAGCAATTCTCGTCCCCTACAGGGGCCCGAACGAGCAGGACCTCTCTAAGATACTTCTCGACGAACATCGTTGGCGCGACGGGGTCTGCCAGCAGCACCTGAAGGCGACTTACTATAACTTGGAGCTCTTGCGCAAGCACAACATCCGCGTGGTTGTCCTGCTGCGCAACATCTATGACGTAGTGGTCTCGTTGTGCGATCATATCGACAACGGCGGTCCGCTTATGCCGACCGGTTATACGCCCGAACAGTTCTCCCAGTGGCCGCAAGAACGAAAGTGGATGTTCTTAATCCGCGTTCACATCCCCTGGTATTTCAGCTTCCTGATGTCGTGGCACGAAGGCCAGCACCAGGTGCCCGTGCACTGGCTGACTTACGAAGAACTGTTCGAGGATCAACAGGATACGGTGAGGCAGTTGCTCGGGTTTTGGGATGTACCCCGCACGTCGGAAGAAATCGCCCATGGCTTGGAAGCGGTTCAGTCGCAATTCACGCGATTCAACCAGGGAGTGGCGGGGCGCGGAAGCGTATTGCCGGTAGAACACAAGCGGGCGATCGCAGAGTTGGCCGATCTGTGCGACGTCGCGCCCGAACTGCGGCGACGCGTTGGATTGGAAACGCACGAACTACAATCGTCGGCAGACCGGTAAGTGCCGCGGAATTACTCGTAACACGGTTGTGCCATGGAATATCGTTCGGTCGATGACCTGAACCACGTGCTGCGAGAGCGGCTGTATCTGGTTCCGCGCGATGTGGATCTGATCGTGGGCATTCCGCGCAGCGGCTTGTTGGCCGCGAACTTGCTCGCATTGCACTTGAACCTTCCCCTGGCCGATCTGGACGGTTACCTGGAGGGACGCGTGTTGTACACCGGACGCACGCGACGCGGAATCGTTGAACGTCGGGTGGCGGACCAGCCTCGCAAGGTGCTCATCCTGGATGACAGCTCTCGAACGGGCGCGGAAATTCGCGCGGCCCGGGAGCGCGTCGCGGCGGCCGCGATGCCGGGCGAACACCTGTACGCGGCCGTGTATGCGTGCACGGAGACACTTGGCGAGGTCGACATTCACTTCGAATTATGCGATCCCCCACGGGTGTTCGAGTGGAATGTAATGCATCATGGTTTTTTGAAGCGAAGTTGCCTGGATATCGACGGCGTGCTGTGCGCCGACCCGACCGACGAAGAAAACGACGACGGCCCCTGCTACTCTCGGTTTCTCGAACAGGCGACGCCGCGCTTTCTGCCCACGGCGCCGGTCGGGTGGCTCGTGACGTCACGCCTGGAGAAGTATCGCGCGGCGACCGAGGCGTGGCTCGCCCGGCACGGCGTGAACTACGGCGAACTGTTGATGATGGATTATCCGGACATGGCGGCCCGGCGCGCGGCAGGCCAGTATTGCCGATTTAAGGCAGACGCATACATACGAACTCGAGCGATGCTATTTATTGAGAGTTCACATCTACTGGCCGAAGGCATCTCGCGGTTGGCCGGGAAGCCGGTGCTCTGTATCGAAACTGGCAAAATCGTGAACCCCAATCTCGTCGATCGCGCGAAGCACCGGTCTCGGGATCTGCTCTTCCGAATCCGTTGTCGTGTCCGAATGTTTGTCGGCCGCTTTCAGCGGGTGGGGGAGCAGACGCCGCCGTCCGGCTAGCTAGGTCGACTCCTGCACATTTGTCGGCTTCTCATTACCTTGGTGCGCCAATATGGCCTTTGCATTACGCCACAGCCCCGAGCAGCTTTATTGCCGCAGACAGTTTGCGCTGGGGCAGGAGTTTCTGCCCGATCTGCCGGACTGGCAGAGGCTCTCCATCGCGCCGGGCTTGTGCCTGACTGCACATCCGGAATTGGCCGTTACCCATCGAAATAATGCCACGGCGTCCGTGACGATCCTCGGCGAGTTGCTTGAGCCGATGCGGCCGGACGCCTCAAACGACGACATCGCTGGCGAATTGCTCACTGCGTTGAACTCCGGAGGATCGCTGGGCGACCTCACCACGGGGCTGTCCCGCTATGCCGGGCGGTGGATTTTGATCCTTGTGCGGAACCATGAGCGGCGGCTGGTTCACGATGCCGCCGGCACACGGCAGGTCTTTTATACTTCCACGGATCAAACTCGACCGCTTCCGCTGTGGTGTGCCTCGCAG
>JBBDJB010000016.1:0-40719 GCA_040880125.1 Pirellulales bacterium | reverse complement strand
TCCTTGGAAAACTGCTATCGTTCCTACTTGATTCGAAAGACAGTCGCTCTCCCTGCCCTCTCCCCGCAGGGGAGAGGGATTTGTTCGCGAACGTTTTTTATGGTGCGCTGGCCGTACTCTTAAGTTGCCGAATCCCGCGCCCCCCTCAATCCACCTCCTTCGCGGAAATCCACGACATCAACTTACGCAAATGCTTGCCGACCTGTTCGACCGGGTGGTTCCGCTCCAGGCGGCGCGTGGCTTGAAAGGCCGGGGCGCCGGCCTTGTTCTCCAAGATCCACTCCCGCGCGAATTGGCCGCTGCGGATCTCCGCCAGGATTCGCTTCATCTCGGCCTTTGTCTCCTCGGTGACGATCCGCGGACCGCGGGTGTAGTCGCCGTACTCGGCCGTGTTGCTGATGCTGTACCGCATGTAGCTCAAGCCGCCCTGGTAGAAGAGGTCCACGATCAGCTTCAGCTCGTGCAAACACTCAAAGTAGGCCATCTCCGGTTGATAGCCGGCCTCGACCAGCGTCTCGTAGCCGGCCTTGACCAGGGCGCAGGCACCGCCGCACAGCACGACCTGTTCCCCGAATAGATCGGTCTCGGTCTCCTCCGCAAAGGTGGTGCGAATCACGCCTGCGCGGGTTCCGCCGATGCCCTTGGCGTAGGCCAAGCCGAGCTGGAGCGTCTCTTCCTTGGCGTCATCGTTCAGCGCGATCAAGCAGGGAACGCCGCCGCCGGCTTCAAACTCGCTGCGGACCAGGTGCCCCGGTCCCTTGGGAGCGACCAGCAGCGTGTCGACGCCCTCGGGCGCGACCACCTGGTTGAAGTGAACGTTAAATCCATGCGAACACATCAGCACGTTGCCCGGCGTCAGGTGGTCGCGCACGTGGTTCTTATAGATGTCCGCCTGCACTTCATCCGGCAGCAGGATATTGACCAAGTCAGCCCGCTGGGTGGCCTCTTCGACCGGAACCGGCTCGAAGCCGTGACTCACCGCCAGCTCGTAGTTGCGGCTCTTGGGCCGTTGGCCGACGATCACGTTCACGCCGCTGTCGCGCAGGTTTTGGGCGTGCGCGTGGCCTTGCGAGCCGTAGCCCAGGATGGCCACCGTCTTGCCCTTGAGCGCCGACAGATCGGCGTCGTCGTCATAGTAAATCGTCGCTGCCATGGGGTAGTCGCTCCTTGTCGGTCATAGGCCCCGCGGGCGGGGTGAGGGGGGATGAGCTTGCGGGCCGCAGCCGGTGCTCGACCGGACGTAGCAAGCGGCCGTGCGCGGATCACTGCGCCGTATACTTCATCAGCGAGCTTTCGCTGTTTTTCGATCGAGAGATGCTGCGGACCATGGCGATCCGGCCCGTGCGAACGAGCTCCGCAATGCCAAAGGGCCGCATCAGGTCGATGAACGACTCGATCTTCCGCTCCTGGCCGGAGATCTCGACGATCACCTCTTCCGGCGCCACGTCGACAATCCGTCCGCGGAAGATCTCGGTCAGCTCGCGGATCTCGCTACGGACGCCGGGCGGCGCCTTCACCTTCACCAGCATCAGATCGCGCTCGACGAAGTCCTGCGAGCTGATGTCGTCCACGCGGACCACGGTCACGATCTTGTTGAGCTGCTTGCGGACCTGCTCCAGCACCGAGTCGTTGCCCACCACCACGAACGTCATGCGCGAAAGGTGCGGGTCTTCCGTCTCGCCGACCGCCAGGCTGACGATGTTATAGCCCCGCGAGGCGAGCATGCCCGAGACGTGCGCGAGCACGCCCGGCACGTTCTGGACCAGGGCCGACAAGACGTGACGCATGCGATTCTCCCGAGGAAAGTGAAACTAGAATGATAGCCCGCCCCAGGTGGTGTAGCAAGGACGCGCAAAGCGTGGCACCGGTTCGGTTTTGGCCCTTCACCAGCCCCGCGGCGCGCTTGCGGCTTATTGTCGATCCACGCAGGCTGTGGTACTCTCAAAGGTTTTTGGTGATGCGTTTTTCGCGACAGGTCCAGTAGCCCTCGTTTTGCACCGACCACCACAGCCATGACCCAGCCAGCGGCCCCCGCCGACGATCTTGCCAGCCGCGATGGCGGCTCCGACGACACCGAGCAGATCCGCGTCCGAGGAGCCCGCGTCCATAACCTCAAGAACCTTGATGTCAACATCCCCCGCGACCGCCTGGTGGTCCTCACCGGGCCGAGCGGATCCGGCAAGAGCTCGCTGGCTTTCGATACGCTGCACGCCGAAGGGCAGCGGCAATACGTCGAAAGCCTCTCGATCTACGCCCGGCAGTTTCTCGACCAGTTGCAGCGGCCGGACGTCGACCTGATCGAGGGCCTGCAGCCGACGATCTCGATCGACCAGGGCCGCTCTGCCCAAAACCCCCGCAGCACGGTCGCCACCATTACCGAGGTGTACGACTACCTGCGGCTGCTGATGGCGCGGACCGGCACACAGCACTGCTACCGCTGCGGGCGGCCCATCGCCCAGCAGTCGCCCGAGGAGATTCTCGACACGCTGCTCGCGCTGCCCGAGGGCACCAAGGCGATACTCATGGCGCCGCTGGTCGCCGGCCGCCGCGGCCGCCACCCGGAGGCCCTCGACGCGGTCCGCAAGGCCGGATTTGTCCGCGTGCGCGTCGACGGCGAAGTGCACGAACTGGAGCACGTGCCGGAGCTGGAACCGCGCAAGGTCCACAACATTGAGGCCGTCGTCGACCGCATCATCCTCCGCGAGGGCGTTCGCCCGCGGCTGGCAGAGTCGCTCCGGCTGGCGCTCAAGCACGGCGAAGGGATGGCAGTCGTCTCGTACCTGCCCGGTGGCGAGCGCGGCGGGCAGTGGCAGGATCGGCTGTTCAGCACGCTTTCGGCCTGCGGGGCGTGCAAACTCAGCTTCGAGCCGCTCGAGCCGCGCAGCTTCAGCTTCAACAGCCCCTACGGAGCGTGTCCGGATTGCCAGGGCCTGGGCGCCAAGGAACAGTTCGACCCGGAACTGGTCATTCCGGACGAATCGCTCTCGCTGGCCGGCGGCGCGATTGCTCCCTGGCGCAGCACCTCGACCGCCGCCTCCCGCAAGCACCAGCAACAACTGGAAAAGTTCGCCGCCACCACCGGCGCCGACCTGGACGCACCGGTGGCAGATTGGAAACCGACGCAGCGCCGCAAGCTCTGGCACGGCGACGGTAAGAAGTTCCCCGGCCTGGCGATCCTGCTGGAGAAGGAATTCGCCACGACCACCCGCGCGGCGCGGCAGGAGCGATTGGCCACGTTTCGCGGACGCGTCGTCTGCGGCGAGTGCGGCGGAGCGCGGCTGCGGCCGGAAGCCCGGGCGTGCAAGCTCGGCGACCTGGCGATTCACGAGATGACCGCGCTCACCGTCGCCGCGGCCCGCGAGTTCTTCGGCCGGCTGAGCTTTCCCGCCGAGACCCGCCCGGTGGGCAAGCCGCTGGTTGCGCAGATCCTGCATCGGCTCGCTTACCTGGAGAACGTCGGCGTCGAGTACCTCACGCTCGATCGCTCGGCCGATACACTCAGCGGCGGCGAGATGCAGCGAGTCCGCTTGGCCACCAGCATTGGCTCGGGCCTGGTCGGGATCTGCTACCTGCTCGACGAGCCGTCGATCGGTCTGCACCCGCGCGACAACCAGCGCCTGATCGACGCCATCCGCAACTTGACCTCGCAAGGCAACACGGTGGTCGTCGTCGAGCACGACCCGGCCATGATGCGGCAGTCGGATCACATCATCGACATCGGTCCTGGCGCCGGCCAACACGGCGGGCGGGTGGTGGCGGCGGGAACGCCCGACGAAGTGGCCGCCAATCCCGACTCAATCACCGGCGGGTATCTCAGTGGCCGTCTGGACGTCGCCGTGCCGGCGCAGCGACGCCGCGCGGCCAAGACTCGCGCCGTCGAGCTCGGCGGAGCCAGTACGAACAACCTGCAAACCGTAGACGTCCGTATCCCGCTGGGCGTGCTGGTGTGCGTAACCGGGGTCAGCGGATCGGGCAAAAGCTCGCTGGTCATCGAGACGCTCGCCAAGGCAGTCGCCGCGCGGCTGGGAACTTCCGGCGCGAAGCCCGGGGCACATACGAGCCTCCGCGGCGTAAGCCAGCTCGATCGGCTGGTGGTGGTCGATCAATCGCCCATCGGCCGCACGCCGCGGAGCAACGCCGCCACCTATACAGGTGCTTTGGACGAAATCCGCAAGGTGTTCGCCGAGACCAAGGAGTCGAAGCAGCGCGGCTATCGCGCCGGGCGATTCAGCTTTAACGTCAAGGGCGGGCGCTGCGAGACGTGCCAGGGCAATGGCATGCAGCGGATCGAGATGAACTTCCTGCCGGACCTGTACGTCACCTGTCCGGCCTGCCACGGGGCGCGCTACAACCGGCAGACGCTGTCCGTCCGCTACAAGGGCCACTCGATCGCGGACGTGCTCGACATGCGGATCGACGACGCGGTTGCCTTCTTCGAAAACTTCCCGGTCATTCACCGGCTGCTGCTCAGTCTGCAGGAAGTGGGGCTGGGCTATCTCACGCTCGGGCAGCCGTCGACGACTCTCTCTGGCGGTGAAGCCCAGCGGATCAAGTTGGCCACCGAACTGGGCCGCGCGGCGAACGACTCGACGCTGTACATCCTCGACGAGCCGACCACCGGCCTGCACTACGACGACGTCCGGCAGCTTCTGGTGGTGCTCAATCGGCTGGTCGACCTGGGCAGCACTGTGCTGGTCATCGAGCACAACCTGGACGTGATCAAGTCGGCCGATTGGATCATCGACCTCGGCCCGGAAGGAGGCGCCCAGGGCGGCCGCGTCGTCGCCAGCGGCACGCCGGAGGAGATCGCTGCCGGGGAGGATAACCACACCGGCCGCTTCCTGCGCCCGCTGCTGGGCGGCCAAGCCGAGTCTAGCGACGACGACCGAAGTTGACGGTGAGATCGCCGCTTCACTCCCTCTCCCCCGCCGGGGAGAAGGGCCGGGGAGCGGCGCTGCGCCTATACATCGCGCAAGTATCAATCGCGCATGAGCCAACTCAGCACAGACGAATGGACCTTAGCGGAGGCGGTCCAAAACATCCAAGGCTTGCCGTGCTTGATCGACACCACCCATTTGTTCCGCAAATCGCTTGGCTACTAACAAGTTGTCGATATCAACCTTGCCGCCACGTCCGCGTCCACGGCGGCCCTGGCCATTCGGAGCAGTCTTGAACTTCGTCTTGATAATGCTGACGTAGGCGGGCTCAACCTTGATACCTTGTTCCGCCAAGGCGGCTGAAATTGCCTTCGGCTTAGCATCGGGGTCGCGACGCAGTTGATCACGGACTGCTTCACTCTTATTGACCGAGCTTGCTCCGTTCTTCTTCTGACCAGCCGGTTTCCGTCCGCGTCGGCCTTTTTTCGTGGCCATAGGGACTTACTCCTTCACGAGGTGTGGGGCAGTTAATAAACTTTGATAGTGTAGAATAATAGATGAAGACAGGAGTGTCTAGCATCCCTCTACAAGCTATTCCCCTACCCCCTCGCAAGGAGCGTTAGTTTTTCGCGATGCTGCTGTCCCGTTTCCCAGGTTAGCAGCGTGTTGATTCTTGCAACAGGCTGCTGCATCACACGGAAGTGATGCCAAAATGACGACGTGAGTCGTTATTTTGCGAGCCGTGAGGAGCTTTGCTCCGAACTTGGCGAGGTTGAAAAACGTCACGACGGCGTTTTTCAACACGCTGTTAGGGTTCTACGGCTCTAAAACGAAGAAGTGCAAAGGCAGGTAAGAACGCCGATGCACTGCCAGGTCTTACAACACCCATCGCGCCACCTGGCGACTCAGCGAAGTCACCAGGTGGCGTTCAGGGAGGAAAGCCGCCTCTTCTTGGTTCACGCAGTTTAGCGGCCGATCCACAGCGAAAAGCCCGGATTGTAATAGCTGAAACCGCTGCGCGGCACGCTATAGTATGTCGGCCGGCCATAGTAGCCATAGTCGTATGTGTACGGGCGATAGGCGCTATAGCCGTAGCTTCCCAGGTGAAAGCTGACCTGGCTTCGGTGGCTTCCGTGATAACTGTGGTGGCCATGATGACCGTGGTGGCCATGATGGGCGTGGTGGCCATGATGGCCGTGATGTTGCCGATGGTGACGATGATCGGCCATCGCCGGCACCGCGAACAAGGACAACAGGCAAACCGACGCCACTACGAGCAATATCCGTCGCATCTCAGCTCTCCTTTGCATCTGGGTCGTTCTTGCCCTGGCAGCGGTGGGTACGACAGGGCACTATTCACCGCAAGTGAAGAGCAGGCAGCGTGCCAAAGGAGATAGCCAGTAGCGCAACTGGCTAGCCTGCAAGCGGTTGCAAAGAAGAGAGATCGCCAATCACTCGGTGATCGGTCGCTCCGGTGACATCGGAATGACGGCGGTATGTCATCACTACGATGGCGCGGCCGGCGGATCGCCCCCTCCCCGCGTGGCGCTCCGCCGGCCTCCACCCGCTTCATCATCGACCGCGTTGGGCAATCGGCTAAAACCGAAAGCCGAACATGAAGCGTGGCCCAGGGTAGTAGTACCCGGCATAGCTGGGATAGTAGCCGTAGCCGGGGTAGCTGTAGCCCGAGTAGTAGCCGAACGGGCGATAGGTATACACCCGGGGGTAGAAACCATGGTGGTGGTGAAACCCGTGGTGTCGACCCGAGTGAAAGTGGCCGTGGTGGTGATGGTGGTGGTGGTGACCATGCCCACGGTGCCCGTCCCGGGCGAGTGCTGAACCGGTGGGCAGAGCTAGGGCGGCCAACACGATCGAAGCCACCAGCAGTTTCTTTGTCGACTTCATCGCAAGCGAGCCTCCATACTGAAACAACAGAGTCAACCGCGCTAGTCGCGGCTATGAAGTATCATGAGCCTGATCGCGTGCGCGAACCCCCATTGGCAGGGCAGCCAGCATCTCAGTCTACCCGCGAGGTGAACGCGGCAATTGGCATTCGCATCCGCCGTGCAGCACACGGTAACATCTACAAGCACGTTCTCATTTTACGAGTTTTTCCAAAAAAGCGAAACAATCCGCCATGCGTTTACTTACCGCGGCGACTTTCTGCTTCGCAGCCACGCTGCTAGTGCCAGTAGCGCGCTGTGCGATCGGCGCCGAAAGCCATTGGACGCTTGTCGAGCGAAGTCCCATCGCGTCTCGCAGCGCCGAGCTTGTCGTACGGATCAGCGATGCAGCCGCTTCCAACGCGCAGCCGGGGCTGCCCGTGCGGGCGGTCGTTACCGCTAGCGATGGCAGCCACGCGGATGGCTCCGGCAACGGCGTGTACGCAGACGGACGCTTCTATGCGGATGGCCACTTTAGCGTCGTACTGCCGGCCGGTGATACTCACGTGGCACTTTCCAGCGGGCCGCACTATATGCCGATCAAGTGTCACATCACGTTGGCCGCCGGAGAGCGCGTCGAGATCACGGCGGAACTGGCCGCCTGGTTTGAACCCAGCGAGCGCGGCTGGTATGCAGGCGACAATCACGTGCATGCGCAGCACGACGCCCGCGCCACCGTGGCGACCAGTCTCGACTACACCGCATTGCAAGGCCGGGCGGGCGGCCTGAACTTCATCACCGAAGCCGGTTCGAATGTTTCGTACGAGCGCATCTCGCGGCTCGACACGGACCGCTTCCTGCTGCGCACCGCGCAGGAGATACGCCCGGGGCCATTCGTGGGGCATTTCAACACGCCGGGCATTTCGCATGCGATCCCCACCGAGCGGCTGGAGCAGATTTACCGCCGTCCGCTGCCGGGCCAGGCGCTGGCCAAGGAAGTACATCGGCTGGGCGGAGTCGTGATCCACACGCATCCACTCACGCCGCCGCATCAACTGCACTGGATGGGGGCGGCCGAACTGCTCTCCGATGCAGTCCTGGGTCGCTGTTCCGACCTGGTGGACGTCGACTCGCGTGCGTGCGAGCAGTTGTGGTTCGCGGCCTTAAATCTCGGCAATCGTGTAGCAGTGAGCAGTTACACCGACTCCGCACTGGGGCGAAAGCAGACGCGCTCGCCGGGCGATCGTCGCATTTACGTGAAGGCCGAGCGATTTGATTACGCCTCGATTGTCGACGCCATGCGGCGCGGCCGCACGATGGCGACCAGCGGTGGGCCGGTTTTTGCGTTCCTTGAGGTCGAGGGGAAACTGCCCGGCGATACGATCGAGCTGGACGAGCCGCGAGAGTTGACAGCGCGGATCGAGCTGCAGAGCCTGCACCCGTTGCGTTCGGCCGAACTGATTCGTGGTGGACGGGTTGTTCAGCGATTGGACGTGCAGGGGAAGCGGGGGCAGTCGATCATCGAGCACGCGATCGAGCCGGTCCGGCAAGCGCGGGAATGGTTCGTCCTGCGGGCCGAGGACGAAAACGGCGATTGGGCGATCACCAGCCCCATTTACGTCACAATGGGCCAGGACGCATCGCCGCGAGACGCCTCGCTGGTGCTGCTGGAAGTCTGCAATGCGGAGCGTTTCATCAAGCTGCGGCGTGAGTTCTTCGCGCACGTGATTGTAACCGTCGCGCCGCATCAGTCGATCCAGCGCGTGGAGTTGCTGCGCGACGAGGAGGTATTGCGCTCCTTCGAGCCGAGCGACGGCGACTCGCTGGCCGATGGAAAGATTCCCGTCACCGAGATTAACGGTCCGTACGAGGCCGGCTGGATCTGGCACACCCTCGCCGATCGGCCGGTGCACTTTCAGGCCGATTGGCCGGTAGGCGAGACCGGCTGGTACCGCGTACGTGTTACGACAGGCGGCGATCGCGTTTTGCATTCTGATGCGATGCGTTTCGATGCCGACCATCCGGCGAGTCGCGCGCTTTCGGTGGCTAATCTGCAGGGCCCGGACACCGAGCTAACGCTCCACGGTTACGGCGAGGAGATGCCGCTGGCCGAGATCACAACGCCGTTCGAGGGCGACCACTGGTGGTACCCACGCAACACGTACTGGAGCCTGACCAGCACGCTCCACGGCGAGCGGAACGAGCACGGCGGCGGATATCCGGACGCGGCCGAGCTGTTCCGCGGGCGATGATGGTGCCGCACTCACGAGGACTCCTTCAAGGCTTGCTTCACCTGGCGAAGCCGCTCCGCTTCAGGAAGCTGCTTGTAGTACGGGTCGAGCGGAAAGCAGCCGGAGATCATGTTGCTGCGCGGAGCGGTCGTGCAGTCGCTGAACGTGCGGCAAACCCGCTTGCGGGCGAGCTTGCCGGTGGTCAGCACGTCGCGGGGCAACTCCGGATAAGCGAGTACCATGCGGCCCAGCCCCACCAGGTCGACCCAGCCGGCCTGGACGACGGCCTGCGCCACGTGCGGCAGGTAGTCCTGCAGGTACGAATAGCCGGTGCCGACCAGTGGCATGTCGGGCAGGGCCTGCTTGCACTGGCGCACCGCCTCGATATGCCGCCACACGCCGACCAGCGGATCCTCCGGAGGAAGGTAGCCGTCGCTGGGCGGAAAGATGGCCGGCCGCTGCAGGTGCGGGCAATAGTAAGGGCTGCCGCCGGTGACGTTGATCGTGGCCACTCCGAGCGCCTGCAAATCCTGCATCAGCCGGATCGCTTCGCGCAAGTCGAACCGCAGCGGATCGTCGGCGTCGGTGCCGAAGCCGTCGGTGTATGGCAACAGCGCTGCGTAGTCCATCGGCTGGCCGACTTCGCGGCTGGTCCGATAGGGGACTGTGTCGAATGCGCTGAGCCGCACGCCGATCATCAGGTCCGGAACCTCCTCGCGAACCCGGTCGACAATCGTCCGCAGCAGCCGGGTGCGACCCTCGTAATCGCCGCCGAACGGCCCCGGCCGCCGCCGCGCACTGAGGAACTCGTGCAGCAGATAGCCGTGGCACGCCTTGATGTCGACAAACTGAAAGCCCAGCTCCGCGGCGAGCCGCGCCGCCTGGACGTAGTTGTCGATTAAGTTCTTTAGCTCATCGTCGCCTAGCACGACGGCGTCGTTGTCCGGGGCAATGCCGAACTTCTCATCCAGCAGCGGATGGTGGTACGCGATACGAGGCTGCCCGCTGCGGTCCCGCAGTGGACGGCAGAACCGCCCGGAGTGCGTCAGTTGCAGGCCGACGAGCAGATCGTCGCACGTGCCATACGCCTGCCGATGGGCCGTCAGCAGTTCTTCGAGCAGCGAGGCCAGCCCGGCACGGTTCTCCGGCACGGCCAGCGACTGATTGGGATTGGCCCGGCCCTCGGGCACGACGGCGGCCGCTTCGCCGCCCCAGATCAGCTTGGCGCCGCTCAGCCCGAAGTTGTGCCAGCGGCGAAGGGTGTGCTCCGACGGCGAGCCGTCCGTATTGGCGTCCCAGCCTTCCATCGGGTGAATGCACCAGCGATTGCCGACCTTAAAGCCGCCGATTGCGATCGGCCGGGCCAGCGGCGAGCCGGCCTGGGCGGTGAGGATCGTCTCATCGATCGGCAATTCGAGCGACAGTTCCGCGAGCCGGGTGCGGAGGTCGTCGACACTTTTGAGTTGAGCTACCTTCGGGTAGCTGGGCGCTTGCTCGCTCATTGGAAAAAGGTCGAAGTGGGTCTGTGACCAGCCGGATGAACCTGGGCGACGTCCCGTGTTCCGGCAGGTGGTTTTTTCAACGGCCCCTTTTGGGGCTTCCCGAAGGTGCGTGTTTTTGCGGAAAAACCGCGTTGGGAGGTGACTTTTTCAACGCGCCCTTTTAGGGGTCCCAGTGTTTTGTTGAAAAACTCTCCACCCGTGCTTGTATACCAGTGTCGGCGGGAGGTTTTTTCAACATCCCGGTTTTTGACCGTTGAACAACTGTCGGCCAAATGCAGTAAAAATTTTTGTTTTTCGAGCAGTCTCACAAGCTGTGTTTTCCACTCATCCCTGGGATTTACCTGGACATTGTACGCTTACAAAGGGAATAAAGAAAGTAGTTTTTTGTAAGTATTTTCGCTCACGTCGCGCTCGCCAGGAAATACGTCAACCAGATAATCAGGCCCACGCAGACCCAGGCGGCGGCGAAGCCGACGATGTCGGCCACCGTCGGCCGGGGGATTTCGATGTCCGGGTGATTAATCAGCTTCTCCAGCGGCGGGCCCGCGTCCGGCGGTAGCGTCACCGGTTCGAGAATCACCTCACCCGGCCGCACCGGCGTGCGCATTACACGATAGAAGTGGTCGAGCTTCTCCTTCGGTGTCCGCGGCGTGACCATGCTCACCAACAGTCCGGAGCCGACGCCCGCCACCATGAAGGTAAACATCGTCCACGAGTCGGCCACCACGATCTCGCCGTGCGACTCGCGCATCATGAACGTCAGCGATTCGAACTGGGCGAACCAGCCGGGGAAGTAAGCGCACAGAGCCCAGGTCGCCGCGGCCACGGCGGCTGACACCCACACCGCAAGCGGCGTCCAACCGCGCCACACGACGCCGATCCACAGGCTGATCCCCAGCACGGCCGGCGTCTTGACGATCACCCGCAACGCGTCGATGACGTCGGTGAAGGTCGTCTGCAGCACCAGCGCCGCGAGCACGACGCCCAGTCCGGCGAACCGCCCCACCCAGAGGTAATGCCGCTGCGACGCGTTTGGCTTGATCAGGCGCTTGTAGATGTTCTCAGTGAATAGACCGCTGGCGACGATCATCTGCGCGTCGCAGGTGCTCATCATCGTCGCCAGCAGCGAGGCGAGCAGTAAACCCACCAGCCCCGGCGCCACGCTGGGCAGGATGTCGTGTGCGGCCCGGCCGAATAGTCGGTCGGCAAAGTCTTTGTCGAAGGCGTCGTATTCCTGCTGCTGCTCTTGCGGAAGCTCGTGGAAATCATCGGCGATGACCGCCTGAATCCGCTCATAGGCGGCGCGGTCTTCCGGCACATCGGAATTCTGCAGCGGGCTGTTCGGACCGAGGTACCAGACGATGCACGCCAGGGCGATGAAGGTCCAGGCGATCGTGCAGAACCGCTTGAGGAAGTTGCCGAACGTGAAGCCGAAACGGCCTTCGAACTCCGTCTTGCCCGCCCCGCACACGCCCATGATGTGCGGCTGCACGACGATGCCCGCCAAGGCGGTGAGCGACAGCATGAAGACGTAAAACACGGTGATCGGTTCGCGGCCCAGGGCCGCGGCCACCTCGGGACTGGCGACCATGTCGAACATGCCGGGCTTGATCGGATCGCTGCCGGCCGGATTGAGCTGCGCGAAGCCGCCGATCTTCTGAAACACGAACGGCAGCAACATAAAAGAGAACGTAATGGTGAGTATGCCCTGGACGAAGTCGGTCCAGATAGCCGCCGCCAGGCCGCCCGCCATGCCGTAGATGACAAACAAGACGGTAATGGCCAGGATGGCGATCTCATAACCGTGGACCGCCCGCATCTCGATCGAAGCGTGGCTGACCGGCGGGGCGTCGGGCGTCGCACCCGGCGTCTGCGTGCGAGTCAATTGCGGGACGATCTTCACGTCCGAGAGCACGCCCTCATCAACCACGCGGCGGAGCTCGCCGCCGGTCAGGCCGTCGATCATCTTGCCACTGCCGTACAGGGCGCCGGCGATGAACACAACGGCCATAATCATGCCCCAGATCGAGTACAGCGTGGCAGTGCTGCGATCATAGCGGGCTTCGAAGAAATCGCTGGTAGTCAGCGCCCGCATGCGTCGCATGATCGGAGCCACCAGCCAATAGAAGGGCGTCGCCCACAGCCAGAGGAACTGCCACCAGATGCCAGGCAGCCCCACGCGCCAACTTCCGGCGACGACACTGTTGGCCTGCTCGCTGCTGGTACCGGCCCCAAAGGCGAAGAACATCATGAAAATCTTGCCGAACCGCCGGCCGCCCATGAAAAAGTCGGTCATGTCGTGGACCTTGCGGTAGGCCATCACGCCCAGTGCGGTGACCAGCACCAGGTATACGCCGACGACAATCCAGTCGATCAGGGTCAGGCCCAACCACATCGCTTCACCTCATGGGGTTGCGTTACTCGCCTCATTGTCAATGGCCGGCCGCGCGAAGCAAGTAGTTGGCCGAGTGAAATGTCGTTTTGTGGCGACAGTGTGTTGAGCAGTTGAGCTCCCTCTCCCTCTGGGAGAGGGCCGGGGAGAGGGAGTAGCTGAACTGGTGACCGTTCAGCCCGAACGCGGCGCCGATCTGAATATTCACGAGCTCAGTAGCGACCGCTGTGCGGTCCGTACTTATTCACCGGCTTATCCAGATCAGTCATAAGCTGGGCAGTGACTTCACCGCACTGCACGAGGCGGAAACGACGCCACATTCACGAAGCGATGGTCCGCACAGCGAACCCTACCTCCGCCGCTACACCTCGATCCGTTGCCAGCCGCCGTGGCGGAACCGCGTCACTACCAACAGGCAGCGGACGACGACGTCGACAAACATCGCGTACCACGCGCCGAGTACGCCAAGTCCCCATCCGTCGAACTCGAACATGCCGCCGAGCAGCGTGACCGAATCGTGAGCCAGCCAGTACGCCAGCGGGATCCGCAGCCCCAGCATGCCGACCAGCGTGAACAGCAGCGGCCATCGCGTATCGCCGGCGCCGCGCAGGGCGCCTTGCAGGATCATCCCCACCGCCAGCGCCGGCATGCTGAAGGCGACCACCCGCAGCAGCCGCGCGGTGATCGGTACGACTTCCGAATCCGGGCCGCCCAGGAAGAACGCCGAGAGCGGCACGGCGGCCAGATAGATCACGGCGCCGGCGGTGATCATGACGCCTGCCCCCACGGCACACGCCAGCAGTACGCTGCGACGAGCGCTCGCGTAGTCGCGGGCGCCAAGGTACTGTCCGGCGAGAGTCGCCGCGGCGATCTGAAAGGCCGCGCCGGGCATGTATGCCAGGGCCTCGATCTGTACACCGACCCCGTGCGCGGCGGTGGCCATGTTGCCCAACTGATTGATGATCGACACGTACCAGAGGTGGCAGGCGACGATCATCAGCGAGTCGATGCCGCCGGGTATGCCGATCCGTAGAATGCGGCGAATCATTTCGCTCCGCGGCCGCATCCGCACCCAACGCAATCGCAAGCCGGCACGGCCACGCGCGAGCAGAATCAACACGATCAACCCACCGACGGCGTGGCCGGTCGCCGTGCCAATCGCCAGGCCAATCCATCCCATCTCGGGCAGGGGCCCAAGTCCCAACAGCAGGCTGCTGCTCACCGCGATGTTGATCAGGTTGACGATCGACATCACGATCAGACCCGTGAGCGTGTCGCCGGCACCGCGGAGGGAGGCGAAGCCAACCTCTTCCAGCATCACCGCGGGCAGCGCCCAGACGAGGATCCGCAGATACTGTACCGCGGCATCGGCGGCCGCGCCTTCCAATTGCAGCAGGTGCACAACCGGCTCGGCGGCCAGCAGGCCGATCACGACCAGGGCCATCGACCACACTAGACCGATGGTGATCGCCTGGTTGGCGGCGCGGCTGGCCTGGCGATAATTACCCGCGCCGACGTAACGGGCGATGACGGCGGTCGCCCCCTGGGCCACCAGCGCGAAGAGGTTGAACACGAACCACATCACGTAGACCATCAG
Organism: Pirellulales bacterium; assembly: GCA_040880125.1. GTDB lineage: Bacteria > Planctomycetota > Planctomycetia > Pirellulales > JBBDJB01 > JBBDJB01. The sequence goes on along the minus strand of JBBDJB010000016.1, from coordinate 26,237 downwards.
CGTGACGGCGGCCAGATAGGCCTCGTCGCGCAGATAGTTGCCGGTGAGCCACAGGTCGACGTATTGGACGAGCAGGTGCAGCGTGTTCTCGATCAACACCGGCCACACCAGCCGGACCAGCGGCCGCAGGTTGCCTTCCAAATGCGTCAGAGGCGTGGGCACAGGGCATCCCAGCGGCGGCGGGAGGACTTCAAAAGCAGCTTCGCCCGAAGCAGCAACTCGCTCAAAGCGCCAAGCCCTGCGGCGGGAAGCAGAGGATCGGAATTGCCAGCGAGGCCAGGCCGATTGCCCAGCGCCACGGCCCCAGCGGCACCGTGTCGTCGGAGGTCGGCGGATGATCGGTGCCCAGCAGCGTGATCAAAACCAGCATCACCGTCCAGACGTAAACCTCGTAGATGATCACATACGCCATGGCGGCCAGAAGAAACACCCGGGCAATCCTATGTGCCCGGCGGCCGAACAGGGCATAGATCACGTGCCCGCCGTCGAGTTGACTGATGGGCAGCATGTTCAGACCCGTTATCAAGAGCCCCACCCAGCCGGCCATGAAGTAGGGGTTCATCTGAAAGATGCTCACCAGCGTGTCGGCCGGCACGTCGGGGCGAAGGTAGTGCAGCATGATCTGCACCAGCAGCGGGTTGTAGAACGCCGGCCGCATCGCCGGGCCGCTGCTCACGTCGAGCCGCTCGATGCCCAGCCACATGATGGGGATCGCCACGATCAGCCCCGCCAGCGGACCCGCCAGGCCCATGTCGAACATCTGACGCCGGTTCGCCCGCAATCCGTCCATGCCGATGACCGCGCCCATCGTGCCAAAGGCGTTGATCGGCAGCGGAATGAACAGCGGGTAGCTGGCCGGAATGTGATAGCGGAGCGTGAAGACGAAGTGTCCCATCTCGTGAGTCAACAGGATCGCCAGCACGGCGCCCATATAAACGAGCCCCTGCTGCCAGTTAGCGAGAACGATCTGCTGCGCCGTCTGGATGCTGCCCATGTACGTCAGCGGCATCCAACTGGTGACGCCGACCCAGAATGTCGAAAGACACGTGGCCAGAAACAGCACCGCCGGCACCACACGACGCCGACGCCGCGTGATTACCGGCACGGGAGGATGCCACTGCCGGGCATCGTACGAGAGCAATTCGTTCGACGCAGCGTTATCGCCGGCAGACACATCGACCAGCGGCGGCTTCATATACGGAGGCGCACCGTCGGCCGCCGTCTCAGAGCGAGGGTCGTGGGGCTGGCTTGCGTACTCCATCCACCAAGCATACCACAAGGCTCCGCGGGCACACCACCGGGGTCATGCGGCGCGTCTGCGTGGATTCGGCCGAGCGTGGCTTGCAGAGAAGTGCATGCACACGAAGGTCCTCACAATCCGCGCGCAGCCGTGCCAATCTCTAGTAGATCTCGATGCTCTTGACCGAGTTGCCGCCGCACGATTGCGCGCCGTACAGGCACCGCTCCGCGCTTTCGATCAGGTCATCCGGCGGAAAGTTCTTCGGCGGTATGGCAACCGTCGCGGCGCCGACGCTGAGCGTGATTTTCGGCGTCGATGAAGTGCCACACGCTCGCGAAAGATCGCGCATCCGATGTACCAGCTCCCGTCCGAATTGCACCGCCAGGCGCCGGTCGCACTCCGGCAGCAGCAGCCAGAATTGCGCCTCGCCGGTCTGCAGCACGGTCTTGTCCGCTTGATCGACCGACTGGCAGGCGGCGTGCAACAGGCGAGCCAAAAGTTCGGCACCCTGCGGTCCACGGGCGGCCATCCATTCCTCGAAGCGATCGATTTCCACCAATAGCAAACTCAGTTCGCAGCGCCGCATGCGGCTATCGGCCACCGCCTGCCGGACGCGGCCCGATAGACCGGGATCGTGATCGGGCGTGGAACTCCCCAGGAGCGCCGCGTTGGCCGCCGGTTTTACGGAACTTTGCTGGACCGCCGCGGCAATCGGCGTTTGTGGCGCCGGCACGGCGGCTGTCGCCGCGCGCTGGACCTTGCGCGTCACCAGTTCGGCCTCGTCGGCCAGGCTGCGCGTCTCCTCCAGCAAGCGTTGGTACGGCTGTTCGTCCGCCTGCTGCCGCTGGTACAGGTCGGTCGCCGCATGGAAGGCGACCTCCGCCAACTGCTTGTGTGCACGGGCCAGCACGTCTCGGTAATTGAGCCGGGCGGGCAGATCCAGGGCCAACACGTCGGCGAGTTGCTCGATCTTCTCCGGCAGCGCTTCGACCAGCGCCGTCAACTGGTCGCGCGTCATACCGCAATAGTTGTCGCCGGCTTCGAGCAACTCAGGCAGCAACCGCAGGCGATCTTGGGCAACGACCTGCGTCAACAGCCCGGCCATGTGCAGAATCTGCGGCAGGGCCGCTTCGGCAGGCGACAGCGACGTCAGCCGCATGATCGACTTGGGAACAGCGATTGCCTCGACCAATGCTTTCGGCAGCCCCCAATGGTCGAGTACTTGGGCACTGACGATGGTATGCGAAAAGCCGAGTGCCTTCGTTTCGAGGATCTCCAGATCGACCCGCTCCTGCTCGACGCGCTCGAGGAATCGCGAGTACGCTTCGCCCAGATCGTTCAGCAGGACGAGCATGCCGATGTCGGCGAGCAATCCGGCCAGGAAGGCCTCATCGCCCGGGCGATCCCACAATGTCTGGCTGATTTCGCGGGCGGCGACCGCCTTGGTGAGCGTGTGCCGCCAGTAGTGGTCGAGCTGGTTCCGCTGCCTCCCGGCGAATAGCCCCTCCGGCAGACTGAAGCCCAGCACCAACAGCTTCAGCGGCTTGATTCCCAGCATCGCCAGGGCCTGGTTCAGATCGCCGACTTCCCGGCTCAATCCGAACAGCGAACTGTTGACCACGCGCAGGATGCGAGTGGTCATGGCCGGATCGTTTTCGATGCACCTCTTCAGCGCCGCCGTGTCGACCTTCGGATTGTCGGTCAGCTCGAGCACCTGCATGGCCACCGCGGGAAGGCTGTACAGGTCGCCGGCCCGCTGGACAATGCTGTCGAGCGTGGCGGATTTTTTGGTCATCGGTGGCAGCATCGGTACCGCGAGCCAGAAGAGAAGGCTTGTCTCGTGGAGGCGGACTGCCTCCTTCGCAAACATAGCATGCTGCAGGCATTGCGGCCGCCGCCGGTACAAACGCGATCGTGCCGGCGGGAGTAATCGTCAGAACCGCTCTGCAGTGATTCCGGACGTCGAGGGGACGGGAAACGTGTACCGAAGGATCCTCCTAATCCGGCGAAAACGTTTGCTGATAGCCGTCTTCGGTCACCGCGGCCTTCACGTCGCGCCGGTTCAACATCGCCAAGAGGACGAGCGGGTAAACGGACCCTAGCACGGCGATGAAGATCCACGAACCGCTGATCATCCAGGTATATACGCGAACCATCGCGTTAAGTTCGTGTTCCGCCACCTCGTCAGCGGGCATCATTTCCACGATCATGTCGCCGAACGACTCCGCCATCAGCGGCGCCACGATGAAAATGACAAACATACAGGAGAGAATGAGTCGTGCGACTTTCAGCCCCGCGATCCACACGGCCAAAGTCCGTCCCCAAGGGCGTAGCGTGACCAGGCCGATCCCGGATACCAGCATCAGGACATTGAGCAGGGCGCCGCCGCCCGCTTCCGTCGCGAAGAATCCAAGTACGCGCGGATCCTTGATTTGCCACATCTCCATCATCTTCGAGAAGTCGGGCGTGGGCATCCGCTCGAACTGCTCCCGCTGCTGGCGAATCCGCTCGGCCTCCTCCGGCGTCTCCGCCGATTCCTCTTGTTCGCGAAAGCCTTCTATCCGCCGGGCGCGGTCCCGTTCTATCTGAGCATTCATTTCCGCGAACTGCTCGTTCATCAGGGGAGCCATGGCCGCTTGCGAGAAAATCTGAATTGCATAGCAGCCGATGCACAACAACAGCACGCACGCGAAAACAATGTTCAGCGTCCCCAGCACCTTGGCCGCGGTGTAGTTGGGGGCGATGTAATCGTCCCGATCGGGGCCGGCCTGACTTCCCCGGTAAGGGTTCTCTGGGTATTTGCTGTCGGACTGCATGGAATTTTTTCCTTCGAGTCACCGTCTCGCTACGGATGGAATTCGCCGGCTTCGGCGGCGACCGCTGGGGCCGGCACGGCCTGGGCACCTCCGTCGGCTTCGAACCGGGCCACCACGGCACAGCCCACTGAGTCGCTCCATACATTGACGCTGGTGCGGCACATGTCCAGCACGCGATCGACGGCGATGATCAGCCCTTGCGTCTCGGTCGGCAGATTCACCGCCTGCAGGATGATGATCATCATGATCAAGCCGGCGTGCGGAATACCGGCTGCGCCGATGCTTGCCAGCAGGGCCGTCAGGGCGACGATGATCTGCTGCGCCAGGTCCAGCTCAATGCCATTGAATTGGGCGATGAAAAGCACGGCCACCACTTCGTACAGCGCCGTGCCGTCCATGTTGATCGTCGCCCCCAACGGCAACACGAACGAGCCGACGCGATTGCTGATGCCCGCCCGCTGTTCGACGCTGGTCAAGGTCAGCGGGAGCGTCCCGTTGCTGGAGGCCGAACTGAAGGCGGTCAGCAGCGCGGGGCTCATCGCCCGGGCGAATTCGAGCGGGTCACGCCGGGCGACGAACTTCAAGATCAGTGGCAGCACGACCATCGCATGCAGCGCCAGCGCGCAGGCCACCGTAACCATGTACCAGCCAAGCGTGCCGAAGATGCCGACGCCTTCGGTCGCCGTGACCGACAACATTAAAAACAGCACTCCCAGGGGCGCGAGCAAGATAATCGCCATGGTCATCTTCATAATCACTTCGAACGCCGCTTCGAAGAATGTCGCGATGATTTCCGCGGTCCGGCCGCCGACCAGGATCGTGAAGATGCCGAAGGCGAGGCTGAAGGCGATGATCGACAGGAAGTTGCCTTCGGCCACCGCCTGGATGGGGTTGGGCGGGATCATGTTGCGAAGCTGTTCGAACAGTATGGCTCCCAGTCCCTTGCCTGCGGACTGAGGGCCGGTGAGTTCTTCGCCGGGGTCCGGTCCGATCTGCTCCACTTCCGCGGCGGGCGGAGCCGCTTGCAGGGCCGGCGCGATATTGGCGCCGGGACGGATGAGATTGACGAACGTCAAACCGACGAAGATCGCCAGCATGCTGGTGATCAGATAATAGCTGAGCGTGCGGCCGAACATCCGCCCCAGGCGCTCGGCCCGGCCAAGGCCCGTAACCCCGGTGATCAGCGATGTAATAATCAGCGGAACGGAGACCATCTGCAGCATGCGCAGAAACAGGTCGCCCAGGATGCCGGCCATGTCGCCCACGCGCCGCGCCAGCGAGCGGCCATAGAGATGGAACAGCGCGTACGCCTGCGGATCTTGCTGCTTGAGCGTCCGCAGCGCCGGCACTTGAATCACCGGCACGGGTTCGTCCGCGTCGACCTGCGGCGGCGGCTCGGGCCACTGGGCCACCGCGTCGACCGACGGTGGACGCACGATCACGCGCCGGCTTTCATAGACGCCTTCGCCGCGCCGGGTGTTGATCTGCAGCAGGATCTGATCCTGCCCGTCTCGAATCCAGACATTGCCGCGATCGAGCTGTACCGGACCGGCCGTGTCGATGATCTCGACGGTGCGCTCGCGCACGGAAACGGGCCGGGCCGTGGTGCGCTGGCCAGCGGTGAGGTTCAACGCGACGCCGATCACCGCGCCCAGGAGCATCGCGATCAAGATCTCCCAGTGCAGCGCGAGTCGGGTCATGCGAGCATCCTGCTAGAGATCACATACGATTATTTGGCACCGAAGTCTTTCGGTGCGCGATCAGCCCTCTCCCAAAGGGAGAGGGAGCACGGCATCAAATCCCTTTCCCAGTAGGAGAGGGAGTATGGCATCAAATCCCTCTCCCCTCCGGGGAGAGGGCAGGGAGAGGGGGTAATAACAAACGGTTTATTGCCGACAGGCTTCGCGGCTTCAATCGACGCGCGCTCGTGTGTTTCGCCCTTGCAGCGCCGAACCTTATTTAAAACAGCCGATTTTCAAATGACTCCGACGAATGAATCTAGAAATTACACCAACACTCATGGACAAAGCCCTCTCCCCGGCCCTCTCCCAGAGGGAGTGGGAGTAGGAACGCCCGACTGCTAAAATCCCTGGCCCTTGGTGTTTAAGCGAATGCGGGCGAGGTACATGTCGGCCGTGATGTAGAGCGTGCTGCCGTCGTCGCCCCAGTTGCAGTTGGCGGTCGCTTCGCCGGTGTCGATGCTACCCAGGTGCGTGCCGTCGGGCGCGAACACGTGGACGCCGCCCGGTCCGGTGGCGAACAGGTTGCCGTGCTGGTCGACCTTCATGCCGTCGGGCAGCCCGGGCTTTGTGCCGACCCAACTAGTGGCATCGAAGAAGGTGCGCGCTTCGCCCAGCGTGCCGTCCGACTTCACCTCGAAAGACAGCCACACCGCCTTCTCCGGATCCGACTGCGCCACGTACAGCGTCTTTTCGTCGGGCGAGAAGGCGATGCCGTTGGGACGCGTCATCTGATCGGTCAGCAGCGTCAGCTTGCCGTCGGCCGAAAAGCGGTAGACGCCGCAGAAGTCCAGCTCGCGCCGCTCGTCCTCGAAACGGTTCGGCAGTCCGTAGGGCGGATCGGTGAAGTAGATATCGCCGTTGGACTTGAGCACCGCGTCGTTGGGGCTGTTGAGGCGCTTGCCCTGGTAGTGGCTCACCAGCGTCGTCTGGTTGCCGGTCGTTTCGAGCCGCCCCAGCCTGCGGTCGCCGTGATTGCAGAGAATGAGACTGCCGTTCCGGTCCAGCAACAGGCCGTTGCAGCCCGGCTCCGCGCCCCACGAGCCCGGCCCGGTATAACCGCTGGGCCGCAGGAAGAGGCTGATGCCCTCGCCCTCTTTCCACTTCATCACGCTGTTGCGCGGAATGTCGGAGAACAGCAGGTAACCGCCGTCCTTAATCCACACGGGGCCTTCGGACCAGTCGAAGCCTTCGGCCAGCTTTTCGAGCTTGGCGTCCTGCGGAACCAACTCGTCAAAGCGCGGATCGTGGCGGTGAATCGTGCCGAAGGTCGGATAGCTCACGTCGTCTTCTCCCGCCACGGGCCCGGTCACACACATCACCGCTACCAACATCACCAAACCAACGACACGAGCCAGGGGAGAGACTTGCATACGTTCGATCCTTTCAGGTGTTCAGCCGGCGAGTTTGCGCGGCGAGAGTCCGCGCCGTTATTCATTGCGCGGCGAGGGTCCGGGCCGTTATTCTTTGATCAGGTCGTTAACCGTCATGCCGGAGGGAATCATCGGCAGCACGTGCTCTTGGTAGGGGACTTCGACGTCCAGCACATACGGTCCGTCGTAGTCGATCATCTCCTGCAGCGCCGCGGTCAGGTCGGCCTTGTTCTTGACGGTGGCCGCCCCGCAGCCGAAGCCCTTGGCGATGGAGACGAAGTTCGGATAGCGGTCGCTGGGTCCTTGGCGATTGCCCTTGCCGATGGCCTCAGGATGATCGACCGGGCCCAAGTAGGTGTGGGCGCGATTGCCCTGCATAAAGCGGTCTTCCCACTGCATGACCATGCCCAGGTGCTGGTTATTGAGCAGCAGCACCTTGACCGGCAGCTTTTCGCAGAAGCAGGTGGCCAGCTCCTGGATGTTCATCAGGAAGCTGCCGTCGCCGTCGATATCCACGACCAGCTTGTCGGGATTGGCTGCCTTGGCGCCGATGGCGGCCGGCAGACCGAAGCCCATCGTGCCCAGCCCGGAGCTGGAAAGAAACGTGCGCGGGTTGCGGAACTTGTAGAACTGCGCCGCCCACATCTGGTGCTGGCCGACGCCAACGCTGACGATCGTCTCGCGATCCTGGGTGAGCCGCGACAGCTCGCTGATAGCATGCTGCGGCAGGATGCCGGCGAACTTCGTGTCGTACTTCAGCGGGTCGGATTGCTTCCACTTAGCTGTCTGTTCGACCCAATCGGCGATGTCCTCGGGCGGCTCGACGATCTTGTTCAGTTCGGTCAGCGCGTAGCCGACGTCGCTGACGATGGGGATGTGCGCCTCTTTGTTCTTGTTGATCTCGGAGGGGTCGATGTCAATGTGCACGACCTTGCCGTGCTTGCAGAACTCTTCGAGCTTTCCGGTAACGCGGTCGTCGAACCGCACACCCAGGGCAATGAGCAGATCGGCCTCGTTGACCGCGTAGTTGGCGTACACGGTGCCGTGCATGCCGAGCATGTCGAGCGATCGCGGGTCTTCATTGGGGAACGCGCCGAGCCCCATCACCGTCATGGTGACCGGGATGCCGGTCTTGCGGACCAGCTCGCGCAGTTGTTCGCTGGCGCCCGAGGCGATGATGCCGCCGCCGGCATAGATGATCGGCCGGCGCGACCAGCGGATGGCGGCCGCCACCTGATTGATTTGTTCGGGATGCGCCTTGGCCATCTCGCCGCTGTAGCCGGGCAGATCCATCGGCACGTCGTAGTCGGGCGTGGTGGTGGCCTGCTGCACGTTCTTGGGCAAGTCGATCAGCACCGGACCCGGTCGGCCGGTGGTGGCGATGTGGAACGCTTCCTTGACCACCCGAGCGATGTCGTCGATGTCCGTCACCAGGCAGTGATGCTTCGTGATGCCGCGGCAGACCTCGACGATGGGCGTTTCCTGAAAGGCATCCGTACCGATCACCTTGACCGGCACCTGGCCGGTGATGGCGATCAGCGGGATGCTGTCCAGTTTGGCATCGGCGATTGGCGTGACCAGGTTCGTGGCGCCGGGGCCGCTGGTGGCCATGCAGACGCCGGGACGGCCGGTCGAGCGGGCGTAGCCCTGCGCTGAAAAGCCGCCGCCCTGTTCGTGGCGGGGCAGGATGGTGCGCAGCTTGTCCTTGAACCGCGTGAGCGCCTGGTGGAGCGGCATACTAGCTCCGCCCGGGTAGGCGAAGATCGTATCGACGCCATGGTTCACCAGCGACTGGACGAGAATGTCGGCCCCGTTGGTCAACTGCGAACGCTTATCGGTCTTGGCTGTGGAAGCCACGGATTCACCTCTTTTTAAAAGTAGGGCGGTCGGCAGCGTGAAAGTGCGCCCTCAATCGCATCCAAACCTTTCCAGCTTATCCACTTAGGGAGCGTGTTGCAATTACGTACCGGTCGTGTGTCATGTGGCTGTGGCCCCAGCATCGGACAAGGGCGACGGCGCTGGGAAAACATGGCAATGTATCGGTCGGCAAAGGTGGATTTTGGTCCGCACAGGTTCGCTGGGTTCTCCTGCTTATCTACGCTGAAATGATGCCGATCACACGGCCGCCGGCAGTGAGTGCGACCAAAAACTGTTGAACATCAGCGTCCGACGATCGGGCCGGTTACTCTGGCATGCGTGTGCTCGGGGGAATTGTACCGATCGCGGTATCTAAATTCAACCATATTTTTGTAACATAGCCGCCGCCGATTCGACGCTGTTTCGTAAGAGACCGTCTCCGGAGGCATTGCGTTCGCGGGAATCGCATTTTTCGTCGCCGGGCTTGGCGCGTCCATTGAGTCCGATCAGCTACCATCGAACGAGGCACAGTTGTTCGTGGTTCCAATGCGGGAGTTGCACGCCGCTTTTTCTCACCTGAAGCGCCCTCTAGTGCTGCTGCGGCGCAGGCTAATGACCTCGTCCTGGTGACGCGAACTGGCCGGCCGTCGTCTCCTCGCAAAACCGAGGCATGGCGGCCGGTACTTGCGCACTCGCGCAATCGGCGCGGTAGCGACCGCTTGAAAGTGATAGAATCGAGGGCCGACTACTGGTGAACGGCCAACGGCCGGAGGACTTCGTGGGAAACTTCAGCCGGTCTGTCCCGCGTGAGCGCCTGCCAGGAGAGCGACATCAGGGCGTCGCTTTGCAAATAAAGATGTAGATCGTGATTGCGGCCCACCCACTCGCAAGATTCCACCTGCGCGACCGACTCGAATAGCGCGCCGGTCGGCAGACCCCAGCGGCCCAGGGCGATCGGATTATCGCAGCGGTCCAGAAGGTGATACCACTTCAATGCCGGGTCGCAACAGTTGGTCAGCAGCAGCAAGTGGTTCATTTGCGACGGAGCCCGCTCGTGCAGCCCCCCGGGCAGTAGCCAGTCGCGGTCCGATGCCGCGGCGATCAGCACCACCCTGGCATCGACTGGGCGGCTGGCGTCGAGTTGGTGGGAATTAAGGCTGCCGCCGCCGACCAGGTGCAGCGCGCCGGTGACGATGCGGGCGCCGTAGCTATAGCCGACGAAGTCGAGCTGCACTTGCGGATCGAAGCGGCTCACCAGCCACGCCAGATGATAGGCGGCCGGTACGGTGCGCCACGCCTTCTCCCGAAAGTCGCGCAGCGCTCCGCCGATACGGCCGGAGGGCCACGAGAAAATAATAAACCGCACGCGTTGGGGGGCGTCCGACGGGACCAGCGCGCGGTAAGTAGTCAGCCCTTCGTAGCGATCCTGCCCGCGCTCGATGCGGTTGCCGTGGACGAACACGATCGTCTGATCGAAGTGCGTGTCCCACGCCAGCAAAGTGGGTACGTCCCCCGGCAGCCATTTGCCGTTCTCGTCGAGGTAATGTACCGTCCAGGCGTCCGGGTTTTCGGCGGCCTCGCAATTTACTGCCATGTCGCGCGTGCTGACGAGCCACACCTGGTCCTGCGCGCGGCGGGCCAACTCCGTCCCGGTTGCGGGATTCGTGTCCAGCACGACGAAAGCCGTTAGCAACAAAGCCAACGTGCGGATGATAGCGACACGTGCACGGAATCGCCCAGCGCAAAGCAACATTGCGTAGCTGATCATTAAGGACCTCCGGTCGCGCCGGTCGCCGTTGTGGTGAATATCCTGGTGCCGCTCAGATTGTGCGCGAACCGCGCCGACACATGCGCCATTATCGGCGCAGGTCGCTTTGGGTTCAATTCTCCTGCAGTCCTGCCGTCGTCTCCACTACGAATGGAGGAAGCCGGTCCGGCAGGATTTTCCGCGTGCGTAAAAATGTAGCATATTTTCAGCGCCGGTGAGTGGCTGGGCGTTTCAAAAAAACGTCGCGTTGCGTTTGCACATCGCGCCCTGTGGTGTAGAGTTGTTCGACCCACCTGTTCGCCGGCGTGTGAACGACCTGCTTCCCCTTCCCGGAGACATTTACCATGAAGAAGCTACTGATCTTGATGGCGGTAGCGATCTTGGCGATTGGGTCTACCGGTTGCGGCCACTTGCGGAACGGCGGCGGCCTTTTCCGAAGTGCAGCGTGCAACCCGTGTGAGACTCCCTCGGTCATTGGCGGCCCAATTATGGAAGGCCCGCCGACCTATGTGCCAGGGCCGATCGTGCAATAACCGTCATCGCCCCCCGCGCTGCTCGCTCGCCATCCGACGTACTGGCACTCGGGCAGCTTAGCGCCGGTGCCGGCGCCCGCACACTACGTATTGCCCTCCCGGAGAGGAACTGCCGTCCGCCCGCCGGCCGTGCCATCCTGAACACGGCCGGCGGCGTTGGCAGTTCTCCTTTCTCGAAATCGCCGCCGCGGCCAATCCGGCCGCGCCGCACGACGGCGGCGGTATTGTACCGGACTGTGTGGGCCGTACGGCTTGCTCCCACGGGCCGGTTGCCCTTTCTGCGGCCGACCCCTCCTCAAATGCCTCCGCCGCCTGAAATCCCCGGCGCGGTGGATTATGCTAGAGATACTGCCGCGACGTGCCGTATTCCGCGTTTCTACGCATTGGACGGAGACGCCGCCGCGCTCGCCAGCATGATTCTCGCAACCCGAAGAGGGCGCCGTGCACAGCAAGCTTCTTGAAAGGCTGTCGAAACGAACCGGCTTCCGCCGCAGTAGGTTCGCCAGGCTGATTCATACTTTCCTTGGCCTGGCGCTGATGGCGATGGTCTGCACCTCCGGTACCGCCTGGGGGCAGTTCAAGCTCGACGACGACCAGGGCGATCTCCGGTTGGGCAAGGAAGATATCTCGCGGTACCGCATCGGTGTGGAAGTCACCGCCGAGTCCGGTGCCTGCCGCGGGCTTTATGCAACGCTGCCGGTTCCGCAGGATTGGCCGGAGCAGACGGTGCGCGTCGTCGAAGAGGACATTACGCCGCAGGTCCGCCGCGTCCAGTACCGCGTGTTGGACGGTGCGGTGAAGCAAATGATCGTCGAGATTCCGCTGCTGCGATCCGGCCAAGAAGCCAGGGCGGCGATTACGCTGGAGATCACCCGCCGTGAGGTGCTGCCTCCGGCTGAGACTTCGCAATTGCGGATTCCCGAGTCGCTCGACCGCGAGATGAACATCTACCTCGGCCCGAGCCCCTATATAGAAAGCCGCGACTCGCGGATCCGCCGCTTGGCACGTGAAGTCGCAGCCACCAAGGACGACGCCTGGGGCCAGGTTGAGGCGATTTACGATTACGTTCGCGAAAACGTCAAATACACCAACGGTCCTCTGAAGGGGGCGCGCCGGGCGCTGCGCGACGGCGAAGGCGACTGCGAAGAGCTCAGTTCGCTGTTCATCGCCATGTGTCGGGCGAATGGTATCCCCGCCCGCACGGTTTGGGTCCCCGGTCACTGTTATCCGGAGTTCTATCTGGTGAACGAACAGGGCCAGGGCACGTGGTTTCCTTGCCAGGCGGCGGGCGATCGGGCCTTCGGCGCGATGCCCGAGACGCGGCCCATCCTGCAAAAGGGCGACAATTTCGAGGTTCCCGAGAAGCCCAACGAGCGGCTGCGATACGTGTCGGAGTTTCTGCGGGGCACGCCCGTACCGGGCGGCGGAAAGCCGAGCGTGAAGTGGATTCGGGAGTTGCTGTAAGCGGTTCCCACACCGCAAAACGCGACTATTTTTTGAGCGCCTCGCGGATGGCGACTTCGACCAGGTCGCTCGGTCCGCGCCAGGCGATGCGACCTTGTCGATCGACGACGACCACCTTGGGATAGCCGGACACGCCCAGGCGGCGTATCGTCTCCTTGGCTCCATAGGCGTTGGGCCAGGGTAGCTCCATCTCGTAGACGAAGCCCAGCACTCGTTCGATTTCGCCGGCCGACTCGGGCGTCAGCCCCAGAAACTGCACGCCCTGCTCAGCATACTTGGCGTGAATCTGGAGCAGGTCCGAAACCGCCGGGCGACACGGCTCGCACCACGACGCCCAGCAGTCGATCACCAACACGCGGCCCTGCAGATCGGACGCCTCGGGCGCGTTCCCGTCGACCCAGCCGGCCACCTCCAACGGCGGCATCCGCTCGACCGTCTTTGCACCGCATCCGCCGGTCAGCACGAGCATCACCGTGGCCGCCAGCCAGCAAGCCACTCTATTTCCCAACTCGGCCGGAATGCCCATCGATCAATGCCCCTAGATATCTGTTCGTGACGCGCTGCCCGCTGTTGCGATCTCGCAATCCCACTGTATCTTCTCCGAAGGCCAGCCTCGGCACAACTTACGTAACGACGGGAGGAACTTGCATTAACGCGGCCGCCAGCATGCGAGATTGAATCCGCTTGCAATCAGGTACAGGGCTGCTTTACTGGAGTTGCTTCGGGCGCGACCAGCATATTCCCATTGGCCTCTCCCCATTGGAGTTTCATCATGCAACGTCGAGAATTCCTCGCCACTGCGTCGGGCATCGCGGCGGCCGCCGCGACCTCACTCCATTGGCCCGCGCGTGGCTGGGCGGACGAGCTTCCCGCCGACGTAAAGATCAACCGTGTCGTCGGTTTCCACCTCACCACCCAGCGGTCGAAGGTGGCCGGAAAAAACTCGCGGCTGGACGTGCACGGCGACACTGGCGGCGACCGCATGTTGCGGCTGTTCACCAACGAGGGTGCGCAAGGGATCGGGGCGTGCAACGCCCGAAGAAACGACGCAGAAAAATTGTTGGGTGCATCGATCGCCGAACTGTTCCAGCCGGACGCCCGTCGCATGACCGGGCCGCTCGGCGAAGGCACCATGCCGCTGTGGGACCTGGCGGGCAAGCTGCTCAACCAACCCGTTTACCGGTTACTCGGCGGCGAGAATGGTCGGCGAATTCCGGTCTATGACGGATCGGTCTATTTTGCCGATCTGCTGCCGCAGTACGCCGATCGCTGGCAAGACCGCTTTCGCGAAGAGATCGATATGGGCCTGGCCGCCGGACATCGGGTGTTCAAAATCAAGATCGGCCGCGGTGCAAAGTGGATGCCGCGGGAAGAAGGCGACCGCCGCGATGTCGAGGTCGTGCGCGTCTGCCGAGCGCACGGCGGAGACGACGTGCAGTTGGCCGTGGATGCCAACAACGGCTACGACCTGGCCGGCGCAAAGCGCCTGATGGACCAGATCGGCCCGATGAACATCGCCTTCGTCGAGGAACTCTTTCCCGAAGAGGTCGAGCCGTGCCTCGAGCTGAAGGAATATATGGCGGCCAATGGCTGGAAGACGCTACTGGCCGACGGAGAGACACAGGGGCGACTGGACGTGTTCGAGCCCCTGGTGGCCGCCAAGGCCGTCGACGTCCTGCAAGGTGACATGAAGCGATTCGGCATCGAGGGCATCCTTGAGGAAGCGGCCATGGGCCGACCGCAGGGGATTCAGGTCGCCCCGCACAACTGGGGATCGCTGCTGGGCTTTTACATGCAGTTGCACGTCGGCGGGGCCATCGACAACTTCTACCGTGCCGAACACGATCCGCTCTCGACCGACGTCTTGACCGGCGAAGGCTACACCATCCGCGACGGCAGTGCCGACGTGCCGGAGCGCCCCGGCTTCGGCTTGGAGATCAACCGCGATCGGTTCGCCGATTCGATTCGGCCCGATTTCGACTTGCGCGCGTAGCAACATGTTGTACTTAGCGAGTGTCATGTGCGTAACGCGTGTCACCGCGCCTTCACCCTCTCCCTCTGGGAGAGGGCCGGGGAGACGGCTTTGCACAGACAAGAATGTCTGTGCCACCAAGACGTTCTACTGCTGTGGCGAAGCGGCGTCCGCCGGAGTCTTGCCGGACAGGTAGGCATCAAAGCCGCTCGACTGCGCGGTTCGCAGTTCGTCGTCCTCCCGCCAGTGCAGGAGTGCTTCGGCGCGTTCGGTGGCTTCTACCAGCGCAATGCCACGCTCGGGCCCCAGCACGCTGACGGCCGAGGCCAGGCTGTCTGCCGTCATGCCATCCGGAGCGATGATCGTTACGCTGCTCCGCCGCGTCAGCCCTAAGCCAGACTTTGGATCGACGATGTGCGAGTACCGCTTCCGGTCGATCTCGACGTACTGCCAGGTGTCGCCGGAGGTAGCCACCGCCATGTTCGCCAGTTCCAGGTAGCGGCTCGGAGCCGCGTCTTGTTCCAGCGGGGCAATACCGATCCGCCAGCCGGCGCGGCCGGGCGGAGGATCGCCGGCAGCGATGTCACCGCTGGCGTCGACCAGTGCGCTTTCTATGCCGTGCTCGCGCAACACGGCCAGCGCTTCGTCGGCGGCGTAACCCTTGGCGATGCCTCCCAGGTCGAGCCGCATCTCCTGCTGCGTGAGCCGTGCGGTATGCGACTCCGGATCGAGCTTCAAGTGGCCGTAGCCGACCGCTTCGGCCGCACTGCGGAGATACTCCGCTCGGGGCATCTCGCCGGTCCGGCGTGCCCGGCGCCACAGCCGCACGTACGGCCCCACCGTGACGTCGAATGCCCCCTCGGACTGTTCCGCGAGCCGCTGGGCTGCCGCGAGCACCGTCCACAGGTCGTCGCTCAGGGCCACTGTCTTTCCGCTGCCCGCGGTGCGGGATAGCTCGGTTAATTCGCTCTGGGGGTCGTAGTCGCTCAGGCGGCTGTTGAGCTGCTCGATGCGGTCGAAAGCGGCCCTGGCCGCCTTGTTTGCATGGCCCCGTTCGCCCGCGTAGAATACGAGCTTGAATGGGACGCCCATGTGCGGTTCGGTCAATTCGAACCGGGTCGGTTCCGCGGCGTGGGCCGCGGAAGCAAGGATCACCCAGCCGACAACAACCGCTCGGATCCGGCCAATCATGTCGCTCCCATTGTTTCTGTCGTCGTGTATTTTGACGCTTGGCATATCAACACTTGGCGTATCGACGGATTGATCGGCGGCAGGCACTGCGGCGGGGCAGTATCGCCTATCCGGCGGCCCTCAGCACCGACGCGGCAACACTGGCGGCGCCAACACCAGCAAACCACCTTCCCACCGATTTTACCAACGGAGGACGTTCTTCCATGTCAAAAAACTCGAAGAGTCGCCAGGCGGAGGATCCTTCTCGTAGACAGTTCATCAAGACGTCGTCCGCATTGGTCGCCGGCGGTACGTTCGCCAGCAGCCTGAGCATTGCCCGCTCGGCGCATGCTCAGGGCAGCGCAGAGATTAAGGTGGCGCTCGTCGGCTGCGGCGGCCGCGGAACCGGCGCCGCCAGCCAGGCACTGAGCACCGAGGGCGACGTCAAGCTCGTCGCCATGGCCGACGCCTTCCAGGACCAGGTCGAGAGCTGCTACAACCGGCTGAAAGAAAACCGGCGAATGGCCGATCGCATCGACGTGCCGGAGGAACGACGCTTCTCGGGCTTCGACGCCTACCAGAAGGCGATCGACTCGGGCATCGATCTGGTCATCCTGGCCACGCCGCCAGGCTTCCGGCCGATTCACTTCGATGCCGCCGTCAAGGCGAACAAGCACGTCTTCATGGAGAAGCCAGTCGCGGTCGATGCGCCGGGCGTTCGCCAGGTTCTCGCCACCGCGAAGGAAGCCAAGCAGAAGAATCTTGGCGTGGGCGTCGGTTTGCAGCGTCATCATCAGCAGGCGTACATCGAAACGATCGACCGCCTGCAGAATGGCGCGATTGGCGACATCCTGTTGACGCGCGTCTACTGGAACGGCGCCGGCGTCTGGGTGCGTCCACGCAAGCCCGATCAGACCGAGATGGAATACCAGATGCGTAACTGGTACTACTTCAACTGGCTGTGCGGCGACCACATCTGCGAGCAGCACATCCACAATCTCGACGTCAGTAACTGGCTCAAGGGCGGACCGCCGGTCAGCGCCAACGGCATGGGCGGCCGCGAAGTTCGCACCGGCAAAGAGTACGGCGAGATCTTCGATCATCACTTTGTCGAGTTCACCTACGAGGACGGCTCGAAGATGATGAGCCAGTGCCGGCACATCCCCGGCTGCTGGAACAGCGTGAGCGAACACGCGCACGGCACCAAGGGGACGGCCAACATCAGCGGCGGTCGGATCGAGGGCGAGGACTCGTGGCGGTTCCGCGGTCAAAGCCCGAACCCCTACCAGGTTGAGCACGACGACCTGTTTGCCAGCATCCGCAACGGTACGCCGCTCAACGAAGCGGAGTACGGCGCCACCAGCACCATGACGTCGATTCTCGGTCGCATGGCGACCTACTCGGGCCAGGAGATTTCCTGGGACGATGCCATCAACTCCGAGATCAGTCTGGCTCCGGAGAAGTACGCCTTCGACGCCACCGCGCCGGTGCTGCCGGACGACAACGGCTTCTACCCGGTGCCGGTCCCCGGCGAGACGAAGGTCATCTGATCGCCTGGCGATTCGGATTCGACACCGAAAGAATTTGACCGGCCGCTCTTCGGGGCGGCCGGTCGGTTTTTGCGCCCTGGGTAAACTTTGCGGGCGCTGGCGCAACCGCCTTGCATCGCTCGGGGCACGTCGGAAGCCGCCTCATTCGATGCTTCGCCCGGCGGTTCGTGCGGCCGACAGCGACCGCCCCACAGCGGATCGGACTGTAAGTCCTCTACCAGTGGCCGCTTACGCAACTCGGTGCGCGCGGCAGTCGAGTGCCGACTGTTCCGGTTAGTGAAGCTGCCCAAAGCCTGCCGCTTGTACGGAACATTCCTGTCCGCCAAGGTCTTCTGCCGCTTCCGCATTGACTGAATCTGCCGTTTGCAGCGGTCCGAATAGTTCTTCTGAAAGCTCGCGTCATTCCGGCTGGGGCGGACTTGATGGCGCACGACCGCACCGCCAGTGCGCGACGGTCCAAGCCCGACACAGCAGCCGACTCCCACTTCGGCGCCGGAGCGAGCAGCGAGATTGAGCGGTAGGGACGCCGCTCGGCCGGTTCCGCAACGAACCGACACGACCCACACGTTAGGAGACGGGGACATGAAAGTAATCCGATGGGAGACCGCTGCGCTATCGCTGGCGGTCGCGCTGCTGGGCGCCCGGGCCGGCTTGGCTGATGAGACCGCTGAACAGCCGACCGTGCGCTTCACCTCGGCCGAGGTGTATGTTGCTGGGAAACTCACCACGCAGCCGTGGGAGACCGTACCCGGCGCACCGACCGAAGTGCTTCCCCCCGGCATCACTCCGTCGCCCGAGCAGTTCGCGCCCTACTACGCGGATTCGTGTCCAGCGGGCGGATGCCCCACCACCGGTGGCATAGCGCAGCCCGGGGGAACGTGTCCCGGCGGCTGTGATCTGTGCAGCCAGTCCTCGCGATTTCTCGATGTTGGCTTTTGGGTCGCGGGCGGAGCCACGCTCAATCCGGATGATCCGGTTTCTAACTACAACGGTCCGCTGACGTTCAACGACCGCGTGGGCGGGCAGCTTAACCAGTTGTACCTCTATCTTGCCCACGAGGCCGATAACGACGGTTGCGGTCTGGCCGTGGGCGGCCGCGTCGACCTGATGTATGGGACGGATGCCCGATTCAGCCAGGCACTCGGCTTGGAAGACAACTGGAACAATCGCCGCTTTTATCACTTGGCGATGCCGCAGCTTTATGCCGAAGTGGCGCTGAACAATCTGCGCGTCAAGATGGGCCACTATTACACGATCCTGGGCTACGAGTCCGTGATGGCCCCGCAAAACTTTTTCTACTCGCACGCCTACACGATGCAGTATGGGGAGCCGTTCACTCATACTGGCATGTTGGCGAGCTACGACGCCACCCAGACGCTCACCCTGCACGGCGGCTTCGACCGCGGCTGGGACAACTGGGAAGACAATAACGACGACCTCTCATTCCTCGGGGGCATCTCGTGGGACGGCGGCTGTGGAAGCACGGCTGCGTTCACTGTCACCTTGGGCGACGAGGCAAGCCGGCTGGAGCCGATCATTCACGACGACCGCTACGTGCACAGCCTGGTGATCAGCCAGAAGCTCGACGACCGCACCACGTACGTCTTCCAGCACGATCTGGGCCATCAGAACCACGGGCTCGCCCCAGGCCAGGACGCGGAGTGGTACGGCATCAACCAGTACTTGCTGTACCGGATGAACTGCTGCTGGTCGGCCGGGGCGCGATTCGAGTGGTTCCGCGATGACGACGGCGGCCGTGTTCGCGGACTGGGCGAGGGCAATCCGATCGCCGACGAACAGTTCGCCGGCAACTTTTACGCCCTGTCGCTGGGCATGAACTACCGCCCGACCGACCGGATCACGTTCCGGCCGGAGGTGCGCTACGACTGGTTCGTCGGAAACGGGACTGCGCTGCCCTTTAACGATGGGACCAAGGACGAACAGTTCACGGCCGCCATGGACGCGATCTGGAAGTACTGATCAATCCGCTTTCCTAGCATTTTCCCACCGCGAAGCGTTGGGCGGCATGTTCTGTGCTGCCGGCGCTTCGAACCCACCTGCCCTGCTCGCGCCCACGGCGCGGAACCGCCCCACCGAAATGCGGTTCCGCGCCGATGGGCTCTCGCCTTGCGCACCCGCGGTGAGTATCACCGGGCGGGATTTTGAGCCAGCCATCTCTGAAGAACTAGCCGCCGCTGCGAAGCCCCGCCCTCGGCGAGCCGACGCCCATCCTCCATGGTCATCTCGAGCAGGTGGCTGTAGGCGGCAGCCGCCTGTAGCACTTCGAGCACGGCACGGGTCTGAAAGTAGCGCAGCTCCGCCACCGCGGCCAGCGTGTTGCGCACGTTCGATCCCGTCAGACTGGCTTTACGCCCGCGAAGCTGCTCGTCGGAGAGCTTCTCCAGCGGCACGAGCCGGTAGCGTCTGTCAATTTGCGTCAGTACCTCCTGTACGAACCGGTCGACAGTCGGGCCGTTGGAGTCCGGGGCGGCGTTCCGGTGGCTTTTCCAATCAGAGAGCCAGGCGGATTGCCGATTTCGCGTATCGACGATACGCGCTTGGAGGTTCGTCTCGTACCGGCCGGTCAAACCAATCCGCTCCCGTTCCAGGCGAAACATGACGATCGCATCCAGATGAAGACCCCGCGCGCGGGCCGCCAGTTCAGACTCGCTTTCCCCGCCCAGCAGTACGAGATCTTCCAGCATCGAATCGTTGGCGTTGGGCCAGCCGCCGAAGTCGCCCCGGTTGAGCCGGTCGGCAAGCCCTTCAGCGATTCCGAGGCCAATCGAGCCGGTTAGCGCGTGCAACTGCTGCTGAGAGGCGACCTGCGGCTGAACCACAGCGCCAGCGATTGTGACCCCGATTCCCCAGCGCAGACCCATTAGCGCCTCGTTGCCGGGAGGATACCAGTGCAGACTGCTCGCCAAGGTGTCCTCATCCGCCTCGGCCGCCAGATTCAGATACGCCTGGCGAAGCAGCATGCGGGTGGCAATTTCATCGGCGGGATCGTACGGACGAATCGTTGACAGTTCGGAGCGACGCGCCCCGGCAGCATTCGAGGGAAGTGGGCTTGCCGTTGCTCGCTCATCGCCGCCTCCCGGCGCGGCCGAGCCGAAAGGATCCCTGCGCGGCCGCGGTGCTGCTTCGGAAGCTGCGGAGGAAGGAGATGGAATGGAGGGCGAAATCCGATCGTCCCTGGGCACCGTTCGGCGTCGACTTGCATAATCTCCCAAGTCCTCCAGTTGTCGCTGGCGGACATGGATGGGTTGGTTCGCGCGAGTTTTCCTTTCACGGAGATGCGATAGATCAAGATCTTCCGTCACATCGCGGCCCAATATCATCGAATCCGCGGCCCCGTACAAAACTCCGAAGCTCAGTGGTGAAGCAAGTATTGCCGGCAAAAGCGCTATGCCGATCATTTGCATCACTGAATGTGCGCGAAAGAACCCAAACACCTCGTAGAGCCACCAACACAGCAATGCCATTCCCACGAAGATGGCAAGCGCTGCCAGAATCAGCCCCGTCACGCGAAATGGATGCCCGGCGTTTATAGCTGCGATGAAGGCGTATAGCGACAACGGAACGACAACAATGGTAGAAATTGCAATTAGCACTCTGCCCACCACGAAGTCGAATTGCTCCCAAGCACCCCGATAGCGAATGACGCAGATCCCGTAAATGGCCAGGACGATATTTTCAATCGCCAATACAACTACCGTCATCCGCACTATCCGAGGCATTAAGAGCAACATCAGATATGCGGTCAGCAAAAGCAGCGTAGGCAATAGATACTTTGTGGACGCCAGCTTTAGAAACCGCGGCACGATCGCCGGAGGCGGCGGAGTTCCCGCGGATGAACGCGTCGTTCCGCTCGGAAGTCCTAACTCCTTTGGCAGCGGCTTCGCCTGCGAAGACAGCTCGTCATTCAAGAGATCTGCCAAGAGTGCGTCGTGCGCATGTTCTGGCGTAACATTTGTGCGGCCGAGTGGATAGTCCGCTGCACCTGAATGAGACGGGGAGGGTTGACCCGCCGATACGCGAAACAGCGTGCCGCAGGCCGGGCAGTTGATCTTCCGCCCAGAGACCTTCTCCGGCCCGCGGAACTGCCGGCCACAGTCGGGGCAGGTGACAACTACGCTCATCGCATTCCCCCATCGCCAAGCCGCTCGATCGCCGGAGATTTGCCGAGCCAATCTTGGCGGTGCCTTAGCCCCTGACAGGAAAGGAGATGGCTCCATTTGCCCCAATGGAAAGGACAGCAGTCCAAGGAAGAGCCCCGGTACAAACAGGCTCACGGCGGCCGGCCGTCGCGAAGCCCCCACATTGGGCTATTATGTAGTGCCCTGTGGGGAGGCGTCAAACTAAAGTCCCGGCGCTGTCACCGAACTAAGGCCGAATCTGCGTCCACAGCGCCCCGCTTGGTTTGTGTCGTGCCGGTTTCGTCGCGCCAGGCGGCTCGGGTATAATAGTTTCGTTTGGCTCCCGCAGATTCCCGCCCGTAAGCCGCTCCGATTCAAGATGACCGGAGCGTCACCCCGGCTTAATTCCGGAACCTGGAAAGACCCCATGAAGGCTGCCGTTTGCTCCTGCGCCTGGATCGCCACGGCAGTGCTGCTGTTTGCGCCAGTCCGCGCATCCGAACCGGCGCAGGTCGATTTCGCTCGCGAGATCCGTCCGCTGTTGTCGAGCAAGTGCTTCGCCTGCCACGGCCCGGATGAGAATCATCGCGAGGCGGGGCTGCGTCTCGACCAGCAGATCGGCGCGACGGCAGAACTGGAAAGCGGCAGCCGCGCCATCGTGCTGGGCGACAGTGGCGAGAGCGAAATGATCCGCCGCGTCGCGGAAGAGGATCCCTTCGTGCGGATGCCGCCGGCCAAGTCGGGCGAGCCGCTCTCTGCCGACCAGATCGATCTGTTGACCCGATGGGTCGAGCAAGGGGCGCCGTGGTCGCAGCACTGGTCGTACGTGCCGCCGGAACCTCCGCCGCTGCCGGAGGTCGCGCAGAAGAAGTGGCCCCGAGGCGGCATCGATTACTTCGTCCTCGCCCGGCTCGAAAGCGACGGCCTCGCACCCTCGCCGGAGGCCGATCGACACACGTTGATCCGCCGCGTCTCGCTCGACCTGACGGGTCTTCCGCCCACGCCGGAGGAAGTCGAGCAATTTATCGATGATCCTCGGCCCGATGCATATGCGCGGCTGGTTTCGCGTCTGCTCGACTCACCCGCATACGGCGAGCGCTGGGCCCGGGTATGGCTGGACCTGGCACGATACGCCGACACCAATGGCTATGAAAAGGACGCCCGCCGCACGATCTGGCGCTACCGCGATTGGGTCATCGACGGCTTGAACCGCGACATGCCATTCGATCAGTTCACGATCGAGCAGCTTGCGGGCGATCTGTTGCCGGAGCCTTCGCTCGACCAAATTATCGCCACCGCCTTCCACCGCAACACGATGAACAACACCGAGGGCGGAACCGACGACGAGGAGTTTCGCGTCGCGGCCGTTGTGGACCGCGTCAATACTACGATGCAGGTCTGGATGGGCACGACCATCGGTTGCGCCCAATGTCACAACCACAAGTACGATCCGCTCACGCAGCGCGAGTATTACGAGCTGTTCGCGTTCTTCAATCAAACCGAAGACAGCGACAAAGACGACAATCGCCCCACCTTCGCCACACCGACTCCAGAGCAGAAAGCCCAGCTCGACGAGCTGTTACAGCGGATTGCGCAGTTGCAGAGCGAGCTTCCAGACGCGGGCGAGATCCCAGGTGAGAGCTCATCAGAAAGCGAAGGCGGCGACGCAGAAGCCAGTGAAATCCAAAAGCAGATCGAGGCCCTGAGAGAGCAACAAAAGAATGTTGAGCTGCCCACCACGCCGATCATGCGGGAACTGCCGGCCGACGATCGCCGAGAGACGCACATCCACGTGCGCGGCAGCTTTTTGAATCTGGGGGAATCTGTCGAAGCTGGGGTCCCCAGTGCGTTTGCTCCCTTGCCGCCCGATATACCGCGAGACCGGCTCGCCCTGGCCCGGTGGCTGATCTCGGACGACAACCCCCTGACCGCACGCGTTACGGTCAACCGCTACTGGGAAAGATTCTTCGGACGGGGCATCGTCGAAACGAGCGAGGACTTCGGCGCGCAGGGCGAGCCGCCATCGCACCCCGAACTGCTCGACTGGCTGGCTACCCAGTTCATTGAGGAAGGCTGGTCGATGAAGGAGTTGTGTCGGCTGATCGTTACCAGCTCGACCTATCGGCAGTCGTCTCGCGTCACGCCGGAGCTGCTGGAAAAGGATCCGCAGAACCGGCTCTATGCCCGGGGGCCGCGATTTCGTTTGGAAGCGGAAGCGGTGCGCGACCAGGCGCTGGCCGTCGGTGGGCTGCTTAGCAGCAAGATGTATGGTCCCAGCGTCATGCCGCCGCAGCCGCCGGGCGTTTGGCAGATCGTTTACAGCGGCGAGTCGTGGGAGACGAGCAAGGGCGAGGACAAGTACCGCCGCGGCCTGTATACCTTCTGGCGTCGCACGAGCCCCTATCCAGCGATGACAGTATTCGACGCCACCAGCCGCGAAGTGTGTACTGTGCGGCGCATTCGCACCAATACGCCGCTGCAGGCCCTGGTTACGCTGAATGATCCGGCCTTTGTCGAGGCGGCGCAAGCGCTGGCGCGGCGGATATTCGCGCATTCCGGCGAAGACGTCCAGGCGGGAATCCAGCACGCATACCTGCGGGTGTTGTCGCGGCCGCCCCGAGCGGAGGAAGCGAAGCGAGTTGCCGAGCTTTTCGCCAGTGAGCTCGCTCACTATAAAGCCGACCTTCAAGCCGCCGCGAAGATGGCCGGTTCGGAGATCGGCCCGCCGCCGGAGGAGATGCCCGTCGACGTGCTAGCGGCATGGACGGTCGTCGGCAATGTCCTGTTGAACCTGGACGAGACCCTGACCAAGGATTAACTGGCATGAACTACGCGCAACACGCGATTCAGGCCCTTACGCGGCGCCATTTCCTGCGGCAGTGCCGCGTGGGCATAGGCGGAATGGCGCTGGCATCGCTGCTTTCGCGCGACGCATTCGGTGCCGCGCCCGGCAAACCGGAAGCACCTTTGGCGCCGAAGGAACCGCATTTCGTGGCCCGCGCGAAACGCGTTATCTACTTGCACATGGCCGGATCGCCGTCGCAACTCGATCTGTTCGATTACAAGCCAAAGCTGAATGAACTGAACGGCGCGCCGTGCCCGGATGATTTGATTGAGAATCAGCGCTTCGCCTTTATCAAAGGTCACCCGAAGCTGCTGGGAACGCCGCACAAGTTCGCCCAGCACGGTCAAAGCGGAGCTTGGGTGTCCGAGCTTTTGCCGAAGCTGGCCGGAATCGCCGACGAAGTCGCATTTGTGAAGTCGATGGTCACCGACCAGTTCAATCATGCGCCGGCACAGCTTTATCTGCACACGGGTCAGCCGCGTCTAGGCTACCCGTCGATGGGTTCGTGGCTCACGTACGGGCT
This sequence comes from Pirellulales bacterium, assembly GCA_040880125.1. Classification (GTDB taxonomy): domain Bacteria; phylum Planctomycetota; class Planctomycetia; order Pirellulales; family JBBDJB01; genus JBBDJB01. The sequence goes on along the minus strand of JBBDJB010000016.1, from coordinate 1,248 downwards.
GGGGAGCGAGAACCAGGATCTGCCCGGCTTTGTGGTGATGGTCTCCGGCGGAAAGGTGCCCAGCGCCGGCAAGAGCGTCTGGGGAAGCGGCTTTCTACCGTCGGTGTATCAAGGCGTGCAATGCCGGACGCAAGGCGACCCGGTGCTATTCGTTTCGAATCCGCCGGGAATGACGCGCGAAGTGCGACGGCGGAGCCTCGACGCCATCCGCGATCTGAACGAACTTCAGGCCCGAGAGTTCGGCGACCCGGAGATTCTCACCAGAATCGCGCAGTACGAGCTGGCCTATCGGATGCAGGTCTCCGTGCCCGACGTCATGGACATCGCCCGTGAGACCAAACCGATGCTCGAGCGGTACGGAGCCGAACCCGGCAAGGCATCATTCGCGAACAACTGCCTGCTGGCGCGGCGGCTCGTAGAGCGCGGCGTGCGATTCGTCCAACTCTACGACTGGGGATGGGACGGCCATGGGACAAATCCCAGCGACGATCTGGTGCACCAGCTTCCCAAGAAGTGCAAGGAGATTGACCAGCCGCTGGTGGCTCTGATCACCGACCTGAAGCAGCGAGGGCTGCTCGACGAGACGTTGATCGTCTGGGGCGGCGAGTTCGGGCGCACCTCCATGAATGAAGAGCGCAACGGCTCCAAGTACCTCGGCCGCGACCATCATCCGCACTGCTTCACGATGATGCTCGCCGGCGGCGGCATTAAACCGGGGATCACCTACGGCGCAACCGACGAGTTGGGCTACTTTGTCACCGAAGATCGCATGACCGTCCACGACCTGCAGGCGACGATTTTGCATCAACTGGGTTTTGACGCGCATCGGTTGAGCTATCCCTACCAGGGACTCGACGCCCGGTTGATCGGGCCGGCCGGCGAGGCGGTCGTTCACCCGAAGCTGCTCGCGTAGCGCAGCATTCCAGCGGCCGTTTCTTCGGCGACTTAAGCACCCTGTGATTTTCTAGGGCAGGCTGCTGCATCACATGGAGGTGATGCGAAAATAACGATGCAAGTCGTTATTTTGCGAGCCGTGAGGAGCTTTGCGCCGAACTTGGCGCGGTTGAAAAGCGCCACGACAGCGTTTTTCAAAAGGCTGTTAGAGGACGTCCCAGGCGAGCCAGTCGGCGTCTTCGCTGAGGGCCTCGTCCACGTCCTGGGAGCCGGAACTGCTGCCGACCAGGGCGGCTTCGGCCCAAACCCGATCGTCGGCCGCCGCGCTCGAACCGCCGCTACCCGATCCGTCGC
>JBBDJB010000015.1:0-6629 GCA_040880125.1 Pirellulales bacterium | reverse complement strand
CTCCGCGCCGCAACGAACGAAAGCCGCATAGATTCACAACCTGTGTGCGGACCATTTCATTGTCCGGTTGCTTCGGCGAACTTTCCGGAGCGCTACGTCACCGCGTTCAATGGGCGAATAAAGTCAGTCTTCCGCTCAGGGAGGGTCCGCACAGCAGACCCTACGGAGACACCTTGCGTCCCGCCAGCATCAAGCACAGCCACATCACCACGCAGCCGATCGCCAGCAGCGGCCAAACCGGCACGCCGTACCCGACCGGCAGCGTGCCGCAGACGATTGCCACTACAGCCACGGTCAGTGCATAGGGGAGCTGTGTCCGCACGTGTGCGATATGGTCGCACCCGCTGGCTTGCGAGGAGAGGATCGTCGTATCGGAGATCGGCGAGCAGTGATCGCCGAAGATCGCCCCGGCCAACACGCCGCCGACCGATGCCAGCAGGATCGGATCCTCCGGCGAGACGACGGCCCCGCCGGCCCGGAGCACGCCGTAGCACAGTGGCACGACCAGCGGCATGAGGATGCCCATCGTCCCCCAGCTTGTTCCGGTGGCGAAGGCCGTGCCGGCCGCCAGGATGAACACCACCGTCGGCAGCAGCGGCGCCGCCAGGCGGTCGCCCATCAGCATGCCCAGGTATTCGCCCGTGTAGAGGCGATACCGTAGCGGGTAGGAGTCAGCGCCGGTTGTACCTGCGGCGGCTCCGTCTTCTTCAACTGCGGCCTCGGCAGTTGGTACGACGTCGCCTTTGTAAGGAGCATTGCCGGTGAGCGACGATAGCGCCGAAGCCAGCCACAGGATCACCAGCGCCGGCAACATCAGCCGCGCACCGGCACCGGCGACCGCCAACGTCTGTGGACCGGTCATCAATCGCTGCGCGCGCCCCAGCACCACCGCGGTCAACAGTCCGGCCAGCGATCCCCACACCAGTGCATAGTAGGCATCCGCATTGCCGAAGATGTTCATTGCGCCGCGTGCGCCGACCGCATCCTCGGGCGCAGTTGCGTCCAAGCCGGTGATATACATCAGCCAGAGGATGCCGGCCACGGTGACCACCACCGGGATTACGGCGTTGTACCAGCGCGAGGGCGTGCGGGGGTCGGGCTGAGTGGGGTCGGGCAGCGGAGGTTCAGCATCGCCATTTCGAGTGCCAGTACGTACATCGGATACGCCGTCGCGCACGGCATCGGTTTCCGCCTGGTGCATCGGTCCGAAGTCTCGCTGCAGCCAGGCCACCATCGCCACGAAGACCAGCGTCCACAGCACGTAAAACCGGTAGGGGATGCTCAGCAGAAAGAGGTTAAACGCGCTCACCTCGATCGCCGGTTGGATCTTGTCGAGCCCCTCCTGCACGTAGCTGATTTCGCCGGCCACCCAGGTGGAGACCAGCGCCAGCCCGGCCACCGGCGCGGCGGTCGAGTCGACCAGGTAGGCCAGCTTCTCGCGCGAGATCCGCAGCCGATCCGTCAACGGGCGGAGAGTGCTTCCCAACAGAACGGTGTTGGCGTAGTCATCGAAGAAAACCAACAGGCCCAGCGCCCAGGCGGTGAGTTGTCCGCGTCGCCGGTTATTGGCCCATGTAGAAACCGCCTCGACCAAACCGCGCATCCCGCCCGAGCGGTTGATGACTCCGACCATCGCCCCCATCATCGTAGTGAACGCGAACACGCGCAGCTTGTCTTCCTCGACGAGCGTCTTCCACAGGTGGATCTCCAGCGTATCGGCGACCGCTCGCAGCGGCGCACCGCCGGTGGTGATCAGCGCACCGGCAAACACACCCAGCAGTAGCGAGAGGACGACGCGCCGCGTGACGATCGCCAGCACGATCGCCACCACCGGAGGCAGCAGGCTCAACCAGCCGTAGGGATGCGCGTCCATGGACGAGGGCCTTGCTCAGGCGATGATGCCACCGGTCGGTGCGTGCAACGATTAAAGCACAACCGGCCATCGCGGCGGAAGCCCGACTCACCCCGGACTTCATGGGAGAGGGTACGGCTGCATGGAGTGCGGCTCATCGCTTGGCGGCAGCCGCCGACACGGCGCTTTCCACAGTGACGGGCTCGCTCGCCAGCGGCAGGCGAATCGTGAAGGTCGCCCCGCGGCCCGGTTCGCTGTCGACGATAATCTGGCCGCCGTGGTCGGTGACGATCCGCCAACATTTTGAGAGACCGAAGCCCAGTCCCCGCCCCGCCTCTCGGCCGGAATAGAAGGGATCGAACAGATGCCGCCGTACGTCAGCAGTGATGCCCGGCCCATCATCGCCAAGCGCGATTTCGGCGGCCTCCCCGGCGGTACGCACTTCCCATCGCAGGCGACCGCCGGCTGGCAGCGCCTCCAGCGAATTGCGCCCGATCGCCCGCAGTGCAACCGCCAAGTGAACGGTGTCCGCTTCGACTATCACCGGCACCTCGGGCAGTGCCCACTCAAGCTGCATACCCCGCTTTTGAACTTCTTCCATCAGTTGGGCAGCGACTTCCGCCACGATCGCCGATACGTCGCACGGCTGCGGATCCAGCTTGGGAGGCCGGCTGAAGAGCATCAAATCGGCGATCATCTCGTGTGCGCGAAACGTCTGACTATTGATCGCCGCCAGCATCCGCCGGTGCTCGGGATGCGTGACCTCCTTCAGCAGCGCCTGCGCCCGGGCGGAGATGTTCGCCAGCGGGTTGTTGATCTCGTGCCCGGCTCCGTAAGCAAGTTCCTTTACCGCCTCGAGCTTCTCCCGCTCCAGCTCGCTCTGGTACTGCGCCTGCAGCCGCTGATACTTCGCGGCCAGATGCACGACACCCGGCAGTCGCCGCCAGACCTCGGAGTCGGACGTCTGCCAGTGGGCAAGGGCCGCCTCGCGCCGGGCGTTCACGGCTGTAAGAGCGTCCGGCGGCAGTCCCGTAGCGGCCGCTTCGTCCAATACATCGCCATCGCCAAGAGCCGCCAGCGCTTGAAGGACGTGTTTGTGCGGCGAGTCGGGCGGGAGATTCTTACCGTCAACGGCAGCCAGGAATTCTCTCAGACAATCAGGCAGTGCCGCCGAGGACTCCGCTTCTCCTTGCCGATTGCGAGGCAGAATGATCCATCGCTGTCCGCCATAGAGCAGCCCCAGCAGATAGCCCGCTTCCGCCGTACCGTCTTCGGCGAGCCGCGCGAACTGCCGGGCCAGCTCCGCCAGTGCGACGCATCGGGCAGCCAGTCGGGATGCTTCATCCACGTCGCGCGAAGCAGCTTCGCCGTCATCAGAATCAACAGAGAAAGCGCCGCCATCGGACGACGCCTCGTCGAGCAGCACCGCCACTCGCGGCGGGAGCCACGCGGCCAACTCGTCCACAGTCGCCGGCGAAGTGGGGCTATTTCGAGTCGACCGGCATGCGGCCCACAGCGCAAGGGCCGGATCGAGCGCCAGCGCACCGGCGGCCAGTGCGCGCATCTCCACCGTATCGGCGGAAAGCAGCATCGCTTCCAGCGCCACTGCGGTGGCGTCCGGTAGCGGCAACTGCCCCCACGGAGGCAGTTCGCCCAGTTCCGGCCGACCCAGTTCCGGCAAGCACCGCATTCGGTCGACTCCAGGACGATTGGATCGCCAAAGCGCACCAACTCCGCGCGTGCAGAGCCGAAACTGCCGTGGACCGCGGGCCATTTACTCGATGAGAACCCGCCGAGTTTCGCGTTTAGCCGGCCGACATGGCCTGGATATCGAGAAGCTCGCAGATGCGGTCGATCAGGGCGTCGACTTCGAACGGCTTTTTTATGAAGTCGTTCGCGCCGGCCGTCTTCAGTTCGTCGATCTTATCTTCTTCAACCATGCCCGAGATGCAGATGATCTGCACGTCGTCCATGGATTTATCGCTTCGGACTCGCTGACAGACCTCTTTGCCGTTGATGTCCGGCAACATCACGTCCAGCACGATCAAGTCGGGCCGATAGTCTTTGACCATCATCCCGGCATCAAAGCCGTTATTGACCGCCCGCACCTCGAAACGCCCGTCACGCTTCAACTGGTCGACAATCAGCTCGACCAGATCTTCTTCGTCGTCGACGACCAGGATTTTGCGTTTTCCGCTATCCAGTGCGTCGGTGGGGATGCCGTTATCCCGCATGAAGGTGTAAAGTTGCTCGCGGGGAATTCGTCGAAAGCGGCTTCCAGGCACTCGGAATCCCTTCAATTGCCCGGAATCAAAGCAGCGGATGATCGTTTGCTGGCTGACTTTGCAGATCTTGGCAGCTTCGCCCGTCGTAAAGACTGTTTTGGACATGTTCGCTAACCACCCCTCTCCTTGGTCGATGGTAAGACTTGTTCTCTAGCGTGAACCTCCGTTCGCTCGTTAACGGGGCGAAGTGAAAGTTTCCCGCTCGTCCCTGATACGATGTGTGGCAGCTTGCCCTTTTTGGCATCCTGGCTTCGCAAGCTTGTCACCTCCCTGCGTTTGCTGCAATCGACAGCATTCGCCATTCCTCCCGAGTTTGCCAGGCTTGCCATCGGAGGAATTATAGCCATACGCCTACTTGAGTCAATACGGATATCATCCGCGTAAGTCTAGTCGTAAAAACACCTTACTGGATTCCACCCAATCCATGCGTAAGATTCTGCGCACCCTTTTGAAGAGCTTCCGAACGGTCCGCGGGACCGCCAAATCGTCGCATCTACGAAGGTCATTTGCCGACCGAAGTTCGGCGGGGGCACCGCCGCCTGCGACCGAGAGCAAAACCGCGGGCGACTCCTTTCTCCCGTCACTGCTCTTTGAACGTCTTGGGCAGTCGCCCTTTTCCCTCCAGATGAACCATTAAAAGCGCAACATCCGCCGGAGTGATGCCGCTGATCCGGCTGGCTTGTGACAGGTTGACCGGCTGAATGCGCGACAGTTTCTCCCGCGCTTCGGCCCGCAACTGCGACATGTTATGGTAGTCGAAACCCTGAGGGATGCGCTTCCCGGCGAGCCGCTGCTGCCGGTCGACGTCCAGCTTCTGCCGCGCGACATAGCCTTCGTATTTGACGTCGTAAACCACCTGCCGCACGACCTCGGCCGCAAATCGTCCCAGCTCCGGCGTGTGCGCCGCCAAATCGCTCCACTCGATCTCCGGTCGGCGCAGCCACTGGGCCAGCGTTACCTCGCCGTTGCGGCGGCCGGCGATGATCGCTTTTGCGGCGTTGATGTCGGCCTGCTTCTGCACGAGCCGCTCCCAGCGATGCGGCTCGACCAGCCCCACCGCCTGGCCGCGCGGCGTGAGCCGCCGGTCGGCGTTGTCGTGCCGCAATAGCAGCCGGAACTCCGCGCGGCTGGTGAACATGCGATATGGCTCGTCAACGCCGCGCGTGACCAGGTCGTCGATCAACACGCCGATATACGCTTCATCCCGGGCGAGGATCAGCGGCTCGTCGCCGCGCAGCGCCAGCGCCGCATTGGCACCGGCCAAAAGCCCCTGGGCGGCCGCTTCCTCGTAGCCGGTGGTGCCGTTGATCTGGCCGGCCAGGTACAGCCGCTCGACCGGCTTGGTCTCCAGCGACGGCAGAAGCTGGTCGGGCGGAGCGAAGTCGTACTCGACGGCATACCCGTACCGCATGATCTCGGCCCGCTCCAGCCCCGGGATCAGCCGCATGATCTGGTCCTGCACGTCGCGCGGCAGGCTGGTCGAGACGCCGTTGACGTAGATCTCCTCGGTGTGGCGACCCTCGGGCTCCAGAAAGATCTGGTGCTGTGTCTTGTCGGCGAAGCGGACGATCTTGTCTTCGATCGAAGGGCAATACCGAGGCCCGCTGGAGGCGATCTGCCCGCTGTACATCGGCGCGCGATGCAGGTTGGCGCGGATCACTTCGTGGACCGCCTCGTTGGTGTAGGTGACCCAGCAGGGCATCTGGTCGCGCGGGATTGTATCGGTGAGAAACGAAAACGGCTCGGGCACGTCGTCGCCGGGCTGCGCTTCGGTGCGGTCGAAGTCGATCGTGCGGCCGTTGAGCCGCGGCGGCGTGCCGGTTTTGAAACGTTCCAATCGGAAGCCGAGCCGCCGCAGTGCGCCGCTGATGCCGGCGGAAGTGCCTTCGCCAGCGCGGCCGCCGGGCGTTTTGGCGTCGCCGGTGTGCATGATGGCCGACATGAATGTTCCGGTAGTGAGCACGACAGCGCCGGCACGATACTCGACGTCGCCGCGCACCCGGACGCCGACGATGCGAGACTTGCCGTCAACCGTTTCAATAATCAGATCCTCAACCAGTTCCTGCCGCAGCGTGAGGTTTTCCTGCTGCTCGACGGTCTGCTTGACCGCCTGCTGATACGCTTTCTTATCCGCCTGCGCCCGGGGGCTGTGCATGGCGGGTCCCTTGCGGCGGTTGAGCATGCGGAACTGGATTCCGGTGGCGTCGATGGCCCGGCCCATCGCTCCGCCCAGGGCGTCGACTTCGCGGGCGAGCTGCCCCTTCGCCACGCCGCCGATGGCCGGATTGCAGCTCATCTGGCCGACGGTGTCGCAGTTGCCGGTCAACAGTGCCGTGCGTGCTCCCATTCGCGCAGCCGCCAGCGCCGCTTCGGTGCCGGCATGTCCGGCCCCGATGATTAGGACGTCATATTCATAGGAAGAATGGTTTTTCATGTTTGTAGGGTCCGCTGTCAGGCTGTGAATTTTTCACCTTGGTGCGCGCCGGATTGAT
>JBBDJB010000014.1:0-42711 GCA_040880125.1 Pirellulales bacterium | reverse complement strand
CTTTTCATCTAGGTCAATTCAGGGCAACACCTTAAGCGAGAACTACGTGCCATTCGAGGGCGTGTCATGGGCGCTCATTCGGCCGGTCACGAGGTCGGTGGCTCAGACCAATTGCCGTCTAGCACTGGAACAAATTGCCGCAAGGTGATGACGGCCAAGGGAATTCGCCAGGCGTTCGTGCTGGCGTTTTTGAATGTCCAAACACGACGGGTGATCCTGTCGCCAGCGACGTTCCAGCCGAACGCGGAGTGGATTGAGGCCCAGGCCGAGTCGTATGTGGAGCAAGCCCGCGCAGAGGGCTTACCAGTCGCCCGGCTGATGCGCGATCGCGACGGTGCGTTTACCCAAGTGTTTGACGACGCTCTCCGCCGAAAGCACGTGAAGGTGCTGCAAACGCAATTCCGCTCACCGAACATGAACGCCTACGTGGAGCGGTTCGTGCAGTCGATCAAGCAGGAGTGTCTCGATCACTTCGTGATATTTGGGGCGCGGCACTCTCGTCCAACAGCCAACGCGGTGAATGGCCGAGGCCTCCGGCATCCTCATTTGATATGCACCTCCCCAGTGAACACGTCGCCGTCCGTGTATTATCGTAAGCCGATCTACCTTTTGCACAGGGCGGTAGGGCAATAATCGGGGCGACAGGGACACTAAGCGAACTTTTAGGTCGAATCTGAGAGATTGGTCGAATTCGGTACGGGGGTTGATTTTAAGACAGGGTGTCGCCGGCTACTTCTTGTCGGCCGCAAAGATCGTCTTCCAATCGTCCTTCATGCTCACGACCGTCCAGCGTTGGGCGGCGGCTTCGTCGAGACCCTTGTCTAATAGACCCACTTGCGATTTTCGGTCGTAGGCAAACTCACGCTTCGCGTCGGTGTGGTGAATAAAGAGGCAGAAACGTGGACCGCCGCCGGCAGCGGTCCATTGGAGCATCTGTAGGTCGCCATCGGAGTTGCCGAACGCCGCGATAGGACGGCGCCCGATGTGTTGCTGGATGCCGATCGGCTTGCCGGCCTTGTCATCAATGAAATTGATCTCCGGCAGCCGCACGAGGACAGGATTGCCGTCGCGCAGCTCGAACTTCGTCTTGATGCTGCTACCGATGATTTGCTCGGGCGGAATGCCATACACCTTCTCCGTCCAAGGCCGCAGGAACTCGATGCCGCCGCCGGAGACTACGAACGTCTTAAAGCCATTCGCGCGCAGATAGGCGAGCAGTTCGAGCATGGGCTGATAGACCATGCCCGTGAGCGGTTGCTTGGTCAGGGGGTGCTTCGCTGTGGCAATCCAGTCCTTAACGATCGCCTCGAATTCCTCAGAGGTCATTCCGGCGTGGGTTTGCATGACTATGTGCGCGATGGCCGCCTCTCCGCCAGCTAGCGCGCCTTTCACGTCGCCCTTGAGCAGCGAGGCAAAGGGCTCCTTGTCTTTCCATTCGGGATGTTGCGGGGCGAGCGCCTTCACGCGATCGAGTACGAAGAGAAGCTGAAAATACATCGGCTGCTCGGCCCACAGCGTGCCGTCGTTGTCGAACGTGGCGATGCGATCGGCGGTTGGAATGAAATCAGGCGAGTGGGGCTTTGTCACCTTCGTGACGAATTCGACAATCGACTTCTTCGATGCAGTTTCATTCCACGACGGAAGCGGGTCGTGCGCAACGGCCGGAGGCGCTAACGCGAACGTTAAATACAGTATGTACGAAATTGCTTTCATGACGTGCTCTTCAAGAGACATGTTGCCTGTCGCGGTATAACGGCAGTCGCAGCATTGGCGATCGAGATCAGTGATCACCGCGAGGTGCTGAGAGTTTCTTCATAACCTCATCAAGAGCCTTCTTCATGCTGAGCGTGTCCGCGCCTTGGCTCGGAGGGTATTCCATCAAGCTCTTCAAGTGCGCGTCAATGAACGGTTCGGCCGAGTTCAGTGCCCACATTTTGGAGGCAAAGAATCGGCGGGCCGCCGAGCCGAATTCGTGCGACTGCTGGTCCATTTTCTCCATCGGATCCATCAGCAAATTGAACAAATAGGGGACGCTGGGGTATGTCTTCGGGTTCCACCAGATTCCATCCTGCTTCACCCCGATATGCATCTTCCACGCGTCCACGCGCAAAGCCATGAGGTCGGTCTCGTCGTAGTAGAAAATCTCGCGGCGTGCCGATTTTTCACTCTCGCGGGTCCAGTGGGCGAGGTTGTTATAGCCGTCCAGGTGCACTTTGTAGGTCGTGTCGCCCAGTTTCTTGCCTGTAAGCAGTTCTTTTTTAAGATCGGGCATCCCGGCCGCTGCCGCCAGGGTGACAAAAAGATCTTCGTGGTTCTGGATGCCATTGGACACGCTGCCGGGCTTGATGTTGCCAGGCCACCTGATGAGTAACGGAACGCGTACGCCGCCTTCCCAGGTACAGCCCTTTTCGCCTCGAAATGGCGCGTAGCCGCCGTCCGGCCAGAGCATCAGTTCGTTGCCGTTGTCGGTGGTGTAAACGACGATCGTGTTGTCGGCGACGCCGAGGTCTTCCAGCTTTTTGAGAAGGGCGCCTACTTGTTCGTCGTGCTCGATCATCTTGGCGCGAACGACATCCTCCTCGGCGCGGCCTTCGTCGACGGCCATTTGGATGTATTTTTTCGGCGAGTGCGAATGAATGTGAATCGCGGTCGTGTTGAACCAGCAGAAGAAGGGCTTGTCGCCCTTGACGCTCTTGTCGATCCAAGCCAGCGTTTTTTCTGTCACCTCGCCATCGAAGGTCTCCATGCGCTTGCGCGTGAGGGGACCAGTGTTCTCAATCTTCTGCTTGCCCACGCGGCCAAACTTCGGATCGGTCGCTGGGTCGTCGACCGACGTTGCCACCGTATGCAGCACCCCGCGCGGCCCCATTTTCTTCAGGTATTCCGGACTCTTCTGGCCGGGGTAGTCGAGTTCCTCAGGCTCTTCCTCCGCGTTGAGGTGGTACAGGTTGCCAAACCACTCGTCGAAACCATGCACCGTCGGCAGAAATTCATTGCGGTCGCCGAGATGGTTCTTGCCGAACTGACCGGTCGAATAACCCTGTGTCTTGAGCACTTCCGCGAGCGTGGGATCCTTCTTCTGAATCCCGCGCGTGGAGCCGGGGATGCCGATGGTCGTCATGCCGGTGCGGAGGGGCATTTGCCCCGTGATGAAGGCTGCGCGTCCGGCTGTGCAACTCGGCTGCGCGTAGTGATCCGTAAAAAGCATCCCGTCCCTGGCAAGACTGTCGATGTTGGGAGTGCGACCCATCATGCCGTGCGTGTATGCGCCGACGTTCCAGGTGCCGATGTCGTCGCCAAAGATGACGAGAATGTTTGGCATCTTGCCCGTCGTGTTTTGCGCGACGGTGCGCGGCTGTTGAAGCAGGCTGACCTGCTTGAAAAGACTCCGCCGCGAAGTGTCATCGCAGGGGCACAAGTTGGCCGTCGAACACTGCCCATCCGGTGTTGTATGAACCGAAGAAATATCGGGGCTCGCTTGGGCCACCGCTGCGGGAAAGCGGATGGAATTCAAGCCAGCAGTTGCCGCGATGCATCCGAGCGCTACCCCGACGAGTAGCACGACAAGAGTCTGAAGTCGTTTTGTGTTCACGTTGGTGTTCCACGCGTTAAGGAAGTGCTGTGGTTTCAAGGGGCATTCTAGTCGCGGTTATTTCGGATTGCCATTGTCTCGAAGGCTTGCAACCGGCCGAAAATCCGTTCTCGTAATAAGTTGGGCCGATGTGATCCAGAATACTGACGATCTGACGGCAGATGGACGGCCGGACGTCGCTGGACCGGGCCTAGCCACCGCCGGTCGATCTGGCCGCGTAGCCGTGCTGCGGGCGATCCACCAAGTCCGGGGAGAATTGCGGTGCGTGCCTACCGCTGTACAATCGCTGCTGAAGTCCGAGTCCGTACCGCCGCCGCAGCCGAAGCAACCCGACGCATTTGCGATTGCTTGCGAAGCAATGCGGCGTCATCAACGGAGGTAGTTGTCGAATGAAACGAGCCCTTATCGACCTTTGTATGCTGGGTTGGCTGTCGCCGAGTACGTCGTTCGGGCAAGAAACGCCAGGCGCAGGGATCGACGACGCGCCGATTCGCGAAATGGTGACGGCATACGCCCAGGCGTTTAACGCGAAAGACGCAAATGCGCTCGCCGCAATGTGGTCGCCCGAGGCCATCCCCGCGCCGACTTCTGGAGCGACCATTCGAACTGGGCCGCCTGGCGGATCGCGCGACCTTATGGTTGGGCGACCTGGGCCGCGCTCACTCCGTGGGTCGGCTACGGAGCTGCCGAGCCGGTCTACTACAACTACGGGGACAACGTCTACTATCAAAACGACAACGTTTATTACGGGGACCAACAGGTTGCGACCGCCGATCAGTACACGCAGCAAGCCCAAACGATTGCCTCGACTGGAGCAAACGTCGATCCGGCACAGTCGGATTGGATGCCGCTGGGCGTGTTCGCGGTAACCCAGGACGGCCAGGCTTCCGGAGGTACTCCGTCGCTGTACATGCAGCTCGTCATCAACAAGGAAGGGAGCCTCTCCGGAACAATGAACCACGAGCTTACGGGCGAAACAGAACCTCTCGAGGGGGCGGTCGACAAAAAAAGCCAGCGCGCCGCCTGGACCGCCAAGGGTAAGCAACGCCCACTGATCGAAACCGGGCTCGGGAACCTCACCAAAGATTCGGCCCCAGCCCTGATCCATTTTGCCGATGGGCAGACCCAGCAATGGCTGCTCGTGCGGTTGCCGGATCCGGACGAACAGCAATAGCGCCGCACAGTGGCTAGCGATTCCGAACCATCGTCTCAGGCAACACGGTTGCAACCGTGGGACTATCCTGACAATCAACCTAGATCTGTAGTACAAAGCGAGGAGCTCAGTTGATGGCAGCTTTCAAAATCGGGCGAGGCAGAGCGGGGGTAGCGCTCGCGCTTCTATGTGTATTCGCATTCGGCCTGTCCGCCTGCATGCAACAGCCGGCTCGACTGGCCGGACAAGCGGAAGCGGCGGAGGAATCCTGGGTTGAAGACCGTACCGCCTTACCGATTCAAATGCCACCGCGACCCGTTTTCACCGAGGTCGATGCACGCAATGCCAAAGTCCCGCCGCGCCACGAGGTCAAGGCTCCCGCTGAAGCGCCGAACGTGCTAATCATTCTGATCGACGACATCGGGTTTGGCGCAACGGAAACTTTTGGCGGGCCGATCACGACGCCTACGCTCGACCGTCTTGCGCAAAACGGTTTGCGCTTTAACAACTTCCATACCACGGCCCTCTGCTCGCCGACGCGAGCGGCCTTGAAATCCGGCCGTAATCACCACACGTGCAACATGGCTTACATCACGGAATTTGCGTTTCCCGGTGCCACCGGAGAGATCCCCAACAGCGTGGCACCGTTGGCGGAAATGCTGCGGCTGAACGGCTACAGCACCGGCGCCTTCGGAAAGTGGCACGAGACCGCCGTGTGGGAAACGAGCGTGTCGGGACCGTTCGATCGATGGCCAACCCGGCAGGGCTTCAACAAGTTCTACGGTTTTATCGGCGGCGAGACCAATCAATGGGCGCCGTTTATCTTCGATGGAGTCACTCAGGTCGAGTTGCCGGACGATCCGGAATATCACTTCCTGCCGGATATGACCGACGAGGCAATCGCTTGGATCAAATACCAGAAGGCCCTGACTCCGGACAAACCGCTGTTCGCCTACTATGCTCCGGGCGCCGTGCACGCGCCCCATCATGTGCCGGAGGAATGGATTGCTCGCTGGAAGGGCAAATTCGACCACGGTTGGGATCAGGTGCGCGAAGAGACGCTGGCGCGGCAGATCGAGTTGAGTGTGGTGCCCGAAGGTACGAAGCTGGCTTCCAAGCCCGAGGCGATCAAGGACTGGAGTACGCTTTCCGCCGACGAGAAGCGGCTTTTTGCCCGCCAGGCAGAAGTGTTCGCCGCCTACATGGAATTCACCGATCACGAAATCGGCCGCGTCGTCGATGCGATCGAGGCGGTGGGCGAACTGGACAACACCCTGATCTTCTACGTCGTCGGAGATAATGGCTCCAGCGCCGAGGGTGGAGAGAACGGAATGTTCAATGAGTACACCTACTTCAACGGTGTGCAAGAGCAAGTACCCGAGATGCTGTAGCACATCGACCAGTGGGGTGCACCGGAAACGTACCCGCACATGGCCGCAGGTTGGGCGGTTGCCTTTAACGCACCGTTCACCTGGGTGAAGCAGGTCGCTTCCAGCTTTGGCGGTACACGCAACGGCTTGGTCGTTCACTGGTCGAAGGGGATCGGCGCGAAAAACGAGGTTCGCACGCAGTTCGGTCATGTAATCGACGTCGCGCCGACTATCTTGGAAGCCGCCGGCCTGCCGGAGCCGACAATCGTCAATGGCACGCCGCAGGTTCCGATGGAGGGGGCGAGCTTGCTCTATACCTTCGATGATGCGCAAGCCGATTCCCGGCACGTCACGCAGTACTTTGAGATAGCCGGCAATCGTGCCATTTATCACGATGGCTGGTTGGCGGGTACGGTTCACAAGGCTCCCTGGGAAGCTGCCCCGCGCCGCCCTCTGGAAGACGACCTATGGGAACTCTACAACGTGGGGGAGGACTTCAGCCTGACGAACGATTTGGTGTCGGAGAACCCCGCGAAATTGAAGGAGCTTCAGGCGGTTTTTCTGGCCGAAGCCAAGAAGCATCACGTACTTCCCCTGGACGATCGCTTTTTCCAGCGCAGCGATGCCAATGAAGTTGGTCGCCCCGACCTGATGGGTGACCGAACCTCGCTCACACTAGCCGACGGCATGACGGGAATGCTGGAGAACGTCTTCATCAACGTCAAAAACCGCTCGAAGACGATCACCGCCGAGGTCGTCGTGCCGGCCGAAGGAGCAAGCGGCTCTCTTCTCGCTCAGGGCGGGCGCTTCGGTGGCTGGTCCCTCTATGTTAAAGACGGGGTGCCAGCCTACGATTACAACTATCTCGGACTGCAACGGAACACCATTGCCGCAACGCAACCTCTTGCGCCAGGCAAAGCGACGATCCGTTTTGACTTCGTCTACGACGGTGGCGGATCAGGCAAAGGCGGCACCGGAACGATGTTCGTAAACGACGAGAAGGTGGCTGAAGGCAAGATTGAACGGACGCAGCCGGTTATCTTCTCCGCCGATGAGACCGCCGACGTGGGCATCGACCTGGGCACGCCCGTCGTTGAAGCGATCGGCGCCGAAGCGAAGTCCCGCTTCACAGGCCAAATTCCCAAGGTGACTGTGCAAGTAAAGGACTGATGTTCTCTCTCAATGCCGCCACGCCGGGTCTGCCGGCCTGGTGGCACCTATTTCCCAGGATGCGCAATTCAGCCGGCAAGCGCGCCCTTTTTGTGACGTGGTTCACTGGAAGTAAATGGCCGTTGGTGGACTTCAACGGCCCCATTCGGTCGCCCAGTCGAGCTTGCGCCGTCGACATATTCCCACCAACCCAATCAGGGATGCCATGGCAAACCGCAAAGTCCGTAAACTAGCGGAATGGCCAAGACGATGTAGTGGAATGGTCCTCCTTATCCATCGCAACAGCACGGTTGGCCAAGTGCGGTGATTGGCTTCTCCCCTACACACGGAGTATCCCATGCGTGCCGACCGTGTTTCCGCTTTCGTCGCGGCGGTGCTCCTGGTGGTCGCGGCCCGCCCCGCGATGGCCCAGTCGTTCGGAGTCGAGCTGCACAACATGATGATGCCGGCTTCCGGTGGAATGGCGGGCGTGAGCCTCGCGCTGCCGCAAGATCTGCAGTCCGCAATTAACGGAAATCCGGCAACGCTTACTCAATTCCGCGGAACCCAATTCTCCTTCGGCGGCGGCTGGGCGGAAGCTACGTACAATATCTCGCAGCCGGTGCCGCTGCCGCTGCTCGGAATCGACCCTTACGATGCGAAGTCCGACCTGCAGGGAGCAGCACTGGGCAATATCGGAGTAACGCAAGATTTAAGTGCCCTGGGCATGCCCATCACTTTCGGGTTGGGGTTTGTTTCCAATGCCGGCGCCGGAGTGGATTTCCGCCATGTTCCCGCGTCCAACGGAACTTCGGCCGACTTCGGCCGACTATGTTGCGCTGGACATGATCAGTGGAGTTGGCATGCAGCTGACAGATCAGCTCTCGGTTGGGGCGTCACTGATCCTCGGAACATCCTTTCTGGACGGACCATTCGTTGGCAATAGCGCGATGATGCCGGACTACGCGCTGCGCGGAAGCCTGGGCGCAGCCTATCAACTCGATACCTATACAACCGTCGGCGCCTATTGGCAGACGAAAAGGAGCTTCACGTTCGACGACGCGATCAGCATCGGAGGTGGCCCGTTCCAGGACATCAATTTTGAGCATCCCGAGAACCTCGGCTTTGGCATCGCCAACGGTGCCCTGATGGACGGCCGCCTGCTGCTGGCGGCCGACGTGCTGTTCAAGCGATACAGCGAGGCAGACTTCTTCCAAGCCATCTATGACGATCAATGGGTGTTTCAGGTCGGCTCGCAGTTTGCTCCCAACGCGCGGGTGCGTTTCCGCCTGGGCTATGCCTACGCGGAGAATATCATGCGAGATCTGCCCGGTGCGTCGGTCGGCGGAGTTGTTCCGCCGAGCGTCGAATACGTTCAAGCGCAGTTCGCAGCCATTAACCAGCATCGCATGACCGGCGGCATCGGCGTACGGGATGCGCTGCCCGGCATCGATTTGGATCTCTTCGCGGGCGGTATGTTCGACACAAGCGACACGTTCGGCACGACGTCCGCCAGCGTCGCCAGTTACTGGGTAGGCGCCGGCTTGACCTGGCGCTTTGGACGCGGTGCATGCTGCGGCAACTGTGCTCCTGACCAGTGGTGTACAACGTGTTTGCGATAGAGACTCACAGACGTTGTTAAAGATTCTTTGCTGCGTTGATTGAGGTCGCCTCTCAGCTTGTTATGCATCAGCAATCGATGGCAATAGGCGGTCGGCCGGCGGCCAATGCCCCTCTTGTCGCTCTCAGGAAGTGGTGAGCCAGCCTCGCCCGGCACCATGCGACTACCGTCTATCCGTTACAGCGGACCGATTCTGTTCCTGCTGCCCGTGGTGGCTGTTGTCATCGCATTCAGCCTGGTCGCGTCCTGGCAGGGGCATCGCCTGGCCGACGAGCTAGCCGGTCGCGTCATGGAGCAGGCGGCCGCTCGGGTCGCATCGACCACGAACGGCTATCTCCGCAATGCGGCGTTGGTTACCGATTACGTAGCAATCTTGATTGCGGAGGGAGAGCTCGATCCGCAGCGGTTGCGCGACTGGAGACCGGTGCTCTATAGGCAGCTTTCGGCCAATCCGGAGATCAATTCGATAACGTTCGGCACTCCCTCGGGCGAGGCGACCTGGATGATCCGTTATCCGGGCGAACTCGGTCTCGAGTATGCGATTAGCGATGCTGACACCAATCGGCAGATCATCGAATACCGCGTTGGAGTAAACGGCTCGGTCGAGTCTGAACTTGGGGTGTACGCATATGACCCTCGGGAGCGTCCCTGGTATCGAGCGGCACTCGCCGCCGACGATCAAACCTGGAGCGACGTCTACGCTTGGGTACGGCGAAGCGGCGATGTTTCGACGCTGGGGATCGCTTATGCTCGGCCAATTTACGATTCGGGAGGTGAGCTTCGCGGCGTGCTGGACGCCGACATTAGCCTGCTCGACGTATCCCGCTTCCTAAAGGAAGCCAAGACCTTTGAATCGGCCGAGTCAATGCTGGTTGGCCGTGACGGAAATCTGATCGGCACTTCCGCTGACATCGCCGTTGTCGGTGTAGACGGAGGGCGGATCGCATCCGCCGGTGCTGACCATCCGCTCATTGCAGACGCGGCGCGGAAGGTGCAATCGTTCTCTGCCGTCGATGCGCCGCAAGTGTTCGAAGTCAACTCGGAAGGGATCGACTACCGCATCGACATCCGACCGTTGGAAAATTCATGGGGACTCGATTGGCGGTTAGCCGTCATCGTGCCGGACTCGGAGATCACTTCGGGTGTTACGAGGCTGCGGCGCCAGGCATGGGCGATTGGCGGAGCCATTGCGCTGGCAACGCTGTTTTTGGGCCTAGTCGCGTCTAGCAGCATGGTTCGGCCGGTAACGAGACTGGCTGCCGCCGTTCGTCGAATCGGAAGCGGAGAGTTTGATGAACCGGTGAATATCGGCGGGCATCTCGAGTTCGTTCAGCTTTCGGGCGAGTTGCGCCGGATGTCCGCCGGTCTCAAGGACCGGATGCGGTTGAGGCAATCGCTGGAGCTGGCGATGGAAATCCAGCAAAAGCTGCTACCTGGTCAGCCCCCGAACATAGCGGGTCTGGATGTCGCCGGTCACAGCACCTACTGCGACGAGACCGGCGGCGACTACTACGATTTCATTGAGTTGCATGAAACTCCGTCGCACGAGCTAGTGGTGGTGCTCGGCGACGTCATGGGACACGGCATCGCCGCCGCACTATTAATGGCCACGGCAAGAGGAATCTTGCGCAGCCGCGCCGGCGAGGAAGGATCTCTCGGACAATGGCTCACGCACGTCAATCGACTGCTCGTTAAGGACACGGGCGGCGAGCGGTTTATGACCATGGTGCTGCTGGTCATCGATCCGGCGAAGCGGCGAGTGCGACTAGCCAACGCCGGCCATGATGCGCCGATCGTTTACGATCCCGCGCAAGACCAATTCATGGATCTGCCGGAATCCGGAGGATTGCCGCTAGGGATCGTCGAACAGGAGGAGTACGAGGACGCGACGCTGGAACGATGTCAGCCGGGTCAGATTCTGCTTGTCGGCACGGACGGCTTATGGGAAAGCCAGGATGGCGAAGGAGCAGCTTACGGCAAGGATCGCCTGCAAGAAGTGATTCGCACCAATGCCAAGAGTTCGGCTGAGGAGATTTCGGCAGCCATCGCAGCCGACTTGCATAACTTCCGAGGCAAAGCGCGACAGGACGATGATGTCACTTTCGTCCTGATCAAGTTCATGGACGTTGGGTGATACCACTAACCAAATAAACGCCGAAGCGTCAGCGACGTGCTCAATTCACCCCTTCCGCGCTAGGTTGAGCCGGCGCTGTCCGCTAAGCAACCGCACGCCGCACAGCCGTCCGACGACACATGAATTGCCCCGCCGGTAGGGACTCCTGATACGCCGCCATTCTAGTGCTTGATGAGGGCGTGTCCTGGGAGTTCATTGGGGCGTATTACGTCCCCATCGGTCGACATTCGAGGGGAGCGGCTTTAGAGCCACGTTTCAGTGCCCACAGGCTTCTGTCAGGCCGCGTCTCTGTGGCAATGCGATTTCTTCAGCCGCAAGGTAATGACCGCGAGGGGGATTCGCCAGGCATTTGTGCTGGAGTTTTTGAATGTCAAAACGCGGCGGGTGATCCTGTCGCCGACGACGTACCAGCCGAACGCGGAGTGGATCGAGGCCCAGGCCGAGTCGTTCGTGGACCAAGCCCGCGAGGAGGGCTTACCTGTCGCTCGGCTGATGCGCGATCGCGACGGCGCGTTTACTCAAGTGTTTGACGACGCGCTCCGCCGGAGGCATGTGAAGGTGCTGAAGACGCAATTCCGCGCGCCGAACGCCTACGTGGAGCGGTTCGTGCAGTCGATCAAGCAGGAGTGTCTCGATCACTTCGTGATATTCGGCGCGCAGCACATGGACGTTTTGTGCCGCGAGTATCTGGACTATTATCACCACGAACGACCGCACCAATCGAAAGACAATCTCCCTCTAGTACAGCAGAACCAGGAGGGTCTCCAGCGCGGAGAGAACTCGGGCAACCTCCCGTTGTCCCAGATTGCTTGCCGCCAGCGGCTGGGCGGGTTGCTGAAGCACTACTACCGAAAAGCGGCATGATTACGCAGTGGAGCCCGCTTGTGCTGGCTTCGTTTTCAACCCTTCTTACGCAGCTATTTCTAAACGGTCCCGCACCTATGCGCGTCGCAGCTATGGGACAGCTGCTCTGGCCACTACCGTCAACTTAAGTATCTCTGTTCAAGTCTGCATGCCGTTACGTCAGTTCACAGTCGGCAAGCGTTTTTTGCATTGGACGGTGAACAGGTTGCGCCGTCTGGGTCGCCGCCGTCAACGCAGTCCGTACATTGTAGCGGCCGTCCTAATTAGCGAAATACGGTGTGAATTGGAGATACCGCTGCGGCGATCACCGGCGCGCGGCGCAAATGCCGCGCGCAAGGGACTAGCAGCCGGTTGAAATACGCCGTCGTGGCGCCATTCAACCTCGCCAGGGCAGGTCTGCATTCTCACGCATTCAGCTACAGTGTGTGATGCAGCAGATGGCCGCTACGTCGGTCGATCGGAGATGAAAGTTTCCGACCTGGCCGCGTCCCGTACTTCCGACAGCACGCGGTGCGTGATGGCGAGATCAAGCAGCTCGGCAGTCGAACCGACATCGAGCTTGCGCAGCATGTTCGATCGCCGCATTTCTACGGCCCGCTCGGAGATAAAGAGCACATCTGCCATCGACTTGTTCGAGTGTCCGGCAATTACCAGCTCAAGTGTTTCCATTTCTCGCTGTGAAAGTTTGCCGATTTTCGCGTCGATCTCGTCGTAGGCCGACTCCTGCTGGCGCCATTGTGTATCAAGGCGGAGAGCTGCCTCAATGCGATCCTGCAGCGTTGCGCGGTCGAACGGCTTTTCGAGGAATTCAATCGCGCCGGTCTTCATCGCGGCCACGGCCATGCTTACGTCGGCATGCGCCGTGATAAAAATGACCGGCAAGCGCTTCTTCTCTCGAATCAGCCGTTCATAAAGCTCCAGGCCATTCTGGCGCGGCATCTTTACGTCCAGGATCAGACAAGCGCGCGCGACGGGCTCGTATCTCTCGTGGAAGTCGTCGGATGAGCTGTAGGTGCGCGCGCGGTAACCCATCGCTTGGATCAGCATATCAAGCGAGTCGCGCATATCGGGATCATCATCCACGACAAAGACTGTCGATTGCGCCGGCGACAGCATATGCACCTTGTGGGGAAGCGGGTAGTGTGAAGGCGACGGAAGCGCCGCCCGCAATTCGATTTCTGGCGGTCAATTCACCACCATGCCGCCGAATGATCGATCGGCAAATGGCCAGGCCCATCCCGAGCCCCTCCTTCTTCGTCGTGAAAAACGGTTGGAGGGCGGACTCCGCGCTCTCGCAGAGAAATCCGGGGCCGGTGTCTGCTACCTCCAGACACAGCAATTCGTCTTCAACACAACACGAAATCGTAATTTCTCGATGTGTTGAAGCGCCCGTCTGCATCGCCTGCACCGAGTTCTGGATCAAGTTCAACAGCACCTGCTGAAATTGGATGCGGTCGACGCAAGCCGGTGGCAGTTCGGCTGACACATCAACGCGCATGGTGGTATTGGCGTCCGTAACGGCACCGTGACACAGTTCGCAGACTTCGTCGATTAACTCGCCCAGATTAACATCGGCCCGCTCCGGATTTCCGGACCGCACAAATCTGCGCAGGCTCCGCACCAAGGCACCTGCGCGCAAGGCTGACTGCTTGATCCGCGCAATCGCGGAATGGGCCTCGTCCAGTTTCGGCGCATCTTTGGTAAGCACCATCTCGGCGGTTTCCGCGTACAGCGCGATCGCCGAGAGCGGCTGATTGATCTCGTGGGCCAGTCCGGTGGCCAATTGCCCGACTGCTGTTATGCGGGATGCGTGCGATAGCTGTAGCGACAACTGCTGATTACGTTCTTCCACCCGTTGACGCTCGGCGAATTCGCACTGAAGCGCGGAGATTGCGGCGCGCAATTCACGTGTGCGGGCTCGAACCCGATCCTCCAGTTCATCACGGGCCTGCGACAAGCCTCGTTGGCTGAGCGTCAGTTCCCTGATCTGCTTCTGAATCGTCCTGGTGGCAGGGCGGAGTACGAACCGGCCCACCCCCAGTAACAACACGAGCATTGCCGCCATAACCGTGAATCCAGAGAGACGGAGCCACGCAACCTGCCGAGTCGCCTCGGCTTCGTAGAGTCCGACGATGTGATCCATCGCCGGCAAATACTGCGGTTCGTGGTCGAGGATCACGCGAACCGCGGAGTCGATCGACGCATCCTCACCTCGCTTGGCCATAGCAATGGATCTAGCGGCGTCGCGCATCGCCTCGAAGTGGGGCGTGATTCGTTCAAACGCCGCCATGATGTTGGTCGAGCCCGTAGCGGGAATTCCCAACTCGGCGCTTCCATGGATCAGCCCGTGTTGAGCCACTGACCACTGAGCAAGTGCCGTGGCGAGCTCGTCTCGGTGGGCGAGTGCGGCATCTGCGTTCGCCGCTGACTCCATGGCCAGCGCCGCCTTAGTAAGCTTCTGGCTGAGCATCCGTTGCCGACCGGCAACATTGATCACAGGTGCGTAGAAGTTCAGGCGAATCAGCAGCGGTTGAATGACGGCCTGATCCACAATCACGAGCAACGCGACCGCCACGAGAACAGCTACGTATCTGCGAACGATCTGTTCCGTAAGCTGTTCGGGCTCGTGAGACAAGCAGCGAACACCGGGCACTTGGGGCGACTCTTCGCTCCGTTCCATCGATCAACCTTCAATCGCCAAGGAGGGCCGCCCTCCGCAAGCATCGGCGCAGTGGTAGCGCAACAGGCAGTGGCAGCGCAACAGTGCCTGTCGCTGCTAGAGCAAGTCGAGCGCCAAAACCGGCCAATGGCGACAGCGGTCCTGATTTCCAGTGAATTCTCGCTATCGGGAATCGCCGATAGCAGCCGTCTGCCAATGAAACGGGCAGTGTCTGCGCGCCCATAGTGCGAGACGTCCGGAGGAATCCGAATCAAGCCCGCATTTAACTTCGGCATTCCGAAGAAACCGGCGACGTCGCTTGGCTTGGCACATGCTCTGCAATCGGCAGCCGCTTCAAATACTGAGGGCCGCGGGGGAACCGCGTTGGTCTGTCATGACAGCGGCCCAATCGAAGGCGGGGTGAGGGAAGCAAGGTCGTGCAATCGAATCGAAAGGCAAAGCATATCAAATTGTGGGATTTCTCGACTCCACAAATGCGGGCGTTCCACATGTCCTGGTTCGCCTTCTTTCTGTGTTTCTTCGCGTGGTTCGGCATCGCGCCGCTGATGAACGTCGTACGCGAGGAAATGCACCTGACCAAGTCGCAGGTTGGGTGGTGCATTATCGGTTCGGTGGCCGTGACCGTGCTGGCCCGGTTGTTCATCGGCTGGCTATGCGACCGGATCGGCCCGCGGCTGGCCTACACGTGGCTTTTGATTATCGGTTCTGTTCCGGTGATGGCGATCGGACTGGCAAACGACTATACGTCGTTTCTTCTGTTTCGCGTCGCCATCGGCGTCATCGGCGCATCGTTCGTCATTACGCAGTATCACACGTCGGTGATGTTCGCGCCGAACTGTGTCGGCACGGCCAACGCAACCTCGGCCGGTTGGGGCAATCTAGGCGGCGGAGTGACGCAGTTGGTGATGCCGCTGATTTTCGCGCTGTTTGTCGGCGCGCTCGGCTTTAGCGATGCGGCCGGTTGGCGGGCATCAATGTTCATTGCGGGGCTGATGTGCGCTCTGACGGGGGCTGCCTATTTTTTCCTGACACAGGACACTCCCGAGGGTAATTTCACAGACCTGCGTGCCCAGGGACGAATGCCGGGGAAAAAGTCCGTCAACGGGTCGTTTCTGGACGCCTGCAAAGACCATCGTGTCTGGGCCCTGTTCTTGATCTATGGCGCCTGCTTTGGCATCGAGCTGACGATCAACAACGTCGCCGTGCTCTATTTTGTCGACTATTTCGACTCGTTCAAACAAATGGACTCGATCCAGGCGGTCAAAACTGCCGGGTTGATTGCGAGCCTGTTTGGATTGATGAATATTTTCGCGCGAACGGTTGGCGGGGCCTTCGGCGACAAGTGCGGTCAAAGATGGGGCCTGTCCGGTCGCGTCAAATGGCTGTTCCTCGTGCTCTTCTGCGAGGGATTGGCTCTGATCCTCTTTTCGCAGATGACCACACTCGCGCTGGCGATTCCGGCGCTGATCGTCTTCAGCCTGTTCGTCCAGATGTCCGAAGGCGCAACGTATTCCGTCGTGCCATTTATCAACAAAAAGGCACTCGGCTCCGTTGCGGGAATTGTTGGCGCGGGTGGAAACGCCGGCGCCGTCGCCGCCGGTTTCCTGTTTAAGGCGGAGTCGATCGCTTGGCCAACGGCACTGCTTGTACTTGGAGCGATTGTCACCTGCTGCTCATTTGTGACCTTCGCCGTGAAGTTCTCCTACGAAGCCGAAACGGAAGCTCGTGAGGCGATCGCTGGCGCCCTTGGCGAACCCACCCTGCAACCGGCCACGGCATGAGCATTCGGCCTCGATTAGGAAAAAATGCAATGGCCAACCCGGTAGAAGCCTGGAAAACCGACAAGCACGGCCTTGACGTCTGGCCGGACCTCGAGCGCTATGCCGCGCAGCATACGCCGATGAACAAGATCGACACGTCTGACCTGGAGCGAATGAAGTGGTACGGGTTTTTCTATCGCAAACGCGACACGCCGGGCCGTTACATGAATCGCATTCGGATTACGGCCGGTGAACTTACGTCTCAACAAGCGAAAGAGATTGCTTACGTCGCCTACCAGCTTGGCCACGGCATTGTCGACATCACCACGCGAGCGAATCTCCAGGTCCAAGGACTCGGCATCGAGCACCTACCCGAGGTGGCAAGGCGGCTTAATCGTGTGGGTCTGACGTCGAAACAAACCGGCCACGACAATATCCGCAACGTATTCGCGCATCCGTTCAGTGGGCTGCTGCCCGATGAGCTCATTGACACCCGGAAACTCTGCCATGAAATAACCGACCTGTTCATTGACAGCCGCGAATTCTCCGATCTGCCACGGAAATTGAATATCTGCCTCAATGGGTCCGCGCAACACTCGGCCCATTTCTGGACGCAGGACATCAGCTATCTGGCCACGAGAAACTCCCGTGGCAA
This sequence comes from Pirellulales bacterium, assembly GCA_040880125.1. Lineage (GTDB taxonomy): Bacteria > Planctomycetota > Planctomycetia > Pirellulales > JBBDJB01 > JBBDJB01. Next base: position 25,733 of record JBBDJB010000014.1, on the reverse strand, counting down.
CTTGCGGTTCCAGGTGTTGCTGGCCGGAACGCAGGGACAGAACCCTCATCTCGCCTGGCATATGCCGGTGCTCGTCGCGCCGGATCGGGTGGTCGAGGTGACGCGCGCCATCCTTGATCTTTTCCGTACGCGTGGATCTCGCGAAAAGCGCAATGCGGCCAGGCTTTGCTTTCTCGTGAAGGAAATTGGCATCGATGGAGTGATGCAGTGGCTGGGTGAGTATCTGCCATTTCCACTCGAGCCGTGCGTCACCAAACCAGAACCGGCGGTGACCCACGACGAACTGATTGGTTGGTTCCGCCAGCGCGACCCCAACTTGTGGACGATGGGAATCAGCGTTCCACTTGGACGGATGACCTGGCGTCAACTCGAAGGCCTGGCCGTGCTCAGCAAACGCTGGGGCGACGGGCAGTTGCGCACGACGCACGAACAAGGTATCGCTGTCATCAATGTTGCTCACTTCCACAAGGATGCGGCGGCCACGGATGCGGCAGCATTGGGCCTTAGCCTGCACGCCGATCCGTTTGAAATGAATACGATGGCCTGCACGGGTAGCCAGTTTTGCAATATCGCCGTGACCGAAACCAAAGGCCATATGTTCCGGCTGATCGACAACCTACGAAAGAAGTCGCTCAAGCTGCACGGAATTCGCATCCACATGAGTGGCTGTCCGTCGAGCTGCGCACAGCACTTTACGGCCGACATCGGACTAAAAGGTGTGCGCGTCCGGCGGCTCGTTGGGACGCGTGAAGGGTTCGACGTCTTTCTCGGCGGCGGCGTTGCCGGTGAGGTCCAGATGGGGCTGCCTTACAGGTTCGGGGTCGACGTCGACCAACTTCCTACACTTATCGACCAGGTCGTCAGCGAGTACTACCAGAATCATTTGGAAGGGCAGGCTTTCAGTGCGTACTGGCGGGACAAACTCCGGGCAGAGCAAGCCGCCAAGGTTGAAGAAACGCAGTATCGGACACCGACATGGATGTGTGAAGGATGCCGTTACGAGCATCATGCCGAGGATCCCCCAGTCTTTTGTCCCAGTTGTGCAGGTCTGCGTCGCCGCTTCGTGCGGCTCGATGACAGCGATGCGGCCGGCGCCGCCGTTTCTCCTGCCGCGGACACTACCGCCCCCGAACGCGAGGACGGTTTTCTCTTCGCCGCGATGGAAATCGACTTGACCGAAAGCGAAGGGCGAAGCGTTGAAGTTGCCGGTAACGAAATGGCACTCTTCCGCGTTGACGGTCAGGTCCACGCCATCGATGCGGCGTGTCCACACGAAGGGGCGCCGCTTGCTCAAGGCGAGATTAAAAACGGCACGATCACTTGTCCCTGGCATGGATGGGCCTTCAATACCTGCACCGGCTGCAGTCTCGACCCTCCGGGACATGACGTGCGCGCGTATCCAACGCTTGTCGAAGACGGGCGTATCTTCGTGAAACTGGTGGCCACCGACACCGCCAGCCCGGTGTGCAAACCAGCGGCCAACGGATCGATCAAACGCGGTGGCACGCCGCTCGCGCGACCGGTAGAAGTCGAACTTCGTTTGGCCGATGTGATTCCGGAAGCCCCTGGAGTCAAGACGTTTCGCTTTGACAACGGTGACGGCCAGATCCCGCACGACCTTCCCGGCCGCTTCGTTAAACTCTGCGTCCCAACGGACGGTGATCACCTCTGGCGGAGCTTCACGATCAGCAGTTCGCCGACCAGCCGGCCGTGGCTTGACTTAACCATCAAGCGGAATCCCGGCGGCATAGTCACACCTTACCTGTTCGAGCATCTCAAGCCGGGAGCGACGCTGAAAATGAAGGGCCCGCAAGGGAACTTCTGCTTCGATCCAGAAAAGCACTCCGAGCCACTGGCGCTCGTATCGGCCGGAAGTGGCATTACACCCATGCTTAGCATCGCCCGCTACTTGCGCGACACGGGCATACGACGACCCTGTGCGTTCCTTTATGGGGCGAGATCCGCGGCCGACGTTTTGTTCTGCACGGAGGTTCAGCGATTGGCGGACGACTTGCCGAGTTTCCACTATGCGGTGACGTTGTCGCAACCGGAAGCGAGCTGGCTTGGACCTCGGGGCAGGATCGACGTGCCGTTCGCCCTGGAGGAAATTTCTGATGTGGCGGCGCGCCGCTGGTTTCTATGCGGCCCCGATGACTTCATGGATTCCCTGCGGGCGGAATTGATCGAAGCCGGCGTAGAACCGACGAGAATTCATACCGAGCAGTTTCACGCGGCCCAATTCCTCGCTTCCTGAAATGTCCCAATTGCATACAGCCACCGACATCAAGGACAGATCGCTGTCGACGGACGAGCGGCAGGCCCCCGTTTCACCTTCCGGTGCTACCGAGTCGTTCGACATCATTGAACAGCTATTGCGCGATCAGCAGGAGCTAACGGCTGTCGAAAGGTTTGCCGATCTCCATACGCACGGCGACACGCCGGCGCAGGCCCGCTATTATCAGGCCCTTCTTCCCGCCTCGCCCCCCGGCCCGGGGCAACAGTACGCTTTTGATGTCGATCTCGACCGCTGCAGTGGCTGCAAAGCGTGCGTCGCCGCGTGCCACGCCATGAATGGCCTGGACGAAGGCGAGTCTTGGCGCGACGTCGGCCTGTTGATCGGAGGAACCAGCCAACTACCCGTGCTGCAGCATGTGACGACGGCTTGCCATCACTGTCTGGATCCGGCTTGCTTGAGCGCCTGCCCGGTAAATGCATACGAAAAGGATCCGGACACCGGCATCGTCAAGCACCTGGACGATCAGTGTTTTGGCTGCCGGTACTGCACCCTTGCGTGTCCGTATGACGTGCCGAAATACCACGCCAAGAAGGGGATTGTCCGCAAATGCGACATGTGCTCCTCGCGGTTAGCGGTTGGCGAGGCGCCGGCATGCGTACAATCGTGTCCCCACGAGGCGATCCGGATTCATGTCGTGAACGTGGCCGATGTCGTCGAGGACGCCGAGGCGGCCCTGTTTCTACCCGCCGCGCCCGATTCGCAGATCACGCTTCCGACAACGACATTCCGCACCCGGCGGGTGTTTCCACGCAACATGCTACCGGCCGATTACTTCGACGTCGCACCACAGCATCCTCACCTGCCGCTTGTGATCATGCTCGTGCTGACGCAGCTTTCGGTGGGAGCTTATTTGGCAGGGCTGGTCTTGCAGGCGGTCTTGCCCGCTGCGGTGTGGAGCAGTCTCTTCCCGATCCACGCCGCCAGCGCATTGGTTTTCGGGCTCTTGGCGCTGGCCGCCAGCACCTGTCACTTGGGACGGCCTCAATACGCATTTCGTGCGATTGTCGGTCTGCGACATTCCTGGCTCAGCCGCGAAATCGTTTGCTTCGGCATCTTTGCCTTACTTGCCGTGTTATATGCGGGCGTGGCGTTCGCCGGAGAAAGGTGGCCGGTGCTCATTGAGCGCCTGGCCGAACCGCTGGCATGGTGCGTCGCCGGGTCCGGCATCGCCGGAGTCGCATGTTCGGCGATGATTTATATCTTCACTCGACGCGAATCATGGAGCGCGCTACGCACTAGCGTCCGCTTTGCACTGACGACGGCCTTACTTGGCGTGGCGACAGTTTGGTTATCCTTACTGCTTAGCACCTGGCTACGCCCCACCGATCATGCCACGGACCTTCTCCAGCGAGCCGGGCCGATCAGCGCGCAGCTCGTACTTGCGCTGGCGGCCGCAAAGCTCTCTTGGGATGCGCTGATATTTCGGCATCTGCTTTCGCGCCGGATGACCGGAATGAAACGCTCTGCGCTGCTGATGGCACACAACCTTTCGAACACCACCCTCGCTCGCTTTGCGGCTGGAATGCTGGGCGGGCTGGTAATGCCGGGCGTGCTTCTGCACCGCACAACGGTGGTCGGAGATGGGCTGACGCTGGCCACCGTGCTCTGCGCTGCGCTGCTGGTCCTTGCGTGCCTGGTCGGGGAACTTTTGGAACGATATCTCTTCTTCGCCACGTCGGCGGCGCCCCGCATGCCGGGAGGTATCCGCTAATTTTGTCCTCCAATGCGGGCGCGAACCTTGGACGTCCACTGCCGCCGCTGCTACACGCGCGCAGTGGTCCATTCACACGGGAGTTGCTGCTCCACGCGTCCCGGTTCGGTCTGGGCCAGCGGACCGCTGCGGATCAGCCCGAAGCCACAACGCGGATGGTCTGCGGGTATTGTTCGACCGGCTGCAGCCTTGACGTCCATATGCGTAACGGAAGCGCCATAGCGCTCTCGCCGACGACCGAATATCCCGTGAATCTGGGCATGGCCTGCCCGAAAGGCTGGGAAGCGCTTCGCGTCCTCGACTCGCCGGAGCGTGCAACCGCGCCCCTGCTGCGAAACTCAAAAGGGCGCCTCGAACCGACCGACTGGGACACGGCGATGCGAACGTTCGTCGGGCGAATGCGTGCCATTCAAGAAAAGCATGGCTCCGAGGCGATCGCCTTTTTGAGCACCGGGCAGATTCCGACCGAGGAAATGGTATTTCTCGGTGCGCTTGCGAAATTTGGCATGGGCATGAAGCATGGCGACGGCAACACCCGGCAGTGTATGGCGACGGCCGTCGTGGCCTACAAACAGGCGTTCGGCTTTGACGCGCCGCCGTATACGTACGCGGACTTCGAGCACTCGGACGTCATCGTCTTCGTAGGTGCGAATCCGTGTCTGGCGCATCCGATCATGTGGGAGCGCGTCCTGCGAAATCCACACGATCCAAAAATCATCGCCATCGATCCCCGGATGACCGAGACAGCGATGCAAGCTACTGAGCACTTGCCGGTCTATCCGAAGTCGGATCTTGCGCTCTTCTACGGCTTGACGCGAATCTTCATCCAGCGCAATTGGATCGATCGAGATTACGTAGCGGCGCATACCGCAGGCTTTGACCAGTTGGCAGCGTTTGTCCAGCAGTTCACGCCCAATCGGGTGGCAGAAATGACACACCTGCGCGTCGAACAGATCGAACGCTGCGCCGAGCTAATTCATGCGGGACGCCGCGTATCGTTCTGGTGGACGATGGGCGTGAACCAGAGTCACCAGGGGGTGCGTACCGCGCAGGCGATCATCAACCTAGCGTTGCTGACCGGCAATATCGGCCGGCCTGGCACCGGCGCGAACTCGATTACCGGACAGTGCAACGCGATGGGATCGCGCCTGTTCAGCAATACGACGAACCTGTTGGGCGGACACGACTTCGCCAACCCCGCCCATCGCGCTAAGGTTGCCGAGATCATGGATATCGACGAAGAGAAGATCCCGCGCGACGCCGGTTGGCCATATCATCGCATCCTGGAAGGAGTGCTCCGCGGGCAAATCCGTGGTCTGTGGGTCGTCTGCACGAATCCGGCGCACTCGTGGATCAATCAACACCAAGCCCGCGACATCCTCGATCGTCTCGATTTTCTCGTTGTCCAAGACATGTACCAGACGACCGAGACCGCGCGGCTCGCGGATCTGGTGCTGCCTGCCGCCGGGTGGGGCGAAAAGGAGGGAACCTTCATCAACTCCGAGCGGCGGATTGGCGTGATCAAGAAGGTTGCCAAAGCGCCAGGGCAGGCGCTGGACGATTTCGCCATCTTCAAACTCGTTGCCGAATATTGGGGCTGTCAGCGGATGTTTCGCCACTGGAACACGCCCGAAGACGTCTTCCAGACGATGAAGAAGCTTAGCAGCGGGCAACCTTGCGACATTACTGGCATCCGCGACTTCTGTCATCTTGACGCCGCCGGCGGCATTCAATGGCCGTTTCCCGCCGGTTGCTCGGACGATTCGAGCGAACGCCGCCTCTTCTCGGGTGGGCAATTCTTTCATGAAGACGGCAAGGCGCGTCTGCTGTTCGATGCTCCGCAACCCTTGCCAGAGCAGACGACGGAAGACCGGCCGATGTTGCTGCTCACCGGACGCGGATCGGCGTCGCAATGGCATACGCAGACGCGCACGCGTCAGTCACCCATCCTGCGCAAGCTCTATCCCGCGCATATCTATGTCGAGATTAATCCGCTCGATGCGCGGTCCCGGCAAATACGTCCGGGCGAGTCGGTGATCGTGACATCGCAACGGGGAAGCATTCGGGCAAGAGCCGTTCTTTCGCACTCGGTCTCGCCGGGGCAGGTGTTCATTCCGATGCACTTCGAAGTCACCAATCAGTTGACGTTCCCTGCTTTCGATCCGCACTCGTACCAGCCTGCATACAAGGCATGCGCCGTGCGCATTGAGAAGGGACTATGATTCTTCAACCTTTGTGCTAGCGAGTGCCGTTACCGTGCTCGTTCGACTTGATGAGCCGACCCGCCAGTACGATCTCCGACTTCTCCAGTGCCTCCGATACCTGTTTTCGTTCACTCCGCTCCATGAGACGACGATACCGGAGCGACTCCGCTAAGCGATTCGCTTGGAACGCGAGACATCAGTGGAGCGCGATTCGACAGCGTTGTTTGATTTGCGTCCGTATCCCTTTCAGGACGAGATTCTCGACGTACTGACTATACAATGTAGTCGGAACTGATCACCTGCTCGAATTGATGGAGAGAGCCGGGTTTGTTTTGACCGAGCGGCTTGAGGAACGGTTCTTCCAGCCGGTGTTGGTGGGCAGTCGAAAGCAGTGAATGATTAGCGTGGTTTAGGTTGGAGGGGATGATCGCTACCGCGAGTTCCACCAGTAGCTGACCAAGAAATACGCCGAGTACGGACGAACTTGCGTGTACTTTTCATGATGCAGGTTCAGGCGTTCTGATTTTTGGCGTCTGTCGGTTTAGAGATGCACCAACCTTCGAAAAACGTGAATCGTCCGTCCAACGGACGTACCTCAGCGATCTATGGCGGGCTCAACATCTTCATGGCTTCGCTGGCGATGACCGCCACGCTGCCAGGTCGAACGCACGGGCTGGGGCTGATTACTGAGCCACTGCTCGCCGATTTGCAGATCGTGCGAACGCAGTTTGCGCAGATGAATTTCTGGTCGTGTCTGCTGGGCGCGTCGTTCTGCCTTCCCATCGGCTGGCTCGTTGACCGGCTTGGGGTCCGCATGGTGGTGGCTGCGGTTACTTCGCTACTGGCGGCGGCGGTCTTTTGGATGGGGCGAATCGATGACGCCGCGTCCCTCTTTGCAACGCTGCTCCTGGTGCGTGGGCTAGGGCAAAGCGCGTTGTCGGTCGTCAGCATGCTGGTGATCAGCAAGTGGTTCAGTCGCCGCCTGGGGCTGGCGATGGGCGTTTTTTCCGTTCTGCTGACGTTTGGATTCATCGGCAGCATTCTTGGGATGGGGGAGTTGATTCGTGTAGCCGGTTGGCGCGACGCTTGGGTTTGGCTGGCTTATGCCCTGTTCGCGCTGGCACCCGTGCTGTGGCTGCTTGTGCGCGATGAGCCCAGATCATCCGCAACCGTTCAGGACGAAGCCGCCGTGGACGTGACTTCGGACTTAGGCGACTTGAAATTTGGATTCACTTTGCGCCAGACATTGCGAACGCCGGCGTTCTGGGTGTTCGTGTTGGGGACGTCCGCCTTCAACCTGGTGTGGTCGTCGGTGATGCTCTTCAATGAATCGATCCTGGCCGAGCGCGGCGTCGATGTTGCAACAGCCGTTGAGATCATGGCGATCCTCACCGGCGTCGGGCTGATTGCAAATCTTGCGGCCGGCGCCGTCGCCTCCCGCCATCGTGCCGGCCGGCTGTTAGGCGGGAGCCTGGCGGTCTTGGCAGTCGCGCTGGGGCTCTTCCCAAGGATTTCGACGCCGCTGGAAATTCGCGCCTATGCGTTCGCCTTGGGCGCAACGGGCGGCGTCATCACGGTCGTCTTTTTCGCAATTTGGGGACACACGTTTGGTCGCGCGCACTTGGGGCGAATTCAAGGTGTCTCGCAGCTTTTTACCGTGCTGGCGTCGGCCATTGGCCCGGTGCTCATGGCCGAATGCATGGCCCGCACCGGCTCCTACATGCCGATGTTCCAGGGGTTGGCCATTGGAGTAGGAGTGTTGGCAGTGGCCGCCTTGGCGACGCCCCTGCCGAGCTAGGAGAGTTCGCACGACGACCTGGTCGCGCGTTACGCCGGTTCGCCCTATTCCGTTCCTATCGTCGAAGAATACGCCGTCGAAAAAAGCAAAGAATAGAATGGCGACCGATACACGGAGCTCCCATCCATGAGCGCCAATTCAACGCCCACGTAAAAAATGAGACGCCACCTCCGCCGTTCAGTTGCAGACCGGCAAAGGGGGGCTTTCTCGCACGCCTGCCCAAGTGCGTAAGCCCATGTCAGCGGGTAGGCGAGCTGTAAATGGGAGACGCAAGCCCGCCACACCGACTCACTCGCCTACCACACTTCGAAACCTCGGCAGTTGCGTAGGAATTCGATCCACTGGATAGTTGGCGCGCATCTAACTGAGTGGCTCCATCAAGAGGCGAAATCGCTCGCTCCTTCCACTGCCTGAACCTTTCGGCCATTGCCAGGCACGCCACTTCATCCTTGTGACCGGAGCCATCGCTAGTCTGTATTCTTTGCAGCATGTTCCTGTTCAGAAGATCACTGCAGCGGCTCGGGGTGTCGCTGTCAGCGGCGAAGTCGCGCGTACAGCGCGGGCGAGCACTATTGAAGGGCGAATTGGAGCGCTGCTGTCGCTTCAAGTTCGAACGACGCAGCAATCTTACGGAATTGACCGCAAGCCCGGTCGAGCAGCGTGCCGAGATTGCGACGTTTAAGGCGGTGCCTTTCGGGCGCTAAACTACGGTATCGGCCATCCCAGCGCGCGGTACAGTCGGAATTGCGCGCGGTTAAAGTCGGCGACGCTGCGCACGTACTGCCGCTGCGACTGGTCGAGCGCCTGGAGGGATTGCAGAGCCTCGATCGGCAGCCCTTGCCCGTTGCGAATCCGCTCGTTGTTCCGCCGATAGGAATCACGGGCGGACCCGATGGCGGCTTGTGCCATCTCGATTTGCGCTTCGGTCGAAACGGCCTGGGCATGTGCCTCGGCGATCTCACCGGCAACCTGGTCCATCACGGCGACCTGCCGCCAGCGGGCCTGTTCCACCTGCGAGTTGGCTGCATTGCGGATGGACCTTTCGGCGAAGCCCAAATTGCGAACCTCCCAGTAGGCCGCGGCATCGAGATCGAGTCGGTCGCCGAAGTTGATAATTTCGCTGCCCAGCCCACCGCCGTTGCCGCCGTAGCTCAGCCCCAGCAGAACGCTGGGCACCAGCGGAGCGTACCGCTCGCGGCGCAATCGCTGAATCGCCTCTCCCACAAGGAACTGGCTTTCGGCCAGCTCCGGCCGATTCGCGAGACCGATCGACACCAGCTCCGAAAGCGGCTGCTCGTCGGTGATCAATTCGATGGGAACCAGTGCGGGTTCGATCGGAGCGAGCGGCAATGTCTGGTCCTGGCTGAGCAAACGCGTCAGGCGCACGGAGGCCACGCGAGCCGCTTCCGACGCACGGCGCAACTCAATCTGCCGGATTGATAACTCCACATTTGCGCGATCCGCGTCGGCCAAAAGACCTTGTCCGGTTTCGGCAAAGGAGCGGGTCAATTCCACAAGGCTCTGGGCGTTGACCAATGTCTGGTTCGCCACCGCTTCGATCTGCAAGGCTTCCAGCAAATCGATGTAGGCGATGGCGGTGTCCACCAGCGTATCGTTGACGACCGCACGGCTCGCGTGCCGCTGGGCGCCCAATGTGTGCGCGGCGATTCTGGGTTGGAAGACGGCATCGGTGAGATGAAAGTTCATCACCAGGCCCGGCACGGCCGGCGACCCGGCACCGACCGCCTGCGCACCGAAGCCCGCATAGATCGAGCCTCGACTGGTATCGATGATGTTGCCCTCGACATCTTGGATTCGCCCTTCGTGCTTGTTGTAGTTGACCCCGGCTCGCAGAGACGGCACCCACAGCACTTCCGCCGTACGCAGCTCGGCAAAGGCCTCCTCAACGCGCTGCTGCGCAAAGCTGATCTGGGGGTTCCGACCGGAGGCCTGTTGCAGAGCGGACGACAAGTCGATGGGCACCGGCTCAAGGGCTTCATACGATGATTGCACGCCGTCGCTCTGTGTGTGCGGAACTGACTCGGGAGCTTGCTCCTGGTAGGCCAGCCGCGGTTCGGCGGCATGGTGGGTACCGGCCGTTCCCGCCGCAAGCACTGGAGTGGCCGGCGCCGGTGATGCAGTGCTCGGTGGTGCGCGATCCGGCTCGAACCAGGCGGAGCGGTGTGCCTCTTGAACCTCTGTATGCGACGCTGGTTCGACCGGCGGAAGTTTTTGCGGTCCGGCGTGGTTGAAGGAGAATGCGTCCGTTGCGGCGGGGGCGGGCATCGCCCGGCTTCCCGATAATGAGCCGAGCGAGTCGGTTTCGTCCGCACCGGTCGATGCGCATCCCGCCAGCAGCAGAGTCGCGGCAGCGATCAGTCCCGCCTTCCAGATTCCGCCACGGTCGATCATCCCGCACCCTCCCTACTGTTGCTATATGACAATCGCAGCGTTCGTGCCGCCGGTGCTGGATTCCCGGTGGCTTCAATCAGGATCGGCTGAAGGGTTTTGCGGGATTCATCGAATTGAGCGATCGTTTCGGCACGGCCGGACAGCAAATACCAGTGGGAAGCGGCGCGGGATGGTGGTCGAAAGCCCTTCCGGCAATTAGACTTGGGGAGTAGGCGCAGCGGCGGTTCACCCTGGTGTGGCCGGCAGCGGGGGCTCTCTCGATGAGCGGCTTTTACTCGTCTGCTAATTGATACAATCCGCACAGCCAGAAAAGCTTATGGTTTCCCTGCCCGGCAGGGATTAATCGGTAATTCGATTAGAGCGTCGAACTCGAGGTGGAGGCCTGCGGCGTATGAATTTGACGGCAACTGCTCTGCGGCGTCCGCTGACGTTGATGGTGATCATCCTGGCGGTTGCCATGGGCAGCTTTGTGGCGATTGGCGGCTCGGTGTTCGAGCAGTTCAGCCTTCCCTACCCCGAGGGACTTCCCAAGGGCATGGAGGTCGACGTCTTCCCCAGCCTGAACCTGCCGGTGATCTACGTCTGCCAGCCCTACGGCGGAATGGACCCGGCGCAGATGGAAGGGTATCTGACAAACTACTACGAGTACCATTTCCTCTACATCAGCGGCATCCATCACGTGGAATCGCGCAACATTCAGGGCATGGCCCTGATGAAGTTGCATTTCCACCCGGGCACAAACATGGCCCAGGCGATGGCCGAGACGATCAATTACGTCAATCGCTCGCAGGCGTTCATGCCGCCGGGGACCGTCTCACCGTTCGTCATGCGGTTCGATACCGGCAGCGTCCCGGTGGGATACCTGGTGCTTTCCAGCGAAACCCGCAGCATCGCCGAGATCCAGGACCTGGCGCTCTTCCGCGTGCGACCGATGTTCGCCAGCTTGCCGGGCGTCTCCGCGCCGCCTCCGTTCGGCGGCGCGCAGCGGACCGTGGTGGCGACGGTCGATCCCCAGCGCCTGCAAGCATACGGCATGTCGCCGGAAGAGGTTATCCGCGGGCTGACGCAGGGCAACACGATCAGCCCTTCGGGCAATATACCCGTCGGGGACAAGTATCCGATCGTGCCGGTTAACTCGGTGGTGCGCGAGGTAGCGGACCTGGAGAAGATCCCGATCCGCACCGGCGAGCATCCGGTCTATCTGCGAGACGTCGGCTCGGTAAGCGACTTTATGGACGCGCCGACCGGCTATGCCTTGGCCGACGGGCGGCGGGCCGTCTACATCCTGGCCACGAAGCGGGCCGAAGCGTCGACGCTGAGCGTGATCAACAGCATCAAAGGCGCGCTGCCGGATATGCAGGCGGTTCTGCCTCCCGATATCCAGGTCGCCTTCGAATTTGATCAATCGCCCTACGTGACTCGCGCCGTGGCGGGCGTCGTGACCGAAGGGGCGCTGGGCGCCGTGCTGGTCGGGCTGATGATCCTGCTGTTTCTGCGCGACTGGCGCAGTTCGCTGGTGGTCGTCCTGAATATTCCTCTGGCGCTGATGGCCGCCGTCGTCGCGCTCTGGCTGACCGGCCAGACCGTTAATCTGATGACGCTCGGTGGACTGGCGCTGGCCATCGGCATTCTGGTCGACGAAGCGACCGTGGCCATCGAGAACATCCATGCGCACCTGCAGCGCGGAAAGCCGCTGGCGGTCGCCGTGCGCGACGGTTCCTCGGAAACCGCCGTTCCGCGGTTGCTGGCCATGCTGTGCGTGCTGGCGGTGTTCGTCTCTTCGTTCTTCATGAAGGGAGCCGCTCAAGGCCTGTTCGTGCCATTGTCGCTGGCGGTCGGGTTTTCCATGCTGGCATCGTACATCCTGTCCAGCACGTTCGTGCCCGTGCTCTCGGTGTGGCTGCTGCGGCACCACAGCTCGCACGATAAGGGGGAAGGGCTCTTTGAGCGAGGGCGGCGAGCCTATCAATCGGTGCTCAAGAGCTTCGTGCGGCTCCGTGTTCCGGTGATCGTCGCTTACTTGCTGATCACCGCCGGCGTGATCGGTGTCGTCGGCCTCCAGTTGGGCCGCGATATTTTCCCGGTCGTCAACTCCGGGCAGTTCCGGCTGCGGCTGCGGGCTGCCGACGGTACGCACATCGGGCGAAGCGAACAAATCGCCAAGCAGGCGCTGCAACTAATTGGCGAGGAGGTAGGCGCGGAGAACGTCGACCTCACGCTGGGCTACGTCGGCGCCATCCACTCCAGCTATCCGATCAACGGTGTCTATCAATGGTCGCGGGGACCGGAAGAGGCGATCCTCTATGTCGACCTGCGCGATGAGAGCCACATCGATGTCGCCTCGCTTCAAGAACGGCTTCGCGAGCGTTTTCGCCGCGACCTGCCGGACGTGCGCTTCTCGTTCGAGCCCGGCGACATCATCAACGAAGTGATGAGCTTTGGCTCGCCTACGCCGGTGGAAGTCGCCGTGAGCGGGCCGGACTTCGCCGAAAGTCGCGCCTATGCGGAGAAGCTCCATGCGGAGTTGTCGCGCGTGCCGGCGCTGCGCGATCTGCAGTTCGCGCAGTCGCTCGACTACCCGACCATCCAAGTGGACGTCGACCGCGAGAAGGCGGGGCTAGCCGGACTGACGCCCGCCGACGTCTCCCGTTCGCTGGTTATGGCGACTTCGTCCAGCCGCTTCGTGGTTCCAAACTTCTGGGCCGATCCGAAGAGCGGCATTGCCTACCAGGTGCAGGTCGAGATTCCCCGGCCTATCCTGCGCTCACCCTACGACGTGCAGACGATCGACTCGGCCAGTGACTTGGGATCAATTCCTCTGAAGCAGACCGACCACGGCCAGGTGCTCATTCGCGATGTGGCCAGTATCGAAAGCGGAACGATGCCGGGACAATACGACCGCTACAACATGCGGCGGCAGGTCAGCCTGACGGCGAACACGACGGGCGTCGACCTGGGAACCGTCTCGCGGGAGATCGAGCAGGCCCTCCAGCGGGCCGGAGATCCACCGCGGGGAAGCCAGGTCGAGGTGCGTGGGCAGATACCTCCGATGCGGGAGATGGAAAACGGGCTGACCATCGGGTTGGGAGTGGCGGTCGTGGCCGTCTTTTTGTTGTTGGCCGCCAATTTTCAGTCGATCCGCCTGGCCCTGGTGACGCTGTCCACGGCCCCAGCGGTGATCGCCGGCGTGGTGCTGATATTGTTTGCAACCGGTACGACGCTGAACATCCAGTCCTTCATCGGCTCGATCATGGCGATTGGCGTTGCCATGGCCAACGCGATCTTGCTGGTCACGTTTGCCGAAAGTCGCCGGCGGTCCGGCTTGACGTCGGATGAAGCGGCCGTCGACGGCGCGGGAAGCCGCCTGCGGGCGATTCTGATGACCAGTTGCGCGATGATCGGCGGCATGTTGCCGATGGCGCTAGCGCTTGGCGAGGCCGGCCAGCAGAACGCGCCCCTGGGGCGTGCGGTTATTGGAGGACTGATCGCAGCGACGATCGCCACGCTGTTCGTGCTTCCCAGTGCATTTGCGCTTCTGCAAGGCAGGGCCAGCAGTGACTCCGCCTCGCTCGACCCGTCCGATCCACAGAGCCGATACTTTCAGCCGGCCGCCGGACCAACTCCGGCCGGCTCGTAACGACAACGACAGGAGTTCAATGATGCTTCGTAATCGACTGTTCGCCGTCGCTGTCGCCTTGCCGGCCTTGCTGCTGGCTGCGGGAGGTTGCAGTCAGCCGAGCTCCGCGGAGCCCACCGCAGGTTCGCCTCCGTCGCCAGACGGGAGCGTGCAGCGCGTTACGGCGGCGACGCCTACGTATAAAACACTCAGTCTGCAAACGACTCAGCCGGGCCGTGTGGAAGCCTTTGAGACGGCGCCGTTGTATCCGAAGATCGAGGGCTACGTCGACCGGGTCCTAGTGGACATCGGCGATGCTGTCTCTCAAGGCCAAGAGCTTATCGAAATCGCCGTACCGGAGCTGCACGACGATCTGGCGCAAAGGGAGGCCCTGGTGGCCCAGGCCCGGGCCGAAGTGAAACAGGCCCAATCCGCCATGCAAGCCGCTCGAGCTGCGGTCAAGACGGCCAACGCCCGCATCAGCCAGGCCACCGCGGGAGTCGCTCGGGCAGAGGCCGAGCACGACCGGTGGAGCGCCGAACACGAGCGGATCAAGGAACTGTCCGATAGCGGTTCGGTCACGCCGAAGCTGCTCGACGAAACGCTGCACCAATTCAAGTCGGCGGCGGCCGCACGCGACGAAGCGACCGCAGGCGTCGAGTCCGCCAGCGCTGGCCGCGAGGAAGCCGAGGCCGCCGTACTAAAGGCCGAGGCGGACGTGGCCGCCGCGAAGGCCAATTTGCAAGTCGCGCAGGCCGACGTGAAGCGCGCCACCACAATGGTTGCCTATACCAAAATCAAATCGCCGTTCGACGGTGTGGTAACGCAGCGCAACGTTGACACAGGACACTATGTACAACCGCCCAATGGCGGCGCTGCCGTCCCGTTGGTCGTCGTGGCCCGGACCGACAAGGTCCGCATCTTCGTCGACGTGCCGGAAATCGAGGCCCCCTGGGTGGATGGCGGCGAAGAAGCGGATCGGATAACGGTGCGGATTCAGTCGCTCCAGGGGCAGTTGTTCGAGGGGCAAGTAACCCGCACCAGTTGGGCTCTGAGCGCCTCGAACCGCTCGCTGCGTACGGAGATCGACATTGACAACGCCGAGGGTCGCCTTCGGCCCGGCATGTATGCCACCGCGACAATCCTACTGGAGGAGAAGAGCAACGTTCCGGTGTTGCCGATAACCGCGGTCCTGCGAGAAGGCGACCAGGCCTTTTGTAATTGCGTCGTGGAGGATCAAATTGAGAGAAAACCGATACAGCTCGGGCTTCGCGCGGGCGGCGAAGTCGAAGTCATCGAAGGATTGAATGCCGACGACGTCGTCGTGATGGTGCGCGGCGACACATTGCAGCCCGGGCAGGCGGTCGGGGTCATCGAACCGCAAGAGTGAGCGCGATCGCGACTTCAGTAACCGGCGGCAGGGTGGCTGCATATGACTCGCGTGCTGGTGATCGAAGATCAGTTGAAGCTGCGCCGGAATCTCCAACAGCTCTTGGAGCAGCAAGGCTACGACGTCGTCGCCGCAGGAACTGGTGAGGACGGTTATTACTGCGCGACGACTCAGGAAATCGACGCGGTGATTCTTGATCTTACGTTGCCGGGACGCGACGGATTGCAGGTCCTCGCAGATCTGCGTGCCGGTGGATTTGGCCGTCCGGTTCTCGTGCTTACTGCGCGAGACTCAGTTGAGGATCGGGTAGCTGGGCTCGACTCCGGAGCAGACGACTATCTGGTAAAGCCCTTTGCCCATAGCGAATTGCTCGCTCGACTACGTGCGCTGCTCCGGCGCGGTCAGATGAAGCAGGATCGTCACTTGCGCTGTGCCGATGTCGAAATGGACTTGCTGACGAGGCGAGTTGTGCGGAGAGGGTGCGAGATCGAGCTCAGCCAGCGGGAGTTTGAACTCTTGGAATATCTCTTGCGTCACAAGAACTCCAACGTCACACGCCAAATGCTCGCGAGGGATGTTTGGAAGGAACCGAGTGGACTGCTAACTAACGTCATCGATGTCTGCGTCAACAGCTTGCGCAAAAAAGTTGGATTTCCCGGAACTCGCTCACTCATCCATACGGTGCGCGGCGTGGGGTATTCTGCGAGGGATTCGCGATGAAGCGATTCAGCATTCGCTGGCGAATCACGCTGTGGAACACGGCGGCCTTTGCCATCGTGCTACTGGGATTTGGAATCCTCGTATACGTCCTGCTCCGGCAGACGCACTACGACCAAGTGGATCGGTTGCTGCGAAGCAGGGCTACCGAACTGGTCGACGAGGCTGGTCGTGGTACCCGGGAGCAGCGGTTTCAGTCGCTCGTGCATGACCTATCGGGGCATTTGGAAATGCTGGGCGTGGTGACCGACGCGAAGGGAAATGTACTTGCCCACGCAGATCAACTCGAAAGTACGACCGAGCAAGTCGTCCCAGAACGCGTTGATTCAACTTACGATTTCGATAGCATCACGCTTCCCGGCCTAGGCCACATGCGGCGATTAGCCGCGGCGGTCTCGATCGACGGTGCACCCTACAAGGTCGTACTTCTGGCGGACTTGGAACATGTCGATGAGGAACTGGCGCTCGTCATCAAGTCGCTTATGCTTACGGCACCGATCACCTTGGCCGTGGCCGCAGGCCTCGCTTATCTGCTGGCACGCAAGGCTCTAGCGCCCGTCGAGCAGCTACGCCAGCTTGCGGATGAAATAACAGCGGCGCGGCTCGACCGCCGTCTGCCGGTCTCCAATTCTGCCGATGAATTGGGTCTTTTGGCTCAAACGATCAACTCAATGATCGGACGCCTCGAGCAATCGTTTGAAGAGGTACGGCGTTCACCGCAGATGCCTCGCACCAATTGCGGACACCCATTTCAGTAATCCGGAGCGAAGCCGAAATGGGGGCAGATTCTTGCCGCGACACAGAGCATGCCCGCGAGCTGTTTAGCAGCATCGTGGAAGAATGTGTGCGATTGACGTCGATGACCGGTCAGCTTTTGTCGCTCTCCCGCGAAGATGCCCGAATAGGGAACGCTCCCAATGAGCCCATCATATTGAATGCGGTTGTGCAGGAAGCGATCCTGTCGCTTCGGCCACTCGCGACAACCAAGCGTCAAGAGTTGTCGCTTCACGTCGACGCCGAGCCATCGCTGATCGTCCTTGCCGATAGACAGCGCCTGTGTCAGGTCTTTTACAACTTGATCGACAACGCTCTAAAATACACATCGCCGGGAGGCCAAATTACGGTCACGCTGACGAGCTGCGCCTCCGAAGTAATTGTGGAGATTGTCGACAACGGCGTGGGGATTCCGGCAGAACACCTTCCTCGGATATTCAATCGATTTTATCGCGTGAAACAGGGGAGCGGACCGGACGAGAACGGAGCCGGATTGGGGTTGAGCATCGTCCAGAGCATTGTCTTGTCGCTTGGCGGCCGAGTTGCGGCCGAGAGCTCTCCCAGTGAAGGCTCCGTGTTCCGTGTGCATCTTCCCGTCTCTAGAAAGCAGCAGTTGCCAACCGGCTCAACGCCAGGGCCAATCCTTGACCCATGATGAGACCAGCACGGCACGGCGGCAGTCACTGCGATTTGATTAGCGAATTCTAATCTGCCGTTAAGTCCGGCGCGACGGCGGGCGTGTAGACTTTCCGCAGGCGATGAGTTCCGTGAATCCGCGAATTTCGGAGAGGCACCTGCCATGTGGAAGAACGTCAACGCGGCGACGATAATTCTTATCGGCGCTGTGCTCGCAACTTGGCTCACTGGTGCGTGGTTTCCCAATGAAGGGCGCACGCAGGCGAATTCCCAGCTAGCGGACGACCAGTCAACAACAGCGATGGAATCCGACGTCGAGCAACTTCAGGGCAAGGCGCCGGATCAGGCGCATGCGATGGTAAGCGTCGCATATCATTTCAACAACATGTGGTTCGCTGCCGAGGCGGAGAATTGGCCCTTGGCCGAGTTCTACTGGAACGAGACCCGGTCCCACCTGCGTTGGGCAGTAAGAATCATTCCCGTCCGAAAGGACAACGCCGGACAAGAAATACAACTGGCGGAGATTCTCGAAGCCTTTGAGAACAGCCCCTTGGCGCAGTTACAGCAGGCAATCGTCGAAAAGGATCGAGAGGCTTTTTCCTCAGCCTACCGGTTTGCCGTAGAAGGCTGCTACACCTGCCACAAGGCATCCGACAAGCCGTACCTCCGTCCGCAGGTTCCGCAGGTGCCCGCCGAACCATCCATCAACTTTGACCCCAATGCCAACTGGCCCAAGTGAGTTGAAGTCGCCGGCTGCTTCGCCAGAGATTCCCGAGTAAATAGGATGACAAGGATGCGTTTGGCCCCGGCCGACTTCGTGTGTTCGTTTTTGCCAATCATCGTCGCAGCAGTTGCTTTCGCAGCGCAGCCGCGGAGCGTGGC
The DNA here is from genome assembly GCA_040880125.1 of Pirellulales bacterium. GTDB lineage: Bacteria > Planctomycetota > Planctomycetia > Pirellulales > JBBDJB01 > JBBDJB01. The sequence continues at coordinate 7,297 of JBBDJB010000014.1, read as the reverse complement.
CGGCGAGCCGGAGTTGTCGCCACTGCCGGGCAGCGTGCCGGCGCCGGAGGATAATCCAACCACTTCCGCCAAGGTGGAACTCGGGCGTCAACTCTTCTTCGACCCACGGCTCTCCGGCGACGACACCACCAGTTGTGCGACCTGTCATCTGCCGGACCGTGCTTTCACCGACGGCCAGCCCAAGCCGTCGGGGGCCGGAGGGCAGCCGCTTTCGCGCAACGTTCCCACGCTGCTGAACGTCGGCCTGCTTGATCGCTATTTCTGGGACGGACGCGCCGAGAGCCTGGAGCAGCAGGCGCTGATCCCCATCCAGTCACCGGACGAGATGAACCAGGATCTGGACGAGCTGGAAGCGGAACTGCAAGGAATCGCCGGATACGCGGAGCAGTTCCGCCAAGTCTTCGGCGAAAGGGTGACGCGGCAAGGGATCGCCCAGGCGCTGGCCGCTTTCCAGCGGACGCTGGTGTCGGGCCCCTCGCCGCTGGACCGCTTTCTCGATGGCGAGCGCAACGCGCTTTCGGCCGACGCGCGTGCCGGATACGAGCTGTTTATCGGCGATGCGGGCTGCGTCCGCTGCCACAACGGACCGCTGCTGAGCGATGGCAAGTTCTACCGGATCGGCGTCGGCTCCGACGACCGCGGCCGGGCGGCGATCACCGGCGACAAGCAGGACGACGCGAAGTATCGCACACCAAGTCTGCGCAACGTCGCGCAGACCGGCCCCTATATGCACGACGGCTCGATGCAAACGCTCGACGAGGTGGTGGAGTACTACTACCGGGGAGCTCCGACCCGCACGGTGAGCGGGCAGCAGCTCGACATCACCCCGTTGCTGGGGCAAAGCTACAGCGAAATTCCTTTGCTGGAGGCCTTTCTCCAATCGCTCACCGGAGAGGCTCCGCACATCGAGCCGCCAGAGCTTCCCTAGATGAATCCCCCTCCCGCACAATCCGGATCGGACGACAGCCCTCGCAACCATGGCGTGCTTCGCCGCGAGGTCGGCGTGCTGGGCGCGGCCATGATGGGCCTCGGTTCGATTCTTGGCACCGGTATCTTTGTTAGCATCGGCATCGCAGCCGGCGCAGCCGGGCCGGCAGTCGTGCTGGCGATCGCGATCGCCGCCGTCGTTGCCGTCTGCAACGGCCTGAGCAGCGCCCAGCTCGCGGCCAATCACCCGCGCAGCGGCGGCACGTACGAATACGGTTACCGGTGGCTGCATCCCCGCCTCGGTTTCGTCGCCGGCTGGATGTTCTTGTGCGCGAAGAGCGCCTCGGCCGCCACCGCGGCGCTGGGCTTCGCTGGCTATGCGCTGAACGCCTTCGGCCAGAGAGAATCAAATCTACTCGTACCGGTGGCGACCGGTGTCGTGGTCGTCCTCACGGTGCTGGTACTGAGCGGCATTCGGCGCAGCAGCCGGACCAATATGGCCATCGTGTCGGTGACCTTCGCCGCACTGGTGCTGTTTGTGTTGGCAGGCCTGCCCAGTGCGCTGTCCAACGGATTGGAAAACCTGCGCCCCTTTTTCGCCCCGACCTCGGGACAGTCGCCGCTGACGGGCTTGCTGGAAGCAACGGCACTGATGTTCGTCGCCTACACGGGCTATGGGCGAATCGCCACGCTGAGTGAAGAGATCGAGGAGCCTCGGCGCAACATTCCCAAAGCCATCGCGCTGACACTCATTGCATCAATGGCGTTGTACATGGCCGTCGGCCTGGTGGCGGTCGCCGTCGCGGGGGCACCGTCGCTTGCCAGCGCGACGGTCCAGCATGCGGCGCCGCTGGAGGTGGTCGCCCGCCGGTTCGGCGGCACGGGGCTTGCACTGTGCGTATCGGTCGGCGCAATCACGGCCATGCTGGGAGTGTTGCTGAATCTGATACTCGGGTTATCGCGGGTAGTACTGGCCATGGGGCGTCGCGGCGACCTGCCGCCGCCCTTGGCGAAGCTCAGCCGTTCCGATTCCAACCCCGTCGCCGCTGTGGTGCTGATCGGAGCCGTGACGGCCGGCCTGACGTTGATCGGCAACGTGAAGACGACGTGGTCGTTCAGTGCCTTCACGGTTTTGATCTACTACGCGCTGACGAATCTGTCTGCCATCCGAATGAGCGAGCGCGAGCGGCTGTATCCGCGCTTCATACCGTGGGTCGGCCTGGTCTCCTGTGTGTTTTTAGCGTTTTGGGTCGAGTCGAAGATCTGGATCACAGGGCTGGGTTTGATCGTAGTCGGGTTGCTTTGGCAGGTGGCGGCGCAGCGGCTATTTCAATCGAACGGCGACAACTAGGTGATCGGCAATATGAATCGCAACATTCTACTGCAGCGAGTCCTGGCCACCCGGGCTCCCGCCTCGACCATCTTGATCCGACTGATGGTGAGGCTCGTCTTCTTCTCCGAAGGCATTCAGAAGTTTCTCTATCCCGAGGTGCGAGGCGTCGGCCGGTTCATCAAGATCGGTCTGCCGGAACCGGAATTCCTGGCATACTTCGTGGCGGTGTTTGAAGTGTCCTGCGGCTTGTTGATCATTCTGGGCCTGCTAACTCGGCTGGCGGTCGTGCCGACGATCACGATCATGCTCGTGGCAATTTTCACAACCAAGCTCCCGATGTTGGCGACCGATGGCTTCTGGGAAATGGCCCATGCCGCCCGCACGGATTTTTCCATGCTATGCGGCTCGTTGTTTCTGCTGATCGTAGGCGGCGGACGGCTTTCTGTTGACGGTCGAGTTTCGAGAGCCACCAAGATGAAATTGCAGGACTGATCAATGAACCCGGTTGTCCGATCGGCGTTCCCAGCCGCTGATGCACCTACGTCTTCCAGTGGTCCGAATTGACCTCCACGAGCAGCAGCCGCTCCTTCAAATGCCCATCGGTGTGACGACCTTGCTGTCCGTCGAGCTGCGGACACCACGTCCGTCTGGATGTTCGACATGGATATACAACATCGACGAGCTGATGTCTTTGTGGCCGGACGCGGCTTACCGATCTTTCGGCATCTAAGTGCATAATGTGGGCGTGCCCTTGGCGGCGGGGCAGAGTGCTGAAGGGCGATTCGTCCTGTGCAAGAAAGGGTGGCCGACATCCTGCTGGCCGTGCCGTCTCAACCGACGCAGCGTCGATCACTCGCTGGAGTGGCCGAGATGCCATCTCGCCGTGTCCCTATTTTATTTTTATTCATCGGTGCAACTCGTACACGTTTTGGGAGCAGGCCAGACTGGCCAAGCATTCCATACTGAGGCGGTAATCAGCACGACAATGCCACCATACATCGCAGGCCGGTTGCCGAAAAGAATGTACCGGCACAGCGAGTCTCCTGGGATGACGCAACCGAATTCTGTAGGCGGCTGACAACACTAACGGAAGCCGCCGGCGCAATCCCTGACGGGTTTCACTTTACGCTTCCCACCGAAGCTCAATGGGAATACGCCGCCCGCGCCGGCGCGCTTGGCGCGCAGGAAATCGACCTCGACGAAATGGCGTGGTACGGAGGCACCGTGTCTACTGGCGATCCATGGTTCGCCGACGCCCAGCCGCAGGCAGGTAGCGGCAGCAAAGATGGCCCGCACCCTGTTGGGCTGAAGCGCCCCAATGCCTGGGGTTTCCACGACATGCTCGGCAATGGCTTCGAGTGGTGCCAGGACTGGTATGCCGTGAAGCTACCCGGCGGGGAACTCGTCGATCCCTCGGGACCAGACCAGGGTGACTATCACGTGGTGCGCGGCGGAGCGTGGCTTTGCAGCGCCGACGAATGCACCTATTCCGCCCGGCGAAGTAGCGGGCACGATCACCGCACCAACGAAGGTTTCCGCATCGCCTTGTCGCGATGAGCGAGGGTGGGTGAACAGAGCTTGCCGAAGAGCCGGGATTACTTCGCGACGCTATGGCGACGCGACGCCACCTGCTACGACAGCGCCGCCTATTGACCTGTGCTCATTTACGCAGGCTCGCGGAACATTTCAAGGTCCTTCAAACGCATCATATCCAGCAAGAATATGTAGGTCGCTCCGACCGAAAGTTAGAACGGCAGTCGGTCTGCGCGTTTCGGGTGTTCACGACCGAAGGTGGAAGCGGCTGTGTGACAAAAATAGCCTCGAACCGATGACATCCGCTCCTTGAGTTAATTCTCCAGAGAGTGCACTAGGCGGGCGTGGCCTTCAGTAGGCGCTCAGATGAAGTCGACGGATGCAGGACGACGACATGTCCACTCGGCACGAGAAACCGCTCGCTGCTTGGGTTTCGATTCTGACTCGTTTAAGATGAGTCGCGCCGACCTGATTTAAAACCTCCGGCAATCGCTCGTCCGCAGGATCCGAATCGGCCGCTTCAGCCAAAGTACGCAAACGCCGTGATCCCCGATGTCTTGGCATTTCGCGACAAGGTGGCCGCGCACTCCACTTGGACCACGAAGAGCAAACGCGACGATGACGCCAAACGCTTGGCGAGTATCTTGCCGCCCTTGTCATTCAGCAGCGACCGATTCTTCGTCGGAGCATCTACCATTACGGTTCGGCGCGGTGGCAAGGTCAGCAATTCACAAGCCATCAAGCCGTGGAGCCTGACGGAGGTACACGAGGCGCTGATTGAGCGCTATTGGCCGGAGTTGGACAGGTCGTAGTACAACGTCATTTCGAGAAGTTCGAACGTCATCATCATCGGATGCGCGGATGAGGCGGCTGACGTGCGGCATCTTTGCCATGTCCCGTCGCGAGTTCATGCCGCAGGTCGATTCGACATTGGTCACGAAGGCCGCTCCTGGCAGGCGGCCACGAGCTGCCCGAGCGTCATCAGTTGGGCTGCACTGTGCACATTGTTCGAACTGCGGACGGGGCTTCCACAGCTGCGCCTATTGCCAATTGCCTGGTGCTGGCGGACGATGCAATCGCCGCGTCTTGGGAGTTTTCGGAACTCACTTCGGTGAGGGCGGCCGACGCAGGTAGACATTCACCATTTCGCCCGTCGGGTGAGTTATCCGTAAGCAAGTATCCTTCGATGCAAATTGCTTGAAGCGCCAAGGTCCACGACGTAGCCGTTTTCAGATATACCGAACGACTCAACGCGGAGAATTGGGATTTCGATCCGAGGCAGAGCGTGGGATCGAAAGCGATCCGCGACGCGCTCAGCGTTTCAAATTGCGGCGTTCCGACCGTACGAATTCCAAAATCTTCGAACCCTCCAACTCGGCCTGGTCGGCGAGGTTGGCGAGCAGGCCGGAGTATCGATCGCGGCCGACGAGGCGGGCGACGGTGAGAGCCAACTGGCGGGTTGTTTGGTCGACATACGCATCTGCGGCCAGGGCGGCAACGGCGTCGAAAATGGCGGCGCGGGTTTCCGGTGGGACTTCGGCGGCCGGGATTGGCAGTTCTCCATCAGCCTGGTCAGGGCGGTTGAGCTTGATGGCCGACAGGCCTTCGGGCGCGGTGCGAACCTTGCTGAAAAATCGATGAAGCGCCACGAGTGCGGCGGTCGCGATCTTCTGATTGCGTGAATCGACGAGATCGGCCAGTGGAATGAGCAGCTCGCTCTCGGTCGTCAGGCCGGCAGCCTCGGCTGCCTCGGCGGCCAGTGGGTGCCGGTCTTCGGCGAGGATTTCGCGTAGTTGGTGGACGGCGTCGTCGTCGCCGAGGGCAGCCAAACCGGTGAGCGCGGCGGCTCGCCAACGGCTGTCGGGCTGGGCGGTTAGGATTGCAGTAAGATCGTCACTCATCCGTGGGTCGTCGAGGGCGATCAGAACCAGCGCGGCCGGCGCTGTTTGGTCGTTGTCGGCAAGATGCTCAGTGGCGAGTGAGTAGCCGTCGCGATAGCCGTGCCGGGCCACGAGACGTGACAGGCGGAGTTTGTACGTCAGTCCGGCCTCGCTACGCACCAGCGGCCGCACCTCTCTCGCAGCCAGTGTCGAATCAATCGCCTCCAGCGCTGCCAGGGCGTTTTCTTTGGTGACGTTATTGTCGTCGTCAAACAAACGAATCAGTGCGGGCACGGCGCGATCGTCGCCCAATCGGCCGAGCGCCTGGGGCAGTTGCTGCCTGTCGGCGGTCGCAAGACTGTATTGGTTCGCCGCGTCGAGCAGCAGTGGCAGACTTGCTTTGCTGCGCATCCGGCCGAGCGGCTCGATCTCGGCAGTAAGTGACTGGCGTGCAGCGATCGACTGCTCGAGACGCGTCACCAGGACTTCCTCGGCCGCTTCGGAATCAACGCGGAGCGCGGCCTGAATATACACCGCCTCGCGCGCAGGCGATTCGTCGAGCGGGAGCTGACGGAGCGCATCGAGTACGGCTGAATCCACTCGTGGGTCGTCAATGTAGGAGAGCGCGGTGAGGGCCGCGGCCCGTTCGGCGTACGTTTTGGCAGTATTCAACTGTTCGACTAGCAAATCGCGAGGCCAGTTCAGGTCGGGATTGCATGTAAGAAAATGTCCGAGCGTCGTGAGTGCGGCGAGTCGCACCGAGGCGATTGCTTCCTCAGACTCCAGGATTTCGCGGAGCGGCCCGGCGATGGTTTCTGCCGGCGGGGGATCCTCCGGCGTGATGCCGCTAGCGAGCATGTCACAGAGCACACGTAACGCCGCCATCCGAACCGGCGTTCGTGAATCAGCCGCAAGCCGGGCGACCGCAGTGTACGCACGGGCGTCGATCGCTGCCCAATCGGCCCGCTTGTAGAGACTGGACAGCAGCGGCACGGCGGCCAGGCCATCGAGATCGGAGAGCCGGTCAACCAACAGCTCCGCACGCGCGCGGCGTGAGCGGGAATCAGCGACGCGGATTAGGGTTTCGATCACCCCAATCAGGGGATCATCTGGCCCACTTACGAGCGGCACGCGTTCGTCGAACGTGTTCGCACCTGGCGCAGCGGTCACACAGCCGTAGGTAGGAGTTCCGCCGGGGCCCAGAGAACCGAACCCGGATTGCTGGGTCAGGATCAGCAGGCGAAATTCGCCCTCCGTAAGCGGCGGAGCCTGGGCCGCATCGCCGCTCGAGATTCCCAAGTCGGATGCCGTCATCGAAAGTTCATCGCGGTGAAAAATGCCTTTGAGCGTTTGCACCGGCTGAAAGCGGAATTCGCGAAGCGCCACGTCGGTCTTGGCGCCCTCGACAACGGCTACCTGGCTGATGCGGACCACTCGGGCCACCATCACCAGGTGCGCTTTTTCAACGCTCGATTCCAAGTCCCAACCTTCAAACTCATGCGGACCGGACTGAGCCGCTGCGCTGCGGCAGGCGAGCGCGACGGTCAGAAGCGCGATCGGTAACAGTACCAGGGCGATCGCACCATAAGTCACGTACCGCATAGAACTTCCAGCCGGTAGCCAT
>JBBDJB010000013.1:0-169813 GCA_040880125.1 Pirellulales bacterium | reverse complement strand
GCGCCCGTGGCGCAATTGGATAGCGCATCGGTCTTCGGAACCGAGGGTTGCAGGTTCGAATCCTGCCGGGCGTATTTTTGTCGACTTTCGCTGGCTGCCTATTGCTCCCTTCTCTTCTTCGGACTTGTAGATCGGATACACCTTTACACGCGTTGCCCAGTCCATCCACTCATCGGCCAACTGCTGGCACAGCTCGGGATGCTCCGCGGCGAGGTTGTGCATTTCGCAGCGATCGCGGGAGATGTCGTAAAGCTCCCACTGGCCGTCCCACGGCATCCGCACGGGCCACACCACCTTCCACTTTCCGCGGCGCAGCGAGCGCGCTCCGTTATGCTCCGATGCAATCGCCCGCTCCTCAAAGCTGCCGCCGTTCCAGAGCCGGACCAGGCTCTTGCCTTCAGCGGGCAGGATGGGGTTGCCCGTCCGTTCCATTGGATATGTTGCACCGGCGACTTCGCATAGCGTCGGCATCACGTCCATCATGTGAATCGGTTGGCGAATCCAGCGGTCCGCATCCTTGATTCCGCCGGGCCAATGAGCCACCAGCGGCGTGCAATTGCCGCCTTCATACGTGAAATGCTTGTATTGCCGCAGCGGCGTGTTGCACAGGTTTGCCCAGGCACTGCCGTAGGCGTGATAAGTACCCGGTCCGCCCATCGCGGCAAGCTCGTCCCCTTCGTACAGCTTCGTGACGCCTCTTCGCGACGGTCCGTCGAAGCCGAACGGCCCCCACTCGTAACAGGCTCCGTTGTCGCTGAGAAACAGGATGAGCGTGTTTTCCAACTCGCCGTTCCGCTCCAGATCGGAAACGATCTTCCCGATTCCCTGATCGACGTGCCAGACCATGGCGGCATACACGGCCATCCGCCGGGCGAGATCCTCCCGACGCTGTTGAGAAAGCTCCTCCCAGGCCGGGTTTTTCTCGCCAGAGTAGCCGTTGGCGATGTCATCTCGGTCGACCGGCACGGTGCCACGTTCGCTTAACGTCCAGGTACCGTCGGCCAGGCCACTCTGCTGCATGCGAGCAAACCGCTCCTCCCGCAACGCGACCCAACCGCGACGATACGTTTCGACAAAACGGTCCACGGTCTCCTTGGGCGCTTGCAGCGGAAAATGCGGCGACGAGTGCGCCAGGTAGAGAAACCACGGTTTGGTGTCGCCGTCCTCGCCCGTCGTGCGAGCCTGCTTTAGAAACTCCAGCGCGTAGTCCGTGAAGGCGTCCGTGGCGTAGAACTCGCCGTCCGCGTAATCGAGTTCCGGCGTGCGGCCGGCCGGCAAGCGCACGTATCGTGATGGGTCCCACTGGTTCTGTTCGTAGCCCTTCACGTAACCGTAGAATTCATCGAAACCTCGCCGCACCGGCCCGGGCTCTTCCATGTGCCATTTGCCGACCATGTAGGTCTGGTAATCCGCGCTGCGCAACACTTCCGCCAGCGTGACGCAGCGATCATTCAAGTGGCCTAAGTAGGCGGGCCCCTTCACCGGATCGGGTCGGGGTTCGGCAAACGAGCCGATCCCCGCCTGGTGTGGATACAAGCCGGTCATTAGCGAGGCCCGGCTGGGGCAGCATCGGGCGGAGTTGTAACATTGGGTGAACCGCACACCCCCCGCCGCCAGCCGATCCAGATTCGGTGTCGGAATCTCGCCGCCCATAAAGCCCGGGTCGCTGTAGCCGAGATCGTCGGCGAGAATCAGCAGGATATTCGGCCGCTCCGATTGCGCCGCCGCAGTGCTGGCAGTGATTGCCCAAACCCCTGCCAGTGCGGCCGCGATCGCTCTCCAGAAAGTCATAGAGCTACTCTCGTCGTATGGTTGAGGGTTGCCGGAAAAACAGCAATTGCGAGGTCTCGCTTGCGCTGCACAACCCGGCGGGGTTTATCATACTATGGGTGCCACGCCCTATGGTGACATGCCACGCGGGGCGCGTCGAATTGGAAGTCGCACGAAAATCCGGAGCAACTGCTGTGATGCGATCGGTGTCTTTGATTTTGACGGTGGCAATTTGTGTGTCGGCGGCCCATGCGGACGATCTTCCGCCGGGCGTCATGAATACGCAGAATCCGGATGACGTCCCCCTGACGCCGGAGGAATCGCTGGCGCGGATCACCGTTCCGGACGGCTTCCACGTGACGCTGTTCGCCGGCGAACCGGACGTGCGGCGTCCGATCGCCTTCGACTTCGACGACCGCGGACGGCTTTGGGTGGTCGAGAACTATTCGCATCCCGAGTGGCGCGAAGACGGCGCAACCGACCGCATCTTGATCCTGGAAGACACCGATCACGACGGCCGGATGGACCGCCGCAAGGTGTATTGGGACAAGGGCCGCTATCTTTCCGGCATCGCCGTGGGGCACGGCGGGGTGTGGATCGGCAACACGCCCGAGCTGTCGTTCATTCCCGATCGCGACGGCGACGACATACCGGACTCCGAACCGGTCGTCATGCTCGACGGCTTTACGGTCTCGCCCACCAACGTGTTGAACAACTTCCACTGGGGACCGGACGGCTGGCTTTACGGTGCGCTGGGGCTGGCCGAGGAGTCGTGGATCGGCAAGCCCGGCACACCGCACGACCAGCGCACGCGAATTACCCGCGGCATTTGGCGGTACCATCCGATCCATGGCGATTTCGAAGTGCTGGCTGACGGCATGGTCAACCCTTGGGGCGCGGACTTCAACGCCTACGGTGACCTGCTGACGACCAATACGGTCATTGCCCACTTGTGGCACATCGTGCCGGGCATGTACTGCGAGCGACGCGTGGAAGACCCGGCGCATCGCTACGTTTACGGCCGCATCCAGTCGATCACCGATCACCTCCATTGGGGCGGCGGTGCCTGGCATAGCTCGCGCGAGTCCGACGAGCATCACTCGGTGGCCGGTGGCGGACATGCGCACTGTGGCGCAATGATCTATCTGGCCGACAACTGGCCCGAAAAGTACCGAGGCACGCTCTTCACCAATAACCTGCACGGCAACCGCGTGAACAACGATCGCCTCGTGCCGCATGGCTCGACGTATGTCGGCGTACACGGCGAGGACTTCCTGTTCGGCAACGATCCGTGGTTTCGGGGGCTGTCGGTCAAGTATGGCCCCGACGGCGGCGTGTATATCTCCGACTGGCACGATTTGGGCGAGTGCCACGACCAGGACGGTAGCCACCGCAGCAGCGGGCGAATCTTCAAGGTCGTCTACGGCCAGCCCGAGGCAAGAAGCACCGACCTGGCCGCGCTTTCCGACCTGGAGTTGGCGAAGTTGCACGCGCATTTCAATGAATGGTTCGTGCGGCACGCCAGGCGGCTTCTGCACGAGCGATCCGCTGCCGGCGAGATCGACAGCCGCGCGCGGCAGTGGCTGGCAACCAATTTTGACAACGCCCAGAATGAGCAGCAGAAGCTGCGGTCGCTGTGGACGCGGTATGTGATCGGCGACCTGAACAAGCCCGAGCTGAAACGGCTCATGGGCCACGACAATCAGCACGTGCGTCGCTGGGCGGTGCGCTTCGCCGTCGATCGCACTGTGCCAAACGAAGCGCCCGACGAAGCGACAGTCGAGTGGATGGCGATAATGGCAGCCGGCGATCGGTCGCCGAAGGTGCGGCTGGCGCTGGCCTGTTCGCTGCAGAAGTTGCCGCTGCCTCAGCGGTGGCAGATCGCCCGCGGCTTGATGTCTCACGCCGAGGACGCCGAAGATCCCTACCTGCCGCTGATGATCTGGTATGGCGTCGAGCCGCTGGTCACCCGCGACATGCCCAGAGCGCTTCAGGCGGCGGTCGATGCAAAGATACCGCTGCTGCGGCGATACATCGCTCGGCGTGCGCTGGACGTCGAGCAGCCCGCCATCGAGCAAGTGATGCAAGTGGCGCTGGGCGAATCGCGAGCGGCTGTCCGGCTCGACCTCTTGCAAGGCGCACTGGACGCGCTGGAGGCGCGCGACGGATTGGATGCACCGCCTTGCTGGGCCGCACTGTACGACCAGGTGCGAGACAGCTCCAATCCCGCGTTGCGATCGGCCGCCGTGCGCCTGGCGACGATCTTTGGCGATCAGGAGGCGATTGAGCGGTTGCGACAGACCGCCATGAATGCGAACTTGCCGGACGAGCGGCGGCGGGATGCCTTCCGTGCGATCTTGTCGCTCGAGGACGGCGTGCCGGTCGAGATGCTGCACCGTTTGATCGCTCAGCCGTCCGTGCTTCGGCGCGATGCCATCCAGGCCCTGGCGCAACGCAACGACGCAACTACCGCAAAGTTGCTTCTGGACCTTTATCCCGGCTTGTCCGCTTCCGAACAGCAGGACGCCATCGGCGTGCTGGTCACCCGACAGAGCTTCGCCGAGACGTTGCTGGCGGCCATCGAGCACGGGACGGTCGACCGTGGCGATGTCTCGGCCTTTGCCCTGCAGCAGCTTCGGGCGTACCCGGACGACGCATTGAATGACCGCGTCGCCACCCTTTGGGCGGACGACACCGGCCGGCTGGAGAGTTCTGCGGAGATTGCCCGCTTCAAGCAACTGCTTACGCCGGAATACCTGGCACAGGGCAATGCGGGACGTGGGCGTGTGCGGTTCGAGCAGACGTGCTCGAAGTGCCATTCGATGTTCGGCGAAGGCGGCAACATCGGTCCGGAGTTGACCGGGTCGGATCGCAAGAACCTCGACTATGTCTTGACGAACCTCTTTGATCCGGCCTTGCTGGTCGACGAAGCCTTTCGCCTGACGACGATCGCCACCGTAGACGGGCGAATCCTTAGCGGCTTCATCGTGCAGCACGCCGAGCACTTCGTCATCGTGCAGACTCCCGACGCACAAGTACGGCTCGAGTTCGAAGATATCGACCAGATGCAGACCACCGACAAGTCGATGATGCCCGAGGGCATGCTCCGCGGATTGAGCGACGGCCAGATCCGCGACCTGCTCGTGTACTTGGCCAGCCCGCGTCAAGTCGCCCTGCCGGCAGGCGACGAAATCGACAGCGCTGCGGCTTCCGCGGAGACACCTTCCACACAACAAGTGCCGCCGACGATAAAGCACTCGTCGTCGCAGCCGGCGCTGGAAGAGTTCCGTCCGCGGCAGGATACCTTGCCGGTCGACCCGCCGGAGGATGCCACCCTGCTGTTCGGCGAAGGCACGAACCTGTTTCTCGGCAAGGACGGCGGGCCACCGAACTGGCCGGTCGTCGACGGGGCGCTGGTCTCCACGTCCGCTTCGACGCGCTCGAATCATCTGGTCTCGAAGCTGCACTTCCGAGACGCCGACGTGCACGTCGAGTTCATGGTCGACGAGAAGGCTTCGGGCAATAGCGGAGTCTATCTTCACGGCCAGTACGAGTTGCAGATCCTCGACTCGTTCGGTAACGACTCTCCGACGATGGAGGACATCGGAGCGGTCTACCGCTTCGCTCCTCCGCGGGTAAATGCCGCCCGGCCGGCTGGCCAGTGGCAGGTGTACGACATCCGCTATCGGGCACCGCGCCGCGACGCCCACGGCGAGATCGCCGAGCCGGGCACAATTACCGCCTGGCTCAACGGCCAAAAGGTGCAGGACGAGACCGAAGTCGGCGAGCCCCGCTCGCCGTACCACCCGTTCCGGTACAAGACCACGCCCTACCTGGACGCAATCGCCCAGCGACAGCTCACCACCCGAGTCGGCCCGGTCTTTCTTCAGGACCACGACAGCCCGGCGCGCTTCCGCAACGTCTGGATCCGCCCGCTGGACGACACCGCGTTCCTCTACGAGCCGCCGGAGTGACAGCGCGGATCTCTGCGGGCATTAAACCCGCTGCCAGCAATGCATTACGAAAAGTGGGCGCGCCAAGATTCGAACTTGGGACCTCTGCCTTATCAGGGCAGCGCTCTAACCAACTGAGCTACGCGCCCGGGCTACACAAAGTCTTACTACACGGTAAGATAGCTCATTCTAAAATCCACCGGCCGCCTGTCAAACACCCGGCCGCCGCACCAGTTCGGCGCTAGGCTCTGAGCGTACCAACTTCGACGCCCTGGGGCTACCGCTGCTGCTGGCCGGCGCCCCCCGCGCCACTCCGCGATTCGCTTCTCCACGGCGCCGCCAACTGCCGCACAATCCCGCCGGCACGCCGGGCTGTCGGCACGATTGGAAAAATCGCTGCAATTGGATGATGCGCTCCCCCGCGACGCGCCGAAACTAACGGATGGAGACCCTCGCCGCTCGACTCGGCAAGCACGTCTCGCAGACTCTACAACTCTCCTGCGCAAGCACGCCCCGCGCAGGCACTATGCCACGAGCCAATGAGGATCGCATTCGATGATCGGCAAATGGAGCAATCGCCGGATCGCCACGGGCTTGGCCCTTTCCACTCTGCTGTGCACAACGCCCGCGGTCGCCGCGCCGCCGACCGCTGCCCAGGCACTGTCGCTGTCGCCCGTCCAGAAGGACATCCAGTACGACGCGCCGAGCCAGGCTCAGTTCGAACAGTGCACCATCAAGGCCGAAAAAGACGGCGACCACAGCAGTTGGGTCGTGCGCGACGCCGAGGGCCAGATCCTCCGCAGGTTTACCGATTCGAACGCGGATAATGTCGTCGATCAGTGGAGCTACTACGCCGGCGGGCTGGAGGTCTATCGCGACATCGACTCGAACTTCAACAACAAGGCCGACCAATATCGCTGGTTCCACACCGGCGGCAGCCGTTGGGGCCTCGATACCAACGAAGACGGCAAGATCGACGCCTGGCGGTTGATCTCCGCCGAGGAAGTGGCCGCCGAGGTCGTCGCCGCCGTGCAGGGCCGAGACGCCGCCCGCTTCGCAGGCCTGCTGATCACCGTCGCGGAATTGAAGAGCCTGGGCCTCGGGCCCGATCATCAAAAGCAGATCGAGGAGCGGATCGCCGCGGCGCCGGCCGAGTTCCGCGAGCTGGCCACCCGGCAGCAGAAAATCGCCTCGACTACCAAGTACGTCGACTTCGGCAGCGCACAGCCGGGGGTCGTTCCCGCGGGCACGGCCGGTTCCACGAAGGACCTGATGGTGTACGAGAGCGTCGCCGCGCTGGTCGAAAACGGCGGCAAGCACGACCAGGTGCTGATCGGCACGCTGGTGCGAGTCGGCGACACCTGGCGGCTGATCGACATTCCGCAGATCCAGGTGAGCGAGGATGTCGCTTCCACGGGCCACTTTTTCCAGGCCTCTATCGCGCGCCGCACCGATGCCGCGGGAAGCGATCTGCAAGGGCCCAGTGCGAAGGCCCAGCAGATGATGGCCGAACTCGAAAAGCTCGACGCCGATTCGGCCGGCGCTACGCCGGCCCAGCTTGAAGCGCTCAACCGCCGCCGGTCCGAACTGCTCGAAGGTCTCGCCGAGGAGGCGACCGATCCGACCCATCGCGAACAATGGGTGCGGCAGTTTGCCGACACCGTCAGCGCCGCCGTGCAATCCGGCAACTTCGCGGGCGGCGTCGAGCGGCTCACGAAACTGGAAGAAAAGCTCGCCAAGAACGCCTCCGAGAAGGACCTGGCCGCCTACGTCAAGTTCCGCCGCCTGTCGGCCGAATACGGCGCCAGTCTGCAGGATCCCAAGGCCGATTACGTCAAAGTGCAGTCGAAGTGGATCGAGGATCTGGAAGCGTTCGTCGAGGGAAACCCGCAGATTCAGGAGACCGCCGAAGCGATGCTGCAATTGGCCATCGCCGAGGAATTCGCCGGCCAGGACGATAAGGCCACCAAGTGGTACACGCGGATTGTGAGCCAGTTCCCCAAGTCGACCCCGGCCGAAAAAGCAGCCGGCGCCGCGCGGCGACTCAACTGCGTCGGCGAGCCGATGACGCTTCGCGGCACCGACCTGCGCGGCAGTGCGATCGATCTGGCACAGTACAAGGGCCACGTCGTGCTGATCCAGTATTGGGCCACCTGGTGCGAGCCGTGCAAAGCGGACATGTCGGTGCTGAAGGACCTCAAGTCGAAGTACGCCAAGAGCCGCTTCGAGGTGATCGGCGTCAGCCTCGATAACTCGCGCGCGGAGGTCGTGCAGTTCGCCAACTCCGCCCGGCTCCCCTGGCCGCAAATCTACGAGGAAGGCGGACTGGAAAGCCGGCTGGCCAACGAGTTGGGCATCCTCACGCTGCCCACCATGATCCTCGTCGATGGCAAGGGAAACGTCGTCAACCGCGGCATCCACATCACCGAGTTGGAAGGCGAATTGAAGAAGCTTCTGCCGTAGGTTGTTGTCGCTGAACTCGTGAGAGTTCAGACCTGCTCCCTCTCCCTCTGGGAGAGGGCCGGGGAGAGGGCTTTCCGCAGGAAAGCTGGTGGCACAGACCGGCGAATAACGGTGGCACAGACATTCCTGTCTGTGCGCGAAAACTCCCTCTCCCTCTGGGAGAGGGCCGCGCGAGAGGGCATTACACTCCCTCTCCCTCTGGGAGAGGGCCGGGGAGAGGGTCTTGCTGCCCCTGGTGAGGTCGCCGCTTCCCACTGAAATTCCACGGACTTAGCTACTCGCCATCCTCCCCGTCTTATCCCCCCTGCGCATTTCCGCGCACTCCACCGGACTTTTGCAACGTAGGGTATTCGCCCCTAGTGGCCGTAAGTCTCATATTCCCCGGGTTTTCAGCCATCGCGGGGACTTTTGCAACGCAACATTCCTGGGGGGCCCCAGTGATCGTTGAATAAATAGAATCTCACACTTGTTTTTTCGAGTATTCCTGAGACTTTTGCAACGGCCCCTTTTGGGCGTGTTGATAAACTCCTCTTGGGCGAGCCGGAGGTTGGATAGCCCTGTTTTCCTAGTGTTTTTGCACCGGATACGCGAAACATGGGTTCACGCCGGGCGCACCCGTGGCGCCGGAGTATTCTATCCGTGGATGGTTAGAAAAGCAAGCGTTTTTTACGGGCGTCTTCTGGTGGGAACCGCAGAGACGCGGAGGCGCAGAGAGGTAGTACCGTGAGGCCGTGCAGAAGGGCCAGGCGAGCAGCTCTCGCAAATATGTAGGGCGAAAGGTGCAATCACGCCATTACGCCGTTGGGGCAGCGCTTTATGCAGGCGCTGTCAGAGGCCGACGTTGGTTCGCCCGACGATTCGGTTGCAAGTCGCGAGTGACGCCAACTCCAAGAATAACGGCACTGCTGGACAAGCCAGCAGTGGCACCCCGCACCCCGGACCCCGCACCCCGAACCCCGATCCCCGCTCCCCGGCACGCGCTACTCGATGAACCGCTTGATGAGGATCGCCTGCTCGACGTTGTGGTCCACGCCGGGCTCGAAGGCGACCGGGATCGTGCGGTCGATCATGTAAAACGACCGATGCCGCTCGACCTCGCCCGTGTCGGTCCCCAGCTCGCGGCCCAGCATGTAGCCGTCCGGATACAAGAGATCGAGCTCGGGCTGGGTGAGAATCCCCTGCCGCGCCTGCCCCCGCAGCGCCGGCGGCAGCAAATTCGGATCGTTCAAATTGACCGGCGTGACGTCGAAATAGCCGACCGTGATCCACACCGCGAAGACGTTCGACCGGGCGGTCGTCGTGTTGCCCAGCCGCATCATCGGCTGATAGCGGAAGTACGGGTTGCGGTCGGTGCCCTCGTGATAGGCCGTCTGGTTGGCGATCAGCAGCGGATCGTCGCTCGGTTCGTGGAGGGAGCCCGGAGCGGGCAATTCGGCGCTATTGCTGCGCAGCAGCGTGGCCTCGACGTCGCTGCGCCGCAGGTCGGGATCAAAGATCGGAGTGCCACCGGCGCTGCGATCTTGTTGACCGGTAAGCGGGACCATGTCTCCCGCCCCCGGCGAGCGAAACGGATTGGCGAAGAACGTCGGCGCCGGCAGACGATCGGGCGCGCCCGGATCGATCACGGTGACGGCGGGAGTGGGAATAGGCCCTTCGTATCCGCGTCGGCTGAGGACGACGTCGCCCCAGTCTGGTAGTAGCCCCCGCGCCGAGGGTTGCAGCGGCGACAATCCCATTAGTGCCCTCCACAGCCGCGGATCCTGGGTCATCGTATTGAGGTTGACGCGGCCCGGATCGCGGAAGTTGCTCACGTGATTGTGGGGAGGCTGCAGAAACTGGAAGCCGTAGACCATCGGATCCAAACCAGCGGCTGTTACCGGATCGATCATATGCGTCGTGCCGACAAAGCGCGACGGCACGTGCGTCAGATCGAGCAGGCGATAGAGGTTCAGTGCGACTTGCGGCGAACCGCTATTGGCAAGTTCGGTCGAGTTCAAAAAGTTTGCCAGGTGCGGAAACTGGGTGGCGTCTATTTGGCCCGGTGGAACCTGATAAGGGTTGTTAAAGGCGGCAGTGTTAGGGAGCGTCTGAGGATAGGTGCGAAGCAATTGCGAGGAGCTGAACCGCGGAACCATCAAAAGCTCCATCTGGCTGACAAACGGCCGATTGTTCCATGTCAGCCAGGGAAACGGTGGAGGGTTCGGTGGGCTGGAATCAGGGTCTCCGAAATATTGACTTGCCGGCGGATCACCCGTCGCATTCAGCGGCGGCGGGTTACCGGCGTAGTACGCGGGGCCATACGCCTGGTTCAGGTAGCCGAGTGAGTTTGTGAATATGTAATCGAACACATGACCGGTCGTTGCAGGCGCTTGTGCGGCACCTGGCGGCACTGTGGGCGGTGCATGATTCCATAAATTCCTCAGAGCCATACCCGTTGAATCTCCTCGCTGCTTCGTCGCGACGCGTAGGGGATTCGGCGCGTTGCCAAGGATGGTGTCTTCGTCGTCATCGACCCCGTTAAACACCGTCAGATCGATCGACATACTATCGACCGACCGGTAGGGGTTCAGGATGGGATCATACTCCGCCAAGGGATTGGCGAGTCGCTGTAGATGGACTGTGTGATAGTTGTAGTGCGTTCCGAGTTGCCCAAGGACTGGATTCGGATTCACTGGACTATTGTCAAACGGAATCGGATAGGGGTCGTTGTACTCGCCCTCTTGGAAAGCGCCGGCAGGATCGTATGGCATCCCGATGTTGTCGATATCCGGATACCCGGCCGCTGGTTCCGTGATATTGAGGTTGCGCGGCACTGGGCCAGCCCCCTCCATTGCACGGTTGACCACAATTGCGGTCGACGGCTTGGCATCCCAGTATGGCGGTGGTGCTCCATTGGTGAGCACCTGCAATCCGGGTGTGATGTTTGGGTTCAACAATATGCGTCGCGTATTGGCATACTCGAGGCCGGCCGAGTCTTCCGCGGCTTCGTTTTCACCCTGACGCCGTCCCAAGGGACTGATGAATTCACCGGACGAACCGGGACGGCCAATTCCGGGTGGACCGATGACGGTGTAATTCCCGGGTGCCAACGGGCTGACCGGATATCCCGCCGCAAAGTGCGTTGCCCCTTCAGTTCCGAAATCCCCTGACACAGCGGTCAAGTCCGTAAAGTACACAGACCGCTCAATGTCGCTTGCATTGAACGAGGGATCGTCGGGGTCCGAGTTGGGCGGCGCTACGGGCGACACATCGGGGAATCGAGTAATTGCAAGTCTCCAAACCGGTGAACCCCCGGGGCTTACCTGGTTCAGGCGCACGCCTAGGTCCCAATTGGGCGGAGGAGCTGCGCTTGTATCCGTGTAGAATTCCGCTGCCCGCTCTCCTTCGGCAGTCCACGGGTTATACAATTCGACGAATAACGTCCCCCTCGGTCGCAGTCGCTGGTCGAAGTTGGCGTTATTGTCCATTCCGTCAGAGACCTGCCCGCCGTCGGCACTTAAGTCCTCGCTACGGCGGTCGTGAAATGCGAGAGTCTCTGTAATCAAGAGTTCTGGTCGCTCACAGCCCCAAACGACACCGCGTTCAGCGTTGTTTACGTCGGGAACTGACGGGTCGATATTGCCGTCGACGCCCCAGCCGTTGAACGGATTGATGTCGTATTCAAACGGCGTCATGATTGAATCGGCATCGCGGAAGTCCACCACGTTAATCGCCCATTGGGCCAACTCGCGCGCCGTTTCCTCTGCCTCGTTGGCATTGTTCGCATCACGGTCGACGACGGCGCGCAAGTCCTTGACCAGGTGTGCAAGAAGATACAAGTGCGTCGCGAATTGCTGCCGTGCCACAAGGCCGTTGTTCAGTGCCGCCGCCGTCTGGCCATTCGTGTAGCTGAACGGAATGGGGCCGGCGGTTCCATTGGGCGTGTTAACAAATAGCGGATCTGGAGTGTCGCCCATGGTTGCGCCCGTCGGATCAGGTGCTTCGTCGACGACACCATTTCCGCTGTCATCCTGACCGTTGCCGAATGGCCGATTGACGTTCATTCGCTCGCCCAACAGCAGCTCCGGTGGCAGGAGATTGCGCGAGAGTTGCAGCGTGATCCCTTGGATCGTGGATTCATCGGCCATATTGAGCGTGGGAGGAGCGGGCGGAGCCGGGACGGTGATGGTTCCAGCCTCGGCCAGAGCCTGGATCACGCGGGCGCGCACCAACTGCGAAATGTGCGGGATTGTTCCCGTTGGTCGCATCGCGGGTGCGGCGTTCGGATCATTCAGCAAATCCCGGTACATCGCCAGGCTAGGCACCGGCAGGTCGTAGCTGTCGGTCGTCACCAGGCGCCGGTTGCGCAGCGCCGCACCTAGTTCGTTCGGCTCACTCGGACTCGTGTTCACCGGGTTGAACGGATGCTGAAAGTCCGACTGCCCGTCACTGCCGGGCCGGTTGTTGCCGTTGTCGACCGCGTCGTCCACCAGGTCCCACAGACGGCTGGGGAGCGTGCCGGCGTCCGTGTCGTGGGCACGCAGCAGACGCTCCAGCTCCGCCGGCGAGTACGGCATGTCGGCCACCGGCAAGAGGCTGCTGCTGCTGCCCGGCGGATTGTTGCCCGCGTCTTGCAGGCCGCGTGGTGCGTCGAGCGACAAGTCCAGCTCGTAGGGGGAGTCCACCCGCAGGTCCGCCGGGCCTCTCAGGTCAAGGTGCTGATAGACCGGCTGGCCGCGGTAGTCCAGCCCGAAGGCGTAACGCCCGTGCAGGTCCGGCGGGCTGGTGAAGGCCGAGACGTTCTTCTGCGTGGCATTGATCCACGGGTTGAAGTAGTTCACCGGATAGTGCCCGAACTGAATGGCAGCGAAGAAGTCGGTCGAAGTGGTGAGGTTCGCGCCCGGAATCAGCCGTCCCGGCCGGGGGTAAGTGGCCAGCGACACGACTTGCCCGCCGTTGTACGCCTGATCGACGCCGTAGCGCCCGGGGAGGAACGGCACGGGGGTGCCGGCGGGGTTGCCCATGCCCGGCGGCTGGCGGTATCCGCCCAGCATCAGCCGGGCGTACTGCGCCGCGGCGATCTCGAACTGCGGCCCCGAGGTGCTGGGCGGCGTGAACAGCCACATCAGGTCGATCTCCGGCGGGCCGTAGGCCTGGCCGGGGGTGGGCTGCGTGGCCGTGCTGATGCCGCCGGCCATGGTGCGGTCGAGGTAGCGCGCGCCGGGGGTCTCCGCCGGCACGAAGTACTCGCCCGGGGGCGAACGATACCCGCCCCACAGTTCCAGGTCGGTCGCGGGCAAAGCCCGGGCGAGGTGCTCCAGGTTTCCGTGGGCATTGAGATTAAACTTGCCGTCCAAGTCGGTGCAGAGGATGGCGAACATCGGCTTGTAAAGTCGTCCATCCGGGGCGCGCTGGACCGGGTAGCCCAGGTCGATCCAGACGCTGTCGGCCTGGCCGTCGCCGTCGTTGTCGACGTCCCACGGGCCGTACAGGGCGCGGTCGCGGAGGTTAGCGGCGTCGCCGTCCAGGTTGACTTCGGCGGGTGAGAGCGGGCGGTCGTTGAATTCCAGCCGCGGGAAGTTCGGGTGCAGGATCTCGAGGGGACGGGTTTCCACGAGCTGGCGCAGGCGGAGAATGGCCAGGTTTGAGCGGTTGTACCATTGCGGCGGACTGGTCGGGCCTGGCGGCGGGTCGCCAATATCGGCCTGCAGCCGGCGGACCCAATAGTTGAGCAGGGCCGGGCGGTAGAACGAGGGGATGGTCATGCCCGCCAGGGAGGTCGCCTCGCTGGGGGTCCCGGGCATGTAGGCCAGAAACATGTTTTGGTAGTCGGCCAGGTCGTAGCTTTCGTTGAGGCCGCCGATTCCATAAAACGTGCGAATCGGATTCGGATCAGTGGCGTTCTCCGCGACGAAGCGCGAGGCGTTTGGAAGCAGTGCCGACTCCGGCTCGAAAGGACTGGTCGTATCGAAGAGCGATAGATAGCCGGTCGTTGGGTCGTAGCCCGCGCCGGTGCCGGAGAAGGGCTGGCCGTTGATGAGGAAGGCGTTGCCATCGAACATTGCCGCGCTGACGCCGGGTGGGGTCGTGTAGTCGATCTCCGGCGAAAGGACGCGGATGCGGGCTTCGGTAGGATTTAGCGGCTCGTAGTAGACCACGCGAGTGCTCACACCGGCGGCGGGGCCGTTCAGAAAGGTGAGCACGCGGCCGTTGAAGTAGCCGAAGTCCTGGGGGAGATCCGGCGGAGTCCCGGCCCCCGTCGTGTCGATCACGCCAAAGTGCAGTAGTGCGCCAGGAGCACTCACCGGTGGCGGCAAAAACTGCGGTACGTCGAGCATCGGCCCTGTCGAAGTAAGGTTGGGTGCCACTACGCCGCGAAACCCCTGATCGCCATACATGTCGCGCAGCAGGCTGTGGCCGTGGATGACCGAGCGGGGGTTGGTGGTGTCGCGGAGCAGGTCCAGCATCGCGCTGTCCAGCAGCTTGCGCGGGGGATCGGCCACCTGGGCCACGCCGGCGGCGGCCTCGGCCGCGCGCTTGTGCTGGCTGCTGGTCAGCACGAACGCCAGGGCGATCAGCATGAAGATCACCAGCAGGCTGAGCACGATCAGCAGCAGCACGCCGCGGCGATGACGCGCACCGATGTGAATGGGACGAATGGTCATGACGAGGTTTCTCCCGGCAGAGGGATCGTTTGCCCCGGCCCGCTCTGTCGGTGTTCGAGTGATTCGTGAAGTAGCTGGATGCAAGAATTCATCCGTTGTGGCGCTGATGTCCCGGGCTGTAGTTGTTGGGAAGGCCCTCTCCCCGGCCCTCTCCCCGAGGGAGAGGGAGTGTTGTTGCGGCCCTCTCCCCGAGGGAGAGGGAGATGTTGTTGTGGCCCTCTCCCAGAGGGAGAGGGCGTTGTTATTGTTGTGGCACAGACATTCCTGTCCGGGCATGGCTCCTGGTGGCACAGACATTCCTGTCTGTGCGTTTGACTGCGTTGGGAGCGGTGAGTGGTAACCCCCTCTCCCCGGCCCTCTCCCCGAGGGGAGAGGGAGTGTTTGTTGTTTCCCTCGCTGGTTAGCTCCCGGGGATCGACATGGTTTGCGTGTATACGGCGGCGACGTCCTCGACCAGGATGGCGCACACGCGGGTGAGCGAGGTGTCCCAGTCGGGCCCGGCCAGGCCGACCCAGCGCCTGCCGCCGTCCACCTCGTCGGCCGAAATGATGCGGTACCACTTGGCGACAAAGCGTGCCCCCGGAACGCCGAGATCGGGCGACCAGGCCGTGAGCATCAGCCACTGGCCCTCACGGGCGGGCTCCAGCTCTGCCGGGTCGGCCGAGGCAATTCGGATCTCCCCGCCGCCAATCCCGCCGACGACCTCGGGGACCTGGACGACGTATTCCCGGGCAAGGTCTCGATCGACCGCCCGCTTGTGAAACACGACGACGGAGACCTCGTAGTGCGTATCGCCGGTGAAGCGGCCGTCGACGGGATTCCAGCCGGGTCCATGCTTGACCGGCACGGCGGTGAACATCCAGGAGAAGTCGCCCTGGAACTGGCGCTGGACCGCCGCGTCGCTAATGTCTCGCTGGGCGAGCGTTTGGCTGGGTTGGTCGTGGTCTTCGGGCAGCGTGATGCTCAGGTCGTCGTCCCACATGAAGCCCTGCTCGGCGATAGCCGGCGGAATGATCTGAAACGGTGGCCCTGGCGGCGCGAGTTCGCTGCGCAAAGAAACCCGGCGAAGCATGAACTCGGGAAAGACCGGCGCGCTGGAATAGGGAAACGAATGTGCCCCGGGCGGCGAGTTGTTCGGCCCGTACGCGTACCACAGCGGATCGACGGCGAATGCGGGCGGCGGCGAGCTTGTGGGCAACCCTATGGAGACGTCCCCGGCGCCATCCACCCAGCGGTCCGGCCGCAGCAGGCGCTGCGTGCGGATCTGATTGAAGGCGGCGTGGCCGACCGCGGCGGCACGGTCGTGTACGGTGGCCTGCTGGAGGTAGTGATTGCCGACGGGTATCAGCGCCAGCACGCCGACCAGCCCGAACAGCAGGACGAACATCGAGACCAGCACTTCCAGCAGGCTGATCGCCCGGCGGTCGCGGCGGCGCGCGGGAGCGGCCGGCGATGACGTGACGATGCGGCGGATGTGAGCGGGGCGGTGCACGTTAGCCTCCGGAGGCTTCCAGGCCGGTGGTGGTGAAGCGGCGAGCCTGGACGACCTCGTCGGCGACGGTGGGAGTGCCAGTGCTCAATGTGGCCGGGTTCAGCGGTGCGTTTTCGGTGCTGCTCACCCGGCCGGTCAGTTGGCTGAGGGTGATCCAGTACGAACCGGGCTGCCGCCAGTTGGCGCGGTTCCAGTCGTCGGGCGCGGCGGTTGGCGAGCTTGCGCTGTATTCGGTAAGGATGTTCTCCCGTTTGCCGATGAGCAGATGCAGCGGCGTGAGCGGGCGCTCGGCCCAGAAGCGGCCGCCGGCCTCGCCGTAGACGAAGCGAACCGCGCCGTCAGGCTCGAACGTGGCCATGATGTCGAGATCGGGAACGAGATCGCCGTTCTCGTCTTGGATATCGTTGCCGCTAATCGGGTTGAGCGTTCGGTTGTCGTAATTCCGCGGGTCGAAGACGACCTCGCCCATGGGCGAACCGGCGAGCCCCGAACCGACCAGGTCGATGACCGTGCCCTCGGGCAGTTGATACGGCTGAGCGGCCGACGGGGCCGGCTGGCGATGCACCTGGAACTGGAATGCAGCGGTGGTGTCGCCGTCGGCCGCCAGTGTCGCCCAAACGCCGATCGAGCCGTCGCGGTCGGGCTGAACGCGGATCCGCGGATTCTCACCGGAGGGAGACGCGATAAAACCGTCGCCATTGCTGTCTTGGGCATTGGAGATGAGAGGGGATTCCCAGTCCGGCACGAGCGTATATCCAGAACCCTGATAATTGAGCTGCACCCAGTCGTTGTAGCGCAAGAAGCCGTCCGGCAGGTGCAATGGGACTCCGGTCGTTTCCACCAGTTCCAGGAAATAACCGAGCGCCGGGTCGCCCGTGGCCGGGTCGGTTCCCATCATCGCCACGATCCGCGCCCGGGACTGATACGTAAAGCCTGCGAACGGCGGCGGCACCTCGACGTAGCGGAGCGTGGTCACCGCGCGGGGCTCTTCGGGAGCGCGCTGAAACAGCACGCCGACCGGGCGGCCGATCTCCATCGCCCGGGAGCGGGCGCCGAGCAGAAAGAGGTTTACGCCGCGGGCGGCCTCGCGCATGCGGCGCGACTCGATCGCCGGCAAGGCCACCGGGATCGCCGCCGCCACCACCACCGATACGATGATGATCACCACCAGCAGCTCCACCAGCGTAATGCCGGAGCGCCGTCGGGAGTCGATCGGTTTGGCGTGTGGTGTTCGCATGCTGTTAGAGGGCCCGCCGTGCGGACTCTACTACTTCTATCAAGGTCCGAGTGCGTGACTGTGGATGTTGTCGAGATAGCCGAGCCGGTCGTTCGCGCCGAGGACTCGCTGGCCGAACTTCACGTTGTTGGGCGGGTCGATATCCATGTACGGATCGAGAATTCCACCGGAACTTTCTGCAATCGTTACGCCCCAGGAACTGCTACTGGCAGCCCGCGACGCGATACCCAGTTCGTCGTCGGGACCCGCCGAGTAGATGAGTGGCAGCAAGCGGTAGGCATCGGGATCGGCGCGGAATGGATCAAAG
Source organism: Pirellulales bacterium (assembly GCA_040880125.1). Classification (GTDB taxonomy): domain Bacteria; phylum Planctomycetota; class Planctomycetia; order Pirellulales; family JBBDJB01; genus JBBDJB01. The sequence continues at coordinate 151,947 of JBBDJB010000013.1, read as the reverse complement.
GGATCGTGGTCTTTTTCGAAGTCGCCGGTTTGAAGATCCGACACAAAGCCGGCCGGCCACCGCAAAAAGCTGATCGGCTTGCCCCAGCCGTCCAGGAACTCCAAAGCGCCGTCGCCGTCCGTGTCGCCGATGTTGCTATCGGAAAACTGCTCGAGGGCCGTGCCGCCGTCGGTGCCCATGGTGATGAGGAGATACAAGCATTCTGCGCCCTGGTGTCGCTCAAGCTCCGGATGACTGCGGACGGCTAGATAGCGGCGGCGGTACGCGTGAGAAAGTGCCGTCGGCGAGATATTGAGCACAGCGCTCGGATTGTCGTGCGGCGTAGCGATCTCGCTCCAGCGTTCCGGCATCTCCATCTGCATGAGCAGTCGCAAGGCGTTGAGCCGATCGACGGCAGGGTTGCCCGAGCTGATCGCCGGCACCGGCACTCTGCGGATGCGGTACGACTCCCAGCGCTCCATCAACAGGGCGTTGAGCCGGCTGATCATCGAGCGGGTTTGTGCTTTGCGGGCGGACTCTTGCGCCGCGGCCGCCGCGAACAACAGTATTGACGTGAGAATAGTCAGGATCGAGATCGTAATCAGCAGCTCGACCAGCGTGAGGCCGCGACGGGCGCGGCCGGTTGTGGTGAGGCGAAAAAGGGGACTGGCTCCGAGCCATGCGACGTGCCTGTCCCCCTTTCCCGGTTCCACGGAGTGGCGGATCATGGCTGCGAGTCCTCCATATTCCGCTGGCTGAAGTTGGCCAGATTGTCGGAGTGCCCCCCGATAAATGGCCCTTCTGGAACTAGCGGTGCGCCCGGTGGATTCGTGAGGGGCTCGCCAAAGTCGTCGTCCAAGCCGGCGGCAATAATCTGAAAGCTGTCCGGGTTGACGAAGCGACGCGTGGATGGATTGCGGGGGTCTTGCTCTAAATAGGGCACGACGCGCGGCACCGTTGTGGTGGGCGGTGCGTAGTATGGCATTACAGGGTAGGGCTCAGGCGTAGTTAATGTTCTTGACGTGTCGAAGTAGACGAAAGGTTGTGTGATGCCGTCAGGGATGTAGGCCATCAGCGTAATCTGAGCGCCGTTTTGTGGTTGCCAGGGCCGAGTAGGCACTAGACGTGCTTCATCGAAATCAAACAGCCTCTCTAGTGACGCGCTTGTATCTCCATCGCGAGTCCCTGGTCCGGTCAGCGGATGCTCCGGATCAGGACTGAAGCCCCGCAGGAAAAGCCAAACCGATTCGGCCGGCGTTAATGGAGGATTGAGCGACAGCAACGATTGGATATCGGCATCCGTTTCCCGGTGACGGGGAAACGCCTTGCGGAGATGACGCTGGAAGTTGCCATCCCGTTCTTGGGATTGCGGACCCGTGAGCGCCAAGTACTGCACATTCGGCGGGTATGCCCCGTAGCGGTTCTTGTATTCCATAAACGAGTTGGCGAGGTTGTCCAACTCGACCTTGATTGCCGTTTCATTCGCCCGGGCGACGGCGTTGGCGGCCACCACGGTGATCAGCGCCGCCAGAATGCCGATGATCACGATCACCACCAGCAGCTCCACCAGCGTGAAGCCAGCGGATGCTTTCCCGCGGCGGGCGTGCTTGACGTTACGCATGACGGTGTTCCTCCCTCGACGGTGCCTTTGGCGATTGGGCTGGGCCGGCGCGTGGCGATTTTTGTCAGATCGGTTTTGGTTGTGGCGGTAAATCAAATCGGGAAGCGGAAACCCTCTCCCCGGCCCTCTCCCATAGGGAGAGGGAGTATGAACGCCCTCTCTCGGGCGCTCTTTTGTTACTCGAATAGGTTACACAAATCGGGAAGCGGAAACCCTCTCCCCGGCCCTCTCCCATAGGGAGAGGGAGATATCTTTTTTAACTAACTAAGCTCGTCGATCAGCTTGACCAGCGGCAAGAACAGGGCGATGACGATAAAGCCCACCATGCCGCCGAGGATGACGATCATCAGCGGTTCCATCAAACTGACCAGGCTCTCGGTGAGCACGGCCACCTCTTCGTCGTAGGTGTCGGCCACCTTGTAGAGCATTGTGTCCAGTTCGCCGGTCTCTTCGCCGACGTCGACCATGTTCACCACCATGTCGTCGACGACGCGCTTATTCATTCGAGTGACATAGATCAGCACGCCGATCGGCCCGCCGACAAAGAAGAAGAAAAAGAACGCCGCCAGCGGATTGAAGCCGGGCTTGGAATACTCCTTGAGCGGTTTGGCGATCGTCTCGCCCTCGCGAATCGACTCGGAGACCTTGCCGTAGAGGCGTTCGAAGCAGGCGTTGCCGCTGGTGTCTCGCGTGATGTTGAGGGCCTCGAGGATCGGCACGCCGCTGGAGACGAGCGTGCCTAGCGTCCGGGTGGTCCGGGCCATGATGTTCTTTTCCACGAGCTGGCCGAAAATCGGCACCTTCAGCGCAAACAGGTCCCAGCCGATCCGCCCCTGCTCGAATTTGCGCAGCAGTTTGATGAACAGCCAGATGCCCACGGGTATGCCCGGGATCAAGAACCAATAGTTGACTGTGAAGTTGGAAACCTGGATCAGCGCGTTGGTCATCACCGGCAGATCGAGATCGAAGTCGGCGAAGATATCGGTGAAGGCCGGCACGGTCGAGATCATGATGAACGTCAGGATGCCGACCGCCACGGTGACCACGACGACCGGATAGATCATGGCGCCCTTGATCTTGCGGCGCAGCGACTGGGCCCGTTCCTGGAACTCGGCCAGGCGGCGCAGAATGACTTCCAGCGCACCGCCCGCCTCGCCGGCCTTGATCATGTTGACGTACAGCCGGTCAAAGGCCTTGGGCGATTTGGCCATCGCCTCGGAGAGCGTGCCGCCGCCCTCGATCTCGTCGCAGACGTCCATCAACGAGTACTTGAGGCGGCCGGGCTTGGCCTGACCTTCGAGAATCCGCAAGCTCCGCAGGATCGGCATGCCGGCGTCCTGCAGAATCGAAAGCTGCCGGGTGAAGGTCACCAGATCCTGGAACTTGACGCGGCCGAAAGCCAAGCCGCGGCCCTGCTTCTTAGTTTTCTTGCCTTCCTGGGTCTTGCGGGCCTTTTTGGCGGAGATGCGCGTAACGAAATAGCCCATCTGGCGTATTGTCGCCTGCGCTTCTTCCTCCGTGGGGGCCTCGATAACGTCCTTGATCTCCGCGCCCGTGGAGTCCATCGCCTCGAATAGGAACGTAGGCATAACCGCCTCCTTAACTCCCCCGTGTCGGCCGGGTGATTCGCCGACTTCGTATGCGTTCGGCCGGCTGAATTCTTGTGAATTCAGCTACGTATGAATTCAGCTAAGCGTCCATCATGGTTTCGCGGATCACTTCCTCGGCGGAGGTGGTCCCCTCGAAGATCGCGTCCAGACCGGCGTCGCGCAGCGGCACCATGCCGAAGCTCTTGGCGGCGTCGCGCAGTTCGTCAGTATTGGCGTTGTTCATGATCAAATCGCGCAAGGGATCGTTCATGTTCATCAGCTCGAACAGCCCCACGCGGCCCTTGTAGCCGGTATTGTTGCAGGCTTCGCAGCCGCGCCCCTTGTAAAACTGCTTGCCCTTGACCATCGAGGGCGAGAGCTTCAGGTCCTCGAGCATCTCGCGCGAAGGGGTCGACGGCTCGCGGCACTGCGCGCAAATCCGCCGCACCAACCGCTGGGCCAGAATCGACTCGACCGTGGCGGTGATCAAGAACGTCGGCACGCCCATGTCCTTCAGGCGGATGATCGTACCGGGGGCGTCATTGGTGTGCAGCGTGCTGAACACCATGTGCCCCGTGAGCGAAGCCTGCACCGCGATTTCGGCCGTCTCCAGGTCGCGGATCTCGCCGACCAGGATCTTGTCCGGGTCTTGGCGCAAGATCGAGCGCAGGCAGTTGGCGAACGTGTTGCCGATGGTCGGGTCGATCGGGATCTGAATGATGCCGTCCAGGTCGTACTCAACCGGGTCTTCGGTGGTGATCAGCTTGTCGGTGATCTGATTCAGTTCGTTGAGCGCGGAGTACAGCGTTGTGGTCTTGCCTGAGCCGGTCGGGCCGGTCACCAGGACGATGCCGTTGGGCTTGCCGATCACCTGGCGGAACTCGCCCAGCGTGTGCTCGTCCATGCCGATGCGGTTCAGATCGAGCGAGACGACCGAGCGGTCCAGCACCCGCATAACGACGCTCTCGCCGAACATGGTCGGCAGCACGCTCACGCGAAGGTCGACCGGGTGGCCGCCGACGGTCAACTCGATGCGGCCGTCCTGCGGCAGGCGGCGCTCGGCGATGTCGAGCTGGGCCATGACCTTGATGCGCGTGGTGATCGCGAACGCCAGGTGGCGCGGCGGCGGAACCATCTCGAACAGCACGCCGTCGGCCTTGAGGCGAATGCGGAATTCGTCCTCGAACGGCTCGAAGTGCAAGTCGCTGGCGTGGTCGCGGATCGCCATCAACAGCACCATGTTAAGCAGCTTGCGGACCGGGGCGGCGTCGGCCAGCGCCTCGACGCTGGTCAGGTCGATCGGCCCCTCGCTGCTTACCTCGGCGGCGGCCGCGGCGAGGGCCTTGTCGTCTTCCAGGTCGGAGACCAGGCTCTCGACGCTCTCGGAGTCGGAAGCGTAATAGCGGCCGAGCGCCTTGAGGATGTCCTGCTCGGTGGCCACGACCACGCGGATGTCGTATCCCAGGAAGGTACGCAGCTCGTCCTGCATGGAGATGTTCTGCGGGTCGCAGGTGGCCACGGTCAGCACGTCGTTTTTGAAGCTGATCGGCACGATGCGATACATCTGCGCCATCGACTCGGTGACCTGCTCGATGACATCCGGCGGAATCACCGCGTCTGCGAGGTTGATGGTTTGCAGATTCATCTGCTCGGCGAGCGCCTGGGCAAGCTGCTCGTCGGTGACCAGGCCCATGTTCATGGCGACCTGGCCGAGCATCTCCCCGGGCCGCTGGTGTTGTTCTTCCAGCAACAGCTCGAGCTGCTCGTCGGTGATGAAACCTAAATCGACCAGTACCTGGCCGATACGACGCATGGCCATGAGAAGACGGTGCCTTTCTGGTTCGTTTGACCGAAACGCTATGCGATGAGTCGATATCAAAAAAAGCTTGCCGCGGGCGCGAACGGCCCCGGCGACAACCGCTTGCTACTCGTGCGTGGCCGCCTCCTTTTTTTCGCGGGTGGCAGCTTCGACGTCCTGGTCGTCGTCGAACATGCCGCGCTCGGCGGCGGCGATCTGCCGGGCCAGTTCATCCGCGTAGTTGGCTTTGGCCAGCACGTCCTCCTTGGTGCACTTCTCCTCTTTCCACAAGCGGAAGAGGTGATCGTCCAGCAGTTGCATGCCGTGCTTGGCCCCGGTCTGAATGGACGAAGTGATGCGGAACACCTTGTTCTCTCGGATCAGGTTGCCGATGCCCGGCGTGACCACCAGCACCTCGAAGGCGGCCACGCGTCCGCCGCCGATCTTGGGCAGCAGTTGCTGGGCGAGAATGCCGATGATCGAGGAGGCGAGCTGCGTGCGGATCTGGTCCTGCTGGTTGGTCGGGAAGACGTCGATGATGCGGTTGATGGTGCCGGCCGCGCTGGAGGTGTGCAACGTGCCGAAAACGACGTGACCGGTTTCCGCCGCGGTGATGGCCGCTTCGATGGTCTCCAGGTCGCGGAGCTCTCCGACGAGGATGACGTCGGGATCCTGTCGCAGGGCGCGGCGGATCGCCTCGGCGAAGCTGGTCACGTCGACGCCCACCTCGCGCTGGTTGATGGTCGATTTCTTGTGGTGGTGATGGAACTCGATCGGGTCCTCGATCGTGATGATGTGGTGGTCGATGTTCTCGTTGATGTAGTCGACCATCGCGGCCAGCGAAGTCGTCTTACCTGACCCGGTGGGCCCGGTGACCAGGATCAATCCGCGGGGCCGCTGGATGAGCTTTTTGAACACCTGTGGCACGTTCAAAAAATCCATCGACCACATTTCGAGGGGGATCTGCCGCAGCACCAGGGCGACGTTGCCGCGCTGGCGAAAAATCGAGACGCGGAAGCGGGCCATGTCGCCGAAAGCGAAGCCGAAGTCGGCGCCGCCGGTCTCTTGAAACTCCTGCTGGGAGCGATCCGGCGCGATGCTCTTCATCAGCGCCATCGTGTCGGCCGGTTCGAGGACCTTGGTCTTGAGCTTCTGCAAGTGGCCGTGCAAGCGCAGCACCGGCGGCTGTCCGACGGTCAGGTGCAGGTCGCTGGCGCCCTGCTTGACCGTGGCGTGCAGAAGTTTGTCGATGAGGATCGTGCCCATGCCTGTTCCTTCCTGGTGCCGTAACTCACCCACCTCAAAGAGGGGGATCCACTGGAATTGCCAGCCGCTGCCTGACCCCGCCGGCATACCGAGCTGCGACACAGCCCCCACGGTGTGCCCTAGACCCCACACCGATCGGTGCTGATGGATTATTCGCCCGGTGCGGGGAAACCTCAAGCAGCAGTAGTCCCTAAACTACCTATTTTAACAAGCCAACAGAGGTTCGCCCGATTCGGGCGAGTGGAAAAGATTGCCGAAGTCAGCCGCGACAACGCCCAGATTCTATTGCCGCGGCACTGGTATATTCTCCTGTCCGCCTTGCGTTCGCTTCTCGCGGCAGCGGCCGAGTGGGTGGCGGCGGTCGCGGTACTTCTCAACTCATCAGCCGCCCGAGCCATCGTGGGAAACCCCCACCCGGAAGACCGCCATCCACTAGGAAACTATGCGTTTCGCGACGCGGTGCACCTCCGGCAGCGTGGTGATTCCTTTGAGGGCCTTCCGGATGCCGTCGTCGTAAAGCGTTGCCATGCCCTCGGATATGGCGGCTTTACGGATTTCCTGGGTGGAAGCTCCCTGGAACGCCAGCTCGCGAATGCGGCTGGTCATGGGCATCAACTCGAAGATCCCCAATCGGCCGCGGAAGCCGGCTTGCTGGCAGCTTGAGCAACCGGCCCCCTTCATGAAGGTCGCGCCCTCCGCCATCTCCTTGGTGATGCCGGAGGCCTCCAATTCGGCGTCGCTGGGGTGATGTGGCTGCTTGCATTTTGCACAAACTATGCGGACCAAACGCTGTGCCAAGATGCCGATGACGCTGCCGGCCACCAGGTAGGAAGGTACTCCCATATCGACCATGCGCGTAATAGCACCGGGCGCATCGTTCGTATGTAGCGTACTGAATACCAAGTGTCCAGTGAGTGAAGCCTGGATTCCCATGCTAGCAGTCTCGTAGTCTCGCATCTCGCCCACCAGGATCACATTCGGCGCCTGGCGGAGCATCGCCCGAATGATTCGCGCAAAGTCGAGCCCAATGTTGTGCCGCACCTCAACTTGGTTGATGCCGGCAAGATAGTATTCGACCGGGTCTTCGGCAGTGATGATCTTGGTGTCAGGCCGGTTCAGCTCGTTCAGGGCGGCGTACAGCGTGGTGGTCTTTCCCGAGCCGGTGGGACCGGTTACGAGCACGATCCCGTTGGGCCGCCGGATGAGGTTTTTGAATGTCCGAAAGTCGTTTTCCGACAGACCGAGTTGGCGGACGCCGACCTTGATGTTGTCCTTGTCCAGCAGCCGCATGACCGCCGACTGGCCGTGGTTGGTGGGCAGGATGCTCACTCGCAGGTCGAGTTCCTTGTCGCCGGCGGTCAGCTTGATGCGGCCGTCCTGTGGGCGGCGACGCTCAGCGATGTCGAGCTTCGAGAGAATCTTGATACGGGAGAGCAAGGCCCCCAGCAGCCGCCGGGGAGGGCTGTCTCGCTCGACCAGCACACCGTCGATGCGATATCGGACGCGAATCCGGTCCTCGAACGGCTCGATATGGATATCGGAGGCCCGAAGTTGAACGGCCTCGTTGATAATCAACTGCACCAGCCGCACGATCGGAGCGCTCGATTCGTCGACCACCTCCTGCTGGCCGGTCTGGTCGTCCTCGGTCTCCGTAAAGTCAATTGCCGTATCGGTAAACTCCTGGAGCATGGAGTCGGCGCTCTCGCCCTCGAATTGGCCGTAGTAGCGATTGATCGCCTCCATGATGCTTTCTTTGGGCGCCAGGGCGATCTCAACCTTGCGGTTCAGGATGAATCGCAGCTTATCGAGCGTCTCGAGGTCGTTTGGGTCGCTGACGGCCACCTTCAGTGCCCCGTCGTTTTCCGCCAGCGGCAAAATGGCGTTTTCGCGGGCGACCGACTCGGGCACCAACTCGACGACGGAAGGCGGAACGACGATCTGGCCCAGATTGACGCACTCGCAGCCGTGCTCCTTGGCGACCGCCTGCATCACTTCGTCGCCGGTGGCATATCCCAAGCGCACGAGTGACTCGGCCACCTTCTGGCCCGAATCCCGGGCAAGGCTTTCGGCTTCTTCGAGTTGCTCGGCGCTGATGATGCCCCGGTTGATCAGAATCTTTGAGAACTTCGCCATAGAAGGTTGGCTGCCCTGTTCCTGCGATGTGTAAGCGTACCGCCCACGCCGATCGTCTACCGCCAGACCACCGCCCGTCGAGGCTGCGTCTCTGGTGGAGGGTCGCGTCGCGAACCGTTGGGGCCACCAAGAAGCGAGCCCCGCGCGAGAGAATGCGAAATAAGTCTATTACACCTATAGACTAATGGCCTGCCGATGGGGTGTCAACTAACGGCCAGCACATCGGACGACGATTCCCGGCGGCCGGAGAGTCCGGAGCGCAAGGCGTTTCCCGGCTGTAACTTGAGCGGTCGGGCAGACGGCACATTGCCGCGCGGGCGCCAGGCTGCAGGCGAAGGCGTCCGCGGGCGCCAAAAATACCTCTTTTGCGGGGAACGCGCGGGACAAGGATTGTGAAGCCCAGCGAGTTAGGGGAGCTACGGGGCCAGCGGCTTCTACTTCCACCTCGCACCGCCGGCCTGCACGTCAGCCACAAGTCTCGCCCAGCTCGGAACAATGCTCCTCACGGCTGGGGTAACATCGGACGAAGGTTCCGTGCTTCGTGGCGTAGCGAGTCGGCGGAACGTCGGAGGGCGTCGGCCTGCTCGTACTCGTCAACGCATTCCAGTCGGTGTGCTGCCCGATCGATCAGCAGCGCTGCGTCGCGAAGCGCCTTTACGCGGCCGGTTCTGCTGGCCGGCGCGACGGCTTCCACGGGACCGTCTGCCGCGTATCGCTGACTGGTGCCTGCCGATTCGTGAAGATGCCGGATGTGGTTGCGAAATACGTCCGGCGCCTCCGGTGTTTGGCGTAGTGCGTCGGGATTCTCCTCGTCGCCGGTCGGCAGCGGAGAGAATGCGTCCAGCGTGTCCAGGTTCGATCCGCCCACCTGTTTGCGGAGTTGGAGGATCTGGTCGGCGACGTCGTCCGCGGATTCTTGGGAGGCCGGCCGAGGGTGGTTGTCGTCTCCCGCCCAAGTTCGCGTGGTGACGGCGATTGCAGCACTCAGTGCCAATACGGCTGCTGTGGCAGTAGTGACACGCGTCCACGGATTGCGTCGAGTTGTCGCGATCATGGCTAAGCTCCTGCGAAGAGGGGATCGGGCACCGCGCGGAGGATTATAGGAGATCGGGGCTTTTCGCGCGAAGGTCGAATTGCTGGCGGTGCTGGCATCATCCTGCATTGACACGCCCTGGGGCCCCCCGGATAATCCCGCCGCGTTTTTCTACCCCTGGCGGTTCTACGACGCCGCGCTGGCGATGCGACTGCGCACGCGGCGCGCGCCATTGGAACACTTTGAAGTTGAGGCGACTCGACGGGTGTTGTATCGAGCCACAACTCGCAGGTGCGGCGGACCGACTTCCCGCCGCCGCTGCGCGCGCCGCGATCGGCAGCCGGAGAATTCGCCGGCGGCGGCAGCACGCTGCGAGCGGCGGCAGAAGTGGATGCGGCGAGCGCTTCTGGTAACGCTTACGTCGATCGTCCTGTCCGTTCTGCCGGGGTTGGCGATTGCCCAATCGCCGCGCACTCGATCGACAACTTCGGTGATGTCTTCGGCCGTGCCGGCTCCTGCGCCGGGAATTGCTCCGACTGAAACGCATCTTTCGCCGGAAGCATTTTCCATGGAGGACGAAGACCACTTCGCCCCGCCGTCACACTCGCCCTTCTGCTACGGTTGCGGCCACTGTTGTTCACTGCCGCCAGCGATCGGGCGTTTCCTGGGATTTGACGAGAGTCATGTGATCGAGGACCGTCACGTCGGCCGTGGCCTGCCGCTGGTCGGCACAAGCTGGCTGAACCGGCCGTATAGCGCGAGCATTTTCTACGGCGGACTGATTGGCGACGAGTTGATCGAGGATCGCGTCGAGCTGCGCACCGGCGATTTCGGCGGCTTTCGCATCGGCTGGGACTTCGATCACTTCTGGGGCACCGAGGTTCGACTGGCGTGGGGGGACGTCGATCTGCGCGACACCCCCAGCGTCCAGCCACCGCGCGCGGCCGATGTCTTCATGGCCGATTTAAACTTGCGGCGGTACATCTGGGGCGATGCCGCCTGGCGGCCGTACTGGAGCGTCGGCCTGGGCGTATCCACGTTTGATTTTCGCGATGAGTTCGCGATTCAGCACGACGAGTCGCTGTTGAGCATGCCGATCGGCATGGGGATCAAGTATCAGTTTCAGCCGTGGTGGGGGCTGCGGGCGGAGGTGATGGACAACATCGCCTTTGCCGGCGGCGAACTGGACGCGATGCACAACGTCTCGCTGACGCTGGGGGCCGAGGTGCGGTTTGGCGCGCGGCCGCGATCCTACTGGCCCTGGAACCCCAGCCGGCACATCTGGTAGCATGAGCGGCGAGTTTTGCCGCTTAGCGATCGTGCTAACAGTTCTATCCGGGGCACTGCTGGACAAGCCAGCAGTGGCACCATTCGCCTGTGAACGCGCCCACTTCCGCCCGTCGACGCATTGCCGTGATCGGGGGCGGTATCAGCGGTTTGGCCGCAGCGTACTATCTCACCCGGGCAGAGCCGGCCGCCGAGCCAGTGCTATTGGAAGCCAGTGACCGCGTCGGCGGCGTCTTGCAGACGGTTCACCGCGACGGATTCTTGATCGAGCGGAGCGCCGACAATTTCCTCACGCGCCTGCCGGCGGCCGTTGATTTGTGCCGAGAGGTGGGGCTCGCCGAGGAGTTGATCGAGACCGAGCCGCGCTTCCGCCGGGCGTTTGTAGTGCACGGCGGTCGGCTGCGGCGCGTGCCGGCCGGTTTTCTACTATCGGCGCCGCGGCGGCTGTGGCCGATGATCACGACACCGCTGCTCAGCCCCCGGGGCAAGCTTCGCCTGATGCGCGAGTTGCGCGTTCCGCCTCGCCGCGAGGACAGCGACGAGAGCGTCGCCTCGTTCGTTCGGCGCCGCTTCGGAAGCGAGCTGTACGAGCGGCTCGCGCAGCCTCTGTTGGGCGGCATCTACACGGCCGACGCTGAGATGCTCAGCATGCAGGCCACCTTGCCGCAGCTTGTGGAAGACGAACGGCAGTTCGGCAGTCTGCTGCGAGCGGCGCGGCGCCGGGCGGGCCAAAGCCCAGGCGAAGCGAGCGAGCGTGGCGCCCGATACAGCCTGTTCGTTGCTCCGCGGCGAGGCATGTCCAGCTTGGTGGAAGCGGTTGCCGCGCGGCTACCGGAGGCAGCGATTCATACGAGTCATCGCGTGACCGGCATCGCGCTGGAGACCGCCGGACAGTGGCGGGTAGATTGCGAGGCGACGGGTGGTACGGCGGGCGCCTTTGCGCCGCTTCTTTGCGACGGCGTGATCCTTGCCACCGGATCGCGGCCCGCGGCGCGGCTGCTCGGTGCGGTCGATCCGCAATTGGCCGCCGAGCTATCGGGCATCCCGTCGGCGAGTTCGGCGGTCGTGTCGCTCGGCTTTCGCCGAGAGCAGATCCAGCACCCGCTGGACGGGTTTGGCTTCGTGGTCCCCGCGGTGGAAGGCCGGCGAATCATTGCCGGCAGCTTCGCCAGCGTGAAGTTTCCCGGCCGCGCTCCGGACGGTTGTGTGCTGGTGCGGGTGTTCATCGGCGGGGCCTTGCAACAGGAGTTGGTCGAGGCGCCGGATGACGCTCTTATCGAGATCGCAGCCGCCGAGCTGGCGGAGTTGATTGGAGCGTCCGGAAGCCCGCTCTTGTGCGATGTTGCCCGCTGGGGAGAGGCCATGCCGCAGTATCACGTCGGACATCTGGAGCGGCTGGCGCGGATCGAGGAGCGACTGCGAGCGCTGCCGCGGCTGGCACTAGCTGGCAACGCCTACCGCGGAGTGGGCATTCCACAGTGCGTGGAAAGCGGGAAGATAGCGGCCGAACACGTACTCGCGCAGATCTAGTTGCGCGGCGAGGGCAGTGATCGCATGGCCCGAGATTCTAGGCGCCGAGGAGTGCGGCGGTGGCGCCGAATGGATCGACAAACAGGTCGACGAAACCACTTCGCGAACCGGTGCCGTCCGAGCCGCCAACCAGCGCGGCGGCCACGCTTTGAAGACGGTGCACCAGGTCGGGGTTTTGCGCGAGCACCGCCTCAATGGCATCGCTGCGAGGATGTTCGCCCGCGACTTGGACGTCGCCGCCCTCGCTGGCAACGTGAAGATGAAAGCCGGCGCCCGGCTCGATGTCCGCTCCGGCCAACAACTCGTTAAGCTCTCGGGCCAGATCATTGAGGATCTGCTGGGCAGATGCGGTCAGGCCGGCGTCGGCGGGCGCGGAATTGCCGGCGCTGGGTTGAGTCGGTCCGGGCGCGCCAAGCGCAGAAGCGAGCGCCTGAGCGAAACCGGCGACGCCCTGTCCGACCCGCTCAGCCGCTGCACTGGCAGCGGATATCGCCAGAGAGCCACCGATCAATGTGGTCATCGGGTCCATGTGCCGCCGTCCCTGGCAATCGCCAACCGATTTATTTGGCCGTGGCTTCTGAAGCAATGCAAGCGAACCGATCCGTGACAGCACCGCCCAACCCAGCCGGTGCGCGCGGCGCTGTCGGCCAGAATCGGCAGTTCTTGCCGCCGTGTTGAGGCAGAGTCGGCGCTTTTTCGGCAAAGCTTCGCCAAAGCGCGCAGAGCCCGTGGGCTCTGCGCCACGAAGTTACACTGCCGTGGATGTGCCAGCAGCCGCCGTGGTGGTCAGTTGCTCACCGTCCGGGAGACCAGTGCCAGCTTCGCCGCGCTGGCCTGGGCCTGGACGAACCGGAGATCCGCTTCGCTCAACCGCGACAGGGGAACGGTGGTCGTGCGTCCGTTTTCCTTCAGCAACCGCACCTGACCGTCGAGAAGCTGCGTGAGCTGCCCCCGGCACGAATAGCTGCCGGAATTGTCGGTCCACTCGCGTAGCGCATCGCTGGCCAGGCCGCCGGCGACGGACATCACCGCCTGCGGATCCTCTGTGGGGGCCACGGTGGATTGGTCCTCCGCAGCGGGCGGCTCTGCGGCGCCGTCCGCATCGTCGCCCTCGGGACCGAACAGGTTATCGAAGTCGATCGCCGGCTCCTCCTCGACGGGTGCTTCTTCGACGGGCGCTTCTTCGATGGGCGCTTCATCGACCGGAGCCGCCTGGGCGGGCTGCTCCGGCGGCTGAGGCCGGGCTGCTTCTTCGGCCGCTTCCTCGGCAGGCGGCTCTTGCTCGGTCGGCACGGGCGCATCGGCCGGCGGAACGGCGGCGGGCTCTTGAGGGAACAATTCTCCAAAGTCGAATGGCTCGTCGGCAGCGGGCTCCTCCACCGGCTGCGTCGGAGATTCGACGGGAGGCCGATCGCCCGCAGGTTCTTGAGCGGGCGGAAGGATTTCGTCCAAGTCGACTGGCGGATCCGCGTCGTCTGCCGGTGGCACCGCTACGTCGGCTGGAGGAACTTCGTCGAAGGCCGGCGGTTGAGCGGCCGGCTGCTCGACCGGTGGCTCATCGAACATGGGCGGCTCATCGAACATCGGCGGCTCGTCCAGTACGGGCGGCTGGGCGGCACGTTCGTCAGCCGGCGGCGTTGGTTGAAGCGGTGGAATTGCGTCGGGCTGGTCGCTCGGCGACGCCTGGGCGCCGTCCGCTGGCGGCAAATCGGTTGGCAGTGCAGGCTCGTCGAATGGCGGGGTCGGAGTCATCTCCGGACGATTGGATCTCTGCGGTTGTACTGGAATGCCGGGCAAGGTGTACTGAGGCGTCGCATAGCTGTAGCTGGAGTAGACATTGCACGACGGCGCCTGATACACCGGATAACACGGCCGGCAGGACGCCCGCCGATGGAACCAGCGGCAGGCCATCGCCGGGTCGACCGCCATCAGGCCCACCAGGCATCCGATGATCAACATTCTCAAAGCGCGTGGCATAATGTGGGTCCTATTGTGGAAGGAACTTCGTCAGCGCCGTCAGGTGCCGCTGGCGCGGCGACAGTTGCGGCCGCGCGTTTTGTGATTGGCGGCAGCGGGCCGCGGGGGGAGCAAATCCGCCAAACCGCCCGCTTTTGCTATGCTAGTCCAGCCCAATTCCGGGTGCAAGCAAACGCGGCAGCGGCGTCCGGTAGAACAAGATTCGGTCCGAATCGCCGCAAATCGCCGGCGGTGGGCGTTCCCGGGCGGGAGTTTCATGCGAGCGCGGGGAGGCTCCGGTGGCGAAGTCGCCATCTTGCAGTAGAAGTGGCCGCCGTCAGCCGACGCGACCTATCCGAGCGGCGGGTACTCGACGCGGTAGGTTTCCGAGAGATAGAGCCGCAGCGCCTCCTCCTGTCGGACGAGCCGCTCGCGCGCCTGCGTGTGGAGGACTTCCGCCTCGGTCCACTCCTTGCCCGTGCGGCCGTGCTGCATGCTGAGCGTTCCCTCGCGGAGCAGGAAGTTCGCCTGGGCGTACAGCGTACCACCATCGGCGTACCAGTTCTGCAGTTGGCGCGTGTACTTCACAACGGCCGGATCGACTTCCGCGCCGGGCTTGAGCTTCGCCAGCGCGGCAGCGAGTAGGTTCGCCCCCTTTTCACGAAAGGCGACCAGCGTTTCGGCGTTGCCGCCGGCCAAGGCCGGGGCGTTCGCGCGGAGCAGCGTCTGCTCCTGAGCCACTGCTTGTTGCACCTGGTTCCAATAGGCGAGCGAGGCGTCACCGGCGGCGCGTCGAGCCTCCTGCTCTTGTTCATTTAGCGATTCCCAGGCGGGCGCGGGCTGGGAGACCAGGCCCTCGAGCAACCGGCCCGGCTTCTCGGCGGTGCCTTCATCGGCCCAGTCGGTCAGGCGAGCAACCTCTCGTTCGAGCTGTTCGATTCGGCGCTGCAACTCGACTGGGTCGGGACCCGCTGGCTGTTCGGTCTCAGCTTCCGCTTCGGTCTGCGCTCCGAGAACGGTATTCAGGTCGCCGCGCAAATAAGCGACGCCGATCCCCGCGCCCACCACTAGGGTGAGCACCATCGTAATTCCTTCGGCAGTGGTGAATCCGCCGCGGGCGCACTTCGTATTGCGATGTCGCCAATGGGCCATCTGGCGTACTCCTCGTGTGAACAACGGTGATTTCAAGCACCTTCTTGGGAAAGTCTAGCTCGCTGGGTCCGGCAGTGAGACGGCCTCGCCCGATCTTGCACCGATCGCGACAGGCGCCGCAGCCGCTATGCTCCGCAGAACCGGCACGCTCCGCCGGAGGCGACAACGCGTTCAGTGCCGCGGACCCTGTCGCCAGCGGAATCACTGCCCTGGTCGAAACGTCACCCGGCTCCATAGAATAGTCGATTCCAGATTGGACGACGCTCCTACCTGCTGGCAGCCGCTCGACCGCTCCCCTATGGCAATGCTCATCCGGCTCGAAGACCTGACCATCGGCTTTCGCGGTCCTCCGCTGTTGGACGAGGTGACCTGCCAGATCGAATCGGGGCAGCGGATCGGCCTGTTGGGCCGCAATGGCTCGGGGAAAACGACGCTGTTGCGCGTGCTGCTGGGACAATTGCAGTCCGACCACGGCCAGTGCGTTCTCGCCCCGGGAACGAAGATCGCTCTCCTACAGCAGGAAGTACCACAAGACCTGCGCGGCGGTATCGACGAAGTAGTCCTGCGCAGCTTTCCCGCCAGTGAACTGGAAGAGTCGAACCGCTGGAAGGCACAACAGCAGGTCGACCAAATTCTGTCGCGGATGGAACTCGACGGAAGCCGCGAAGTGAACACGCTCTCCTCGGGTATGAAGCGCCGCGTTCTGCTGGCACAGTCGCTCGCGCGAGAGCCGGACATCCTCTTGCTGGATGAACCGACCAACCACCTGGACATCGACACGATCGCCTGGCTGGAGGACTTTCTGCTGCGGTGGCCGGCCACGCTGGTGTTCGTAACGCACGACCGGGCGTTTTTGCGAGCGATTGCCACGCGGATACTCGAAATTGACCGTGGACGCCTGTTCGACTGGAGCTGTGACTACGACACCTTCCTGGTACGCAAGGAGTCGGCACTGGCGGTCGAGGAGAAGCAGGCCGCACTGTTCGACAAAAAGCTCGCCCAGGAAGAGGTGTGGTTGCGGCAAGGCATAAAAGCCCGCCGCACACGCAATGAAGGACGGGTGCGGGCGCTGAAAGAGATGCGCCGCGACCGCCGTGACCGGCGCGAAGCAGTCGGCACTTCGGCACTGACCATTCAATCGGCCATCCGTAGCGGAGCATTGGTCGCCGTGGCCGAAGACATCTTCTTCGCCTACGACGAGCAGACCATCGTAGGCGACTTCTCCACGACCATCATGCGCGGCGACAAGATCGGCATCATTGGTCCTAACGGCGCCGGCAAGACCACGCTGTTGCGTTTGCTGCTGGGCGAACTAGAGCCGCAGTCCGGCACGATGCGCTTTGGTACCAAGCTGCAAATCGCCTACTTCGACCAACTGCGGCAGCAGCTCGACGAAGAGGCAACGGTGCAGGAAAACCTCGGCGCCGGGGGAGAGTCGCTCTTGATCGACGGCCGCTCGCGGCACGTGCTCGGGTATCTCAAGGATTTCCTCTTCACGCCGGAGCGCGCGCGTACCCAGGTGAAATTCCTCTCCGGCGGCGAGCGGAATCGGCTGCTCTTGGCGAGGCTGTTCGCCAGGCCGGCCAACCTGATCGTGCTCGACGAGCCGACCAACGATCTGGACACCGAAACGCTCGAACTATTGGAGGAGCGCCTGGTCGAGTATCCGGGCACGTTGCTGGTGGTGAGCCACGATCGGGCGTTTCTCAACAACGTGGTGACGAGCACCATCGTGTTCGAACACGGCAACGTGCGTGAATACGTCGGTGGGTATGACGACTGGGTTCGCCAGCGGCCGCAATCGGCTGCCGCCAGCGAAACCAAAGCGCCCGCGAAAACACGCACGCAGCCGCCGCGGAAAGAGTTGCCAGCGGAGCAGCGGAAACTGGCCTACCACGAGAAGCGCGAGCTGGAATCGCTGCCGGCGACGATCGAGTCCCTGGAGACGGAACTGGCCGAACTGCACGCGGTCGTGGCCCGGCCGGAGTTCTATAAGCAAGAGTCGGGTGAGATCGCCGGCCAGCAGGCGCGGTTAAAGCAACTCACCGAGCAGCTCGATCGCGCTTACGTACGCTGGGAGCAACTCGAAGCCTTGAGGTAAAGTTGCCGCACCGTTACTCCGCCGCGGCCGCTTTGGCTTGCTGGTTGAGCGACTTGGCTAGCTTGGTCAGCTTCTCGTCGGTCTGCTTCTCTTCCTCGAGGTTTTCATGCAAAAGCTTTGCGACGTCGCTGAGGCCCAGCGTCTGCGCCCACTCGCAGAGAGTGCCATACGAAGCGATCTCGTAATGCTCGACCTTCTGTGCGGAGGCGATCAACAAAGAGTCGCGGATATCATCGTTGTCCGCTTCTTCCAACATCTCCTCGCCTTCATCCAGAATGCCCTTCATCGCGTCGCAGTGCTTGGAGCGAGGCTTACGGCCGACCTTTTCAAAGGCCTGTTCGAGGCGATCGATCTGGCCGTCGGTCTGCTGCAGGTGCTCTTCGAAGGCGGTCTTCAGTTCCTCCGCCTCCGCCTTCTTCGCCAGCTTTTTCAACGAGCGGCTGATCTGCTTTTCGGCGCTGAGCATGTCCTGCATTTCTTCCAACAACGCATCTTGAAGATTCTTGAGCGCCATGGCTATTTCCTCCCTCAGGCGATTTTGTTTGATATCCGCACGACGGCATTGCCAGCGAATACAGTGCCAAACCATTTCCTACTTCCCGGACCGCGGCTCACCCAAGAACCGGTGGCGAGTTTCGGACATGGGCGGACAAAAAGTCGCTGATGCCCGCACGACGGACCGGTTCGTGTGTCCGTTGCGCAATCCGGGGAACGAAGGATCTTGCAAGCACGGGCCGACTTCGCGCGAATGTCGTGCAAGTTATGGCCCGACTGGGAATCTAACCCACTGGCCGGCACGGCCATTGCGTCACATGTGAGTGAGTATTTCGTTGGAGTTTGGCGTGGCAGGTGTTGACCCCATGAGCAAACGAACCGACCGCCGACGCGTGCTAATTGTCGGCGGCGGCTTTGCCGGATTGAAGGTCGCACAATCGTTGCGCAAGGCGCCCGCCGAGGTATTGCTGGTAGATCGAAAGAATTACCACTTGTTCCAACCGCTTCTCTACCAGGTGGCCACCGGCACGCTTTCCCCGGCGAACATCGCCGCGCCGCTGCGCGTGGTGCTACGCCGACAACGCAATGCGGAGGTGGTCCTGGGGGAGGTCACCGACTTTGACGTTCCCGGCCGCCGCGCGATCCTCAGCGATGGGAAGATCGCCTACGACACGTTGGTCGTAGCCGCCGGCTCCCGCTACAACTACTTTGGACACGACCGGTGGCAGCAGCATGCTCCCAGCCTCAAGACGCTGGAGGATGCCACGGAAATCCGTCGCCGCATCTTATTGTCGCTGGAGGCCGCCGAACGTGAGACCGATCCGGCAAAACGGCGGCAGTGGCTCACGTTCGTGATCGTCGGTGGCGGACCGACCGGCGTGGAGCTTGCCGGGGCGCTGGCCGAAATCGCCCGCTACACGCTGCGGCGCGATTTCCGGCACGTGACACCCGGCGACGCGACAATTCTGCTGGTCGAGGGACTCGATCGGGTATTGAGCAGCTATCCGGAGGAGCTGTCGCGGAAGGCCAAGATCGCCCTGGAGGAGTTGGGGGTCCAGGTGCAGACCCGGTCGCTGGTGACCGACGTGCAGTCGGACGGAGTGTGTCTCAAAAATGGCGAAAAGACTCAGTTTGTGAAGGCACGGACGGTGCTGTGGACCGCGGGCGTACTGGCCTGCCCCCTCAATGAGAAGCTTTCCGCGGCCACCGGAGCCCAGCGTGATCGCTTGGGCCGCATTATGGTGGAGCCCGATCTGTCGCTGCCGGGGCACCCGGAGATCTTCGTTATCGGCGACATGGCCCACGTGCTCGACGCGGACGGCAATCCGCTGCCGGGTATGGCGCCGGTAGCCATTCAGCAGGGACGCTACGTAGGCCGCCGGATTTGGCGGGAGATGCGCGGCGAGACGACGCCGCCCTTCCGCTACGCTGACCGCGGCGCAATGGCTACGATCGGCCGTTCACGCGCCGTGGCGAACCTGAAATTCCTGCGACTGAGCGGACTGCTGGCGTGGATCCTGTGGTTGTTCGTACACCTGATGCAACTGGTCTCGTTCCAGAATCGCGTTTTGGTGTTCATCCAGTGGGCATGGAATTATCTCACCTTTAATCGCTCCGCCTGTCTCATCACCGAACGATCGGCCCCGCCGGACGAATCGAGCCAGCAGCCGCCCGATGCCTGCGCTTGAGCGGGTGGGGCCCTGCCGCTGTGGCCTTGCCGCAGGCCTATATCTTGAAGCGCCCGCGCGCCCGGCGAATGCTACCGCGCCTGCCAACTTCAGTGCCTGCGTCACATTCGCCGCGCCGTGCGACAGGTTGCGCACGCGCGGATCTGCTAGCGATCGCATCGTTGAATTTCGTCACCGGATTCTCCCGCGACTTTACGCCCACCGACCGTCGCCGCGTCACGCACAATTATCACTGCGATAGCCACACCGCCTTCCCCACGCCGTGGCGCGCAAAGTGCGACTCGTTCGGCCCCCTGCCCTGCTCGACGAAGCACAGTCGAGCAATTTCCAAGCGACTGGGTGATGCCCCCAATTAACTTTGCGGTCGTGCGCGGCAGCTCGCCGGCGCCGGCCGCCGCGGAGGCCGTGCCACGGTAATTGCTATGCCACAATTTCGCCAGCTCAACCACAGTGCACCTCTCGATACGTCCGCGTATGGGATGTCGCAAGGCGGCCCCGTCCAAGAAGCACATCCGCCGGGGCTTTCGCTGTTGGGGATGTTTCGCCGGCGATGGTTACTGTTGCTGGTGTGCGGCGCGATCAGTGCCGCGGTCGCCTACTACGTCGGTGATAACTACGCCACCAATTCGTGGCGATTCAGCAGCCGGCTGCTGTACAACCCCAGCACGGCAGGCGCGCCGCACTACGTTCCCCCCGACCTGCAAACGATGGCGACGCTGGTCACCGCCCGCGAGACGATCGACCAGTTGTGGGAGGAATTCGCGCTGGAGGCGTCGCCGCGGGAACTTGCCCGGTCGATTCAGACGCACACGCCGATGAGCACCAGCACAATGGAGGTGACGCTGGTATGGCCGAACGCGGTTCAAGGACAGGCAATGCTCGAGCGGCTGTTGGAGCTGTTTACCGAACGCGCCGCTCGAACGCGAAGCATGGCGATCAAGGAGCACCTGGCGGAATTTCGAGAAAACCTGCAGAGGAGCCGCCGTACGCTGGCGGACGCGAATACGAGGCTGCTCGAATTCAGTCGTGAGCACGGCATTATCGACGTCCAGCGCGATCTGGACCGCCTGCGCGATGAGTTCTCGTCACTGCAACTGTCGTTGGAGTTGTCCCAGGTCCGGCGCGACAACAGCATCGCCCAGCTCGAGCAGTTGGACCGCATGCAGGGGGAAGTGCCGCAGACGGCACCCGGTCCGGCGGCACTCCGCGGCGAACGCGGCAGTACGGCAGCGGCCGGGGCCAGAGAAAGCCAGTCGCGCCGCATGCAGACCGCGCTCGATTTGCAGCGAAGGTCCTACCTGCAGGAAAAGATTTATCGCGAGCAGGACCGCCAAGAGGACGCAGTTCGGTTAGAGCTTGCCCGAACCCAGTTCGAGCGAGCGAAGCGGCTGCGCGAGAGGCAGTACATCAGCGACGCGGACTTCGAGCAATTCCGCACAGAATTGGAAATCCTGGAGGCGCAGCACAGCGACCAAATTCAAGGATTGAACAATCAACTCCACGCGATCGATCGCCGCATGCCGGACATCCTGCGGGAGCAGGCACTGAGCTCCGCCGCCACCTCCATGCTAGGGCGAAGTGTCGCGGAGATCGAACTGGAGCGGATTGCCAGCGAGGGTGAGATCGAGCACTTCACCGAAGCGATCGCCGCAAAGCAACAAGAGATCGACCGGGTGAGCGGCATCCGCCAACGGGCCGAAGAGCTAAAGGTCGAAGCCGATATCGCTACCAACGAGCGCCAGCGGGTGGAGACGCTGCTGGCCACCTTCGGGCAGTTGCAGCATTCCAACATGCACGAGTTCAGCATCGTGCAGCCGGCCGGGTTGGCGCTGCAGCCATTCCGCAGCAATGGGGTGAAGCTGATGTTTGCCACGTTCTTGCTGGTGGGGATGGCATTGAGCCTGCCGCTGTTTGCTGCCGAATTGTACCGGACTCGGGAGCGCCCGGCGGAAGGAGCCGCTCGGCGATTGGGGCTCCCGGTGCTGGCCAAGCGCGACACGAGACGCCGATCGCCGCTCGCGGTGCGGTCGACGCTGAGCCGCGAGTTTCCCCGGTTGCTTGCGCTTCGCATTCAACAGGCGATGCACAAGCCGGGTTCGGTGCTGCTGTTTTCCAGTTTGAGCGACCGTCCGGTCGGCATTTCGCTGATCGCCAGCTCGGCAAGCTGCTTTGCCCAACGGGGCGAACGCGTGCTGCTGATGGATATCGGCACCACCGAGCAGAATCGGCGCGAACTGGAGATGCTGATCGAAGAGGTGCCTGAGCCACTCGAAAGCAACGGGCATGTCCTCTCGGAGATTTCCCGCGGGAGGATCGCCGCGAAGGAGGCTGTCAATTCGGTGAGCGTGGCCGAAATGGAAGTACCCCTGGCACAAGCACAAACAGGTCCCGAACAGGGCGTCGCAGACTATGTCGTTGACGACGCCTGTGACCTCGATGCGCTGATCCATCGCACCCGCGTTGCCAGCGTTGACTGCATCGGCAGCGGCTCGGTGTCGATGCCGAAGGAGGGACTCGGGACGCGCCGGTTCGCGGACCTTCTCGACCGATTGCGGAGTCGCTACACGATGATCCTGGTCGCAGGGCCGACCACGGCCGATCCGGTCGACCTCGCCATGCTGGCCGCTCGGACCGAAGGCGTTGTGTTCGACACCGAGGGCTCGCGCTCCGCCAACGCTCGCGGCGAACAGGTTATACGAGACCTGATCGACGTGAACGTGCCCATCCTGGGCTTCGTGGAATAGTCGACCGCGATCCTCTCTCTCGACTGGTTTACCGCGCCCCCTTTCCATTGCCCGTGCTTCAAAGGATTGACCAACATGAGTAGCCGAATCGGAGTCGTGGCAATCGGTCGCAATGAAGGGCCGCGGCTTCGCCGATGTCTCGCATCGGCCGGGTCCTGCGCGGCGGTCGTGGTGTACGTCGACTCGGCGTCCAGCGACGATAGCGTCGCGTTCGCCCAATCGGTGGGCGCACACGTCGTCGCGTTGGACATGTCTGTGCCGTTCAGCGCCGCGCGGGCCCGCAATGCCGGCTTTCAGCGCCTGTTGGAGATCGCCCCTTCCGTTGACTACGTGCAATTCGTCGACGGCGACTCGGAGATCGCGCCGGGCTGGATGCCGCACGCACAGGAGCTTCTCGACGCCCGCGCTACAACGGCAATCGCCGCGGGACGCTGCCGCGAACACTACCCCGACCGAACGATTTACAATCGGCTGTGCGACCTGGAGTGGGATACACCGCCGGGAGTCGTGAAGTCCTGTGGCGGGAATGCCATGATGCGGGTCGAGGCATTTCGCGCCGTGGGCGGCTTCGATCCTACGGTAATCGCCGGCGAAGAGCCCGAGATGTGCGTCCGACTGCGAGCCGCGGGCTGGAAGGTGTACCGCGTCGACGCGGCCATGACGTGGCACGACGCCGACATGCACCGCTTCGGCCAGTGGTGGCGACGGGTAGTGCGGTCGGGATACGCCTATGCTGAAGGCGCCTGGATGCACGGCGGAAAGCCCGAGCGGCATTGCGTACGGGAGTCACTGAGTATCTGGTTCTGGGCGGCGGCCGTTCCGCTGGGTGCATTGGCGCTGGCTTGGCCGACGGGCGGCTGGAGCCTGCTGCTGTTGCTGGGCTACGTGGTGCTCGCGTGGCGCATCAGCCGATATGCCCGGCGGCGCAATTGGCCCGCTAGCGACGCGCTGCTTTACACGTCGTTCATCATGCTGGGAAAATTTCCGCAGCTACTCGGCCAGCTCAAGTTTTTCTGCCTCCGCGCGGTCGGCCGCCGCAGCCAGATCATCGAATATAAGGTGCCGCGCCCCAAAGCGATGCTGAGACCGGCCCAGTCGTTTCATAGCGTTCGATAAGTTGGCCGACAGAAGGTGCGGAACTGCGAAGCCGCGGCCTACGTGCGGAAGCTACCGCTGCGCAAACGCACCGGTCAGCCGCGACTTGTCGAACGCGTCGGGCACTTTGTCCGTCGCCGCGTAGAGATAGAGCGCCGCCAGCACGATGGCGTTAATTGCGGACATCACCAGCCAGATGAGGAGCATGGCCAGCACGCCGGCGCCGATCAATACCCCGCCCAGGACCGCGTTGACCGCTCCAGCGACGAAGACTCCGGCGATGATCAGCATGAACGCCGGGATGTGGAGCAGAAAGCCAATCGCGCCGGAGCCGAAATTGGCCGTCAGCGATTCGCCCCAGGCCTTGCGCAGGATCGCCGTTGAGCGCTTCACGGCGGTTATCGGCCCGGCCTTTTCGATGACGATGACCGGCACTACGAAAAAGGTGACGATCGACCAGCCCATGCCGAGCAGCGACGCGACCACCGCGCCGACTTTTTCCGATCTCGACTCGATCATTTTCAGAATCATGCCGACGCTGGCGGCCACCAGCGCCCAACCGAAGATTTGCGGTAGCCGGTCCATGGCGGCGCCCAACCCATCCTTCAGCGTCGGGTCGTCTCCGTGGAAGCGGATCACGGCACAAGCGACCAGCGCGGAGTTGAAGAATACGATCACGAAGTAATTGACCAGATAGAAAGCGAACAGCAGGACGTAGTCCAGCGGCCTGGCCCGGACTTGCTCTTGGCCCAGCAACTCCTCCATATAGCCGGTCGCCCACAGCGGCACCGCGAAGCTCGCCAGCACCATCAAGCAGGCAATCCCGCTGAGCAGGGGGAAGATCAGCAGCTCCTTGTCCATCCGCAGGACATGAAAGCTTTGCTTGGTAAGTTCCCAACCGTTGGCAATTCGCTCGAACATGGCCGCTGCTCCCTTCGGATTTGAATTCTTTTTCCCCCTCGCCGCCCTAGAGCGCGAGACATGCGTTATTCGCCGGACGATCGTAATTCTTGAACGTGACGCATCGGGCGTGCTTTGGGATGCCCCCGCCACATCACTGCAACTCAAGCTCGATTCCACCGGCCACCGAGGCAATGAAGTTATACAAGGCGGCGGTAATAACTCCACCGACGAAACCCATTACGCCATAGAAGACTGGAAAAAAGATGATTGCGCCCACCCCAAAGAATGCAGCGATCAGGCCCTCTTGTCCTCCGCCAGCGACCGCACCTGCCATGGTGATCAGTGAGAAAAAGCCCCCTATGAGGACGCCCAATCCCGCATACAGCAAGCCCAGGACCCTACCCAGAGAGAGGACGTCGATGCTCTTAATCATCACTTTCGAAGTCTCCACAGCGAACGGGTTTAAGAAAGCGGATGCCGCTATTCAACCGTAGGTTTGCCTCAGGGATGCTGCGACTTACCCGAACTGCGATTATAACTGTCATTCGTGCGCTGCCACAAATCGGGCTGCGCCACGGCCCGGGAAGAATGTTCAATCCACTCATTTACTACCAACGGTACCATCATGAAAAGCCATGTCATTACGGCGGTGCTCTCCGCGGCCACCGCGGCGGGCGTCGTACAGGTCGGGCCGCAGCGGATCGATCAGCTCGAAGTGCGGCGGCTGGTTGTCCGCGAGGAACTGATCGTCTCCGACACGGGCAGTGCATGGGAGCAGGGCTATCAGGAGCATATGATCCCGCGCGGCATCTACGCGCGCGGCGGAGGAGCCGGGCGCTCCGGACTGTGGGTCCGCGGGCGACTCATCCAATGCGAAGTCGACGATCCGTTCGATTCGCGCTTTCACAGCATTAACACCAATGGTGAGATTCATCGGGCGCCCGGCCATATCTCGTGGAATTGCTGGATCGACGGCGCGTGGCGGCAGATGGCCATCGTCCAGGGCGAGGGGCTCGAGTTCAGCGAAACGGCCGCCGAGACGTGGTCTGGCAGTAATCACCCAGGCCGACTGCGGTTTCAAACCTTCCGGCCGCATCACCCCGAGCCGCTGACCGACGCCACCATCGGCCAGGGGAAGATGTCGCTGGGTGGTGGCGGCTATGGCGGCGGAGGACTCCCCTATCCAAGTGACGTGCTTGAGTTGTGGGGCGGAACGCTCGTCCAACATCCGCTGCCGACACCAGAGCCGCCGATGGTGGTGCGCGACGACGGCGCGGGCCAGCACCGTTACGCGCTGGTGGCGGTCGGCCCGCAAGGCGAACGTTCGCTAGCTTCGCAACCCGTGACGGCCGGCGGCCGCGCGGCACTCGCCTGGGATAGCACCCCCGGGGCGGATGCATACCTGGTTTTGCGCGACGGCCGGCAGATCGCCGGCCCGGTGCGGATCGAGGGTTCGCGAAAAGAATGGACGGACTCGGCGGACTCGCTGTGAGCGTGGCGGTTTTGAGAGTGCTGACTTCGTTAATAGCGCGCATGAAAAAGGGAGGCAGAATTGTCTGCCTCCCCTTTCGGAGGAGAAAACGATCAGGAAGAAGTCCGCCGATGCGGTTACAGGCCCGCTGTCTGCTTTTGGCGGCGGCGACGCCACATGAAGAACCCGACGCTGGCGAGGCCCATGCCGGCCAGTGCGATGCTGGACGGTTCCGGCACCACTTGGGCATAGGCGGTCGTGCTGGCCAGCAGATTCCCACCGGCAGCATCAAAGGCTTCCAGCCGCAGTTCATACTCGCCGGGTGCATTGGCGTCGTAGTTCGCGGCGTTGGCGTTTATTGACGACCAAAAGCCGAAGTCCAGATGCAAGGAATTGCTGACGACATACGGTACGCTCTCGTCGTTCCAGGTGTTGGGGGTGTTGGTGGTGAAATAGCCGTCGGAGTCGTCCCAACCGCCACTAATAACGTCGCCGATTACGGCAAAGTCGGCCACTCCGAAGGCGGGATCGAAGTCGACGCTCAATTGCAAGAAAAAGTCAGTGGTGGCGTCGGTGCCGGGATCGAACTGGAAGTCGAAACTGAAGTTCGGGCTGGTGGCACTGGAGCTGGAATAACCCGGATCGACGAAGTACCGGTTGCCGACCACCAAGTTGGCTTGTCCGGTGTCGCGGTCGCGGGCCTTCAAGGCCACGGAAACGGATTGAGTGTTGGGGTCTTCGTGGTCTTGTGTGAAGTTGTCGATGGGAATCCCGTCGCCGACGATCATGTCACCGTCGATTATGTCGTAGACATCGAGCGTCTCGGCACGGGCGGTGGTAGCCCAGGCCAGTAGGAGGGACAGGGAGAGAACCGTGAAGGCAGTACATTTCATTAGACTTTTCCTTTCTAGAACGGGAGGCCTGCCGCGGCCTTCGAGATTGAAGTAAATCGCTTCCGTAGTCGTTAAGTCGATGACCTTCCTTGGCCGGCCTCGGTCGACGCCCGCCGACCGAGGCAATCATCCGCGCGGTCACGCCCGCTGGCTGCGCCGCCGCCATGCCAAGAAACCCAGACTTACCAGGCCCAGGCCTGCCAGCGCGATGGTCGATGGCTCGGGCACCGGAACATTGGTGACCGACACGTTGTCGAAGTACAGGCCGCCGCCCTGCTGCCCGGGGAGTTGCGCTCCTGAGAATTGCAGCGTGTCGATGCTCTCAGCATGATCCTGCGCGGACGCGTAGAAGCTCTCCCAGGACGTGCCGGTATGAATAAGCATGTCGTTGACGAAGATGCGGACGAGATCGTTGCCCACGGCGTCATTGCCACCGAATGCTCCCGAAGCGAGGCCGTCGTTGAAGGTGGTTTCAATGTTGATCGTATGCCAGTCGTCGTACGACAGGTCGAGGTCGAAGGTTTCACTGTTGAAGCTGTTGCCGACGGTGTCGAAGAACGTCAGGTCAAAGCCGTTAACGCCGTCGTCGAGGATGCGGACGAACGCGTGCCGCTGATCGAACGAGGCGCCCGTCACGCTGATGGCCAGGTCGTCCTGGGGTGCTCCCGTGGCGGAGCGGAAGTCGAAGCTTCCGTGGAAAACGTTGGTGGTGACGCTGCCACGTCCAGCATCGTTTAGCGCGCCGGTCTCCCCGGCGACGAAGTCCATGTGGGGCGACTGCGGCGCTCCGCCGAGTGTCCCCAACTCGCCGCCCTGGGACAGCCGCCAGACCTTTCCGTGCGCAACGTCCGCGGGATTCGCACTGCCGCTCAGGTCCACGATCTCTTCATCGGCGCCGGACGATGCATTGGGAATGAACCACGCCTTGGGTGACAGGTTGATATTGGAGATCGGGGGCACCGCCTCCGTCCCATCTTCCTGGTGGTTATGAACCGTCTCGCCGGGCACGAAGCCCGCCGGCTCGAATGTAGAAAGGGTTTCCGCTGATGCCACCGACGTGCACCAGCACAAGCCGACAATCGCGGCTGCTAACATCGCAATGGGGTTCGCTTTCATTAGACAACTCCAGCAATAGGGAATCAGGGGAGACAAACAGTGCGTACC
This sequence comes from Pirellulales bacterium, assembly GCA_040880125.1. GTDB lineage: Bacteria > Planctomycetota > Planctomycetia > Pirellulales > JBBDJB01 > JBBDJB01. Next base: position 124,049 of record JBBDJB010000013.1, on the reverse strand, counting down.
AAACTCTAAAGAACAATTGCATCGGCCTGGTCGGCCGCCATCCATGGCGGCGCGATGGAGAAACGCTCATTCGATCGGCCGTTTACCTTTGGATTACGCCGCAGGGGCCAAACTCAAGGCAGGGGTTTCCGAACGATGAAGTTTCTGCCGAAGTGCCGCCCGGCGCCTCAACTCCATCGTGAGGACGCGCTGTGCGCTGTCGGCGCCGAAAACCCTCACGAGTAGCAGGTACTCCGGAGCCACAACCTGTAGGTCCTCCGCACGAATCGGTTGCCGACGTGGACGTGTCATTAGTCGCTCCTTTCGTTGTCGATTCCCCAGAGGCACGACGTGGCAGAATGGGGCATCTACCAGCCTGTTGAAAAGCGCCGTCGTGGCTTTTTTCAACCTCGCCAAGTTCGGAGCAAAGCTCCTTATGGCTCGCAAAATAGCGACATGGGTCGCTGTTTTGGCATCACCTCCATGTGATGCAGCAGCTTGCTGAGAAAATTGACAGGCTGCTACACCTGGATCATTGGACCTTGCGGTATCGGGGCCACCGCGGCCGCCGACTCGGAAACCCGAACTCTCCTCGAAAGCTCGCGCCGTCGAAGCGACGCGGTAAATTCCACAAACCAGTCTTCGCTGGGTACTTCATGCAGCACGAGCAATGCGCCCATGCAGCGGGCTTGGATTTCCTCATTCACGCCAAGTTTGGAGGAAGCCATGATCCAACGCTGGTACGGCCATCGCGTCCGGACGCGGTGCACCAATTCCCAAGCGTCGAGCGAGACGTCGTCCAACCCGACCACGAGTAGGTCGAAGCGAAGTAACCGGATGGTGGCGACCGCTTCACGAATCGTGGATGCGGCATAAACGTCGAGCTCCCCAGTTCGGGAGCCGTTCGACCAATGCCGCAGGCCGGCGACGCCCGCGGTCAGCAGAGTGGGAATATGTTGTTCAGCCATTGGTTTTCAACCCACCTTCGAGCACGCACAGACTGCGAGATCGCCACGACGGCGCTTTTCAACAGGCTGCCAGGGGCACAACCGTCCCTTCCGTCGTATTACGTTCCGCGAAAACTCAGCACAGTGCGTCGCCGTGTTTAAGCTTCGCGGCTTCGTTGACGTGCCTTTAAAGCGAAGTGCATGCCAACCGCGGCGCTGGCGAGAAAGTCGCACCACAAGTAACTGAAGGGAACTGATTTACGCGCCGCAGGCGCTGGGCGATGAATCTTGCACGTCGCCGAAGCGAGACGTTTGTTTTGAATGCCGCTGTGCGAATTGCGAACGTCCAAAGTCGTTCACGCGGCCGTGTTTGCGAGCGAGGCAGGTGATTTTAACCGGGCAGGTTAAAACAACCTGCACCTACCTTCGCACGGATTTTCCACACGTGAAGCGCGTGGCACAGAGAGTCTGTGTACTCGCAAGGCTGGGGCGCCCAAATCGCAAAGCGGAAGACGAGCCGCCGCCGTGCCACATACCCGAAGCGCACGGGCGATCGCATTGGACTGGCGGTGGAAGACGAGCGCTTCCCTAGGCGCCCGGCACCTGAAGGCGGCTCATGCGACGCTTGAGCCGCTGCACGTTGATACCCAGCAGTCGTCCGGCGGCGGCCTTGCAGTGGCCGGTTCGCCGCAGCGCCTCGATGATGGCGCGCCGCTCGAGCTCCGCCAGGCAAAGATCGGAGCTGGGTTCATCCTCGCTCGATGGCGACTGCAAGCGGGCCGGCAGGTCATCAACCTGCACCGCATCGCCGCTGGCCAGCACGTGGGCTGCCTCCATGGCATTGGCCAACTCGCGGACGTTGCCCGGCCACGAGTAACTCTGCATCGCGAGATTAGCCTCGTCGGAAAGTTGCTGCTTCGGCTCCTCGTAAAGATCGGCCTGGGCCTGCAGGAAGTGGTCGGCCAGTAGCGGGATGTCCTCGGACCGCTCGCGCAGCGGAGGCAGCGTCAGCACCACGATGTTCAGCCGAAAGTACAGGTCTTGCCGAAATGTGCCGGCGCGGACCATGGCGGCCAAGTCGCGGTGGGTAGCCGCCACGATACGCACGTCAACCGGCCGGGCGTGGGCATCGCCAACCGGGACGACGCACCGCTCTTGAATCACGCGCAGCAGCTTGGCCTGCATGGGCAGCGATAATTCGCCGATTTCGTCGAGAAAAAGAGTTCCGCCGTCCGCGGCACGGACGAAGCCCAGCGCTTCACGCACTGCGCCGGTGAACGCGCCCGCAACGTGGCCGAACATCTGGCTTTCGAAGAGCGTGTCGGAAATTGCCGAGCAATCGACCGGAATAAACGGTGCCGTAGCGCGATCCGATCGGGAATGGATGTGGCGGGCGATAACCTCTTTGCCGGTGCCGGTTTCGCCGAGAATCATCACCGTACAATGCCGCGAGGCTACGGTCTGGGCCACGGACTTGATCGCGGCCATTGAGGCGGAAGTGCCGATGATCGGACTGCAGCGAAAGTTTCGCCGTGGGAAACCCTGCGTAGACTTGCCGCAGGACGATTGACTGGTGGTCGCCATGTGATTTGCCCCATCGCGGCGCCAACGATCTGCCTTCCCTGGCACATGCCGATGACGATCTAGAATCGAATCAAGAAAAGCGAAGTCTCAACAAGACAAGGGTGCGGAGGCATCCACGTGGTGAGATGCCCTCCGGCGCGCCATGCTCGTCAGCGGCTTGGGGTGCAGTGGAATGTAACGTCGCATTAGCTTTCCCTTCGGATTGCGGTGCGTAGTTAATTTCTTACTTGGGCCCGAGTCTAAGAGGCCATCTCGCGTCAGTCAAGCAATCTTGGACGGTGTTTTGTTGTAAATGCAATCATCGCCAAGCATCAAGGTGCGGTGATATGTGCGAATCCAGAGCTATGCTTCGGCATCGCAGTTGTCTCGTCACATTTGCCAGCCAGCAGGTGCACAATCATCGCTCGAGTAACAAACTCAGATCACATCTCCCTCACACTCGGCCGCACCGGGGCGGCTCCGCACGCTTTCTGCCGAATCTGGCCACCGCCTTCACCGTGGCCTACACTGGGACGCCGATACATGGTTTCCGATGATAGTGAGATCGCAATGACGCGTGCTGCCCAGATTCATGCTGTGCAACCGAAGGACACCACGCAAGTCACGGAAGTAACGATCGCCCTGGGAAATGATCCGGTCGGCCTGGTTCTCGGCAGTTGGTCGCGGCAATCGTTTGCCGGCACGCTCTCGATCAATGGCAGCCCGGTGAAGGCGGGCTCGACCATCGAACAAGTCAACCGCGGACTGGAAGATCAGCCCCTCCGGCTCGACTCGGAGCAAAATCTCAAAAAGGGCGCCTATGTCGCGGGGTATGGGAACGTTGTGGTGATGCTGGAGCCGGCGGATGGCGTATTTAACGCTGAGGACATCCGCTTTCAGGCCCTGAGGCTGAAGGTGGTCGATTGAACCGGCCGCAGTACGGCTCGATAGCGGATCACGCTTTGGTCGACGCGAGAATTGAGTGGAGACACAGCCGGGCGCTTGCTTGATCGCATCTTCGACCGATGCCAAACCTCACGCGCCAATATCCGTGGAAAATGTGTTAACCTGGCCGCCTAGAGCTCCAGCCACGTATCGTCATCGAGCCACGAGGAGAATTCCTCCAGGGCGGCGTCGACTCCGCGGCTGGCATGCGGGAGGTCCGCCCAACTCACGTCCTGTGGCTCGTCAAACTCTAGCCACATCCGTTCGGCCGCCACCGCCTTGCGGTGATTCCTCGGAACGAGCTGGCCGACGTTTTCTGATTCCAGTTCAGACCAAGCACTCTCGCCTCCGGTCAGGGTAGCCGCGGTTGGAATTCCTGCTGGTTTCGTGTTAGCGGGCTCTCCCGATAGCGGTGCGGCTGCTGGAGCGGAGAAAAGCTGCAGCCGGGTAAGAAAGCCGGTCTGATTGTTACGGGCGAACAGTTGATCCGCGGGATCGACGAACCGGTCCTTGTTGTAGTCCCACGCGTCGTCGACGGAGGCCGGATTGCCGAAGGCGTGACCGTTGTTTCGGGCACCGAGCTCGTCGGCCGGAGCGACCGCAGCGTCGGATCCGCCGGAGCCTTCGCCCGGGGCAGTGCCGAAGTAGAAGACATCGTCTGTTGCCAGTCCAACGCTCGTCCCCACTGTCACTCGCAGCCATGTCGTGTCGAAGATCGCACCGCCGGACGTGTCCCAGATGAAGGTCACGCGATCGGACCCGCTGACGCCTTCGCCCGGCCGCACCGAGAAAACATCCGGAGCGGGCGCCAGCGTCTCGCTGACGCCGTCGCGGCCCATGTCGTGGAACTGAAAGTCGGACAGCTCGATCGCTTTGGCAGCGCCGGCGATGTCGACCATGACGCCGTTGATGCCTCGCGTATAGCCGGTGTAGTTGGCACTGGTGGCCAACTGACCCGGCAGCAGGGCTGCCTTGCTCGGGTCGATGGCGCCGTCGTCATCTGCGTTGGCCGCCGCATCGTTACCGTCAAAGTACGAGTCGTTGTAAAAGACATGCCGACCTTCGACGGTAGTCTCGGCGTCTCCGCCGACGCTGGACTCGAGCAGGTACTCGCCGAAGGTACCCTCCTGGGCTTCGACGGTGACGGTGTAGACGCCGGTCTCCAATACCGCGTAATCGACAACCCGCGCGTTGCGGCCATCGGCAGCACTATTGTCATCGGTGGCGACAACTTCACCGCTCGGGTCGCGGAGCGTGATCCCAGGGTCGAGCGAGTTGGCAAATTCGAACGGTCCACCCGCGGGCGTGAACGTTTCGAGCGTAAGCAGCTCACCGGCGGTCAGGTTGATTTCATAATGGTCCACGTCCATCGGCGGCGTGTTATGAAGCGTGTAGCTGTCGACGACCATCCCACCGTTCCCGCCGTTGGCTCCGTCGTCCAGCGAGAGGAATTCGAACGTGGCCGTGCCGGCATCGACCGTTACCCGCATCGCGCCGTGCGATTCGTTGTAGCGGACTTGGCTGCCATCGATTGGCGTCGCAAACCCGTCCGGAGCATCTCCGCCTAAGCCGGTTACGAAGTACAGCAGGTTATCCGTCGGGTTTAGAATCCGTTCGTACGTGTTGTCGAACCCCTGGAAAACCGCGTCGGCGCCCCACTCGGCGAAATCCCATTGCATGGCGGCGTCGTCGCCCTGGTTGCTGCTGGAGGAGAATGCGGCCTGGTTGAAGTACACGAATTTCCAGGGTGCGTCGGAGCTGCGCAAGGCTGATTCGAGCCACTCCATTTGGACCTCGCGCGCCAGAAAGGCGGCATGCGGCGAGACGGTGAACATGTGCACCGGCCCCCGCCGAAAGTCGTAGTAGCTGAAGGCGTTGTTGTGGCCGCGACCGCTTCCAACCGGCAATCGGTCGCCGGATTCACTGCCCGGGTCGGTGTTGAAATAATCCAGATACCCCCGAATCTCGGAGAACCTGAAGTCCTCTAGTCCAACCGTCGGGAAGAATCGCTGCACGTCGCTCGTCTGATTCGGATACAGGTTATCGGAGCGGCCCAGGATGTATTCTCCGTAGCGCGCCCCGATGCGAGTCTCCCAATCGGCGGCCCCGGTCACCCTATTCCCCAAGTTGTTGTTGCCGGTTGTGGCGATGAAATCGACGTTCCAATCCGTGTCGGTGACCATGTCGGCCACGGCCTGCGGAACTGACCCCGTTACACCGTACTCGCCAAAGATGGCAAAGCGGACGGAATCGCCCTCGTCCGTGTCGGAGGCCACGTGGCCCAGCGCCCCGACGCCTTGGCTGATGTCCTGAGCCTGCGTGTCGGAATCGTCATTGGGCTCCGTGTCGAACGCAGTGCCGCGCGTAACCAAAACTGAGTAGTCGCTGTTGCCACCCGCCACGCGGGCATAGTACGTACCCGCTTCCGGTGCGACAAAGTCGTAGATGACAAAGTCGACGTTGTCTGCCGAAACTGCGGTGGCTAAGAGGTTGGAATCGCCGTCGTACAACTCCAACGTCGGACTGACCGCGGTTTCGATCTTTAGCTCGGCGCCAAAGACGATATCGCTGCTGTTGGTGACCCCTTGATGCACTTCGACGGATAGACGGTTCGTACCGACGACCAGCGCCTCGGTCGGCAGGGCGGCCTCGCCACTTAAAGTAGCGTTGTTGGGCACCACCGTGGCCAGCGTATTGGGCGTAATCGTGCCGCCGGGCATATTGAACCGCAGCACTTCCTGGCCGTTGAGATAGAAGACTGCCCCGTCATCGATGATGTGCCTTAGCTTAAGTGAAACGGCGTCCGGATCGCCGTTGAATTCGAATTCCGTTTGGAAGTAGTAGGTAAGGTCATCCCACGTATATTCGCCGTACTGTGGGTCGTCCACGCCGAAGCGGGTCCGCAGCGGTCTCGCCACGCTGTCGGATTCAACGCCCAGTAGCGCACGTCCGCTGTCCCAGTTGCCTCCCACGAAGTAGGTATTGTTGTGCCAGCCGCTGGCGAACGTGTCGACGCGGTTGTAACGCCACGTGTGGTCCAAAGGAACGACCGTTTCGACGTCAAAATCCAGTGCTCCGAAAACTTCCGCGGCCAGCGTGGCGGAGTGTCCCGCATCGAGCGAGAAAGAGTACCAATCGTCTTCAAGTACCGTTCCGGTACCGAGCACGGCCGCCCGATCCGCCGCCCCGGAGCCGAGTTCCACAAAGCCGTCCTCCAGGTCGTGCGATTCGCCCGGCGAGTCGTTGGCGGCGCCGCCATGATGCTCGCCCTCCAGCGCGGCATTGAGAATCATCCGGATGTCGAGATTCCCAGCCCCGGCGACGCTGGTGACTTCGACTGTATAGTCGCCGGCAGCGGTGGGAGCGAAGGTCTGGATCAGTTCCGGCTGGCCGGCCGCCCCCGCATCGGAAGTCGCCACGATCGTCGATGAGGCGTCGCGCAAGACGATCGACACATCGAGCCCCGCTGCCTGTGGGCTGGCCAGCAAGGTGAGGCTTTGCCCCGCGTCCAGTTGCAGTGGGATCGTGTGCGTGTGACCCGCGAAGTCGAGATGCGTCGCGATTTCGCCCTGGTAGACTAGCGAGCCGAGCGGAGCCACCGCCTCCAGCTCGTCGGCGATCAGCTCGCCCACGACGTCGATCGTGACGGTGGCAGGTGGGCTGGTGCCGTCGTCGTCGGTGACCGTATAGGTGAAGCTGGTAACGCCCCGGAAGTTCGGATCGGGCGTAAATACGAAATGGCCCGTCACCGGATCCATCACGACCGTGCCGTCCGTGACGCTGTCGTCGGCCGCCACCGCGAAGCTGGCGTCGCCCATCTCCGTAATCGGGCTTTCGTTCGCCAGCACGCTGGCCAGTTGCGCCGATAGCGTGTTGAGCGGCTGATTCGCGCGGGCGGTGTAGGCGTCGTCTACGGCCGTCGGCGGCACGTCGGTGTCGCTGACGACAATGGTCACGGTCGCTGGATCCGAGAACTCGGGCGTGACGTCGGCGCTTAATGCCAGGTCGAACCCCAGGTCTGAGCTGTTGGTCGTCCACTGGTGAAGCGATATGGCAATAAAATTCGTGCCCTGGACGAGCGAGCTGGTATCCAAGTCAAGAAGGTGCGTGACGTCTTCATCGGCGAAATTGGCGCTTTCGTCCGCCATCGTATGGTACGTGTCGGCGACGCCGTTCATCTGAAAGCTGCCGACGCGCATGCCGTTGATGTAGATGAAGACGCCGTCGTCGACAAACGCGTCAGCGATGAGCGATGTGACCGTGGAGGGATCGACATCCAACTCGAACGTGGAGGTGAAATAAGCAGTGTGGCGGAGACCAAGCGGCGGCTCGCCGATGAACGTGTTGATGGGACCGTACGCAAAGGAGCCAAATCCCAGTAATCCTTTGCCGCTGCCGGAAAAGTTCGGTCCGTCGTAGGAGCCGTCATTTCGATACCAGGTCGCGTCGAAGTCTGGATCGACCAAGTCCGGATCTGCTCCGTTGGTCGGATGCAAGAAGTTCCACGTCTGACCGTCCGGGCCGCTGCCGGCGGTGATGAGATCCAGATTGAACGGCACGTCCGTTGCGCGATAGGTAAAGCTATCGACGCCGAAAAAGTTCGGCGCCGGCGTATAAGAAAAGCCGCCGCTGGAATTGAGCTCCAGGGTTCCGCTGGAGACGTCGGAGTCCAGCACCGCCTCCGCTGCACCGGAGTCATTCCCGAACACGCCTGCGCCACGGCTGCGGACCACAGACATCGACATGTCAAAGCCGATATCGGAGGACAATAGGGCGTCATTGTGAATTTCCACGGCAATAGTGTTGGCGCCATTTTGAAAGGGTTCGGCCGGGAGCGAATCGACGTCGATGACGAAGCGATCGTACGCCTCTTCGCGAAGGTCCGAGGTAATGGCTTCCGTGGTCGTGTCGAGGTTGCCGCCGGGCATGTTGACCCGCAGGACTTCGACCCCATTGATGTGGATGACGGCCCCGTCGTCGGCCAAAAGGTCGAATGTGAATTGGTCGATCTCGTGAACGTCCGTTAGCTCAAAGTCCTTGCGAAAAAGAAATGTCGTGATGGTATTGCCCAGTCCGTCCACGCCTTCAAGCAATGTCTGTATTGGCCCCAGATTGATAATCCCCGCTCCCAAGATCGCCGGACCGCTTCCCCAAGGACCGACGGTACTGGTGGCCGTGTCAAAGTCTGGGTCGTTCCAGGCATCGCCCTCGTCGTCCACGGGGTAATCATCGACACCGTCGGGCGCAAGCGTATTGCCGATCTGATCGAGATAGTCCCACGTGCTGCCGGTGGGAAAGACTTCAACCGGCACGTTCGGGCCGGCAACCAGTTGCGTGCCCTGCTCGACGAAATAAAAGTCGTCGACCGTGGTGACGGCCAACAGCCGCCTCGATTCAAGCCGCTCGAGGCTCGGCCGGGTGATCAGATTACGAACCGTGCGCTGGCGGCGCGGCTGAGAAACTGCGTATCTTGACTTGCATTGCTTGATGATTTGCATCGCTACCCCCTGTGCCGGGCTAGACCACTGAAGGTCCAGACCAGTCGGCATGATCCTCGAATTGTCAGCCGGCACCGCGTTGAAGAATTTGCGGTACGGCCACCACCTAAAGTTGCGGTGCCAGTATCATCATTGGCGCAGGAAAAGTCCATTCTCCGCCAAGGCGATTGCCGATTTCATCGGCGACAGAGGCGCGCTAAGCCCGGAGAAATGCTAGGAAATTAGTAGTAGTTCTAGCACTGGCCTGGGCCCTTACTCGGTTCTCCCGGGCTCCGGTCTTCACCGGGCGTTTGGCCTCTGCGACTTCGCGAACACTTATTCATTCGCAGTGAACCGATAGCCCTTGGCCGCAAGCGCTACTGCTCGGACCAGGGGCGCGTGGGCGGAGGGTACGCCGGCTCCTGCCATTGCCAACTCGGGCGGTATTGGATGTTCAGTTGCGGCGTCCGACGGGTTCGATTGCCTTGCAGTTCCGAAGTCAACAACGCGTCCAGCGCACCGCTGGTTAACAAAGTTCGCTCGACGTTCCAGGTCGGCGTGCCGGTGAGCATCATCTGCTCAATCCCATTGAGCAGGTAGGTAAAGTGCATGCCAGGGCGGCCTTCTTGCGTCCAAAAGAGCGTGGACTCGCTAACACCATCCTCATACTGCCAGGCGGCCGACCATTCGCCGGCCGCGCCAGTGAGTTCGAGTACGTGCAGCCGCAGACCGTCGGCATACTGCACCTTGAGCAGCTTCGGGTGGGGTACCGCTTGCGCGAGTTCTTCTCGCCGGCAGCCGTGGTGGGTGAGCCGGTTCCACGCCTGGTCGAACAGCTCGACGTCGAACTGATTCCGCTCGAATGCATTCCACACCGCATCGTCAGTCAGCGACTGTACCTCGACGATGCCGGTCTCGCCTCCCTGGCGCTGCTCGGCCAGCGCCTGCGAAAACTCCAGCGCGTGAAAGCCGTAGGCGTCGGTCGTGTGATAGGTGATCGCAACGATCTCTTTCAGTTTCGCCTCCGGACGCACGTCGGCGGCCGGCCGTCGCCAGCTAACCGGCAACGAGGAACCTGCCATCAGCGGGACGTTCAGCTCGCGTGCCGTCTGATAGATGATGTTGGCGTCCGCCCAGTTATCGGACAGATGCTTGTCGACGAAGACCGGCACGACGCGCTCGCTGTCGCGAAAGACCCCGAGCATCTCCTCCCAAAAGCGACGCTTGGGGTATTGGATATTGCCGGTCGCGGAGCGCGGATAGTCTCCGTGTTCGGCGATGAGCAAGACGCCGTCGACCGCCAACTTGTCCGTACCCAAGGTTAGCGCGTCGGCGATCGTATCGCTGAGCCGAAATCCGTGCGAGGCTGCCAGCATGCGGCTGGTGTCGCTATCCGGTTGCTGGTCGACATACAGCGACACCAACTCCAGCGGTGACTCCTTACCTCGGCCGTCAAGCGTATCGGTTTGCAGCATCCGACTGACGATGATGTCCGCGTGCGAATTGTGGCGGTATTCCGTAACCACGGCGGCTATGCGCTTCCGCGGCGGCGGCTCCGGCAGCGTGGCTTCGTCCAGATGCACGCGCAGGACGCCATAGACAAGAAAGGGCGGAACTTGCATTTTCAGGCGGCCCTCGCCCTGCTGATAGGGCAACACCTGCGGCAGCTTCTCCTCCGGCGTAAGGAACTCGACGCGCTCGACGGCCCGGCCGCGCGGCAGGGCAATGTCCATCGGGAAACGGGGCGTGACAACCGGCTTTTCGTCTTGAATGCCAGTTCCCTGCGCCCCCTCCGGTGGTTCCTGACGGTTGTAGTTGACGAAGTGAAAGGTAAGCTCGTCCAGCTCGTGGGGACGAGACGCGGAAACCCGCGTGGTCGCCGGCGCGTCGAAGCGACTCAGCCCCTCGGGCAGATCGACGATGTCACTCGATTCCTCTGCGGGATCGATGACGAGCCGATACTTGGCGGCGTCTCCGTCCGCAAAAATATCATCCGGCACGACGTCGAACAGCACGTGCTGGTCCAGCAGGCGGCGGCCGATGTGCTTGAATTGATCGAGCGGTTTTAAGTCTCCCGCCTGGACGTGGCTGCGGGGGAACAGCAGCGCGACCTCGGCCATCGACTCATTGCGGTGGTAGAGCCGCGCGCCCGCGTGCAGGAACTGGTAGTACCGGACGATCACCTCACGTGCAGCCGGGTCGCCAAAGCTCGTGTAGAACCCCATCGGACATCCGCCATTGGCCGCCAGTTCGGCGATCGCCGCGCGAATCCGCACCTGTTCGTATTTCCCCAGCGTGTACGGCTTGTTGCCTGACGCTCCGCGGACGTACCGCGCCTGCAATGTGGCCTCGCCGAGCTTGCCGCTTGCCAGATCGGTAGCATTGGCCGCGTCGCCGGTGCTGTACCATAGATAGTCCTCGCCGGCGGACCACTGATTGGCCGGCAGCAGACACCGCTCGTCGCCCGAGATCTGCGAGAAGTCGCCTAGATGGTTCCATTGCGCCACAATGAGGCCCGGCTTCAGCCGGCGACCATATTCGATGAACACTTCATCGAACGCGCGTTTGTTTGCGATCTGAGAAAACCGCAGCGCCTCGCGCCGTAGCGGCGTCGATTGCTGCGGATCGTGCCAGGATCCGATTTCGACAAAGCGGAATTGCGCCAGATCGGCGATGCCCAGCTCCTGCAACTGCGAGTCGGAGAACCGCTCACCCAAGTACCGACGAAAGCCCTCCACACAGTGCGGGCAGTGACAGTCGTGCCGGTAGAAGTAGTTGACGATGAAGCCGTCCAGTCCGCGGTCGATCCCGACGCGGACCCAGCGCTTGAGGACCTCTCGCCACTGGGGATTGTTCAGGCAGGCCCAGTACTCGCGCATTCCGCCGATGCCGTACGTCGAGTTGGAGATGGGCTTGCCGTTTTTATCGCGCTCCAGCAGTGACAACGGATCATCGACCGGCTTCGATCCCAGTGTTGCCTCGTCCCAGTGATTGGCGTAAAAGTCGAAAAACCCCCGCGGGCCGTCCTCACTTTCGGGATCGCCCACGAGGAATTTCACGTTGATGTGCCCGATGACCTTGGCTCCGCGCTTCTGCAGATCCGCGTTTCGCTGCGCGAACCATTGGCCGCACGCCTCATGCCCCTGCACCGGAAAGTGGGCAGGATATCCAGCCCCGTGCGGCGTATGGGCGAGGCTCCAGAAATGGCCACCATAGAAGCCAAGTTGCACAAGTTCCGGCTTCGCGTCCTCGATGAACGGCAAATAACCGTCGTCGGCGTAGTCTGCCCAGTGGGCCACCATGCGGGTGAAGTCCAGCGGCTGCGACTGGGCTTGCACGTGAGGTGCATGAAGGACGAGAAGTACGAGGGCGCTCCACAGCAATCGCGCCGTGGGGAGGAAATGGCGGGTCGGCATGGCGGGAAGTCATCGATTCTGCGGCGGGTGGGGCTGAGCGGCTTTCCGAGACGGCGGTTCAACGGCGCATCTGTCGGAGCCCAACAGTATCGCACGACTGGTGTCCCGTGCAACTTTCGCCATGCCGTGAAGCGTGCGCCGTTAGATTTCTCTACCGGTGGCGGTCGGCCACCTGATCGCACCGGACGCGCCGTGGCACTGACATTCCTGTCTGTGCGTTTACTAAAACCCCCTCTCCCCAGCCCTCTCCCCGCGGGGGAGAGGGAGTTGTGGAGCGCCGCTCAATCGAGCAACTCGCGGAGAATCGTCTCCAGGACGGGCCGGCGGGCGTCGCGGAACTCGTGCCGGTGCTCAATATGCTCGGGGGACGGGATGGTCTCGCGATGCGGCACCGGCTCGTAGTAGTGCACCGGCGGCCGTTGAGCCGCCGGCTCGTGGACCGAGTCCGGCGCGAACGACATGCCGGCGGGCGGCGGAAGGTGCACGTAATGACCGGCCTGGGCCTGATGGCGCGCAGCCCGGTACGTGTGCTGCAGATGATCGCGCTGCGCCTGCCATCGATTGCGCAGCGCGCCCTGCTGATGACTGTAGTCGAGCCGCAGCGCCTCGCGTCGCTCGCGGAAAACACGCTCCAAATGAACGCGCGGGAATCCGTGCGGCGTTCCCAGCCGCGCAGTCCGCAGCTCGTGCTCCAGGTGTTCTCGCTCGTGGTCGTGCCAATGACGCAGTTGATCGCGCTGGGCATGATAGGCGTCGTCCAGCGCTTCGCGCTGGTGGCGATACTGTTCGTGCAAGTGCCGAACCGCTTGATGGTCCGCCATCGCCGGCTGGGCCGATGCCAACAGTACCAGCGTCGAAGTCAAAGTCGCCAGCAGGATTGTTGCGCGCATGTTGTGCTCCCTTCCAACGCGATCGCGCTGTGATGCAAGCGCGGTGCTAGTTTGTCAGGCGGCGTCGCCAGCGGGTTGCCGTGCGGTGCCAGGACAATATGCAAACCGGGGACCAAACTGTCGCACTTGAGAAAAAAGCCCAGCTTCTTGCGTCGTACGGCCCTGAAATGACAGCACGAGATGTCCGCCGCAGTTGCGGAACCCGGGAAAATTTGGAGCAACCAATCGGTTCGGCCGCGGTCGCGAGTGTCGTCACATTGAGCCGGTTGTCGTCACTTGCGCCATAAGGAGCCTCGCTCGCTACTGCTCGTCGATGGTGACTTTTTCCATCACGTCGCCCTGCTCGATCGAGTTCACGACGTCCTGGCCCTCGATCACGCGGCCGAACACGGAGTGCTTGCCGTCGAGCCACGGGGTGGCGATATGCGTGATGAAAAACTGCGAACCATTCGTGTTGGGGCCGGCGTTGGCCATCGAGAGGACGCCCGGGCTGTCGTGCTTCAACTCGCGGTGGAACTCGTCCTCGAAGGTATATCCCGGGCCGCCGGTACCGGTACCCTGCGGACACCCGGCCTGGACCATGAAGTCCTCGATCACGCGGTGGAAGGTCAGCCCGTCGTAAAAGCCGTCGCTCGCCAGCTTTTCGAAGTTCGCGCAGGTCTTGGGCGTCTTGTCGTCGTGAAGCTGCAGGCGGATGTTGCCTCTTTTCGTGGAAATGTTGGCGACCTTCATGAAAAGCTCCTCGCGAGATTGAACTGGAAAGTGGCCCTGCGCCAGCCGGCGCGCTGCGGGCCGTCCAGCATGTCGGCTATGGCGGAGCGATGCAAGGGGCTGCCGGGAGAGCTCTAATTCAAGCAGGGTCCGCTGTGCGCTCAGTCGCGCAGTGGGTCGGCTAAGGCGATCGCCAGCGGGGCGAAGATCATCAGCGGCATCCAGGCCGCCAGTGCAGGACTGATCCAGCTTCCGGTGCCCAGGGCCTGGCAGGCGAGCACCACCAGCATGAAGCCGCCGCCCACCAGAACGCACAGTCCGATGGCGACGAAAACGTTTCGCCCGCGGCTGAGCACCAGCGGCAATCCGAGCAGCAGCAGCGTACAGTCCAGCAGCGGCTGGACAAACCGCATGTGCACGGCGACACGTACATCGGCGCCGAAATCGACGCCCGAACTGGCCAGCCCGCGGATCAGTTCGCCCGTGGACGAGAAATCTCGCCAGGTGGCACCGCCTTCGATCATTTCGAAACTCACGCCGCTGACGACGAAGCACTCCTGGGGCTCCAGCCAAGGTGCATCGGGGGGCGTAATGATCACGGGTTTCTCGTCCTTGAGGAGCGTTGGCTGCTGACAGATGCTCTCGGGCTCGATCACTTTGCGTAGCAGGTAACCGGCCGGGTGATCCTCATTCGCCTCGCGGTAGACCGCTTCCTCGGCCGACAACTGCCGGCCGTACTGGTCCAGGCCATAGGGAAGCATAAAACTCGGCGCGCTGATCCGCTTGCCGCGCCGAATCGTCGTTTCCCCGCCCAGCAGAATGTCCGTGTGATTGTCGTAGCGGGGCTGTAACTGCTGCGCGCTCTCGCCACTTAAGTCATCGATATCACGGGCAATCTTGTGACGCACTTGCGGAATGACCAACTCCCGGGCAATGGTTGCCACGAGGCTGACACACAATGCGGCGATGATAATCGGCCGGATGACGCGCAGCTTGGGGACGCCGGCGGCCAAAAGCGCGGTCAGCTCATTGTGTCGCTGAATCCAGGTCAGCGTGAACATCGCCGCGATCAGCGCGAGAATCCCGCTGGTGCGGTCGAAGAATGCCAGCGATTGATAGGCATAAAAGTCACCGAGTACTGCCAGCAGGCTGCCTTGCTGATCGGCGTGCTCGATGAATTGATCGAGGTTCGCAAACGCGTCGATCACGATGTACAAGCCCGTCAAACTGCAAAAGCAGATCAACAGCGATTGCACGAACTGCCGCAGAAGATAGCGGTCGATGATCCGCATGGGCCGGTGCCTTCCTTTGCTTCATCGAATCGACTGGCCGATCGCTTCGGCCAGTGCTGCCATTCCCTGGCGAATTTTCTCGGCCGGCTGCACACCGAAGCTCAGCCGGATGGTGTTGGTCTGCCGCGGCCCCTCGGCGGGAAAGCAATACTCGCCCGGAACGTACAGCACTCCCGCGCGCGTGGCGCGGTCGAACAGCGTTCCCCGCGGGCCTGTGTCGATGCCCTCGGGCAGCGTAAGCCACAGATACAAGCCACCCTGCGGTGCCAACCAGCTTACGCCAGGGATGCTCGCCAGATGCGCATCGGCCGACTGGAGCATCGCTCGAAGTTTCACGCGGTAGCTTTCCCGCAGCGTGCGGACGTGGTCGTCGAAGTTCCCCTCGTCGATCACCGCGTGCATCAGGTGCTGGGCGAAGTTGGGCGAACCGAAGTCGAGATTGCCCTTCTGATTGCACAGCGGCTCGACCAGGTCGGGCGGCAGTACGCCCCAGCCGACCCGGATGCCGGGCGAATACGACTTGGAAAACGTGCCGGCGTGGATTACGAACTCGCCTGTCTCGTCGAAGGCCCGCATGCTGGGGAGATCCTCGCCTTCGTAGCGCAGTTCGCGGTAGGCGGCATCTTCAATCAAGTGAATCCGCGAAGCGAGCGACCACTTACGGGCAAGCTGGACAATCTCCGGTCGGCGGTCGGCCGACAGCGTCACGCTGCACGGGTTGTCGTAATAGCTCGTGCAATAGATGGCCTTTACCCGGCTGAACTCGCCCGACGCGTGCAGCCGCTCAAGCGATTCATCGAGGGCCTGCGGAATCATGCCGTCGGCGTCCATCGCCACTCCGACGGAGCGGACGCCGAGATTGGCGAGCAAGCCGAGGAAGACGAAATAACTCGGTGCGGCGCAAAGCACGATGTCACCCGGGTCCATCAGCGTTTCGCACACCAGGTGCAGAAGCTGATTACTGCCCGCGGTGACGACGATCTGATCGATGGTCAGCGACTCTTCCGCCGCGGGATGCCCGTCGGCGGCTCGCAGCCGGGCGAGCAATTGCTCACGCAGCGGGGCGAAGCCGGGCGTCGTGCCGTATTGCAGAGCGGCGCGTGCCCGCTGGGGATCGGCGAAGATCGACTGCAGCGCGGCTTGTGTGGCGGCGGCCGGCAGCGACTTTTGATCGACGAACCCAGCCGCCAGCGAGATCAGTTCCGGGTTGGCCAACGCCTGGGCCATCAGTGTGCTGATCGGCTGACCGCTTGCCTGGCGCGAACGCTGGCTAAGCTGCAACAGATCGCTGGTGACGAGGTCCTCAGACATGGGCCGGTCTAGTGAATGACTGGTCACGAGGAATTGTACGCGCCAGGGGTTGAATTCGTGTAAATCGGGGAGAGTGGCGGAGCTTATGCGTACCCGGCGGGATGAGTCGAATCGAGAAGTCTTGTTTGGTCGACCGCTATAGTACGCAGATGTGGACGCTACTTGACTGCCTGGCCGGCGGCGCGCGGCTCAAGCATACTGGACCCCTTGGATGAGGGTCAACGGCGACTGCGGCGGCCTATCGAGACCCCACTCGCCCTACAAATGCCCCTCGCGGACGCCTGGCTCTCGCTGGGTTACAATGGACGACAGCGAGCCGGAACGGGAAGTTCACGCTCGTATGCGGTCAGGGCAGCGAATTGTTGGGCGCTGACTGAGCCGTACTCCCCCACAGGCTATGCGAGAGCCAAAAATGCGGCAAAATCATCGGGTCCGACGGACAGTTCTTTTTCTTGGCAGGGCCTTCTGCCTGACGGCGCTACTGGTGCCAGCAGTCGGGGGTGCGGCCCGGGATGCCGTCGGGCAAGACGAGACCGCGCCGCTGGTGGGCGGGCCGCCGTCGCCGCCCGCCGTCGACACACTCTTGGGCGGTCCGCCCGAGCCCGACGCTTCCACTGCGTTGGCCAAGGACGAAGACGACCCGGCCGCGGATTCCGAGTCTCCGCCCGAGCTGCCGGCCGAGATTACGTTGCGCGAGTTTCTCGTGCTGCCGCCGGCGGATCGTTCCGGCCGCACGGCCATCCATCAGGACCCGATCGAGGTCCAATTGGTGGGCGGCACCTTCCAAAAGCCTGAGGCGGATCAACAAGTGCAACTGTCCGACAGCGTGGTCCGCACGTGGCGCAAGGCAACCGCCGACGAGGACGGCTGGCTCTCCGGACGCGGTGTACGAGGCGGCTACGTTTACACCACGCTCGACTCGCCGGCCGCGCGAGTGATGATCTTCCAGCCGCGAGGGCATGGCGGCGTGTACGTCAACGGCAGCCTGCGCACCGGGGATCCTTACGACACCGGTTGGCTGCGATTGCCGGTGAAGCTTCAGGCCGGCCGCAATGAGTTTCTTTTTCACGGCGGCCGAGGTCGGATGCAGGCACGGCTTGTGAAGCCGGCATCGCCGCTGATGATCGACCTGGCCGATACGACGCTGCCGGATGTGATCGTCGGCGAGCGGGGCCCTTGGTGGTGCGCCGTGCTGGTGGTTAACGCCACCGATCAGCCGCTCGATGGCGTGGAACTTATCGCGACGCCGCAGGGTGGCTCACCCACGCGAACGGATCTCACGGGCATACCGCCGCTGAGCACGCGAAAGGCCGCCTTCTCCTGGGAAGGCGCTCCGCCGGAGGATGCTGAGCAGATCGAGGTCCGATTGCAGTTGGTGCAGGGAGCCAGCTCCGCGGCAATCAGCACGGCTAGCACGGGTGGACAAGACGGCGAAACAGTACCGCTCGAAGTTTCCGCCGACACCGGCCATGATGCAGCGGCGAACGTTGTCGACACCAAGACGCTTACTATCCCGGTTCGGCGGGCTGATGGGCTGCACAGGCGCACCTTCGTCAGCCAGATCGACGGCAGCGTTCAATATTACGGCGTTCAGCCGGCGCAGTCGGAGGAGGCGGGTGATGCTCAGCCGGGGCTGATTCTCACGCTGCACGGCGCCGGAGTGGAAGCCGCCAATCAGGCCGCGCAGTACGCACCCAAACCCTGGGCGCACGTAGTGGCACCGACCAACCGTCGCCCCTTCGGATTCGACTGGGAAGACTGGGGGCGGCTCGACGCCCTGGAGGTGCTGGCCCAGGCGGAGGAACTGCTGCACACCGACACGCGTCGCACCTACTTGACCGGCCACTCCATGGGTGGGCACGGCACGTGGATCCTGGGCGCGACGTACTGCGATCGCTTCGCCGCCATCGGCCCCAGCGCCGGCTGGCGCAGCTTCTTTTCCTACGGCGGCATGCGGCGGTACGAGGACGCCTCGGAGGTGGAAAAGATACTGATGCGGGCGGCCAATCCTAGCGACACGCTCAAGATTAAACAGAATTTCCAGGACCAGGGAGTCTACATTCTGCACGGCGACCAGGACGACAACGTGCCGGTGAGCGAAGCCCGGGCGATGCGCGAAGAGCTGGCCGAGTTTCATCCCGACTTCGCCTATTACGAACGGCCCGGCGCGGGACACTGGTGGGGAGCGGAGTGCTGCGACTGGCCGCCGATGATGGAGTTCCTCGAGCGGCGCTCGCTGCCCGATCCGCTCGACAAGCCTCGCGTAAAGTTCGCCACCGTAAGCCCCGGCGTCTCGGCGCGGGCGCACTGGTTATCGATCGACGCCCAGCGATCGCAACTTGAACTGAGCGAAGTCGACATCGAGCAGAATGCCCAAGAGCGGCGCTTTGAAGGTACGACCGAGAACGTGGCCCGCTTGTCGCTCGACGTCCGCCATTGGCCCAGCCCGGGCGAGGTTGAGGTCGAGCTGGACGGCCAGCAGATTGACGACATCGCCTGGCCCGCCGATACGGGCCGGATTTGGCTGGAGCGTGGTCGGCGGCGCTGGCGGGTAATCGATCCGCCAAGTGCGGACGAAAAGGGCCCGCATCGCTACGGCAGCTTCAAGGACGTCTTCCGCAACCGCGTGCAGTTCGTCTATGGAACCCAGGGGACCGACGAGGAGAACGCCTGGGCGCTGGCCAAGGCCCGGCTCGATGCAGAAACCTTCTGGTACCGCGGCAATGGCTCGATCGACGTGATCACCGACGTCCAGTTCGACGCCGCCGCCGAGCCGGACCGTAATGTGGTGCTGTACGGTAACGCCGACACGAACGCTGCCTGGCCCGCACTGCTTTCGACGTCGCCCATCCAAATCCGCCGCGGTCGGGCCAATATCGACATCCGCCCAGAGATGGGCGAACAGATCGGCTGCCTGATGATCCGTCCCCGCCCCGACAGCCATACGGCCAGCGTCGGCGTGGTCGGCGGAACGGGTCTGGTCGGGATGAAACTCACCGACCGTTTGCGGTACTTCGTCTCCGGCGTGGCCTACCCCGACGTGCTACTGGTCGGGCCGGAGTATCTCACCGAAGGCACCCAGGGTGTGCGAATGGCCGGCTTCTTCGGCCTCGATTGGCAGCTCGACTCCGGCGAGATCGTTTGGCGCGACGTGGCGCTATAGGCGACCACGCGATCGATTCGAGCCGCTGCCTTCCGTAGGGTCCACTTTGCGGACCATCGGCGTGAGAAACGCCGTCGTCGCACGGTAGCTGAAATCGTGAGAATTCAGACGGGGAGCAGAACGGTGGCACAGACATTCTTGTCTGTGCAAGCGGACCCTACTCCGCGGGAACCGCCTCGCCGATCTCGCTGCGCACCAGCGCCGGCGCGTCGGTGATTATCCCGTCGATGCCGGCGGCCACCAACTCGCGCGCCCGGGCTGGATCGTTCACCGTGTAGACCCAGGCCTGCCAGCCGCGGCGGTGAATCGCCTCGATCTGCGCACGGCCGACGTGCTTGTGATCCCAGCCCACGACACTGGCGCCGGTCGCGGCGATCGCGTCGAGCTTCTCCTCGGTCAGCTCTTCCTTCCCCAGCGCGGCCAGGGCCATTCGCGGCGCGAGTCCGTGGCAGTCGCGGACAAACTCCCAGTCGAACGATTGCACCACCACCTGGTCGGCCAGCTCCATCCGCTGTAGCAACTCCACGCAGCTCCGCGCGTCCCCCTGCTTGTGCTCGACCAAGGCGATCGAGCCGTTGTGGATCGTCCGCAGCGCCTCCTCCAGTGTGGGAATGGCGGCGCCTTTGAACCGGGCGTCGAACCAGCTTCCTGCATCCAGTTGCCGCAACTCCGCCAGGGTCTTGGTGACCAGTTCGATCTTCTCGCCGCCCCAGCGGTGCACGGCGTCGGTCGTGCGATCCAGTGTCTTGTCGTGAAACACCACCGGCACGCCGTCGGCCGAATGGTAGTAGTCCAGCTCGACCAGATCGGCCCGGGCCTCGACGGCGGATTGGAAGGCCGCCACAGTGTTTTCGGGCGCAATCGAGCTATTGCCCCGATGGCCGATCACCAGCACCCGTTGCGAGCGGACCAGCTTTTGAGCGGGCGTCGGCGGCGGCACGTCGGCCGCCCCGGCGGTCGAGCCAAGCGGCGCCCGCGAAAGAACGATCGCCACCAGCCAGCAGACGCGGGTCCACCACAGGGGTTGAAGATTGGGCATTGCAGGTCCGGGAGAGGGAGGGGAGACGTCGGCACCGAAGGAACAAACGGCGGCCGGTCACCCTAAGTATCCGCTGCGCTTGCGGTCAAGGCAAAGGTACGACGGAGGAGAGCCAGACTACCAGGGCATCGGTACCGGGCACGTCGTGGAGGCCGCTCGTGGAATTCCAAAAATATGGTTGATTTTGTGGATCGGTTTGCTAGGATTAACGGCCGTCCCCAACACGGTTCCTTGGCGATTTATGGTGCTTTTCAATCAGCGGGGATCGAAAAATGATTCAGACGAGCTGACTTTCGCAACACGTTGAAAAACCGGCCGTTGCAAAAATGTGCCAGTTCACTCGGCTGGCGCAGTAGGGGGAAGCTGACTTTTGCAACGAAACATGGGGCCCCCCCTTAAAGGCGCGTTGAAAAAGGGGACGCCGCACCAACGCTGTTCGATGCACCGGCTGGACTCAAAACACTCCCCCGCACACCCCGCGGTCGTTTAAACTCAAGCGCTCACACGGAAAACACATCCCCTCAGGGAGATGACCAGCATGTTCAATTCGCTGCGCAGCGGCCGCATGGCCGCACTACTGCTCGTGCTCATCGCCGCGACGCCGGTTTGGGCGCAAAAAGGTTCGATCGAGATCCCCCACCGCCAGGACGCGCCGCCGAACGATCCTTACTCTCCGCAAGAAGCACTCGCCCGAATGACCGTGCCGGAGGGGTTCACCGTTGAACTGGTCGCCAGCGAACCGGACATCGTCAACCCGACGGCCATGACGTTCGACGACCGCGGCCGCATCTGGATCACCGAAAGCCTGGAGTATCCTCGCAAGTCCGCCGGCAAGGGCCGCGACCGCGTCAAGATTCTCGAAGACACCACCGGCGACGGCCGGGCGGACAAGGTCACCGTGTTCGCCGATGATCTGAACATCCCCACCGGCATCGCCGTCGGCCACGGCGGCGTTTGGGTGATGAACGCGCCGGACCTGCTGTTCTTCCGCGAGGAAAATGGCAAGGCGGTCAGCCGCGAAGTGGTGCTCACCGGCTTTGGCCGCACCGACACGCACGAGCTACCCAACTCGCTCACCTGGGGGCCGGACGGCTGGCTGTACGGTCTGAACGGCGTCTTCAATCATAGCCGCGTCGAGTCGGAAGGAAAGGTGTTCGACTTCACCTGTGCGATGTATCGCATCCATCCCCAGACGCACAAGTTCGAACTGTTTTGCGAAGGCACCAGCAATCCCTGGGGCGTCGCGTGGGATCCCGAAGGTAGCGCGATCATCAGCACCTGCCACTGGGCCAAGGATCACGTGTTTCACTTCGTCGAAACCGGCTACTACCAGCGGCAGGCGGGGGCCTATCCGCCCTACACGATGAAGATCGGCTCGATCAGCGACCACGGCCACCAGATGACCGCCTACTGCGGCTTCACGTTCTTCGACAGCGATGCCTATCCGGAGCAGTACCGCGAGCGGTTCTATACCGGCAACATCCACGGCGGCTGCGTCAACGTCGATCGCCTGCGGCCGGACGGCTCCACGTACATCGCCAGCGGCGAGCCGGACTTCCTGCACGCGGGCGACGTCTGGTTTATGCCCGTCGCGCAGCACGTCGGCCCGGACGGCTGCTTGTACGTGCTCGACTGGTACGACCGCTACCACTGCTCGCAGGACGCGTTCCGCGATCCCGAGGGCGTCGACCGGCTCAAGGGGCGGCTGTACCGCGTCCGTTACCAGGGCACACCCCGTGCGAAGCCGTTCGACATGGCCAGCGAGTCCGATGAGCAACTGATCGAGCGGCTCGGCAGCGCGAACATCTTCTATCGCGAACGGGCGCAGCGGCTGCTGACCGAGCGCAATAGCGCCGCCACCCAACCTGTTCTGGCGTCGCTCGTGCTGAATGATTCCACCCCGCGCAAAGCGCGGCTGCACGCACTGTGGTCGCTGGTCGGCACCGGTCAGTTGGAGCCGGACCTTCATCGGCGACTGTTGGAGCACCCGGACTCGACGTTTCGCGCCTGGGGCGTCCGGGCGGCGGGCAACTTCCGCCAGGTCGATCCGCAAATCGCCAAGCAGGTCGCCGAGTTGGCCGCCGATCCAAGTCCTGACGTGAAATTGCAGGTGGCCATCGCCGCGCCAAAGATGACTGAGGTCGATACGCTGGATGCCTTGGTCACCGTGGCCGCCACCGCCGGGCACGACAAGCTGCTTCCTTATATCGTGTGGCCGAATCTACATCCGTTGCTGGAGGACCAGGCCGATCGCTTCGTCGCACTGGTCGAACCGCACAACCTCGCCGACATGCCGGCACTGGCGACGCTCCTGCCGCGGGCCGTCGACCGCGTCTTCGATCGGACCGACGGCGACTTCTCCGCGGCCGTCGCCCTGGTGCAAATGGCGGTGGCCGAAAATCCCGAGTGTGCGAAGGCGTGCCTGGCGGCGGTCGCCGACAAGCGCGAAGCGCTGAGCGACGCGCAGTTGCAGGAGTTAAAGTCGCAGCTTCGCCCGACGATCGAAAAGATCCTCGCCTCCGAAGCGAACGACTCGCTTCGCTTGACGGCGCAGATCTTCGCGGCACGGCTCGAGCTCGGCGCCGCCAGCATCGACTCGGTGCGTGAAGTATTTGTCTCCGAGGACCAACCGGCTGCCACGCGCCTGCAAGCGCTCGACGCGCTGATCGTGGCCGGCGATCCGCGGCTGCCATCGATCATCGGGCGGATGCTGACCAGCGAGGATCGAGACTTCCTGGTGCAGATGCTGCCCGCCCTGGGCCGGCTGGACAACCCGCGTCTGGGCGAGGTTTTGCTCGAGCAGTATCCAAGCGTCGATCCTCAGCTCCAGCCGATGATCGTGGACCTCTTGATGCAGCGGCAGCGGTGGACGCGCCGCGTGCTGGAGGCGATCGAAAAACAGGAGCTGCCGCGGGACGTTCTCAATGCCAATCACCTGCGGCAAATCATGGACAGCAATGACCGCGAGTCAATCTGGAAGGTCGAGGATATGTGGGGCAATGTTCGCAGCCAGCGCAATCCCCGGCAGGAACAGGTTGTCGCCGAGATGGAAACGTACCTGCGCGAGAATCCCGGCGATCCATTGGTCGGCGAGACGGTCTTCCAGCGGCTGTGCATCCAGTGCCACACCATCTACGACCGAGGCCACGAGGTCGGACCGGACCTGACGACCAACGGCCGGGCGTCGTTCGAGCAACTGATTTCCAACGTGTTCGATCCCAGTCTCGTGATCGGGGACGCGTATCAAGTAAGGTCGATCGTCACGCACGACGGGCGGATGCTCAGCGGCATCGTGACCGAGGACAGCCCGCAGCAGATCACGCTGAAGATGCAAGGCGGCCGCGAAGAAACCGTCGCCCGCAACAACATCAAGTACACGCAAAAGAGCGAGCTCTCCATGATGCCCGAGGGCGTCGAGCAACTGTTCGACCGCCGCGAGCTGGCTGATTTGTTCGCGTTCCTGTCGATGGACAAACATCCCACCGACGAAACGGCCCAGCCGATCGCCGGCGCGCCGGACGGTCGCGAGAATGTGGATGGCGAGTAACGATTTACAGTACGCCAGCGGGCTCAGGGTGCCACGGCGGGCTTGTCGCGCCGTGCCGACGTCACACAGACAAGGATGTCTGTGCCACCAGTTTGCAGCAGCGTTGACACATGGATGTCCCGCACAACCCTGCAAACAATGCCGGTGCGTAAGGATTCAACGATAAGAGTGACCACCACGAACATGCAGCGACAAATCTCACCCGCATTGCTGGTCGCCTGCTGCGTCGCCCTCTCGCTTTTATTTGCCGGAGAACCGCTCGCGCACGCGCAGGAGGACTCGCAACAGCAGTCTGGGCTCGAGCAGCGCGTCCCGTGGACGACGTCGCGCGTAGTCGGGTCGCCGGAGCCGCCGCCGCCCTATCAGGTGGAGCCGGTCTACGAGAACATCGACTGGGACCGGCCGCTGTACGCGAAGGCGGAGCCGGACACGAACAACCTGCTCGTAGTGGAACAGGGCGGAGAGGCCGAGCGGCCGTCGCGCGTCATCCGCATCCAGGACGATCCGGCGACCGATTCGACCGAGACGTTCCTCGAATACCCGGACCGGTTGATTTACGGTTTGGAGTTTCATCCCGACTACGGCCGCAATCGCCACGTCTTCATCTTTAGCAACGGACCGACTGGGCAGTCCGAGCGGAAGAACCGCATCTCACGATTCACCGTCGCTGCTGACGAGCCCCGTGCTTGCGATCCCGCTTCGGAAAAGATCATCCTCGAGTGGCGGTCCATGGGCCACGACGGCGGCGACCTGGTCTTCGGTCACGATCGCATGCTGTACATCACCTCGGGCGACGGCACGAGCGACTCGGATGGGTGGCTGTCTGCCCAGGATGTCAGCAATCTGCTGGGCGGCGTGCTGCGAATCGACGTCGACCACGCGGCCGATGGACGTGCGTATTCGATTCCCGCGGATAACCCGTTCCTGGACGTGCCGAATGCCCGCGGCGAGCTGTGGGCGTTCGGCCTGCGCAATCCCTGGCGGATGACGGTTGACCAGCGGACCGGGCACATTTGGGTCGGCAACAACGGCCAGGACCTCTGGGAAACGGCCCACCTGGTGCGGCGCGGCGATAACTACGGCTGGAGCGTCTACGAAGGGAATCACCCGTTCTACTTGAACCGTCAGCTCGGCCCCGCGCCGTTCGTGCCGCCGACCATCGAACATCACCACACGGAGGCCCGCTCGCTCACCGGCGGCGTCGTCTATTACGGCGATCGGTTCGACGATCTGTCCGGCGCGTACGTCTATGGCGACTATTCCACCGGCAAGATTTGGGCCGCCCGGCACGATGGCGCGAAGTTGACTTCGCATCTCGAAATCGCCGACTCGGCGCTGCAGATCGCCGGCTTCGCCCAATCGCCGCGCGGCGACCTGCTCGTGGTGGATCACGGCGGCGGCATCTACCGGCTCGTACCCAACACCTCGACCTTCGATCCCGAGCAGTTCCCAAATCGGCTGAGCGAGACCGGGCTGTTTGCGTCGGTCGCCCAGAATCGGGTGCAGCCCGGCGTGTTGAGCTATTCAGTGAACAGCCCCGCCTGGAACGACGGTGCGCACGTCGCGCGGTTCCTCGCGCTGCCCGGCGACGAGCAGATCGACTACACCTCTTCCCGCGGGTGGAACTTCCCGGACGGCACGGTGCTGATGCAGACGTTGTCGATCAAAGATCCGGCCAGCGGCAACGACTCGCGGCGGCGCATCGAGACGCGCCTACTTACGCGGCAACAGGGCGAGTGGGCCGGCTATTCCTACCGGTGGAATGATGCGCAGGACGACGCAGTCCTGGTCGCTTCCGAAGGTGCGGAGGCCGTGCTCCAGAACGACTCCCAGGCCGGCGATCATGCCGCTGCCGTAAAATGGCGATTTCCCAGCCGGGCCGAATGCCTGTCGTGCCACAGCCGGGCGGTGAACTTCGTGCTCGGCATGACCGAACTTCAGATGAACCGCGCGCACGATGACGGCCAGGTCGTAGCCAACCAGTTGCACACGTTCGATCACATCGGGATGCTCCGCGGCGATCTCCCCAAGCCGGCGGCGGAGCTGAGCCGCCTGGTCGATCCTTACGATCCGTCGCTGGACGTCGATGCTCGCGCCCGCTCCTATCTGCATGCAAACTGCTCCGGCTGTCACGTAGAGGCCGGCGGAGGCAACGCCCGCATGGAGCTGGAATTCACCCGCTCGCTGGAAGCGATGAACGTTGCCGACGCGCACCCGCAGCACGATACCTTCGGCATCGATCAAGTACGGATTGTAGCGCCCGGAGACCCGGAGCGGTCGGTGCTGCTGGCCCGCGTGAGCCGCCGCGGCCGCGGACAGATGCCGCCACTGGTGAGCCAACGGGTCGATGCGCAGGGCGTCGAACTGCTGCGGGCGTGGATCGCCGGAATGTCGCCGCAACGCAGCTTCGTCAAGGATTGGCAGGTCGACGATCTGCTGCCGCTGCTGGCACAAGTGCGCGAGGAGCGTTCGCCCGACGCCGGCAGCGCCGTCTTTCGCGAGGCGGGCTGCAGCCAATGTCATCGCTTCGACGGCGAAGGCGGAGGTGCCGGCCCCGACCTGACCGGCATCGCCAAGCGACTCAAGCCGCACGAACTGGTCGAGTCCATCGTCGCTCCATCGCGTTCGATCGCCGAGGATTATGCTTCGAGCGTGCTGCTGCTGGCCGACGGACGCTTGCTGGAAGGCCGCATCGAGAGCGAGACGGACGATCAACTAATCCTCCGCGTGGGCGAATCATTCGCCGAGCCGGTGACGATTGCCAAGTCGCAGATCGAAGCCCGGCGACTGTCGGACAAGTCGCTCATGCCCTCCGGCGCACTCAACACCTTTCAGCAAGAGCAGGTGCTCGACCTGCTGGCGTACTTAATGGCCGATGGCGACACGGGCGCTACCGCGTCCGGCAAGTGAACGATACCGAGAGTCGATCGAAACAAGGGGACTGGCTCGATGCGACGGGACTAATCAGCCGCTCAGCTTCGCGGGATGCGCATCGTGCCTGTCCCCCTTTTTTCGTGACGTTACAACCGGCTAGTCGGCTTCGGGAAACGGGACGGGCACCTTATCGCGACAAGCCGCTATTGCGCAACCTTAGCGTTATTCCGCGATAACGAGCCAGTCCCATTTCCCACGCCCTAGATCTAGCAGGCCGTTCGGCCGACGATACACCGCTGAGGAGCAACGATGGATTGGACCACACTGCTGGGAGAACTTACGCCCGAGCAGTTCGTGCGAGACTACTGGCACCGCTTCCCGTTCTCCATGCGCGGCACCGCGGCCGAATTGCAGCCCTTGGGCACCTGGGACACGCTAGGGGAGATTCTCGCCCAGCGCCAAGTCGATCTGATGGTCGTGCGCAGCGGGGAGCGCTATGCGGGGAGCGATCCGGCTGATCTTGGTGAAGCCAAGTCGCTACACGAGCAGGGCTACACCATCCTGGTCCGGCATGCAGAGCGTTATTACCGGCCGCTGCACGCGCTGGCGCAAAGCTTTCAGCGGACATTTGCGTCGCCGGTCAACGTGCACATGTATATCACGCCCGCCGGGGCACATGGCTTCTCGTGGCACTACGACGCGGAGGACGTATTCATCGTGCAGACCTCGGGCGCGAAAGAGTACCAGCTTCGCAAGAACACGGTCCACCCTTGGCCGGTGGTGGAATCGATCCCGCAAGACATGCGATTCGACCGCGAGATCATGCCGCTGATGCGCGTGGAGCTGCGCGCCGGCGACTGGCTCTACGTGCCCTGCGGCTATTGGCACAAGGCCGAAGCCGCCGCGGCCGATGAAGCGGCCATTTCGCTGGCCATCGGAGTGATGTCGCGCTCGGCGCTCGACGTGTATGACCTGCTCCGTACCGAGCTGGTCGATTCGCTCTTGTGGCGGCAGCGGCTGCCGGTTGGCGGCGAAGCGTTGCCGCTGAGCGACGAGGAGACGACGGCCCGCTACCGAGAGATCCTCGCGCAGCTCGCCGACGACATCACGCGCCGTCTGCAAAGCGAGCAACTGCTCGAGGCGTGCCTGAAGCAGTTCTCCGCGGGCAGTGATCCGCGCCGCGACGAAGCTGCCGGCGGTGCGGAGGGGCAATAATGCGAAGCGGCCATCGGCACTTACCTGTCGGACCGTTCCGCTACGGGTTTTTGTTGTCCGTGCGGCACGATGAGCATCTTGCCGGCGGTCATCTCATCGACGTAGCCGAGCAGCCCCTCAACGACTTCGTCCAAGCCGAGCCGTCGCCGAATGTGCGTTCCGATCTGCCCCTGGCCGATCAAGCGCTGTGCACGTCGGGCCGTCCACAACACGCGCAGCCGGTTGCGCGCGGTCAGCCAATCGGACAAAAAGAACCCTTGCACCTGCTTTCTGCGAAAGATCAGATCGAGCGGGTCAATGTCCGAGCAGGCTTCTTCCGAGAGGGCGCCGTAGACGTAGACCGTCGACCGCTCCGGCATCGCGCTGAGCAACTCGCCCGTCATGTGGCCGCCGACCGCATCGAAGGCGGAAGTGGCGCCGAGCCGCGCGGCCAGTTCGCGAAGGCGGTCGCGCCAGTTGTCTTCCGACGTGTTCAACACGTGCTCGGCGCCCAGCGACTGGAGAAGGTCCACCTGCGCGCCGCGGCGCACCAGCGATACGATCGGGAAGGACGCATCGCGAGCGACCTGGATCAACATCCGCCCGAGCTGGCTGGCGGCGGCCGTCTGAATGGCGGCCCGGCTTCCGGCGCGCTGTGCCGTCTCGAGCAATCCCAGTGCCGTGAGCGGATTGACGATCAGCGTGGCCCCCTGCTCGCTGGTGACGTTGCTCGCCAGCGGAATGCAGTCACCGGCCTCCGCCAGCGCGTACTCGGCCCAGGTGCCGTCGCGATCGCCCCGAATAGCCACCGCGACGCGGCGATTCTCGAGCCAGTGTGCATACATTCCCCCGCCGGCGGCGACTACCGTGCCGGCACCTTCCCAGCCGGGCACCGAGGGCAGCGACTTCAGCCGCCCGTAATTGCCCTGAAGAAACACCAGGTCGGACGGATTGCACGGCGCTGCCGCCATGCGCACGAGCACCTGGTCCTTGGCCGGCTGGGGCACCTCGCGCTGGGCAACGTGCAGGCTGCGGATCGCCTCGCGAAGGTCCTCGTGATGCGTATCGAGGACCACCGCACGCATGGTCTTGGGAAGTTCTTGCGACATAAGTCCTGCATTCTATCGGAGTTGGTAGCGCTGCGGTACGGTCATGCGGTGCGGCACAGAGATCGGGCGGTCTCGCGAAACATCAAAAGGAAGCTGGACGCAGCGGCTGCAAGAGCCTCTCGGCCGGCCAAAGGAACCGTCAATTGCTATACAGTACCTGTAGATTCAATCCAACAAAGGGTGTGAGTTCTCCCCCATCAGTGGCTATTATGTATTGGTCTCACGCTGCTCGGCTGGATTCAGTGTCCCACTAAGGAGACGTGCAAATGCTCCATCGGAAGCGTCGTTACTCAGTGCGGCGGGGCATGCGCCAAGTGGCAGGCGCGTGGCGATCGCAGCGGCTGGCGGTGGAACTGCTCGAAGATCGCAGGCTGCTCGCCAGCGACCTGGGCGATGCGCCGGCCCCCTTCCCGACGCTGCTGGTCGACGGAGGAGCGCAGCACGAAGCGATCGGTCCGATGCTCGGCAGTACGCGCGACGACGAGCTTGACGGCCAGCCGTCCGCGTCCGCCGACGGAGACGGTGTGGACGAGGACGGAGTGACCTTCGGCAGCGTGCGGGTGGGCCAGGTTGACGCCGTCGTCACGGTGAACGTGCAGAATGCCCCGGCAGGCGCGCGGCTCGACGCCTGGATCGACTTCGACCACGACGGAAACTGGGGCGGACGGCTGGAGCAGATCGCCGATGGTCTGGAACTTGTCGAAGGCGACAACATCGTGATGTTCGACGTGCCTAGTTGGACCGCCAGCGGGGCGACGTTTGCGCGATTTCGCGTGAGCACGACCGGCGATCTCGGCATCGGTGGCGCGGCGGCTGACGGCGAGGTGGAAGACTATCAGTTGACGATCGATCCGCCGGTGGCGTCGGGCGGCGTGTTTTCCTCGCCGAAGCCTGTCGCAGAGGCCGCGGGGTCAATATTTACAAGTGATGTGGATCAGGACGGAGACGTGGATGTCATCAGCGGATCCTCCGGTGTCTGGCACGAAAACGATGGGGACGGCAATTTCACAACTCGCTTCATTAGCACCGATTCTGATTTCCATGGCAGCGCGTTCGCAGGGGATGTTGACGGAGACGGCGATATCGACATTCTTGTTGCGGCTGCAACCGGGGATGCGATTGCGCTATTTGAGAACGACGGCAATCAAAACTTTGCACCGGTCGTAATCGCTGATCAAATTGACAGCCCAAACAGCGTATCTGCGGCCGATGTTGATAGGGACGGCGACGTCGACGTCCTCGCGATATCTATTTTCAGCAACGAAATTGTTTGGCTTGAAAACCAAGGCGGCCTCGCCTTTCTCAAACACACCATTTCGACGGAGGCGTTCGGCGGTCGAGAGGTTTTTCCAATCGACGTCGATCGAGACGGCGATATAGACGTACTCAGTATCTCCGATGATGGGGATGTCACCGAAAGCAAAATCGAATGGCACGAAAATGACGGCAATCAGAACTTCACGACGCATCTCCTCACGACGGCTATTCCCGGCGTGAAAAGCATATTTGGAACGGACTTGGACTCGGACGACGACGTCGACATCGTAATTGTTGGATCGTGGGAGAACGATGGCAGAATTGTGTGGTTCGAAAACGACGGGAACGAAAACTATGCCATGCGTGCGGTATCACTTTCGCTAAAAACTCCGGCGAGCGCCTTCGTCTCCGACCTGGACGGCGACGGAGACCTGGACATCCTCACTGCCATCCTCCGCGAGGATAAGATCGCATGGTATGAAAACACCACCGATACGGTGTTCGCTGCTCGAATTGTCTCGGCCACGGCTACGTTTCCCGGCGTCGCGAAAGCGGCGGACATTGACGGAGACGGAGACCTCGATGTCGTGGGCTCATTTAGCGGAATGATTGCCTGGTACGAGAACTTAACCCCCGATTTCGGCGACGCGCCGGCACCATACCCCACGCTTCTCGACGACGACGGTCCGCGTCACGAGGCCACGGGGCCGCGGCTCGGCGCCGCGCGCGACATGGAGCCGGAAGGGCAGCCATCCCCTGCTTCAGATGGCGACGGTTCGGACGATGACGGCGTGACCTTCGATGCCATTCATGTCGGCCAGATCGATGCCGTTGTCACGGTTAACGTTCATAACGCTCCGGAAGGTGCGAAGCTGGACGCTTGGATCGACTTCGACGGTGACGGATCGTGGGGGGGATCGCACGAACGGATCGCGTATGGCCTGCCCGTGGTCGAGGGGGACAATTTGCTATCCTTCGACGTGCCCGGCGGAGCGGTCAGCGGGCAGACGTACGCCCGGTTTCGGTTGAGCACCGTCGGAGAATTGGGGGTCATCGGTGAGGCATTCGACGGAGAGGTTGAAGACTATCAGTTGACGATCGATCCACCGGCGGCTGCGGAGGGAGCGTTCTTCGATCCGCGCGCAATCGCCACGGACGCCAACGGCGCCGAGAGCGTGCATGCGATTGATCTGGACGGCGACGGCGATACCGACGCCGTGTCGGCATCCAGCTTCGACGGAAAGATCGCCTGGTACGAAAACGACGGCGATCAAACCTTCACCACTCACACTATTTCCACATCGGCACCGGGAGCGTCGGCGGTCTACGCCGTCGATGTTGACGGCGACGGAGACGTGGACCTGCTGGCCGCCTCGGCCGGCGACGACACGATCCGCTGGTATGAGAACGACGGCACGCAGAGTTTCGCGGCGCACGTGATTACGACAGCCGCAGCTGGGGCCAGGGACGTATTGGCGGTCGACGTCGACGACGACGGCGATCTGGACGTCGTCAGCGCCTCGCAGTTCGACGATACGGTCGCCTGGTATGAGAACGATGGAAATCAATCCTTCACGCCGCACGTCATCACGGACACGGCCCTGGGAGCGGCCAGCGTCCTGGCAGCCGACGTGGACGGCGACGGTGACTTGGACATTCTCAGCGCTTCGGCGGATGACGACACGATACGCTGGTACGAAAACGACAGCAGCCAAGACTTCCAGGTCCACCTGATCACCACGATGGCGCTGGGCGTGCGTAGCGTTGACGCTCGCGACGTCGATGGCGACGGCGACATAGACGTGCTGACCGCATCGGCCGATGATGATTCCATCCGGTGGTACGAGAACGACGGCGACGAGAACTTTACGCCGCATCTGATTACGTCGTCCGCCACCGGCGCAAGCGATGCCTCCTTCGTGGACATCGATGGGGATGGAGATATCGACGTGCTGGCATCGGCAGCGGCCGGCGACGCGGTGAGCTGGTTCGAGAACGACGGCAGTCAGAACTTCACCGCGCACTTCTTCAGTACGACTAGCTTGAACGTGCAGGCGATCTTCGCCGCAGACGTCGACGGCGACGGCGATTTGGACGTACTCAGCGCGTCGCGCGCAAGTGACACAATCGCCTGGCATGAGAACCTGGCCCCCGACTTTGGCGACGCCCCGGCGCCGTTCCCAACACTGCTTGCCGACGGAGGGCCGCGTCACGAAACCAGCGGGCCGCAACTGGGCAGCCTGCGCGACAGCGAAGCGGACGGTCAGCCCGACGCGGATGCCGATGGAGACGGCGAGGACGAGGACGGCATCACGTTCGGCACCGTTCGCGTCGGACAGACCGACACCATCGTTACGGTGAACGTCCAGAATGCTCCGGAAGGTGCGCGGCTCGACGCTTGGATCGATTTCGACGGAGACAGCAACTGGCAGGGGACGCTGGAGCAAATCGCCGACAGTGTGGAGGTTGTCGAAGGCGATAACGTGCTAATGTTCGACGTGCCGGGTTGGGCGATGAGCGGAACATCGTATGCCCGATTTCGTTTGAGCACGGCCGGCGACTTTGGTCTGGGCGGCGTAGCGGCGGACGGCGAGGTGGAAGATCATGCTCTGGTGATCGAACCGCCGGCCGCAACCGATGCGCTATTTTCCGAGCCCAATCCCATCAGCGGCAATGTTACCGGTCAGGGCGTTTTTGTTATCGACCTCGACGGCGACGGCGACGCAGATGTAATTTCAGCGCAGGGCCAATTTGGACCGAACAGTTTGACTTGGCACGAAAACGATGGGAACGGCGGTTTCATTACGCACGTCATCTCCGATCACGGGCACTTCGATGACGATGTGGCCGCCGCTGATTTCGACAACGACGGAGATCTCGATATTATCCGCAGCCAATGGGGGCGTAGCGCGCTGTACTGGTACGAAAACGACGGCGACGAGACGTTTACAGAGCATCTCATCAATTCTAACACGCCTAACGCACGCAGTCCGCAAAGTGTTCGCGTGGCGGATATCGATGGCGACGGAGACGTCGACGTGGTGGTCGGAACCAGAGGCTCCGACGGCGTCCAATGGCTCGACAACGATGGTCACGGCAATTTCGAGACCCGGCTCATTTCCCTTTCCGGCTCCGCCTACAGTATGGCCGTGGCCGACGTCGACCGCGATGGCTTGATCGACATTGTCGCGGCCCATCGCCAGCTCAATCAGATCATCTGGCACCGCAACAACGGGGATCTAACGTTCACCGAGCTCATCGTCGACGATAACGTGGTTCAAGCGCACGGTGTTGCGGTGGCCGACCTGGAAGGCGACGGCACCATGGATATCCTCGCTGTTTCATTGGATGATCAGCTTCTGCGGTTTGTGCATCGCGGCGACGGCGTATTCAGCAAGCAGTTGATCTCGACGACGATCAATCATCCGCGAGCCGTTTTCGCAGCCGACGTCGACGGTGACGGCGATATGGACGTTTTGACCGCCTCGGAGTCGGATACGACAACGGCGTGGTACGAGTACGACGGAGTTGGACGCTTCACCGAACATGTGATCGACGATTCTGAAGGCAGTCCACAGAACGTCACTGCCGCGGATATGGACGGTGATGGTGACTTGGACGTGGTGATGATGCCGGAGAATGGACGGCTGTCCTGGTACGAAAACATGGGCCAGCCCGCGGTCGTCGGGCGGCACGTCTTTTACAATGACTCCGCCTACGACGGCGAGGATCCGGCAATAAATGCCCTCGACGACAACGCCATCGATCCGAGCAAGGTTGCCCTACTGCCCGGTGAGACGGCAACCTTCGCCAACTATGTAAACTATACACAAGGGATCAATGGAATCATCATCGATATTGCGAATGTGATCACAACGCCCCAATGGTTCCATTTTGTCGTCCTTGACGTGGGCCGACTCGGTAACGCAGAAATGCCGACGCCTTCGCCCAATGGTTTTACTGTTCGTCCCGGCGCAGGCGTGGGCGGCTCAGACCGCGTAACGCTCACCTGGAATACGTCTGAAGGCCCAGTGTTTGACACGACTTGGGCGCGCGTACTGGTCAGTACCGGGTTCGGCCTTCCGGAACCGGACGTCTTCTACTTCGGCTCCGCACCCGGCGAAGGCTCTGGCGGGACTTTCGCCCAGGTCGGACCAGAAGATGAACTCGGCGCTCGAAACAACCTGCATGGTTTCGGCGACTTCGCCGCAATCGATGATCCGTGGGACTACAATAAGGACCGCCTCGTCGATGTCATCGATCAGCTCTTCGCCCGCAACAACCAGACGGGCTTCTTAGACCGACTGGAACTTTTCACCGGGCCTGTAGCGGCCCCGCTTTCCACGTCGTTCAACGTACGAGAGTCCCAAAGCATTCCGTTGGCGGCTGGGCTTCTTGCCAGCGGCGACGCATCGCTCAAATCATCGTCCGAATTCGGATCAGGCGAGGTTGTGCAACTGCCGCGGTCGGGCAGCCGGAGTGCCGCGTTGGACGAGCGGGTTTGGCTGGAGGAAGACGACGAGCCCACCACCGAACATCAGGAGAGCAACCGCTCGGCCATGGATAAATCGGCCGTGCTGCAGGAGGGCTGGCTCGATTGGGATCTGCCGTAGCGAGCTTGGCCGCGTCGCCATCCGCCGCATCAAGTCTTTGGCGAAACCCCCCTGCGCTGCTTCGACGTGCCGAACCGGTCAAATCTCCGCCAGCCGCTCGCGGGAGTCGCCGAACTCGTCCAGTTGGATCCCGTACTTGTCCATGAGCGAAAGATAGAGGCTGCACATCTTGCGGTTCGGCTTGCCGGAATAGTCGAGCACGCGGCCCATTTCAAGACGCCCTCCCCAGCCGCCCAACAGCACCACGGGTAACTGCGTAGCGTCGTGGCTGCCGGTCAACATGCTGGAGCAGTACATCAGGATCGTGTTGTCCAGCGCGGTCCGGTCCCCTTCGACCGTGCTGTCCAGCCGTTTCGCGATGTAGGCGAGCTGCTCGACAAAGAACTGATTCACCTTCAGCCAGTCCGCCGTCTCGTAATGCGACAGCAGGTGATGGATCATGTAGTCGACGCCCAAATTGGGAAAGCGAAGCGACGAGTGATCGTTGTTCAGCTTGAGCGTGCACACCCGGGTGGCGTCGGTTTGGAAACCCAGCACCAGAATATCGCACATCAGGCGCATGTGCTCGGCGATGTCCTGCGGAATCCCCTCCGGGGGGCGCGGGATGTTCGGCTTCTCCAGCGTGGGGCGCCAACCTTGCGACTCGCCGCGCCGGCCGGCCGCCGCGATCCGCTGCTCCACGTCGCGCACCGACTGGAGGTATTCTTCGAGCCGTTGCCGGTCGCTGCGGCTGACCTTGTGCCGCAGACT
The DNA here is from genome assembly GCA_040880125.1 of Pirellulales bacterium. Classification (GTDB taxonomy): domain Bacteria; phylum Planctomycetota; class Planctomycetia; order Pirellulales; family JBBDJB01; genus JBBDJB01. Next base: position 87,972 of record JBBDJB010000013.1, on the reverse strand, counting down.
CGTGGCCTCTTCCAGCACGGAATCCAGAATGCTACGGTCGGCAGGTCCGGACTGGTCGCGAAACAGTCGGTCGAACGCCAGCGCCGGGTACAACTCCAACGGCGTCGGCGTGGTGGGCGAGCTCCACGAGATGTGCGAGCTGTAGATCATCGAATAGTTCTTGTGTAGTGCCGCGATCGAATGCTCGCAGCCGAGCACCAGGCTCGACACCTTCGTTGCGTTGCCGTACCGCTGGGCGATCACTTGGTCGATGCTCGTGCCGGAGCGGATCTCGCCGCCGGAGGCCAATGGCGCGCCGGAAAGCAGGTTGCCGGTCTGCGAGCTGTGAATGTTGCCCTTGAGCGCTTCTTCGTTGTAGAGTCCGCGGATGAAGAGCATCTTCTCGCGGAACGGCTCGAGCGGCGCGAGCACCTGCCCGACTTCCATCTGCCGACCGTGACCCTTCGCCCACCACTGGTCTTTGTGGAAGCCGTTTCCGGAAAACAGCACGCCGAAGCGGATCGGCGGCTCGGACGCCCGCTCGCGCGCCGGCTCGTCACCCCACACCGGCATCGATTCAAGCCACGGAAGCGCCATCGAGACGCCCACTCCTCGCAGGAAGGTTCGCCGCGATACGGGATTGAAGGTTGCGTTCATCGCCGGACTCGCTGTTGGTGGACTATGACGGTTGGTATGGCTTCCGAACCATACTTTGTTGTTCTGATGCACTTCACGCTTTACGGCGCCTGCTCCGCTCCGCGTACCATGCGGAACTGAGGGCTTTGGACGATTGCAAGCACGGCGTCGGACATCCGACCGTCCGCGTCCTTCAGCTTCGTCACAATTTCGTCGATCAGCGTTTCATCAGCAAGCTGAACGCTTCGCCCCATGGCGTAGCCGAGCAGCTTGCGGCTGAAACTGCGGAGAAACACGTCCCGCTTCTTTGTCAGCAGGTACTGGCGGAGTCCGTCGATCCCTTCGAACTGTGTGCCGTCCTTGAGCGTGACGCCGGAGTCCAGCGGCAGCCCGCCCAGGTCCTTTTCCCGCAGTCGGCCGATCGGATCGTACTTCTCCAGGGCGAACCCGAATGGATCGATCCTCTCGTGGCACCTGGCGCACTCCGGCACGCTGACGTGCTGCTCGACGAGTTGCCGCATCGTCAGCCCGTCGTTTCCGGTCTCCTTCTCCGGCAGTTGCGGCACGTTGGCCGGCGGCCGGGGCAGTTTCTCCCCGAGGAGCGTCTCGACCACCCAATTGCCCCGCAACACGGGACTGGTACGCGAAGCGCCAGCCTGTTTCGTTTGCACGCTCGCCAGTCCGAGAATCCCGCCGCGCCCGTACTGCTTCACGCCCTCCACCCGCCGCCACTCCGGTCCGGCAACTCCGGAGATGCCGTAATGCTGAGCCAGACGCTCGTTTAGAAACGTGAAGTCGGCGTCGAGAATTTGCCGCGCGGAACGATCATTTTGAAACAGGTCCTGAAAGAAGCGGATCGACTCCTCATAGATCGCCGTGCGCAAGTCGGCGTCGAACTCCGGAAATAGCGTCTCGCTCTTCTCGTTGAACTGGTCGAAGCCGCGGACGTGGATCCACTGCGTGCCGAACTCGATCGCCAGCGCCCGGATGCGCGGGTCTTTCAACATCCGCTGGGTTTGGGCGGCCAGGACTTCCGGATCGTGCAATCGCCCCTGGCCGGCTGCTTGGCGAAGCTCATCGTCCGGCAGCGACGCCCACAAAAAATAGCTCAGGCGGCTGGCAAGTTCCCAGTCGGTCACAGGCGCCGGTTGATCGCCAGCAGGCGAACGCTCCATGTGAAGCAGAAACGCGGGCGCCACAAGTACACGGGCCAGCACTCCGCGAATGGCCTCTTCATGCGGCACTTGCTGTGCCCGAAGCGAGTCGTAAAGTTCGCGAAGCTCCTGTTCTTCCCCGTCCATTAATGGGCGGCGATAGGCTTGCCCGGCCAGTTCGCAGAGCTTATCGAGCTGCACGTCGGCGGCCGCTTCGAACTCCCGCTCGAACTGCTCGGCCCGCTCGCGAAACGGCGCACGTTTGGCTTCAAAAAACTCCAGCGTCTCCTTCGGCTGGTCTTGCGTGACGAAGCCGATAAACAGCGGAAGGTACTCGTTTTCGACAACGGGCGACTTGGTGATAAACCGGTGATGCTCCCATAGCTGGTCGATCTCTCGCTTCTGCTGGTCCGTCAAGAAAAGCCGCTCCAGGGGACCGTCTTCGCGATGGAACGACTTGAGGCACACCACCTCGTCGAGCGGAATCACGTGCGGATAGCACACGAACATCGGGAACAGGCGGCGAAACTCCGCTAGGCCTTCGAGCAATCGCTTGTGCCTGGGGCCGTCGGGCGCTGCAAGCAGCGGCGCTTGCAGATCGGGCGGAGCATCGAGCGTCGGCGGCGACGATCGCACATCCAGTTGAACGACGCGCCGGCCATCGTCACTCGACATCCGGCATTCGACGACGAACTCGCGGCCGCCGACAGCGTCGGCCGACACGCGGACCTCGACCACTTCGCCCAGCGGTACGACCAGACTGTCCTCGTCAAATGCGGATCGGAAAGCCTGATTATCCGCCGGCTCATAGTCGCGCAGCAGCACCGCCGGTTGGTCGCCCGCTTCGAAGCGTGGCCGCTGCCAAGTTACGTAGCCTCGTTGTTCGCCATCGGCTGGGAAAAGCTCCCGACCGGAAAGGTACAGCACCATGTCGCCTTGCCCGGCGGCTGGCTCCAACTGCAACCGAAACTCGCGGCTCTCTACAACTTCAGGATCCTTGGCTACCTGGCGGTCGGGATTCACGTAGCTTCCGATTCGAACCACATTCCATAGCGATTCCTGCCACTTGGCGACATCGGCCACCATCGCGGCGACATCCTCGTCGCCCTCCGCCTCTCGCCACTGGGCCCGCAGCCGCGTCAGCGGATAGGACGATGCTTTCTCTGTGGCGTTCAGCGCTTCCCAAAGAGTTGCGAGATACTTCGGGCTGAGCTTCGCCTGTGCCGCGACTTCTTCCAGCGTTGTCTTGCCCGAGTGCAGATCGCCCCGATGACGCACCAAGACTGTCAGGTACGGCCGCAGCGGCAGGCGGCCTTCGCGGTCGCTGGTGAACTTGGCGTAGAACTCCCGCAGCTCAGCGAGGCTCTCGTCGGTCCAGTCTCGCCGGGTATTCGACGGTGAGAACCGAAAGCCATCGGGCAGCAGCACCGCATGCGCGGCAATGTCCTTGGCCGCATCCAGGTACTTGCTCATCATCGCCGGCGACATTGACAGGGCTTCGGCGGCATTGGTAAAGCCTTCGCCGGCGGCCCCGTCGGCGGGAAACTCTCGGGCCGGCTGCAGATCGACGCCGGTCAGGTCGCGGACTGTGTTGTTGTACTCGGTGTTGCTGAGGCGCCGCAGCGGCACATCACCCGGATCGCCATGATGCGCCCGCGCTTCGGCGGTCAGGTACTTCTGGACCCAGTCGCGAAGCAGCCGCCGCTGCTCATCCGAAGGCTGCTGGGCAGTCTCCGGCGGCATGGCACCACTGTCGAGCATCTCCAGCACGAGCTGCCAGACGAGCGCGTCACGCCGGACGACATCGAGATTATCAAAACGCTGCAGGTCGAGATCCGCCTCGGCTACCTCGGTGGAATGACACTCCAAGCAAAACGTCGTCAGCAGCGGACGGACGCTTTCATGAAACTCGTCTGCCAGTGCAGTGAACGCCGCGCCACCGGCCGCATCGTCAGGAGGTACGGCTACCGACATGCGCGGCAGCCCAACGGCCGAAAACGCGACCGCGATTACCGTCACCATAATGCAACGACGTCCGATCATCCTATAACTTTCCGTGATCCGACGAACCACACTGATGGCCATGTGCGCGGGGGGCACCTTGACAGCTACGGCTCGACGGCAGAGTGCGGGCAGAGGTGTACGGGCGGCGGCGTGAACGCGGGATGCTAACTAGTGCAGCATCTGACCAGAATAACCCGATGTCAATAGGCGGTCAAAGCCGGCGAATTCCCGCGGCTGGAAACCACGGGACGTCCGCACCCGCCGAAACTGCCGCGGGAGCGAATCCGAAGCACATCGCCGTGTTTTGCGTATCCCGTACCAGTTGAAGCCACTGGCGCGGCTGCGAGCGATGTCTTGACGACAAGCCGCTTTGCAAACCATAAAGACTGTAATGGAGAGAACCGCTTCCGCTGATCGCGATCGCGCTGAGCTTGATCGAGTGATCAGTGACATTTACCAGCGCGAGGCTCGGCAGGTCTTTGCCACGCTGGTTCGCCTATTGGGCGACTTTGATCTGGCCGAAGACGCCCTGCACGAGGCGTTCGCAACCGCCGTCGCCCAGTGGCCGGGCGAGGGAGTGCCGGCAAATCCGCGGGCCTGGCTCGTCTCCACCGGACGCTTCCGAGCGATTGACGCAATCCGCCGCAAGGTACGGTTCGACAAGTCGGTCCAGGTCATCGCCAGGCGAATCGAGCAGGAGCGGCCGCAACTCGACGACCTGGATGAAGCGCAGTTCCGGGACGATCAACTGCGGTTGATCTTCACCTGCTGCCATCCGGCCCTGTCGCCGAACACGCAGGTCGCTCTTACGCTCCGAGAAGTCTGCGGGCTGAAGACCGAAGAGGTCGCCCGGGCATTTTTGACCTCCAACGCGACGATCGCGCAGCGCATTGTGCGGGGCAAGGCGAAGATCCGCGACGCCAACATCCCGTACGAAGTGCCCTTGCTGTCGGAACTCCCGCAGCGGCTCGACTCCGTGCTGGCGGTGATCTATCTCGTCTTTAACGAGGGCTATTCTGCCTCGTCCGGCGACTCGGCCATCCGTGCGGATCTGTCCGGCGAAGCGATTCGACTCGGAAAGCTACTGAACGACCTCTTGCCCGACGCGGAGGTGATGGGTCTGGTGGCCTTGATGCTGCTGCACGAGTCGCGTCGCGAGGCGCGGACGGACAGCAACGGCGATTTGATTCTGCTGGAGGATCAGGACCGGTTGCGGTGGAACCGCGACCAGATCGCCGACGGCAAGCAGTTCGTCGAACGGGCGATGGCCACCGGGCGCATCGGCACGTATACGGTCCAAGCGGCGATTTCTGCCGTACACGCCGACGCAACGGGCGCCGCCGATACCGATTGGGCTCGGATCGTGGCGTGGTACGACTTACTAATGCGAGCCGAGCCCTCCCCCGTCGTCGAACTCAACCGGGCCGTGGCGATCGCTATGCGCGACGGCGCCGAGCACGGCCTGGAGCTGATCGAGGCGATCCTAAGCCGCGGCGATTTGGTCGATTACCACCTGGCCCACGCGGCAAGGGCCGATCTCTGTCGGCGGCTGGGCCTCACTTCGGCCGCCCGTGCTGCCTACGAGCAGGCGCTCGCCCTGGCCAAGCAAGCGCCGGAGCGCCGCTTTCTCGATAAGCGGCTGCGGGAGTTGGGCTGACGCCCCTCGCGCGCTGGTTTTTCTAGGCGCCGCCATTCTAGTGCAAGAGCGCAAGCATAACTGCCACCGAAAGTTACGGTATCGCCACCGAAGTGTACTGAGGCAGGTACGACTTTCTCCAGAAATTCTCCCCGCCGATGTCGAATCCGGCCCGGCCGGTTCGACTACCTGGTGGAGGCGAGGGTTTCTTACCTCGCCTCCAATTGCCCATGCCAAATCAGGAGAGAATGTGATGAAACGTACGACGGTCGTCGGTACATTGCTATTACTTGTCGCTTGTGCGAGCACAAGCCGCGGAGAGGAAACGCCGACGTTTCCGGAGCCGACTTCCCAGCACCAGTGGCTGCAGCAACTGGTGGGGCAGTGGGACGCGGAGGTCCACCTCTTTATCGAGGGCCAAGCGCCCGTGGTCTCCAAGGGTACGCTGCACGTTCGACCGGTCGGAGCTTTCTGGACCGTGGGCGAACACCAGGGCCAGTTTCTGGACCAACCATTTACCGGCTTGCAAACGCTCGGTTACGATCCCGAGAAGCGGAAGTACGTGGGAACTTGGGTGGACTCCGTGTCCGGCTACCTGTGGAGGCACGAGGGGGATTTGAACGAATCCGGCAGCGCGCTCACGCTCTCTACCGAAGGCCCCTGCCCTGCACGGCCCGGGCAGCTCAGCGAGTTCAAGGAAGTGATCGAGGTCAAGAGCAAGGACCGCCAGGTATTCACGTCGTCCATCAAGAACGAGGAGGGTGAGTGGACCACGAACATGAAGATCATCTACCACCGGAAGAAGTAAATGCGATTGCGGCGATCGGTTCGCCGCTGCTTTCGAGTTGCCTTAATCACATCGACACGTCAGTCATCATTAAGGAGTAACCCATGGCCGATCCCGTTCCGTCCACACACCAAGGTCTGATTCCGCATCTGGTTTGCAGCCCGTGCCGCGACGCCATCGACTTTTACAAGAAAGCGCTGGGAGCCGAAGAGTGCGGCTGCATGTTTTCTCCGGACGGCAAGCGAGTGATGCACGCTGAGATCCGCATCGGCGGCATGCCGCTCTTTCTGGCGGATGACTTTCCTGAATACTGCAACGGCGCCTCCCAGACGCCGAAAGCACTGGGCGGAACGCCGGTCACGATTCACCGTTACGTGGAGAATTGCGACGCGGCTGTCCAACAGATGCTCGACGCCGGCGCGACGGCCACGATGCCGGTGATGGACATGTTCTGGGGCGATCGTTACGGCGTCGTGACCGACCCGTTTGGACATAACTGGTCATTTGCGACGCACCTTCGTGATCTCACTCCGGAAGAGATGAAAAAGGCCATGGATGAGGCGTTTCAGCAAAGCGGATAAGAAGCGTTAAGCGTGCCAACGCAACGACTAACAACCGGCATCCTCCGGTGGCCGCACCGTCGATGCCGCAGAACACGGCTAGGAGTCTTTCCCATGAAGTTCATCTGTTTGGGTTACGTCAACGAAGCAAAGTTTGCGGACGTCCCACCGTCGCAATTCCGCCTGTGGATGGAGGAGTGTTTCGACTACGACGACGAGCTGCGGCGAGGCGGGCATTTCCTCGGCGGCGAGGCACTTCAAAGTCCTCGCAATGGGGTGACGCTTCAAACCTGCAGCGGCCGAGTCGCGGTCACGGATGGCCCCTACGCGGAAACGAAGGAGCAGCTTGGCGGTATCTTGTTGCTGGAAGCGCGGGACCTGAACCATGCGATTTCGCTGATGTCCAAGCATCCGGGCGTGCGGTTCGGTCCCTGGGAGATACGGCCGGCTGACGAAGAAGTCAATCGACTGGTTGCCGCTCGTGACCAGAGCGTTCGCGAAGAGGGGCGCGTGACGGCATGAAATATATTCTGCTGATGTACAACGAGGAGAACGCCTTCTCGCCCGATGAACTGCCGGCAGCCCAGGCAGACGCCGTGCAGACTTGCCACGAGCTCCATACCCAGGGGAAGTACGTCGGCGCCTCGCCGCTGCACCCGGTCGCCACGGCGGCTAGTGTCGGCGTGAGGGAGGGTCGGCCGGTTGTCACCGACGGCCCCTTCGCAGAGACGAAGGAGCAACTCGGAGGATACGTCCTGATCGACGTGGAGACGCTGGACGAGGCGATCGGAATCGCCGCGAGGTTTCCCTCGGCGGAGAAGGGCACTGTCGAAGTGCGTCAACTTCTGGAAAAGGCATAGCCAACGCCGCGACGGGAAACGTCGCAGTTCATGTCGATACGGCAACGACTCAGGCAACGAATCGTACTTGCAACCGAACCGAAAGGAATTCCGATGAAAGTCATGGTGATGGTCAAGGCCACCAAGAGCTCCGAGGCGGGAGAAATGCCCAGCGAGCTGCTCTTGACCGAGATGGGTAACTTCAACGAGCAACTGGTCAAGTCCGGCATCATGCTGGCCGGTGAGGGGCTCCATCCCAGTTCTAAGGGCTGCCGCGTGCAGTTCTCCGGCAAAGCCCGCACGGTTATCGACGGTCCCTTCACCGAAACCAAGGAACTGGTGGCCGGCTTCTGGATCTGGCAAGTCGAATCGATGGACGAAGCCATCGGATGGGTAAAGCGCTGCCCCAATCCAATGCTTGAGGATTCCGAAATCGAGGTCCGCCCGATCTTCGCTGACGAAGACTTTGGCGAGGCCTTCACTCCGGAACTTCAAGAACAGGAGAGCCGGATCCGGGCCGAGACCGAGCGGCTGCAAGCCAAAAACTCGCCGTAACGAATGCGATCAAGCGATAGCCGTATTCTTTGGAGATACCACAATGTTAAGCAGACCCTCCCGCATCGCCCCCTGTCTCTGGTTCGACGATCAGGCCGAAGAGGCCGCGGAGTATTACACGTCGATTTTTAAGGACTCCGAAATCACCGCGATCTCGCGCTACGGTGAAGCGGGTCGAGAGTTTCACGGCAAAGAGCCGGGAAGTGTTGTAACGGTGGCTTTCAAACTGGAAGGGCAACCGTTTACAGCCCTCAACGGCGGGCCGTTGTTCAAGTTCAACGAGGCCGTTTCGCTGCAAGTCAACTGCGAAACGCAGGACGAAGTCGACTATTACTGGGAGAAGCTCTCCGCGGGGGGCGACCCGCAGGCACAACAGTGTGGTTGGCTGAAGGACAAGTTCGGCGTTTCCTGGCAGGTCGTGCCCACGTTGATCAGCAGGTTGCTCAGCAGCCAAGAAGGGCAAAAGACCGAGCGAACCATGAATGCACTGTTTCAAATGAAGAAGCTCGATGTGGCGGCACTGCAAAAAGCGTACGACGGTTAGCAGCGTGTTGATTTTGCAACAGGCTGCTGCATCACACGGAAGTGATGCCAAAATGACGACGCGAGTCGTTATTTTGCGAGCCGTGAGGAGCTTTGCTCCGAACTTGGCGAGGTTGAATAACGCCACGACGGCGTTTTTCAACAGGCTGTTGGAGTTCTTGGGGACGCAGCATTGGTTCGCGCTGCAGGTACAAGTCAAGCATTCAATAAAAAGGGACAGGCGATGAAATACATGCTCCTGGTCTACGGGGCCGAAGACAGCTACACCGAAGAAGAACGCGCGGCCTGCATGGCCGAATCGGCACAGTTGTGCCACGAACTGGCGTCCAAAGGGCAATATCTCTCATCGTCGCCCTTGCACCCGGTCGCCACGGCCACCAGCGTGCAGGTCCGCGAGGGCAAACGTCGCGTCACGGACGGCCCGTTTGCGGAGACGACCGAACAACTCGGCGGCTTTTACCTGATCGACGTGCCGAACCTGGACGACGCCATCGCCTTCGCCAGCCGCATCCCGCCTGCCAAGAAAGGCACCATCGAAGTCCGTCCGATCTTCGAGCTGGAGAACCTCCCGCAGATGCCAGAGGCAACATGATGCAGATCGTGGGGCGACGAGCGGTGAGAGACTGCGACGTCGACAACCGTCTCGTAGGGATCGAAAGTTCAGAGGCCCGCAGGATGGGAGTCGGCCGACAGTATTTCAAGTACCCTTAGTCGGGAGTCCCCGTTCTACCGCACCGCCATACGTGTGCAGCCAAGCCGATGCATTCCGAGTATGAAAAGTCGAACACCCCGCACCAAAGCGCACCTCCCGCGCGAGTGGGTCCGCAGTTTGATCTGCTGAAGGCCGCCGACGAAGCAGACGCGCCAGAGCTCCCAGCGATCGATATTGGTTGGATTGTGGTCGATAGTCTTGACGAGCTGGACCAACGAGCAGTCCTCGCGGCCCGGGACGGAGTGCAGCAGCGGCTGGAAACGCTGTTTCCTGAGTTTCAGTGGCGACTGTTCGTGGAAGTTCAAGAATGCTCGGGGCTGCAGTTTCAAGGGGAGCCCGTTGCGTATCTAAACGGGGCATTAGCGCAACGTGATCTGCGCGGCTGGGATTTTGTGATCGTAACTTTCGGCACGTCACGCTCATCGATGAAGAAGTGTGAGCAAGCGTCAGCGGCAAACTGCCGAGAGAACGCATTCGCCGCAACCCAAGGCCGGATTGTCACTTCAGCGGAGGGCACGGGACTCGAACCCGCAACCCCAGTAAAGGGGCACCGCATTTCCAGTGACGTTGTGAGGCGCGCCAGTTTCTCCGCCGTCTTGCGGGCCGGCGCTTAGTACCAGGTCGAGTGCGGCAGCCCCAGCAATGCGAACTGTTGGATAATTGAATCGGGATGATTTACTTCCCGGCATCGGCGCATTCCCTCCGCCGAGTTGGACAATTGCCTTCTAACCGCTCGACCTCCCTCGTGGAGCGTCCAATCTGCTTGTACAGCTCTTCTCCGTCGGCCGAACAGTGCGATCGCCTCGCCGGCGACCGTCTGCGGATAAACCAGCGGGCTGCGCAAGGAATGGTTTCCTGGCAGTCGCCCTTGCTCGTTTGGACGCAGAACTGCGACGCCAACCGATGTGCCTATGGCCGACTTCCGATCGGGTCGCACGAGTGCCAAAGCCACCTTCCCCGCGAACGCCGCCCCAAAGAGCGGACGCTCACGCGCCTTCGCGGACTCTTGATCGACAGCTCCCGCGGCGAAGGCACTACCCTACAAGGCCGCCCATTGTTTGGCATGTCGCCCTCTTCAGTAAGGGGGGGCGGAGACGGCTCGCGCAAATCTGTCGCAATTATGCCGCACATTGTTTTCTCTGGCTCGATAATCTCCTGCATCACCTGAACCAGCTGGTGAGAGCCGCACGTGGCGGCACAACGTATTGAGTAGATGGAACTGCGGGAGCAGGAAATGAGCAAGCGAAGAGCAACCGATAAGCCGGGCGTAATTACGCAAGGCGCGGTCTACGGCTTGAACGAGTTCAAGCAGCGAACCGGCATAAGCGATTGGGCCCTTCGGCAAGCGCGTCGCCAAGGGCTAAAGGTCCGACGAGTTGGAAACACGTCGTATGTGCGGGGGGACGACTTTATCCATTGGCTGATAGCGCAAGAGGATTCTGCGTGAGCGGACCGCCATCTCTTCCCAAGGGAGCGATGATTGCGGTGCTGGAAGGCGACCCGAATAAGGAAGGACCGTTCGTGTTCCGAGTGAAGGCGCTTGATGGGTACCGCATTCCCCCACACACGCATCCCAAGATGGAGAAAGCCTGGATACGATGAACTCCTTCGCGCCGGCTTCAAATAGGAGGCGAGCTGACGGAGGCACGGCTACAGCTTACGCCCGTCTAGCCTGCATCGGCCGCCCCAACCGACTGGTCGATCCCCGTCTTGGTAGCGAGCAGAGGTGTTTACACGCTGAAAACGGCAATTTGTCAACATGCAGACGCGGCGTCGGTATGCGTAGTCGAAAGGATGACATTCGCCCCCCGAGCCTTGATCCCCAAGTGCATCAGGTGGGCGTGACCGGAGAGGCCAATCAATGCTTCCCGGTCGGTTCGACCTGTGCGCGCTCGGCAACATCCTCCCGGTGCGCCGGTCGATTGCACCGGGAGGATGTTGCCGAGCGCGTTCTGCGTCGAATTGCCGCGCCGACGCAGTTTCGCATGTTACACGGCGGTTACAGTCCAATCCTTCTTGGTTCCGTCCAGGCAGCCGTATAATTACGACAAGTCGATGTGACGCAATAGGCGCGAGCGCGGGAAACCGGGTCGGAAAGCGTGAAAATAGGTGACACATGTTCTCTCACGTGGCGGAATGGCTACTCGTACCGTTGGTGTTATGCGGCGCCCTCATGCGAATTGCCGCCGCGGAAGGCGACGAACCGCGCCCAACTGGCTCGCGCGCAACGCAAGAGCGACCCGTGACGAACGAACCGGCTGCGGAGTTCCCGATCCCCAGTCCTGTCGTCTCTGTCTCTGATAAGTCCGCTAATGAATCAGTCGACCTGGTGACGGAGCAACTATTCCGCCGGTACGTCATCAGTGGAGGAAAAATTCCCACCAGCGAAGTCAAAGCAGCGATCGAACTCGTGGCGGCTCGCGGCAGGAACCCGGCATTTTCCAAAACCGTGTTGTCCGAATTTGAAAAGAGTTGCGAGGACGAGAATAGAACGGTCAGACGGAATCTGCTGGAACTGATGTCGAAGATGCTTGCCGTGGAAGGCAGTCAACGCTGGCGATACGAACGCGCGCGACGCACTGACGAAGTGGAGCTATCGGCCACCACATTTACACCGACGCCATCGCCGAAGAACGAGAAGATCATTTACAGCGAATCGAAGATGCTCGAAAGGGTGATCGCACGCGGGCGTCACGCCGATCGCCACGACATGGATGCCTTCGTAATTGCCGTCAGGCAGGCGCATCACCCGCAGGGTAAACAGTTTCTCCTCGACGTGCTCCGTAATCCTCCCGACCCGTTGCGGGCTGAAGAGCGATTCGCCGACGACAAATCGTCCAGGGTTGGGGATCGTCCGGAACCGGAACGAGGCGCCGAGGGCACCCCTGGGGCCAGAGGCAAATGGCCCGATAACCGTGGCGGTAGTTGGCTGGAAGCGAAGTTCCATGCGGCCGTGGGTCTGGCCGAACTAGGAGAACCCGCCGGCGTGGAGTGGCTCATCAAGGAGTCGGAGCGAAACGACTTCGGCGTGGGAAGCATGAGTGCGTCTCTAAACCATGCACCGCATTACAAGGCCGTCAGAAGCAACCTTCGCGAATCATGCCTGCAGACCCTGGCGGACCTCTCAGGACGGCAAGCTACGGATGACATGGACCAATGGAACGCCTGGTGGGCGGCGAACCAGGATCAGTTTGAGCCCAGACCGGTCGCGCTGCAAATCGATTGATCGCCCTGTCCACAGAGCTGTTCGCGCTACCGCGCGACTGAGGCACGCAGGCTGATCCGGATGCATTTGTCTGCTATTGCGCGGATTTTTTCGCGTCAAGCGGCTGCTTCACATTCGCCGCTTGTAGCCGATACCCCTGCCACAAATATTCCAACGCTTGCGGCAGCGTCTGCTGTTTCACGCGGCCATCGCTGTGCCCGGCGTTGCGCGCAAAGATGAACTGGTAGTGATAGCCCTTCTCGGCCAGCACATGGGCCATCCGCTCGTTGGCGAGCACCCAGTCGTGCATGCCGTCGCGCATGACGTTGGGGTTTAACAGGTCGCGGTCCCCCACTTCCATCCAGATGCGCAGCGGCTTGGGCGGGCTGCCGGGTATCAGATCCTCGTGGAATCCCCAAGCCCCGTGCGGCGTGTCGGGATTCCATGGCCACTGCTGGTTTACGAACGTGCCCGAGTAGCTGAGCACCCGGCGGTAGAGGTCGGGACGGTACCACGCCATGATCATGGCACACGCCCCGCCGGAACTGTTGCCCATCGTCGCCCGTCCGTCGGGATCTTTCGTCAAGGTGACGTCGCATTTGCTCTCCACCAGCGGCAACACTTCCGTTTCGACGAACTCGGCGTACAGGCCCGACATCGTATCGTATTCCAAGCCGCGTTGGCTGCCTTGGGCGTCACCGCCGCCATTGCCGATCGAGATGGCGATCATCACCGGCACGCGGCCCTGGTGAATCAAATTGTCCAGCGTCGCGAATAACGTCCGATCCGGCCCGTCGGCCCCGATGATGAACGGCGCCGGCGTGCCGCGCTCGTACTGCTGAGGAACGTACACTTCAACTTGCCGCGTGTACGGAGCCGGGTGGCTGGTGGTGACGATGAGCTTGGCGGGATTGTCGGGATCCGGCGTGCCGAACGTGCCGCGCTCCCGCGCGATGCCGGGATAGATTTTGCTGTCCGCCGAGGACATGGTGAACCGGTGTATCTCCCCTTTCGGCACGCCGTCCTGCGGAGTCGTCTCCGGCGCGCGGGGATGGGTCGGGCCGATGATGAAGTTTCCGTCGACGTCGACCGGCGGAACCTCGCCGTCCGGCAATTCCTTGGCTTCGACGAATCCAGGCGTGTGGGGATCGCGCGCGGGCGGCGCTTGGCGTCTTGCGCGCCGGTCTCGAGGAGTCGGTCCCTCTGGAGGTTGGGCCACCGCGAAATTTCCGCCCACCATCAGCCCGATCACAATGAAGACGCTCAATCGCTTCGGCAACATCACGAACTCCTCGGTTGAAGTCCTACCAATTCTCAGATGAAAGTTGCTCGTCTGTGTGGCCTTATGAGACGCGCCAACAATTCGGCGACGGGTTCTATCGACCACCTGTTTCCTGTGCCCTCCGCGCATACTCCGCCAGAGACGGCCGCTCCCGTATTTGCTGAACTGTTTCTTCCGCCAGCCGCACGCCACTAGGATGCCCCGCCGCACAGGCGTTGTACAGCGCGTCGAACCAGTGATTGTTTTTGCGCAGCCGCTCCCACTTGTTGACGACGCCCTTGCCGGCGACGAACTGCGTGACCTTCTGCTCGGCCGTCAGGTGCTTGGCCAGTGACAGGTGCTCCTCCGGACTGGCGTGATATAGCGTCATCGCTCCGGTCTGATTGAGCGGCGTCGAGAGACGCTGATGTACCCACGAATTCCAGTAGTCGGCGTTAACGATCGCCAAGCGTAGCTTCTGATCGCGTAGCCAGTTGCAGTGGAATTCCTCGCCAATACTTTTCACCGTTGTACTGGTTTTCGTCGGCCGATTGTACCATTGCACGTGGTGCTGCGCCGCTCCCCGCCCAACCGCCGGCATGAATGGTCCTTTCGCCTCGCGGCAGAACGCGTACACAACCTGAGCTTGGTAGCCGGAATCGATCCACACCTGATCGGGCGACTTTCGATTCCCGTCCGCGCTGCCGATCGGCCAGCCTTCGCTGACGACGTCCTGAAACTCCCGCAGCGCCAGCAGGATGGCCTTCTCAACACCTAGTTCCGCACTGGCTATTTTGATACGACCGTAGTCGACGATGTGGCAGGTCGCTCCGAGCGACCACGCCACAAGGATCCAGTGAGCGAGGTATTTCCCGAGGTCGACGGCGGCGGTGAGCCGTTCGGCCGTATTGGGGACGATTCCTTTGGGCAGGTTGGCCATTCGCGCGGCAAGCGGTCGAACATATGCTCAACCACGACATTGGCCGGCTGCCGGTCGTTCGTCGCGGTCAGTCAGCAGAACTCGTGGGCTTCGTTACGCGCAGCGACATCCTCTCCATCATTCGAGCCCGAACACCGGCACGCCAATCGGGCAAATTCACTGCCACTAAATTCGCATTGCGGCGATCGCTTGGCAACAAGTAGGTTGTTGCGCTCCACGCCCTGTAAATTTGGCTCAGGAGTAGTTGTCGCTTGACGCAGGTTCTTCCGCTCGGTATCGTCTGAGATAATGGTACTGTCGAAAACTTCGGCAATTCGACTTCTGCTGACCTGCATTATCGGACTTTCCGGGACGTTGCACCATGCATCGTTCGCGGACGGTTGCGGATCGCCAGCGTGCCTACTGATAGAAGTTGAGGTGTCGGCGGACGACTCCAAATCGCAGCCGCTTGAGTACGTGGCTTTCGACGAAGACCTTCAAGATTCCGCGCCGTCGTTTTCTCAACAATTCCCCGGCAATTTTGCGGCTTCTCCGCTTGCCACAGCTGGCATTCATCGGCACCGCGGTCCGCCCTCTATCTAGCCGCTCTGGTGCGCGTTTTACGCTAGCGTTCTAGTGCCCCCCAAACTGCTCGGCTACTCAATGCCGAGTATTCCGGCCGTCCCCGCCCGATTTCGTTTGCACTGGTCCGCGCGTAGCGACTTTCCCCTGCCTTTATCACCGGAATGACTCGCGCTGCGCCGAACGTGCGTCGCATCGACGGCTTGCGCAGTTCCACGCGTCCGCTAACGGGAATCCTCCGTGGCAATTCGGGAAGTATCCTTCGAAGGAGCAAAAGCCCTTGGTACGGGGTCCGCCGAGGCGTTGCGCGCTGCGATCGAACACGCGGCCCACTTGCTACCCTCGCAGGGTCCCATCACGGCGTTTGTGCATCACAACACGCTCCACGCATTTGAGGATTCTCACTTTCACAAGGCGGTTCAGCACGCGGCTCGCCTCTTTCAGTGCGAGCCGTACTTGTCCGAGGAGAGGTATCGTCACTTGCTCGACGCGGAGCGGATCCGCCCGGAGGACATCCGCGAAGTGCTCATGGAAGATCTGGGAGACCTGGCCACGGTGTTGATTGGCCGATTCGGGACGCGGTTTCATCTGCGCTTGGCGATTTTGCAGTACACTCTGCAATCGGCGCCGGCACCGGAACTGCGTTGGCTGTTCGCAGAGACCGACGCCTTGAAGCGATTTCGGTCCGATACCCCCGCCAATGTGCGGAAGCGCATGATTCACGAAACGCAGCACTGGGTTATGCGTGATCTGCGAAAAATGCCCCTGGACGAGCCTGCGGTGCGCCACGTCGATAGCCCTCTGGCAGCGACTCTCGCTCAGGTTGCTCCTGGAGATCCGGAATCGTGGAGCGAAGACGACTGGGAGGCCTGCTGTCTGCGGTTGTTGTGGCGAATTTGCAAGCAAGGCGCCGCGGGCATTGATCAAGATCTTATGTCGGCCGCCGCTCCGGTTCGGCACCGCGACCTGCTATTGAAGGCGACCAGCGAAGACAGCGATCAGCTCGTGCATCCGCTGCTCATCCGGTTGTGTGCGGCGTTTCTCGACCAGGGATTCGCAAGTTGGCCGCAGCCGCTGCGCGAGCGGGGGTTCTATCAGGCCTTTTTGCAACTCTACCGACACCGGGGCGGTCCACCTGACCGCTGGTTGCGCGGCCTAACGGCCGAACTGAACCGGTTGTTGGAAGCTAAGTCGACTCCGATTGATTCGGTTCGAGAATCGCTCGAGCAGTTGGGAGTCAAAGACTCGCAGCGAGACGCCTATATTGGGCAAACGCTACTCGCACTCCGCGGTTGGGCCGGGATGATGTGGCAGTTGGAAACGCAGGGCGATCGGGCGGTCCGGCCGGCGCCGGACGGTACACTCGTGGAGTTTCTTGCGGTTCGGTTGATCCTGGAGCGCTTTGCCGTTGCGTACGTGGCACGCGAGCGTTTGGGATTTGAGGGCAGCCTGCCAGAGCTGGCGGCAACGCTTCGGCAGACGATCCGCGACCAAAAAACCGACGACGGACCTCGACGGGCATTCGTGGTCTTTCAACTGGCGCAAGTACTCGGGTGGAGTCCGGAAGTTCTGTCTCGTCTCACTCCATTGGAGTGGAATCGGCTCCTGCAGGAGATCGAAGCGTTTCCCGAGGTCGATCGGCGCCGAATTTTTCAGGAAGCCTACGAGAGACAATATCGAAGCCAAACGCTCGATGCGGTCGCCGTGCACGCCAGGCGAGTGGCGCAGCGCCGGGATACGCCGGCCTTTCAGGTCCTGTGCTGTCTCGACGAGCGGGAGGAGTCTTTTCGGAGACATTTGGAAGAGGTAGATGACGATTGCGAAACGTTTGGAGCGGCCGGATTCTACGGTGCTGCAATTTACTATCGCGGCGCCGCCGATGCCCATTTTCAGCCGCTTTGCCCGGCCATCATCAAGCCGCAGCACTATGTGGTCGAGTCGGTCGGCTATACGTCCGAGCATCGTCACCGCCGCCTGGCGGGCGCGCGCCGGGCGATTGGAGCGGCTTCGCACCAGATTCATATTGGAAGTCGAACCTTCATATGGGGCGCCTTTGTAGCCGTGCTGGGATCGATCGCCTCGATTCCGCTTGTTTCCCGGGTGTTGTTTCCGCGACTGACCGCTCGCGTGCGCCGCATGCTGGAACGCATCATGCAGCCGCCGCCGGGCACGCAGTTGCAATTGTTGCGGACTGCCCCGGATCCAGGTCCTGTTGGCGAGCACGTTGGATTCACTCTGGAGGAAATGGCCGACATCGTGGAGCGGCTGCTGCGCGATGTCGGCCTGGTGGCGGATCTCTCACCGCTGGTGATCGTGACCGGACACGGCTCGTCCAGCTTGAACAATCCCCATGAGTCCGCACACGACTGTGGGGCATGCGGCGGGGCGCGAGGAGGTCCCAACGCCCGGGCGTTCGCACAGATGGCCAATGATCCCCGCGTTCGTCGGCTGCTTGCGGACAAGGGGCTGGACCTGCCGGACCGCGTCTACTTCGTCGGGGCCTATCACAACACGTGCGATGACAGTGTTGAATTCTTCGACCTGGACCGGCTTCCAACGACGCACCGAGAGCGCTTCGAAAGGGCCAAACGCGCAATCGATGCAGCCCGGGCGCGAAGCGCGCATGAGCGCTGCCGCCGATTCGAATCGGCCCCGCTTTCACTCACCATCGAAGAAGCGCTGCGGCACGTGGAGGGCCGCGCCGAGGATCTGGCACAGACGCGCCCTGAATATGGCCACGCCACCAATTCACTGTGCTTTGTCGGCCGCCGCTTTCTCAATCAAGGGCTCTTTCTGGATCGCCGGGCGTTTTTGACGTCGTACGATCCCACGCAGGACGACGGCGAATGCTCGATTCTGACCCGCATCCTACAAGCCGCCGTTCCCGTATGTGCAGGCATCAGTCTCGAATACTACTTCTCGTTTGTGGATCCAACCGGGTACGGCTGCGGCACGAAGCTTCCGCACAACATCGCAGCCCTCTTGGGCGTGATGGATGGCGCTGCTAGCGACCTGCGCACCGGGCTCCCGTGGCAGATGGTCGAGATCCACGAGCCGATGCGGCTCTTGTTCATTATCGAAACCACGCCAGCGGCGATGTTACAGATCATGGACCGCAATGAGGCGATCGGCAAGCTTTGCCGAAACGACTGGGTGCAAATCGCCCTGCAGGATCCGACTTCCGGTGAGCTTCACCTCTTCCGGCAAGGGGAGTTTCAACGCTACTCGCCGGAAACGGACGAGCTGCCCGTTGTGAAGTCGTCGCTCGATTGGTATCGCGGATGGCGAGACCACCTGGGCTACGCTTCCATCGGAACGGAATCGCCAAGTCCCGGCAGTAACGGCCACCCACACCGACGGCAAGGGGCCTGAGCGATGGATCTGCCTCACCTTTACACGTTCTTGAGTATCTGCGTGATCGCCTTTCCGGCAGCGCTGCTGGCGATGCTGGGCATCGCCTCAGTGGTATCGCGACCGCTGAGCGAGCAGCTTTCAGCGCGTCTCACTCAATTTGCCGTCGTGGCCGGTCTATTGTCGGCCACGCTCATCCTCATCCTGATGCTCATCACCGGCGATTACCACGTTCCCATCGAGTTTGGAAGCTGGGTAGTGATTCCGCATCACGAGTTCCACTTCGCGATCAAGTTTGTTTTCGATCGACTGTCGGTGCCTTTCGTCATCTTGTCGTATCTGCTCATCGGTACGATCGGCGCCTTTGCAAACGTCTACATGCACCGCGAGCCAGGGTATAACCGCTTCTTTGTCTTGTATGCCGTGTTCTTACTGGGCATGGTCGTTACCTCCGTCGCCGGAACCATCGAGACGCTCTTCGCCGGTTGGGAACTGGTCGGGCTTTCCTCGGCGCTGTTAGTGGCCTTCTTTCAGGAACGACAGGCGCCGGTGCGGAACGGCTTTCGTGTTTGGTCGGTGTATCGCATCTCGGACGCCGCGTTCCTGATCGCCGCAGTCGCCATGCACCACCTGACCGGCGAAGGCGATCTGGCCGCTTTGACTGGATCGAGCGTATGGCCGGAGGGGGCAGCGCCGCTAACCAACAGCCAAGCGCTTTTCGTAGGCTCGTTGCTCATGATCGCGGCCGCCGGAAAGTCCGCGTTGGTGCCGTTTTGCGGGTGGCTTCCTCGCGCGATGGAGGGCCCCACGCCCTCCAGCGCCGTGTTTTACGGTTCGCTGTCGGTGCATCTGGGAGCCTTTCTGCTGTTGCGTATTAGCCCAATCCTCTACCTTTCGCCGTGGCTCTGCACGGCCATCGTCGCTTGGGGACTAAGCACAGCTATCTTCGGCGCGATCGCCGCCCGAGTTCAGTCCGACATCAAGAGCAGCCTTGCATTTGCCTCGCTCACACAGGTGGGGATCATCGTCGTCGAGATTGGATTGGGGCTGCAGTACATCGCGCTGGTTCACATTCTGGGGCACGCCTTCCTGCGTACGCTCCAAATCCTGCGTGCGCCGACGCTCCTGCACGATTATCACTCGCTGGAAAATGCGATCGGCGATCACCTTCCACGGCATGACACGCTTTGGGAGCGCTCGGTTCCGCTGCACCTGCGACTGTGGCTCTATCGGTTCGCGCTGGAGCGCGGCTATCTCGACGCCTTCCTGACCGACTACATTGCTAGACCGTTCGTTCGACTGTTCCTGTGGTGCGATAAGCTCGAAGCGCGATGCACGCGATTTCTCGCCGGCAAAGAGGCGGCAAGTGTAGAACCGGCCGCGTCGCTACCGGATTCCGTGGAGGAGCCTCTGTGAGCGACATGCATGTTCCATGGCTTGTGTTGGCGGTTGCCATTCCGCTCGCAGGCGGGCTGGGGATCGCTCGGGTGCGCGATCCCCAGCGATCGCATCGCCTCTCGGTTTTGATCAAAAGCATTACGCTGATCTGTGCTCTTGTCGCCTGGCTCGATTTCCAATGGGGTGGCTCTACCGAGGACGGTCTGGCAGGGCGCAGTTTCTCCTTTGGCTTGGACGAGCTAAGCGCTCCGCTGGTTCCGCTGGTCGCGCTGCTGTATCTCGCGACGTCAGGCATCACGTCAAGAACGAAGATGAAACGCTTCTCGTTCGGCGGCACGCTGGTCGCCGAGGCGATCCTTTTGGCTACGCTCACCTGCGGACAAACCTGGGGTATCGTTGCGCTATTGGCAGTCGGCACGATTCCGCCTTACTTCGAACTGCGTGCCCGCGGGCGCTCCACGCGCGTTTACGCGCTACACATGGCACTGTTCGTGGTGTGCCTGGTGAGCGGTCAGTTGCTGATGGGTATCAGTGCCCGAGATGGAACGTATCTCAGCATCGCGACCATCCTGCTAACCGCCGCGGTGCTCGTTCGCAGCGGCATCGTTCCGCTGCACATCTGGATGCCAGACCTGTTCGAAAACGCGACGTTTGGGACCGCGCTGCTGTTCTCCACTCCCATGGTCGGCGCCTATGCTGCCGTGCGACTGCTACTGCCGGTGGCGCCTGCGTGGGCCTTGCAAGCGATCCTCGTGCTGTCGCTGCTGACCGCCGTGTACGCCGCCGGCATGGCACTCGTACAGAGCGAGGCGAGGCGATTCTTCTGCTACCTATTCATCAGCCAATCCTCGCTCGTGCTGGTCGGAATGGATTTGGCGACCCCTGCCGTGCTGACCGGGGCGCTATCGCTGTGGATCTCCATCGGCCTGGCTTTGGCCGGGTTCGGGCTAACGCTGCGGGCGGTGGAGGCGCGCACGGGCCGCCTTTCCCTCAGCAAGTTCCACGGGCTGTACGAGCATGTTCCATCGCTGGCGGTTTTTTTTCTCCTAACTGGCCTGGCGAGCGTCGGCTTCCCAGGCACATTCGGCTTTGTCGGCGTGGAGCTCCTGATCGACGGCGCGGTCGAGGCGGATCCACTAATTGGCATGACGGTCGTTTTCGTGGCCGCGCTAAATGGGATCGCGGTCTTGCAGACGTTCTTTCGCATTTTCACCGGGGCCCGGCACCACACTACGATCGCGCTGCACAGCCGACGGTCCGAAAAGGTCGCCGTGTTGACGTTGACGGCGCTGATTGTCGGTGCAGGCTTGTTCCCTCAGCCGGGCATCGAATCGCGCTATCGGGCTGCCATGGAAATGATCGACGCACGACGACACGTGGCGCCAACGTCGCTCGCGCACGAACCGGCAGCCCACGGCAGTTCATCGATCGACGAAGTCCATCCATCGCCCAGCACCCAGCGCTGAGTGACGGCCAACCGCACTGACACGCACAAGAAGAAATAACTTTCCGGGAGATTCGTTGATATGGCCCCTTCCACGAAAGAAGTGCCGCGAGGCGATGCCGCCGGCTTCGTGAACTACTTCAAGCACGACATTGTTTCCGGCTTCCTCGTCTTTTTGATTGCGCTTCCGTTGTGCCTGGGCATCTCGCTGGCGTGCGGCTACCCGCCGATGGCGGGAATCTTCACGGCAATCATCGGCGCGATTGTAACGACGTTCATCAGCAACTCAGAACTGACGATCAAGGGGCCGGCTGCCGGGCTGATCGTCATCGCAATCGGCTGCATTGAGGATTTCGGCGGCGACGGATTCATCGGCGGTTTTACGGACGCCGATTTGACCGCGTACCGTGCGGCGCTTGCGGTCGGAGTGGCGGCCGCAGTGCTGCAAATTCTCTTCGGGTTGTTTCGCGCAGGGATCCTCGGCGAGTTCTTTCCCGTCACCGCCGTTCACGGCATGCTGGCCGCGATCGGCGTGATCATCATCGCCAAGCAGTTTCCTGTCGCGCTGGGCGTCAGTGCCAAGGGCGAGCCGCTCGAATTGCTCCGGGATATCCCGCATTTCGTGGCGGAGGCCAATCCCGCGATTGCGACGATCGGCATGGTCAGTCTTTTGATCATGTTTTGCTGGCCGGCCGTACGCAATCGGCTCTCCTGGCTAAAGGCCGTGCCCGCTCCGCTGGTCGTGATCCTGGTCGCCGTGCCGGTCGGAATGGGATTCGACCTTCTGCATCCGCACTCGTACGTTTTGCAGGGCCACAAGTACCAGCTTGGCGAGCAGTATCTGGTGTCGATGCCCGATCATGTGTTCGGCATGTTTGAGGAGATAACTTTCCCCACGTTCGGTGCGCTTCAGGAAATGAAGGCGTGGAAGTGGGCGTTCATGTTCTTCATCATCGGCAGCCTTGAATCGGTGCTCAGCGCGAAAGCCGTCGACATCATCGATCCGTGGAAGCGCAAAACCAGCATGGACCGCGATGTCCTGGCCGTGGGTACCGCCAATCTGTGCTCGGCACTGGTGGGCGGGTTGCCGATGATCTCGGAGATCGTACGCAGCAAGGCGAATATCGACAACGGAGCACGCACTCGCTTCGCCGACATGTGGCACGGCGTGTTTCTGCTGGTCTGCGTCGCGCTGATTCCCACTGTGCTGCACCTCATACCGCTGGCGGCCCTGGCGGCGATGCTCGTCTACACCGGCTATCGACTGGCCCATCCCAGCGAGTTCATCCACATCTACAAGGTCGGGCGCGAGCAGCTTGTCATCTTTGTCACGACGCTCGTGGCGGTGCTGGCCACCGACCTTTTGATTGGGATCGCTATCGGCATTGCCGTGAAGGTGGTCATCCACCTGATGAACGGCGTGCCCGTGCGATCGCTGTTTAAGGCGTACCTGGAAATGGAAGAGCAGTCCGACCAGACGTGCCTGATTCGGGTACACAATTCGGCCGTGTTCAGCAATTGGATTCCATTTCGCCGGCAAATCGAGGATGTCGGTTTGGTACACCGGCAAAACATCATACTCGATCTGTCGAACACGAAGCTCGTCGATCACAGTGTGATGAGCAATTTGCTGGAGATGCAGAGGGATTTTGAGCAGCAAGGACTCCGGCTGGAGATTACCGGCCTTGATTCCCACCGGGCGCTGGCGAACCACGACAGCGCGGCGCGAAAGCGCGGCGCTCCGACAATACACCGGCTATTCCTGGTGGCAGAGAGTAATCTGCAAACGCGCATCGAAAACGGCTTGCTCGCCCGAGGAGCGATGGCGGTTTATTCCGTACCGTGTGCGGGTTCGCCGAGCGAAACGGGGGCCGACGGGAACGGCTACGATGCGGCGCTAGTTTCGATCCATGGGCTGGTTCCCAACAGCTCTTACGACGATGTACTCACCTTTCTGCGCGACGAGATCGCCACGACTTCACCAGTGAAGGCCACCGTGGAAGTTGTGCCTGTGGTGGAGCTGCGCGAGTTCGCAAAGGACGATGTCGCCCAACTGGAAAAGGTGTAATCGTCGGGCAGCCGGCCCCACGGGGACTTATACGGTTGAAGTGGCTTGTCATATGTCTCAGGACTTTTATGATCACATTTCCTCGACAAGAGCCGCGGTTGAATGCAAACTACTTAGGACGAACCTCGGACCTGATTGCACCGAGAGAATGTGCGTCGCCCGACGTCTTGTTGATCGCGTGCTCGGGGCAATCATTGGCCTTGAAGCGCACGCCGCTGGCGATTCACGAGAGATGCTACATCGTTCAAAACATGGCCGGCTTGGTTCCCGATCGCGGCGATCCGTCGACCGTTTCGACGTTGGCGGCGATCCAGTACGCCGTATGTGAGCTGGGCGTGCGGCACGCAATCGTATGCGGACATCTCGCATGCCGGTTTCTTCCGAAAATGAAGAAAGATACCTCATTTGTCCGACCGGGCGGTGCAGGGGGAAATCAAAATGAAGCGGCGCGGTTCGCCGGACCGCTGCAACGCGAGCTGCTGAAGTCGGCCGTGGGACAGCATGTGCGACAACAGCTTGCAAGTCTCAAATCGCTGAAGTTCGTACGAGAACGACTGCGCGCCGGCAAACTCCGGTTTCACGCATGGCTCTTGGACGACGACGCCGGGCAGCTACATTCGTTCAACGCAACAAACGGTCACTTTGATCCTCTTTAAATTGAAAGCGACACGAACGTTGGACTTCGCTACGGGCTACCAGCACCGCGCAAATCTGGCGTGGCTGCGCCCGCGAGAGCCGTCTTGATTCGATTACCGGCAAGCATCGTCGCCACTCGAAAAAGGATTTTCTCATGTGTCGACAGGTCGTCATTTTAATTAGTTGCCTCGCGTCTCTGCTTAGTAGCGATGCCCGGGCTCAAGTTCGCTCGGAAACGGCGGCCGGTATTTATCCGAGCGATCTGGGGCAAGAAATCCCGAACGAATTGTTGGTAGATCCGAATTCGAACGACACGTTCGCCGTACGGGGCGAAGATGAGACGCTCACGCCCGCGGCGGCGCAGATCATTGGGGAGTCGGAAGTGAAGCCGACGTACCCTACGGTGAGGATCACCGGTTTCTTTCAGATCGACGCCGGTTGGATTCACCAATCTCCAATGAATCTCTTCGCGGTCGGCGACGTTCAGGACGGAGCCGACTTCCGACGAGCGCGACTGGCGGCCACCGGCAATGTGTCAGAGCGGATTCCTTACATGATCGAGTTCGACTTCGCCGCCGCTGGCCTGCCGAGCTTCATGGATGTGTGGTTCGAGGTGAGCGACGTTGTCGGCAGTGGCGATCTGCGGGTCGGGCAGTTTCGCCAGCCGATCGGAATGGATGGGTTGACCAGCGTTAAGGAACTAACGCTTATAGAACGCGCGCTTCCGTTCTCGTTTCTTCCGTTTCGGCAAATCGGGGCGATGCTCTACGGGACCGCACACGAGGAAATGATGACGTGGGCCGTATCGACGTATCGCTTTCCCACCGATGCGTATGGCGGCAATATTGGTGATGACGGTGGATACGGCCTGGCAACGCGAATGACTGCGCTGGCCCTCGATTATGGGGACTCGTTTCTACTGCACCTGGGAACGGCGTACAGTTTCGCCGATCCTTCGAACGACCGCGTACAATATCAATCGCAGCCGGAGTTCTTTCTGGCGGAAACGGGTGGATCCTCGCTATTTCCGCCGGACGTGCTGACGACATTTCCTCCGTTTGTAAACACGGGCCCCATTGATACCAACTACTTCAACATCTACTCGGCGGAGGCCGCGGCCCGATTCGGATCACTGTACATGCAATCCGAATTCGTCGCGTCGGCTGTCAATCAGCTTGACGGGGATACGGCATACTTTCCGGGCGCCTACGCTTATGTCGGTTATCTCTTGACCGGGGAGGTGCGACCGTATAATCGAAGCGGAGGCGTGTTCGGGCGTGTCGTACCGCTATGCCCGATCGACAGCGCGGGCGGGAGCGGTGCCTGGGAGATCGCAGCGCGATGGTCGTTCATCGATCTGGACGACGCCGGCATCGAAGGAGGGCGGTTGGAGGACGTCACGCTCGGCGTGAACTGGTATCTCAACCAATACGCTAAAGTGCAACTGAACTACATTCACGCAATGCTCCACCAGGTCGATACCGGCGCAAGCGATGCGGATATCATAGGACTACGCGGGCAAGTCGACTTTTGAAATCTCTTTGTGAAGCGCACGAGGTCGGCAATTCGCTACGGAGGCTAGGGCGGGGACCAGTGGTTTCCCCAGCCCGAATAGAGATCGTGCAGGAGTGCGATCCATTCGGTAGCTGTGCGGCTACTCGGGAACGGGGTCGGCCGCACGGCGCTCGGCGCCGACCAAACGATCTCGATGCTACCGTCAGACTTATTCTGTCCAATTCGAGGCGTCTTATAGCAATGCTGCGTGTCGGCATCGAGACGGACTTCTCCGGCCGGCGACGCAAATCGTTGCTCCAGCATTGCCCGCCGCACTCTCCTGGGCGAAAGGCTCTTTGCCTCGTTGGCCGCGCGGGCCCAGAGCTTTACCGCCACATAGGCCGATTCCATGGGGTCAGTGATGACGCGGTGCGGATACTTCTCGCGGAACGCAGAAACGAACTGCCGGTTCTCGGGCGTATCGATCGCTTGAAAATACGTCCAGGCCGTGTAGTCGCCTGCGATATCCGTGGGATCCAAGTTTCGTAAGCCTGACTCAGTAATACTGAACGACAGCGTGGGGCAATCGTCCGACGTGATGCCCGCGTGGCGGAGCCCACGGAAAAATGCCGTGTTCGAGTCGCCGTTGATCGTGTTAAGAATCATGTCGGGCTGGGCCTGAGAAATCGCTTGTACAACTACGGCGATGTCCGATTCCCCCAGCGGCAGGTAACTTTCGCCCACTACCTCAGCACCTAATTGCCGCAATTTGTCGTTGATGATCGCGTGCGCGGCGCGCGGAAAGACGTAGTCGGAACCGACCAGGTAGAACCTTCGTTTCCCGAGCGTGGTGAACGCCCAGTCGATGGCCGGCAGGATCTGCTGGTTAGGCGTCGCGCCGACGTATACGATGTTTGGCGAAGTCTCCAGGCCTTCGTATTGCAGCGGATACACCAACAAGTGATCGTGTTCCTCAACGATCGGCTTGACGGTTTTGCGGCTGGCAGAAGTCCAGCAACCGAAAATCGCGTACACCTTTTCCTCCGTGATCAACCGCTCGGCCTCACTGGCAAACGTGGCCGGGGCGGATCTGCCATCGGCAACGACTGCCTTGAGCGATCGCCCCATCACGCCTCCAGCCTCGTTGATTTCGTCAATGGCATACAACGTAGCATCGACGACGACCGACTCGCTTTCAGCCATCGTTCCGCTAAGCGAATGAAGGATGCCGATCTTGATCGGCTCGGCGGCGACCGACTCACTCGGTTCGATGGCGGACCGCCCCCATGGGCGCCACCACATGACCGCCGCAATGAATAAAACTAAAAGTCCCGCGCCGACCGCGATCTTCGTATGAGGCGGGTGGCGAGAGGTGGCGGCCGCTCCGCCGTGAACCGCCTGATGCTGTCCTAGGGCGCTTTGGATGCCGGAGTCGCTGGGGAGTGCGGTGAGCGTCTGCCCCGGGAGTGTGGCGCTTACCATGTCGAGATCGGCGAGCAGCTCCTTCACCGCCTGATACCGGTCATCGGGCGACTTGGCCATGGCCTTTGCGATAATGCGGCTGCAGGCCACTGGAATGGAATCGTCTTCCGTCCGAGGATCAGGGATCTCGCCGTGGCAATGGGCATACATGACTTGCGGCAGGCTGGTCAAATCGAAGTAGGGATACTTGCCGGTAAGCAAGCTGTAATAGGCCGCTCCCAGCGAGTAGACATCGCTACGGGCGTCGACTTGACGACCTCCGAGACACTGCTCGGGGCTCATGAAGTAGGGAGTACCGATCACGGTGCCGGCTTGGGTCATCTGCTGACTCTGGGCCGAAGTGATTTTGGCCAAACCAAAATCAGTGACTTTAATCGTGCCGTCGCCGGAAAGCAGAAGGTTGGCAGGCTTGACATCGCGGTGAATCAAACCCGCGGAATGGGCGGCTCCGATTCCCTTGCAGGCATCGGCCAGAGCGCGGGTAGCCTCCAGAATTGAAAGCGAGCCCTGTTTCTCCAGGCGATCGGCGAGGCTGCCGCCGGGGACTAATTCCATCACCAGGAAGGAAATCTCGCCTTCCTGCGCCACATCGTAGATGGCCGTCACATTGGGATGATTAATGTGACCAGCGGCTTTGGCCTCCGCCAGAAAGCGCGCCACTGCAGTCGCGTCTGCTGCCAAATGTCCCGACAAAACCTTGATCGCCACTTCGCGTTCGATCGACGGGTCATATGCTTTCAGCACGACGCCCATGCCACCCTTGCCCAAGACCTGGGTCACCTTATACTTTCCCAGCGACCTGCCTGCCCAATCATCGAATGGCTTTCCGGACTGGCTGGGCGGCACTACATTCGGCACGGTGTCTTGCGAAATAAACGCCGTCTCGTCGAACGCCGGCTTCCGTGTTGGATCGCTGGCCGGCGGTGGCGATGCAACTTCTTTCTCCTCCGCACCGCTCATGTATGTCCTCCCGTCCAAAAGCGATCTGTGCCGTTGGGCACCGTCAAACTACATGGAAACGAAGAACCTCAGCGAACTTGTCACGATTGTCGTGAGAGGGTCGGAAACGTCGTCATTGTACAACGGGACGGAACCGAGTCCATTGTTCTGCGGAACATTGGTAGATGCCAAATCGAGAGATACCGGGAATGCCGTTGAGCAGATGCGTGCCCGATGGATTGCCGTCCAATCAACCATCTTTTAAATCACCTGCTATCATAACACCTGGTACAGAAAAGGGGACAAGTCACGCCTATCGCACGACGCACCGCGACAAATTTACGGCTCGCGACGTGGCGTTGCCGAAGTCCATGGCCCTCCGGGTGCAAAAAGACGCGACGGGACCGGCCCGGTTGCGATTCTCTCATTCAACCTGGTGTGATTCGAGGGGGGATGACCACTGAACACGACCAGCCCACGATCAAACGGGTCTGCCTCGCCGGACGGAGGTGCCCATCCCTTCAGTTTCTATAGGTGTGGATTTCAATCTCGTTGCAAACGCCGGACAGAGCCCGATAATGAGGTGAGTTCAGCATCTCGGCCAGCCATCAAAAAAGCGAGGATTAATCCCGAATTGGATGGCGTTGCTGAAATGCGCACTGCATCTGGGCATCCGTCTGAGTGACCGACAGCTAGCGGCGCACATTGAAGCCGATACGCTGGAATCGCTTTTGGTGCATACCGCGCCGCCAATGCGGGAAGCGTCTCTTGCTGAGCGCCGTCAGCTGGCGATTCGCGCCCGTGAGTACATGCTCATGAATTTGGATGAGGCGCTAAATATCACGGGCATCAGGCAGGCTATGCACACTCATGAACGAACGCTGCACCTAGGTTTTCTCGAGGTTTTTGGGATCACGCCGAAGCAGTTCCTGAAATCGCTCCGCCTTAATGCCATCCGTCGCGATTTCCAAAGGGCACAGCCGCAGCAGACTGTCACCACCCTCGCCTGCCGCTGGGGATACTTTCACTTCTCTAATTTCGCCAGCGACTATTTCCGCTAGTTCGGCGAATTGCCGTCGGAGACTCTGCGTCGGAGCATGGAATCGAATACAACGTAGCAGGTGATCCGCACGGCCGCTGCGTAGTACTGCTGATTGAACTCGCTCGGCGAGACCCGAGTGGCCCTCAAAGCCTCGGTGATGGCGTCCACTCGGCGCACGCTCACCATCCAGCGCAAAGAACAGATTGCCGACGTCAAACTGGGGGGAACGGCATTCAGACATAGGCGGAGATTCTTGTAGTTGACGATAGTGGAGAGCGAAGCTGCCCGATCACCGACCCTCGCATGGGCGTGGCCCCGTTTGGCAAAGGGCCGGTTCCATTACGATCGCATCGTGCGACGCAACAACAACAAACAAGTAGCGAGAACACATGCCGCTGGACATCGAAACACATGGGTTGACCCGATACTTTGACGACTTCTGTGCCGTGGATCACGTCGATTTGCGAGTCGAGCGTGGAACGCTTTATGGCTTTCTTGGGCCGAACGGCGCGGGGAAATCGACCACCATCAAGATGCTCACCGGACTGCTTGCTCCCACGAGCGGCGATATCTTGCTGCTGGGGCGGAATCCGGCGAATCCGTCCGAAGCCATCGAAGTCAAACGACATATCGGCGTTGTGCCAGAGGACCTCGCCCTGTTCGACAACCTGACCTCGCGCGAATACCTGACATTCGTGGGCCGGATGTACTTGCTGCCGCGCGACACCATCCGGCAGCGAATTGACGAACTCTTGCCGCTCTTGCGGCTACAGGACGATGCAAAGAAGCTCGTCTTGGAGTTCTCCCATGGGATGAAGAAGAAACTGGCATTGGCCGCGGCCTTGCTGCCGAACCCAAATCTGCTGTTTCTGGACGAACCATTTGAAGGCGTCGATGCGGTCACGTCGCGGGTCATCCGAGACTTGCTGAGCGATTACGTTTCGCGCGGCTCGACCGTGTTTCTCACCTCGCATGTGTTGGAGATCGTCGAACGACTGTGCACGCACGTGGGAATCATCGCCGAGGGCAAACTTGTCGAGCAGGCGTCGCTGGAAGAAATCCGCATGGGGAACTCGTTGGAAGATCGCTTCCTTGAAAAGGTCGGCTCGGCCGACGATGCGCACCAGAAGCTGAGTTGGCTCGACGGCGCACCTCTCGACGACCGCCCGGCACGCCTCGGCGGTATCGATGCGAACAGCGAGGAGACTAGCGCGTGAATTGGCAGCACGTCAAGGCCATCCTGCACCTGCGTTGGCGATTGAGCGTAAACCGTTGGAAACGTAGCGGAACCCTCAACACCATTGTGATGTTCGCGATTGTCGTGATGGCATTGTCGGCCGTGGTGTGGGCGTTTCTTGGCGCACTGCTGATCGGCATCTTCGTCCTGCGCGATAGCGATCCCGATCAACTGCTGCTGATCTGGGACGCCGTGGTCGTCGCGTTCGTGTTCTTCTGGATGATTGGGCTAGTCACCGAATTGCAGCGTTCCGAATCGCTGTCGTTGGAGAAGCTCTTGCACTTGCCGATCTCGTTGACGGGGACGTTCCTGCTGAACTATCTCACCTCACTGCTATCGCTATCGATGATCGTATTTCTCCCCTTGATGGCCGGGCTCAGTATCGCGATGGCAGTGGTGAAGGGACCGGCAATGCTCATTACGTGGCCACTATTGGCCACGTTCATTCTCATGGTCACCGCCGTCACGTACCAATTCCGCGGGTGGCTGGCCACGTTGATGTTGAACAAGCGGCGCCGACGGACCATCATCGCACTGGTGACCGTCGGGTTCATTCTGCTCGCGCAGATTCCCAACATTGTGAGCCTGGCAGTATTGCAGCCTCGCCACGAGCAGGCCATGCAGGAGTATCTCGACGAGTTGGAAGATCTACAGAAGGCAAGAGATGCGGAGTCGCTCGGTCCGCAAGAATACGCGGCTCGCGTCAAAGCCCTGTCGAAACAGCGCGAAGAAGCGGAACAACGGGAGTCGGAACAGTGGTTTCGAAAAATCGTGGACGGCGCGCTCGTCGTCAACGTAGTGCTACCGATCGGTTGGCTTCCTTACGGCGCTCGCGCGGCGGCTCTGGGCAACCTGTTGCCGGGGATACTCGGTTCGCTGGGGGCAGCCCTGATCGGGGCCGCCAGCTTGTGGCGATCCTATCGGTCGACGCTGCGGTATTACACGGGCGGATATCAATCAGGTCGTTCCCGCGTCCTCCGAGCGAAGGTCGTGCCAGCAACGACCACCCTTGCAAAAACGAAACTCACCAGCGGCCTGCTCGAAAGACAACTCGGTCCGATTTCGGAACACGCCAGCGCGGTCGCGCTGGCCAGCTTCCGCTCACTGACACGGGCACCGGAAGCCAAGATGATGATGCTCACGCCGGTGATCATGCTGGTCATCTTCGGTTCGATGCTCTTCTCGCGCGCCGGTCAAAACGTGCCGGATCTAGCGCGGCCGCTGATGGGCTTCGGCGCGATCCTGCTGACGATGCTTGGCCTCGTTCAACTGATGCAGAATCTGTTTGGCTTCGACCGCGACGGATTTCGGGTCTACGTGCTGACACCCGCGAAAAGGCGTGACATTTTGCTGGGAAAGAACCTCTCGATTCTCCCGCTCGCTTTCGGCATGTGTCTGATCTGCCTAACGGCATTGCAACTCGTTGTCCCCATGCGTGTCTCCCACCTGCTGGCCACGCTGGTCCAGGTGGCAGTCGTCTATGTCGTGTTTTGCATGGCGGGCAATCTGATTTCCATTCTCGCCCCGTTTCCGGTCAAGGCGGGTTCCATGCAGGCAGCCAAGCCATCGGTCATCGGGATTCTGATCCAGTTCATTTGCATGTTGATTCTCTATCCGTTAGCACTGATTCCCACGCTGTTGCCCTTGGGCGTCGACCTGCTGCTTGAGCATCTTGGCCGCCGTGGCAGTGTCCCGGTGTATCTGCTACTTTCCCTAGTTGAGCTAGTGATCATCTTGTACATCTACAAGCATGTGCTCGTTGCCCAGGGCAGCCTGCTGCAGCGGCGCGAGCAGAAAATCCTGGCCCGGGTGACAGTGCAGGCCGATTGACGAGCGAGGTCTGAGAGGCGGGCTGGCCTCAAGGAACGTAAGTACGGTCCGCGCCGGCTGAATCCATGCCGGTGAAGTGGCACAAGTGGAAATCACCTTCGTCACGTCCCTCGGCTGACAGCGGCCCCGGTCTTCATACGGCAGGCAAAAACGCGCCCGCTCGCCCCGTCGCGCGTTCTAGAGCGAAGTTTGGCAGCACGTTGCCCAGCCACGAGAAAAACGCCCCAACATGGCCAACGTGGGCCGTTGTGGACGAACGAGCGGCGCTAGCCGCGAGGGGTAGCCTTGCCATGTTCGGCCTTCAAGATACGGGCCTCATTTTCGTTTCTGCCGCCGTGGCTGGTCCATGAGCAATGATATTGCCTGCGCGGTCTCAGTGCCGGCTCCAGCACTCACGCAGTCATCCAACCTTGGTGAGATTGAGAAAGACGATACAGGACGGGTTGCCAACCGGAATGTAATGTCCCGTAAATGTGAGGCCGCCGTTCATGCGGTTCACCTGGAATACCGTGACGTTGTCGGCTCGCTGATTGCAGCAGTAGAGGAATCGGCCGGTGGGATCCATGTTGAAGCTGCGCGGATAATTCCCTCTCGTCCATTCCGCTCCAAGGAATGTGAGGTCGCCATCGGTGCCAACGGAGAAGACCCCAATGCTGTCGTGTAGTCGGTTTCCCGCATAAACAAACCGCCCATCGGCTGAAACCAAAATCTCGGAGCAGAAGTTACTTCCGGCGAAACCAGGTGGCAGCGTGGAGATCGTCTGGCGTGCCGTCAACTGGCCGTTTTGCGCATTGAAGTCAAACAGCACGACCGTCGAGCCCTCTTCCTGGATAGAGTAGAACCAACGACCGTCCGGGTGAAAGTGAAAATGCCGCGGCCCGTCTCCTGGTGGCAGCGCGACCGCAGGCGGATCGTTTGGAATCAGCGTCCCCTTCTTCGCATCGAACCTCCAAATGTAGATTCGATCCAGGCCGAGATCGGCATGAAGCACGAAGTGTCCGGAGGGGTCGGACTGTATCATGTGCGCGTGCGTCCGGTCGTGCCCGCTGAAGGCGAAGCTGCCCGGTGGTGCGTTGGTCGCCCGCGTCGGCCCAATCATTCCGGTGTCGTGCTTGACGTCCGTAGCACGGCCCAATCGACCGTCGGCCAGAATTGGCAGTACTGCCACCGAGCCGCCAAAATAGTTTGCCACCAGCAGAAACGGTTCGGTGGGGTGAATGCTAACATACGTTGGACCGGCACCACCGGAACCAACCGTATTGAGCAGAGTCAACTGCCCGCTGGTCGGATCGATTGCGAAGGTGCTGACAGTGCCTTCCTGGCGTTCGCCGACTCGATCCGTCTCATTGGCAGAATACAGCCGAGTTCCGTCGGCGTTGATCACCAGGCAACTGGGGCTCGTGCCCAACTCGTAAACACCAACAGCAGTCAACTTTCCGGTATCACGGTTCGCTTCAAAGAGGTGTATGCCGCGGCCGTTGCCGGGTGGCAAATCCACCTGCGTCGGCAGCACGTCGCGGAGTGGAGAGCTAAACGTGCCGACGTAGGCAATCAGGGGGCCATTACGTTTGGCAGTTTGGGCAGAGAGCGAACTGGCGAGCAGCGGAGCGGCTCCCGCCAGGGTGACCGAAGTTTTCAAGAACGAACGTCGAGAACCGTCGAGGAGCATCATGGCAAGGATATCCGTGGGGCGGCGTAGCACGCCTTAGAAGAAGCGGGATTAGCGGCAGTGAAAAGCAATTCTGCACAGGGCCAGCCGATTCTAACGGCAACCATGCCGGCTGGCCAATTCGGGACATTGGCTTTGTAAAACCCTTATCGCGATGTGACACCGGCGTCCGCTCGACTGGCACCGGCTCGTCGCGGACGTCGGCTGGTTCAGGGTACAATCATTGGATGACGTCCCGCAGGATTTACAACTGTTGCAGCTTCTGATGTGGAGTATCCATCGTGCCCCCAATCAGGTCGTTTTGCAAAACCATTCTCATATGCGCCGTCCTTCTGCTGCAGGTGGCGACTTCCGTCGCCGAGCAGGTCGAAGTGCTGCGGGATCCGTGGGGCATCCCTCACGTCTTTGCGACGACCGATGAAGGCGCATTTTATGGGCTGGGATATGCCACCGCCGAAGACCGCGCATTTCAGATGACTTATTCGCTGCGGATCGTGCAGGGCCGGCTTGCCGAGGTGATCGGGGACGTCAAAATGCTGACCCGTGACGACACGGCCGTGGACAACGACCGCAAGATGCGCACGTTCGGATTTCATCGGGCGGCGCAACGAATTGCCGCCAATTTGGATGCCGATACTCGATCGTTGCTTGACGCCTATTGCAGTGGTGTGAACGACTGGTTTCGCGAACATCAAGATGACTTACCGCCACTGTTCGCCGAGACGGGCCTGACTGTAGAGAAGTGGACACCCGCCGACTGCCTGTCGTCGTGGTGGCATATCGGCCAATTCTTTGCCACCGATGGAACTCGCGACTTGATCGCCAGCCGAAATACTGGTCGAGAACTGGAGATTCCTGCCGGTCTCGATCCCATGCCGCCGGACGACAGCCCCGCCGTCGTCCAAAGGAGCGATCTGGACGAGCAGTGGATCGCTCGAGTCGAGCAGTACGCCCGCCAGCATGGAATGGCCTCCGACGGGTCAGGCGCCCAGGGCCCCAAATTCAGCCACGCTTGGGTAGTGGGGGGCGAGCGAACCACCACCGGCTCGTCGGTTCTCGTCAGCGATCCCCAAACTCCTGTTCGCAACCCTTCGCTGTTTTACGAGTTCCACATCCAGGGCGCGACCTTCAATACTCGCGGCATGGGGGTACCCGGAAGCCCGATTCTGCTCATTGGCTTCACCGATAAGGTCGCCTGGGGCATGACCGCTTTGGGCGCCGACCAGGCCGATCTTTTTTTGCTGGATACGGATCCGGCCCGTCCCGACGAATATCGCCTCGACGGAGAATGGACTCCGATGACGGTGCACCCCGAGGTAATTAAGGTCAAGGGCGGACCATCCGTTAATTTCACAGTTTGCGAAACAAGCTTCGGCCCCGTGGCGACGGAGTTCTGCTACGCCCGTCCGGCGGATGGTCAAGTCGCACTCAAGCGGATCCCGATGTGCGAAACCGGCCACGAGACGATCCAGGGAGCAATCGCGATGATCAGGGCGTCGGATGCTCGCCAGTTCGATGCGGCGCTCGAAGGCTGGCGCTTTCCGAGCGCCAACGTCGTGTTCGGCGACCGCGATGGCAACATTGGCTACCGTGCGATCGGCGCGATCCCAGTGCGGTCGCGCTCCGATGACTCCCATGGTCGCCGAGCCGCGGCGGGGCACCGCAGCGATCAGGACTGGCAAGAAATCCTGCCCCACGAGGTGCAGCCCGGCGTTCTGAACCCGCAGGCCGGGTTCTTGTACAGCGGCAATCACCGGCCGATTGAAGCGTGGTACCCGATCCACCTGGGTGCTATGACCGGCAGCGGCGGCGATACCGTCCGTTCGTGGCGACTGCGCGAGCGGTTGACTGCGCAGGAAGAGTTTGCGCCTGAGGACGTACGAGCAATTCACTACGATGCCGTGAATCCGGCACGACGCGACATCGTTCGACTGGGGCTACATCTTCGCGATGGACAGCAGGCGGATTTATCGGAAGGCGCGATGAGCGCGCTGGGGTTGCTCGAACCGTGGTACCGGGGCGGCGCCTCGATGTCACTGGCCGAGGAAGGATCGGCACTGGCCCTCGAACTGAACACGTTCTTCCGCTTTGTCACTACCGACCTGGCGTTTCAATACGGAGGGGGCGAATCGGGATTGGCGTACTTCCTGAAGTCAGCCACGCGGCGGATAGAGCACGATCCCACGGCGGAGTTAACCGAGCGAGAGCGGGCATTTATCGACCAGTCGCTGTCATCTGCATGGCAAGCGTGCCGCAACAAATATGGCACCGATCCTTCAAGGTGGCAGCAACAAGCCCGAACCGCCGTGACGGAAAGGCAACTCGGCTATTACGAAAGCCTGGATAATTTCCCTGCGCTCGATGCGGCGCATGCGGTCCCGCTCCCGCCGCTCGATGTGGTTGACGGCGGCACGATCGCTTGCCAGACCGCGCAATCCTACACGCAGTGGGTGCCGATGCATGACCCCGATCTGGCCCAGAGCGTGCTTCCGATCGGTCAATCCGAACGGCCGGACAGCGAATATCGCCATAGCACCTACGAACTGTGGGCCACCGGTAAGCTGCACCCGGCGCCGCTGTCGAAACACGCGGTCGAGGCACTTGGCGTCACACGGGTAATGATCGAGGCACGCTAACTCATCACCGACCAAAGGGCGTCGGGTCTTAGCAATTCACCGATTTTGAGTTTGGTTCATCCGAGTCGGATTGGACTTCGGGCATCGCGTGACCTGAAGCGAGGCCGTCCGAATGATCGAGAAGGAGGTGCGGGCGTGTCGGATCAATTGCTGGCAGCTTCAGCGGAGTGTGGAGAGTCAACATCTACTTACCGCATTGGTTTGCGAAAGCAGCGCACCGCGAGAACTAGGCTGACGATCGTGTCGGTTGCGAACAAGCTCACGACGTCAATGGTTCGCGCACTGCTGATCAGCATCGTATCGATACTGGCCTGCCAAACCGCGTATGCGCAACTGCCCAGCCAGATCGATCTGCAACGGCCGGGCGACCGAGAGTTTGTGCTCGATACGGCGGACATGATCAACGACGCCGATGAGCAAAAGATCAAGCAAATCGCGGACAAGCTGCTGACCGACAAGGCGGCACCGATCGTCGTGGTGACGATCGAATCGATGGGGAAGCACGGAGGTGAGGGATTGCGCATCGAGACCTTCGCCCGGCTGCTGTTCGACCAGTGGGGAATTGGGCCGGCGACTCTGGGGGAGACACCCTGGAACTACGGAATCCTGCTGTTGGTTTCCCAGCAGGATCGCAAGGCGCGGATTGAATTGGGCGCCGGCTGGCGGCGGGAGAAGGATGCCACGGCCCAACAGATCATGGACGAGATGATTATTCCGGAGTTTAAGCAGGGAAACTTCTCGGGCGGAATCGTAGCCGGTGTCGAGGCGCTCGATAAGATGGCCCGCGACTTGGAGCTGCCTACGCGACCGCGGCCGACTTGGCATTATGTAGTCGGGGCGATCTTCGCCGGACTGTTGGTCTTTACCGTCGTGTCACTGATCCGTCGCGGGGCGAGCGGCTGGGCGTGGCTGTTTTGGGGAGCTCTGTTTGGGCTGGTCGGTTTCGTGCTCTATCAAATGGTGACCAGCCGATCGAGCGGCGGTGGTGGCGGCTATTCCGGAGGATCTTTCGGCGGTGGATTCTCGGGTGGCGGTGGTGCCACCGGATCGTGGTAAGGCACCGCAGAAGGAGAGAATCGTGGCCCAGAAACTTTCAATCAGCGACGCCGATCGGGATCGCATCAATGAGGCCGTTCGAGAGGCCGAAGCAGCGACTAGCGCTGAAATTCTGCCGGTCGTGGCGCGGAGTTCGGGTCGTTATGATCGACCGGAGGATGTTATAGGACTTTGGTTTGCGGCCATCCTTATGGTGATCGTATGGTCCGTGTTTCCGCTGCCATCTGCTGAGGTGGGTAGCTGGACGGCGCCAGATCCGGTGTGGCAACTTGTTGCGCTGCTCACCGGAGGACTCATCGGTTTTGTGGCTGGGGCCTACATCGGATCCCAGATCGACTGGCTGAGGCGGTTGTTCACGCCCACCGATCAGATGCGCGAGGAAGTTTTCGGCCGGGCGCGAGAGGTATTTTTCGACAACCGCGTTCACCACACCGGCGGCGGCTCGGGGCTGCTTTTGTACGTCTCGATGTTCGAGCATATGGCGGCGGTGATAGCCGACCAGAGCATTCTCGATAAGCTCGGTCAGGAATGCATCGATGAGATCTGCGGCGAATTCACGCAGCGGTTGCATGAAGGTACACCCGCCGATGCGATATGCGACACGGTCGGATCCGTTGGCCATCGCCTCGCATCGGTGATGCCGCGAGCGCAAGACGACGTCAACGAACTTCCCGACCAACTCGTCGTGATCGAATAAGGTCATTCAGGGCGCGACTTCGACCGCAGCGGAACCACGGCGGTGATGTCGTCATCGAGCGTTCCGAACGACGAATTGTGGAACAGTGGAAATCGCGACGATCCCGCCGCCACTGGACCATCCGGCAAATCGCCAACACGTGTTCCCCGACCTGTTTTTGGCGACCTATAATAGCGATCTTGATCGGCCCACTACATACCGCTTTTGCACGAACGGAGCGATTTCAGGTTGGACCAACTCGCATCTCTAATTCCAGAGCCAGACTCGCCGCACGCGGAGATCCTGATTCACTCTACCGATCCGAGCCATGCCAGCTTGATATTCTAGGGCCGACAACTCCTCCGGCGACGCTGTGATGCGCAGCCGGTGCCAGGAGAACGTGCCATGAAATCGGCCGTTATATCGTTCATGCCGCACGAGGATTCAAACAATCGCGACGCCCCTGTATGCGCAGGATTCGACTGATGACAGGATTACACCGCATCGGCTCCGCTCTCCCTCTCTAGCGCCGGAACCACGACCAGAACCAGATCATGCACTCGCCAGTCGAGGCCGGCGCAGGCCTCGGTGGCTTCGTAGAGCCTCGCCGGCAGATCGCTCAACTTGTCGACAACAACGAACGCCTCGCCAAAGTAGACGTGGCCCTCTTCGCGCATTCGCACCTGAGCGTCTAGGATCCAGGGGAATTGCTTCAGGCGATCCTCGACGCGGCGCGGGAGTCGGTCTGGCTCGGTCCGCTCGACCGTCTTCGGTACTTCGTCCATCAAGTTCGTCACGACCTCGCGCAAGTTCGTGTAGCCGTCATGAATGATGGCCAGCGAGATGACGGCGGCAGCGACCGCGTCGGCCCACCAATACCCGAGTCCGATTCCCAGCACGCCCACGAATGCCGACAGGGCGGTGAGCCAGTCAGCCTTGTTCATCTCCGCGTCGGCGTACAGAACCTTATCGTGGATCATGCTGGCAAGGGGGAGCTTGGCCCGCCCAAGCAGAACGGCCGGCACGCCGCTCCAGACCAGGGCGGGTAGCATCAGCCAGCCAAGCCAAATCGTTTGCCCGAAAAGATGCACGCCACCTATCGTCGGGTGCTCGGCCTTGATCAGCTTAATGACGGCATCGATCAGCAACCATCCTCCCATACTCAGCAGAGTGACCGCTGCGACAAGGAAAGCAATCGAAACCGCCCGATGATAGCCATAGGGAAATCGCTGATTCGGTGGGCGGATCGCAACCCTGGAGGCGACGAGGAACACGACCGGGGGAAGCAGACTCAGAATGTCCTCCAGCCAGGCGGTCTTCATCGCCTGCGAGGAACCCAAAACGAAGTACATCACGACCACGACGGAAAGCAGATACACGATCGTGAGCCATTCCAGGCGGCGGGCTTTGCGGAGGGCGCGAAGTTGTTCGGGAGGAAATTCGAAGGCGGGGGACAATTTCATCTCGCTGCCTCCGCATCGACCCGCTGGTGGATTTCGGCGCGCCGCCCTTGAAGGAACTTGTCGAGTTCCAGGAGGAACCGGTTCTCTCCCTGCCGAACGGCCATCACGTGCCGCTTGTCCGCAACGGTGACGTACGGCTGCGTAAATCCTGCGTGTGTTGTCCACGGACTCTCGTCGTCAAGCCCACCGATGATGAGATCCAGATGCCCTTCGCGAAGGTGCTCCATCAGCTTGGCCTCGGAATCGTTCGTCCACTCGACGTTCGCCTCAAAGGTCTCAGCGAATTGTCTGACAAGGGCGACTTCAATCCCGCGAGGCTGATCGCCTTCGTATATCGTCCACGGCGGACTGGCCGTCAGACCCACGCGAATCATCGCACCGCGGACGCGTTGTAGCGTCTTCTCCGGATCGCGTGGGAGATCACACGAGGGCAGCAGGAGCAGCATCGTAGCCAGAACAATCGTGCGCATAGAGCCTTGGCCCTCCGACCAGCAGAGCAGCAGCAATTGGCGTGCCGGATGCCACTTGGACTTTTCAGCAGAATTGAGTTGCTCAGAATGTACTTCCGGCTGTTTTGGCCGACCACCGGCAGACGAGAAGACCGCAGGCTCCTTCGCTGCCGCGGTTGCGTCGGCCGCCAGCACGGAGGAGTTGTCTTCGCCGCAACGGTGAAATCCAACGAACAGAGTTCGGGCCGGGCACGGTGCGGTCCGGCTGGCAGCGCTAGAGTGGCGTTTCGGCGGCTAGCAAAGGGCTGAGTGCGCGACCGCCCTCGGGCAGCAGCTCGAAAGACTGAAATTGCAAAGATGCTGTGGACTCGCCTAATGGGGCTGGATCAGTCGACGTTGGAATGATTCGAGCTAGCTTCAACAACTTCCCATGCGGCGGCTTCGGCCTGTTCGACGTCGCCGTCGTTCGAGGTGATGGCTACTACCAAGTTTTTGTCGGGGATGAACACCACAAGTGCATACCACATCGTGTTCGACCCGTTGTGCCAATACACTGTGTGCGGGAGTGCGTCGGTTGGCTCCTTCTTCACCCAGCCGCATGCGTACCGGTCCAGCTTCGGTGTGTGGAGCAATTTGTAGCTCTCGGTGGAGAGTAGGCTCCCCTCGCCAAGCTCGCCGTCCAGGTGTTCGTTGGCGTAGGTACAAAGATCACGAAGCGTCATATGAACAGTGCCAGCGGGGCCTATGATCGGAGTATTGTCCAACTCGTCGCTTACCGGGATGTCCAAACCAAAAACCGCTCGGTGGCCTCGTGGCTGTTCGAGCGTTTCGTCTGAGCTTATCGGCGGGCCGAAACCTGACTCCTTTAGCTCCAGCGGTTCAAAAACCTCTCGCTTCACCAGGTCTTCCCAGGTCGCGCCGGTCGCCTTTTCGGCCATCGCGCCCGCAATCGTATAGCCGACATTCGAGTAGGCAAACTTCTCTCCCGGGGCGTAAGCTGGTTTGTCTGCGATCACACCAAGCACGGCCTGGCGACGCGCTTGTGTGCGTTCGGGACCGAGTGCTGGAAACTTGAGTGAAACGAGCAAGGAGAAGTTTGCTGGTGCACCGGATGTGTGCGTCAGGAGTTGTTGAAGCGTGACGGGCTTCCAGTCCTCGTGAATGGATGCGTCGGGAAAGCATTCGCCGATGGTCTCGGACCATTGCATCTTGCCCGACTCGATCAGTCTGGCGATCATCGTGGCCGTGATCGATTTGGTGATCGAGCCCAAGTGCCAGCGATCGCCGATCTCAAGCCGCACTCCGCTTCCGTTCTTCCGCTCCCCGTCGACCGCCGACGCCACCACTTGCCCGTCCTTCATAACCATCGCGGCAAGGCCGACGAGTTTTTTCTCATTGCGGAGGTCGGCAATCAAAGTCGAGAGCGGCGTTCCCAGCTCGCCGTTGTCCTTTTGAGCCTGGCCATGACTCGACTCCACAATACAACTCGCTAGAAGGATCCACACGACCGCCAGCTGGTACAGGCGATTGGCCGTCAATAATCGTTGTACCGTCCCTGATCGGTTGACCTGCTTGGTTTTTTCCACCATCGGTTGGTTCCAGGCGTTTGATCTGAGCGACATGTGAAACGTCCCATCAACACCAGACCTCGCAGGGAAGGCAGCCTGCGTCTGGCACCGATTGCCGTGGACTAACATCATATTGATCTAGCGGGCCCATAGTAAATCAACTGCCCGCGTGACTTCGTGCGTGGCAGACGCCCCAGCGCGGATACATGTTCGTGTCAGCCCGTTCGCCGCCGCAACGCCCTCAGAAATCGCGCAGAATTGCAGATTGCCGCGATCATTCTCGTCACTCTTAGGCCACTTACCAGGCAGAATCGAAGCGGCGTCCTATTCGGGCAAGAGCAAATAAGCCGGTGGAAGCTGTCGGCCGTTTCGTCATTTCTTGACGTAGAGGCGCGCGGCTCCTATCGTCGTGCCTATGTGAAGTCGCCGAAGTTGACCGAGTGGAGAGAGTCGCATCATGAAGCGGAACCTTCTCGTACTTGTAGCCACGTCATTCCTCTTTTCTGCCCAACTTGCTGCCGCACAAGAGGAGATGATGTCCGGCAATCCGGTTTTCGAGGGCTGGTATGCCGATCCCGAAGGCATCATCTTCGGCGACACCTATTGGATCTATCCGACGTACTCCGCCCCTTACGACGAGCAGGTCTTTTTCGACTGCTTCTCATCGAAGGATCTGGTGAACTGGACGAAGCACTCGCGCATTCTCGACACAGACGAAGTCCAATGGGCACGGCGCGCAATGTGGGCGCCGTCGATCATCGAGAAGGACGGCAAGTATTACTTCTTCTTCGGTGCGAACGACATCCAAAACGACGAGTCCGTCGGTGGAATTGGAGTGGCCGTTGCCGATCAGCCGTCCGGGCCCTTCAAGGACTATCTTGGGAAGCCCCTAGTCGGCAAGTTTCACAACGGTGCACAACCCATTGACCAGTTTGTGTTCAAGGACTCCGACGGCAGCCATTATCTGATCTATGGTGGCTGGCGGCACTGCAACATCGCGCGACTCAACGACGACTTCACGGGGTTCATCCCCTTCGGCGACGGAACCACGTTCCGAGAGATTACGCCGGAAGGCTATGTCGAAGGGCCGTGCATGTTTATCCGGGACGGCAGGTATTATTTCATGTGGTCCGAGGGCGGTTGGACCGGCCCGAACTACAGCGTGGCCTACGCCATCGCCGATTCTCCGTTCGGCCCGTTTCAGCGCGTCGCCAAGGTGTTGAAGCAAGATCCTCAAATCGCCACCGGCGCCGGGCACCATTCGGTGATCCACGTGCCGGGAACGGACGAATACTACACGGTTTACCATCGCCGCCCGCTGGGTGAAAAGGATCGCAACTCCCGAGTCACCTGCATCGACCGTATGGACTTCGACGAGAACGGCCATATCAAACCGATCCGCATTACGCACGAAGGCGTGCCGGCTCGCCGGCTGGATTGAGATGCTCGGTAATTTGCAACGAAGGGGCCACTGCGCCACACACGACGATTTGTGGTGGTTACTTCGATGGCCGGACGGCGGTGCCCTCATGTGGCAGCCCAATGGTTAGCGTTTCTCAATCAGGCAAGACCAACCGAGAAAGCGCTCTGGGACACTGGGAGCCTCATCGAACCGGAACTCGCGTAAGTCCAAGATTTGAAACGCCAATCCGAGTTCATCACGAATCTGTTCTTCCGTGACTACCGGCGGCCCAGGATCGTGTGGCTCACGTGCGTTACCGGCCAGGATCAGGCCACGGCCACCAGAAGCCATTTGCCGCGCCACGGCTGGGGCGTAATGTTCCAGGGCGTTTCGACGCACCACATGGTAACAACCGCGATCGAAAACGAAGGCGAAGGGGCCATCCACGTCAGGCAAATGGAGCACATCGGCGACGACGAAATGCACCTTAACGCCGGCGGCGTGAGCGCGCTGCTCCGCTTGCTCCACTGCCAGCGGTGCCAGGTCGATAGCGGTTACCTCAAAACCCTGTTGCGCCAGCCACACACTATTGGCTCCCGTTCCACAGCCTAATTCGAGCGCGCGACAAGGCCGGATGGTGTTTTGACTGATACCCCTTGCAACTCGGAGGAAGGCCGACCGGTGTCCCACGGCAGATCACCGTCCCGGTAGCGATCGTTCCATTCGATGTCTTCTGTCATGTTGTTTGCTCAGCGATCTTGCACGGCTCCATCAACGGGGCGTGGCACCGTTTTCCGACGACCATCATATGGATCTAGCGGGCCCATAGTAAACCAGATGCCCCCGCGAGTTCGAGCGTGGCAACGTCCCAGGTCGATTGCACCGCCCGCGCTGCGGTTGGCCAACGAGTTCGTGGATTTTACCGCGGGAGTATCAGGCGCCTGAGATCGCGCCCGAACCGATGAGACCGTCGTGCCGCTGCCCGAGGGCGCGTCCAATGGTGGGGTACCCAGTTGCGACGGCAGTTCGCACGTTTCAAGGTATCCATTGAGACGCTCCGACGGGTGTTGGCAATAGCGGCGCAGCCTCAGGTGGTAGGCTGCCGCGATGGCAATCCGCCCGAAGTTTCACACCAAACAGCCTCTGGAGGGTTAGAGCGGGCATCGAGCCTGGTCC
The DNA here is from genome assembly GCA_040880125.1 of Pirellulales bacterium. Classification (GTDB taxonomy): domain Bacteria; phylum Planctomycetota; class Planctomycetia; order Pirellulales; family JBBDJB01; genus JBBDJB01. The sequence continues at coordinate 43,584 of JBBDJB010000013.1, read as the reverse complement.
ACTCCAAAATGCGCGACACCAACTGTGACAGGGGCGCTTCCCGTAATATATTAACAGGATACGTGCCGGATGCCGCTCGCTCAGGTTGGCATCATTCGGAGCTTGAAGCTACCGGACCGGCGGGGGATGGAGCATTTATTCGGTTTGAACGTCGTCGCTGCTTTGGTGACGCGATACTCGAAATATCTGAGGGTCCGATTGATGTCGTACGCAGCAGGACGCGGGGGACTTCGAATAACGTGTGTGGGAACTTACTTGCCGCGGCAGTGCGGCATTGCCACTTTTTCCCACGATCTGTGCGATGCGTTGTGCGAAGAATTGAAGAACCCGAATGCCTGCCAGGTGGTTGCGCTGAACGACACCCCAGCCGGCTATCCCTACCCGGGGCGGGTTCGGTTTGAAATTCGGCAGGAAGAGGCGGCCGACTACCGGCTGGCGGCTGATTTCGTTAATGTTCGCACGGCCGACATATTGCTCGTTCAGCACGAGTTCGGTCTGTTTGGCGGCGAGGCCGGCAGCCACCTATTCCGGATGCTCCGCGACATTTCGCTGCCCGTCGTAACGACGATGCACACCGTATTGAGCGAGCCCTCGAACATCTATTACAAGTCGACGCGCCAGCTATTGGAGTTGTCCGACCGCGTGGTCGTGATGGCGGACCGGGCGGCGGAACTCCTGCGCGACGTGTACGATGCTCCCGCGGAAAAGATAGTCAACGTTCCACATGGTATTCCCGATGTGCCGTTTGTCGACCCTGCTTTTTTCAAGGATCAATTCGGCATTGAGGGCCGCAAATTGCTGCTGACTTTCGGGCTCTTGTCTCCCGGCAAGGGCATCGAGCACGTCATACGCGCACTCCCTGCGATCGTTCGCAAGCACCCGGAAGTGGTCTACATCGTCCTGGGGGCGACGCACCCGCACGTGCGGAAAGCCCGGGGAGAGGAGTACCGGCACGAGTTACAGCGCCTGGCCGAAGAATTGGGCGTGCTGGATCATGTGCTTTTTCAAAACCGCTTCGTGGAGTTGGAGGAGCTGTGCGAGTTTCTCGGCGCGGCGGACATCTACATCACTCCGTATTTGGCGGAAGAACAGATCGTCTCCGGCACGCTCGCCTACGCCATGGGATCCGGCAAGGCCATCGTCTCGACGCCATACCGTTACGCCCAGGAAATGTTGGCGGAGGATCGAGGCCGCCTCGTTCCATTCGCTGACGCCGATGCAATCGCGAATGAGGTAAATTCGCTGCTCGATAATGAGACTGAGCGTCAGGCGATGCGGAAACGGGCCTATCTTTTCACGCGTCCGTTCGTGTGGCGCGAAGTTGCCCGCTCATATCTGCAGGTCTTCCACGCCGCGCGGTCACGGCCGGCGGTGGGCCGCCAGAAGTCAGTCGCGCGCAGCAGCCCGTCGACCCTGCTGCACGCGGTGCCGGAGTTGAAGCTTGACCACCTGCACACATTGACCGATGACGTCGGCATCCTCCAGCACGCCCGCTACGCGATTCCCGACCGCAATCACGGCTACTGCGCGGACGACAACGCACGGGCCTTGATTTTTTCGCTGCAGGCATGGCGGCTCACCCAGTCGCCCGATTTACTCGCCATGTCATCGACCTATCTGGGGTTCCTTCAGCACGCCTACAACAAGAAGGCTGGGCGTTTCCGCAATTTCATGTCGTACGACCGGCGCTGGCTGGAGGAGTTTGGGTCTGAGGATAGTCACGGCCGCGCTCTGTGGGGTTTGGGGGTCGCCGTAGCAGAAGCCCCCATCGTTGGCATGCGGGCCGCCGCGCTGGAACTGTTCGAGCAGGCTCTGCATGCAACCGAGCATTTCAGCTCGCCGCGTGCGTGGGCTTTTACCATTGTCGGCATGCACGCCTATCTACGCCGGTACAGTGGCGACAGCGACGTTCGTCGCATTCGGCTGCAGTTGGCGGAGCGCCTCTTTGGGCTGTTTCAAGAGAATATTTCAGACGATTGGGTCTGGCCCGAAAAACGCGTGACCTATGCCAACGGCAAGCTACCTCATGCACTGCTGCTGGCCGGGCAGTGGACCGAGCACCCGCAGATGGTCGAGTTGGGATTACGCTCGCTGGAATGGTTGTATCGCGTGACCACCACGTCCACCGGGGCAGTCTCACCCGTCGGTAATGACGGGTGGTACGAGCGCAGCGGCGAACGAGCGGAGTTCGACCAGCAACCGCTCGAAATTCATGCCTTGCTCTATGCCTGCCTCGAAGCGTACAACGTCACCGGCGACGATCGCTGGCTGGCCCGGGCGCGGCGGTGCTTCGACTGGTTTTTGGGAAAGAATCCGCTTAAGCGGGTGCTTTACGATTACGAAACTGGCGGATGCCGCGATGGTTTGCAACCCAGCGGAGTCAATGAAAACCAGGGCGCGGAGTCAACGCTCGCTTGGCTGTTGTCGCTGTTGGCGATTCGATCGCTGGAGGCCGATGAACCTGAAGTGGCCGTCCGTGACGAAACCGGGGCCAGCGTATAGTTTCGAGCGCGGGGACGGTTCCCTGCGTGCCGAAGGAACACCTGCACCACCTGTGGTGCGCGACAGGCCGCTTCTGGGAAATGGATTTCCTGGCGCACATACGACCTTAGCGACGTCGTGCTGCCAAGGAGCTCGAAGCCGGTCCTGGCTTTCATGAGGTCTGCACGAGATGAAATCGACAGGGAATCGCAGTCGAGAGCTGGGCATGGGGACCGTAGAGGTTCAGCGTCTATCCATACGCTTCGAACCCCAGGACGATTGGGTGATCATGCTGCCGTTTTTTCACGGCGGCGAGTCGCGAGTCCGCAGCGTGTTCCATCGCGTTTCGCAACTATCCGAGGAGGATGTGCACGGGCTCATCGAGGTAGTGCTCACCAATTTTGCGCACCGGCACGGCGATATGGATCGCGTGCTGGACGAGCACTACACGATGGCGGCAAATATGATCGGCCACAAAGACCAAATCAGCGAAGAGCGCCGACGACTGCTCGGATCGTATTTCTCTATGGAATACGCGGTCGCCTCCGCCGCCTTGTTCAATCCGTCGATCGTCCCCCATCCGGATCAAAGCGGTGTCCCCGAGGGGGCGCTCCGGTTCGTCATGAGCCTGCGGGCCACCGGCGAAGGCCACCTCTCCTCGATCGTTTTTCGGACAGGCATTATTCAGCCGGATCGAGAGATTCACGTCGACCCACCGAGTTCGCTGCTGCGACGCGCACGTCTTTCGCCCGACCAGTTGTATTGGAAATCTCTTTTCCGACGCAAACTGGGTGAAATGGCGATCGACCAACAGGCCGCCGATTTGGTGCTCAGTCGCCTCGGCGATCGCTTTACGGTCAACGAGCTGGAGCACGCTATCGTCGAGGCGCGCGCAAAGAAGCCCGAGATTCTGCGCCTCGAGGAAACCATGGAGGGTATTCGCTGGCTCGCTCGCGAAAACTACCAGCTGCGATTGCCGGACAACGCCGACATTTCCCAGGTGGTAATCTTTCCGCAAAGCGACAATGAGAACCGCGGTATTGAAGACCTGCGGATGGTTCGCTTCGTCGACGACGACGGCTCGATCACCTACTACGGCACGTACACGGCATACAACGGGTATCGCGCGTTGCCGCAGCTTATGGAAACGAGCGATATGCACCGCTTCCACGTTCACACGCTCAACGGTGCCTGTGCCCAGAACAAGGGCATGGCCTTGTTTCCCCGTCGAATCAACGGGCATTTCGCCATGTGTTCGCGCATCGACGGGGTAAACCTGCACATCATGTATTCCGACATTCCGCAGTTTTGGGAAACGGCCGAACTGCTCCGCGTGCCGAAGCATCCCTGGGAGTTCATGCAGATCGGCAATTGCGGTTCACCGATCGAAACCTCCGCCGGCTGGCTGCTGTTGACGCACGGCGTCGGGCCGATGCGGACCTATTCGATTGGCGCGATGTTGCTGGATCGTGACAACCCAAAAAAGGTCATCGGGCACCTCGACCAACCGTTGCTGACGCCAATGGAAGACGAACGCGAGGGCTATACGCCCAATGTCGTGTACACCTGCGGGGCCCTGGTACACGGAGATTATCTTTTCATGCCCTATGCGATTTCGGACTCGGCGACCGCTTTTGCCATCGTGGAGCTGAATGAACTTCTCGACAATATGCGAGAGCCCTAACCACGCAACCCAACGGGTTAACAGCCGCTTGGTTTATGTAACAGGCTGCTGCATCACACGGGACGCGAATGGAACCGGTGCGGCAGAAATCGCCACGCAAAGGTTCATTCGCCGGCGCGCACAGCGGCACCGCTGGTCCGGTGCGCGTTCTGGGATGCACCGGCGCAGAATTTGCATCGGCAACGATGCGGCGAATCCAAGTGGCGAACCGTCACGGAAGGCTAATAAATGAACGGGACCGGCGAGGTCGGACTTGGCGAGGTCGGACTTGGTGTGATTGGCTGCGGCGGGTTTGGCCTGTTCGCACTCCAGCAGTTTGCACAGGTGCCCGGGGTGAAGCTGATCGCCATGGCCGGGACACATCGTGAGGCGGCGCTCGCGGCCGCCAAGCGATTTGATATTCCGCTGATCGACCAGCCGGAGGAAATGTTGCAGCGAGCAGACCTCGATCTGGTATACATCGCCACGCCACCGTTTCTGCACTACTCTCAGGCGACCGCAGCGCTTGCCGCTGGCAAGCACGTCATTTGCGAAAAACCGCTGGCCCTGAACCTGCAACAGGCCGATGAAATGGTCGGCCTCGCCCGGCGGAATGACCTCCTGCTAATTGCGAACTTGATGCAGCGGTACAACCCGATGGCGGATGCGGTTCGCGGGCTCATTGAGTCGGGGGCGCTTGGCGAAGTGCTGCACGGCTACTTCGAAAACTACGCGGCCGACGAAGGGCTGCCCCCCGGCCACTGGTTCTGGGATCCACAGAAGAGCGGCGGAATATTTGTCGAGCATGGCGTTCATTTTTTTGATCTGCTCGCCAGTTGGCTTGGTCCTGGCACGGTGGTCGCCGCCCAGCGGACGCTTCGCCCCACGTCCGGCATCGAAGAGCAAGTGCAATGCACGGTTCAATATGGCAGCTCGGTCCTGATGAACTTCTATCACGGCTTTCATCAGCCCGGACGGCTCGACCGGCAGGAATTAAAACTGGTGTTTGAGCGGGGTGACGTGACGCTGCAGGGATGGGTGCCGACGCAGGTGCGCATCCGCGCTATCGCCGACGAAGCGGCGACGAGGACCATGTGCGAGTTGTTTCCGGATGCCCTGCTGAATGTAACGCAAGTTTACGCGCGAGGGGATCGCCACTGCCAGGGCCGGCACAAACCACTGGACGTTTACCAAATGATGGAACTGAGCACGGGCGACGGTCCGCCGAAGTTGCACCGGTATGGTGAACTGCTTCGCACGATGCTCGTGGACCAGCTCGCTTGGCTGCACGACCGCGACCACCCGCGGCGGATCACCGAGCAGAACGGCCGTGACTCGCTCGCCATGGCCGTCGTTGCCGACGCGCTGGCTCAAGGCAATGACAATTCGGCGGCCTCTGCCTGATGGACCTAGCTGCGGTGGTGGACAAAACGGAAGCGAATAGCGGGAGGCGGCCATGGTCCAACGGCTCTTTCAAAAGCTGCTGATCCAGCCGCAGGACCTGGCTCCCTCCAGCGACGGCCTGGAAGTGATCGGCACTTTCAATCCCGGCGTGGCCGAACACGCCGGACAAGTGGTCATTTTGGCCCGAGTTGCCGAACGGCAGGAAGAGCGACGCGCCGGCTACGTGGCGCTGCCACGTTGGGAGAACGGGCAAGTCATCGCTGAGTGGATCGACGAGAAGGACGTCGAGTGCCTCGACCCAAGAGTTGTGGTGAGGAAGTCCGACAACCTGCTGCGTTTGACCTTTACGTCGCATCTCCGAGTCATTCGCAGCCAGGATGGGCGGACGGTCACCGACTGGAACGCCGGCCACATGTACCCCAGCGAACCGTGGGAGGAATACGGAATCGAGGATCCGCGGATCGTCTGGCTGGACGACCGCTTCTGGATCACATACGTTGCCGTTTCACGGCACGGGGCAGCCACGGCGCTCGCGTCGACTAGCGATTTTATTACCTTCGAGCGTCACGGCATCATCTTCTGCCCTGAGAATAAAGACGTGGTGCTGTTCCCCGAACGAATTGGTGGCGAATATGTTGCGTTGCATCGCCCGACGCCGGCGCATCGCTTTAGCCCGCCGGAGATGTGGCTGGCTCGCTCGCCCGATCTGCTGCACTGGGGATCGCACCGTCCGTTGCACGGTGGCACGGCCGCTTGGGAATCGGATCGAGTGGGCGGTGGAGCGCCGCCCATTCGCACGGAACATGGCTGGTTGGAGGTCTACCACGCCAGCCGCCGTTCGACGGTTGCTGGCCAGGTAGGAACTTATACCGCAGGCGCGATGCTGCTGGATTTGGACGACCCGGCGCGAGTGATGGCTACCAGCCGCGAGCCGCTTTGGGAGCCGGAGGCGGATTACGAGCAGGCCGGATTTGTGCCGAGGGTGATCTTTCCTACCGGCATTGTCGTACGCGATCAAACGGTGCAGCTCTACTACGGGGCGTCGGACACTTTTGTTGCAATGGTTGAGTTGCCGATTGCCGACCTCGTGTGATCGCCTTCGGCGGTTTGCACATTGTCAGAGCCCGGCCAGGAAGTGCTGCTGGGCGACTAGGTTTCGCGATGCGATCGTGAAAACAACGCGAACGGCTCAATGCTACGCCGGTTTTTCCGCTTCTGCTTGGTCACGCGCGCATGTCCTCGTCCAAACGTGTGGCAGCCTCGCAGTACATCGACGGGATTCACCTTCTCCTATTCGTCCATTCGAATGTTTGCATACAAATGAAACTCTGGTCAACCCTGCGGTTGGGCGATAGCGCCTTCTCCGGGTGTCCATTCGCTGGAGTGGGCACAGCCGCAGCGGCTTCAGTTCGGCTGTGCGGTGGAGATTGTTGCCCATTGAAGCTACCTGGCTAACGCTTGACCGACAAACTGCCGACGATTATATTCGAGCATTCGAATGTTCCTTCCAACGGAGTCTTGCATGCCAACGCTCGAAACTCAGCCCGCCGCCGAACTGCTCAAGGCATTTTCGCACCCGACCCGACTCGCGATCCTCCAAGAACTCGCTACGGGGCCAAAATGCGTGACCGATATTGAGGAGCTCGTCTCCGCACGCCAGGCCAATATATCGCAGCACTTATCGGTACTTCGGTACGCTCGCTTGGTGGACTACGCCCAGGACGGCGCGTTGCGGTGCTACTACCTTTGCCGTCCGAAATTGGTGCGCGACATGCTGGCACTGGTCGAACGCGATGAACCGATCGTCAAGCGAACTCCTGAGCAGATTCAGGCCGACAAGCAGCGGCTGGAGAAGGCGCTTGCGCAGAAGGGCCGAGCGAAGTCGCCAGCGCGCAGGAAGGTCTCACGATGAATGGCCGCATTTACCTTGATTTCAATGCGACAACACCGCCGGCACCCGAAGTTGCAGCGGCAATGCGGCCCTATTTGACCGAGGACTTCGGAAATCCATCCAGTACGCATTGGGCGGGTATCGGGGCCCGCGATGCCGTCGAAGCCGCACGGTCGAAAGTAGCCGCCCTGTTGTGCTGCGATGCGACCGAGATTGTATTCACCTCCGGCGGTACGGAGTCCAATAACCAAGTGCTGAAGGGCACCTTTTACGCCTGCTGTCGTGATAAAGCGCGTCCCCACATCATCACTTCCAGAATCGAGCATCCGTCGATTCTGGAGCCCTGCCGATTCCTAGAGGGGCTGGGCGCCGACGTCACCTACCTGCCCGTCGACCGGTTCGGCCGGGTGGATCCCAGTGACGTTAAGGATGCCCTTCAAGATGAGACCGTGTTAGTCTCCGTGATGCATGCTAACAACGAAACGGGCGTCATCCAGCCCATTACGGAAATTGCCCAACTTGCACGAGACCGCGGCGTTCTCTGTCACACCGACGCAGCGCAGACCGTGGGGAAGATTCCGGTTGATGTGGAATCGCTGGGAGTCGATCTGCTTACGATCGCCAGCCATAAACTCTATGGTCCAAAAGGTGTCGGAGCGTTATTCGTTCGTGAGGGCGTGGAGCTAACTTCACTGCTGCACGGCGCCGGCCATGAGGCGGGCCGGCGGGCTGGAACGGAAAACGTCGCATCAATTGTCGGACTTGGAACGGCCTGCGAGGTGGCTCGGCGATGGTTAGAAACCACGGATACTTTGTTCCTTCGAGATTATTTCTGGCAGAAGCTGCGGGCGATATTCAGCGATTTGGTGGTTCTGAATGGTCACCTCGACGAGCGGCTTCCTAATACGCTAAACGTCAGCTTTCGAGGCCTTTTCGGAAGCAATATTCTCGCTAAGCTTCCCGCCGTGGCGGCATCTACCGGTTCGGCTTGCCACGCCGGCGTGCGTTGTCTGAGTCCCGTATTGGAAGCAATGGGAGTCGAAGAATCGATCGGGCTCGGCGCAATCCGCTTCAGCTTGGGGCATACAACGACGGAACAAGAGCTCGATTGGGTGAGTCGGGAGTTAGAGCGAATCATTTCGGAGTCAGATCGAGTTGTTGGTAAAGGCAAGGCATCAAGCGGTGCGACAAAGCCAGTCACTCATTGAGAGTCGGTCTTGCGGTTTGATTGCTTCGATAATAAGGAGAAGATGGATGCGACTACCAGTTTCGCTTTCTGGCGTCATGGTGCTCGTTGCGACTGGCGCCGCTACGACACTCTTTGCTGCGGACATCACCAAGGATTCCTTGAAAACCGTGAAGAAGAACGTTGACGAGGAGAAGGCAGTCCTTGTCGATGTGCGAGAGAAATCCGAATGGGACGAGGGACACGTCGAGCGTTCGATCTTCGTGCCGCTTAGCGCACTCAAAAAGGGCGTCAAGAAAGAGCAACTCGTCAAAGTGCTTCCCAAGGAACGGATTCTCTACACCTTCTGCGTTGTCGGAAAGCGGGCCGTGACGGCTGGAAACATTCTGGAAGACTTTGGTTACGAGGTTCGCGCCCTGAAACCCGGCTACAAGGAACTCGTTCGAGCTGGGTTCAAGAAGGCCGAGAAGAAAAAATAGGACATTACGAACGCGTATGGGGGAATCATTCCAATACGAAGCAGCGATTCGACTCGGGTGTTTCGCCGGAGTGTTCGCACTGATGGCGCTTTGGGAGCTGTTGGCACCACGTCGTAGGCTCTCGACTCGCAAGCCCCTGCGTTGGGGCAGCAATCTTGGGCTTGTGTTCCTCAATAGCTTCCTGCTGCGTCTGGTTGCGCCCGTTGGGGCAGTAGGCGTCGCGTTGTTTGCTGAAGCGACGGGCTGGGGCCTCTTTCAAACCATCGACTTGCCCTATTGGATTACCGTCATGGGGTCGGTCTTGCTTCTGGACTTGGCGATCTATCTCCAGCACGTAATGTTCCATGCCGTACCGCTTTTTTGGCGGCTGCATATGGTGCACCACGCCGACCTCGATTTCGACGTCACCACGGGCCTGCGATTTCACACAATCGAAATCCTGCTATCGTTTGGAATTAAGGCGGGAGTGATATTGCTACTCGGCACTCCCGCAGTTGCGGTACTGATCTTCGAAGTGCTGCTCAATGCTACCTCAATGTTCAACCACAGCAACGTGCGCATGCCACTAATTGTTGATCGGATCGTACGCTGGTTAGTGGTGACGCCGGACATGCACCGGGTTCACCATTCGCACTATGCCAATGAGACCAACAGTAACTTTGGGTTCAACCTTCCGTGGTGGGACCGGCTGTTTGGCACTTACCGCGACCAGCCGGCCGACGGCCACACGGGAATGGCAATCGGACTGTCACAGTTTCCCGATGAGCGGCGAACAGAACGGCTTCACTGGATGCTGTGGCTGCCATTGGGCGGTGAAATCGGAGATTATCCGATCAATCGTCGAGAGCGGAAACGCGAGAGCGAATCTCGGGCGGACTCCGCCACAGGAGCGGACGAGAATTCCCTTACGCATAACGGTAACGCAGCACCTTCCCCAGGAGACACGGCTGGTGGCCGCAAATGAGCAACCGGGTTCGAATCCTGATCATCGCTGTGCTGGCCATAGCCGCATCTGGCATACTTCTTTGGTTACCGCAGGCGAATGATACTCTGGTCGCGGCCCTTCAATGGATTGATTCTATTGGCTTCTGGGGGCCGGTACTGTTTGTCGTGATTTACATCATCGGTTGTGTGCTATTCGTTCCGGGGTCGCTTCTTACGATTGGCGCCGGAATGATTTTTGGCCTCTTCGTCGGCACGATAACGGTTTCGATCGGAAGCACGCTCGGCGCCGGCGCCGCCTTCGCGCTTGCTCGCACGGTGCTGCGTGATTGGGTAGATAAGGCGACCGCGACGATGCCCCGCTTCCAAGCGTTGGACGAAGCCGTCGGTCGCGAGGGGTTCAAAGTCGCATTGTTGACGCGGCTCTCGCCGCTGTTCCCGTTCAACCTGTTAAACTTTGCTTTCGGACTCACCAGAGTGTCGTTTCGGGACTACATGCTCGCTTCTTGGATCGGGATGTTGCCGGGCGCCGTTCTGTATGTTTACATCGGCACGGCGGCAAAGAGTCTCGCCGAAGCGATGGCGGGAAAGGCTCAGGCCACTTCGGCTGAGCAAGTCGTTCTCGTCGTTGGCTTGGTGGCGACGGCCCTGGTAATGGTCGTGCTTACTCGAGCGGCACAAAAGTCGCTAGCTCAGGCAATGCTCAAATCCGATTGATGAGACTTGCAATTCCTGAAAGCAGTGCAACTTGTTGTTGTTGATAGGCGTCGATGTACGTCAGGCGCCCGACGGAGGAGTCCATCACAGACGCCCTGGCAGAATTCTGCGCAGTCTTGATTCTGGCAAGCGTTTCCTCCTCAAGCTCTAACCAGTCCGTAGTAGGTCACCACGCCGTGGACGTTGCGTGAGATTGAGGCCGTCTTGGACAAGAAGCACGGGCAACCAACCGCTGACGCCGGCGTGTCCGCTCGCGATCCGTTAGCGAATCATCGTTTGACCAGCCAGGTATATCATGAGGAGCGCTGAATTGGCTAAGGAGATAAAACGTGATCAGCCATCTCGTCGGCGTCATGTCGTGCGGCTCGTCAAGGCTGTCGTCGGTTGTGTTCTCACGTGGCTGATCACTGCCTACGTGATCGCACCACTTGCGTGGACGCGATTCTCGCAGCCCAATTCTTCGTTCGAGGACGCTCCTCGACTTACGCAGACTTCCGATCATCATCCCGGTGATCCGCTGAACGTGGCACTCATCGGGAGCGAGGAGCAACTGACGAGAGTAATGGTAGCGGCCAAGTGGTATCCCGCGGCTTCGCTGAGTCTGAAGAGCGACGTGAAAATCGCGGTCGACACGGTACTTTCACGGCCCGATGAGACGGCGCCGGTAAGCAACCTGTTTCTGTTCGGACGAAAGCAGGACCTGGCATTTGAACAGCCCGTCGGGCACAGCCCGCGGCATCGCCACCATGTTCGATTTTGGAAAACCGGCACGCCAGGTGGAGACGGGCGAACACAGTGGATTGGCTCTGCAGTCTACGACGAGCGGGTTGGCCTGAGTCGAACGACAGGCGAAATAACCCACGTTACGGCTCCAGATGTCGACGCCGAGCGCGACTACCTTTTGGAGTGCCTTGAGAACGCTGGCGGCCTCGCAGGGCAGTATGTCGTGGATGGATATCACACGCAACGTGAGGGTCGGAACGGCGGCGGCAATCTGTGGCACACCGACGGCCGATTGTACGTCGGAATCATCGTTGAAAGATCGCCATGATATAAACGAGGGTAGGTCAAAATTGCAAAATCATCGTGCCAAATCAGCTTGCCTGCCGCTTTGTCTTGGGCGGCGATTGAAGTTGATCGACCACGTGGCGAACGCCGTCGACGCTGCTCGCCGCCTTCACGATCTGGGCGCGCTGGTTCTCATATTGCAACTTACCAGCAAGCGTGACCGTGCCTCCACGCACAGTCGCGGCAATCCTGGACTGCGATCCTGTACCGGTGCGGTCAAGGCGCCGATTCACAGATTTTAACAGATCGCGGTCCGTGACTTGATTTCTACCGAACATGGCACGATCCCCTTAGAAAAGAAAATGTGAGCGCCGCTTAGAATCGGACGGCACTAGGAAGGGGAATCGACCATACGGTCGCAATGATCAGTGGGGAGGATCTCCCGTCCGACAACTATTGTATACTGCGGTCGGCCTCGAGGTGCGAAAGCACTTGCCGAATGCCAGCAGACGTGCCCGCCTCCCATTGGTCCGTTTGGTGCGACCTTCCGAGGTTGCCGAAGGCCTACCATGGGAAGGCGGAGAGCGCTTGCGAGGTGCTCAAAATGGAGGTACAATATATGTAGGTGCAAATTGTGGTGCTAAATCGATGGCAGCCGACTGGAGCAATTACCTGCCGTGCCGCTAATACGCGTTACAAAAGCCGACTTCTTGAAGGATCGGCAGGGGAAAACGTTTGCCGACGTCGCGAACGATGCCGCACAACCGTTCGCCCAAGTCCTGGAGTTCTTTAATGACGCAGGTCGACAACGCCGCATGGACGAGGCGGAGATCCACCATGACCGTGCCCCATTGGCCGGCGTCGTGCGCGAATTGGAAATGCTACCGGCAATCGATAAGTTTCTCGCCGGTCGCCAATTAAAGCGAAACACGCGATTTCGCCAGGCCATCGGCGTTCTCGTGCGAATGATCATGGCGCGTCGCGGGTGGAAAAAAGCCGGCAGAAAGGGCTCGCTCGGCGTTCGAGCGACACATGCCGCGAAGACCGCCGCCCACAACACCGGCGGACTGGCGTTCTGGTTTGTTCGTGCGGAACGGTACGAAAGAGCCGACGGCATGCCGTTTCGGTCGGTGAGTACACGGTGCCGTGAATTTGAGTCGGTAACAAAGCGGTCGAGCTCGAAGTCGGGCCGACGCAAATCTCGCCGGGCGGTCAATTAGCCATGGCAGGGAGAGGCTTCTCTCACGAAATTGCGGAGCCTCAGCATCAACGCAACTGAAGATGGACAATAGAGCATGAGCGAAAAGAAGCCAGTTCCGATTGTCGTGGGACGGGACAGCAAGAAGTGTCCCATCTGCGGCAAGTCATCGTATTCCCGGGGCGGAATTCATCCCCAATGTGCAGTGACTCAAGCCGATGAACCGCGGAATCAGCGGTTGGCAGTACAAAGAAAGGCTCTCGCGGCAGTCAAAGCGAAAAACAGCGGCTAGCTTGCTGCCTCGCATCGGATCGCCCAGAGGTCCCCAGTGCACCCCCTTCCCGTTCCTGCCGCCGCACGGCCCGACGTCCGCACCGATGAGCGTCGGGAAAGTGGCCGAGAAAAATCTCGGTTTGAACTTTGGGGGCGGTGTGCTACACTAGTCCTAGAAGTGCGAGACCGGTCGCGGAGAAAAGCCGCACCGGATCGATCAAATTCGAATCGAGCGGCCTCCAAGGTGCGATTGGTCCGAATGGACGGTTTTGCCTTGGTATCTTAATTGCGACCGCGACAGATCCTCACGCTTCTTCTGCCCCTGGCCAAACGCTTGGCCGGTCGCAGCTACCACGCGATCAACGATGCGTGGCCTTCCTCGGCATCCACGTCGGTACCGGTGGTGAAAATATCTGCCGCTGACTCGCGGCTCATGCCCGAAGCCACGCCATTCTTTTAGCAGACAGTTCAACGAAAAGTGCAAGGAAACAGTGATTTGATGAATTTTGAAGCGATTGGATTATCACCGCAACTCGTTCGCGCAGTCCACGCCAAGGGCTACCGCGCGGCGACGCCCATTCAAGCACAAGCCATACCTCCGGTCATCGCAGGGCAAGATCTGATGGGGTGTGCTCAAACCGGAACCGGCAAGACGGCCGCCTTTGCGCTTCCAGTCTTGCAGAGACTTTCCGCTGCACAACCAGAGCAGCATTCCGATGGTGCTGGAAATCGCCACGGGAAACACCGGCCAACGAGAGCTCTCGTTCTTGCACCCACCCGCGAACTTGCCGCACAGATCCACAGCAGCTTTTGCTTGTACGGGAAGTATACGTCCCTGCGCTGTTGCGCGATTTATGGCGGTGTGAGTCAGCGACCGCAGGTGACGGCGTTGAAATCTGGAGTGGACATTTTGATCGCGACGCCCGGGCGGTTGCTGGATCTCATGTCGCAAGGCCACGTGACGCTGTCAAAGACGGAAATCCTGATTCTTGACGAAGCAGATCAGATGCTCGATATGGGTTTTTTGCCCGACCTGCGCCGAATCATCTCCCAAGTTCCGCAACGACGGCAAACCCTAATGTTTTCGGCTACGATGCCGGATGCGATTCGCGCACTAGCCCGGCAGTGGCTACGCAATCCACAATATGTGTCCGTGGCGCCGGCCGCCACGCCTGTCGAACAGGTTACGCAGTCGGTCTATCTGGTCGATACGCACAACAAGCCGGAACTGCTCGCTCACGTGCTGAAAACGACACCATGTCCGCGCACCTTGGTGTTCACGCGGACGAAGCACGGAGCCGACAAGGTGGTGAAGTTGCTCGTGCGAGCTGGTATTCGCGCCGTCGCAATCCACGGCAATAAAAGCCAAAACGCGCGGAACCGGGCGCTGCAGGAGTTCAAATCTCGACGGCCGCCCGTGCTGGTGGCCACCGACATTGCGGCCAGAGGCCTGGACGTTGAAGGCGTCTCGCACGTGATCAACTATGAACTGCCTGAAGTGCCGGATATCTATGTCCATCGTATCGGCCGCACGGCCCGCGGCGGGGCGACCGGCACCGCGATGTCCTTCTGTGGCGCTGGCGAACGCGGAAGCCTTCGCAGTATTGAGCGGCTCACACGTCAAGCGATCGCCGTCGCCGACGATCATCCCTCGTATAGCCGGCCGAGCGCCACAACCGCTCCGGCTCCAACATCCAAACATCATCCTCGACCCCCTGCGCCTAAGCATCGCCGCCGCAAGCTCACCGCGAGTCCGGCGCGACACGCCTAGTGCTCGATGAAAAGCCCGTCGTGCCGTTTCCAACCTCGCCGAACTTCGAAACTCTTCAAGGCTCACGCTCTAGGGATTGCGTCCTCATTGCTGCATCACCTTTCATGTGATGCAGCAGGCCGGTGAAAACCGGTGGCCTGCTGTTAACTTTCGTGAGGCAGGCCCGTGGAGGCGGCATGCATCAGGCCATATCGCAGCCGAACTGACAACGATGCCGGACAACCGCCACCTACTGCGGCCGGACAGCTATACGCGGTACGAACATCGCCGTAAATGGCGAGGACCGGCCAGCGATGGCGGGAATTCCGGGGCGACGGGTCAGCCGGAAGCGGCGCCTCCTAGTGCGCAATCTGCCCGCCCACACCGGAATAGCGGCGGAAGCCAAGTGAAGGGATTGTCTAGAGTCCTGGTGGCTTTTGCTTGCACGGGCGTAGCGGGTTCTCTAACGTCGCATCAAGTGAGTGGAAGTTTGCCACCGGTGAACTACGATGGTACGCGTAGCAGCGTGGCCGAAACCACGCCGCATTCCGCGTCCGCTTCCGTGTCCCGAGGCATGGTCGTTGAAATTCGCCTTCCACCAGATTGACTCACTGCCGCGACTGGCCTGGTGCCTGTGCATGCGCAAAGGGAGCGATATGGTAGATCTGTGGCATGGGCCGTGGGTCGAGACGCGCGAAGGGTTCTTTTGCGACGGCGCTTGGAGCGACGACTTTGGCAACGATCGGATCGAGACGGCATCGCTGATGGGGTCGGGTGGCCGCATCGACGGCAACGAGCTGATCGTTACGACGCCGTCGCACGTGATGGAGCGCCTGCACGTGCTCCGCGCGGGCGACTCGCTCTTCATTTCCAACTCGATCGTGTTTTTACTGTCGCAAGCCGGCGATGCCCCGCATCCGCGATCCCTACGTTACGGGTTGACGATGCTGGGAATCCTCCGCGGGATCTACCACCACCCCCGCCACGTGCCCACGGCAAATGGCCGGCGCATCCGCTTCTATTACTATCGCACACTGCGGATCGATCGCCTGCTGAAGATCATCGAAGAGTCCAAGCCGATTTGGCCCGACTTCATCGATTACGCTGACTACCGCGGCTTCTTAAAGTCGCAAATTGCTGCGATCGTTGCCAACGCGGCCGATCCGCGCCGCCGGGTGCGGTACGAGCCGGTGGCGACGATGTCGTCGGGATACGATTCACCGGCCTGCTCCGTGCTCGCCCGGGAAGCCGGCGCCCGCAAGGTCTTAACCTGCCTCGAAGGTCGGGATAACGGCAAGGGTGGCGGAAGCGAAGATTCCGGCGCCGCGATCGCTGAGCAACTGGGCATGGAAGTGCAGACGTTTAACCGCAACGACTATTTGCAGCAGCCGCATTTTCCCGAGGCCGAGTTCTTCGGGTCGCCGTCGGCGGCGATGTTCGCCGCGCTGACGCCGCACCTGGAAGGGAAACTGGTATTTTGCGGGCACTACGCAGATCGCGTGTGGGACTGGCGGCTGCGCGAGGACTACCACGGCTTTGTGCGGAAGGATGCCTCCGGCAGCTTTCAAGAGGAGTTTCGATTGCGAGTCGGCTGGTTGAGTTTGTTCCCGGCCTTTCTTGGGTGTACGAGCTACAGCGCGATCAACCAGATTTCGAAGTCCGAGGAAATGCAGCCGTGGAGCGTCGGCGGAACTTACAACCGGCCGATCGCGCGGCGGATTTTGGAGACCGCGGGCGTTCAGCGAGGAACGTTCGCGCATCAAAAGCGGGCGATCGATATCGTCCCGGAAATGGAGGGGGGGCAGTTTCGCTGGATGACGCCCGAATCACTGGAAGATTTTCAAGCGTTCGTCCGAGAGAACTGGACGCGGGGCACTCGCGCGCGACGACGCGTCCTCGAGAAGGTTCGCCAGGCGAATCTCTTGAACGACAGGTTGAAGTTCAGCGTTGAGCTGCGGTTGAAGAAATATCTCGGCATCACTGCAAAGTTACCGAACGTGATCCCACGCGACTATCGCTTTGGTCCGCGGGGGAACACGGATGAGCTGGCCCTTTTGTTTCAGTGGTCGGTGGATAAGCTCAGCCCGCGCTACCGGTTCGAGAAGTAGTACCGCCTACGAGGGCATCCGCAACTCCCCGGTAAGAACTCGCGTGAAACGATCAGCTCCAGATCGTTGAGCGGGTACAGGCGACAACTACACAATTTGTGACGGCCGGCGTGCCTCGTGGTAGCAGAATCCTTGCTACCCCAGGGCTCGAGTATCGTGCCTCAGGGCGATTGCACCAAGGCGCACAAGGTCGTAAAAGCTCGCTGTACCGCCTCTTCCGCACGATCGAAGTCGCTAACCCCCGATTCAGCGCCGCCACGAACTACTCCACACTCGGAGCGGTGGCCACGTCGATTGCGCATGAACGCTCAACACCGCACCTATCGGACAAATAATTTCGGTCGCCTGTCGATCTGCACGCCCGCCGTTCGACTGACTTATGGCGGAAGAGAGCAGGAAACCCATCCTACAGGAGACCAATTGTGAACAACATTAACCACCGGCCCCATCGAGGGACGGACGGCGATCTCGAGGGAGTAATTGAACCGCTAGCCGCTTACATTTGTGCGACCGAAAGTCCGCGAACTGCGTTGAAACTGGCCTTGTCGGTTCTATTCAGCCAGGTTGAAGAGACGAACCGGGCCGCTAGTGCCCGCGTCGCGGTCTTCCGGCAACAGCCGGCTCGCGGTGTCTCCTTGATCCCCGCCGCACAGTCGTGAAAATAAACTTTGCCGAGGTGTCGATTCAGGCCGCGGCCGTTCGACTCACTTGTAGATGCCCAACCGTGGCGGCGCGGAAACTCAGGCGCAACCTGTCAGAGGAGCAACAAAGTGAGAACGACCATCAGAGCCGCCGCGGGGCACCCGTATCGATCCTTCCGGCCGCAGGGAACGCGGCGGACGAAAAGCCTCTCGTCAGCTTCGACGATCTGCCAAAGGCGTGACCGAAGCGGGCAAGCCTGGGCCCGAGCACGCCAAGCTGACCCGTTGGCGGGAAGCTAAAGCGGTATGTGCAAGATGTGACGGGAGCCGGGCGAACTGACTATAGTAACGACGGAAACGATCGTGCGGAAGTGGATACACGGCTGCCGGGGGTCCGCGGAGAGGGCGCCGGGACGCGGGCTCGACGGCAAGCTGGCAGTGGAAGCCTTCGGGCAGTTGGCATACGACACGTGGCAGGCGAAAATGCACGCCGACGGGTCACTGCCCACGAGCCAGCGCGATTTCACTCGTAAAGGGATGATTAAGGAGAACCACGGCCTAGCCAAGCGAAGTCAATTATGACCATCTGTGTTCAAATCCCACCTGTGCTGCGCCATGAATGCGGCGGCGCGAAGGAGCTTGCGTGCTCTGCGTCGACGGTTCGGGCCGCACTGGACCAGCTCAAGCGCGACCACCCGGCCTTGTATCGCAACGTGTGCGACGAGACCGGGGCGGTGCGACGGCATATCAACCTGTTCGTGAACAACTCGTTCTTACACCAGCAGCAAGGGCTCGATACGGCGCTCGCGGCCGGCGACGTCCTCACCATCATGCCCGCAGTCTCAGGAGGCTGAACATGGCAGATCGCATCGTTCTTTGCATCGGAACCAAAAAGGGACTATTCGTGGCCGAGGCGGCGAAGGCCCGCCGCCGCTTCGAGCTTCGCGGCCCATTCGGCCAGGGCGTGGCCGTTTTTGCGGCGCTCATCGACACTCGCCGTTCACCACGGCTGTATGCTTCGAGCTGCAACCCGTTCTTCGGCATGAAGGTGTTGCGGTCGACGGATCTCGGCAAAAAGTTCAAGGAAAGCAAGGGGGCCCCCGCGTTCCCGGAGAAGGACGGTCGGGCACTGCAAAACATCTGGTCGCTGGAGCCGGGCGGCGATTCGAAAGATCTATTGTGCGGCGTGGAGCCTGCGTCGCTCTTCCGCAGCGACGATGGCGGCGACTCGTGGGAGATGGTCCCCGGCATCAGCAACCATGAGCACGCAAAGCAGTGGCAGCCGGGCAACGGCGGGCTATGTATGCACACGATTCTGCGCGACGGGAACCGCGTCCATCTCGGCATTTCGACGGGCGGCCACTACGTGAGCGAAGACGGCGGCCAAACGTTCACCGCATCGAATGGGGGTGTCGGCGCCGGGTTCATGCCCGACCCGTATCCCGAGTTCGGCCAGTGCGTCCATAAGATCGCCAGCCACAAGGATGCCCCAGGCCGGCTCTACATGCAGAACCACGGCGGCTGGGCCGAATGGGACGGGCCGGGCGGACCTCGGCCGGGCATCGGCGTGCTGCGGAGCGACGATCACGGCCAGTCGTGGTATTCGATCGCCGACGGGCTACCGAGCGACTTTGGCTTTCCGATCGTCGTCCACCCACACAATGCCGACGTCGTCTACGTCGTGCCACTGGAGCCGATGACCCGCACCTGCCCCGAGGGTAGGCCGGCGGTGTGGCGGAGCGAAAACGGCGGCGGGAAGTGGAAGCGACTGGCGAAGGGGATGCCCAAGAAGGATACCTACTTCACCGTGCTCCGCGATGCAATGGACATCGACGAGTTGAAGTCGCCTGCCCTGTACTTCGGCACCACAACCGGGCAACTCTGGATCGGCCGCGACGGCGGCGACCAGTGGGATTGCCTGTTCGATTCGCTCCCGCCGATCAACTGTGTCAAGGTTGCTGTGGTCTAGCTGACCTGCCCCCGTTTCCTGATCCATCCGGAATGCATCAATGCGTCTGCGGGCGATCGTTAATGGCTTGCGATCCATCCACCGCTCAACGAGCAGGGACTTTGTGGACTGGACGGAGCCGATTGACATGGCGGCGAATGAGCCGGGCGAGCACCTGTACACCAGCGGCACGCACCCGTAC
Source organism: Pirellulales bacterium (assembly GCA_040880125.1). GTDB lineage: Bacteria > Planctomycetota > Planctomycetia > Pirellulales > JBBDJB01 > JBBDJB01. The sequence continues at coordinate 23,693 of JBBDJB010000013.1, read as the reverse complement.
TTTCGGGCGCCTCACATCTACGTCGCACTTCCGACGCGATTCCAGGCAGGCCGCAGCAGCATTACTGACGTGGTCTTTATGACCACCCGCCCCGGCAGCGATCGCTTCGACCGTCTCTTTAAGGAAGCCTTCATTCGTCCTGGTCTGGGGCCACAGGGATGGGGCAATCGCTCCAACTACGTCGCCTGGCATGTCGTTCCGACGAGCGATACCGAGATGTCAATGTACATGTACGGCGGCGGGCATTACGTGTTCCGCTACGACGGGTTCGTTTCCGTGCACGCAGGGTATGAAAAGGGCGAGTTTCTAACGAAGCCACTGCTGTTCAAAGGCCGCGCGCTGGAAGTCAATTATGCCACCAGCGCCGCCGGTGGCATCCAGATAGAGATTCAAGACGCGGAAGGAGCCCCGACCGAAGGATATCGCCTCGAAGAAAGCGACCTCTTGTACGGCGATCACATCAGCCATACCGTCCCATGGAAAGGGAGCTCTGACGTAGGGGAACTTGCAGGCCAGCCGGTGCAGCTGCGCTTCGTGATGAACGAAGCGGATCTCTACTCGATTCGTTTTCACTAGGAATTTTCAACCGCAGAGGTGTAATGCACGTTTACCGGTTGAAGGAGCACATTTAGCGTCAGCCGGAAGTGCAGATTCGCGTAGTTGAGCGTACAACGTTAAAGCCGCTCCGTCGTTTTGATTGCAGCGGGTGAGGCAAAAAGAATGTAACAGCCATGGTTGAGTGGCCAGTCGTGCTCGCTGAAGCAGGTGTGGCCTATTGGAGGCTTGACGGTCGCTCTTGTCCGCTATCGCAAACCGATCCGCCTGCTCAGCCGTACCTAGGAACACGCGCTAGTGCGGCCTGTCGGCCGGGAGAGCGGGTCTGGCTATTTCGCAACCGGAGGTCTTACCTTGAAGCAACCGATGAAACAGCAACGGCGCCGGCACTCTCTTTATCCCAGAATTCGATTTGAGACGTTGGAGCAACGTCACCTCTTGGCGACAACGTTCGAGATCCAAGGTTGGCTTTCGACAGACCCGAAACCAATAGAGCACGAGCGAAATGCCGGTGACGACTGTGGTGAAATCGCGGTTTCGAACGCGCAAGTGACTTACACGCTAGATGGCGCCATCGGAGCGTTTTCGGCGTCAGACTTGTCGGGCAGGGGAAACATCGAGGATTCCTTCGACTCGCTCGCCAGCAACCTGGCTACAGGCACTCGCCATTCATTGGGAATAACCTCAACAACAGCACGCTCGGGCGGTTCCGGCACGATTTCTCGTCTGTCAGTGCATGGTGCCGCGACGGAAGGATTGACTGGAGCTAGCATCCCGCTGTCGGCACAAAACCTCGCCGCGCCCAGTTTCGTGCTTGGACAAGAAAGTTCCATTACTCAATTGTTGGGCGCCGACAACGGTGACACCAACCTGATCATCATCGATGCATCGACCGGAGAATCTTCGATCGTTGCTTCCGACGTCGGCGGTGGCGCGGGTTTCGGCGCCTTGGCTCGTAATCCGGTCACTGGCGTGCTCTATGGCTCGCAGGCGCAGGGCCGATCCGGACTGTACACGATCGACACGCAGACATACGTTGAGACGTTTGTCGGTAATTTGGGCGGCAGCGTTCGTGCCCTGGCTTGGTCACCCGATGGAAGCGAACTGTACGGATTCCGCGATTTCACCTTCGGCAGTATCGACCCTAGCACGGCCGCCTACACGCCGATTGGTGATTCGAGCACCGGGGGAAGTTTTGTGGGCGGCATGGCGTTTCAGCCAGGCACGGGCACGTTGTTCGCAGTCACCAATAATTCGCCGGGCCTTTTTCACATAAGTTTGGACGATGGCAGTGCTACAAGCGTTGGCAGTCCTGGCCAAGGATTCAACTCGCTAGAGTTTCTACCAGACGGCCGTTTGCTAGCCGGCGCTAGTCGCGTGGGTACGAATCCGGGTTTTTTGGTCGAACTGGATCCCACCACAGCGGCTCCTACCTTGATTGGCCCTAGCGTGGACTATGGCAGCCGAAACCTGACGGCCATAGAACTACTGGCGCCGACTGCCACGACTATTGAAGGCCGGCACATCTTTTACAACGACTCGTTCTTCGACAATCCGACGTTCGGTAACAACGACGATACGGCCATCGATCCAACTAAGGTAGCGCTCTTGCCTGGCCAGCTTGCTACCAAGGCCAACTACATCAGCTACACCCAAGGCATCAACGGCATCATGGTCGACATCGCCGATCCGGAAGGCACGGTCGACGCTGCTGACTTCGAATTCCACGACATGGGCCGCGACGGTGGCAGCGAAATCGATGCGCCCGCTCCGGACAGCATCACCGTGCGGCCGGGCGAGGGCGTGGGCGGTTCGGATCGCGTCGTGATGACGTGGGACACGTCGGCCGGCGCAATCTTCGACACGACCTGGCTCCGCGTCACGGTGCTGGAGTCGGTGGGCCTGGACGCGGCCGATGTCTTCTACTTCGGCTCCGCGCCGGGCGAAGGTTCCGGCGGAGAGTTCGCCCACGTCGATCCGGCCGACGAACTCGGCGCCCGCAACAACACCCACGGGTTTGGCAATCCCGCCACCGTCGACGACCCGTGGGACTACAACAAGGATCGATTCGTCGATCCGGTCGATCAGCTCTTTGCCCGTAACAATGGGACGGGCTTTACGACTCGTCTGAACCTGTTCACGGCTCCGGCGGCCGCGCCACTTTCGGCCGGACGGTCGGCGAGTGACGAAGACTCGGCGCTTCCCACCGCGGCAGCTTTGACGGGTGGTGAGAGCGGCTGGTCATCGGTCGACACCGGTGCAGTGAGCGACAGTGCAAACGGCGGCGGCTCAAATGCGGCAGCTGACGAGCGGCTATGGTCCGACACCGATAATTCGGGGAATGAGCAGAACGTTGCCACGAATTGGGAGCGCGGAGTCGATACCGTCTTGGAAAAAGATTCCTTGTGGTTGGATGATCTGTGGTCGGACCTTTGATCGCAAAGAGTCTGACCATCGATAGTGAACGGTAGGCAGACCTTTGTCGGCGGTTCCATTTCATTACGTTGCGGACTGTGCGCCGGCCGGGGGTCAAAGTTAGTAACAAGCCGTTGGGCGAGTGGTGTATCTCCCATTCCACTTCTCGCTTAGCACCTCGGTAATTTGCGTGGCGCACACGCCCCTACGCTGGTTTGCAACCCTCTGCAACAGCTAATGCGGCACAGCTCGATCGACACGACGATGAAATACTACGTCCAGCGATCGGCAGATGATGTGGCATCCGAGCTTTGGAGCAACTTTGATGCTAGTAACACTTTGAGTAACAGTCGCCGGAGGCCCAGAACTGCCAAGAAGAGGCCCTCGCCGCAACCCAAGGCCGGATAGACACTTCAGCGGAGGGCACGGGACTCGAACCCGCAACCCCAGTAAAGGGGCACCGCATTTCCAGTGCGGCCGCTAGCCAATTCGCTTACCCTCCGGACATCATCCGATTATCCGGCCGATTGTGCCGGATTGTCAACGTCAGCACCGGTAAACCGCCGCTGCTGCGCCGTTCCATCCGCCGCTGTCCGAAGTGCCACGCCGCCCGTTCGCCGGAGAGTAGCAATACGGAGCGGAGCGTCCTAAACTGTGCAACGTTCGACCGGCGCAGGGGTGCTGCTTTCGGTTCTCGCTTTCTCGATTTCAAAAGGGGCGTGACGTTGAAAAGGATCATCCTGGGGGTCGTTTTGGCCAGCGTCGCGGCCTACATGTGGGGCTTCGTCGTTTGGGGACTGGGCCCTTACCACGAGATCATCTGGAAGCGCTCGACCGATGACGTCGCCGCCGGCGCAGCGCTGCGGAACATGTTTCCTGAGAACGGCGTCTACTACGTGCCGGGCTCGCAGCACGAAGGGGAGACGGCCACGCGCCTCTGGGACGCGGGTCCGGTGGCGATGGTGCACATGATCGCCGTCGATGGCCGCGCGCAGATGGATTCGACGATGATGGTTGCCGGGGCTATCTTCACAATCGGCTTCGTCATGCTGCTCGCTTTGATGCTGCAATGGGTCGTGGTGGCGCTGCCCGGCTACGGCAGTCGTGTCGCATTCGTCACGATGATCGGCATCGCCGCCGCGGCACTGGTCGACTTGGGCGACATCGTCTGGTGGCAGTTCGATTGGAAGTGGATGTTCTATCGAGCGGGCTACCACGCCACCGTTTGCCTCATCGCCGGCTTGGTGTTGGCCGGCTTCATTCGGCCGCCGCGGCCGGCCACGGTGGCATAGTTCCTCATGCTCCAGCGATACCTGTTGATCTGGCTGAGCCTGCTTTGCCTGCTGGCGTTTCAGTGGGAGTCGCTTGGGTTCGCGTTCGATCCCTTTGTTGCAAGCGCTGTGGTGCTCAACGGGATGTTTGCCGTGTCGATGCTGGCCATCGGCTGGCTTTTGCCGCGCGATGAGCTGCGGCAGGTGTTCGCACGCTGGCCGGTCGTGCTGGGCGGCACGGCCATCCAATACATCTCGATGCCGCTATTGGCCTACCTGGTCGGCCGCGGGTTTGGCCTGACCGGTTCGGCACTGGTGGGCATAACGCTGGTCGGCTGCGTGCCGGGCGCGATGGCCTCCAATGTGTTGACGCTGGTGGCGCGCGGCAATGTCAGCTATTCGCTGAGCCTGACGACCTCCGCCACGTTGCTCTCGCCGCTGTGCGTTCCGCTGGCGATGTGGCTGGCCCTGGGCACGACAGTCGACTTTCCCGCACTGCAGGTGAGTTGGCAGCTTTTGTGGATGCTCGTGCTGCCGGTAACCGCCGGGCATCTGCTGGCCACGCGCTGGGATCCGCAGCAGCGGATCGGGCGGCTCGTCGGGACGCCGCTGGCGAACCTGGTGATCCTGTGGATCATCGCAGTGGTGGTGGCGCTTAATCGCGATCGGCTGCACCAGCTCGATTCCACGTTGCTTGTTGCACTGCTGGCCATCAATGTCGGCGGCTATCTGGCTGGCTATGGCGGTGGGCGCTTGATGCGGCTACCCGATCCGATGCGCCGGGCGCTCACGCTGGAGATCGGCATGCAGAACGCAGGGCTGGGTGCCGTGCTCTCGCGGTCGCTCTTTCCTGATGATCCCGCCGTGGCGATCGCACCTGCCATGTACACGTTCGGCTGCATGCTGACGGGAACCGTGCTGGCCCGCTTCTGGGCGATGGCGTCGGCCCGAGATGAGGAGCCGGAGTCGCAAGCCGCGCTTTCCACGCCGGTCCTCGGCGCCGGTGAAGCAGAGTGAACTCGCCGCATTGCCCCGACCCACGGCCGGCGCTCACTCCGCCACGATGGCATCCCAGTCGATCGTTTCCTCGGTGTGCAGCCGCGGAAGGTCGACCTTGATCGCTTCGACATACTTCTGAGCGGCCCCGGTGTTAAAAATTACCACTCGCTCGTGCGGCTTAATCCAGCCCTCTTGGGTAAGCTGCTCCGCCGCACCGACGCAGGCCGCCGCTTCGGGGCAGACCGCAATGCCTTCGCTCCGCACCGCAAGCTGCATCCAGGAGACAAGCCGCGACTCCTCAACGGCCACCGCTCGGCCGCCGCTTTGGCGCACCGCATCAAGGATCATAAAGTCACCCACGGCCGCCGGCACTCGGATGCCGCTGGCGACGGTGCGAGCATTGGGAAACGGCTCGGCGAAGCTCTCTCCGGCCTCGAACGCTCGGACGATCGGGGCGCAAGTGTCTGACTGCACGGCGACCATGCGTGGGCGGCGCTCACTCTCGAGCCAGCCGAGCCAGGCGAGTTCTTCGAAGGCCTTCCACATGCCGATCAGTCCCGTGCCGCCGCCGGTGGGATACAACACAACGTCCGGCAACTGCCACTGACATTGCTCCGCCAGCTCGAGCCCCATCGTTTTCTTTCCTTCCAGGCGGTAGGGCTCCTTGAGCGTGGAGAGATCGAACCAGCCGACCTTCTCAATGCCGGCGCGGACGATTCGGCCGCAATCGTTGATCAGGCCGTCGACCAGAAACACGCGAGCCCCGGCGAGCGCCGCTTCGTACTGGTTCACCGCCGGGGTGTCCTGCGGCATGAAGACATACGCTTCCAGCCCGGCCCGCGCGGCATAGGCGGCCGTGGCACCGCCGGCGTTGCCCGCGGTGGGAATGGCGACGCGGCGGACTCCTAGCCGCCGCGCCATCGTAATCGCCATGCACAGCCCGCGCGCTTTGAAGCTGCCGGTGGGAAGTTGCGACTCGTCCTTGATCCACAGGTTGTCGAGGCCCAGAGCCTTGCCGAGCCGTTCGCAGCGGAGCAGCGGCGAGCAGCCTTCGCCCAGCGAGACGACGTCGTCGTCACCCGGCGGCAGCAGCTCTTGATACCGCCACAGCGTCGGCTCGCGTTCGCGCAGCATCTCCTTACTAAGTGCGCGGCCCACCGCGTCCAGGTCGTAACGCACCCACAGCGGCCGGTCGTTGTGCATCGTCTGCACGCGATTGGCCGGTAGATGCGTGCCATCGATGGCGCTTTCCAGGTGGGTGACAAACGACGGCATGCGATGCTCCGGATCGTGCGTTAGATGAGATAACTGAGCGTGCCCGGAAATTCAAAGTCGAACTGCTGTTATGAATCGTGGCACAGACATTCCCTGTCTGTGCGTCACATTGCACGGCTGGACAAGCCAGCCGTGGCACCCTACCAGTTCCCGCCTTGAGGCCCGGACTCCCCTTGTCTGGCTGCAGCATCTCACCGCTCGACCGGCAATAACTGCACCGCGTCGACGATCACGTGCCCCCGTGTGCCGGCGCTACTAATCTCGACCCAGCCGTCGCTCTCGGGCGACAACTCGAATCGCCCCAGCGTCAACATCCCGTCCTCTTCGTCCGGACGCTGCCGCTGATTGACCTCGACGCTCTCCGTCCGTCGGCCGTCGAACACCCGCACCGGCACATTGGTGGCGCGGTTGTCGTGGGCCGTGAACACCAGCCGCACCTGATACTGTCCCGGCGATTTCACGCGGAGCGGAAATCGCGCCGTCAGCTCGCCTTTCGACTGATCGCCATCGTGCAGGTAGTGCCGGCCGACAAAGCCGCTCACGCTGCGGCTCGCTTGCCACGGGCCGGTCAACTCTGCCTGCGTATCGTCGATCACGATGCCGGACAGCACTGCTGGATCGAGACCCTGATTCGGCCGCGGGCCGGTCCACTCGAGCATTTGCTCGTCCTCCAGCAGCCGCGCTTGAAGGGCGGCATAAGCGACCTGCTGCACGTCGACGTTGGCCTCGATCGCCAGGCTGGCCGCGGTGGCGGCCGATTGGCCCAGCACCATGAAAACCGGCTCCATCCGAATCGATCCGTAGGCGATGTGCGACGCCGATAGACAGACCGGCACCAGCAGGTTCGTACACTCCGCACGCTTCGGCACGATTGAGCGATAGGAGATGGGATACGGCGCAAAGCCGCCCACCTGCACGTCCCCCTCGTTGAGCACGCGGCCGTCGGTCACGTACCGCTGTACGTGGTGTGAGTCCATCGTGTACGCCGCAAGTCCGACCGAGTCCTCGGCGACTTCCCGACGCTGGCAATGGTGCTGAGTCATCACGTAGTCGGAGATCATTCGCCGCGCCTCGCGCACGTAAAGCTGATGCGGCCAGTTGTCGCTGCCGGTGAACTCATCCTTCGAGAGAGCCCAGGTGTTGACATAATCGCGAATCTCCTGCGGCACGCGAGGGCTGTGCGCGAGCGTCCACATCAGGCCGAGCTGATAGCTCTTGTGCTCCTCGAAAAGCCGCTCTCGCGTGGCGTAGTCGGCCTCGGGCCACTCGTAGCTGGCACCGATGTAATCGGTCGAGACGGCGAAGTTGTTGTTGGTGTCGGTCTTGCCGTTGGGCATGTGCGTCACCGAGAGCGGCAGACGGTCATCGCCGGCGTCGAAGTTCCGCAGCAAAAGCTCGTAGCGCACGGGATCGTAGTCGTCCGGCTTGGGCCATGGCCGGCGGTTTTCCGGCACGTTGGTCTGGCACATGCGGAAGTTGTACGCCTGCACGCGATGATCCTCGGCGCCCTCCTCGCCCGGCCCGCGGGGATTGATGCCCGGCAACAGACCGCTGGAGGGATCGCCCGGCGTCAGGTACGGATCGACGCGGCGGATGAACTGGTGATGCACGGCGTTTTCGGTCTGCACGCCGTTAAGCGTTTCGCCGTAGCGGTCGTTTCCTTCGCGGCCGACGAAATAGGCGACTTCGGCGGCGGCCAACAGATCGCCTTCGTACGTGGCGTCGATAAACATCCGGCCGTTCAGCACGCGTCCGCTCTCGGTGCGAATCGATTCGATCCGGGCGCCGTTCTTGCGAACACCGCCGGTGCGACCAAGCCGCTCGCCGCGCAGCACCTCGATCCCGGCCTCTTCCACCCAGCGGTCGAAGATCGCCTCAGCCACGTGCGGTTCGAAGGTCCACATGGTTTGTTCGTCGGCGGACTGCCGCCCGCTGCGATAGTCCTCGTGCCGCTGAAAGGTCCACGCGTCGTCGTCGGCATAGTGATCATGTACCCGTCGGTAGAACTCACGGGAGATGCCGCCAATCGCTTGCTTGTTGCCGATGTCGGTGGCCCCCAATCCGCCGGAAGTCAGTCCGCCCAGGTGCTGGCCGGGCTCGACGAGTACGACGCTGCGCCCCATCCGCGCCGCCTGGATTGCCGCCGCCACTCCGCCGGACGTTCCGCCGTAGATCACCAGATCGTACGACTTGTTCTCGCCGCTGTCTGCCGGCTGGGCGGCGATAGGCCGCTGAAGAAAGTTTGATGCGAGCGATGCCCAGGCGAGTATGGTCGCGGTGGCGAGGATACACGTGGCGGACAACAGGGGTCGGCGAGAGTTCATCGCGCACTCCGAATCGCTAAAGAGGTTGAGAGGCAGCGCGCCATTGTAGATGGTCGGTGCGCGCCTCTCCACTGGCGGAGTGCTGCTCGACATAGTAGCGGTATTCGCAATGAACCAGCCGGTGGCACAGACATTCTTGTCTGTGCGTACCACGAGCCGTTCACAGGCCGCAGCGAATAACCCGATCATAACGCCGGGTGCCACTGCTGGCTTGTCCAGCAGTGCCGTTATTCTCGGTGATGGCGTTACCTGAATGTTGCACCGGAACCACTCGACAAAGCAACGTTGCCTACTGAAAGCCCTTGTAGTAGACCTTTGTCCCAAGGGCTTATGGCGCGGCTGCGCGGAGGCAGATGCTTCAGGCCCTGACTGAGTAGGCGACCTCGGCTAAGCACTGCTGGACAAGCCAGCAGTGGCACCCGGCGACGTCGCTAAACACTGCTGGAGGGGCCGGCAGTGGCACCTGGGGCCAGCAGGGGCACCCGGCAAGAATTCAGCCGGTCGCACAGACATTCTTGTCTGTGCGTACCACGAGTCGTTCACAGGCCGCAGCGAATACCCGGGTCAATAACGAGTGGTTCGCACAGCGAACCCTAAGTGACCCGCTAAGGGAAAGGAAGTGACAACCGACCTCACCGCCGGATCGCCGCCGAAAAGTTTTCATCGCCGCGGGCGCGATAGGCCAGCTCATTCACGCGGGCTTGCTGACGCGCGAAGGGAAACGGAGCGTCTGTCTCCAGCAGCCCTAAGTCATAGGCCAGGCGGTCCGAGTAGCCCGGCAGCAGCACCTGCACACCGTAGGGGACGCGGTTTGGGCTGATGCGGTTGATGTGGCTGGCGATGTTGGTCGTGCAGTTGTTCCACAGCCCGTGGTAAAACTCGGGCTCGACGGCGAGCTTGTTCGCCCGCCCGAGCACGTCGACCAGCAGCGCCCGGGCTTGTTCGGGAGTCGCCTTCGCACGGTAGACGTACACGTCGTCCAGGCGATGATGTGTACGCAATTTGATCAGGTCCCGCTCGTCGCCGACGACATACATCAGCTCGTACTGCCGGGCCAGCCCCTTCCAGATGGCGAACGACTCGCCGCGCTCGCGACGAATCTCCACCGAGACCGCCAGATGATAATCGTCGGCGAACCCGAAGCTGAGCATCGTATGGGCCAGGCTCGGGACCTCCGCGAACGGCACCATGACGAAGTCGACTGTCTGCAGGTCACTCAAGCGAACGGTCTTGTCGTAGTAGTCGAGGACAAACTCATCCTCGCTCAGATACCGGCAGTTCCGCACGTTCCGAATATGGACCTGATCGCCCTCGAGCGTCGCCTGGGGAAGTAGCGCCTGGTCCGGGGCCCAGTCGCGCTGGTTGGAGGGATCGAGCGTCTTGCACCCGCCGGCGAACAGGGCCGTTACGATGAGCAGTGAAAGGCAGAGCGCGAAGGACCAGGCGCCACGGCACTGTTGGGCAAGCCAGCCGTGGCACCCCGCGACCTGCATTGTGTGCGACTGCCGGCCCCTCCAGCAGTGCGTGGGCGCAGCTCGCCAGCGCGATGCGCGTACGGAGTCCAATTGCTGCGCACAAAGCCAGCGCATGCAAAACCCATGCTTGGATTACGAGTTGGACCGGAAGCGCGCACGCGTACCGGCCGTTTTCGAGAACACGTAGAAGAGATTCCCCACCCGCCGGCCGCTGCGGGATCTTCGCAGGCAGCCGGACGCGGGCCAATAGGTACCGAAACCGGCCGAATCGGACAAGGCGACACCGGTGAAGCGACAGCACTGCATGCGGCTGCGGAGTAGTGCGGTGCATGCTCTAAAAGTTTACCCGAGAAGATCCCACGGCTCGCGAGCCTCTCGCCCCAAAAGGCGCGAAGCCTCCACATCGCCGGTGATCTCCTCCTTTTCGGCGTCCCACTGCAGCTTCCGCCCGGTGCGGTAGGCGATGTTCCCCAGGTGCGGCACGATCGAACTGCGGTGGCCGATCTCCACGTCCGCGGCCGGCCGGGCTCGCGAGCGGACGCAATCGATGAAGTTCTGGCAGTGCAACTCCGTCGAGTCCGGCGAGCTTGCCTCTTCGCGCGGCATGCGAAAGACCTCGGCATCGCGGCTGTCGGCCTTGCGGCCCGGCTGTAGCTCAGGGTAGACCTCGAAGCCCAGCCGGTCGGCCAGGATGGTGCCGTTGGTGCCGTAAAACGCTAGCCCGTTGGGGCGATCGTCCGGGCCGTTCGCGCGGTAATAGTCGCGGCTGGGGGTGCGCGGGCCCGTGCCTTGGGCGTTGAGCATGCAGGTCTCATAACTGAGGATGAAGCCCGGATACTCGTACGTCGCTTGCAGCACGTCCGGCGTGTCGCGCCCGTCGTGCAGCTCAAAGCATCCGCCCGTCGCGGCTACGCTTCGCGGTATGTCGACCTGCATCACGTGGTGCATGCTGTCAAAGCGGTGCGTGCCCCAGTCGGTGATCATGCCGCCGGCGTAATCGTAAAACCAGCGGAACGAGCCGAGGAAGCGGTTCTGGTTGAACGCCACCTGCGGCGCCGGCCCGAGGTAGAAGTCCCAATCCAGCCCCTCGGGCACGGCCGAGTCATCGCGCCGGCCCAGGCCGCGGGGGAATTCGTTCCGATAGTTCCAGATGCGGACCATGTGTACCGGGCCGAGTACACCGCTTTGGATGATCTCGCGCATCCGCTCGAAGTGCGGTGCGGAGCGCTGCTGCGTGCCCAACTGCACAATGCGCTGGTGCCGCCGGGCGGCGTCGAGCGTCGCCCGGCCTTCGCGGATGTTGTGCCCCAGCGGCTTCTCGACGTACACGTCCTTGCCGGCCTGGCAGGCGAGCACGGTAGGAATGGCGTGCCAGTGATCGGGCGTGGCAACCAATACGGCGTCCACTTCGCCGCGATCGAGCACTCGGCGAAAATCGTCGTCCGCCTGGCAGCGCGGCCCCGCCCACTGCGCCGCCCGCTCGCGGTTGCGTTGGTAGACGTCGCACGCGGCGACGATCTCGACACCCTCGACACGGCGCATCCGCTCGGCGACGAAGCGTCCGCGTCCGCCGCAGCCGATCCAGCCCAGTCGAACGCGCTCACCGGCCCCATACACCCGCGAGGCGGAAAGCGCCGTCAGCGATGCGAACGTCCCGCCCACTCCGGCGGCCTTGAGAAATCTGCGCCGCTGCATGGGTGCCACCCTCCCAGAAGGCCATTGCGCTGTGCGCCACACCGGTTAATGGGTGCGACGGCTCAGCACCGTCTCCGCAGCCACCTGCGGAAGCTCGCCTGGGAGGATGGCGCAACGCGGCGCGAATGTCAAGTTTTTCACGCTTTCCCGCGTCAGCCTATTGAACGGGCTCGGGTCCTTCGCGGCGCTGCTCGCAATTGATGCAGAACGCGGTGTAGGGGATCGCGTCCAGCCGTTCCTTCGCAACCGGCTGTCCGCAGTCCTGGCATTTGCCGAACTCGCCCTCGTCGATCCGCTGCAGGGCCTCGTGCACTTGCTCTCGGATCTGTTCTTCCGCGTGCTCCACTCCGATGCTCTTGTCGATCGACTCGCTTTGGTGCTGGTCATGCTCCCCCACGGCCCGCACGTCGCGCAGCGACTCATTGCGGACCCGATTGATCTCCCGATCGAGATGGTCTCGCAATTCCGCCAATTGACTTCGATACTGCTGAATCTGTTGGTTATCCACGATGCTGTTCCTTTTCGAACGCGCTCTGCTCCTTGAAGGGGGAGACTGCTTGATTGGTTTCGCTCCGCGGTGCCAAGTTGATAGAACGCTTACGGCCACAACTCCCGGATTATCACGGTCATCCCACTCTCTGTTCGCTTTTGGACGCTTCGTTCAGTGGTGTTGCGGTTACACGCATAGGAGTCTCACCTTTCCGCGGTTGGGCAGAGTGTTTCGCTTCGATGTCGATCGCTTAGGATGACGTGCAAATGGCGCGCCTGACCGCCGGCCCTGACAGCTCCGCGGCGGGCGGACTGGCTGGCGGTGATTTCCCGGAATGCGCAAGCGTGTCCTCGGTGATTTGCCGCTAGCGACAATCGCGCCCGGCGGGCGGCAGCAACCCTGACGAATTGTCGACCCGATGCGCCGCAGCCGCTGCACAGGGGAGATTACCGCCCCGTCCGCGAGGGGACCGGGCCGAAAGAGGGGCACGCAGCCAAAGCGGAAAAGCACCAGCAGCGCCACCCCAAGCCGCATCGACACGGTTGTCTGCACCGCGTCAGGAACTCGCATGGCTGAATTCTCACTAATTCAGCTATTCCTACGGCTACTCCTGAAACAGCTCCTGCGCGAACAAATGCAGATGCTCGCGCCATACCTGCCACTCGTGCGAGCCTTCACTCTCATGCCAGGTGTGCACCAGCCCATACGTATCCAGCAGCATGTGCAGGTTCTCGGCTTCTTCGTACACGTGGTCCAACTTTCCGCAACCGAGCCACAGCAGGTTTGTCCGCCGATTGAACTCCTGGGCGTCCTGCAACTCGCCGCCAAAGGATCGCTCCACGTTGACGTTCCGCACAGGGCTGCTGAACGCTCCGATCCACGTGAAATACTCGAGGTTTCCCACGCCAATCTCCAGCGCCTGGCCGCCTCCCATCGAGAGGCCGGCAATCGCCCGATGCTCGCGGTCGGCGATCGTGCGAAACTCGCGGTCGATCTCGGGAATCAACTCTTCGATGACCACAAGGTGGAAAAGGTTTCGCCGGGCGAAGTTGGCGTAGCCGTTGTCCATCACTACGATCATCGGCCGCGCGCGGCCTGCGGCGATCAGGTTGTCCAGGATGAAGTTCGCCTTGCCCTGCATGGTCCAGGCCAGCTCGCTCTCGCCGGCCCCGTGTTGCAGGTAGAGCACCGGGTAACGCTTCTCCGGGCTCTCGCCATAGTCCGGGGGCGTATACACCAGGCACTTGCGCCAGCGTTCCGTCGATTCCGACCGGTACCAGTGCATGTGTACGTCGCCGTGCGGTACCTCCTTCGGCAGATAAAAGTCGAGATCCGGGTCCGGCACCTCGACCGCGCTTGACCACTTTCGCCAACCGAAGTACTTCGGGCTGTTCGGGTCGGGGCAGCGGAAGCCGTCGACGTCCAGCTCGTAGTAGTGGAAGCCCGGCCGGCATGGCAGCGTCGTCCCGCTCCAAACCCCGTCGTCGCCACGCTCCAGCTCGTATTCGGCCGCGCCCATGGCAGCGGGATCGCTCAGCGATACTACCTTCACGCTGGAGGCGTTGGGTGCCTCGACGCGAAACGTGACGCAGCGGTCTGGCGAGATCACGTGTTCGAGCTTCAACTGTGCCGCGGCCGGCCGGCAGACCAGCAGCATCGCCATAACCGTCAGCCCCAAGGGTATCGCACGGGGGGCTTTCCACATAAGATTGCCTCCTATTGGTCGGGAGAAAGCGGCATTGCGGCTGCGATTATAGCCCCCGGTCAGGGGTGCCAGGCGGAATTCCTGTCGAATTGGCCACAGGCGGGGCGTTCTTCGTGACACCATCCTCGTCAGGAATTAAACTCGGTGGTTGACGATGCAAGGGTACAGCCGCGCACCTCGGGAGAGGGCGCTGGCAAACGGCGAGCGGGGATCTGGCAAACTCCCTCTCTCTCTGGGCAAATCCCGTCGAACTCCCGCTCCCTCAGCGAGAGGGCCGGGGAGCAGCTCTACAGTGCGTGAGTAAAAACTGACTTCGGTTGAGCGACACCATGATGAATCGATTTCTTCTGGCGTGCTGGTTGACCTTCTTCTTTACGGCGCCGACCGGTATCGCGGTGGCGGATCTCGTCACCGACTGGAATGCCACGATGCGCCAGGTCATCCAACTGGATGGCACAACTACGCCGGCCAAGTCGAATCCCGGTTGGTCCACCCGCACCATGGCGATGGTCAACACCGCTATCTACGATACGTTCCAGGCTTTCGACCGCACGCACACGCCGTTTCTGGTTGACGTCCGCGCCAATCCGAACACCTCGCGCGACGCGGCCGTGAATCAGGCGGCGTACGATCTGCTCGTCGAGACCTATCCCGGTCAGCAGAGCATGTTGCAATCGGTGTACGACGCCCGCATGGCGCTCATTCCTGACGGAATCGAAAAAACCAACGGCATCGGTCTGGGGCAGATCATCGCGGAGGCGTGCGTCGACAACCGCCTGGATGACCACTCCGGCGATATGCTTCCCTACACGCCCGGCACCGCCCCGGGCCAGTGGCGTCCCGACCCGTACAATCCGGATCAGGTCGCCTGGGGGCCGGGCTGGGGAACGGTGGAAACCTTTGCCGTCCAGGACACGCAGAGCTTTATCGACGCGCTGCCGGCCATCCCGCCCCTGTCCAGCGAGGCGTACGCCGACGCCTTCGACATGGTGAAGGAGTACGGCGCGATTGACAGCGCGGTGCGGACAGCCGAGCAGACGGAGACCGGGCTGTTCTGGGCTTACGATCGGCCGTCGATGGGACCGCCGCCGGTGATGTTCATGCAAAATCTCCACGAGATCAGCATGCAGGCGAATAACACACCGGAAGAGAACGCCCGGCTGTTCGCCATGGCGGCGGTGGCCCAGGCGGACGCGGCGGTCGCCTCGTGGGACACGAAGTTCGAGCAAAGCTTCTGGCGGCCGGTGACCGCCATTCACGAAGCGGATCTCGATGGCAATCCCGAAACCGACGCCGACCTGACGTGGCGGCCGCTGGGAGCGCCTGGCAACGATCCGCTCGGCATGGACGACAATTTTACGCCGCCGTTTCCGGCCTGGACCTCCGGCCATGCGACGATGGGCGGGGCCGTGTTCAAGACGCTCGAGCTGTTTTATGGCACGAACGTCTTCGACGAGATCGACGGCATCCTGGGCAACGATCCCCTGTACATGCTGACCTCCGAAGAGGCCGACTCCGGATTGATGCGGGAGTATGCCACTTTCACGCAGACCGGCCCGCTGGGCGTCGGCCTGGAGAATTCGCCCGAGGGCGAAAACGGCATGAGCCGCATTTACCTGGGCATCCACTGGATCTTCGACCAGACCGACGGGATCGCCCTGGGCAACGACATCGCATACTACGTCAGTGCGCACCGTTTTCAGGCCGTGCCGGAACCGAGCACACTTTGTCTGGCGCTGGCAGCCGCCATCGGGGGGCTTTTCGCCCTGCATCGCCGCCGGGGCAGAGCTTCCCTCTGAAAAAAGCCCTCGAAAAACTCTTCAGCCGTGCCGCAAGATCGTAGCTGAACTGGTGACAGTTCAGCCGTGACGCCAGAAACGTCGCTGAACTGGCGACGTTTAGCCGTGCCGCACCGCCTGTAGCTGAACTGGTGACAGTTCAGCCCTAACGCGGACATACCTGTCTGGGCGGCCGCCCGAAGACTCCGCATCTGGGCGGCTCTCTTCGCCCCACCTAAAAAATGGTTGTTTTTTTGATATCGAAGTGGTACAATAACCCAGCGGTTCCGGTACGCGCAGTCGCATCCGTTATCGGCTCCACCAACGCAGAAACCAGTACGCCGCTGCACCAATTTTCAAATTTCCCGGCAAAAGGAGTTTTTCAACACGTTCCAAAGGGGCCGTTGCAAAAGTCTCAGAAAACATCGGAAAAACAAGGGTGGGATGATATTTTTTCAACAAACACTGGGGCCCCCCGGCGATGGCGCGTTGAAAAAGTCCCCGCTGGAACTGCAAAACCGCAGGAAAGCAGGGATTACTGCCAGCAAGGGGTGAAAACCCTACGTTGCAAAACTCCGCCCAATGATGCCGGCAACGCTACTCAACCAACCTTCACCACATCGAAACGGCCTGACAGTAAGTTCCCGTGCCGAGATTTCCGCTGAGCTACCCCATGACCACGATCCGCTCACTCCCGGCTTTCTCCGAGCGTTTCAAAGCCCTCGCGGAGGATCAGCACGGCGATGACCAGCGCCGCGGCCGGATCGATCCACCACAGCCGCCACACGGCGTGCGCGACCAGTCCCACCAGCAATGCGACGGTGAGCAGCAGGCGGGCCAGGGTCTCCTTCGAGTCGGCCATCAGGCTGCGGCTGCCGATCGAGCGGCCCAGGCGATACTTGAGCACGAACAGCACCGGCATGACCACCAGCGAGGCGACTCCAATGGCGATGCCCAGCACACTCGTCTCGGGCGACTCCCGACGATACAGGGCGAGCGAAGCGTCGCCGATGACGTACGCCGCAAGCAAGAAAAGCGACCAGGCAACCAGCCGCGCGGCGCGGCGTTCGAAGCTCTCGAACTCCTCTTCGTCGGTGTCCGGCCGGTAGTTCCAGAACCGCCACACCATGACCGCCCCGGAGAGCGACTCGACGAAGCTATCCAGTCCAAAGCCCACCAGGCCGTACTGCCGGACATCACCGCGGCGAAGATCGACCCCGCCCCTTCGGCCAGGTTGTACACGACCGTGAAGATCGACAGCGCCAGGGCCTTGGTGCGGGTGGAAGGCATCGAAGCAAACGACGACTTTACATTTGCTTCAGTCTGGTTACAGCGCGTCAGCGACGCCCAGCATGTCATTGAGCATCAGTTGAATCATCGAAATGCTCTGTAAATACACTCTGATCGTCCTCTAAGTCACGAAGCACGCGATCAACCAATCGTTTAATCTCTTGTTTTACCGATTCTGCATTCCTTTTAACAGGCGGCAGCATCATCCAGCACAAGCCGACGGCTTGCCTAATTTGTGTGTCTACAGCCATTGGATGTAGGAATTCGTGTGAAGTTTGCATAGTTGCTCCGCTATGAAAAAACCAATTCGCTCAGATGCCGCTTCGCGTGGCCGCCCCACAAAACATTCGCGCGATCATGGAAATGCACCTATAGTTCTCAGCCAATCGACTGGCTGCGCGCGATGTCCTGACGCAATGCGACTACTTCATCGACGTCGATAGTCTCTACACCGGCACCCTTCGCAATGCGTATGCGTCGTTCCACATCTAGTAGCAGATCACATTCGCAGCGTTCTTCCGCAGACATAGCCGAAATAACGCTGAGAATTCGACTGTACGCCAGAAAAAGACTATAGTCGTGACTTTGTAGGTATCCATCAACGCACTCCGCGTTAATGCGCCTATATAGATCATTAAAATCGAATTGCATAAAAACCACGCAATACTGTCGGCGGAACGCCATAACTCGCATTATGTCAGGTGCAAGAACAAAGCACGTTGCCAGTGGGGTATTTAATCCTCATTTCACGTTGCAAACAAACTCCCATTAAAGTTGGCTGCCGGCTCGGTGGTAGACCGCGAGAAATTATATTGTATCCTACGGATTCGCAGCATAATTCGGCATTAAGCACCATAAATACGGATGCTGGTACGCGATAGGTACTGGGCAGAGCAAATGTGCAATTGCATATGCCTGCAGCGACCCAGCAGTTGGTCCAGTAAATCCCCCAACATGCATATCCCTCGGAACGCGAAAACAGGCCGGATGGATCGAC
The DNA here is from genome assembly GCA_040880125.1 of Pirellulales bacterium. Lineage (GTDB taxonomy): Bacteria > Planctomycetota > Planctomycetia > Pirellulales > JBBDJB01 > JBBDJB01. The sequence continues at coordinate 5,424 of JBBDJB010000013.1, read as the reverse complement.
CGAGTTAAGCGGCGCATTTGACACATACCGATACAGATTCACATCGCCTCCGTCGACGCCCAGCGGATCCTGGCTGGTCCAACGAGCTGTTTGTGGATGATACATTTTAGTGCCCCCTTTTCAGTAGGTCTACGAAATTACCGAAGTTGCAACGCCGCGATCCGTCGCTTTTCCTCATCTGCGATGCTTCGAATGTGTGGCTCTGCGTTGGGAACGGACTCTCCGCAAAGGACGGAATTGACGTCCCGCCATAAGTGATAGCGCCCCAGCGAGGGATTCGCCACGAGCAACCGATCACGCCTTGGGGCGAACGGATACTCGTGTACTTGCAGATAGACATATCGCGCAAAACGCATCACGGGGTTAAGTGGGACGTATTCATTGTCCTCCCGCGTCTTCGTCAGGGACCTCAGCGTCTACTATCCAAGACGATTCGCCAATCCAGAGCGACCCATCGATACGTCTGGAATAGTAGCTTTCGGAGATGTCGCGATCCTCACCATTACCCCCGGGCTTGCCATCTTCGCCAAGACTGGTCAACGTGAGAACTCCATTGTCGCCGATCTGATAGATCAGAGGACGCCCCCATCCGTCTGTAGTACGGTTCATATAGCCTTTTCGCTCCGGTAGCACCCGGAGCGATGGCGGAACATCCTGATGTGCTTTTGCATACAACGACATTCTTACAAACGTTTCAGTCATTGCAGTGTTCGTCATCTCCTTCGAAGAAATGACATTGATGCAGCCGACACAACCAACCAGCACTATCAGCACCACACTACGTATGCACGAATACGTACGAGTCATTTTTATATCACCTAGTATGATGCTGACGTTCACCACTTGCGTCACAGACCTACCTTATCATCCGCGCAATTGTAGGTGATAGCATTACCGAGCTCTCGAAGTTGTGGGATCAGGAGATTCGGCGTGGTCACCTCACAACGCGCATTACCGCAATGCATGTGTTAGCGGCCTGAGCTACTGACTCTACTTCCGCATTCGGCAAAAGGCTAGCACATACCTCTTTAATCCCTCGCTCCTCAAAAAACGATTGGTTGAAAATTGGGTTCTGGCACCATCGCGACAAACAGCATGGCCGGTCGCTACCTTCCAGAAGGCGTCGCGAAAGCAGTTCCAATTGCACATGTATGCGACGTAATAGCTCGACGTTTTTCATGACGATTAGAGCTGCAGTACGAAGCGGTACGCCAGTCCATCGCGCGACAAGTCCCGTTAGACGCGCCGTGTCGCCACCGGCTCGGTGTATCGCCACGAGCCGGCGCCATACCTGACGATGACCATCGATGTAACCGATGGCACGTCCTGCTTGCAAATCCTCGTCAACCAGGCACGGAAATGCAGCAATCAGTGCGCCCCTCAAGGTCAGGACTCGCATCGCTTCGTGCAACACACCCATGGATTCTACAGCAGTCTCGACGCTCAGGACACCTGACGGCACAATTGCAGTTCCGAACTGCCCCTCTCGGAAGGGTAGCCGTGCGCCGGCGGCTGCGACGACGTTAATGTATCGGCGCGCTGCGGCCTGTCGCGCCATCGCAAGCGACCAGTCCGCTCCGATTACTTGATGCCCCCAAAGGCTAATCCCGCGCGCGATCTCTCCGTGACCAGAGCCTATAACAATGACTGGTGAATGAATGTACCTAGCTATCTGCGCAAGGTCGCACGTGGTCGTGCCGCATAACTCGAATCCGCCCCAGTTCTCGGCTAAATCATCCCATGCTTTACGACGGAAACGTACATCGGTTGCACTTTTTAGGGACGTTCTCTCCATAGTTACCTGCATGTCTGTCATAGCGTACAGGCCAAATAGGGTCGCGTAGATCGTGCATCACAATTCTCTGTGTCACATGTTGATGCGACGTACCCGCTGACAAGCATCCCAGAGTGACCTACTAGGTAAGTATCCGTATCGGTACGAAGGTTGTAAACGATGGTGTCGCCACAACGACGCCGATGCGAGCAGATTACACGTTGTACGAGGTTCGCGGCATTCAACGCCCATCGTGTGTGTTGCAAATCGGTGGCGCGTACCCATTCGTTGCCGTTATAGAATGCATGATCGGGTGTAACAGAAACTCGGTCGGAATCTGCGGCTACGTCAATGAGTTCATAATTGCCGTGATGCCTATCAACGTCAGTTACAACGGTAACTTCAATGCGGCCAGAATGCCCGAGAGTAAGCACCTCGTCGCCTTGCTGTATACTTTCAATCGCCTGAAGGCCTTTCGGGACCCATATCGCAGTACCTTTCGGAAAGCAGCACACTTTAGTAGGAGGGAACGGCAATTCAGTCGAAGGCCTTGGAGACGGGGCTTGGTGCCCGAGGTCTGTGATTTCAAGCAAGCGTATAATCTCTTCAAATTCATCAAAAGACCATGTGACGCAATTATCGGAGCATGTGTATGACCCCGGAGTTCCTACGATGTCCTCGAAATAATTGATTAGGGCGCGATCCACTTCAGGAGTTGTGCGGTAGTATTGGCCCTCTTGAATCGGACCACCCGGTTTTTCGTCTTCATATACGATTCCCTTGACGTATGGTCTCGGGTAACATCCAAGACGTCCTGTTCCGCCATAAGAATAGCACTGGTAGCTACCCGTGGGATTTCCAACGCATATGCTGATGTGGAGAGGGACATACCACTCCGCGACTGATGCTCCTTCGATCCATACATCAGTGCCTGCGGGATCTGCGAGGCGCGTTGGCCGGTTCTCAGCATACCTGTGAAGGTTCGCGTCGCTACGGAATACCCCCAGCGGATCCTGGCTCAACCAACGAGTTGTTTGTGGATGATACATTTTAAGTGCCCCCTTTTCAGTTGTCTACGAATCACCGGGTTTGCAATGCCGCGATCCGTCGCTTTTCCTCATCTGCGATCCTTCGAATGTGTGAGTCTGCGTTAGAGACGACTTCTCCGCAAAGAATGGAGTTGACGTCCCGCCATAAGTGATAGCGCTCAATATGAGGGGCAAATGCGCAAGCATATTGATACGCCTGGGCTGCCTCCTCGAAGCGTGCGTTATCCTGAAGACAATTGCCGCGGACGGACAAAAAGAATGCCAACTCCTCACTTGGAGACAATGAATGCAGGTACTGCCCGCTGGTCAGCTCCTGCGGCTCGATCGGCATCGGCCACGTCGTATAGTACTCGTCGGACAACGAGTCCATCCCCTCGCAGGCACCTTCGATGTTGACGCGCCCGGGTGGAAACCCGGAATCACCGGTCGGGTCGTCCCAGCGCACGAACAAGTGCGCTTTGGCGTGGACCAGTCGCACGGGGTAGCCGAGTCGACGTCCGATGGCGGCAAAAGCGACGGGCAGCGAGGAGCACGTGCCGCCGTTCGCGGAGAACAGTCCGTGGATGAAGAGGTCCTCCGAGTTTGTGAAGTCCGGATCATGAATGCGCTGCAGGTTGTACGCCACGCCGCAATCTTCCCGAAGGCCGTTGACCAGCACGATCATCCGGAAGAGTGCTTCGGAGTTGTCGCAGGCTTCCGGTTGTTGGAGGAAACGCGGCCGAAACCGCTCCGTTTGCTGCCGGATGTGCTGGGCGTATTGGTCCAGCCGAGCCAGGCAGTCGGCCGCATCGAATGGATGACTGCTGGGAAGGCCAGTTGCGCACTGAAGGTTGACCCACGCAACATCGAGTTGCTGGAGCTCTGCTTCGGGCATGGCGAGCAAGTCCTCCAGCGCCAGTTGTCCGATCGTTGCGCTGTTACGTTCAGGTTGAGCATCGCTGTTCATGGCACGCCATCTCCTGGATTGATCGTGCCTGCATGCTATGTCGGTGGCGGAGTCTTGTAAATAATGTTTACGCCCCTTCCATTTATCAGTGCGCCGCTACTGTGTGATTAGAGACATAGATTGAAAGTAAGTGTTCGCTCGATCTCACCCCTCCGGCTTCACCATCTTTCCTTCTCTCAGCGAGCGGTTGGCCAAATGCGCGGCGGCGGCGCTGCGGACGCCTTCTTCCGCCGGGCAGGTGGGACGCTGACGCGTGCGGACGCACTCCACCCAGTTGGTCAGGTGATGCAGCGCGCCGTCGACCTCCTCGAAAAAGTCCGCGCCGCGAATGCCGCTGATGCCGTCGATCCGCTCCCGCGCCGTAACGCCCTGCCCTCGCTCGGGCAGTACCTCGTACCGCCCGCGGTCGCAGTAGAGCGTGGCCTTGGTACCCATCAGTTCCAGCATGGCCCGATTGTGGTGGTTGACGAACGTGCCCTCGAAATAGGCTTGAAGCTTTTCGTCCGGGTAGGCCAGCAGCGTCTGGACCGTGTCGGGCGTTTCCCACAGCCCGGCCATGCGGAAGTGATCGCCGATGCTGGCGGCCGAGGCGGGGTTGCCCATGTCGAGCATCCAGTAGGCCGTGTCGATCCAGTGGACCATCAGGTCGGTGAAGATGCCGCCGCCGAAGTCCCAGAACCACCGCCAATGCCGGAACCGGTACGGATCGAACGGCTGCTGCGGGGCATTGCCGAGAAACTGCTGCCAGCGGACGGTGGCCGGGTCGATGTTCGGCCGGCCGCTGCCGCGGTCCTGGTTGCGGTTCCACGTGAGGTGGATCTTGTGAATGGTGCCCAGTTCGCCGGACAGCACGATCTCCCGGGCTTCCGCCAAGTGCGGCATGCTCCGCTGCTGCGTGCCGACCTGCACGATCCGCTGGTGGCGGTTTTGAGCTTCGATCACCTCCGGGCCCTCGGACAGGTCGTGCGTGAGCGGCTTTTCGACGTACACGTCCTTGCCGGCCTGACAGGCGGCCACCGTCATCGGCACGTGCCAGTGGTCGGGCGTGCCGATCAGCACCGCGTCGATATCGTCGCGATCGAGCAGCCGGCGGAAATCGGTTTCGGCGACCGCCCGCTCGTCGGCCAGCTTGCGGCCCTCTTCGAGATGATGGTCCCAGATGTCGCACACGGCGGCCAGGCGCACATTCGGCAGCCGACCGAGCCGCTCCATCAGCCACCGGCATCGTCCGCCGGTGCCGAGACAGGCGACGTTGAGCGTATCGTTGGCTTGAAAGCCGCGTGCGGATTCGGTGTGGGCGGCCAGCGCGGCCACCGCGGCGGCGGACGTGCCGAGGAAGTGTCTGCGGTTCAGCGTGGTCATGGTGCTTACCTTTGGATTGGTTGCTTGAATGACTCGCGGAATGTCCGGATGGATGAGGGTGGTCCTTCAATTAAACCCGGCCGGCGGCGATGGCACAAATTTCAGCGGTCCGGCAAAAAGGGGACTGGCTGGCAGCCGTGGAAGATCAACTGCATGTTGGAGAGCGCCGCGAGGTGGCTGTTCCGCTTTTTGCGCGTGGGGCGTGGTGTACCGAGAGGAATGCGCCGAGTGATTCTTGCCCCCTTGTATCTTCCATTTTCTGTGAGTGTTGGTACCAAATGGATTCAGGCTGC
>JBBDJB010000012.1:0-176963 GCA_040880125.1 Pirellulales bacterium | reverse complement strand
CGCCGCATTGTAAAATCAATCCGGCGCGCACCAAGGTGAAAAATTCACAGCCTGATAGCGGAGACATCTCGTCAACCGACCGGCCGCGCCAATCCGGCCAGAGGTTCCGCCTCCACGGCCGCTCGCTCGAGTTTTGCCTGCGGTTCGGCGGAAGCCCCCCGGCTGGGCGGGCGCAACAGAACGTACAGCAGCACCGAGAACAGGACGATCGTCACTACGGTTAGCAATGCCACCACCAGCAGACCTCGATGGCCGGCCCGCTGCTGGTGAACCAACCGCCGCATGCGCTCATCGCCGGCGTCGCGAAGCGTGAACGGTTTTTCCTCGATTGGCTCGGCTGTTCTTGCGGCACCCGTGGGATGATGGTTAGCGGCAGAGGCGGTGCTGAGCTGGGCGGCGGAGTCGGTCGGATACGAAACGTCAACCGCCCTTTGCCCGGCAAATACGTCGCCGGCAGGCTTCCAATCAGCCCAGCCCTCGCGCCACAACCACGCGTCTTTCGGAACGCGTCCATCCCGCAGCCATTTGGCCATCACGTCGGCCCTGGCGGGACCGAACCGTTCGCCGCCGGAGAGCCGAACATACCATCGTGCCGCGGGTGCTTCCTCCAGCGGTGCCGGCCAAGCGGCGTCACAAGTTGTTGTAGCGGGATCCTCGCCCAGGGCGGTGCTAGCCGTCCTGGGATCCAGTGGCGCTTCTCCGTCGCCCGGACTCACTGGCGCCGTGAATGCATCCGGTTCGCTCTGTCCGCCGGGTGCCGGGGTCACGTGGTCGGACATCACAATCTGATCTCGCGACCAGGCGAGTCGCACGCTTTGCGGCTGCGTCGAAGTCGCTTCCGCCGACTTCTCCGCGGGGCTATCGGCCACGTGAGCCTGGGCCTCTTGAGACCGAGGGGCCTCGCCCTCCGCGGCTGGACCGGCGGCACTGCCATTGCCGAAATTTGAACTCACACGATGCGTCGACGTGTCTTGCACAGCCTGCGGGACGGGAATGATTACCCTTTCGCCGCAATGGGGGCAGACGCCCCGGCGACCGGCAAGCGACTCCTTGACGTGCAGCCTGTGTCCGCTGGGACAGTAAAACTTGATGCCCATGGCGAAGCACCGCGCCGGCTGTCGTGACGGCGGTTGGAACGGGAGATGTGATGCACGGACCGGCCTATCCGGCTGACGCTCGACCGCGTCGAAGTGGACCGTCCCATTATACCGCCCAGCGGCCGGCGACCCAAACGAGCGGGCGTGTGGGTCTGTCACGTCGGGCGCCCAGCGAAATCAGGTCCAAGGCAATTTGCATGCTCACCGGCGTGCTGGAAGCACTCGTCGCCGGAGCCACATCCCCATACCGCCGCTATAACGCAAAAATCCCCACCCCCTGCCCGATGCTTTTCTGGCCTGAGTCCGATATTGTAGGTACGATGGAAATGCCGCAACCTGATCCGTCTCCACCTGTCGCGTCGCCACGCACCACTGGAACTCTTGCCACACTCTCCAAGGAATTGACGATGGACAGCCAATCGAGCGATGGTCCGATCGAGATCGCGATGGTCGGGGACCTCACCGATCACGAAACCGACATTACGGAACGACTTCTCTCGGTCGAGCCGGGCGGCGAGTGCACCATCTACATCGATTCCCCCGGCGGCAGCCCCTATTGCGCCATCTCGCTGATGTCGCTGATCAAACTCCGCGACCTGCGGGCGACGGGCGTCGTCACCGGCGAATGCTCTTCGGCCACGCTGTGGCCGTTTGCCGCCTGCCGTCGCCGGCTGGTCACGCCCTTCAGCGTGCTCTTGTTCCATCCCATGAAATGGCAGAGCGAAGAGCATGTGGGTTTGGCCGAAGCCGCCGAATGGGCCCGGCACTTCGGGCAGCTTGAGCAGGATATGGACGACCTCTTGGCCGATTTGTTCGGCGTTCCGCACGACATGATGAACCGCTGGATTTCGCCGGGCCGCTACGTCAGCGGTCGAGAGATCGCCGAGGCGGGATTGGCCGAGATGATCGATTTGACCACGATCGACCAGTTCCGTACCAACGGCGCCGCAGCGAAATCCAATGCGGTCGGTCGGGGCAAGCCCCGAGTCGCCGTACAAAAGTAGAGCAGCGTAGCACCCGTTGCTCCCCCAACCGGCTTGCCCTGGCCGGCACGCTCTTCCCTCTCCCACGCTTCGCCCGACGGGCGAGAACTGCTCTTTCCGCCGCCTCCGCCGCGCGGGTAGCATGCGCCGGCAGCTACGGCTACATCTGGGCGAAGTATCGGTCGCGCCGTTTGCCAGTCACTCGCGAGCAGAATTCGGCACGCCGCGAAGCCGGCGGCACGACGTCATGGAGGAAGGCCAAGTGCGCGATACCGCGAGAGACCGAGTGGCGACGATGCTGGGGCTGATGGCGCTCGCCGCGGCGTGGGGCGGAGGCTGCTCCCGCGAGCGGCCGCAGGCGTTTGATGCCGAGTATATCGAGAGCCTGGCCGAGCTGCCCCAGGCGAAACAATCCAGCGATGCCGACCTGCTGGCGGCCATCGCCCGCGTGGAGGAAAAGCGAGACGCCCCCTGGCAACTGGCCGAGCCGCCGGTGCCGATCGCCCAGCAGGACAACGCCGCCGCCGTGATCGCGGACCTTTTCGCACCGGCCGTGTTGGAAGAACTGACTGACAATCTGGCCGGGATTTACCCTCGCGACGAGTTCCAGGTGAATAAGCTCGTGCTGGAGCGGATGATCCGGCTCCGCCAGCGGTTCGACAATGAGCTTCGGCAGCTCGAAGAGGCGCTGGCCCGGCCGGCTTCGCGGTTTCCGATCGATTATCGCCGCGGGTTCTTCGCCGAAACCCGCTTTGTCGACAGCGCCATTGCATGCGCACGGCTGGAGGCGATTTGCGTGGCGGAGCTGCTCGACGCGGACCGCGTTAGCGATGCCGTCGTGCCGCTACGGGCCATGTTCCGCGTGGCGCAACTGCTTGCGGCGGAGAAGCACGTCGAGGCGCGCCTTGCCGCGGCCGACATCCGCGCCGAAGCGCTGCGGGTGCTGGAGCGCGTCGCGCAGCACGCAGCCACGACGCGCAGCGAGCTGGTCGCGATTTTGGATATTGTCGAAAGGCAACTAGCCCACTGGCCGGGCGACGCGCTGGCCTGGCAGGGCGATCGGGCGATGACCTTGCACGCCTACGAGGTGATTCGCGCCGAGCGCGTGCATCTGCTGCTCACCCCCGAGGAAATCGAGGCATTCCGCGCCGAGGGCATCCTGCGAGACTTTCCCGCCGCGGCCAAGCGCGTCGTCGACGAAGACGAGCGTTACTATCTTCAGGCGATGGATCGCCTGCTGGGCAGTTGCGAGCGGCCATATTACCGGCGGCTGGAGACCTTCGCCGCACTGCGCCGCGAGCTGCACGAGCTGCGCGACAAGGAAGACTTCCCACTGGCGGCCGCGCGGCTGTTTCTGCCAGCCATCGAGGAGGGGATGCGGCGCCAGGCGGAAGACCGCGGGCGCTGCGAGGCGGCCGCTATCGCGCTGTCATTGGCCGCCGGCATCGAGCCGCCGGAATACACTCTTCACCCGGTTACCGGCAAGCCGTACGAGATCAGCCGCGAAGGGCCGATCGCAGTCTGGGCCGGCGATCACCAGATCGTGATTCCGTACCCGACGACGCCGGTCTCGCCGAGCGCTCGCTAGCGGCAACGCCGTGGACGTGTGCCACTGCTGGCGTGTCCCGGCAGTACCTTGCACGATATGTGGCAGGTCAGGGCGTTACGCCATTCTGACCGCCGCGTTGCATTCCGCCGCTCGGGCGGTACATTGGGAGCCGCATGCCGCGCGGCAGCCCTGCCCTCTCGTAGCTGAACTGGTGACAGCTCAGCCGGGCCGCTCCCCCATTGTCCACTATCTCAAGGACCTGTGAGTCCGATGGCCGAATCGTTCAAGACACGGCTGGCACGCGGTGATCTGTTGCGGGTGTTCGCGCTGGGCCGCGTGGTGCATCCGGTGGTTGTGGATCTGTTCGGCATGGTCGGCGGCTTCGACGGCTTCTGGCTCGACCACGAACATGGCGGCGTCTCGACGCAGGACATCGTGCTCGCCTCGACCTGCGCCCGGGCGAACGGTTTCGACTGCTTCGTCCGGGTGCCGCCGATCGGCTATTGGCAGGTGACGCAGGCCCTGGAGGCCGGCGCCGGCGGCGTGATGGGCGCACAAATCCATTCAGCCGAGCACGCCCGGCAGTTTCTCTCCTGGACCAAGTTCAGTCCGGCCGGCACGCGGGGATTGAACTCCGGCGGCTTCGACGCCCAGTACACGATCAAGCCGCTTGCCCAGTTCGCTGCCGACGCCAACCGCGACGGGTTGGTCGCGATTCAGATCGAAACGCTCGGCGCCCTGCAAGACGCGTACGAGATCGCCTCGCTGGACGGCGTTGACGTGCTGTTTGTCGGGCCGGCCGATCTGTCGCTGGCCCTGGGCATAGTGGCCCAGTTCGACAGTCCCAAGCTCTGGGAAGCCATCGCTCAAGTACAGCAGGCCTGCGAGCGGCACGGCAAGACCTGGGGCACGGTCGTGCCAAATCCGCAGTACGCGGCCAAATCCGTCGAGTACGGCTGCAGGATGCTCACCATGGGCAGCGACGTGCTCTGCCTACGGCGCGGCATCGAGGCGGTGCGCGAGACGTTCGCCGCGTACTTCTAATGCCACGGCGACTGCACGCATGATCCGCCTCCGCGATATGGTACCCGGCGACCTCCCGCACGGACTTGAGCTTTGCCGCCACGCCGGCTGGAACCAGACGCTCGAAGACTGGCAGCGATTCCTGCGGCTCGCTCCCGGTCGCTGTTTCGTGGCGGAAACCGGCGGCACCATCGTCGGCACCGTCACGACCTGCCTGTTGGAACGGGTCGGCTGGATCGCGACGTTGCTGGTCTCCGACTCGCACCGTCGGCAGGGGACCGGAATGGCGCTGTTGGATCGGGCCGTCTTTTTGCTCCGCGAGCAAGGGGCCCTGCGAATCCGTCTGGATGCCACGCCACTGGGGCAGCCGCTTTATGAGCGAAGGGGATTTGCGCCGCAATTCACACTACGACGGTATGGAGGTACTCTCGCTCAGTCGGCATCGCTTGATCCAGATTCGACTTGGATCCGAAGCGGATCTGCCGATGAACTGGCCGCTATCGTTCGGCTCGACGCCGAAGCGGTGGGCTACTCGCGAGAGCGGCTGCTGCGCGAGCTATTTGACGAACAGCCTCACTCGCTGTGGGTGGCTGAGAAGGGTGACCGTCTGTGCGGCTACGCGCTTTCGCGCGGCGGCGCACTGGCCACGCAGATCGGGCCGTGTATCGCGACCGATGCGGAAGCCGGCTGGGCACTGCTGCAAAGTGCGCTGGCGCGGCACGAAGGCACGCCCGTGTTTGTCGACCTGCCGGAAGGGAATGCAGCGGCGGCTCGCGTCGTGCAGGCGGCCGGCCTCGCGCCGCGGCGGGAACTGGTGCGCATGCAACTTGCGATTGACGCGGCGGAAGCAGAACGTCACGAGAGGATCGATTGGCTCTGGGCATCCAGCGGCCCGGAGGCGGGGTGAGTAAATGTGGTGGCACGGACAAAGGCCAAATGGTGGCACAGATACTCCTGTCTGTGCGTGGCGATACGAGAGTCAGTACCCCCTCTGCCCGGCCCTCTCCCCGTGTGGGGCGTATGTCGCGGTTAACTCGTCAGCCGCCACGTCGCCTGACGCAAAACAGCACGGGACTCGCCGCGCGGCAGCTCGTACCACACCGTCACTAATGTGCCGTCGTCCAACTGCACCGTGGAGGGATACCCCAAGTCGCCCGACGCCCCGTCGCCCGACAGAATGATCGGCTCGGACCACGACTTGCCGCCGTCCTCGCTGACCCGGGCCTGGTTCCCCAGCGGATCGCGGCGGTGACCGTAGGTCATCAGCAGCCGTCTGTCGGCCAGCCGCAGCAGGTGCGAGGGCAGCCCCCATACGCCGATCGAATGCGGCGTTGACCACGTGCGGCCGCCATCGTCCGACTCGGCCTGCAAGGTCTCGTGGTTGTTGGCGGCGTTGTGATTGCGGATGTGCGCGATGATCCGACCATCGGCAGTTTCGACCGCGTGCAGCTCGTGATAGTCGCGGTGATTGTCGCCCTGGCGAACCGGTATGTCGGCCAACCATTTCCAGCTCTGGCCGTCATCTTCGGAGTGGCACACGCCCACGCGGTTGGGCTCGCGCCATAGTTCCTTGCCGGCATACAGCAGCCGACCGTCGGTAAGCTGAATCGGGCCGTGAGGGCTGTTCACCAGCGAGTCGTAACGGGCCGACCAAGTCACTCCGCCGTCGGTGGAGCGCAGCATCCACACGCCCAGCTCAGCGCGGCGCTGCTCGTCCGAAAGCCGCTCGTGGGCGGCCTGCCACCGCGCGAGCCGCGCGGGTTTCCAGCCGCCTTCACCGTCTGCGGTTCGTTTTATCGCGCCCGTAAGCTGCGGCTCGTATGCCAGCGAAGTGAATGTCGTCACCAGTAGCGATCCGGCGGTGGTCTCCAGGATGCCGGCATCGCGGTCGTCGATCGCTCCATCAAACAGCACCCGCGGCCAACTCCAGCTCTGGCCGCCGTCGGCGGACCGCATCAACTCCACGCGGCCGAACGGGCAGATGTGTCCCTCGCGTCCGCCCGAGCAGACCAGCACGAGCTCGCCGCTTCCGCGCCGCGCCAAGGTAGGCCAGCCGTGATAGTTCTCCGGCTGCCGGCTGATAATGCGGGTATCGAGAATCTCAGCGCGACCGTTATCGGAAGCGATCGCGCGGCGGCCGCTCATCAGCATCGTTCCCGACACACCGGCGGTGTTCGCGGCCAGCCATGTCCGTCGGGAGATCGTACCGCTGGTCGGCTTTGAGTCGTGCATCACTGCACCTCCTATCGGCAGCAACTAGATGGATCAGCCGGTTGGCAGCTCAGTTGCCCTGTGCAGCGGCGGCCGCTTCTTCCTCTTCCTCCGCTTCGTCCGACGTCTTGTTCGCCAGGTGTTTATCGAACCAGTCGGCACACAGTTCGAGGTCTGCCTGAATGGTCGGCCAGCCGTGCCCTGCCCCGTCCTTCACAACGAGCTTGTTAGGCACGCCGGCTTCCTCCAGCCGCTCGATGATCCGCTCGGCCTGTTGAATCGGTACAAGTTCGTCGGCGTCGCCGTGAATGATCAGCGTGGGCGGATCGTCGCTCGTAACGTGATAAATCGGGGAAATTTCCTTGCCGATCTCCAGCAGTCGGGCGTCGTCGGTGACCGGTACGAAAGTGTTCGCTTGGCGGTCGAACTCGTGGAAATCGAACGGCGCGCGGAAGTTTCGCAACACGCCGCGCCCCAGGGCGACATTGCCTTCGCGGCCGTAGTTCAAAAAGTCGGTCGGCGGAAAGAAGCATGCCACGGCCTGCACGCGGCTGGAAACGCCGGCGACGGGATCGCCGTTGCGCGGTTCGTCCGCCGGTGGCTTGCCCGCGGTCCCCTGCATCAAGGAAAGGTGTCCCCCGGCCGACAGGCCGGAGATGCCGATTCGTTCCGGATCAATGCCGTAGTCTTTGGCGTTGTACCGAATGAACCGCACGGCCTGATGCAGGTCCTCCACGATCTCGGGGATGGTGAACTTCGGCTGGCTGCCGTGCACTACCGCGAAGACCGTGTAGCCACGGTCGAGCAGCGGGCGAGCAAAGCCTTGGTTGATCGCGTTGTGCGCGGAGTACCACCCGCCGCTAACGACGAAGATCACGCCCAGTCCGCGTGGCTCGGCTGGCTTCATTACGTCCATCGTTAGGGCCGTGCCGTACTTGCGGCCGTAAATGACATCGCGCTGCCGCTCGAGCTCGCCCTGGTTTTCGTCTTGCGCCCGGACACTGGCGGTCGCCGAAGCGATGACCGCCATGCAGCACATCATCAGCAGCCGCGATCGAGTAGCTTGCAACATGAGCGGAGACCTCCGGGAAGTAGGTGGAGCGAGACGGCCACCAGTAAAGCCGCCGCGACGCCGTGGTGCGGCTGAGGACTGCGATTATCGGCTCATCACAATTCGAATGCAACGGTGCGGGTAGAACGATCCGGCTGGGCGAGGCAGCCGCCGGCCACGGAGAAGCTGAGACGTGGACGGCAGAAAACTTTTCCTCGCCGCGCGAGGTGCGGCCCGATTACACTAGCGGGGGTTGAAAAGACAAACGGCCGCGGCGCCTTTCCACCAGCCGACTGCGGCGGCACACTTGATCCAACCTCCGGGAGACCACACCGATGACACCACGAGGCGCGTCGCTTTTGATCGCCGTAAGTTTGATGATCCACGGAGCGAGCGTACCGGCCCAGGCCCAGCAACAATCGACCGGCGACATCCGCGATCTGAAGCTCGGCGACTGGGAGCCGCGATCGATGATGGTCACGAAGGTGACCGAGGTGGACAAGCCAAAGTTTCCGGCGATCGATGTGCACAATCACCTGGGCGGCGGTCGCCAAACCCTCACCGCCGAGCGCGTGGCCGGCTACCTGGAGGAGATGAACGCAGCCGGAGTCGAGACCGTCGTCAACCTGGACGGCGGCTGGGGACCGCGGCTGCAAGAGACGCTCGCGGCCCTCGACCAGCGGCATCCCGGCCGGTTCCTTACCTTCGCGCTGCTCAACTTCGACGGAATTGATGACGACGGTTGGAGCCAGCGCGAGGCCGAGCGGCTGGAGGAGAGCTTCCGCGCCGGCGCCAAAGGTCTGAAGCTGCACAAGTCGCTCGGGCTGACCATCCGCTACCGCGACGGTCGGCTGATGCCGGTCGATGATCCCAAGCTCGACCCCATCTGGGAAATGTGCGCGAAACACGACCGGCCGGTGATGATCCATACGTCCGACCCGGCCGCTTTTTTCACGCCGCTAGACCGCTACAACGAACGGTGGCATGAGCTGAATGAGCACCCCAATTGGCTCTTCTACGGCGACCGCTTCCCGGAGCGCGACGAGCTGCTCGCCGCGCGGAACCGCACCATCGCCAAGCACCCGGACACCTCGTTCATTTGCGCCCACTTCGGCAACAACCCGGAGGACCTCGCCACCGTCGGCCGCTGGCTCGATGCCCACCCGAACATGATCGTCGACCTGGACGCCCGCATCTCGGAACTAGGTCGCCAGCCCTACACCGCGAGGCGGTTCTTCCTCAAGTACCAGGACCGGATCATGTTCGGTACCGACACGACGCCGCGACGAGAAGCCTTTCGCATCTATTACCGCTTTCTGGAGACGGACGATGAGTACTTTGACCCGGTCGCCAGCCATCATCGTCAGGGGTTTTGGATGATCTATGGCCTGTTCCTGCCGGACGACGTGCTGGAGAAGATCTATCGCACCAATGCACTACGCGTGCTCTTGCATCAGGAGGATGCGGGCGACATGGCCGCTGCGGGCCAGGCAAGTGACAGCAGCGCGGCAGCAGCGCCTCAACAGGAGCAAACCGCCGAGCTGGCGCAGCCGGTGTTGAACGTGCTGCCGTGCGAGGACTTCGAAGTCACCGGCGACGGCAGTGCTGAAGCCTGGAGCAAGGTCGACTGGACGCCGCTCAGCAAGCGGACTGATGACGGCCATCCGTACGAAGCCCGCGTCAAGATGCTGTACTCCGAAACCGGACTGTACGTCCTGATGGACGCCACCGACCGGCGGGTCACCGCGACCATGGAAGAGGACTTCGCCGACCTATGGCACGAGGACGTGTTCGAGTTCTTCCTCTGGCCGGACGCGCGCCACCCGGTGTACTTCGAGTACGAGATCTCGCCATTGGGCTATGAATTGCCGATCTTGATTCCAAACTTCGACGGCGAGTTTCTCGGCTGGCGGCCGTGGCACTACGAAAACGAGCGCAAGACCCGCAAGGGGACCAGCGTTCGCGGCGGCGAGAAACGCTCCGGTGCCCGGATCGAGGGCTGGGCTGCCGAAGTCTTCGTGCCGTACGTGCTGCTGCAACCGCTGCAGAACGTGCCGCCGAAGCCGGGCACGCAGTGGCGGGCGAACTTCTACCGCGTCGACTACGACGGCGCCCAGCAAACCGGCTGGGACTGGGCCCGCGTCGGCTCGAGCTTCCACGAGTACAAGAAGTTCGGCACGCTGCGGTTTCAGTAGCGTCCGCAGAGTAACCGGCGTCCAATCGGACAATCATGAGGCGCCGCAGAATCCCTGTCCAACTGGACACTCGGGATGGCGGGAAAGGCCCTGCACTCCGATCGGCGTGCGCGCTCTGCCCGGCGGGAGAGGAGGAGCAACTTCAGCCCCAGACTAGGTAGACGATCATTTGCGTCGCCGCGATCAGCACCGCCCAGACGCGGACGTTGCGCCACCAGGGCGGAACGCGCTGGGCTTGGCCGATCCGCTCTCGCGGCACCAAAAGCAGCCACACGATCAAGAGCGCAAACACGCCAGCGAAGAACCACTTGCCCTGTCCGGCAAGACCGGTAAGCGATGCGAGAAGCGAGTAGACGGTCATGCGTCCGCCTCCTCGGCCGGCAGCCAATAGACCAGGCCGCGCAAGCGCTCCTTGTCAAACGGCCGCGTCACCAGACTGACGGCCACGGTGCCGGCCACTGCCGCCACGAACGACCACCAGGCCACCCACAGAAAGGAGATCCCCGCGTCGATCTGCCAACTCGCCGGCAGAAAGTCCATGCGATGCCAAAGGTGCATCACGACAGCCGAACCGACACCGCACACCATGCCGGCCAGCCCGCCCCACTGTGTCGTACGGCTGCTGAGCATCCCCAATAGCAAAAGCGCAAGCAGCGCACCCTGGAAGATGCTCATAAAGGTTTGAAACGCCTCGTACACGGAATCGAAGCTCTCGTAAACCCGATACGACATCGCGGCGCCGCCGGCCAGAAACAGCACGATCAACCCACGTCCTACGAAAAGACTTTCGCGGTCGCTCGCTTGGGGTCGAATGAGAGGCTGATACAAGTCAGTCACGCAGAGCGTGGCGGCCGAATTGACATACGAATCGAGATTCGACATCACTCCAGCGAGAAACGCTCCGACCACAATCCCCAACACTCCCGGAGGCAATAGCTGCAGCACGGTCGGCAGCACCTGTCCGCCCTCCCAGCCGGGCCCATCGGCCGGCCCGATCCGGTCGTGAAACGCCGCAAGACCGATCAGTCCGGGGATGACCAGCAGCAAGGGAAACACGAGCTTGATCGCCGCGCAAAGTACATACGAGGCTCGGGCTTCGTTCTGGCTCCGCGTGCCAAAGGTCCGCTGCACGATCGCCTGGTTGCCGATCCAGTACGCCGGGCCGAGGACAAAGCCAAGCCCCAGCAGCACGGCCGGCCAAGGGTACGGCGTATCGCTGTCGGCCGGCAGCAACAGTTCGAAGTGGTTTTCCGTGCCGGGAATCTCGGCGATCCGGGCTTGCAGGCCCGACCAGCCGCCAACCTCAACCAGCCCGAAGATGCACACCAGCGACGCGCCGACGATCAGGACGATGCACGAAACCAGGTCGGTAAAGACGACGGCTTTGAGCCCACCCATCGTCGTATAGAGGCCGACGATCACGGCGGTCACCAGCACGGAGAACCAGAATTCCCAACCCAGCAGATGCTCGAACACATTGGCGGCGCTGACGTAGATCACGGCCAGCATGCCGGTCATGAACACGCCCCAGATGATGGCGAACAGCGTACGCACCGCTTGGTTGTACCGCCGGCCCAGGTACTCCGGAATGGTGTATACGCCGGCTAGCCACAGATAGGGCATGAACAGAAACGCCGCGATCAGCACCGGAAAGATGCATCCGATGAAATCGAAGTTGGTCATCACCAGGCCATAGCGGTAACCGTCGTCCGCCAGGCCGACCATGTCCTTTGCGCCGATGTCGGAGACGACCAGCGACGCGCCGACGGCCCACCAAGGGAGCGATTTGCCGGCCAGAAACAAATCCCGGCCGGTCTTGATGCCGCGGCTGAGCCACATGCCCAAGGCCAGGATGCCGAGCAAGTACGCCAGCACCATCGCGACATCGACACTCGACAGCCTGAGGGAACCCATCGGCTCAGAGGTCTCCAGCATCCAACTCGGATCGACGCGAGGGGGGCTCGCATTTGGCGACTATCGTAACACGCCGGCCGCGCATTGCGAGAGGGAAGCCGCGGCGAAGATAAAAAACTCGCGGCGCCGAGTCGCAGGAAGCGAGACTAGAAGCTGCCGGCCGCCGCCACGCGAGACGCGTTTTTACCGGTCGATTCGAACAGCTAATCGGTATGGTCGCCGATCAGTCGGATTCGCCCAGCCGTTCGAGCTGCTCCCGCGCTGCTTGAAAGTCCGGGTCAAGCTTGAGCGCCGTCTCCAATGACTTACGGGCTTTCTCTTCTTCGCCATCGGCAAGTAGTGCTTTGGCATGAAGCACATGCAACTCTGCCGTCGACAGGCCCAAGTCCAACGCCCGCTGAAGCGAGGTGACCGCCAGGTGTGGATGTCCCAACTCCAACAGCGCCGCTCCCCGCTGTTGATGAAGCATCGGAAACTGCGGCGCGATCTCCACAGCCGCTTCCCAGTGAGCGAGTGCCGCCTGTTCATTGCCGCGCTGGGCGAAGATCTCCGCGAGCTGTACGTGCGGCCACGGAGCATCGCGCAGACCTGCGCTGATGCCGAAGTCGGCGATTGCCTCTTCCGTCTGCCCGAGTTGTAGATAGCACTTGGCGGTTAGGAAGTGCGCCCACGATCGCCGTTCCGTTTCGGCGCTACTCTCGCGCGAATCTGCGAGCAACTCGATCGCCGCCTTGTGCTCGCCGCGATACATCGCGATCAGACCGGTTAGATAGCGGCTGAAGGAATCGCGAGACCATTGGGCGATCTTCTCCGTAGGCATATATTCGCCTTCGGCGGAGGTCCATTGATCTCGAAGCGCCTTCACCGGCACCAGGGTTTCATACGGAGTCGGTACTCGGCTGAGCAGCGGTTCCACATTTGCCTGCAGTGCCGAATTGACACCGCCGGCATCCTCTGCCGTGCGGCCGTCCTCGCCACGGACCGCCTCCATCGCCCGCACTACCAGCATTTCCGTGACGCATTGCTGGATTTGCTCTCCGTGCACTTCGCTCAGCATCGCCAACGGCAGCACTTTCTCCCAGCCGTATACGGACAGCGGGTCGAACGGCTGACGGTCGCTTTCCCGGGCACCGGCAAAGACGCGCGCCCGGTCGAAATGAGCGCGCTGCTGAAATTCATTGACCGTCACCCGGGCCAGGCGCTCCAGCAACTCTTCGTGACGCCGGTCCAACCGCTCCCGCCCGCCGGCTATTGCGGCGGCCGGCATCAAGAAACGGCGCTGGGCGATCAGTTCGCGGGCGTCGCGCAAATCGCGCGCCGCCGCGACGCTGCGTCCCATGTCCAGTTCGATCTTGGCGCTATCGAGCTTGGCCCGGGCGGCTTCCAGTCGAGCCGCCTCGCGCCACCAGCCGACTCCCACGGCCAAAACTACGATCAACAGCGCGACTGCAATCGCGCTGGCGAGTCCAGGATTGCGTCGCAGCCGCCGCAGGCCGCGTTCGGCCAGATCGCCATCGGGCACATGCGCCGGTGCGCGACCGCTCAGCCAGCGGTCCAGGTCGTCCACCAGCGCGTCGGCCGAGGCATAGCGATCGTCCGGCCAGGGAGCAACACACTTGGCGACGATGTTCCGCAGCACCTGGTCGACGCCGGGAATATCGTCGGGAAGCGAAGGCACTGACTGCCATCGCGCGGCCAAAAGCTGCGCCGCCCGTTGCGATGCAGTCTCTCCCTCGGCGGTCTGAGTCCAGGGATGACGACCGGTGAGCATTTCGTAAAGCACGACGCCCAACGAAAAGATGTCGCAGCGAAAATCCACTGATGGTACGGCGGCGCGGAGATCCTCGGTTACGGCGGCAAGCTGTTCAGGCGCGAGGTACCTCAGATCGTCGAGCGATGTTTCGCCGGCGGCGCTCCCCTGCCAGGCTGGGCGAAAGTCCATCAACAAAGTCTGGCCATTGGCATCCACCAGGACGTTCGACGGCCGGATGCGATGGTGAACGGTACCCTGCCGGTGTGCATGGGCGGCGGCCCGGACCACGCCTCGGAACAGTCGGCACATGCACGGGACGAATCGCTGCCCGACCAGCAACGATGCCTGAAGTGTATCACTGTGGGCCACCAGTTCCGCCTCGTCATCGGCCGCCGCACGCCCCGCCGGTTCACCGGAGCCCGCTTCCGAATCGCCCGCAGCGGATCGGCCGGCTGCATCCTCGCGTTCGGGCTGGCGGATCTGGTTTCTGATCCATACCAGCAGATCGCGGCCGCGCCACCGCTTGGGGTCGATCGAGAGGCGGTGTTTTACCAATTGGTCCAGCGTGCAGCCCTGCACAAACGGCATCGCCCGCAGGGTCATGCCGGCGAAGGACTGCTCTCGATATACGGGCAGGATGTGCAGATGATCGAGGCTGACTGCGGTCGCCGATTGACCGACTGCTGCGGGAATTACCTTCAGCGCGGCGAGGCGGCCCAGGAATAGATCGCGGGCGACGAAGATTCGAGCTTTATTGCCGGCGGCCAGCGGTCGGACGAGCTCGAAGTCGCCCAGCTTCTCGCCGGGCACCAGGCGGATCGTCGGAGCCGGCGACGAGGGCTGCTGGCCGTCGTCCGCTGTGCGGGAAGTGCTCACAGGGACCGAGCGCGATGTGGGTGGTGTCGCTCCTTCCGACGAGGCTGCCGGCACATGCGAAGGCGCGGCCTGACCCTCGCTGCGCTGCGGAGCAGAACGGCGTTGGGAGCCCCGGTTGCGTTTGGATCGAGCCATACCTGTCCCGATTATAGTCGCCTAACCGAAATGTCGGGTACTTTCCGCGGTGATCTTGCCCCCAAAAGGCAAGGGAATTGCGCGATTCGCCCCGCACTGGTCAATTTCCGCACGCTCCGGCTGCGGTGGGAATGGGCCGACCGGTAGCCGCATTGACCGCGATAATGCCGTGATTGGGGGCTGAACGTGACAAGAGATCCGTAATTGAATTAGAATCACCGGCGGTCTCGACAGGTGGGCGTGGCACAGCAGCCACGACGTTTTCCCTCCTATTCCGCCTTCGAGTCTTCGAGTCGACGACGACTCCTGCCTGCCCGGCCTGCCTGCGAACGAGGGGGTGCGTGATGCTCGAAGTCGGCGGTTATCGCTCGCAATCGTGCCGCGGAATCACGCGACGGGCCTTCGTTGCCGCCGCGGCCGTCGCCCCCTGGACGTTGCGACTACCGCGTTCGCACGCGGCAGCCGAGGGCAGCCCTCCCGCACGATCCGTCATCATGGTCTGGCTGTGGGGCGGTCCGAGTCATCTGGACACTTTCGATCCCAAGCCAGACGCCCCCGATCAGTACCGCGGGCCGTTCCGGACATTGGCCACCCGCACGCCGGGCATTCACTTCACCGAGATCGTTCCCCGGCTCGCCGAACGCAGCGATAGCTTCGCCGTGGTCCGCTCGACGCGGCTGGCCGCCAATCACGACATGGTACCGCTCACCGGCGGCCGCAGCGGCGGACAGGTGGCGCCGAACTTCGGCTCAATTGTCGCACGCCGTCGCACGGCGCCTGGCTTACCGGCGTTTATCTCTGTCGCACCTCGGACGACGCTCAGCCACGGCTTTAAGTGCACCAGCGTGCCGGGTTTTGGCGGCGGTAGCTTCGGTGCGGCCTACGATCCTTTCATCGTTCAATGCGCCTCCACCGGCGACACCGACTTGACGAGTTTGCGACTGTTGGACGGGCTGTCGATCGACCGGCTATCCGACCGGCGGCAACTTGCCGGTGAGCTAGACCGGCTGCGGCGCACCGCCGACAGCGCGCCGATCGAGCAGTGGGACGAGCGCGTGCAGGACGCCTTCACGCTTCTCTCCAGTAGCGAGGGCCGGGCCGCCTTCGATCTATCGCGCGAAAGAGAACGCCTGCGCGGGGCATATGGCCGCACCAGCTTCGGCCAGAGCATGCTGCTGGCTCGGCGACTGGTCGAGGCCCGCGTGCCCTACATTCAGGTCAACTGGAGCCTGGGCGTCGACGGATTGGAAGAAGGCTCGAACATGGGCTGGGACACGCATCGCAATGGTTTCGGACAACTGATCAATTATCACGGTCCGGTGTTCGATCGGGCGTTCAGCGCCCTGCTGGACGATCTGGCCGAGCGCGGCCTGCTCGACAGCACACTAGTCGTGGCGACCGGCGAGATGGGACGCACGCCGAAGATCAACAACACCGGAGGCCGCGATCACTGGCCCACCTGCTCGACGCTATGGGCCGGAGCCGGTGTGGTCGGGGGTCGCATCGTCGGCGAGACGGACAAGGTCGGCGGCGAGCCGATCACCAGCCCGATCACGCCTGTGATGGTCGGAACCACGATCGCCGAACTGGCGGGCGTCTCGGCTCAAGCCCGAGCCGAAATGCGGGTACTGGACGGAGGTCGGGTTATCCATGAGTTATTATAAGCGGCGGCCGATCCCACATCGTGCCAATTCGGTTATGAACACAGTCGTCCTGATCGCGATGGGCGCCGCGATCGGAGTAGCGGCCGAGCAGTCGACCTCCGCAGGCGAGCCTCGGCAGCTAACCAGCGACGGATTGCTCAAGCCCGACCCGGTCTACTGGCCGGGTGGCGAACAGATCGTCTATACGGTCGAAGCCCCGACCGGCCGCATGCGGCTGGTGCGGCAAAACCTTGCCGACGGAGCCACCGAGTACGTACACCAGCGCGAGGATCTTTCCGACCGCGAGCCGTCCGTCTCTTCGGACGGGTCGAAGTACGCCTACAACACCGTGGACGGTTTGAGCTCCAGGATTGTCGTCCGAGACGTGTCGCAATCGCGGGACATCTTGGTACCGCGCGGCAAAGTCGCCGATTGGGTGAACTGGCCCAGCCTCTCGCCGGACGGCAAGCAGATCGTTTTCACCGGCGGGGCGGCGTACCTCTACAAGTACGACCTGGTGAAGGCTGGCGGCGATGAATCGCTCGTGCAGTTGAGCGAAGCGGATGCCCCCTATAGCGACCTGTGGCCGCGCTTCTCACCGGATGGCGAGCGGATTGTCTTCTCGTCGCGTCGCGACAACGACTTCGAGATCTACGTGATGAATGCCGATGGAGAGAACCAGCGCCGGCTCACGGAGAGTCCCGGCGTCGACATGCACCCGGCCTGTTCGCCGGACAGTGAGCGGATCGCCTTTACCAGCAATCGCGACGGGAATTATGAGGTCTACTTGATGCAGGCGGACGGCAGCAATCCGCGGCGCCTGACCAATCATCCCGAGCGTGACGACTTTCCCGCCTGGCATCCCGATGGTCAGCATCTGGTAATCGTCTCGGAGCGCGAGGGGCGCTTTGACCTGTACCTGATCGAAGTGCCTCAGTGAGCGATGCGGCAGCCGTTCAGCCGGCAACGGCGGCGGGACGACGTGCCGGCCGGGCAGGATAGCCGAGGACGAGGCTCTGTTGCCACTCGACCGCCAGCATCAGCGAGTGGATGCCCGAGCCGATGCCCAGCAGCGCCACGTGGTCGCCGCGCTCCAGGTGACCGTCCTGCATGCCCAGGGCAAGTGTCACCGGCAAGGCAGCCGACCCGGTGTTGCCGAGCGTCTCGACGGTCGTGTAGTCGATCGTCGGGTCGAGCGCCAGTGCTTCGAGCATCAAGCGGCGGTGCGACAGGCCAACCTGGTGGCAAAACGACTTGTGAATCTGCTCCACTCCCCAGCCGGATTCGGCGAGGAAGGTTGCGAAGGTTTCAGCACCGGTTGCGATGCCTTCGCGCATCAACTGTTCGCTGTCGGTTAGCATCAAGGGCCGCATGCCGTCGGCGACCGATTCGTCCGCTCCGCTGTGACACAACCGATGGAAGGCTGTATTCGCCCGAGCGGTGGCACAGAGGAGTCGATTGCCGGAGCGGCTCAACTCCCGATCGCACAACAAAATCGCCGCGCTGGCCGATCCGATGGTGAGCGACGCCACCGAGAGCTTGATCTGTTCTCGGGTAAGCGACGTGTCGCGGTTGAGGGTCTCAATTGTTGTCTCGACCAATTGCCGACTCCCCTCGGTGCCGACGACCAGCCCGGCGCGAATCTGCCCCAGCTCGATCATGTTCGCCACCTGCACCATCCCGTTAAGGATGCCCAGGCAGGCGTTGGAGACGTCGTACACCATGCACTCCGCCGGCAGGCTCAGGTGATGGTGCACGGCACTGGCGGTGGCCGGCTCCAGATGGTCGCGGCAGACCGAGCCGTGTACCAGGGCGCCAATGTGCCGGCGGTCGATACCGGCCGCTTCAAAGGCACGCTGGCCGCTGGCGGTGCTTATTTTGCTGGGAAGCGTGCCCGGCGGCCAGAATCGCCGCTGGCGGATGCCGGTCATCAGCTCCAGCCGGCCCTCGGGAAGCCGTAGCCGCTCGTACAGCGGGGCCAGTCGCCGCTCGATGTCGGACGATGTGACCACTTCCTCCGGCAGCGTATAGCCAACCGACTCGACGCAGACGTTCCGGTAGTGCATTTGGGGGAGTACCTCACCAAGAGCTGAGTCCAACACGCTTCAGTATGCCGCCTCGCCGGCACCTGGGTGACCAGCAGACCGATCGGCGACCGAGTCGCCTTCACCTACGCCCCGTCGAAGGTGGCGACTGCAAGAGCTACTGTAGCTTTGCAGTCCCGGCCGCCGGTGACAAGTCGCCGTTCGTCTTGACCCTCTGAAATAGGAGACGTAAACTGCCAGTTTAGGCGCTCCAAAAATGCCACACATTGCGCATTCCCGCCACTGTCGCTCTCATCGTTGCCGCGCTGTGAAACGAACCCTCTCCAATCCGGAAGAGCGAGTCGAGCTTTGAAACGGGCACTCATCAGCGATATCCACGGCAACCTGGAAGCGCTACAGGCAGTGCTGGAGGACATTCGAGGACAAGACGTGCAGGAGACGTTTTGCCTGGGCGACATCATCGGGTATGGGCCCAATCCGCGCGAGTGCCTCGACCTGGTGATGCGCTGCGACGCCTGCATTCTTGGCAACCACGACCAGGGGGCGCTGTTCGACCCGGAGGGATTCAACAGCGGCGCCGAGCGGGCGATCTTCTGGACGCGGGATCAATTGGAGAGTCCCCGCGGCAGTCCCGAGGAGAACGCCCGGCGCTGGGACTTTCTCGGCGAACTGCCCCGAACGATCCGCCGTGACGGGTACATCTATGTCCACGGCTCTGCCCGCAATCCGCTCAACGAGTACGTCTTTCCCGAGGATATCTATAACCCGCGGAAGATGGAAAAGATCTTCAGCCTGATCGAACGGTGTTGCTTTCAGGGGCACACGCATGTGCCGGGCGTCTTTACCCAAGGTATGAACTATCGCAGCCCCGATGAGGTCAGCTATGAGTTTCAAGTGGGCGAGGAAAAGGTGATGATAAACGTGGGCTCGGTCGGCCAGCCCCGCGATGGCGACAATCGGGCGTGCTACGTAGTTCAGGAGGACGACGCCATCCATTTCCGCCGGGTGCCCTACCCGTTTGAGAAGACGATCGAAAAGATATATGCCACTCCGGAACTGGACAATTTCCTCGGCGACCGTCTGCGGGAAGGCCGCTAGCGGTCGCGATTTCGGCCCCATCGCGCCGGGAAAGCTCCACAAACTGTCGGCCGTTGCCACGATGCGGGAAGCCCGGCCGTGATTCGGCGGGTTCCGCGATGGCGGCGGTTGCCATTGCAAGATCGACCCGCCGCGAGAGAATACATAGTGGTTAGAGGGCGAGCCGGCACCATCGTGGGCGGCATCGTGCCGAGCCGGCCGGCGTGCGTTTTGAGTGCATCGCGGTAGCACGCGATTTGTGATTGTCGCGTCGCAGGCCTTGCAGAGATACGAGCATTTCATTTTCTATCACGGCCGGTAGGACCGTCCGAGGTTCCTCAATCGCCGTGCCGCACAAGGGCCTGTTTCCCGAATGGATAAGCGGTTTCTCCTTTTTCTGGCGTTGGCCTTCGCCGTACTGATCGGCAATGCGCTGATCATGAGCTGGTTTTTCCCGCCACCTCCCCCGGCGGAACAGCAGGCCGATGGCCCCGAGGCACTCGCGCCCGTCGATGGCGACGCAGCCGATGGCGACGTTCCTCCAGAGGACGCCGACGCGGCCGATGCGCAGGATGAGACTTTGTCTTTGGAGGAAGGCGGTGAGGCCGACGTCGACGCCGACCAGCCCGACGAGCAGGCACAGGCCGCCGACGACGCCCAACAAGCGGAAGCATTCCCGCAGCGTTGGCTCACGCTCGGCTCGGTTGATCTGGCAAGTCGCTACCGGATGCTGATAACGCTTAACAGTGGCGGAGCGACGGTCGAGCGCCTGGAGTTGGCCAGCCGTCAATACCGTGACCGACACGATCGCACCGGCTACCTCGGCCATTTGGAGCCGATCGACGTACCCGAGGGCGGCGTTCTGGTTCGGGTGGTCGGCCAGGGGACGCCCGCCGCCCAGTCCGGCATCGAGCCGGGTGACATCATCGAGCGAATCGGCGACGAGACAGTCCTCACCGTGGCCGAATTCGAGAAGCGGCTCGCCGACTCGGAGCCCGGGGATCAGCTATCGATCGTCGTAGCTCGCGACGGGCAGGAGCTTCCGCCCAAGACCGTCACGCTCACCCGGCGTCCGCTCGAGGTAATGCGGCCCGAGGCGGAAAACGTCGAGATGCGCGGCGGCCGCATTCCGCCAGGCTACCAGCCGGTTCCGTCCTTCCGGATGACGCTCGCGCAAGTCGGCACCGACCGTTTGGATCCCGACGACGAGGAACTGCCGGATCTCGACCTTTACACGGCCAATTGGGAGGTAGTCGAGGCCGACGAGGACCACGTCCTCTTCCGCCGTACACTGCCGCAGTTCAATCTTGAAGTGCTCAAGCGCTATGCCCTGGCCAAGGTGCCTGAGGCCGAGGCAGACAACGGGGTGGCTCCTGCTTACCACCTGGAGTTGACGGTGGCGGTTCGTAACCTGGCTGAAGATCCCGGCTTGGTTGCCTACCGGCTGGACGGACCTACAGGATTGCCAATCGAGGGCTGGTGGTATGCCGGCAAGATCGGCCGCCAATGGGGAGCGGTGGGCCTGCGGGACGTCGCCGTGCAGTATCGCGGGGCTTCGCCGGAGTTGATTCCCGCCGATGACGTTGCCGGCGACGACGTCGAGGCACTCGGCCAGGATCAGTCGCTGATGTATATCGGCGTCGACGCCCAGTACGTTTCGGCGATGCTATTGCCTCAGAAGCAACAGCTCGATGCGGTCTGGCTGGCCGAGAGCCGCGCCATCGAGGTGGCGCCGGAACTAGGCGAGAAGGAAATGACGTCGCTGGCCAACGTCACTTGTCGGCTGGTCAGCAAGCCGCTCGAACTCGAACCGCAAGGCCAATTCAGCCACACCTACACAGTCTTCGCCGGACCGAAAAAGCCCGAACTGTTGGCCGCCTACAAACAGGTAGGCGAGGGCGAAGTCTACTCGCTGAACGAGCTGGTCTATTACGGCTGGTTCGGCTTGGTCGCCCGCGGCATGCTGTGGCTGCTGCACTCGTTCTATGCGGTGGTCGGCAACTACGGTATCGCCATTGTAATGCTCACGGTGCTGGTCCGCGGCTGCATGTTCCCGCTCAGCCGCAAGCAGGCTCTCAACATGCAGAAGATGCAAGAGCTGCAACCGGAAATCAAGCGGATCGCCGAAAAGTATAAAAGCGATGTGGAGAAGCGCACCAAGGCGCAGCAGGATCTCTTCAAGAAGCACAACTACAATCCGCTGGGCGGCTGCCTACTGGCTTTCATCCAGTTGCCGATCTTCATCGGTCTTTATCGGGGGCTGATGGTCGACGTGGAACTGCGCCAGGCGCCGCTTTTCACCGAAGCAATTCGCTGGTGCTCGGATCTGGCGGCTCCGGACATGCTCTGGAACTGGTCGGGCATTATGCCGCGGTTCATCACCGACGGAGTGGGAATCTTCGGCCTGGGGCCCTACTTTAATCTTCTGCCGGTGATCACGGTGGCGCTGTTCGTCGTCCAGTCGAAAATGTTCATGCCGCCGCCGGCCGACGAGCAGGCGGCGCTGCAGCAAAAGATCATGCAGTTCATGTTCATCTTCATGGGCATCCTCTTTTACAAGGTCGCCAGCGGGTTGTGCTTATACTTTATCGCCTCGACGATCTGGAGCGTTACCGAACGCCGATTGCTGCCGAAGGCCAACCCGAACAAGTCCGCCGAACAAAAGCCGGCCGAGCCGGGCAAGCGAGCCGCGATTAGCACGGGTGACGGCGCCAACGGCGCTGGTCGACGTACAAAGTCCTCCGGCAATCGCAAGCAAAAGCGCCGCTAACAGGCGGCCCAGCGGCCGGACAGACATCGCTATTCTCCCGCAGGCGGCAGTCGCTCGCAGATTGTAAGTATCCGACTTGTGGTGATGAACTCGCGCAATCGGTTTGCCACGACACCGCACAACTGCAACGGGAGATCGTCGCATGGAGAAGGAAAGCCGCGTTATCGCTGGCATCCTGCTGATCACCTATCCGACCGTCATCATCGGGGGTGTGGGTCTGCTTTCTCTCTTGGTGTTTGACCATCAGTATGCTGCCAATCCGCTCCGTCAGGATTTCTGGAGAGCGGGACACGCCCACGCCGGTGTCTTTCTGTTGCTCTCGCTCGTCGTCCTTCGCTACGTTGACGACGCAGCACTGTCAGCCGGCTGGAAATGGCTCGTTCGACTTGGCGCACCGATTGCGGCCATCCTACTCCCAGTCGCCTTCTTCTTATCGATGTTGTCACCCACGGCCACGCAGCCGAGCTGGCTTGTCTATCTCGCTTACGTAGGCGCAGTTCTGCTCGCCCTGGCCCTCTTTGTATTGGGCGTGGGACTGCTGAGGCGATCCTCGTAGTGCTTCAAGGGGGCTGCTGCGACCGGCGCCAAACTCGCCCCGATTCCGTCAATGCTGCAAAATTGACCGTAGTAAGCGCGGCGGTCATACTAGTCAACGTCACGCCTTCGATTGACGCAGGCGCTTCACACCGCGATTCATTCTCCCGAAGGGGCTCCTGACGCGATGTACTCACGCTCTATTCAGCAACGTTTCAGATCATTCGCCGCTTGCCGTGTTGCAGTGGGGATGGGGTTCCTTGCGGCGGTTGTCGCCGCGACCTGGGCGGCTTCCGCTCACGCACAATCGGAGCAACGCCCTCCGAACTTCGTGGTCATCTTCACCGACGACCAGGGCTACGGCGACGTCGGCTGCTTCGGCGCGGAAGGCTTCGAAACTCCGAATCTCGACCGCATGGCCGCTGAGGGAATGAAGTTCACCGACTTCCACGTGGCGGCGGCCGTTTGCGGAGCGTCACGTGCCGCCCTGCTGACCGGCTGCTACCCGCAGCGGGTGGGCATCCTCGGAGCACCCGGCCCGAATGCGACCACCGGGATCCACGATAACGAGCTACTCATCCCGGAGTTGCTCAAAGAGCGCGACTACGCTACGGCCATCTTCGGCAAGTGGCACCTCGGCCACCGCAAGAAGTTCCTGCCCACGCGGCACGGCTTCGATCGCTACTTCGGCCTGCCGTACTCGAACGATATGTGGCCTCATCATCCCACGAACCGGTCGTTTCCCGATCTGCCGCTGATCGAAGGCGAGGAAACTATCGAGTACAACCCGGACCAGACCCAGCTCACCACGTGGTACACCGAGCGGGCGGTGCAGTTCATTGAAGACAACCGCGAGCAGCCGTTCTTCCTGTACGTACCGCACAGCATGCCGCACGTTCCGCTGTATGTGTCCGAGAAGTTTCGCGGCAAAAGCGAGCAGGGGCTGTACGGCGATGTGATCATGGAGATCGACTGGAGCGTTGGCCAGATTCTGGCAACGCTGGAGCGTACCGGAGTCGACGAGCACACGGTGGTAGTGTTCACGTCCGACAACGGCCCTTGGCTCTCCTACGGCAATCACGCCGGTTCCGCTGGACCGCTGCGCGAAGGCAAAGGGACGACCTGGGAAGGCGGCCAGCGCGAGGCGTGCCTGATGCGTTGGCCGGGTAAAATCCCCGCTGGCACCGTTTGCAACGAGCTAACCACCACCATGGACCTGTTGCCGACCTTCGCCCGACTGGCCGGCGTGGAAGTTCCCAGCGACCGCAAAATCGACGGGCATGATATCTGGCCGTTGATGTCCGGCGAAACGGGGGCCGAGTCGCCGTACCGCGAGTTTTACTACTATTGGAACCGCGGCCTGGATGCCGTCCGTCAGGGCAAGTGGAAGTTGCACTTTCCGCACGCCTATCGCAGCCTCACCGGCGAGCCAGGTAGCGATGGTCAGCCTGGCGGTTATACCCAGCAGCGCACCGGGTTGGCGCTTTACGACTTGGATGCCGACGTCGGCGAGACGAACGACGTTGCCGAACAGCATCCCCAAGTCGTCGAGAAGCTTACCGCGCTGGCCGAAGAGGCCCGGCAGGACCTGGGCGATTCGCACACTGACCGGCGAGGCAAAGGACTGCGGCCCGTCGGCCAGTTGTAAATCTGCCTGCTTGCCAGATGTGATTCTACGCCCCAGCCGCCAGACGATGTCGCAACTATGAGCTCCTCGGCAGATTCGAAATCCAAAAGTGCGAAGTCCAGCAGCGATTTTCATCGCTACTCGTTGCTGTCGCCCCGCTTCTGGCACGGCATGCGGCTGAGAACATGGCTAGGGATGCTGGCCGAAAACCGCTTTGCCTTTTCGCCGTCACGCATCCCGATGGGCGTGGCCATCACCGGATTTGCTACGCTCAATTCGGTGCTGGCGCCGGTCCAAGAGCTGTTCTTCCGACGACGAGCAGAGCGCACGAAGATCGATCCGCCGCCACTGTTCATCATCGGGCACTGGCGTGCGGGGACTACGCTGTTGCACGAGTTGCTGGTGCTCGACGAACGACATATCTACCCCACTACCTACCAGTGCTTTGCGCCGCATCATTTTTTGATCAGCGAATGGTTCGTCGCGAGGTGGTTGGGTTTCGTTTTGCCGGAACGCCGGCCGATGGACAACATGACGGCCGGTTGGGACCGCCCCCAAGAGGACGAGTTTGCCCTGTGCAGCCTCGGTGTTCCATCCACGTACCGCACGATGGCCTTTCCCAACCGGCCGCCACAATATCTCAATTATCTCGACTTGGAAAACGTCAATGAAGAGCAGGTCGCGCGGTGGCGGGCCGCGCTGCAGTGGTTTTTGCGGCGCGTAATGTTGCGAGATCCTCGCCGGATGATCCTCAAGTCACCCACGCATACGGCGCGTGTCAAGCTGCTTGCAGAGACATTTCCCGGCGCCAAGTTCGTGCACATTGTCCGCGATCCCTATGTCCTGTTCGCTTCGACATTGCGAATGTGGCACTCGCTCAACCAGGTGCAGGGTCTGCAAGTCACTCGCGAGGAGCGGACCCAGGCCTATGTGCTGGAGTGCTTCGACCGCATGTACCGCAAGTACTGGAAAGAGCGATCCACTATTGGCGACGACCAGCTCTGCGAGGTGCGCTACGAGGATTTGATCGCCGATCCGCTGGGCCAGATGCGAAGCATCTACGAGCAACTCGGCCTGGGCGCCTTTGAGGCGGTGGCGCCGCGAATCGAAAGCTACTTCGCGGACCGCAGCGACTACCGCACCAATCGCTATGAGATCCCCGCCGAGACCCGAGCGATGTTAACGCAGCGCTGGGGCGACTATCTCCGTGAGTACGGCTACAGCGCGCAACTGGCCGAGACGTAGGTGTGCTTCAGGCTTGGCTGTTACGCCGCCTGCGACCCGCCGGGCATTCGTTTGCCCTTGAGCTGGTAGACGTAGGCCAGCACTTCCGCCACCGCCCCATACAACGTGTCCGGAATGGGGCGGTTTACCTCGACGTCGCGGTAAAGGGCCTGTGCCAGCGGCTTCTTCTCCACGATGGGCACGTTGTTCTCCAGCGCCAGCCGCCGGATCCGCTGGGCGAGCACGCCGGCTCCCTTGGCCAGCACAATAGGCGCCGCCATCTTGTCCGGCACATACTGGATCGCTACGGCAAGCTCCGTCGGATTGGTCACCACGACGTCTGCCTTCGGCACCGTATCGGAAAGCCGATGCAGCGCCAGTTGTCGCTGCACGGCACGACGCCGGGCAAGGATCTGCGGATCGCCGTGCAGGTTGCGCATCTCCTCGCGGACTTCCTGCGTCGTCATCCGCAGATCGCGCTGATGTTTCCAACGCTGGTAGCCGTAGTCGAGCAGCGCCAGCACCACCAGCGCCATGGCGATCTTCAGACAGGTCCACACCGTAAGTTCGGCGAGAAAGACGGCAATCTGAACTGGTCGCATTGCGGCGGTGGCGAGTATCGCTTCCCAGCGGTCGTAGAGGCATGCCGCAACCACCGCTGCGATCACCGCGACTTTGAACAAGCCGAAACCCAGCCGCACGGCGCTGGTCAAGGAAAACAGCCGGCCCAGTCCCTTCAGCGGGCTGATGCGTGCCAGATCGGGCGATACGCGCTGGGGCACAAACAGAAAGCCGATCTGCAGCACGCTACACAGCACCGCCGCCACGAGCACCATACCGAAGAACGGGAGCAGCACTTGGGTTAAGCCAGCCAGCAGCCCATTCCACTGCACGACGATCGCATCGCGGTTGGTTGCCAGCACGGCATCTCCGCCGAGTTGCCGCCGCATCAGCGCGATCAGAAAGCGAACCGCGTCGGGCCCCTGCATCATAATGATCAGCAAAGCCACCAGCAGCAGCACTGCGGAGCCCAGGTCCTGGCTGTATGCCACCTGCCCCTGCTCGCGTGCCTGTTGCCTGCGATAGGGTGTCGCATCGTGCGATTTGTCGCCGGATTGCTCGGCCATTGTTACGTTCCACCCGGATCAACGGGCGTGCCGACCAGAGCTCCGGAGAGCAGCGACAGCAGCGGCTCGATCTGTTCTTGAAAGATCCAGACCAGCGCGCCGAGTGAAACGAACAGCCCGCCAAACGTGACCAGCGCGTTGATGCCAAAGCCAACGGCGATGATATTCAGTTGCGGCATCGTGCGGCTGATCAGTCCCAGCACGAGGGTCGCCAGCAACAGAGCCGTCATCACCGGGGCCGCGGCACGCACGCCGAGAGAGAAGCTCTCCGCTAGCGTGGAAATCAACGCCTCGACGATGTGTTCCGAAAAGGACGCGTGCCCGGGCGGCATGGCAGCGAATGTGTCGAGCAATGCCTCCATCACCAGCCGATGCCCACCGGTTAGGACGAAGACGGCCAGCGTCACAAAGTATAGGATCTGCGAAAACAGTGGCACGTTTTCGTTGAAGCCGGGATTGAACACATCGGCCAGCGCCATTCCGCTCATCTGACCAATGATCTGTCCGGCTACTTGGATCCCCGAGAAGAGAATCCGGATGCCCATCCCCAGTACGAGTCCGATGATCAACTCACCACCGATCAACACGGCGTAGGCGACGAGCGAATTGATCTGGATCGAAAAGCCGCCCACGTGCAGCGGCGCGATCAACATCGCCAGCGCCACGGCTAGCAGCGCCCGCACCCGCACCGGAACATCCTGCGTTCCATAGATGGGAGCCGTCATCACCAAGCCACTGACTCGCGCCAGCACAAGCGTGAAGATGAGAAAACTACCCTCCAGCACAAATTGCAAGCTTTCTGAGGGCAAAATGGCAGAAAAGTCGGGCATCGATCACACGCGGTCAGTAGATATCCGCTCGCGGTTGTCGGGCAGTGCAGTTCCCGACTACAGACTACCCGGAATGTTTACGATCAACTCCCGGGAGTACTCCACCACGCGGTCGATCAGCCACGGCAGAACCAGGCTCAGCGTCAGCACCATGGCCACGATCTTCGGAACGAAGGCCACGGTTTGCTCCTGGATCTGCGTCAACGCCTGCAACAGTCCCACGCCCAGCCCCACCACCATCCCGGCTACTAATACGGGTGAACTGATTAGCAGGGTGACCAGTATCGCTTCGCGTCCCAGGTCGATCGCATCGTGTGCATCCATGGCGGAACTACTTCATTCGCTTCTAGTTGCAGAAGATCAACCCGATTTGCTAGCGACTCGGTAAGCCTTCATCAAGTGAATCCCTGAAAGCTTTCCATTAGCATCCCGGCCACCAGGTGCCAGCCATCGACCATCACAAACAGCAGTAGCTTAAACGGCAGCGAGACTAGTACCGGCGGCAGCATCAGCATGCCCATTGAGATCGTGACGCTGGCGACGACGATGTCGAGGATCACAAACGGAAGGTAAAGCTGAAAGCCGATCAGAAACGCCGTCTTCAGCTCGCTGAGCATGAACGCGGGCAGCAGAGCCTGCAGCGGGACATTTCGTTGATCCTCGGCGGCGCCGTGATAGACGTAGTCGGGCCACTCGCCGCTTTGCGGATCGCGCTGGTCCGGCATATAGTTCAGGAACAAGTAGACGTCGTCGTGGTTACCAGTTCGTGTGATCTGGTCGCCCATGAAGCGCCGCACCGGATCGATGCCGGCCGACCAGGCCTCGCTGAGCGACATCGGCTGACCGGTATCAGGATTGACGGCTCCGTGGGAGTATGGCTCGATGGCATTTTCATACACCTGCGACCAGACCGGCGACATGATCAGGAAGGTCATAAACAGGGCGATCGAGGTGATCACCTGGCTTGGCGGAAGCTGCTGCGTACCGAGCGCCTGGCGCAGCAGCCCGAGCACGACGACAATGCGGATGAAGCTAGTTGTCATCACCAGCAGCGCCGGGGCCAGGCTCACCACGGTGAGCATGAGCATGACCTGGATTGCGGAGCTGAGGCCCTCGCGGCTGGTCCATTGGTCCGGTCCGCCCAGCTCACTTGGAAGCTCCAGCAAGCCGCCCGGCCCGGTAGCGTTTTGGGCCACGGCCGAGCCACAGCAGGCCACCACGATGAACGCAACCAGTGCGCTCACTGCTATTCCCGAAGTGCGATTAGATCGAGTCGTCGCCGGTACGGCTTGGCCGTTCTTTTGCGGTCTGTCCTGGTGCTCAGCCATCGCGCACCTCCCGCGAAAGACTTCGCAAACCATCGAACTGACCCGCACTTCGCGGATCCGTGCCACTAGTTTCGCGGGCGAATGATTGCAGCACTCCTCGGAAGGCCTGGCTGCTGCTGGTGGGGCGAGATTGCTCGCAGATGCCCGCCAGCCGATCGACTTCCGCCGGGTCGGTGATTTCGGAGAGGGCCTCGATGCCGGCGGAGGAGATGGAGACCAGCACGAGCTTATTGCCTAGGCGGACCAGGTGAGCGAAGTTTCGCGCAGCCAATGGAACGCGGCCGAGCACTTCGACGACCTCGGTAGGCAACGGCGCCGCTGATTTAGGAAGGCTGCGCTTCAGCACCCAGGCGAACAGGAGAAACAGCCCCAGCACGAACGCCAGCCCTGCCAAGGCCGTCGTCAGCGATGGGAGTCCACCACGGGGTGTTCCTAACCCACCGGCAAGCGCGCGCTGTGGCGGCGTACCGGAGAGCGCATCACCGGGCGGTGGGAGCCGCCGCGATGGCGTCGAAGCGGAATCGGATGCGGGCGGTGCAGAGGGCTGTTCGCTCGCGGCCGTCGGTTGATCGCCTTGAAGATAGACCGTGTGTCGGGCTGCGGAGTGCGCGCGGTCCGCGATGCTCTGTCCCGGCGGGTACGCGGCAGATTGGTGTGATCTCGACATCTCGCCAATGGCGCCGGCGTGTTGCGCAGCATGTCCGGCGCGGACGATCGTCACAGCGACGACCGCGGCAAGTACAACAAGTGCGGTAGTTTTCACCATCCGAAGTCGCATCCTTGCTCGTCCAAATGGCCGGAATTGCTGAAGCCGGCGCTGCAATGGCGCCGATATTCGATGTGCGAAACTCTTTGATTACTGCTGTCCTCGGGCGGCAGAAAAGCGTCGCCCACGAGAACCGGTTGTGAAGAAAAGCGTTACGTCGCGGCCGGCTCGGCCACGATTAACTCACCCACGCGAACGCAAAAGTTGTCGTTCAATACTAGCACTTCGCCCCGAGCGATCAGCCGCCCGTTGACATAAATGTCCACCGGGTCGCCGGCTAACTTATCCAGCGGCACAACCGATCCCTTCTTGAGCTTGAGCACTTCCTCCAGGTACATCTGCGTCCGGCCCAGCTCGATCTTCAGATCCAGCTCCACTTCGCGCATCAGATCCAGCGTCGCCACTTCGGTCGAAGCCGGGCTGCCGCTGAACTGCTGAAAGCGGTAGGCGGAGATGCCTTGCAGTTCACGGTTCGTGTCCAGCGGCTCATCGATTGACGAGATCGCCTGTTCGGCCTGCTGGATCAGGTACTCGATGTCGCCTGGCGAGATGCTCGCGGGTCCCGAGCCAGCCGAATCCACCGTGGGGTTCTTCGCTGCGCGCGAGGCAGCAGTGGCGGCGTCCTGCACTTCGCACTGCGTTTCAGTGGTCGACGAATGCCGTGAGGAGTGCTCGGCAGAATCTCTCAGTGCGCTCGCCTCCTCCGGGTTGAGCGATGCCGAAGGAGCATCACCGCCGGAAGGCGTGGCCTCGCCCTGGGCCTGCTTAAGCAGTTCCTCGACCTCGTCCTGGTCGATTTTTTTTGAATCATCGGCCATGGGCATCCTTTCCCGGGCGTCTGCCCAATTCCTCGCGCGGACGGATCATCGCCTTCCTGGCGAATTTCAACGGCCTACTACGTATGCGGCGATAGGCCTTCTAAGCACGCTTGGCGGCGGTGACTTCGGCCTGACTGGCAGCTGGCGCGCAATGCTGGCGACCGTGCAACGGACGCGATTATTGCTCGACGAACGAGAAGTTGCTGAAGATGACCTCTTGGAGCACCGACCGGCCCAGCGTGCGGTTAGTTGTCTCCAAAATCTTGCGTTTGATCAAGCCCAACCCAGCGTCGGTCAGGTCGGTCACTTCGGCGCTGCGGATCGAGGTGAGGATTTGGTCACGGACCCTTTGCTCTTTTTCCTCCAACAACTCTTTGAAGATGTGCTCTTCTTCCAGCAGAATCGTGCCATACAGATGAAAATCGATCTGCAGCGTCGTGTTCGAAAGCGGCTGGAAAGAAGCCACGTGGAATTCGCCTAGATCGACCTCGATCTTTTCCAGCTCCGGCTCCGCCGCTAGTGCCAGGGGCTCAACCGGCAGCCGATCGCCTTCCGCCTCTGGCGCCAGCATTGCTTGCGCCATCGCCTCGGTCTCCGTCGCCGAAGGGATGAACATCGCGGCCAGCGCGCACTCGACGGCGATCACCACCAACAGAAACCCGACGACCTTGATGCGGCCGAACCACGGACTGCCACCGGTGTGCGGGGCTTCGCTGGAGAAAACTTCCTCAACGTTGACGGTCTGGTCAGCCATCGGTCATTCTGCTGCCTGTTTTGGGCGCCGGCCCGCCGACCGCCATGTCGCGCGCCGTCTCGCCAGGTCAATCGGGAGACGCTTCGAGTGGATCGCCCTCCAGGTCTTCCACGCGTTCGTCAAGCAGACTGACTTCCACGCGCCCGTTTTTCCGAATCGATTCCGGGTCGGTGCCCATGTACACGGGCTCGTTTTCGCCGGCCACGGCCATGCGGACACGCGTGCGGTCAATCCCCTGTTCGTTTACTAAAAACTCCACTACGCTGCGGCATCTGGCGTAAGCCAAATCCCAGTTGTCGTTGTAGTATGGCGAGTCGGGCGCCACGGGGCGCCTGGTCGTATGTCCGCGCACCTCTACTTTTTGGGGTTTTCCGCTAATTTCTTGGGCGATGATCTGAAGCTGAATCTTACTGTCGTCTGTCAGGTTCGCGCTGCCTTCGTCGAAGTAGATGACGCCGCCGACCGTTACGTTTTGACCGGGCCGCACCGTACGAACCCGTCGGTTTTCGCCCGAGGGCGCACGCACTTTGTCGCCTCCGCTCATCGTATCAAGGCGCTTCGCTCGGCCCAGGCTGGCCAGGTTAGGCAGGTTCGAGTTGCGCGGGCGCGAACTGCCGGGGGCCAGGCTCAACAGCGCTGTGTCATGGCCGAACTGGCGCCGCATCGACTCGACCAGTGCCTGAAACTGTTCCTCCTGCTTAATCTCGCTCATCGAGACGAGCATGATGAAAAACGTGAGCAGCAGCGACATCATGTCGCCGAAGGTCACGACCCATTCCGGAATCGCAATCGCATCCTCTTCTTCGACTGCCATGCCTAGGCTGCCTCCTGGGCACCGGCCCGCAGCTTCGGCGGCAGGAACGTGTTGAGCTTTTGCGCGATCACGCGAGGGTTGTCACCCGACTGGATCCCCATGATCCCGCGGATGATGATCTCCATCGCCAACAGTTCCTGCTTGTTAAGGAAACCTAGCTTTTCCGCGAACGGAAGGAAAAAGACGTTGGAAGAAATCGCCCCATAAAGGGTAGTAATCAAGGCGACGGCCATCCCCTGGCCGATGCTGGAAGGGTCGCTCATGTTGCCCAGCATGATGATTAGGCCCATCAGGGTTCCGATCATGCCGAATGCAGGGGCAAAACGGCCCATCTGGTCCAGTACGCTCTTGCCGTCGCGGTGCCGCGTGGCGACCGCGTCGACCTCCGTGCGCATGATGTCCTCGATCACCTCGGGCCGGGTCCCGTCGACTGCCATTTGAATTCCCAGCACGATGAAATCGTTGTTGATTTCATCAAGCCGCGATTCCAGAGCCAAAAGTCCGTCGCGCCGGGCCGTTTCGGCCAGGCTGACGATCGTGTCGATCAGCTCCGGGATGTTCGAGACGCGGTTCAAGAAGACAATCTTCGTGACCTTGCCGACCCCCAGGAACGTGCGCAGCGGGAAGCTGATCATCGCCGCGGCGATCGACCCGCCGATGACGACCATCATTGATGGGTAGTCGACAAAAGCGCCAAACGATGCGCCTGCCAGGACGATCGAGACGACGATCAAACCGCAGGCGACCACGACGCCAATGACCGATCCGAGGTCCATGGCTACGATGTTCCTTGCGCGGATCGCGCCGGATTCAGATTTACTTCCTGCGCCGGACGCGGATTCGGGATGAGATACTTCGTCTGTTGATACGCGACGGCGCGGCGCAGCACTTCATCGGCCGACTCGGCCACCACGACACGCTCGCCGGTGGTGAGTGTCACAAACGTGTCAGGCCGTGACTCGACGTACTGGATCAGTTCGGCGTTGAGAATAAACGGCTCGCCGCCGAGCCGCGTGAGTTTGATCATGCCCAGCCACCTCAATTTGTCGTCCGGAGTCTGGCAGCAT
The DNA here is from genome assembly GCA_040880125.1 of Pirellulales bacterium. Taxonomy (GTDB): domain Bacteria; phylum Planctomycetota; class Planctomycetia; order Pirellulales; family JBBDJB01; genus JBBDJB01. The sequence goes on along the minus strand of JBBDJB010000012.1, from coordinate 143,752 downwards.
CCGTTGCGGCCGACGGCTCTGCCCAATACCGGCGAATTGCTTAGCGCCGCAGCGCCAACAGTTCGTCGAATAGTTGTTGCACGGCCGTGATGACGCGCGTGCCGCCCCGGTACTGCGTCGACGCCAAAATCAGCTCAATCAGGTTCTGCCCGATGTCGGTATTGGAAAGCTCGACCGCCCCGGCACTGATCGTGCCAATGCCCTGCTCGCCCGGATCGCCTTCCACCGGCAGGCCGGAATTGACGCCGGAAGCGAACAGGTTATCGCCCACCTGTTCCAGGCCAGAGTTATTGGAAAAGCGCGCCAGGCGAATCTGCCCCAGGTCGCGGGCGATGCCGTTGCTAAACACGCCGCGGATCGCGCCGCTTTCGGTGATGATAAAGCTAGTCAGCGTTCCGGCGCCCGATCCGTCCTGCCGCGAGGCGGCTATACTGCTCTGGCCGGTGTCCAGTCCGGACGTCTGCGAAAAGTCAAGCTCGAACTGCAGCGGTGACGCCGAAGAGACATTGGCACGATCGACCGACACGGTCGAATTGCTGACCGAGGTTACGCTGCCCGAGCCGTCGAAAGTCACCACACCTGTGCCGACGGCGATGCCGGCGCCGGAGTCGGGATCGTTGTCCGGCGAATCCGCGTACCAGCGATACGTCGTGGAGTTGCCGTCGGTCGACTCGAGCACCGCAGTCAGGCGGACGTTCAGCGGGATGCCGAGGCTATCGTAGACGACGAAGTCCGTGACGGCGCTCTCGCCGACCGCATCCTGGGTCTTAGTGAATCCAAGCGGTACGCTTTTCACCAAGCCGGCAGCGGTTGTCAGTTGAAACGCCGAAAGATCGACTTGCAGCTCGCTGTCGACGCCATTGTTCGAAACAAACTCAATCCGTCCATCGGCGTTCACCAACCCGCCCGGATTGCCGGGGATGGGAAAGTTCGGATCGGGGCTGGTCTCCTGAATGCCCATCGCCTGTTGCATGAAGTTGACCAGATCCTGGACTGTCGTGGTCGGGGTGATGGCGAGTTCTTGCGTTGCCAGCGAGCGCCCGCCTTTCTTGGGGGTGAACGACAGCGTGCCCTCCTCAAAGACGTTTTGATACGTCGTCCCTTCGCGCCTTACGACGTCCAGCAGACTCAACCCGAAGCTGACCGTCGGGCCATCAAGGTTGATTTCATTACCGGGAACTTCAATGTCGGCATCAATCGCACCGTCGATGTGCGACGATTCGCCGCCGGTCAACTCCGCAATGCGATAGAAGGAGCTGTCGTCACTCGCGAGGTTCCGGTAGACCCGCACCGCATTGAATTCGCCCCCGGACGCCGGTTGCGGGATGTTCTCCAGGCGGATCATGCGGCCTTCGATGGTCACCGACTCCGGACCGATCTGTGCCGTGGGGCGGCTTTCCAACCCGCTCGATGTATTGAAAAACGTCACGTAGTAGGTGTAATTGGCCTCATCGAGCGTCGTTTGCTCGAGCGTGCCGCCGGGCAGGCCGGCATCGCCCACCGAGTCGGTGAATGCCGTCGTCGTGGCGTCTCCAATGCTGCCGACAAATTCAAAGTCGCCGCTGCCGGCCGAGTTCGCGCGGTAAATGTTTCGGTCGACGAACGTAGTGCCGTCGGCCTGCGGGATGTTGGACAGGTCGATTTCCTGCCCGCCGGCATTGGTCACTGGGCCGATCTCGATGCTGGCCGGGCCCTCGTTTCCGTCCGCGTCCACAAACGTGACGCGATACGTGTAGTCGCCGACGGTGATCGTTCCGCCGGCAGCGCCGACGGCGGCCGTTGTGGTCGAGGCGGGCGGATTGATCGCGTTTATGTCCGAGTCCGCCATGTTGGGCGGCACTTCGATCGAGCCGTCACTCAACACGGCCGACTCAATTATGCCGGGGACGATGCTGTCGACCTCGCCGGGAGCCGGCGGACGCAGCGTTCCCTGTAGAAAAACATTCTGCGTGGCCTGAGCGACGGCCGCCGACCCGAGCGGGATCTCCATCGCTTCCAGTCCGGTGCGCTGAATCTGAAAGTCATCGTCCACACCGAAGCCCAACACCCGCTGGCCCGTCGTGGTGACCAGTTCGTTATCGGCGTTCAGCTTGAGTTGACCATTGCGGGTGTAGAGCTGCTCGCCCTGACCTCCCTGCACGATGAGAAAGCCGTCGCCCTGGATGGCCAAGTCTAGCGGATTGGCGCTCACTTCGATTGTGCCCTGGGTGAAGTCCGGCGAGATCTCCGCGACCTTCGTACCCAATCCGATCTGGCGTGGGTTCGTACCGCCGCGGGTTTCGGTGGGGAACGATCCTAGGCTCTGCGTCTGCAGGAACTGCGAGGCGAAGATCGCCTCGGAAGCTTTGAAGCCGACCGTGTTTGAGTTGGCGACGTTATTGCCGACAACGTCGATCGTCGTTTCCGCGGCCGTCATTCCGGTCAGCGCCGTGCTTAAAGCGGATTGCAGACCCATGGCTTACTCCCCCTCGAATATTCTGTGTAGTGACTGTGATTCGCCGTGAAGACGCCCGCAGGATGCGCCGGTAACTTTCTAGTGAGCCGAAGCGTGAATTTCGGAGACATTTTTGAGCTGGACGGTGTGCACGCGATGCGCAAGACGGCCGCCGGATTCCTTGGTCAAAGCCACCGATGAGAGCTGCGAGTCGGCGGCTCCGTCGACGTAGGTTGTCAGGTTGCCGGCGATAGTATTCAGCAGGAAGTAATCGCCGCTGCCGGTGGCGTCGGTGCGGTAGATTTTCTTCAGGCCGGCTGTCTCCGGCAGGTTCAGCAACTGGATGGCTTGGTCAATGTCCGGCTCGCCTTCCACCGTGGCGGTGCCGACGTCGTACGCAAGCGGCTGCTCATTGCCGTCCTCACCGGTGACGACCACACGGTATTTGTAGGTTCCGGATTCCAGTGCGCCCGGCCCTGTGGCCGGCTCGGCCGCTGCCCCGCTTTCCAGATAAAGATTGGGCTTTCCGTCGGTGATGGTGATTCGCTGAACTACGCCCGAGGCGGTTTCACCGGTGTCGGTCAGTGCGCGAACCTCGGCGCCAATCAGGTTGCTGGCGCTGCTGATGTTCTGCCCGAGCAGCACAGCGTTGAGTGTCTCGGTCAGACCCTGGGTGGCGCCGATCTCGCGCATCTGCCCAATCTGCTGAAGCATTTCGCTGTTCTCCAGCGGATTGAGCGGATCCTGGTTCTGTAGCTCCGCAATCATCAAGTCGAGAAAGTCCCGCATATCCAATCCACCCAATGCATCGGCCGTTGGATCGGATGAGCTGGAACTCGTCGGGTTCGTCCCAACGGAAGGAATCTGGCTCATGATTGACCTCGAGACTGGATTAGACGACGACGTTCAACCGACCGTCAGCAATGACACCGCGCGAGGCCGCTGGCCGGACGCTTTGCACCGGCGAACGATTCACGACTGGCTCTGCGCGGATCGGCACTTCCGGACGATCTCGACGTGCCGAAGAGTCGCCCGACGAGGTCTCTTGCGAGCCGCCGCCGGAGGCGTCCATCAGGTCGACGTCGAGCCGGCCCACTTTGATGTTCTGTTCCGCGAGTCGGTCGCGCAGCGCCGGCAGGTTGTCCATCAACAAGTGACGGGTGGCCGGTGTTTCGGCCTCGATCCGGGCGGTCAGCACCCCGCCTTTCATGCTCACTTCCAGCCGTAAGGAGCCAAGTTCCGGCGGGCTGAGCCGCAGCCGGATCGGTCCGTCGCCTTCGCGATGCGACTGCAGTGCTCGCGCCACCCGTTGCACGAACCGCGCCGGATCGGCGCCGGATGCCTCTGGCGACGGCAGCGAAGCATTGGTTTGCGTCGTGTCGGTCCAGCGCCCCAGGGCGGATCGCTGCGCCGGATCGGCGGGGGTTTCTACGTACTGCTTATTGGCCGTCGATGCGTCGACTTCGAGCAGCTCCGATTCCAGCAAGGCCGCCTCCTCGATCACAAGCTCGCCGGCGGAAGGAGTCACCTGAACAGCCAGCGTTTCGAATTGCGCCGAAGTCGGCTGCGTATGGCTTTCGGACTGCGGCGAGTGAATGTTCGACTCGGCCGCATTTGCGCTGACCGCCGCGCTTTGACGCTGCGGCAACTTTGCTTTCGCCCGAGATTCTGCTTGGTCGGCTGAAGCCAATGCAACCGATAGATCCTCGGTCGAGTTAACCACTATGGTTTGATTTAGGGCAGCCTCGTTTTCGGTTGTTTCACTACTTCGCTGTTTTGCGAGCGGGGCTTCGCGATTGTCCGTCTTGGCGCGAGAGGCACTGCTCGGATCACCTTTTGGCTGAGTGGAGGCAGCGTCTCCGGCTTCAAGTTCCTCGACAGCCCGTTCGTTCGACTGCACCGATTGCGCCCGGATAGGCTCTTCCTTGGCTTCGTCGGTGTCAGTTGCCTGTTGCCTAGTGTCGCCTGTACGCGCGTTTTCAAATGGCTTCTGTCGCGTTGCAGGGTCCTTTGCGTCAGCCTCGCTAGCTTTTCGGCTTTCCATTGCGTCCGACTCGGCATTTGGCTCATCGGCTGAATCGATGAGCGCCGCTGCTTCGCTGTGGTCTTGCTTTGCCGCCGAGTGGACGAAATTGTCGCCATTCAGGCTCGCCGCAATCGCCTCGGGCTGAGCGTCGCCGGGCTCCTTCTCCGCACCGTCGGCCGGGAGCTCGCCCTCTCCCTCGGAGCCCGCTTTGCCGTCCTCTTTCGAGGCCAATTGATCGGCCTTCACGTCGGCAGAAGAATCTGCATCGCCGGCGTAATGTGCCTGCCGCGGCTCATCGTCTTTTGATGTCGTCTCAGCAAGTTTTTTCAGAGCGGTCTCTCCCGCGAACTCTGCTTGGCCGGGCGTTTGGCTCTGTTCAACCTCGTAGTTGAAACACCCTTGGATCGTCGGCTCCGGCGCCGCGACTGGTTCTCGCCGAGTGCCCTGCAGATAGTTGTCGAAGGACCGCTCTTGCGCAGGCGACAGCGGCTTACCACCCATCGGCTCGTGCAACGGAGCGTCGATTCGTATTTCGAAGGAAGGAATGACCATGGGGCGATGTCCTAGGGCGTACCGATTGGGTTCGGAGCGCTGACGTCCGCGCTGTTACGGGTCTGTTCGATCAGGGCCGTCTGCGGCAGGCCCTGGCGAACCATCCGCAAGATATTGTCCAGAACCTCGATCTCTGCTTCCGTTGTAAACTGGCTCACGATCTTGGCCTGCTTCTCCACCGGCATCTCCGAGAGAATGGCCACCACGTCCTCGATCTCCTCCTGCTCGACCATCTGGATAATCTGATCCTTTGCCTGGGTCGACTTGATGTTCTCCCAAATGCGCCGCTGCTTGGCGAAACCCTCCGCGGTGGCCTCGCCGAACAGGCTTTCAAGCTTTGCGTCGAACGTGGACACCAGCCTCTGGTGACGTTCGCGGTCGCTGTCGAGCTGTTGCCGCTTGTATCGGATATCTTCGATTGCTTTGTCCACTGCGAGTCGCTTCAACTCCAGCTTGCGCATCATGATGTCACGCACTGTCTCGTTCTCGTCATAAGAGGGCTGCTGTGCGCCTGCCGCTTGGGAAGCGGATCGGGGTGTCTCCTCTTTCTCGATGGTTACGTCGTGCACGACGGCCAGGATCTTTACCAGCTTCTCATCGTCGAGCTTTCCTGAACTCCACAAGTAGCCCATCCCCACGGCGGCCGTGACGATGCTACCGATACACAAATAGACGAATACCCAGCTTGCCAGGCGCACCAGGATTCTCATACTTGTCGTGCCTCACGCACTGTTCGCGCTGCGACTTCGTCGAGGGTTTTTTCCTCGGCCTTTCGATCCGCGTCGCGGTGTCTCTGGAGGTGCACTTCGCGTAGCCGCTCCAGAACCTTCACTAGCCGATCCGCCTCGACCAGCGCCTCGCGCCGGCGCTGCGTTTCCTCGGCTAGCATCCGCTGCTGTTCGGCGATCTGCCTCACTTGTACCTGCAGTGTCAACTCGTACCGCTGTGACGCCATCAGCCGATCAACGTCCATCTGTCCTTGCCGCGAAGCCTCCCGGTAGTCGTTGCGCACGTTGGCGAGTTCCGCATCGAGCTGCAATCGTTGCTGCTCCAGTTGCGTCTCTGCCTGGTACGCCTCTGCCAGTGCGCGCTGCCGCTCTTCGCGGGATAATGCCCGCAGCCGCAGCAGCGTCTCTAGTCGGAAGCGTTGTTTTGCCATCGTCTCGCATTGCTTTCTGCGCAGTCACTGCCCCTAACCTGCGGCCGGCGCTGCTTGTGCTTTGGTCATCTGTGGGCCTTGCAGTCGCGCTCGGCACTGATCGGCCAATTGCTTTAACCTCGCCCGAGTATTTGCCAGCTCGGCTTGATCGTCGGTGTCTTGGCGGAGAAAGCCGTCGATCGCTTCGCGCATGTCAATCGCCGCGTCAACTGCACGATTGGCTCCACGGCGGTAGGCGCCGATCGAAATCAGATCTTCATGATCGCGATAGGCCGATAGCAGCTCGCGAATCACTTGGACGTCCGAACGCTGCTCCGTCGTCGCCACTTCGGTCACCAGCCGGCTGATGCTGGACAGCACGTCGATAGCCGGGTAGTGGCCCCGCGAGGCGATTTTTCGCGATAGCCACGTATGGCCGTCGAGCAGGCCGCGGACGGTGTCGGAAATCGGTTCGCTGTCATCGTCGCCTTCTACCAGGACTGAATAAAACGCCGTGATGCTTCCCTCGGGGGTGCGACCGGCCCGTTCAACCAGCTTGGGAAGCAGCGCAAAAACCGACGGCGGATAGCCTCGCGTCGTGGGCGGTTCTCCGGCGGCCAGGCCTATCTCGCGCTGCGCCATGGCGAAGCGCGTGACCGAGTCCATCAGCAGCAATACGTTTTGTCCGCGGTCGCGAAAGTATTCGGCCACGGCAGTCGCGGTATCGGCGGCGTGAACCCGCACCAGTGCCGGCTCGTCACTGGTCGCCACTACCACGACGCTTCGCGCCAGTCCCTGTGGGCCCAGGTCGCGCTCGATGAATTCGTTAACTTCGCGGCCGCGCTCGCCGATCAGCGCGATCACGATCACGTCGGCCGAGGTATAGCGGCCCATCATTCCCAGCAGCACGCTCTTTCCGACTCCGGAGCCGGAAAAGACGCCCATCCGCTGACCGCATCCGCAGCACAACAGTCCGTCAATTGCACGAACGCCCGTAGCGAGCGCCGTATCGATGCGGGGACGCTGCACGGCGGCCAGCGGTGCTTGATCAAACCGCACACGGTCGACCAGCACCGGCTGCGGCAGCAAATCGACGCACCGCCCATGGGCGTCGATAACGCGACCTAGCAACTCCGGCCCGACGCGCACGCGGCGAGCCGTGCGGACAAGGCGAACACGGCTTCCCCGCCGCACCCCGCTGAGGCTGTGATAGGGATAGACAATCGTGTGGGAGTCTCGAAAGCCGATTACCTCTGCGCGAACGGGCTCGCCGGACTGCCGCTCAATATCGACAATCGCTCCCACCGGCGCCGGAAAATCGGCGACCGCGGCGGTCGTCCCTACCGTCTGAAGGACGCTTCCTGTCAGCGCGGTGGTCATCGACGATTTCAGTTCGTGAAGTAGAGGTTGCATGGTATTTTCCAGGAAAGCATGTGCAGCTAGTCGGTCAACTCTTGCTCAATGCGTGCCAGTTGAGCCTCGAATTGTTGGTCGATCACGCCAAACCGTGTTTCGACTCGGCAGCCGCCGAGCGACACTTGCGGATCGGCCAACACCGAAGCAGGTGCTAAGCGCACCAACTCGGCGACCAACGACTCGACCTGTCGCCCCAGCGCCGCATGGTCCTGTGGGTGAAGATGAATGGCGATATCCGCACTGCCGGCAGCCAGCTCCAACGCCTCGCGAATCAGGTCGAGCGTAATTTGCGGCTGCTGGCTCGCCTCGCGCCGAATCACTCGCTCGGCAATGGCCGAGGCCACGCGCAGGGCGCTTTTCTCCCAGTGCTGCATCCACTCCTGGCGCGAGCGCCCGATGTTCTCGATCGACTTTCGCAGGGCGGGCAGAAGTGTAGCCAACTGGGAGTGAACTTTCTCCTCCATCACCTTTTCGACGGCGCGCAGCGCCGCCTGTCGACCGTCGGCCTCCGCCTTGGCCTTGATGGAATCCGCATCCTTGCGGGCCTGAGCGACGATCTTCGCCGCCTGATGGCGGACATTGTCGAGATATTTGCCGGCCTGGCCGGCCATATCATCCAGTTGGAAGGCCACCGGCTGGGCCGAACCACTTGAACCGCTTTGTCGTCCTGTGGCAGATTTGATGATCGTCGACATAACTCGAAATACGTCCTTGATTGTGAGCCACCGATTGTCGCTGTTGCGCTTTGCTGCCGATTGCTGGTGGAATATCAAACCGCTACCGACTCGAACCGCGACTCGGCCGGCGAATGCGTTTGGGATCGCAGACGTGTCGCCAACGCTGCCAACTCTTGCTGCGCGGCGACCACGTCGGTCAGCCGTGTCGGACCCAAATGATCAACCCGGCGCCGAAGTGCCCGTGCCTCGGGCTTCGGCAAGAGTCGCACGATCCGCTGAAACTGCACGTCGGTCGTTCCGGCCAAGGCGAGCAGCACAAGCTCAGGCTCTGCCTCGCGGAGTAGATCTTCCATGCTGTCGCCATCCAGGAACGTGACCTGGTCGAACGACAGCGGAACGATCGTTGAAGCTTGGCTGGGAAAGCACAGCGTCGGATCGCCGCCCAGTCGGTTTGCCAGCCCTTGATCGCGTTCGCGTAAGGCGGCCAGAATCGCCTGTGTGTGACGTGCGCCGGCTGCTTCCAGGATGCCGTTCACGGCGGTGAGGCCGGCATCGCGGCAGTGGTTCCGCTGCCGCTGCTGGTCCATCCAGTCTTGAAGCTCGCGCTCGACGACTCGGACGCTCTCGTGATCGGTCGAGTCCAGGTCCGCCAGCCGCCGGACGACTTCGACTTGAAGCTCCCGTGGTAGAGCCGTCAGCGCATCGGCCGCACGGGCCGGCGAGAGGTAAGAAAGCACGACCGCCACCGTCTGCGGCCGTTCTCGCATTAAGAAAGGAACTAGCGACTGCGGATCGGCTTCGTCGAGGAAGCGAAACGGCGCCGGTGGGGCGGCACGCTCGGTTGTTGTTTTGGTCTCCGGCGAAGCCGGTTCTGTTGACGAATTCATCTCAGAAACATCGGTGAACCGCGCGGCCAAACCTTCGTCTAGATCAACGCCGCCACTGCCGATGGCCCGCATCACAAACCGCCCGTGTACAAACTGCTCGATGACCTCGTCCCGCTCTTCCGGATCGAGCTCCTGCAACTTGGCCACCGCGGTGCGGACCTGCGCTGCCTGAACCGGCGTAAGCTGGCCGAGCAGCTTCTCCGCCTGAGCCGCGCCGAGTGTGGCGATCAGTACCGCCGCCTTGCGAAGTCCGGGATCTGTATTGTCCATGCTGTGGCTGTCCTTAACCCGCGTTGCCAATCCAATTGCGCAAGATTGCCGCCGCCGCGTCGGGATCTTCGTGGACCATCTCGGTGAGGTCTTCCTTGAGCGACGGTCCGTGCACGTTCTTCCGGCGAACCCGCGGCTTTGATGCTTGCTCGTCCTCGGGCTCGCTGTCTTGATGCACGACCGAAAGTGTCGGCGCGGAGGCCGGCGGCGCATCGTACGGCACGGAGCGGACCAGCGAACGAAGCATCACCAGCCCGAAGACTGCCAGGCCCATCATGGAGAGCGTGCCGCCATTCTGCCCCGTCCAGACGAGGGCGTTTTGGGCGAACGACGGCTCTTCGATCGGATCGACCGAAAGCGATTGAAACGTGGTTACCGTCACGCGCGGCAGCGGGTCGACGCCCGCCGGCGGCGTTGGCAGCAGACTGGCCACGGCCTCTTCGATCTTCTTGATCTCGGCCTCTTTGATTTTCGTCAGTTCCGCTGCATCAGGACTCGCTGGTTCCGCGCCCTCGGCCGGCCGATTGTTCTCTCGCCACACCTGTACGAAATAGTCACTGGGAATCGCGATCGCAGCCCGAGCCTGCTTTGGCGTGAGTCCCTTAACTTCGCGCGTAATGCGCGTGCCGCCGACGAGATTGGACGTGCTGTCGTCGGTAATATCCTCTGACGATTTGGTCGTGCGGCTGGCCGACTGCTGAACGGGCGTGGCGCCCGGTCCTTGTGCCGCTAAACCGATTCGTCCGCCGGGAGTTGTGGTCTCACTTGTCGTGGAGACCGTTTTCGTGACAGTCTGCTGCGGCACCGCCTTCTCGTCGTGCTTGAGCGACTCCTCGACGTGGTTCATCTCCGTATCAAGCTCGGCGTTGACCTTCACCACGACGTTCGGAATCGCGGCGAGCAACTCGCGTATTTGCTGCTCGACGGACTGCTCATAGTGCTGCTTGCGGCTGTAGTAGGCGTCCTCGACCGCATCGACCGGCGCGTCGCCGCCGCCGCCAAGGATGCGGCCGCTTGTGGTATCGGTTACAGTGACGTTTTCCGGCTTCAGCCCCGCCACCGCACCGGCGACCAGGTGCCGCAGTCGGAGCAGCCGCCCCCTGTCGAACTGTTCGCCGGACGTCGGCTTGATCGCGACCGTAGCGGTGAGGATGTCCTCGCGGGAAAGGCCGCCCGACTTCTTCACGTCCGTCAGGACCGATGCCTTATCGATGCCGTCCATCTCCCGCAGGATCAGGTTCAACTCGTTTTGCCGTGCGACGCGCAGCCGGGACTGCTCTTCGTCCTTGGTCATGAAGATGCTGCCGCCGTCGAGCGCCGTTTGAAGATATGAGCCGAAGCTGGGAGGCATCGCCCCGGCGTCCGCCAGCGCTGCCATGTAGACGTGCTTCTTCGAGGCGGGGATACGGATACGGTTGCCTTCGAGTTCGTAGTCGTTCAGATCCGCCTGACCAAAGGCGGCCAGCATTGCCCTCACGTCGTCGGATTCGAAATACTCGCCCCCCATCAGGTACGTGTCGGTGGAGCCGGCTTGGCCCTTGAAGAGATAGGTCAGGCTGACGACCACGATAATCAAGAGCAGCGCCGCCGTCAGGCGCGCGCCAGGCGTCATACTCAGAAACAATTCGCGCAGTTGCGCCGCCGCACGATTGAGCGATTCCATCCCTGGTCCTCGCTTCGCGATGAATAACTATGCTAGGAGTTAGCTGCAGTCGTCGCACGACCGCAACGTGCCGCCGCTAACTCCGTCAGCAGCGTGCCGCTCCGAACTGCGCGTCCTCTGCTTGGCTACCTGATGACACAAGACCCACCCGTCTCGTGCCGACAAGCCGAGGCGCGCCTCAAATCCGGATATCCTGGATCTCCTGGTACACCTGAACGAGTTTGTTTCGCGTTTGCATCATCAGCCGGAAGGCGACATCGGCCTTCTGCACGGCGGTGAGCACCTCGGCCGGAGTCACGTCCTTACCGGTGAACAGCCCTTCGACCGCCTGGTCGGCCTGCTGCTGCATTGAGTTCACCTGCTGGATCGAGTCCAGCAGCATGTTCTTAAAGGACGAATCTTCGGCCGGTTGTGAGCTACCGAGTGTGCCCAGGCTAGGCAAGTGCTGTGGTAGCTGGACTCCGTTGATCGGGTTCATGGCGATTTGCTGGGGCTGCCTTGCACGCGATTGCAACTCTGCCGTGCAAGTTGGTCATCCACCGAATCAATTTGTCTCTAAGCGATTGAAGCCGCAATGCCGCAGGCTAAGCCAGAATCTTCAGCGTCTGCTGCGCCAGGCTCTTGGTGATTTCCATCACGCCGATATTCGCCTCGTAGGCACGCGTGGCTTCCATGGCGTCCACAAACTCCGTCACCATGTCGACGTTCGGATAAGCCACCATGCCGTCTTCGTTTGCATCCTGATGCCAGGGCTGAAACTTCAGCCGCGGCTGCTTGTCGGAGTATTCGACCGCGGCGATGCTGACGCCGTTGCCGCCGCCGGGTGTAGCAATATCCGCGTCGGTCTGAAAGGTCACGTAGCGAGGCGAGTACGGCACTGCCTCGCCGGCTTCATTCCGCGTGGTCGACATGTTGGCGATGTTTGAGGAGATGGCATTCAGCCGAATTCGTTGTGCCACCATACCGCTCGTACTGACGTCAAAGGCCGAAAACATTCCGTCTCTCCTCAGGCACGAACTATAAAAGCAATGCACTGTCGCGCGAACGTCAGGCCACCCGCTCGCTGATGGCCGCCTGGAGCAGTCGAAACTGGCTGACAAGAATGGTCATTGCCAGATCGTGCTGCGCCTGGTTCTTTGTGATTTCCGTGATCTGGTGCTCAATGCCTACGTTGCTGTCGTCGTGGTAAAGGATGCTCTTAAGCGAGTCCTTTACTTCCCGAAAGTTGTCGTACCTATCCTCGAACCCGGGCGGCGACCGGTCGCTCTGGGCGTATCCGCCGTAGTGATAATGTGCAACGTTGTCACGGCGCTCGATGGCCTGCTTTAAGCTGTCTTGAAACGCCTCCGGCGAAAGGTCGCGCACGCGATAGCCGGGAACGTCCAGGTTTGCCACGTTACCGGCCAACACGCCGTGCCGCGCCTGCGAAAAATTGACGACTTGTTCCAGGACCGGAATCGTCGTTGACTGAAATAGTGGTAGTGCCATAACCGTGCCTTCGTCGACTGACCGCAGAGTGACGGCATCAGCCCCCCGGTGCGGCGCACTTCAATAGCAAGCGCCATACCAGAAGCGTCGATCGCCCCAGTCGTGCAATCTGCCGTACCTAGCTGGGTTCTCCTAAGTGCCGATACCTGTGCTTGTTGCCTCCATCTTCTCCCGCTGCGCCGTGGTCCCACGCATCACGATCGACGGATCGGCCAATCGGCAAATTCTGCGCATTGGACGTGCAAAACGTGCCGCTAGCATTCGGCATGGGCAAAGCTCTTCGTTCGCGGTGCATAGCCGTAGGCCTTTAGCTTGCCGGAAAGTGTACGGAGGCCGATCCCTAGCGCCTGGGCCGTCTTCGCACGGTGTCCGTCAAAATGTTCGAGCGTCGCCACGATCAGCTTCTTTTCCATCTCCTCCAGGCTTAACCCCACCGGGACGGATGTCTCGTGGCTCGGCGAATTACCGTCGGCATCGATCAGCCATGGCCGCAGGTCGTCGGCGGAGATCGGCTCGCCCTGGCACAGCACGCACGCTCGGGTGATTAAGTTCTCCAATTCGCGAATGTTTCCCGGCCAGTGATAATCCACCAGCAGTTCAGCGGCTGAAGATCGCAACTGCGCCGGCTCACGGCTCAGTCGCTCGGCCGCCCGCCGCAGGAAGTAATCGACCAATTCAATTACGTCGCTGGGCCGCTGCCGTAGCGGAGGCACCTGAATTGGCACCACCGCCAGACGGAAGTACAGGTCCTGCCGAAACCGCGACTCGCGGATCTCCGTCAACAGGTCCCGGTTCGTCGTCGCCAGCACCCGCACGTCGATGCGAATCGTCTTGCTCGAGCCAACGCGTTCGAACGCCATCTCTTGCAGCACGCGCAGCAGCTTCGCCTGCACGCCAAGATCGATCTCGCTGATTTCGTCGAGCAGGATCGTGCCGCCGTCGGCCAATTCGAAGCGTCCGGTCCGCGGCGCGTCGGCGCCGGTGAACGCGCCTCGCTCATGCCCAAACAGCTCGCTCTCCATCAATTGGGCGGAAAGCACCGGACAGTTCAGCCCGACCAGTGGCGAGGCGGCGCGGCGGCTGGCGGCGTGAATGCTGTGTGCGACTAATTCTTTGCCCGTGCCGCTTTCGCCAGAGATCAGCACGGTCTCGGACGTCGGCGCCACCTGGGCGATCCGGTCGCGCAATTGCCGCATCGGAACGCTACTGCCGATCATAACGGGCGACTGACCGCCGCCGCTGCTGTTCCAGGCCAGCCCGCGGTCCAGCAGCCGTCCCCGCTCCAGGGCCTGGTTCACTCGCTGCTCAAGTTGCTCGACGTCGAAGGGCTTCTCGATGTAGTCGAAGGCCCCATGCCGCATGGCTTCAACCGCCGAGGCGACAGTAGCATGCGCCGTGACCATCACCATTTGCACACCCATCCGCTGCCGCTGGACGTGCTGAATGAACTCCAATCCGGACATGCCTGGCATCTGCAGATCGGTGACGACAACATCAAATGCATCATCTTGCAAAACGCGTAGTGCTTCGCGGGCACTGCCACGGCATTCGACTTGATGCCCGGTGTGCCGGAGCACGTCGGCGATCGACTCGCGAGCCGCTTGGTGATCATCCACGACGAGCACTCGCCCGGCCGCGATTTTGTTCGCCTGCAATTGGGTCTTCATGCGGCCGCCTCCAGAGGAGCATTGGGAAGCTTCAGCGTGAACGCGGCACCGCCCTCGGGACAATTGGTGGCCTGCACACTGCCCGAGTGGGCCTCAGCGACATGCATCACGACGGCCAAACCCAACCCGGTGCCGCCTCGCTTGGTGGTATAGAACGGCTCGAATGCCCGCCGCAGCGCCGCCTCGCTGAGGCCTTCGCCGCTGTCGGCAACCTCGAGTTCCCAGCCGGCCGGGTTGGGTACAGCCACGGTTTCAAGGGTTCCTCCCTCGGGCATTGCATCTAACGCGTTTAGCGCCAGATTCAACAGCGCCCGCCGCAGCATGTCGCGATCGGCGTAGATCCAGGCCGTGTCCGGAACGTCGATCACCGCTTCGATTTCCTGTGCCTCAAGTTGCGGCGCCAGCGACTCGTAAACTTCCTGGACGAGCGCCTGCAGATCGAACCGCTCCCAGTGCGGATCGCGACGCGAGGTAAAGCTCAACAGGTCGTTCACCGTGGCGTCCAGAGCCGTAAAGCCGCCCTCGATCTTTGCCAACACGTCCAGGCCGCCCGGATCGTCTACCAGCCGGCGGCGCATCAGGCTGAGGTAAAGGTTCACTGGAACCAGGTTGTTTCGAACCTCGTGTGCGATGTGCGATGCCATTTGTCCCAGGTCCGCCAGCCGATTCTTACGGGCCAGCTCGCGATTCTTCACCTCCAGCTCGCTCGTCAAGCGGGCGACCTCGGCACGTAGTGCTTCGTGTGTCTGCTCCAAACGAACCGTGGCCGAATGCCAAGCCGCTAGCACGCTCTCTAAACTGGCGCCGGTGTCCAGTGATCGCGGAGCGACGGGAGCCGGATTTTCCGAAAGCCGGTCGGTCATGTTAAATCCGATCCTTATTTTTCAGTCGTGACGTCCAGCGTGCCGGAGCGGTGTTGCTCATGCGCGATGTACGCCGTGTGAACGTGTTCCGCCGTGCTGATTTGTTCCAGGCGCGTAGCCACTGCATTTCGCCGCTCGGCGAGCCGCTGCTCGCTGGCCCGCTCCAACATCACAATTTCGCCGAGAAGTTGTTGGCAGTGCTGCGACTGTTCAGCACAGCGCTGCCGCGCTTCGGCCGACGGCCAGCAGCGCTGCTCCGGTGCCTCGTGTCGAAATGGATCGAGCGCCTGTTCGATTTCCTGCACTCGAGCGATCAAGTGCTGCTTGGCGGCCAAGACCTTGATCAACTGCGTCATCTCATCCCGGTCGATTAATTCCATCTGACGGCGGCCCAGATCGCGCAGCTCGATCAGACACTTGCACTTGCAAGCGATCCATTCGGCGAGAGTTTCTGTTGCAGGGGCCGTCATGCGTCTCTCTGCGTCCTATCGCTTCCCTACCACTTGCTCAGCCGGTCGAGCAGGTCGGTCCACTCATCCCGGGTGTAGTTGGTGGATTCCAGATACGCGCCCTCTGCCGGAAGCCGCTTGAGAACCACCTTTGCCCGCTCCAGTGCACCGCGAGCCTCCACGGTGCGGTCCATGCGTCGGTAGCAGTTGGCCACCTGTACGAAGATTTCCAGCACGAGCGGATCATTCTGGTAGCGAGCTTCGGCGTCGGAATACGCTTCGATGGCTTCGTTGTACCGGCCAAGGTCGAACAGCGCGCTTCCGAGCGAAAAGTAACTGTTGCGGAGTATCGCCTGATCCCATTCGGCCAACGGTGCCGTCTCCTGCCGGCGATTAATCAACGAGCGGACGATCGCGTAATAGTTGGCAGCCTGTTCCAGCGCACCGGTAATCTGCCGGCGCGTCTCTTGGCGATCGCTTTCGATCGTCGAGGTCAACAGCCGCTGGCGAGGTTCACGCGCCGAAAGGCTATACGCTTCAGCAATGGTGTACAGTCCTAGCACAACCGGTCGCTCATAGGGGAACTGCTGCCCGCCGGCGAGCAGTTTCTCCCGCTCGACGGCCTCGGTCAGCTTCTCGATGGCCTGCTTGTAGCGCCCGTCCGCATGGAGGAGTTGACCGAGTTCGAACAGCGACTCGCGCCACTCCGGGCTGGCCGGCGTGAGTCCGGAACCGACCAGGTTTTCCTGCAACAACTCCTCGGCTTCGAGCAACTCACCCTTTTCCTGGTGAGCCTTGGCGCACCAGATGCGGGCCGCATAGACGGCCACGTCGCGGGGATGAAACTCGATGCACTCCCGAAGCGCAGTGATCCCTTCGTCGATCTCTCCCAGCGCCATACTCGCCTGCCCGAAGGCCAACAGCGCCTGCGGCCGTCGCTGCCGCGATTCGTTCTTTAAGTAGATCGTGAGCAATTGCTTGGCGTTCGGAAAATCATGCCCGGCCAGAAAGCTCTCGGCGCCGCGCCAAACGTCTTCGGGATACTCCCGGCCGGTCGTATGCAGCCGCGCAAGTTCGGAATAAGTGTAGCCGGCTTTGATGAAGTGCTGCCGCGCCTCGATCTCGGCCTGCTCGGCCTGGGTCGGAGAGAGTTTGTCCGCCTTGGCCAAAATGGCCTCACCCCAGCGCGACTGTGTCTGTGCCTGAAGCTGCACCGTGCGATCCTCGGAAAAGATCGGCGAAAAATCGTCTAGCAACGCATTCGCGTGCTCGAACTGCTCGTCCGCCAGATAGGTATCGTAGGCATCTTCCACGCGGCGGCGAAAGTCATCCAGCGACACCCAGGGATTGCTATACACCAGCGGATCGCCGGCGGATTCGAGCGCCAACTTGTAACTCATCACGGCCTTGTCGTGGTGGCCGGCCTTCCGGTGCAACTCGGCCTCCAGCAGATTGGCGGCCTTGCCTTCGGGCTCTACCGGATAGAGCCGGCGTGTCCGCTGAAGCTGATCCAGCGCCGCAACGTCGTCACTCATATTCGCATAACAGACGCCGATCAAGTACAGCGACTTGCGAGTCGTCTGGCTGCCGAGCGTGTCCTGTCCTTGTGCTGCGCGCAGGGCATGAATCGCCTCGGCATACTTTTCCTTGGCCGTAGCGTTCGCGTCCCCGCCGCTTGTTTGGCTCCCGTCGGCCGCCGTGGACGCTTGTTCTGCTTCGTGCATCAACAACCGCGCACGCATCAGAGTGCCTTCGGCGCGGCTCTTCGCATCGGGAGCAATCTGCGACAGGGTCTCTCGGCATGCGTCGAACTGCTGCAGGCCGAACAGGATCCGACTTCGCTGCAGCAGGGCTTCGTTGCGCTCCTCGGGAGTAAGCATTCGCATCGAAAGGTACTGCGAATTATGCTCCAGGGCCGGGCCCCACTTCGGGTTCGAGTCGTTCACGTAGGCGTTGGACAGCAGTACGTTGACTTGCTTGGCCCGCGAGTCGTCCTCTGCCAACGATTCACGCAGCCAGCGCCGGCTGCGGGCGAACTGCTGGCTTTTGAACAAGCTCTTGCCCAACAGAAACAATCCGGTGGCGTGGCGGCCGGGAGGAAAGCCACGGTCACGGGCTTCCTCCAACAGTCGAGAGGCCAACAGATAGCTGTGCGTCTGTTCGGCGGCCCAGGATACGTCGGCTTCCGCAATCATCGCCGCTCCCAGCACAAAGGGCGGCCCCCCCAGCGACTCCGGCGGCAGGTTGCGCCGCTTGCGCAGCTCTTCCGCCAGCTTGCGGGCTTCGCCGTACTGCTCGCGGTCCAGCGCATCCAAAGCCATTTGCAGTGTGACCTGTTGTTCGGTGGTGTCGGCCGACGAGCGAAAGTACAGCGCCGATGCGGTCGCTCCGGCGATCAGCACCAGTGTGCCCGCGAGTGCGGCGACCGATGCACGTCGGTGCTCGAGTGCCCACTGCCGCAATTGTTCGAACCTGCCCGGCTCGGAGTTGCTTTCGATCGGGTCGGCGTCGCGCCTGTTGGACATCGCCAGCCTTTCGCGTCCCCGCAGAGAAGCCGTTTGCCGTTCGGTTGACCCCGCGTGATTAGTCGACCTTCTGCATCATCGCCAGCGCGCATCGCATAACGCAGCTGTGCGGAGGCAAAGATGAGTTTCCTTCGATTGCTCGAGAAAAGGCGGCGCGCGCCGGTTCTTCCCGCGTCGCGCCGGATCGGAGCGGATCAAAGAGGCGGGGTTTGTACCCGAAAGCCGACGCGAGTGTCAATCCGCGTTAGCGGGCCGGCAGTCTACCAGCGTGCTCCTGCATGCGAGAGCATCCGCTGACTCATGTTCCGTGACGGCCTGAACGCGCGTGCCACTAGTGGCTTGTCCAGCAGTACGATTGGATGACGACGAGCCCGCCCCGTAGTTCCAATCGTGACGCAGCACAAAAGAAACGATTTTAGAGACGACAGTCGATTTGAATCGCACTAGCATCCGCGCGGCGCAAGCGGAGACCGTCTTAAGATGGGCAAATGACGCCCATCATCCAGCGGTTCAGATCCGCTAGCATTTGCGTGGTCAGGTGATCGCCGCAGGTATACTGGCGCAGCGTGACGGACATACCGGCTGTGTGCAGCAGTCGCAGGTCGTGGCATACTCGCGTTTCGTCGTATCGCTGGCTGGCACGGCCGGTGGCCAAGAGCAGTGGAAGCGAACGCGCCTCGTCCAACAGCCGCAGCGGCCGATTTCCATCAGGGAAAGGCCCCCCCAGCGAGGCCGCCCCGGCGAAGCGCTGCGGATTCATCAGCCCGACTCGCAGCGCCGCGCTTCCGCCTTCGGCCATTCCGGCCAGAAAGATCCGCTGTGGCGAGACGCGAAACCGCCGCTGCGCAAGTTCGATCGCCTCGAACACCTGCCGCTCGGCCACCTGGAGCACTTCGAGGGATTCGCTCACTGCGAGCTTCTGCGACGAAGCCGACCGCGTGCGGCGCGGGGCGACCGCCACGAAGTTCCGCATGCTCACGTGCGGCATGATGCGGCTAAGCTGCCGCTCGTCATCCGACGCGCCGGGCAGCCACACAAGCAGCGGATAGGCGTAGTTCGACTCGTAATGCAATGGCGCGAAGTACGCACAACGAGTGGCTAGTTGTGAAACGGCCGATCCGGCTCGGGCGGAAGCGACCGCCGGTGTCGCATGAGCACGTGCCTGATCCTCTAGAAGCGATTGAATGCGGTTCATGATCATCCGGATATGAGCTGGATAAGTTTCGTGAAGAATTCAGAAGAAGGGTTGCCGCACGGCCGTTCGCGCGGAGCGAACCGGTGCAATCGCCGCGGTAGAAGTATCGCGAGCCGCCGCATCGTGAACCACGTCCGCAACGGAAAACAGCACACCGGGGCAGTCGGTCGCCACTAGTTCGCCGTGCCGCCGTACGTCTCCAGCGGCGATATCGAATCGGCGCCGCAAGGCTGCAATTAATTCTCGCGCGGCCGCAAGCTGCTTGTCCGTCGGCGGGTTCTGATCGAAATCGCCCACCAGACAGACGCCGATGCCCCAGTCGTTGTACCGCGGAACGCCCGAGTGCGCACCATGCAACTGGTCGCGCCATCGAAAAGTCGATTCGACCTGACCGTCTGGCATGCCCTGGCCGTTGCCGATGACGAAGTGATAGCCAATGCCGAGCCAGGAGCGGCCCTGGCTGTCCTTGCGGCGTCGATGCACCGCGTCGATGCCTTCGACACTTCCCGCGGAGGTCGCCGTATGGTGCAGGACGATGTATTGCCAATCCCTCGCCGTTGCCTGCGCTTGCCATCCCACCGGAAGCGCTTCGATCCGGTTCGATGACAGCGCGGGCGAGATCGCCGCCGGAGCCACGACCGGCGCCGACGTCGCGCGCGAGAGTAGCTCCGCTGTGCCGCTTGGCGCTACTGCCGTGTGCTGCGGTGGAGCAATCGTAACGGAGCCGCCGCTGTAGCAGCCTGTCGCTACGCTCACTGCTAGCACGACCACTCCCGGCCTCGCCCTGAGCGTCGGCATCTGCTTCGGCGTCGGGCGACGTAGGTCCACCTGGTCCTCGCATGGCGCGTGCCTCATTTGGAGTCGGTCAGAGGCATAAGGCATAAGCTGCGGACTGTAATGGAGCAAGTGGAGCATGTCAACGTCACGGAAGTTGCCGCTTGCTAGCAGGTAATCGACGCGGCGAAAACTAGCTAACTAGCTTCTCCATTGCCGCGACAAGTCCTTTCACGGCCTCCACGCTGTTGCGAAACTCCGCTTGTTCCTGGTCGCTCAATTTCAACTCGATAATCCGCTCTACGCCCGCGGCTCCCAGGATGACGGGCACGCCGACATAATAGCCGCCCACGCCGTACTCTTTGTTGCAATAGGCCGCGCAGGGGAGCAGCCGCTTCTTGTCGCGAACGATGGCCTCGACCATTTGCGCGGTCGCCGCCGCGGGTGCGTAATAGGCGCTTCCGGTCTTGAGCAGGCCGACGATCTCCGCCCCGCCCTTGCGCGTGCGATCGATGATCTCCGCCAGCCGCTTCTCGTCGAGAAGCTGTGTGACGGGAATGCCACCGACAGACGTGCAACTGGGCAGCGGCACCATGGTATCGCCGTGGCCGCCCATCAAAAGCGCCGACACGTCTTCGACGCTCACGCCTAGTTCCATTGCTAAGAACGTGCGATACCGGGCGGTGTCCAACACGCCGGCTTGCCCGAGGACTCGCTGGCTTGGAAAGCCGGTTACTTGAAGGGCCCGCTGCACCATGGCGTCGAGCGGGTTGCTCACCACGATGACGATCGCATCCGGGCTGGTCGCCTTGACCTGTTCTGCGACCGAGCCGACGATCTTGGCGTTTGTCGCCAGCAGATCATCTCGGCTCATGCCGGGCTTGCGCGGCATGCCGGCGGTGATTACCACCACGTCGGAACCGGCCGTCTCTTCGTAGCTGGTGGTGCCCGTAATGTGGGAATCGAAGTCGAACACCGGCGATGCTTGCATCAGATCGAGAGCTTTGCCCTTAGGCATGTCTTCCGTCTGCGGGATATCGACCAGAACAACGTCTCCCAACTCGGCGGCTGCACACCAATGGGCCGTGGTCGCCCCCACATTGCCGGCACCGACGATCGTGATCTTTGCACGCCGCATCAGAAAGGACCCCCTTGGTTATCGTGCTTTGGTTGTCTACCTAGTTGCCGCAAGCGGGCGCCTCTTGCGCAGCACGACATGCAGCGAGAGCTAATCGTACCAAAATATCCCGCTGCCGCCACAAGCATGCAAGCAGATGGCTACGACGCGAAAAATAGGATACCCTGATAGATCGCGAAGAGTTGCGCAGGATGCGAGACGGGGGACAGAAAATCCCCGAAGATGCAGACTAGAAAATGCAGGCTGCCCGAAGATAGCGTCTGCGAAAGCCACAGAGCGAGGCTTTTACCGAAGAATCCCGCTACTGCCCGGCATCCATCGGGCGGCGGTGCGCAGAACCGATTGCATTTCGTCGGCGAGCTGTACGCTAGGTTGCTTGCCGATCAAGCGGCCAGGCTGAGCGCCGTTAGGCAGTAGAAACACGATGGTGGGAAATCCGTCGACATCGAACTCCCGGCAGACTTCGGTTTCTTCGTCCGCATCCACCAGCACACAGACAAAGTGTCGCGACAGATCAATCACGCTCTGATCGCGGAACGCTTCGCGTTCCATTTGCTTGCAGAACGTGCACCAATCGGCGGTAAAGAACAGCATCGCCGGCCGACCCTGCTGACGGGCGCGTTCGAACCCTCGCACAAAGCCCCGCACAAACTGAAGATCGCCCTTCGTTTCCAGGTGAGCCGGCTTGAGATTGGCCTCCAGCGATGGATTCACCTCGCCGTCCATGATCGGGCGGCTAGCGCGCACGCTACGGCCGGACGTAGATTCTTCGGCCTCGGACTGGCATCCCAACGCCAGCGCCAGCGATGATAGCAGCAGCCAGTGTCGTCGATTCAGGAGCGTGTCCATTCCCGCGGCTCTTCAACTTTCGAATTGTTGCGGCTGAAGTCGTCAGCACCCGTGCTAGGTAGCTAGTATCGCCCCGAGAAACACGCGATCTTGAGGATCATCACTTCGACGCCTGGCTGCCCCGACCTGTGCACATCGGATCACATCGGATCAGATGACGCGGGATACGATATTCCGGGCCGGTCACACCGGCGAACGATCTGGACACCCCAAGGCGGTTTCAGTACCTTCTCGCCCTCTTCTCAACTACCAGCTTAAGCAGCCCGCACGTCGTCGGGTGACGGTGTTCGGCGAGGTCTCCCAGGGTCATCGTTTTGCCCCCGGGGCCGTGCCGGCAGCCGAAGCATTTTTAACGCCTTGCGGAGAGTCGGATGGCTAGTGCGGCCACCGCTCGCACCAGTACCGGTGCGCTATTTTCGCGCGGCAAGGACTTGATCCTGCCGGTCGCTATGATCTCCAGCGTGCTGGTGATCCTGGTGCCGTTGCCTGCCGCGTTGTTGGATGTGCTGCTCGCCGGCAACGTCACCGTAGCGGTCATGGTGCTGCTCACGACCATCTACGTCCGAGCGCCGCTCGACTTCAGCATCTTTCCCTCGCTGCTGCTGGCCACCACGCTGGGGCGATTGGTGCTCAATGTCGCCACTACGCGGCTCATTTTGACGCGTGGCGAATCCGGCCCACAGGCTGCGGGCAGCGTCATCGCCACCTTCGGCGACTTTGTGGCGGGTGACAAGATCGCCGTGGGCGTGATCATCTTTGTGATTATCGTGGTGATCCAGTTCGTCGTGATCACCAAAGGAGCCACGCGGATCAGCGAAGTTGCGGCTCGATTCGCGCTCGACGGAATGCCGGGCAAGCAGATGGCGATTGACGCTGACCTGAACGCCGGCATGATCGACGAGCGAGAAGCCCAGCGACGACGCGAGGAGATCTCACGCCAGGCCGACTTCTATGGGGCCATGGACGGTGCCAGTAAGTTCGTCCGCGGCGATGCGATCGCCGGCATCCTCATCACGGTCGTCAACGTCCTCGGTGGCTTGTTCATCGGCGTATATGACGCTGGATTGGGGCTCTCCGAAGCGGCATCGCTCTATACGAAGCTCACCATCGGCGATGGGCTGGTCAGCCAGTTGCCGGCGTTCTTGATTTCACTGGCTGCCGGCTTGCTCGTCACCCGCAGCACGCACCGCACGAATCTGCCTGCGGAGTTCGTCACGCAATTGTTCTCGCGACCCCAGGCGCTCGCCGTCACGGGCGCGTTTTTGGGCGTGTTGATTTTCACGCGACTGCCCGCCGTTCCGCTGACGCTGATCGGCGGAAGCTGCATCGGCCTGTCGGTCTTGCTTTCGCGGCGGCAGGCGGCCTTAGAACAACAGAACACGGCGGCCGCCAATGCCGCGGCGGCGGAAAAGCCGCCCGAGCGCGTCGAGGACTATCTGACCGTCGATCCCATGGAGTTGGAAATCGGCGTCGGACTGATCCGGCTGGCCGACCCCAAGCGCGGTGGTGACCTGCTTGAACGAGTTCAGCGCGTCCGGCAGAACGTCGCTTCGGATATCGGCATCATCATGCCGAAGGTCCGCATTCGAGACAACATGCGGCTCGGCCAAAACGAGTACGAAATCAAGATCGCTGACATGACCATCGCGCACGGCCAACTCGCACCGGGCATGTTGCTGGCAATGGACTCCGGTATGACGACCGGCCACATCGACGGCGTCGCAACGAAGGATCCCGCCTTTGGCACCGACGCCAAGTGGATTCAAACTGGGCAGCGCGACCACGCGGAAATGCTCGGTTACACGGTCGTCGAGCCCGGCGCGGTGCTGGCCACCCATCTGACCGAAGTGGTCCGTCGGCACGCCGACGAAATCCTCACGCGAGACGCTACCAAGCACTTGATCGACGAATTGAAGAACACCGCGCCCACGGTGGTCGACGAACTGATCCCCAAGCACATGTCGCTGGCCGAGGTGCAGCAGGTCTTGCAAATGCTGCTCCGCGAGCAGGTTCCGATCCGGCAATTGGCGACCATATTGGAGACGTTGGGCGATTACGCCTCGCGCACCAAGGACCCCGTGCTGTTGACTGAGTATGTACGGCACCGCCTGGCCCGGGCAATCTGCACACGGCATCGCGACGCCGACAGGATGCTGCACGTTGCCACGCTCGATCCGGCACTGGAAGATCGCATTCGCGCCGGCTTCGAGCACAACGAACGAGGGCTGTTCATAAGGATGTCGCCGCCGGCTATTGAAGCCACTTGTCGCGTGATCGCGGAGGGGCTGGAAAAACTGCGGGCGGGCCAACATGCACCGGTGCTCTTGGTCAGTCCCCAGATTCGCGCGGCGCTGAAGCAGATGATCGAGCCGCATCTGCCTCATGTAGCGGTGCTTAGCTACAACGAGATCACCCGCGACACACGGATCGAATCGGCGGCCTTGATAAGCGACGCAACTCACAAATAGTCGGCGCAACCAACGGGCGAGTTTCAACTAGCTCTTTGTTCTTGGGGTGGATCGACGATGGATATCAAAACCTACCGTGCCAAATCGATGAACGATGCGTTGAACCTCGTGCGGCAAGAGCTCGGCCCCGATGCCGCGGTGTTGCACACCCGCGAGGTGCGCGCCCCGGGAGTACTCCGCTGGCTGACGGGCTCCTCTCGGCAGATCGAAGTCACCGCTTCCGCGTCCGTCAACGTACCGAGCCGGCTACCGGAGCGGATGCGCACTTCACAGCAACAGTCACCGCGACCTCAGGCCGCGCCTGTTCATCTGGAACAGGACTATCGCGCAAAGTTTCGCGACGACCTGCGGGGCCAACTCGACAACTTGCAGTCGATGGTCGAAGACCTTTGCCGCCGGACCGCCAGCTCTCCGCAACACGATCTGCCCGAGGCGCTGTTCCACATCTTTACCGATCTGATCGAGGCCGACGTCAGCGAGGAACTCGCCCGCGACTGGATCGGCCGGGCCAGCCGCGACGTCCGCCCGGCCGACTTGAACGACACGATGCTCGTCAAGTCGCAGATCAGCCGCATGATCGAAAGCGAGATTCAAACCACCGGGCCCATCACTCTGACCGAAGGAAAGCGGAAGCTGGTGGCCCTGGTCGGTCCGACTGGTGTGGGCAAGACCACGACGATCGCCAAGCTGGCCGCCAACTATCGCCTGCGCGAGAAGCGTCGCGTCGGTCTGATCACTGTCGATACCTACCGAATCGCGGCGGTGGAACAGCTTCGCACGTACGCTGACATCATCGATCTGCCGATGGAAGTGGTCTCCACACCTCGCGAGATGCGCGAAGCGGTGGCCCGCCTCTCCGGCTTGGATCTCGTGCTCATGGATACCGCCGGTCGCAGTCCACGCGACGAGGTGAAGATTCAGGAACTGCGGGCGATGCTCAACGAGGCCAGGCCCGACGAAGTTCACCTGGTCTTAAGCGCCGTCTCCGGCGGAAAAAACCTGGCTGCTACCGCCCGCAAATTCAGCGACACGGGCACCACCGCGCTGCTGCTGACAAAGCTCGATGAAGCCGCCGGACTGGGCAACCTGCTCCCCTTGCTCCGCGAGTGTCCACTGCCCCTGAGCTATCTTACGGCCGGCCAGAACGTGCCCGATGATATTCAGATCGCCGACTCGCGTTGGATCGCCACCACGATTCTCGGCGCGAAAGGATGAGAAGCTGTTGCGGCTAACGGGAGACAAATACTGTTTTCGCCTGCGGAGAGATGTTGCGAGCGGATCGCCTTCGGTGATTCGTTGAAAATGAGAAAATGGAGCGCAGACGTGCGGACGCTGGACTACTCTCTGCTCTCCGAACACCCCCTCTCCTCGGCCAACTCCCAAAGGGAGAGAGGGAAGAACATTGTCGATTCACTCGCAAGTTGAACGACGGCAACTTGAAGGATCGAAAGATGACAAACGTGCGAGGTACACGTAAATGAGCTACGTAGATCAGGCAGATCGACTGCGTCGATTAGTAATGGACTCCGCCCAGGGTGACCCGACTGCCGGCGAGCTGCCGTTGGTTATGATTGCCGGCGCTAAGGGCGGAGTCGGCGTGACAACCGTAGCAGTAAATCTGAGCTTAGCACTCGCCGATCGTGGGCTGAGCATCGCGCTGGTTGATGCCAACCTTCATCAACCCGACATAGCGACGCTGTGCGGCATTCAGGAAAAGGGGACACTGCAGGACGCCCTTTCCGGGCGCCGCACGATTCAAGAAGTGCTGCACCGCGGTCCCTCAGGAGTCCAGATCGTGCCGGGGACCTGGGCACCGGACGACCGCCACCAAACCGGTCAATTCGATCCGCAGCGGCTCCGCGGGGCGCTGCGCCGGCTCGGGACACAGGCGGACGCGATCGTCGTCGATGCCGGCAGCACGCCCGGTCCGCTGGCGGCGGCATGCTGGCGAGACGCGCGACTGGCAGTGGTCGTAACGGTTCCCGACACCGTTTCGGTGATGGACGCCTATGCCACGATCAAGCTGCACGCGGCCGAGGTCCCCTCCGCTGGCGTCCACGTACTGGTGAATCGTGGCGAAGGACCAGTCGCCGATGACGAGGTGTATCAACGAATCCGCCGGGCGTGTGAACGGTTTCTAAGGCTGGAGGTTGGTGACTTGCCCCCAGTTCCAGACGACCTGCACGTCCCGCAGTGCCAACGGCCGATTGCCGTCGAGCAGCCGGCGTCGCCGGTCGCCCAGGCGTTTACCAGCTTGGCCCAGCACGTGGCGCAACTGCTTGCCCGACATGCTCAGTGTTCGATCGGCTGACCCCCCGAAGCACCGTGAACCCGTACCGTCGGCGGGTATGAGCTTTACGTCCTGATGCCGCCAAGAATTGCTAGCAGGCCGGGCTGGATAATCGCCAGGACAAGAATAACCAACAACTTCGGTTCAACCCGCGGAGACCGCATGACCGATACTTATGAAGCAACGTCGCCATCTTCGGTAACGTTAAACTTTTCGGGTCGCGTAGACCTTTCCGTCAAACACCGAGGTATCGCCGGTGGGGCGAAACTATGCCGGAATCATGGGTGCTCTGGCATGGGTGGTCGTCGTAGTGCGCGGGATCAAGGACGGCGGCTCCGCGCAGTCCGTCATGACGGCGGCGACGGTGTCGGTGATCGCCTTCGCCGCGTTAGGGTGGATCGTGGGCAGCATGGCGCAATGGATTGTCGATCAATCGGTCCGCGACCAGTGGGCTCGCCAGCAAGGCTCCGCATCCGGCGATAGCAATAACCAGCACGGCACCGCCCACGGGCGCGCCGCCTGATGATCACGCGGTGCACTCGCATCGCGGGCAAAGAAGTTCGAGTCGGATTTTATTGAATCGGTCGCCTCCGGGCAGCAATCAGGGAGGATTGCATGGCAACAACTACGTTCGCCTCACATGATGTCGAGCAACTTTGGCGGCAGTTCAAAACCGATATCTCAAACCAACAGCTCCGCAATCGGCTGGTCGAGCAATACTTGCCGCTGGTGAAATACAACGGCGAACGCATCTGGGCCCGTCTGCCTGAGGGGGTCGAGTTGGATGACTTGATCTCCGCCGGCGTATTCGGGCTGATGGACGCAATCGATGCGTTCGACCTCACGCGGGGAGTGAAGTTCGAGACCTACTGCGTGCCGCGTATTCGCGGGGCGATGCTCGACGAACTCCGCACCATGGACTGGGTTCCGCGGCTGGTGCGCAGCAAAGCGACCAAGCTCAACGAGGGCGTCAAACAGATGGAGGCCAAGCTGGGCCGCTCGCCCAGCGAACTGGAGCTGGCCGCGCACATGGAAATCACCGTTCCTGAGCTGGAAAAGCTCATCATTGACGCCAACGCGGTCAACTTGATCAGTCTCAACAAGAAGTGGTACGAGACCGACAGCTACAAGGACGTCCGCGAAATCGATATCCTCGAGGATAAAAAGGGCGAGGATCCGACTCGGCGGATTCAAAAGACCGACCTGATGCGCCTGGTCACCAAGGGGCTTAATCGCAACGAGAGGTTGATCATTATCCTCTATTACTACGAAGAACTGACGATGAAGGAGATCGGCGCCACGCTCGATCTCTCCGAAAGTCGCGTCAGCCAGATGCACAGCGCCATCGTACAACGGCTTCAATCGCAACTCGGCCGCCGTCGACCTGAGTTTGGCACCTAACGCTCTGCGTGTGCCACAACTGACTTATCCAGCATTGACTTGAACCATTCCACTGCAGGCTGCAATGCCACCTGGCATGGTGCTGTCCCTGGGGTGTGCCACTACTTGCCCACCAGCAGTGATTTGAAGTGCTTGCAAACTTTCAGCACTTGGCAGCGTCTCTAGACCAGTAGGAATGGCCACGCCCTCGTTCTGCCGCTTCTCACGACACCTACAGCCGCACCAGCAGCGCGAAATAGATGGCGACCAGTGCCAAGGTCGCGGTCATCAAGGCCGCGGCCAATGTGGCACGGGCGGTAAGCAGTGCCGCCAGGTCCGCCCGCTCCTGCGGCAAGTCCACGTCGACGCCGTTGCCGAAGTCGTGCCCGCACCAGACGCAGCGGCGGACAAAGCTGGCCGCGAAGACCTCGTCACACATTGGGCACATCACCCACGGCGAGGCCGCCCGGTCGCTCTCGGCCAGGAATTGAACATCCGCACGCGGTAGATCGCTTCCGGTCGTGCTGCAGACGGGACAGCTCGTCACTCGCTTCTCGCCGCAAACCGGACACGTCGGCCAGGCGTCGACGATCTCCGGAGGCGGATTATCGGGCGATGCGTCGTGCGACACGATGCGATGCTCTCTATCGGAATCGTTGCTCAGGTTCCAGAATATCCACACCCGCCGCGCGTCGACAACCCGAGCCGCGCAGCCACGAATCGGCATCCCCGATCCTGGCCGCCCCGAAAATGCTGGCGTGCGTGCGGCGGCGCTTCTACACTATTGCTGCAATCGACTTTTCGGCTGAAACCGTCATATGAAGGAGGCGGAACGTGGCATCCCGCGCACCCGGCACCCTGCTTATCTTAATAACGCCCCGTAGATCACCCCTTGGGCGATTTGTGACATTTGCAGCCAGCATCGCACTGGCGGTAGCGCTGTTAAGCGGCTTTCCGCATCGAACTTGTGCCGAAGCGCCACGGAGCTTGCCCGCTGGTGAAACGCCTGACGATGCACGGCTGAAGCCGCTGAAGGACCTTGACGGGTATTTTCCTTTCCAGCCGCCCAAGTCGCTCACGGAATGGGAGCAACGGGCAAAAGAGCTGCGCCGGCAACTTCACGTCTCACAGGGGCTTTGGCCGATGCCGACCAAGACTCCTGCCAAAGCGGTCGTGCATGGCCTGGTAGACCGCGGCGATTACACAGTGGAGAAGGTCTACCTGGAGAGCTTCCCGGGCCACTACGTCACCGGCAATCTGTACCGCCCCAAGGGCAAGACCGGACGGCTGCCCGCGGTGCTTTGCCCTCATGGTCACTGGTCGAATGGTCGCTTTCACGACCACGGCGAGGGAGAAGTCCGCCGCCAGATCGTGCAGGGCGCTGAACGCTTCGAGCGCTCCGGCCGCCATCCGTTACAGGCCCGTTGCGTGCAGTTGGCCCGCATGGGCTGCGTCGTCTTCCACTACGACATGCTCGGATACGCGGACAGCACGCAGCTTTCCTTCGAGCTTGCCCACCGCTTTGCCGAACAACGGCCCGAATTTAGTTCGCCGGATGCTTGGGGTTTCTACAGCCCACAGGCCGAGCTTCACATGCAAAGCATTATGGGCGTGCAGACGTATAACTCCATCCGCGCACTCGATTGGCTCTCGCAGCGCGACGACGTCGATCCGGACCGCATCGGCGTCACCGGCGCCAGCGGCGGCGGTACGCAGTCGTTCATCCTCTGCGCGTTGGACGACCGCCCCGCGGTAGCTTTTCCGGCGGTGATGGTTTCGACCGCAATGCAAGGCGGCTGCACGTGTGAAAACGCCAGCTTGCTCCGCGTTGGCACGGGCAATATCGAGATCGCCGCCCTGATCGCTCCGCGCCCGCTCGGCATGACTGGTGCGGACGATTGGACCGTGGAAATCGCCACCAAGGGATTGCCTGAGCTGAAGTCACTGTACGGACTGTACGACGCTCAAAATCGCGTGATGGCGGCGCCGCTGATCCATTTTGGCCACAACTACAACTACGTTAGCCGCGCAGTGATGTACGCATTCATGAACGAGCATCTTGCCCTGGGGCACCGCGAGCCCATCGTCGAAGAGGATTTCGAACCACTCTCGCAAGAGGAGATGAGCGTCTGGAACGACGACCACCCGCGACCGGAAGGGGGTGCCCCGCACGAACGCTCATTGATCCGCTGGATGACCGAGGACGCCCGGCAACAGCTCGACGCGGTGCAGCCGAAAGCGGACGACCCGGCCTCATTGGAGCGCTATCGGGAAGTGGTCGGCGGGGCTTTCGATGCGATCCTCGGTCGGTCGCTGCCTGATCCGAGCAAGCTCACGCGCGAAAAAATCACCAAGCAGGACAAGGGCGAATATTGGCTGTTTGCCGATCTGATTCGCTATCCGGAGCACGGCGAAACGCTGCCGGTGGTGTTTTTGCATCCGAAGCAGTGGAACGGCGAGGTGACGGTATGGATCGACGGCCGTGGCAAGGCTGCCCTGTTCGACGCTGAAGGAGATCCAAAGCCGCACATCCGCAAGTTACTCGACTCGGGCGTTTCGGTCGCCAGCACGGACCTGCTGTTTCAGGGCGAGTTCAATGCCGACGGTAAACCGCCGACCGTGGCCCCCACGGTCTCGAATCCCCGCGAATTCGCCGGCTATACGCTCGGCTACAACCGAAGCCTATTTGCCCAGCGCGTGCATGACATCCTGACGCTGCTGGCGTACATCCACGGTGATGAACAGCAAGCCGAAAAGATCCACCTGGTCGGCGTTGCGGGAGCGGGGCCCTGGGCAGCCGCGGCGGCGGCTCAATCGCAAAGCGCAATTGAATCGCTGGCGATCGATACGCAGGGCTTCCGATTCGCCGCGCTGACGTCCTACCGCGACGCCAACTTCCTGCCGGGCGCCGTCAGGTACGACGACCTTCCGGCGCTTTTGGCCCTGGCACGCGCACCTCGCCTCGGGCTTGCGGGCGAAAGCCAAGTTCCGCCGATTGTGCGAGCCGCCCGAAAGGCGGCCGGCCTCGCCGATGCTGAATTGCACGGCACGGTAACCGACGATGAAGGCGCGCTGCCATCGCTGGTCGACTGGCTGGTGAAGTGAACGCGATCGGATTTAAAAACCGAGCTTCGACGGGTGGGTGTCCGGCTTGTCCAGCCGTGCTCCCTCCGCACAAACGGAGTTGCACAGTCAACAACGTTTGTGCAATGAACTCCCTGCCTGCCAATACGTCTCAGGTGCCATCGGCCGGAAGGTGATCACCGCAGCTTGACCCCTCGGTTGGCGTTGGGGGCGGCGGCGTGCAGCCACCGCGCCACCAGGCGACCGAGCGAATGATCCATTTTGCGATCGAAGCGTTCAAACGCGGCCGAATCAAACCGCACGAGCGGGCCGTGCTTTTGCGCCTCTGCGGCCGAACGGTGACCGGGTGCCGGTAAGTCACAGTGCATTTTCCGCCTCCTCTCCGCCTCTTCTGTGTGCGGCGTCATGCCCGCGAATGTCGCGCGATCATCAGCGACAAGTTTTCACGCTCATGCTGGTCAAAGCGGCTTCCTCGCGCTGTTTGCTCAGGGGGTAGAGCAAATCGTATGCCTGCCGTTCCGCCCGACTCGCTTTCGTGGCAGTTTCCTTACGAAAGACAGGGCCAGTTCGTTCGGAGTTCACGGGTTTTGCGGGCGGGGTGGGGTGGCATGAGGTCCGGTCGCGACGGATTGGCCGCGTTTAGGGGCATCCTCATTTCCCGGGAACCCATCCCCACGAGCCATGTCCCGGCCACTGGTGCGGTTTTGCCGCTTCCGGCCATGGAGGTTTTGCCACCCGCCGCTGAGAGCCATGTTCAGTCAGGTCGTGTGGACGCCGCTTCCAAGAGCATCCGCCGCCAAGGAACTGCGCAGCGCCGCGTGGCCAGTTCCCAGCGCACGCCGCTAGAATCGATACCTCCGATACCGCCGCGCAAGAAGAAAACCTGCCCGGGCTCAAGCGGCCCGAGCAGGTTCTAATGATTGATGGTCGCCGTCATGGAGCGGCTCTCGCGTCAGACCTGCCGGCGACGTCGCCGGCCGTATCCGGCCAGCGCCGCGATCGCGAGCGCGGCCAGCGCGAACGTGGATGGCTCGGGAATCGCGCTGAGGTTCTTGTCCTTGCTGATCTGGAACGTATTGCCAGGAGTGAGGACAAAATCCCACTGGTAGGCCCAGGTAACGTCGCCGGGACCGACGATGACGCCCAGCGGCGTATCCGAGAGCGTCGTCGCCGCGCCGTCGTTCAAGCTGTTCAGCGTAGTCGGATGGAAATCCGCCTCGCGGTGGCTGGGCAGCGGCGTGATGACGGTTTCAGTCAGTCGCAGGTTTGATTTGAACTGTTGGACCGCATTGGCATTCGTGAAAACCACCTGATCCGATGCGGAGTCGCCTTCGAGATCGAAGTCTGAGTACTGAAAAAAGTGAAAGTCCAGGTCGGAATCTCCCGTGTTGTTGATGGAGATCTGTTCCGCCATGTCCGAGGCGTCGCTGCCGGGAAGGCCGCCGTCAAGCGTGAAGCGACTTTCGATTTCAAATCCCTGTCCCAGGTAGCGCACGAAGAGCGTGTCGACGTCGCCATCGAAGTTGGTGTCGGTCGTTCCTTCCAGAT
Source organism: Pirellulales bacterium (assembly GCA_040880125.1). Lineage (GTDB taxonomy): Bacteria > Planctomycetota > Planctomycetia > Pirellulales > JBBDJB01 > JBBDJB01. The sequence continues at coordinate 110,971 of JBBDJB010000012.1, read as the reverse complement.
CGATTAACAAGGTATCGATTGAGGCCTCGGGGCCGTCCCCAACGCGATACCAGAACCACTGCTGAAACACCTGAGAGATACCGCCGACTGTCCAGGTATGGACACCGGCTTGCGCCTCGGTATCGATCATCGCCGTGGAGTTGTCGTCGATCAGCGTGAATTGCGCCCCGCGCGCATCGGTGGTGGAGATAGCGACAACCAGAAAAGAAAGGCAGGCAGGCAATAGACCTGCGCGCACCGCTCGGGTGCGGAAGGAAACTCGAGTTAGCCCCATCATTAGCGTACTCCTTTAAGCGTGCGTTCCGTCGGTGCATCCCGTCACAGGTAATTGCTATCCATCGCGTAACAGCATACCGCCCCCCATGGAGGGTGCAAGCAGATTCTCGGCAATTTACAAAGAACCTTGGCGATTGGCGGGCCTTGCCGGCCCACTTGGCAGAGCGGGCCTGGCGAGGGGCTTCGCAGTGGCGAAATCCTTCCGAATGCAGCCACGCCGAAGCAACTGGCACTGCGATCGCAAGCTTCGCATAGAAAGGGAGTTGCGTCGAGCAGAGGTACAACGTTTCGCCGACTTTTCCACCGCGCCGGCAACCAGGACCACTGGCTTCCGGGACGGGAGCAGCCTTTGGCGACGCATTACCGGTACGCGTTGCTGAACAGCTTCTCGCGGAACCGGGTCCACTCGGAGACCTGCCGTTCGTCGCGCTGCTGGCACACCAGGTCGGTCACCCATTCATCCATCCGCCGCAGGCGATCGGCCAACTCGTCGACGCAGTTCAGCGCCAACTTGTAGGCAGCCACGTCACCCTGTTCGATCAGCCGGTCATAATCGCTCCGCTCGATCCGCAGCAGTTCCACCGCGGCGGTGGCTTCGACGGTGGCGGAATGGGGAGCCGCATGAAAGAACGACATCTCGCCGAAATGATCCTGCGGACCAAGCTCGGCCAGTTGCACGACACAGCCCGGTTGCGTATGCGGCTTGCGAAGAACCCGGCAGCTTCCCGAAAGCACGATCCACAATTGCTGTGAGCTCTGCCCCTGCTCCAGCACCACATCGCCGCGCCGAAGCGCATGGACCGCCCCGATGTCGGCCAGCTTTCGACGCTGCTGGGCGTCCATCCCGTCAAAGATCGGTAAGTCCGCGAGCACTTCGTCCGACACTCGATGATTCTCACTCATGCGATGCCTCCCAGGAAAGTCGCGCGTCCCACGCGGCCGATTCCAACCATGAACGCAGCGACGCGCAGGCTAACCTTGCGCTCCTGCGCCAGCTCCCACGTCCTTTCGAACGCCGCCGAAAGTATATGATCCAACTCCTGTCGCACGCGGTTGAGTCCCCACTGGTAGTATTGCCGATTCTGAGCCCATTCGAAGTAGCTGACGGTCACCCCGCCGGCATTGGCTAAAATGTCCGGCAGCACGGTGATGCCCCGCTCGTTAAAAATCTCGTCGGCCTCCGGTCGGGTTGGCGAATTGGCCGCCTCGATAATTACCGGCGCCCTCACTCGTGTTGCGTTCGACTCCGTCAACACGCCTCCGAGCGCCGCCGGCACAAGCAATTCTACGTCGAGTTCCAGCAACTCCTCGTTGCTGATGCGGTCCGCTTCGCTATAGTCGGCCAGGCTGCCGCGATTGGCGTGCAAATATTTCAATGCGCCCGACACGTCCAGTCCACCCGGCCGATAGTACGCTCCGGACAGATCGCTGATGGCGACTACCTTACAGTCGGCCTCGTTCAGGAATTTGGCGGCATGGGACCCGACATTACCGAACCCCTGAATCGCTACGCGCGTTTGGTTGGGCTTCCGGCCGAGTCGGCTGAGCAGCTTCAGCGCGACGATTCCCACCCCGCGGCCGGTAGCCTCTTCGCGGCCCGGAATGCCATAGTGCTCGACCGGCTTGCCCGTCACCACCGCGGGACTGAATCCGTGATACTTGTTGTACTGGCTCATGATCCAGGCCATCACTTCGGCGCCCGTGCCCATGTCCGGCGCTGGGATGTCGGTGTCCGGACCGATCACGTCGTGAATCTGGTCGACGAACTTTCGGGTGATTCGCTCCAGTTCACGGTGGCTGGTGTTCTGTGGGCGAAGCGCAATACCGCCCTTGGCACCCCCATAAGGTAAATTCGCCACGGCTGTCTTCCAGGTCATCAGCGACGCCAGCGAGCGAACCTCGTCCAAGTCGACTTCGTGATGATAGCGCAGCCCGCCTTTCATGGGCCCGCGAGAATCGTTGTGCTGCACGCGGTACCCGATGAACGTACGGAGGTCGCCGTTGTCCATCTCGATCGGAATCTGCACCTGGATCTCGCGCTTAGGCGTCTCCAACAACGTGCGCATGTTCTCGGTCAGTTCCAACTGATCGGCGGCTTCGTTGAAGTAGCGGTTGACCGCTTCAAAAGCCCGCATGCGTTTACCTTCTCTGAAATGGCATCGGTGTGCCGCGTTACAAGGCCGATTGTCCGCAGCACCGCAGATCGCATCACTAGGCAGCGATACCAGCGCATGATACTCGCTTCTCCGAACGGCTCACAAGGTCGACTCAACGGCGGCCGAGAGCATACGGCCACGTGCGACGCCGGTACGCGCCGGCTGCCCGTTTGCTACTTTGCCACCGCAGGGGGCTTACAGTACAGTGAAGGAAGCGGCCATTCTCTCGGGGCGTCGGCTGCTTTGCTCCCAACTCTTCTATTGACCTGTTTTCAAACACGCCTGTCGCGATGCCGAAATGGCCTTGTCCGCCTCCGAGTTCTGGGAACTGCTGACCAAGAGCCGACTGCTCACGCGCGACCAGAGCGAGGCCTTGCAAAGGCAAATCCGTGAAAGACACCGCTTCGACGACGGCTCCGATGCCCTCCCGCTGGCGAAGCGCCTAATTGCCGCGGGCGCGCTCACGCCATATCAGGCGCGCGTACTACTGGCGGGCAGAGCTGGTCCGTTCTTCTTTGGCGTGTACAAGGTGCTGAGCCGTTGCGGTCGAGGACGATTGGCATCGCTGTACCGCGCGTGCCACGTGGGCAGCGGATATCCCGTTTTGTTGTACTTCGCCGACCCGAAGCGCGAAGCGCCGCTGGAACTGCGCGCCGCGATTCGCCAGCAAGCCCGCGCCGCCGTGCGGCTGTCGCACGATCACTTGCTCCGCTGCTACGAGCTGGACGATTACCTGCCCACGTTGATGGTAGCGCTGGAGGACCTCTGCGGAGCGACGTTGGATGAGCACCTGACCGACCGGCGGCTCGCACCCGCCGAAGCAATCCACTACGCGCGGCAACTCGCGCTGGGGCTCTCCTATCTGCACGAACGGGGGCATCTGCACGGGGCGGTGCGGCTGGAGAATGTGTGGCTGCGAGACGATGGTACCGCGGCGCTGCTTCACTTTCCGCTTTCGCATCCGCCGGGCACCACTCCCGGCGCTGGGCCGGCGAGCAGGCCCAATCCAAAAGGCGGACCCGCCGTAGGCGATGCATTCATCGCACCGGAGCTACGCGAGTCCGCAGCGGCGTCGCGCCAGGGCGATATTTATGCCCTGGGCTGCACGATGTTGGCGATGTTGACCGGTCGTACGTCGCTCCAGCAAAGCGAGGTCACAAGGGGCCTGCCGCAGTCGAGCGACAGCGACGAGGGGCCGGCCGACGAACCGCACCTCCCCGAAGGCTTAGTCGAAATCGTCAACCGCATGACGGCCGCATACTCAAGCGAACGCTACGACGACGCCGGCAAGATCTACGAAGCTCTTGCCGAATACGACCCGGTCCAGCTACGAGCCGCGGCCGACGAGGCGGCGGACGCAACGGTCGACGATCATCTCGGCTGGCCGGAATACCAGCGATACCTGCGCCGCGGGGACCACCACACTCGCGACATCACGGAAACCTTGGGCGAGGGAGTGCCGGCAGCATCCCCGGCGGCACGCTTCGCCCAGGGAGACGAGCCGGAACACCCTGGCGGCGTCGCCCCGAACCTCGCAATACCGTTCGACCTGTCTGAAGAAAGCCCGCCTGACGATGACGAAACGCCTCAACGGGCTCCGCTGATCGCCACGCTCGCGACCGGCATCGTCGGCCTGGCGGCATTGGTGGCGCTATTTATCTATTTCCGCCCCGAGGTGACGGAGATATCTTCGGCACCTCGAAATCAAACTGGAAAGCCTTCGCCGGCCAATGCCGCGTCCGACCAGTTCGGCTCCAACCAAGACAACGCCACGCCGCCCGCCGGGCAGGTGCTGATTCCCGACGACGGCCGGACGTTTTGGGCATCGCCCACCGCCGGTCCGCCGCTCGACTTGGCCTACCTGCCCGCCGGCGCAGATGTGGTTCTTTCGGTCCGCCCGGCTGAGATACTCGGTCAGCCCGAAGGCGAGCGCATATTCGCCGCCATCGGCCCTGACGGTCAATCGGCCCTACAGTCGCTGCAACGAACGGTCCCGGTTGAACTGGCGTCGATCGAGCAGTTGATCATCACCTGGCAGGCAACAGCCGGCCGGACTCTGACGGTGGGCCTGGTCGTGAGCAGCGCGCAACGGATCTCCCCGGATGCCGCAGCCGCTTGGGGATCAGAGTCCGAACAGCAGCACGGCGGCCGGCAGTACTTCACGCGCGATGGCAGGGCGTACTACTGGCCCAGCGAGCATGGCGGACGGCTGCTGGCGGTGATGCCGGCCGAGTTGATCGCGGAAGTGATCGACGCCGCCGGGCAAGCGCCTCCATTGGCCCGCGAAGCGCAGCAAGTGCTCGGCCGCAGCGACCGCACCCGCCACGTCAATCTGCTGTTCGCGCCACGGATTCTGATCACCAGTTCGGCCGAGCACTTGGGCAGCACTTGGCGCGCGATCCGCGGGCCGGCCTCCGACTTTTTCGGTGAGGACATGCAAGCGGCGCTGTTCAGCGCGCATCTCACGGAGGACGACCTGTTTCTGGAACTGCGGGTTGCCGGCACACTCGATGCCCCTTCTTACGAGCTGGCCGACCGAATGCGAAGCCGCCTGCGCGACGTCGACGAGTGGATCGAGGCACGGCTGCTCGCCGCGCCGCCGCACCGCTACGGGCGGAACCTCGTCCGGCGGTTACCGGAAATGCTACGGTTCTTGAACCGCTACACCAGGGTCGAAATCGATCATGAACAGGCCGCCCTACGCAGCTATCTGCCGGCCCGTGCGGCCCACAACCTGCTCCTGGCCGCGGAACTGCTGCTGGAGCCGGCTCCGGCGGTAGCCAATCAAGCAGAATCGACGATTTCCGAGAGCCCGCCGACCCAGCCGGATTGGCGGAAAAAGCTTATCACGGTCTCCTTTCCGCGCGATACACTAGAGAATGCCCTGGCGATGGTCTCCGATGAGACCGGCGTGTCGATCGTGCTGCAGGGGATGGATCTGCAATTGGACGGGATCACGCGGAACCAGTCATTCGGGCTGGAACTGACGGATCGCCCGGCCGGCGAAGTGCTGGTGGAGTTGTTGCGTCGAGCGAATCCCGACCCCAGCGCTGCCGGCCCTGCCGATCCGAAGCAAAAGCTGGTGTACGTCGTCCGCCCTGCGTCCGATTTCCAAGGTGAGCAGATCGTCGTCACCACGCGAGCCCAGGCGGAGAAACGAGGCGAAGCGCTTCCCGAGGTGTTTCGGCCAATCGACGGAATCTCTCCTGACGCCGAGTCGGAAGAAAGCGCGGTAAACAAGCCGCCGGAATAAATCGATCGGTAAACGTCGAATTTTGCGGCGGAGCGACGGCGACGACGCGACACGCCCCCAGCGAGTGCGGCCAAACGTGGAACTTTTCTCGATAACGTGCCAGACCTGCGAGGCCCGGCTGAAGGTCCGCAACCGTCAAGCCATCGGGCAGATTCTCGCCTGCCCGAAGTGCGAAAGCATGGTGCAGGTAGTGCCACCGCCCGGCTGGATTGAGTCGACTACCACGGAACATCGCGAAGAGGAAGCGACTGCTGCGGCTGCGGCGATAGGAGCTGCTTCCCAATCGGCCGCGCACGCGGTAACACCGCCCGGCAACGTCACCCACCCGGCTCCAAACCCGGACAACGGCGTTCCGCAGAATCTTGCAGATACGCGCACGGCCTCCGCCGACTCCCTTGCACCCGATGGCGGATCCAATATCACCGGCGATGTTCCGGTGCAATCGGTGCGCTCGGCGTGGACTTCGCCTGCCGAGTTGGCCGGGCGGAAAGCTATCCTTTGGGCGACCGCCGGCGGAGCGCTACTGGTCGGCGTTGCCCTGACACTCGGTTTTCTGCTTGCCGGAGGCGGCGAGGACGAGGTTGCACGCGGCGGCGCGCCGGCGCTTGAACAGGAGAGTGCCTCAGCTCCATTCCCGGCCGACGATCCTGTCGATATGTCCGAGCCAGAAGCGTTGCCGAGCGAGGCGGATCCTTCCGCGGATTCGTCTTCTTCGCCCGAGTTACTTGAGTCCGAGGCGAACGACCACGATCGGGCGGCACCGACCGCCTCCGCCGAACCCGCTGGCCAGCCCACTTCCGGTGATGAAGCGCAAGCCAGCTCCGATTCACCGGACACGATCGCCGAGCAGGCAACGACCTCTGCGGGCCCGCGTGACCAATCCATGTCGTCCGCCGATTCACCGGCCGATGTAGGCCAGCCACGGAGAAGCGAGGCACCTGTCGCCGCATCGGGTCAGGCCGATGCGCCCGCGCAAACAGCGACACCAGATGATACGCCGCCGGCGGACCCAGTTGCCGCCGACAATAGTACCGCAACCAGCGGTGCCGACAAGGCCGTGGCGGAACTGGACTTTCACCTGGAAAATGCCGCACCCGCCGGGCCGCCGCCGGTGATCCAGCGACACGCCTCGCCGAGCGACTCCTCGGGTATGTCCGCCGACGCCGAGGGCGCGCTGGAGATGATCGTCCCCAGCATTCAGGCGACCGACATTCCGCTAGTGGAACTCGTCGACGTGCTTGCCGCCACCATCTCTACGCCCATCTCAATCGACCTGGGGGCGCTGCAGTCGGCCGGCATGGCGCCTACCGTCCCTTGCAGCGTGGCCATGGAGGAGTCCCCGGTGGCGGAGGTCCTAACCGCCGCGCTCCAGCCGCTCGGGCTGACGCACGTAGTGCGGCAGAATCAAATCGTCGTCACGATCGAAGACCGCGACGTGCCGCTGCAAGACGTTATGTTCCGGGCGGACGATCTCACGCAGGGTGACTCGGCGGCTGCCGGCCGGCTGGCCGAGCTTGTTCAGGATCTGGTCGCGCCGCACACTTGGGAGTCGGCCGGCGGCGACGGGACAATCCAGATCCGGGACGAAGCGCTGGCGGTCACTCAAACGCGGCCCGTCCAATACGACATTCTGGTGCTGATCGAAAAGCTGCGAGTCGCTCGTGATCTGCCTCGGCGCAGCCGGCTCGGCGCGGATCGCTTTGAACTGCACACGAAGCGCGCCGCCGTTGGCGCCGCGCTTCAGCGGCCGGCTTCGTTGATGTTTCCCGAGCCGGTGCCGCTGGTCGAAGTGCTCAATCAAATCGCGAAGACAAGCGGATTGACCGTCGTGGCCGACTGGCGGGCGCTGGCAACCCGCGACTTTGCGCCGACCACATTTGTGTCTTGCGCAATTCATGATCGTCCACTGGGTGAGGTGCTCGACGCCATCCTTGGGCCGCTCGACCTTTCCTGGCGGGTGTTCGACCGCCGCACGCTGCAAATCGCCACGGTCGATGCTGTCCAGGACCAGCTCGATATTGAATTCCACTCACTGGCCACGCTGATCGCAGCCGGGCGAGATCCGCAACGACTCATCGCGGAGTTGAAGACGGCCACCGGCCACGACACCTGGGACAACTCGGGCGGGGCCGGTCGGCTGCACTTCGACGCCCCCAGCGGATGCCTGATCGTGCGGCAAACGCAGCCGATGCAGGAAGCGGTCGCCTTGTGGCTGGCATCAGCGGCGAACGCCCAAGTCCGGCGATAGCGACCGAGCCAGGTTCAGTCGCCGGCGAACGTCACCAGGCGATCTTTCTTCGGGTCCCACAGTTTCAGGCGAAGGCAAGCCGCCACGTCGTGCGGACGCAGAGAAGTCGTGCCGGGCGTTTGCAGCTCGGGGATCACGGCCATCGCTTCGGGCAGGCGATAGAACGGGATGCGGGCGTTCAGGTGATGCACGTGGTGATAGCCAATGTTTCCAGTGAACCAGTGCATCAGCCAGCTCATGCGGATGAAGCTTGACGACGACAACGCTGCTTCCACGTACGTCCACTCCTTGCGGGTGCGGAGCTTCACGGCCGGAAAGTTGTGCTGGGCGTAGAAGAGGTAAGCACCAAACGCAGAGGCTATGCACATCGGTACAATCATCGCCAGCAGCAGGTTATCGAACTCCCATACTGCCAGTGCGATCCCGATGCCGGCGTGCAGCAGGATGGCAAAGCCCGCGTCCAGGTGCCGCTTCGGGCACAGCAGGAGCGGCCGCGCACACATTCCGTACAGGAAGACGGTGAGGTAACCTGCCGCCATGGTCAGCGGATGCCGGGAGACCGCGTACAAGAAGCGCTCGGATCGGGATGCCGCCGCATAATCTTCGGTGGTCATCACCGGAAACGAACCGATGTTCGAGTCGAATCCTTTCGCATTGTTCTGGTGGTGGTGACCGTGAGAACGGTTCCAGACACTTGGCGGATTGAGCGTCGCCAGTCCGTAAATCAGCATGATCACCCGGGCGATCGGCGATCCGTGCAGGATGGCCCCGTGCTGGAAATCGTGAAACAGGATAAACAGCCGGACCAGCAGCAGGCCGGCCAGGATACTCGCCAGTACGCGCCACCAGGCGAAAATGTCGAGCACTGCCACGGTTGTCAATGCGCCGAAGAGGAACAGCGACGACCAAAGATGCCACCAACTTAGCCAGCGGAACTCGCTGGCGAACTGGCGGCTCACGATCAGCAGATCCTTGCTGGAGCGTGCGGAGCCATGGGCCGCGGCGTCCGGCGAGGCAGCTCCCTCACCGGCACCAAAAGACGCGGCCGGGGCGCGACTCGCCTGCAAACTTCCCAGTTTCATAAAGATACGCTTCCTTGTGCAGACGGCGGCGTGCAGGCGTCGTTTCCAACTCGGAGCCGTTCCGTTCCGGATCGACTGGTGGTGACTCGCTCGATGCCCCGCATTTTTTACGCGACCCAACCCGTTATCACAATACAGCTTCGTGCCCGCCCCAGCGGCTGATAGCAGACGTTGAGCCAGCAAACCGCCCGCGATCGCCCAAAAGCAGTATTTGCCATCCCCACCCGCTCGATCAGGGGCCCAGGCCGATTTTGCGAACTACCCGCAGCGGCCGTGCCATCTATACTGTTCGGCCCACCGCTTCGGCGACCTTGCGGCAACGTCCCATCATTTCCTCGAACTGGGAAAAGTCCAGGCATTGAAAGCCGTCGCTCATCGCCGACTCGGGCTCGTGATGCACCTCGATGATGAGCCCATCGGCCCCCGCCGCGATACTCGCCAGCGCCATATCCGGCACGAGGTACGTATGCCCCGTGCCATGGCTCGGGTCGACCACCACCGGCAGGTGCGTCTTCTGGTGCAGGTAAGCCACCGTCGCCAGCGGCAGCGTGAATCGCGTGTGGCCCTCAAAAGTGCGGATGCCGCGCTCGCAGAGCATCACGTTCGGATTGCCGCCGTTGAGGATGTACTCCGCCGCGAGCAACAGCTCATCCAGCGTCGCGCTCGGCCCACGCTTCAGCAGAACTGCTCGCCCTGCTCCGCCGACCGCCTCCAGCAGGCGATAATTCTGCATATTGCGGGCGCCGATCTGCAGCACATCGGCGTACTCGGCCACCAGCGGCACGTCCTCCGGCGCCACCACTTCGGTCACCACCGCCAGTCCGGTCTCCTGCCGGGCCGTGGCGAGCATCTTCAGCCCGTCTTCCTTCAGCCCCTGAAAACTGTACGGGCTGGTCCGCGGCTTGAACGCTCCACCACGAAGGGCCGTCGCGCCGGCCTTCTTCACCTCGCGGGCCGTATGAACGATCTGCTCTTCATTTTCGACCGAACAAGGCCCGGCGATCACGCCCACCGCGTCCCCGCCGACCGAGAGGCTGCCCGCGGTAATCACCGACCGCTCCGGCTTCACCTCCAGGCTGGCCATCTTGTAGGGCGCCAGAATCGGCATCACTGCCGCCACGCCCGGTCCGCTCTCCAGCGATGACATGTGCGTCCGCCGCTCGTCCCCGATCGCCGCGATCACTGTCCGCTCGGTTCCCACGATTACGTTGGCCCGCATCCCCAGCGACTCGATCCGCTCGACCATGTGCTGCACCTCATCGTCGCGGGCGCCTCGTTTCATCACAACAATCACGGCACGATCTCCTGCATGAAAATGAATCGTGTGCAAACAACCATCACCGCCAGAGAGGCGCCGATTCGGCCACCGGAGGTGCATCCGCGGCCACGAGGGGAAGCAACAAAAAAGCCCCGAGGACCGCGGTTGCCGGTCTCGGGGCTTGGGCTGGCGATTTCTCGCTGGCAGAGGCTACGCACCTCCTCCGGCCCCGCGACACGGCGGGCTAAAGTAAAACCAGAAGAAGTACACGCTCGTTGGCGACATATTCCTATTGTGCTGCGCCGCTGCCGTTGACGCAAGGCTTCGGCGCCGATTTTCCGCTCGGCAGGGTTTGCTGTGCGGACAGGAAACGTACTGCTTTTCATTCCCCCCCTTCGTTGGCGGCCCCGTTCTCCAGCGCCGCGCCCAGCCCCGGCACGCCCTCGGCGCCCGCAGGCACCGTGATCGAAGCACCCTCGAAGTCGTCCCCGATCGGCTCGAATCGCCCGCCCAGGTGCTCGGTCAGAAAGGCCTCCGTGACCGCCCAGAACGACATCCGGTTCGGCGGCCGCACAAAGCCGTGCCCCTCGTCCGGATACAGCACGTACGTCACCGGGATGTCCTTCTCCTTCATCGCCTCGACGATCTGGTCGGACTCCACCTGCTTCACCCGAGGGTCGTGCGCCCCCTGGCCGATCAACAGCGGCCGCTCGATCCGCTCGACATGGCTCAGTGGCGACATCGCCAGCAACTGCCCCCGGCCCACTTCGGTCGAGTGGTCGCCCACCCGTTCCTTCATCACCGGCATGATGGGAATCCAATAGGGAGGCACGTTCTCCAGCAGCGTCACCAGATTCGAGGGCCCCACGATATCCACTCCGCAGGCGAACACCTCCGGCGTGAACGTCAGCCCCACCAGCGTTGCGTAGCCGCCGTAGCTGCCGCCCATGATGGCGACCTTGTTCGCGTCGGCAATCTTCTGCTCCACCGCCCAGGAGACCGCATCGAGCAGGTCGTCATGCATCTTCTTCGACCACTGGGCATTGGCGGCGTTGATAAAGTCCTTGCCCAGTCCGGTCGAGCCGCGGAAGTTCACGTCCAGCACGGCATAGCCACGGTTGGCCAGCCACTGGTGCGTCGGGTTGTATCCCCATTCGCTGCGCGACCAGGGACCGCCGTGCACGTACAGCACCATCGGCAGCGGCTCGCCCGGCCGCGCGTCGCCGTCCGGATCGGACGACTTCGGCAGCGTGACATAGCTCACCAAGTCCAGCCCGTCGCGAGACTTGATGATCTCCGGGTGCATTTTCGCCAGCGGATAGCGGTTCAAGTCGTCGCGATTAGTGAACAGAAACCGCGCCTTCTTCTCCGAGCGGTCATACAGATAGTACTTCACCGGTCCGTCGTCCAGGATGTACGCCACGGTCCACAGGTCGTCGTCCAGCGTGCGTCCGGTGATCTGCAACTCGCCGTCTTCCAACTCGGTCAGGTACTGCATATCCTCGGCCACGGCGTCGTCGAGTACCTGCCATTCCTTTCGGGCGTAGGTGAACGAAACCGCCTGAATCGTCTTCTCGGTCGGATGTGCGAGCACGCCGCCCACGTCCGCCCGCGGATTCTCCGCGATCAGCGTCTGCTCGCCGGTCTCCAGATCGAGCGAGAAGAGCGCTGCCGTGTTGCGGTCGCGGCTGTCGATCATGTACAGCCTCTGGCCGGTCTTGTCGAAGCCGGCCGGGCTGGTCGTCATCGCATCGAGCGAGGGAATCGTCAGAAAGTCTTCCCACTCGCCCGACTCGGTCGCCTTGAGGATCTGCTGATCGCCGTTGGCCAGAAACGTGAACGCGAAACGGATCTCCAGGTCGTCATCGGTCAGGTAGCCGGCGTAGCCGGGATTCTCCTCCAGCAGCGTTCGTTCGCCCGACGCCAGATCAACCTTGTAGATGTCGTGAAGCTGCGGATTGCGATTGTTCAGCCCCACGAGCACCTCGCCGGGAATCCGCTCGCTCACGCCTTCGATCGTGGCGTGCACCTCTTCCAGCGGCGTGAGATCTTTCGTCTCGCCAGACTCCAGGTCGACCGCATAGACGTGCCAATTCTCATCGCCGCCTTTGTCCTGCGTGTACAGAATGTGCTTGCCGGTGTAGGCCCAAAAGTAACTGCGGATGCCACGGACCTTGTCTTGCGTGACCGGCTTGGCCGCGCTCGGGTCGTCCACCGGACCGACCCAGACGTTCAAAACGCCCTCGACCGGCGCCAGGAAGCTCAGCTTCGTCCCGTCGGGACTGATCCGGGCGGCCGCCCGGTCCGGGTTGCCAAAGAGCACCTGACGCGGGATCAGATCGGCAGCGGTGGCCGAGGTTTCGCCGTTGGATCGCGCTTCCACAGACTCTCCTTCGGTGGCGGTGTTTGCTTGTGTGCCCGCTTGTTGTGCCGGCGTGTCATCGCCGGTGGGCGGCTGCGGATCGGCGGAACTGCGCTGCGCGGCAGATTCGTCGGCTCCGGCCGGAGAAGCCGCAGCGGCCGTAGCGTCGCTGACCGCGTTCTCAACTTGCCCTCCACATCCCAGAAGCACCGCCAGCAGCGAAATCAGCGCTAACCGGCCGGTGAGGTCGTATCGAAACATAAAGTGGCTCTCCGTTTCGTGATCGGGTCTATCCGTAACGTGTGCGCTTACGGTGCGGCACAATCCGCGGTCGTTCAATGATAGCGCAAGATACCCGGCCGCCCAGCGGCAACCAAGCCGCTGGTGTCCGCAATGTGGAACAGACGTTCTTGTCTGTGCGTTTTTCAAACTTTGTAACGGCAAGCCTCCCGGGCAGGAGGGTTTTTACTCTAGAATATAGAGTGAAAAAAGTACACAATCCATTGACTACCACCGCCCGATCCGCTATAATGAGTGCACAAACAGGTATCGAGCGGGGCCGGATCCGATCGATCCAGGTATCCAAAGGGCCTGTACCGCGAGCGTGTCGCGGTACAGGCCCTTTTTTCGTGGACCGGTCCCGCTTTCAAAAACTACAGGAGAAAGGAGCAAGAGCAGCCAGACAGATGACTTTGTAAACACTCCTCAAATTGGAGCGTTGAACAAACCTGTTGAAAAACGTCACCGCGCCGCTGCGGCGCGGCCTAGGGACGCTCATTTGTTCAACAAAACATGGGGCCCCCCCTAAAGGCGCGTTGAAAAACCTGCCGCCCAGAGGAAGTCGAAATGGCCAGCGCGCTGAAAGTAGGCCTCGCTGCTTGGCCAGCATGGACGAAGGAGCCGAATCGATCCGAAACCGCCTACGCTCGCGAGAGTCAGCCGATTCTCGCCCTGTCAACGAATCGCAACAAAGCACTTGCACCCAGTTGCTTAGTCCGTTAAACTTAGTCCACTAAGCTTAAGCGGACGGAGCCTCCACAGGGAATCGAAGTGAGCAAATTCAACTCACCCACGCAGCGCGAGCTTGAAATCCTCAAGATCCTCTGGGATCGCGGCGAGTCGACCGTCCGCCAAGTATACGAAGCGATGCGCCAGCGTACGCGGCTCGCCCAAAACACGGTCCAGGCGTTCCTGCGCACCATGGAGCAAAAAGGGCTGGTCAAGCACCGCCGCGAAGGACGCACGTTCATCTACCAAGCCGTGCCGCGCCGCGAGTCGACCAGCCGCCGCATGACCGCCCGGGTGCTCGATCGCGTGTTCGACGGGGCGATTGACCAGATGGTCGACAGTCTGCTCTCCCTCCGCCAGCCCAGCGACGAGGAACTTGACCGGCTGGAGGAGCTTTTGGAGCAAGCGCGACGCCGCAAACGATCGGAGTAAACCTTGTAGCTGCTACGGTTCGAACGTGGCACAGACATTCTTGTCTGTGCGTACAACTCCCTCTCCCCTCGGGGAGAGGGCTGGGGAGAGGGGGTACTAGAAACGTAGCGACTAGCAAGTTGAGAGTAGAAGTTACTTTTGAGCGATGCGCAAGTAATACGACAGGCCGACCAACGGGAAGGCCGGATTGCGGCCGGAAAAGGCTTTCGTCAATTTAAACCTTCCTGCGCAGCCATCAATAATTGCTGAAAGGCGATGGCAAACGAGACGCACAGACAGGAATGTCTGTGCCACGAAATCGAGAACCGCCCAGGCTGAATTTTCACGAATTCAGCTACGACAACGACTCCCACGGAGCCGCCGGCCATGCAAACGCTCATCGAGCTTGTGACCGAACTAGGACTGCTCTGGCTGGCCGGCACCACGCTACTGATGGCCGCCGGTGCGCTACTGATCGGCTTTGCCCGCTCGCCTGCCTATCGTCAGCGCCTGGGCGAGTTGACCGTCGCCGCATCGCTGGCGTGGATCGCTTTCACGCTGCTGCCGCTCCCGCGGCTCGGCCTGCTCGATGGGTGGATCGCCCAGCAAGAGTTTCTCGAAACAGAAAAGCACTCCATCTGGCCCGAGCTTCCAATCCCGTCGACACCGTCGGATTTCTCCGATGCCGACGAAGTCGCCGCACTGGAACTTGCACTAAGTGACGTCTTGGCCGGCGCCCCGGTGTTTGCTGCAGACTCCGCGTCGATTGAACAAACTCCGCTCGCCGGCGCTCCGCCCGAGCCGCCTGCGACACCGCTGCTCAACCTTGATTCTTCTGCGATCGTAACGCAGATTGCTTCCGCGCCCGATCCTTCGGAAACGGAAGCGGCCGCACCTCCCATCGACGCGACCATCATCGCAGACAGCGGCCCCGCGACGGTGGATCGGACGACAACGGTGCGTGTGATCGTGCTTGTTTATCTAACCGCCGCCGCTTGCTGCGTGCTGTGGCTATTGATCGGACGATGCATCCTCTTGGTCTATCAGTGGACCGCCCGTCCGCCCGAGCCGTGGCTCGCCGAGCTTTACGAGTCGCTGTCGCTGCCGGCGTCGTGGCGACGCGCCCAGGTGCTCGTCGTTGCCCGCGCCGGTCGTCCGATCTCTTACGGCCTGCTTCAACCGCGGATCGTCATCCCGGCGGAGCTCGCCCATCCGCGACATCGCGACACCTTGCGGCACGTGCTGTTGCACGAGGCGGCGCACACCGGCCGCGGCGACGCCTGGGGCCATGCCCTGCTTAACGCGGCGTTCCCCGTGCTCTTTTTCCACCCGCTCTACTGGTGGCTGCGGCGCGAAGTGCAGTTCGCCCGGGAGCTGATCGCCGACGATTGGGCCGCCGCTGCCAGCACGAAGCGGGCGTACGTCGAGGACTTGATTCAACTTGCCCGGCAGCGGCGGATGATCGTGGCCGGCCCAATCTCGGTGCTGGGCCTGATCGCCTTCCGCAGCCCTTTTTATCGGAGGATGAAAATGTTGATCGACCGCGAAAAACCGCTCGCCAGCCGCATCTCCCGCCGCTGGACACTCATCACCACCGCCGGTGCGCTGGGGCTGGCATTGCTCCTGGCCGCGGCGCTCGCGCCCGATCGGGCCGGCGCGCAGCAGTCGGAGGAGGGTGCGCTTGATGACGGGGCGACATCGGAAGGTGATGCACTGGACGAAACGACCGCGCCCGATGTCGGTGCCTTAGTGGACCCGGCTGCGGCCTCGGAGAACCTGTCGCCGCTCGAGCCGCCCGCAACTCCCTCCGACGAAAGTGGCGAAGCAGCGGATCCAACGAGCCCACTGGACAGTGCGGCGTTCTTTCAAGACGGACCGGCGAATCCGGCAACCGTGCCGACGTACAACAGCGCCGATCCACCGTCGGGCGATGCAGCGTCCAACCCTGCGGCCGCTTCGGACGACGGGTTCCTCTACTCTGATCCGCAAGGGGCTTCCGACTCCGAAAGCTCCCAGTCTGACCCGACCCGAAGCGACTACGATCCCGCGGCGACGTACTCCGACGTCGCCCGGCTACAACTCGCCGGTCAGAGCGCGATGCTGCGACAACTCTTGGGGTTCTACATGAAGGAGTTGGAGGCATTGCAGGCGCGCCGCGAAGGAGACAGCCCTCGAGCGAAATTGCTGCGCCGGCGGATGGATGCCGTGCGGCTGTTGCTGGAGAGCGAACTCGATGCGCGGCCGAGCGAAGAGCCGGCGGAGGACCGCACTTTGACCTACTTGAAAGTCGCGATGAGCAAGTACTTGGGAGTCGTGATAAGTAAGGCTGAGAACGGATTTCGAATCGATAGAGTCCTTGAAAACAGCCCGGCGGAGAAGGCAGGTTTGAGACGGGGCGATGTCGTATTAAGTCTCAACGACCGCGCTTACTTCGAGGAGGGCAAGTTTGCGGGCGCATTTCTTACAATGAAACCCGATGACAAAGTTCGCCTGCTTGTGATTAGTAATGGGCAAGTCGTTCCTTTCGCAATGGAAGTGGCACGCACTCGGCGAGTCCGCCGCGACGAGATTTATGCACCGGCTCCACAGCCCGGCGCTGCGGACACGCCGAATTATGAGCCCGGCGAGCGGCAAACCTGGCCAAGATCCGCCAAAACGCAAAAGCTAAGCGGTCTTATCGTCGCCGCGAATGACGTTACCGTACCGGTGCGCGTGGACGGCATCATCACGGAGCTGAAGGTCGAAGAAGGCGCGAAGGTCGAGAAGGGGCAACTTTTGGCCTCCCTCGATCCGCAGGCGGCGGAGCTGGTGCTAAAGGTCGCCGAAGTCGAATTGCAAGGGGCCCAAATTGCCGCGGAAGCCAACTTCGAGATCCGTTCGCTGGAAAAGGAACTGGAAACTGCCGAGGCGAATCTAGATCAAACGATGAACGCTATTGAAAGCGTACCAGGGAGCGTGTCGGAAACGGAGATTCGACGGCTGAGGGCCCTCCGCGAGCAAACGGCGATTCAGCTCGAAGCGGCGCAGAGCAACACGCTGCAAGAAGCCCTGCGTCTGGAAGCGCAGCAGGCAAAACTGCGCGCGGCGAAGGAGGCGCTGGCTCGCTATCGCGTGGTGGCGCCGATCGACGGCGTGGTGACTTCGATCGAAAGCCGCTCCGGCGAGTGGATCGCGCAGGGCGAAGCGCTCTGCCGGATCGTCGATCTTTCGCGTTTGAAAGTGGAGACGCGGGTGCCCGCGAACATGGCGAACGCCCACAAATTGACCGGGCAGGAGGCGACCGTGACAGTGCGCCTGGCTGAAGATGAGGCGATATCTGTTCCTGCGAAGGTGACGTTCGTCAGCCCTACCATCGACCAACTGACGGGATTCTTGGTTCACGTCAACATCGAGAACAAACAGGCGAACGGCGGCTGGCTGCTGCGGCCCGGCATGAATGCGACGGTCGAGATCGACCTCGGGGGTTCAAGCGCCGCGGAGAATTGACTCTCACTCCCTCTCCCCTCGGGGAGAGGGCTGGGGAGAGGGGGTAGCCGCTACGCACAGACAAGAATGTCTGTGCCACGTGCCGATCAGCTCTTTGACAACCTGAGCAGCGAATCACCGCTGGATCGAGAGATTCGGCAGCGCTTGCTGAAGCTGGCTCACGCCGGCTTCGGTGACCTGCGTGCCCGCGACGTTGAGCGTGCGGAGA
This sequence comes from Pirellulales bacterium, assembly GCA_040880125.1. Taxonomy (GTDB): domain Bacteria; phylum Planctomycetota; class Planctomycetia; order Pirellulales; family JBBDJB01; genus JBBDJB01. The sequence goes on along the minus strand of JBBDJB010000012.1, from coordinate 93,223 downwards.
TTCGGGAGACTGGTGAGCTTGGCCAGGCCGGCGTCGGTGATCGGATTGCCGGCAAGGTCCAGCCGCACCAGCGAGGTCAGCCCAGCGATCACGTCGAGATGCGCATCGCCCAACTCACAATCGGCCGCGAACAGCTCCGCGATCTGCGGCAAAGCTCGCAAGTGCGCGACCGTCTCTTCGCCCAGCGGCCGGCCGGAGATGTGTACCATCCGCACGTGCTGCTGGCCGTCCAGCGACACCAGGCCGCCGGCTTGCAACAGCGCTATCTCGGCGGAGCGCTCCGCGTCGGAGGGTGGCGAAGTGGAAGGGTCGTTCGCCGGATCGGTCGGCGGTGCAGTGGTCCGCGGTTCAGGCTCGGCGCGTTCGCTTGCCGCCGCTTGCTCGGCCGTGGAGGGCCGCTGTGCGGTGCGCGGCATCGGTTCTTCCACATCCTCGGACGGGGCTGCCTGCGAACCAGCATCCGGCGTCGGTTCGGCCGGTGGATCGAGTGCTGGCGTGGTGGGCTCTTCGGAAGCCACCGCCGCTGGCGAAGCGTCGGCATCCGCGTCCGGTTGCATCACCAACTGCCACAGCCCCCAGGCTGAAAGCCCGATCGCCACGACGGCCGCCGCCACCACGCCCACCAGCATTCCACGGCCTGAGCCACCGCGAACGTCGCCCGGAATTGCGTACGTCGATTCCGGCTCAGCGGTCGGCGCTTCGAGTGCCTCGGCCTCGTCCGCATCTTCGACGATTTCAACGTCACTCTCTGCGGGCGCGGCGAGTTCTGGCTCGACGACGGTTTCGCGCTGCGGCAACTCTTGCAGCGTCTCGCCCCTCATCGGCGGTTCCACATCGACGGGCGGTTCATAGGCCGGCGGTGCGTCGGCCCGTTCGGGAGCTGCCGGATTATCGTCAATGGTGTCATGGGACATGTCACGAACCGGCTCTACATCGACCGGTGTTTCAGAATTGGGCGCGGCGACATCGGCTTCCGGCTCGTCCTCGACCGGCTCCTCCGGCTCCGGTTCAATCTCCGTATCGTCCTGGTCCTGGTCTACCGCGTCGAAGACCTCCCGCACGGTCTCGGCGTACTGCGGGAAGCGATCGAGATAGGCTTCGACGGCTGTCGTGTCGTCGCGGTCGGTCAAGTACTCGACCTCCAGCGCGAGCAGCCGATGGAACGCGGCCGGTTGCTGCGGCTCGGGCACCTGAGCGAGGTACTGCTCGATGCGCGGCGGGTCCTCCTCCAGCAGGGCCGCCTCGAACCGGCGGCTCAAAGCGTCCAGGTCCGGACCGTCGGCCGGATGCGTCTGTGCCGAGTTTCTCATCCCGTCGTCTGGCATGGCTACCGGTTGGGGCCGCGACGTGCGAGTTGGTTATCGCCAAATCGCACGCACTGGCCGCGCGGGCGAAGAAGAAGTCGATAAGGGCTACTTCATTGTAACCCGCAATTGCGTGCCGGCCCACCGATTGGGCGGGGTGAATCGTGCCGCAAGACAGCATTTCCGGCGTATCCGTAAAAGTTGCTACACACAGGGGTTTCGGATACGCTGGGAGTCGGTTCAAAGTGCTTCGCGGCCATCGCGGTTCCCTCCCCCCATGCACTCTCCAGGAGCGGCCTTTCATGCTCCATTTCACGGGCATTGGCAAGACCCACACCTGCGCCGGCGTGACGCGCCGTGACTTTCTCCACGTCGGTGCCTTGGCTGGGGTCGGAATGGCCCTGCCGCAGTACCTGGCAGCGGCCGAGTCGGGGGCGGTACGGCCGGGGCACGATAAGCGCTCGGCCATCATGATCTTTAATCTGGGCGCACCGAGCCAGCTCGACACGTTCGACATGAAGCCCGACGCCCCGGCCGAGATCCGCGGGCCGTTCAAGCCCATCGATACGAAGGCGCCGGGCATGCAGATTTCTGAGATCTTTCCCAAGCACGCCGCCGTTGCCGACAAGTTCTCGCTCGTCCGCTCCTGCTATCACACGGGGGCGGCCGTGCACGACGCCGGCTGGCAGATGATGCAGACCGGGCGGCTGTTCACTGGCGGTGTGCAGACTCCCCATGCCGGAGCGGTGGTCGGTTATCTTCGCGGGCGTCGCAGCGACCTGCCGCCGCACGTTGTGCTGCCCGAGCCGATGGGCCGCGGCGGCGGCAATCTGCCCAACGGTCAGGCGGGTGGCTTCCTCGGCAAAGCACAGGATCCGTTTGCCTTGATGGCGGATCCTTCCCAGCCGGACTTCCGCGTGCCGGATCTGCTGCCGCCTCCGGAGATCGGCGAGGTGCGTCTCGACCGCCGGCGGCGGATGCGCGAGATCGTCGACAGCACGGTGCAGAACTTTGAAGCCAGCGACAGCGCGCAGCTTCTGGACAGCAACTTCCACGCGGCCTTTCGGTTGATGACCAGTACACAGGCCCGCGCGGCGTTCGACCTGGAGTCCGAACCGCCCGAAGTCCGCGAGCGCTACGGGATGAACCGCTTCGGCCAGTGCTGCCTGTTGGCGCGGCGGCTGATCGAGTCGGGCGTGCGCTTCGTCACGATCAACACATTTTTGACCGTATTCGACGAGATCACGTGGGACATCCATGGCTCGGCGCCCTTTACGTCCATCGACGGCATGAAGCGCGTCGTCGCGCCGATGTACGACCAGGCGTACAGTGCCCTGATCGAGGATCTCAGCCAGCGGGGCATGCTCGACGACACGTTGGTGTGCAACCTGGCGGAGTTCGGACGTACTCCGCGGGTGAACCCTGCCGGAGGCCGCGACCATTGGCCGCAGTGCTACACGGTCTACTTCGCCGGCGGCGGCGTCCAGGGCGGACGCGTGGTTGGGGCCAGCGATCCGATCGGCGGAGTGCCGGACGATCGGCCGGTCGAACCGCCCGAGGTGGTCGCCACGATCTTCCATAGCCTCGGCCTCGATTTAGAAACCCACCTGCCCGGCCCGGCCGGGCGCCCCTTCCCGATCGTCGACTTCGGCAAGCACGAGATCCACGAATTGTTCTAGCGAGCGGCCGCGCCGAAGAGATTGCGCAAGGCACAGACAAGGATGTCTGTGCCACTCACGAAGTTTGGCCGGCTTTCGACAAGGCGGATTACCGTATGCGACACGGTTTGACATTTCATCAACGCATCGCTGGCCGATCGAGTGTGAAGGTGGTTTCGTCGGGTGCCACTGCTGGCCCCGCCAGCAGTGCGGGCTGCGTACGTGCATTGGCCGCACAAAGCCTTCACAAACGACTCCACACGACCTTATCGAGCTTGGCCGCGCCGATCACGGCTTTATTCCTTTTGCTCGGCTTCATACTGGCCGGTGCCTCAACAACCGTCCGTGCGGATCAGCCCCCATCCTCAGCGTCGCTGGGAAATGCGAAGCTCGTCCTGCTTCCCGGCGAACTGACATTGCACGGCCCCGAAGCTCGTCACCGTATTATGGTGGAAAGCACCGAAGGCGATCGGCTCGTCAGCGACGTCACGCCTCAAGCTTTGCTCACGTCGAGCGACCCCGGCGTGGTCCGCGTCGAAGGCGGCATGCTCGTTCCGGCAGGCAACGGAGCGGCCGTCATCGAAGCCCGGCACGAAGGCCATACGGCTTCCGCCGCCGTGACGGTGACCGGCATGGACCAGCCGCACGTGTGGTCGTTCCGCAATCACGTACAGTCGGTGCTGGCGAAGAAGGGATGCAATGCCGGGGCCTGCCACGGCGCCTTGGCCGGCAAAGGCGGCTTTAAGCTGTCCCTGCGGGGCTACGACACGATGCGCGACTTCGAGACGATCACTCGGCAAGCCCGGGGGCGGCGCATCGAGCTGGCCGATCCCGGCCGCAGCCTGATTCTGGCGAAGCCGTCCGGCGCGATCCCGCACAAGGGCGGCCTGCGGTTTGACGTCGATTCGCTGGAGTATCGCGTCCTGTCCGAATGGATTGCCGCCGGCGCGTTACCGCCGCGCGAGGACGACCCGCGGCTGGATCACCTGGAGATTCTGCCGCATCGGGCGGTACTCGCCAAGGACGCCCAGCAGCAGATCGTCGTCCGCGCGCACTTCGCCGACGGCCGCGTCGAGGACGTCACGCAATGGGCCAAATTCACCTCGACCGATGAGACTGTCGCCCAGGTGGATGAAGCCGGCAAGGTCACGGTTACCAGCTACGGCGAAGGGGCCGTGACGGCCTGGTACGCCAGCAACATCGCGGTAGCCCGGATCGCTTCGCCCTATCCGCACCAGATCGATCCGGCCGTCTTCGCGTCGGCGCCGCGGCGCAACTTCATCGATGAGCTCGTGCTCGACAAGCTGCAAAGCCTGAATCTGCGGCCGTCGCCTGCGGCCAGCGACGCCGAATTCCTGCGCAGGGCGTACCTCGACACGATCGGCACATTGCCCAGCGTCGACGAGGCTCGCCGCTTCCTCGCCGATACCTCGCCCGACAAGCGCGACCGGCTGATCGACGAGCTGCTGGCGCGGCCGGAGTTCGTCGACTACTGGAGCTACAAGTGGTCTGACCTGCTGCTAGTCTCCGGCAACAAGCTGCGGCCCGACGCGCTGAAGGCCTACTACCGCTGGATTCGCGAGAGCGTCGAGTCCGACAAGCCGTGGGACGAGTTTGCCCGCGAGATCGTCACCGCCACCGGCAGCAGCTACGAGAATGGTGCGACGAATTTCTTCGCCCTGCACCAAGACCCGCAGGAGATGACCGAGAACGTCAGCATGGCGTTCATGGGCTTGTCGATCGGCTGTGCGAAGTGCCACAACCACCCGCTGGAGAAATGGACCAACGACCAGTACTACGCCATGGCGAATCTCTTCGCCCGGGTGCGGGCCAAAGGCTGGGGCGGCGACTTCCGCGCCGGCGACGGTCGCCGCACGGTGTACGTGGCGAGCAAGGGCGATCTGATCCAACCGCTGCGCGGCAAGCCGCAGCCCCCGGCCCCGCTCGACGGCGAGCCGATTCCCTTCGACGCGACGGGCGACCGCCGCACGCATTTGGCCGATTGGCTCACCTCGCCCGAAAACCCCTACTTCAGCCGCGCGATCACCAACCGCATCTGGGCCAACTTCATGGGCGTGGGGCTAGTCGAAGCGGTTGACGACATGCGCGAGTCGAACCCGCCCAGCAATGAAGAGCTGCTCGACGCCGCCGCGCAGTTTCTTGTGGAGAACCAGTACCAACTCAAACCGCTGATGCGGGCGATCCTCCAGTCCGCAGCCTACCAGCGGAGCAGCAAGCCACTGCCGGAGAACAAGGATGAGCACCGCTATTATTCGCGTAACTATCCGAAGCGACTGATGGCCGAGGTGATGCTCGACGCCATCTCGCAGGTCACTCAGGCCCGAACGACGTTCGCCGGGTACGACGAGGGGACGCGGGCGCTGGAACTGCCGGACTCTAGCGTCGATTCGTACTTCCTGAAGACGTTCGGCCGCGCGGAGCGCGAGATCACTTGCGAGTGCGAACGCTCCTCCGAGCCGAGCATGGTGCAGGTGCTGCACATCTCCAATGGCGACACCATCAACCAGAAGCTGCACGCCGAGAAGAACCGCCTGGAGCAACTGCTGGGCGCGGACGTCAGCGGCGAGCAGATCATTGAAGAGGCTTACCTGGCCGCGCTGTCGCGATACCCGACCGATACCGAACGCGAGCAATTGCTGGCGCTGATGCGGCAGGACGACGGCGTCGAGCGGCGCGTGCTGGTGGAGGATTTGTTCTGGAGCGTGCTGAGCAGCAAGGAGTTTTTGTTTAACCACTGATCGAAGTCGCGGCAGGAAGCCACCTAGGTGGCACGGACATTCCTGTCTGTGCGAAGCCGGGGGAAAGCCGTGCGGCATTGCAGAATATGAAACACTGAAGGCGGAACGCTTTTAGTACCCCCTCTCCCCGGCCCTCTCCCCGTGGGGGAGAGGGAGTATGAGGCGAAATCAAAACGCAGTACAAGCGAACGCAGATGACTCTTCCTCGGCTCCAGCACGTTGCGATGATCGTCGTCGCCTTCCTCAGCATGGCGGCACATGCTCGCGCACAGGATACGCCCCAGGTGCCGGACTACACGGAGCACATCGCGCCGATCCTGGACTTGTACTGCCTGGGCTGTCACGACGCCGCCACGGCCGAAGGCAAGCTCGTGCTGGAGACGTTCGAAGCAATCCAGCAGGGCGGTGCAAACGGTCCGGCGATAATGCCCGGGGACAGCGGCGCCAGTCGACTGGTCCGTATGCTCACCGGCGAGGCGGAGCCCGCCATGCCGCCGGACGACCTGGAAGGACCGAATGAACCGGAGATCGCGCTGATCCGTGCTTGGATCGACGCCGGCGCGAAGGGGCCAAACGGAGCGGAGCCCGACCGGACGCAGTTGCTGGTACCGGAGATCGAAACGGACGACGACGTGGCGAAGGCCATCACCAGCGTGGCGTTCTCCCCGGACGGAAAGCGGGCGGCCGCTGCGCGTTTTTCCAGTATTGAGCTGCTTGAATCGAATGGCCGTGAAGTAGCCGGCCGGTTATTGGATCATCCCGGCAAGATCAATTCCGTGGAGTTCTCGGCCGACGGATCGCTTCTGGTCGCCGGAACCGGCGTGGCGGGGCTTTATGGTGAGGCCCGCCTCTGGAACGTCGCCGACGGCGCGCTACGGCACTCCTTCCGCGGACATCGCGACACGCTGTACGCCGCCCGGCTCAGCCCCGACGGGACTCGTCTGGCGACGGCTGGCTACGACCGCATGATCCAGATTTGGGACGTTGCGTCCGGCGAGGTGTTGCACACGCTGGAAGGACACAACGGCGCTGTCTACGATATTGCCTTCAGCCCCGGCGGGCGCTTTCTGGCCAGCGCCAGCGGCGACGAAACCATCAAGCTGTGGCACGTCGAAAGTGGCCGCCGCGTGGATACCTTCAGTCAACCGCTGGCCGAGCAGTACACAGTCGCCTTCAGCCCTGACGGCAAAACGATCGTGGCCGGGGGCGTGGACAACCGCCTCCGCGTGTGGCGGCACTTGGGTACTGACCAGCCGCGGATTCAACCGCTGCTGTTTGCCCGCTTCGCGCATGAGGGGGCGATCGTCCGACTTGCGTTCTCATCGGACGGCCGCCGGTTGGCCTCGTCCGCCGAGGACCGGACGATCAAGCTTTGGGAGACCGAGACGTTTACTGAGACACACCTCTACCCGCCGCAGCCGGACGTCGCGCCCGCGCTCGCCTTTGCGCCCTCAGGCGACCGCTTGCTGGTAGGGCGAATGGACGGCTCCATGGAAACCTTGCCGGTGGAAGGCCCAACCGCGACGGCCATCGCTTCGGACTCGTCGAGCGAGTTCGAACCCGCGGCGGCCGGCGAAGCGGAGCTGACGCAAGCCGAGGAACAGGAGCCGAACGACAGTCCGCAGCAGGCCATGGGGTTCTCCGCGCCGGCGGTCATCCGCGGACGGATCCACAGTGCCAGTGGTGAGGCGGACGACGACGTCTTCCGTTTCCAGGCACAGCGCGGCCAGGCGTGGGTTTTGGAGATCAAGGCGTCCCGAGACGGCTCACCGCTCGACTCGCTCCTGGAAGTGCTCGATGAGTCGGGTGAGCCGGTCCCCCGCGTCGTGTTGCAGGCGGTTCGCGACTCGTACATCACGTTCCGCGGCATCGACTCCTCGTCTCAGGACGTGCGCGTGCACAACTGGGAGGAGATGGATCTGAACCAGTATCTGTACATGCAGGGAGAAGTTAGCAAGATCTTTCGCATGCCGCAGGGGCCGGACTCCGGTTTGCAACTCTATGGATCGGGCGGCGCGCGGCGATGCTACTTCGACACGACCGGCACCGTGCATGCCCTGCACGAACCGTGTTATATCGTCCAGGCGCATCCGCCCGGGGCACGGCTGATTGCCAACGGGCTGCCGGTGTTTCCGCTGTATTACACCAACGACGACGACGGCCGGCGCCGCCTCGGCACCGATTCGCGCGTTACGTTCGTCGCCCCACAGGACGGCACTTATCTAGTGCGCGTGAGCGACGTGCGCGGCCAGCAGGGGGAGAAATTCCACTACGAGCTGACGGTTCGCCCGCAGCGGCCCGACTTCGAAGTCGGCATCAATGAGCGGAAGTTGACTATCAACGCCGGCAGTGGCAAGGGATTCACACTGGCCGCCCAGCGGATCGACAGCTTCGATGGACCGATTGAAGTCGCAATCGAAGGGCTGCCCGAGGGATTCACCGTCACTTCGCCGCTAGTGATCGAACAGGGGCATGACGCGGCCTCGGGTGTGATCAACGTCGCCGCCGATGCCCAGGCGCCGCCAGAGGACGCAGCCGGTAAAATCCGCGTAACGGCCACTGCTGAAGTGGAGGGTCGCCGCGTGACAAAAGACATCGCCACCTTCGAGCAACTCGCCCTGGCGGATGCACCGAAGCTATTGGTCTCGTTCGCGACCGAGGAACTGGTGATCGCCCCGGGCGAAACGATCAGCGTGCAGCTTCGTGCCGAGCGGCGCGATTTCGGCGAGCGGATCGGGTTCGAGGCGAAGAACTTGCCTCATGGCGTGATCGTCGACAACATAGGGCTCAACGGCATCCTCATCCCGGAGGGGCAAACCGAACAGACGATCTACCTGACGGCCGCCAATTGGGTACCCGAGACGAGCCGCCCGTTCTATCTTACGACCGGAGCCGACGGTACGCAGACGACACGGCCGGTGATCCTTCGCGTGCGGCGTCCGGGAGCATCGTCCGCAGCGGAGGCGGCGTCGGATTGATGCAGACGCACTGTGAGCGACTTTTCGCATCTCCAGCACGTTTACTTCGACAACGCACAGACAGGAATGTCGATGCCATCCAAGGTTTCATTCCATAACAAGAGGGTAACTGCCATGATTCACTGCTTTCGACGCATCTGTTGCCTGACCAGCGTGTTGCTTTTGGCCGCGGCCGCGTTTCCGGCCGCTGCGCAAGAGGCCCAGGTCGAAGCTCAGCAGGAAACGCCGCGAGACGCCCGGATCTTGATGGTGACGCAAAGCGCCGGCTTCAAGCACGGGTCGGTCACCCGTAAGGAGGGAGAGCTTTCGCCGGCCGAGCTCGCCATGACGGAGCTTGGCATCTCCAGCGGGCTGTTCCGCGTCGACTGCACTCAGGACGTGGAGAAGGACTTCACCAAGGAGGCGCTTGACGCCCACGACATCGTTATGTTCTACACGACGGGCGATCTGCCGATCCCCGAGGACGTGCGAGAATACTTCCTCAACGACTGGCTCAAGCAAAAGGGGCACGGCTTTATCGGTGTCCACTCGGCCGCGGATACCTACCACGAATATAAGCCGTACTGGGACATGATTGGCGGCACCTTCAACGGCCACCCCTGGGGAGCCGGCTCAACCGTGACAATCACCGTGCACGACACCGAGCATCCCGTTTCCAAGCCGTGGGGCGAGGAGTTCACCATCCAGGACGAGATCTACCGGTTCAAGAACTGGCAGCCCGAGAATGTTCGCGTGCTGATGAGCCTGAACATGGCAAAGACCGAACTGAAAGAGCCGTACCACGTGCCGATCGCCTGGGTGAAGAACTACGGCGACGGCAAGGTAATGCACATGAGCCTGGGCCATCGCGAGGATGTCTGGACGAACCCGACCTATCGGCAGTCGCTGCTGGGCGGCGTTCGCTGGATTCTCGGCTTGGAGGAAGGCGACGCCTCGCCCAATCCTGAGTTATCGGCGCAAGAAGAGCAAAAAGCTCGCGAGGTGGCACCGGCGGACGACGGAAACGAGCGACGCCGCGGCCGCCGGCGGCGATAGTTCATCGTCAATGCGGTTTGAATGTCGAGGTGGCGTGACGTCTCGTTTAGCGACGTTCGGGCGGCTGCGGTTGGCTGACGTCCAGCTTGCGCAAGAATTCGCGGTCCTCATCGGCCGGCGCTCGGGCGGCGGTGCTGCGCGCGAACTGGCGGTCGCGCTGCCCGTTTTTCCAAATCGCCAGCCAGACTCCAAGTAGCGCAACCACAAACAGTCCGCCGGCGATCGCGCCGGCCAGGCGGTTACTTGGCGGCGTGGGACTGGTTAGCCATTGTGGCCGCGCCGCTATCAGTAGTGGAGCGAGTTGAAGTGCATCGGCGGCATCGTCCGCTTCCGTCCCTGCGTCGCGCGCCGCGTAGGCCCAGGATTTGAAAAAGAAGCCGGCCAATCGCACCGGTTCATCGATCGCCTCGCCGACGGGAAAGCCCGGGGGAAGATCGCGGACGCACAATACAACAGGGTTGTCCTGCGAGTCGGGGGTAAACAGGTCGATTTCGTAATACTGCCGTATGCCGAAGCGGGCGACCACGTCGCGGTTCGGTCCTGCTTCGGACGAACTGCCGACGCGGATCGGCACTGCACGGCGGGCGATTCCCTCCAGCACGACAAGCGTGCCGAACCGGCTCTCCGGTTCGTTGAACAGCGGCACCACCGAGTCGGCCCCCTGCTCCGCCCGTTCGATTCGCGCCCTTAGCTCCGCCCACGACTGCTGTATTCTTCGGCGCTCGCGGGCGTCGGCAGTCATCTCCAGCGTTTGCTCAATCGCCGCCGCCTGTTCGCGCCATGCGTCAAGCTGCTGATCCAGTTGCTCGCGAGCCAGTCGCGCCAATCGGACTGGCTGGGCCCGCTCCATCGCAGAGAGCATCTGATAGAACAGCTCGCGCTCCTGGGCGGTGATCGGTTGTTGCTGGACGATTCTGTCCCGCAAGCCAATATCCACGCTCCACCCGCCGAGCAGCGTCGCGCCGAGGCCGACGTTCATGGCGCGGTCGATCCGCTGGGGATGCCAGGCGATGCGTTTGGCCGCGAACACCGGCCCCGGGCGGTCCTGTCCGGGTGCGAGCTTGAGAAACATTCCGGAGGTACTGACGTACTCGTCGAGCGGCTGCCCGATCGGCCAGCTTTCCGGGAGCCGCGTCGTCAGCACGACTGCGGTGGCATCCTGATCTGCCAGCTCGATTTCGCACTGGAAGTAGCGGTCGAACGGATAGCGTTCTTGCAATTCCGGAGCGAGCGGCTGGGCGTCGACGCGTTTCACTCGGCCGCGAAACTGCACAAAGCGTCCTCGCCACGACGCCGGACCGCTTGTCAGTTCGGTCACCGCCGGCATGGGAGCGCTCCACCGGTGGATCGTGAAGTCGTCGAACTGGCTTGTGCGGTAGAGCAGTCGCAGCACCAGATCTGCCTCGGCACCCTCGGCCAGCGGCTGTGCGTCCGACAACTCCGCCAGGCGCGCAGCATCCAGCCCGTAGATTGCGAGAACCTCCCGCGAATCGGCCGCCGCCGATGCATCCTGTGCGCGTCGCTCGGTTGCGCCGCTGCTTTCCGATTGGGCGAAAGCAATGCCGGCCACCGCCCATGAAAGTAAGAGCGCAGCGATGCCACGTCTTACGCAGGAAAAGGCGCCGCGGACCGCGCAAGGGCACTGCCGAAAGGTGTCGTTCAACGTGGCTCGCGTCTCGTTCATCTATCCCCGTGCTGCTTGTCGTTCATGTTGCCTCAATCCGCATCGCACGGCGGTCGACCCGTCGCCGGGGCGTTTGAGCTTTCCCGGGCGAGCTGGTCCATTGTGCGGCCCACGCTGGCGCTGTCGATCTGGTCCGGAACTTTGGTCGTTACGATGCCACGCGAATCAGCAAGCATCTGAGAACTAGGAACTTCGCGGCTGCGTCGCCACAGCCAGGCGGCCACGGCCAGTCCGGCCAATGCAGATATGCCCGTCAGGATCAGCATGTTCCTGGCGGTCACGGTGGGCGTGTCCGCCTCGGCCGCTGGCGGCTTCCAGTCGAGCGAAGCGGCCAGGACGGTAGGCGCCGAGAGCACCAGCGGACCCTCGCCAGCTTGCGCTTCGGTTCGATAGGCGAGATTCTTGAAAAAGAACCCCGTGACCGAGACCTCCTCGTTCATATCCTCAGAAATCGCTAGCCCCTCCGGCAATGCTAGGCAGTACACCAACAGCGGCGAGGCTGGACCATCGGCCGGGCGTAGTACGACTTGATAGTAGCCGTCGATACCCGCCTCGTTGGGCGGCGCCGGCTTGTGGATGATTCGACGCGCACTCCCGCGCACATGCACCAATCGGCCGCGGTATTGCTCCGGCTGTTGATAGAGCTGAATGAAGCTCACCTCCCGCTCCGCCGCCTGCTTTAGCTCGGCCTTGTCCGCCGCGCGCAGCACGCTGAGCAGATTGAACCAGGCAGCATGTTCGTCGGCCCGAAAAAATGCGTGATCCTCCACCACCTGCAAATGTTCCGGCACTATGCCCGGAAAATCGGCTTCGCCGGGGTTTTGCGAATCGGTCGCCTCCCGCTGTGCAATGAACACGCCCGGCGGCAGCGGCTCCTTGCTCTGAATGCGGGTGTCGATCTCGCCGCTAGAGTTGCCCGGCGACGCGGTGCGCATCTGCTCGCGTCGCTGATCCCTCGATTCGGATTCCGTGGTCAGCGTCCACAACCAACTCCAGCTCTCCGCTTGCCGCGCGCGGTCCATGGCCAACAGGACGAAACCCAGGACGAACACCATCAGCAGCAGGCGCAGGCTGTCGCGGCGCGATAGCAGGGCGCGTCCACGCGGCGAATTGGAACGAAAGCGGATCATTCGGTGAGTCGTATCGTGAAGAAATAGAGATTAAGTGTCGCAGGCATTGTGCGAGACGCGGCTTAGTCCGAATTCTATCCCTGCTCCTATCCAGCAACAACGCCGGTCGAATCCGGCCCGCCCATGACTGCCAACGTACGTTGGCGGCATCGGGAATGTCCAAACGAGCCCATCCAGCAGGTACTTGCAGGCATCCGCTCTCGCAATCGAGCGGTTCGGCTGCAGCAGCATTCATAAGTTTTGCTCCGATTGGCACGTATCTCGCATGCATAGGCCGAAGCTGGGAAATACTGATTACGCGTGTCGGTGCGGCCGCGGCGAGCGACTCGCCGCTGGACGGCACGTTTGGTACACTCGTAGGTGTTGGACAACCGCAATCCCAGCAGCATCCGCGTAGCGATCACACGTCGCTTCACACCGCGACAACGGCGGATTGTGACAGGGATGCGGCGGTGAACGATCGGCCGCCGACGTGGCCACACGAACCATCGTCGCTCGTTTTTCCTTTCTCCGTAAGGAGCACTTTCGTGGAAGTCACCAAGCATAAGGTCGTCACCATCGATTACAAACTCAGCGATCCTAAGGGAACGGTGCTGGATAGCTCCGAACAGGTGGGGCCGCTCTCGTACATCCATGGAGTCGGTGGCCTGATTCCCGGGCTGGAGAACGCCTTGGAAGGCAAAACCGAGGGCGATTCCTTCCAGACGACCGTACCGCCCGAAGAAGGTTACGGTCAGCGCGATGAGCGGCTCGTGCAGCGCGCTCCGAAACAGGATCTGGCCGAGTTGGACGAAGTCGCGGTCGGTATGCAACTCCGTGTCGTGGAGCCGGACGGTTCGCGGGTGGTGACGGTAGTTGACGTCGACGACGAAGCAGTCACGCTCGACGGCAATCATATTCTGGCCGGCATCCCGCTCACGTTTGACGTGGCCGTAGTCGGCATCCGCGAGGCTACCGACGAAGAGTTGCAGCACGGTCATGTGCACGGGGCCAACGGACACGAGACCGATTAAACTGGTGTTGCACCCTGCCGTGCGGAGCGTGGATCGGCGGTCGCAGGACCGTGCGAGGGTCCGGACAATCGTGTGAGGCTGCAGTCCGTTCGTCGTGGGGCGGTTAACAACTTCAAGGGATCCTCTATGGCGGCCTTCGACGGTCCTGGTGGAATCCTCGCGCCACGATTCGCCTCGCCATGGGCCGGCGCCCTGGGGCTGCTCGTCACGCTGTTGGCACCGCTGAGCTTGGCGCAGGAGGCCGACCTGTTCCGCACGCGCGTGGCTCCGCTGCTCGAAGCGCGGTGCCTGCATTGTCACAACGCCGCTGAGCGCAGCGGGGGGCTTTCTTTCGAGACGACCGACGATGCGCTGACCGGCGGTGACAGCGGAGAGTCGATCGCCCCGGGTGCATCGGCGGACAGCCTGCTGGTCGACTACATCAGCGGCTCGGCGCCGATGATGCCCAAGGACGGCGAGCCGCTCACGCCCGACCAGGTCGCTCTCATCCGGAGATGGATCGATTCCGGCGCGAAGTGGCCGGCCGGGCTGCGCCTCAGTGAGCCAGTAGTAAAAGATACGGACTGGTGGTCGTTGCGGCTGATCGAAAAGCCGCCCGTGCCGGTGCTCAGCGAGGAAGACGCCGCTTGGGCGCGGACTCCGATCGACGCCTTTCTCGTCGCGAAGATGCGGGAGCATGGGCTCTCGCCCTCGCCGGCGGCGGATCGCCGCACGTTGATCCGCCGGCTGTACTTCGACCTGATCGGTCTGTCGCCCTCGCCGCAGGAAGTGGAAGCGTTTCTCGCGGATCGCGACCCAAGGGCGTATGAAAATCTGGTCGAGCGGCTGCTCGATTCGCCGCACTACGGCGAGCGCTGGGCTCGCCACTGGCTGGACGTGGCACATTACGGTGATACGCACGGCTTCGACAAGGACAAGCTGCGGCCAAACGCCTGGCCGTACCGCGACTACGTGATCCGGGCATTCAACGATGATAAGCCGTACGGCCGCTTCGTCGAGGAGCAGTTGGCCGGCGACGTGCTCTACCCCAATTCGGCCGACGGTATTGTGGCGACCGGCTTCATCGCCGCGGGACCCTGGGACTGGGTGGGCCACGTCGAGCTGCGCGAGGGAACCATCGATAAGAAGAATACCCGAAACCTCGACCGCGACGACATGGTCGCCACGGCGATCAACACGTTCGCCAGCCTTACTGTGCAGTGCGCCCGCTGCCACAACCACAAGTTCGACCCCATCACGCAGGAAGACTACTACAGCCTGCAGGCGGTGTTTGCAGGCGTCGAGCGCGGCGACCGCGACTACTACGCCGACCCAGAGTTGCGGCGACGCCGCTCCGAGCTGTTGGCGCGGCAGCGCGAGTTGCGCGACCGGCAGCAGGCCTTGCAGCAGCAGATCGCCCGGCAGGAAAGCCCGGAGATTCGATCGCTGGATCAGCGACAACAGCGGCTTCAGGCGCGGCTTGACGATTTGCCGGTGTTGAGCGGCGAGATCGCCGATCGCACGCTGGGCTACCACAGCCAAATCGAGCCGGCGCCGGAGTCGGTGAAATGGGTGCAGGTCGATCTGGGAGAAGTCAGGCCGATCGAACACGTGTTGCTGTTTCCCGCGCACGTGGCTTACGGCGGACACGATGGTCCGGGCTTCGGCTTCCCGCCACGCTTTCGCGTGGAGGTGAGCGACGATGCCGAGTTCGCCGAGGGCGTGACGGTGCTCGCCGACCACACGGCCGCGGACTTCCCAAATCCCCGCGGTACTTCGGTCGCGATTGAAGCACCGCGAGGCACTACCGGGCGTTATGTCCGCGTGACGACGACGCGCCTCTGGGAGCGGACCGAAGACTATATCTTCGCGCTGTCGGAACTGGCCGTGCTGTCGGACAGGCAGAATATCGCGGCCGATCGCACGGTTACGGCGCGCGACACGATCGAGGCATCCTCCAGTTGGGGACGCAACTATCTGGTCGACGGCATGTTCGGTCTGAGCAGCGTTGAGCAACTGGCCCAAGCCACCGCCGGCAGTCCCAGCAACGGATATCACAGCCAGTTGGAGACGACGCCGGACGCCGAGAAATGGGTGCAGATCGATCTCGGCTCCCCGCAGGCGATCGACCAGATCCGGCTTGTCCCGGCGCGGCCGACCGATTATCCCGACACGCCCGGCTTTGGCTTTCCCCTGCGTTACAAAGTAGAGGTCTCCAGCGACCCGGACTTTGAAGCGGCGAGCGTCATCGTCGACCACACCGATCGCGACGTGGCCAATCCCGGCGACCAGCCGGTCACCATCGGCGGCGACGAACCTTTGGCGGCCCGCGCCAGATATGTGCGGCTCACTGCCACCCGGCTTTGGGAGCGGCGCGAGGACTTTGCCCTGGCGCTGGCGGAGATGCAAGTCCTCCAGGGCGATCGCAATCTCGCCGAAGGTGGGGCGGTCACGGCACTCGACTCGATCGACACAGGCCGCTGGTCGGCGGCCTATCTGGTCGACGGCTACAGCAGCCGGTCGGGCTTGCACCAGCCGCACGACGTGTGGGACGGGCTGCTCCGGCGGATCGTGATCGAGCGGGAACTGAACGAACTGCGGGTCGCACGCGCGGCCATGTTGGACCGCCTGGTGGACGCAGACACGCTTCAGGCCGTCGAGCAGACGGCTGCTGACTTGAGCGAGGTGGAAGCCCGCCTGGCTTCGCTTCCCGGTCCGCAGGCGGTATTTGCCGTGCAGCCGCGCGAGCCGCGCCCGATCCACGTGTTGGGCCGCGGTGAAGTCACCTCGCCGCGAGACGAAGTCGTGCCGGGCACCGTCGGTTGCCTCGATCTGGTGTCGCGGTTCGAGCTGGCCGAAGGGCACGAAGAGGGGCAGCGCCGCGCCGCGCTGGCCACCTGGCTGGTCGATCGCCGCAATCCGCTCACGTGGCGGTCGATCGTCAACCGAGTCTGGCTGTACCATTTCGGGCGGGGCATCGTCGAGACGCCGAACGACTTCGGCCGGATGGGCGCCGAGCCGACCCATCCGGAGCTGCTCGACTGGCTGGCGGCCGAGTTTCGCGACGGCTCGCAGTCGCTCAAGGACCTGCACCGCCTGATGGTCACCAGCGCCGCCTACCGCCAAAGCTCGCTCTCGCGCGAGGACGCCGCGGAAGCCGACCGCGGCAATCGGTTCCTGTGGCGGATGAACCGCCGCAAGCTGGAGGCCGAAGCGGTGCGCGACACGGTGCTGCTGTTGGCCGGTAAGCTTGACCGGCAGATGTACGGCCCCGGCTTCGAGGCGTTCGTGATCGAGAAACCGGAGCATTCGCCCCACTATCTCTATGGCAAGCACGACGTCGACGACCCGGCGTCGCACCGGCGATCGATCTACCGCTTCATCGTGCGCAGCGTGCCCGACCCGTTCATGGAAGTGCTCGACTGCGCGGATCCCTCGCTGATCGTGGAAAGGCGGAATGAAACGCTCACGGCGCTGCAGTCGCTGGCCCTGCTGAACAACCCGCTGGTGGTCCGCATGTCGGAGCACTTTGCCGCGCGATTGCAGGCCGGCGGCGGTGAACTGCCGCAGCAGATCGACCGGGCCTATTGCCTGGCATTGGGCCGCGCTCCCACGGAAGAGGAAAGTCGCCTGCTGGTCGAGTTCGCGAGCGAGCACGGCCTGCCCAGCTTCTGCCGGTTGCTGTTCAATACCAATGAACTTATGTTCGTCGACTGAGAGATCTTCGCGATGGCGCAACTGGCCGGCAACCACGATCAGCCCAGAGCGGACGGCTCCTTCGTCGACCGGCGCGAGTTCCTCTGGCGCTACGGCGGCGGGCTGGGCGGGATCGCGCTGGCCAGCTTGCTCGGCGGCGATGGTCTGCTGGCGGACACGGCCGACTCGCCGCGTACGGGTTTGCCGCAGTTTGCGCCGAAAGCGAAGCGCGTCGTCCAGATGTACATGTCGGGCGCGGCGAGCCAGTGCGACCTGTTCGATTACAAACCGCTGCTGGCGGAAAAGCACGGCCAGGACTTTGATCCGGGCGAGAAGGTCGAGCTGTTCCAGTCGACGCCCGGCGCGGTGATGGCTTCGCCATGGAAGTGGCGGCCCTACGGCCAGTGCGGCAAGTACATGACCGAGATCGTGGAGCCGCTGGGCGGGTGCGTGGACGACATGGCGTTCATCCATTCGATGGTCAGCAAGTCGAACGTGCACGGCCCGGCCACGTTCATGCAGGCGACCGGGTTCGTGCAGCCCGGCTTTCCGGGCATGGGGGCTTGGATCAGCTACGGGCTGGGAAGCACGAACGAGAATCTGCCGACATTCGTCGTGCTGCCGGACCGGCGGGGTTTTGCACCGGGTGGACCGAAGAATTGGGCCGCCGGTTTCCTGCCGGCCGAGCACCAGGGGACGCTGATCCGCCCCAGCGCCGAAACGCCTATTGCCGACCTGTTTCCGCCGGAGAACAGCTTCGTCCGGCCGGACATCGACCGCGATACGCTCGCGGTGCTGGGCCAGCTCAATCGCCGGCATCACGCCGAGCGGCCGGGCGACTCGCGGCTTGACGCCCGTATTCGCTCGTACGAGCTGGCCGCGCGGATGCAGCTCAGTGCGCCGGAGATTCTCGATCTCTCGCAGGAGCCGCAGTACATCCAGGACATGTACGGGCTGAACGATCCGGACGCGGAAGACTTCGGGCGCAACTGCCTGATCACCCGGCGCCTGCTGGAAAAGGGCGTGCGGTTCGTCCAGCTCTGGAGCGGGGCCGACAACGGATTTCCGCGACGCAATTGGGATTCGCACGAGGATCTGGCGCGCGACCACGGCCCGCTGGGGCGAGGGCTGGCCATCGGGGCCGCCGCGCTGATCAAGGACCTCAAGCAGCGCGGGCTGCTCGACGACACGATCATCCTCTGGACCACGGAGTTCGGCCGCATGCCCTGCAGCCAGGGCGGCAAGGGGCGCGATCACAATCCGTTCGGCTTCACCAACTGGCTGTGCGGCGGCGGCATTCGCGGCGGCGTCTCGTACGGCGCTACCGACGAGTGGTCGTACAAGGCCGTCGAGGACATTACCTACTGCTACGACGTTCATGCTACCATCCTGCACCTGCTGGGCATCGACCACACCAGGCTCACGGTTCGCCACAACGGCATCGATCGCCGCCTGACCGACGTGCACGGACACGTGATCTCGGAAATCCTCGCTTAGCGGCCGATTGAACGACGGCGTCGGCGCAGCGATAATGATCGGGCAACCGGCAATGTCGGTCGCCCATCCGTGGCAATGCGCGGCCGCTTCGGACCATCCATCCTTCGATTTTATGAACTTGCCCCGCTTAAGGCCTTTCCTATGCAACTTGTTCGAAAGAGCCATCTCAGTCCGACGTTTGTCGATTCGGCGCCCCGACGCACTTCTCGAAGCGCCTCCGACCACTTGGCCGGGCAATTCATTGGTGCACGATGGCTGTTCGGCCTGGTCGTGTGCTGTCTCACCGCCTGCACGGCCGAAGCGCAGCGCTCGCCGACGCCGCAATGGATCTGGGGTGTGGCTGGGGCGAACGAGCAGGCGCCGCGGCTCAACTGCACGTTCCGCAAGTCGGTCGCGTTGAGCGGGCCCGTAAAGGGGCGGATTGAATTGACGTGCGACGACCGCTACGAACTGTTCGTCAACGGGCGCCGGATCGGATCCGGTAACAACTGGCAAACGCTGGATCGGTACGATGTCACGCAGTTCTTGAAGGACGGTGAGAACGAGATTCGCATTGAATGCCGCAACGGCGAGGGGCCGGCGGGTTTGGCGGCGCGGCTGGTCGTCCAGCCGCCGGAGGGCGCGGAAGTCGTGCACGTTTCGGACGCCAGTTGGGAGGCGGCCATGGAACCGCCCGGCGGCTGGGATCCGCAAGCCGCGCGGAAGTTGACGTGGAATCAGGCCTACGTGCTGGGGCCGTTTCTCCAGGCGGCACCGTGGGGAGATGCGGTCGCCACCACCACGCCTCTCAAGACGCGGCGAGCGATTCCCAATCGTTCCGCCTCCGAGCCGCTGGAGTTGCTCGACGGCGACCGCGTCGTGCTGCTGGGCAACACGCTCATCGAGCGCGAGCAGCGGTCCGCCTATTGGGAGACGATGCTGGCGGCTCATTACCCGGGGCGGGACGTGACGTTTCGCAATCTCGGTTGGAGCGGCGATACCGTCTTCGGCACGGCTCGGGCGCGGTTCGGCAGCGTGGCCGACGGCTTCACCGACCTGGTCGCCAGCGTCCAGGAGGCCGAGCCGACGGTGATCTTTGTCGCGTACGGCGGCAATGAGTCGTTTCAGGGCGCGGCCGGCTTGCCGGAATTCGTGAGCGGTCTGGAGCGGCTGCTGGACGTGCTGCAAGACACCGGGGCAATGGTCGCCCTGGTGACACCGCCGCCGCAGGAGAACCTGGGGCCACCGCTTCCGGACCCGGCCGCGCGCAACCGCGATGTCGCCCTGTACGCCGAAGCGATCCGCGAGGTCGCCCGTCAGCGGGACTGCATGCTCGTCGATCTGCACGCCAAGCTCGCCGGCGAACGTTCCTCGCCGGAGGCGGCACCTTTCGGGAATCTGACGAGCGACGGCTTGCATTTCACCGCATTGGGCTATTGGTATACCGGACAGTTGCTGCAAGAGTGTCTCCAGGCCGAGCCATTTCGCTGGAACGTCGAAGTGGATCCAGCGGCGGGCACGTTCGACGCGGTCGGAACCCAGATCGAGAAGTTCCAGGTCGTCGTCGGCGGCGTTTCGTTTTCGGCGGTCGATCGGCGATTGCCGCCACCGGCTGCCCCGGGCGAGTACTCCGCCGATGAAACGGCCGCGCAAGGCGAAGCTGCCTGCCAGATGCGGGTGCGCGGACTCGCTCCTGGTCGATACTCGCTGTCGATCGGCGGTCAGCAGGCGATAGCCGCCGATGCGGACCAGTGGGCCGCCGGCGTGCGGTTTTCCAATCCCGCGGCGCAGGGGCAAGTGGAGAGATTGCGGGAAGCGATTCAAAAGAAGAACGAGCTGTTCTTTCACCGCTGGCGTCCGCAAAACGAGACGTATCTGTTCCTCTTCCGCAAGCACGAGCAAGGCAATAACGCCAGCGAGATTCCCCAATTCGATCCACTGATTGCGTCCGTGGAAGCGACCATTCGCGAGCACACGCAACCTCGCACCCACACCTTCCAACTTCAGCCTGTCGAGGATCCCCAGCGTGACGACTGATTCGAACCGGCCCTGCCGTTTGTTCTTCCTGTGGATCGCTGTGGTGCTGCTGATCGCCGGCACCGGCGCGCCGGCTTTCGCGCAGCGCGATCTGAAAAACATCCCCGATCCCGATCCTCAAGCTCAACTGCAGACGCTTGAAGTGGCCGAGGGGTTCGAGATCAACCTCTTCGCTTCCGACCCGATGATCGCCAAGCCGATCCAGATGAACTTCGATTCCGCGGGGCGGCTGTGGGTGGCTTCGAGCGAAGTCTACCCGCAGATCGAGCCGGGGCAGGTGGCCGACGACAAGATCATCGTGCTGGAAGATACTGACGGTGACGGCGCGGCCGACGAGTCGACCGTCTTTGCCGACGGGCTGCTCATTCCCACCGGAGTGCTGCCAGGCGACGGCGGGGTGTACGTCGCCAACAGCACCGAGCTGCTGCACATGACTGATACCGACGGCGACGGCCGGGCCGACGAGTCCCGCGTGGTGCTGTCGGGCTTCGGCACCGAAGACACGCACCACATCCTGCATACCTTGCGCTGGGGGCCGGAAGGGCTGCTCTACATGAATCAGTCCATCTACATCCACAGCCACATCGAAACGCCGCACGGCGTGCGCCGGATGAACGGCTCGGGCATCTGGCACTTTCGGCCCGAGACGATGGAGCTGGACACCTTCATGCTCGGGCTGGTGAACCCTTGGGGGCATCACTTCGACCGCTACGGCCAGTCGTTTGCGACGGACGGCGCCGGCGGCGAGGGCATTAACTACGTGTTTCCCGGCTTTGTCGGCATGACGTCGCCGGGCGCGACGCGCATCTTGAATGGACTGAACCCCGGCAGCCCGAAGTACTGCGGCCTGGAGGTGCTCAGCGGCCGGCACTTGCCGCCCGAGTGGCAAGGAAATCTGATCACCAACGACTTCCGCGCGCATCGCGTGTGCCGCTTCGTGCTGAGCGACGACGGCAGCGGCTTCGCCTCGCGGGAAATGGACGAGCTGGTCAAAAGCTCGCACGTCGCCTTTCGCCCGGTCGACGTGAAGATGGGACCGGACGGGGCGATCTACATCGCCGACTGGTACAACCCGATCATTCAACACGGCGAGGTGGACTTCCGCGATCCGCGCCGTGACCACAAGCACGGCCGCATCTGGCGAATCACCGCGAAAGACCGCCCGCTGGTGCCGCAAGTGAATTTGGCGGAAGCATCGGTGGATGAACTGCTCGCGGCGCTCACCTCGCCTGAGGCCTGGACACGCACGCATGCCAAGCTCGAGATGAAAGAGCGCGGAGCCGAAGTCGTACTGCCGGCGCTGGATGCCTGGACGGCGGAGATCCAGTCGGACGAGGATCGATTGGAAGCCCTGTGGGCGTATCAGGCGCTTAATCGCACGAACGAGACGTTGACCACGGCGCTGCTGGCATCGGCCGATCCGCGCATTCGGGCGGCGGCGACGCGCGTGCTCTATCATCAGCACGACCGATTTCCCGAGCCGGCCGCGCTGTTGGCCGAGCGCGTTGCGGATGAGCATCCTCGCGTGCGACTGGAGGCGGTGCGGGCGCTGAGCCGGCTGAACACAGCAGAGGCGTGCGTCATCGCAATGCGGGCGCTCGATCAGCCAGTGGATGAGTTTCTCGACTTCGCGTTGTGGCAGACCGCCCGCGATCTGGAAGACCACTGGATGCCGGCACTGGCCGCCGGAGAGATCAACTTCCGCGGCAATGTGAGCCACCTGACCTTTGCTCTGAAGGCGGTAGAATCGCCCGACGTCGTGCCGCATCTGGTGCGGCAGCTTCAAAGCGGTAGCGTGAATTCCGCGGGCGAAGCGGAGGTTTACAGCACGATCGCCTCGCTGGCCACCGCTGAAGACGCCGGCAACATTCTGCGGTGGGTGCTCGACGGCGATGTTTCGCCACGGCAGCAGGCCGGACTGCTTGAAGCTTTGGCCGAAGCGGCGAAGGCGCGCGACGCGCGGCCCTCTGGCAATTTGCACCGCGTTGCCGGGCTGCTCGAATCGCCTTCGGTCGAGGTGCAAGCCGCGGCGGCGAAGATCATCGGGGCGTGGCGGGTCGAGGGCCGCCGCGACCAGATCGCACAGTTGGCCACCGCGGAGGCGACCGATGCTCGCGTGCGCAGTGCGGCCATTGAGGGGCTCGTATTGCTGGGCGGTGAAGCGAGCAAGCAGCTTCTCGCAAAACTGGCCACCCAGCACGACGAACTGCCGATTCGCGAGGCGGCGGTGACCGGACTTGCCGCGTTGGATGTGCAAGCGGCAGCCCGGCTGGGGGCGGGGCTGTTGGCCGCGTATCCAGCGTCGGCCGATCCGACACCATTGGTCGAAGCATTTCTCAGGCGGCAACGCGGCGCGGCAGCGTTGGCCACGGCCGTCAAGGGAGCGACGATCCCAGGCGACGTTGCCCGACTCGCCATGCGCACCGTACGCAGTTCCGGACGCCAGGAGCCGGAGTTGGTCACAGCGCTGTCGGCCGCCGGTGGATTGGATGCGGGTTCGCGCACGTTGGACGGCGAAGAGTTGAGCCAATTTCTCGCCGACGTCGCGGCCTCCGGCGATGCGGTTCGGGGCGAAGCGGTCTATCGGCGCGAAGACCAAGCGTGCCTGAAGTGTCACGCCATCGCCGGGGCGGGCGGGCTGGTGGGGCCGGACGTGGCCAGCATCGGAGCCAGCGCGCAGCCCGACTACCTGGTCGAGTCGCTGCTCGCGCCAGGTGCGAAGATCAAGGAAAACTATCATACGGTTACCGTGGCCACCGACACCGGTCAGGTTCTCTCGGGCGTGAAGGTGCGAGAGACACAAAACGAATTGATCCTCCG
Organism: Pirellulales bacterium; assembly: GCA_040880125.1. Classification (GTDB taxonomy): domain Bacteria; phylum Planctomycetota; class Planctomycetia; order Pirellulales; family JBBDJB01; genus JBBDJB01. The sequence goes on along the minus strand of JBBDJB010000012.1, from coordinate 69,654 downwards.
CGACGCCGAAGACCGCGAAATACGCGTGCCGCTCGATAGCATCGTGCAGCAGAACGACGGCGGCAGCCTGATGCCGGTCGGGTTGACCGATCCGCTGACGCGGAGTGAACTGGTCGATTTGGTGCGGTTCCTTTCCGAGTTGGGCAAGGAAGGGCCCTATGCGGTGAATAATGAGCGTGTGGTGCGCCGCTGGCGAGTCCTGGCCGATTCGCGGACCAACGCGCGGCGGCTGCGGCGCGGTGACGTGGCTGCGGTCGCAAGCGATCCCGAGTCGCTGGACTGGCTGCCAGCATATAGCCGGGTTGACGGTACGCTGCCGATGGCCGACGTGCCCACGATCGCAGCCGATCGCTCTGCATCGCCGCTGGGCGTCTTGCAGTTCGAATTGGATGTCAGCGCTGCCGGTACGGTGCAGATCGTGCTCGATTCAGTCGCGGGGCTGACCGTCTACCTCGACAGTGAACTGGTCGAGACAGCGCCGGCCATCGACGTAAATCTCAATCGCGGTCGGCACCTGGTCACGCTGGCGGTCGACCTGGCCAACCGCGATCAGCCGCTTCGGGTGAAGCTGGCCGATCCGCCAGAAGGCACGCCTGCAACGGTGCAGATTGTCACCGGGAAGTAGGTCGCGAACGCCGACTCCAAGGGCGATCCAAGGGTTCCTTCTTCTCAAATGATGTCGTGAGTTTGCAAGGGCACGGGGAGCACTGCTGGAGGGGCCAGCAGTGGCACCCAAAATGGACGCCGGCAGATATTTCTGCCCGCACGTCCACATATTCACGGCGTCTCGCATTCGGCGAGGATCTGCCGGTACACCTGACGTGCTTTTTCGTAGGCCGCGGCGGCGGCTTCTTTTTCGCTGGCGCGGATGCGCGGTGACTTCTGCCGCCAGCAGACGTCGACCGCTTCGAGGCACCACTGGGCACTGCGGCGGCTGGCGCGGATCGGCTCGCCGTCGACCTGGACAAACACCGGGTTGGTGTGCGAGCTGGGGAAGATCCGCAGCGCCACCCAGCACGACTTGTCCGGCACGTAGTCGAACGTGATGTCCTGCAAGCTGCCATCGCCTTCGATCACCTTTCGCTCGACCGACTCGCCGTTGACGATCAGTTCGACCGGCACCTGGCGGCTGTTACCGATCCGGGCCCGCTCGACGTGCCAGTACGGTTTTTCGTGCAGCCCGCGGCGGCGGATGTCGTTCCGCGGCGACTCCTCCAGCATGGCCGCCGCCCGGGCGGTGATCGTCAGCGAACCGCCTTTCGCGACGGCCAGTTCACTGGGCCGACCTTCTTCGCCCGGCTCACCGACGCCCAGGCCATTCACCTGGTAATCGACCAGATGGCTCAGCCCGTCGCTGACGTACGAGCGTCCGTCGCGGATACCGTTCACCCAGGCGTCGAAGTCGAGCTCTTCGGTACCCGGCAGCTTCACGTACGAGCGGCCGAGACCCACCCGCTCGCCGTAAATACAGGGGAAGTCAGTCTCGCCGCTGATCCGCGCGGTGAAGCCGCAGTTGAGCGTGTGGTACCAGATGTTCAATTCCCAAACCGACGGCGTATCGACCGTGGAGATAAAGTCGCACGCGTCGTGGGCGACGTCGACGATGTATTCGTTGGCGCCGATGCCGTCGAACGGCGGCATGTCGTAGGTCGGCAGCGAGGTGGCATCGACCTGCAAGCCCCAGCCACTGTGCGAAAATCCAACGACAGCGCCCTGTTCTTTACCCCATTGGAGCACGGGCAGATCCCAGCTCGGCCACTGTTCAATTTGCGTGGCGCCAGGATAGTCGTCCTCGGTCAGGCGAAGCAGCGTCAGGTGCCCGGCATGCGAGCTGGGGAAGCCGGAAACCTCCACGTCGTACCGCATCAGGTACTTGTCGGTCGACAGCTCATGCACCTGGCCGCTGAAAAAGTCCTTCTGAAAGTACCAGCACGGGCCCCACGAGAGGACGCAGCCGACGTTCAGGTCCTCGCCCAGGATGTGCCGCATCATGTGCTCGGGCATCACGCCCTCGGTGGGCGACTCGTAGTGCGCGCAGCCGGCGGCGTGCACGTGGTGATCGCCCGAGTACCAGTCGAGATCGGCCAGCTTGATCCAGCGGCTGAGCTGGAACTTCTCGCGGTGCGTTTCGCCTTCCGGCACGCTGATGTTGCGCTGCTCGATGTTGTACTCCGGGCCGCGCGTGAAGGTGACCTGGTAATCGCCGGCCGGCAGCAGCACGTGCTCGCCGCTGTGGCGGTAGATCTGATCGTGGAAGAAGAAGTCCGGCGCCAGCCGCCGCGAGCGCGAGGGATAGACGCGGCCTCGGCCGTCGCGAAAGACGAACTGCCCTGTGGTGGGCGTGCCGTCGACGTCGAGCACCTCCAGGACGACCTGGACTGCTTTCTGGCCGTCGAAGAGGATGTTCACTTCGTTGCGGAAGCCCAGGTCCTGCGTGCCCTGGCCGACGTCGAACATCAGCTTCGCCTCGCGGCGGCCTTCGTCACGGCTGTACAGTTCGATGATGCGGTATTCCAGCGGCAGCCCGCTAAGGGTGGGCATGAGCGGCTGGCGGTCGAACATCGACACGTCCAGCCAGCGGTGCGGCAGATCGCTCGGCTGCACGGTCGGCTCCGGATCCGGCGAGGAGGTAGAGCGTGTGTAAACTGGCGCGGCGTTGGGGCTGCTGGCCCGCAGCGCGGCCGTGACGCCCGCCTCGTTATGCACTTTCACCAGAAACACGCGCCAGCCTTGCTGGAGGAGCTGCTTGGGAGCGGGGCCGGCGGCGACCTTCACGCGGCTCTCGGGATTGATGTTCACGCCCACCAGACAGAGCGGGTCGAACAACTGCTGGATCTGGAGGATGGACTTGGCCGGATCCGTTTCGGCCAGGGCGGCGTCGAGCTTTTGCTGTTGCGCTTCGGTAAGCGGAGCGCCGAGACTGTCGAGTGCCTCGGCGACGCGATTCGCCTGGGCTTGCAGCGGTTGCACTTCCACGTCGTGAACGACCGGCAGTTGGCCGGACTGCTGTGCAGCGGCGACGGTGGCAAGCGACCAGGCGAAGGCGGCCAGGCTGAGCGTGAGCGTGCGGTTCATGGTTCGTATCTCCCGACGAGAAGCGGGTTTGGTCGACTGAGAGTCCGGACGGGCGGCGATTATAGCACAGGCGGTTTGGCGCGGCGAAAACTCTGCCGGGCGAGTGGCATAACCACAATCGATCGGGACGTGCCCCGGGTGGCTTTGCTGGTTTCCGTGAAACTGGCGGGCGGAGCGCCGGCAGCGAGCCCGTTGGTGCGACGTGCCGCCATAGTTTCGCAACGCGCCTTATAGGGGGGCCCCATGTTTCGTTGCAAAAGTCAACGTCCCCGCACTGCGCCAGCCGAATGAACTGGCACCTTTTTGCAACGGCTGGTTTTCTGCTGTGTTGAAAAAGTCCTCCGATTGGAGAAGTTAATTGGGGTAATTTCACATTTTTTAATTTACAGTGGCACCATATACCTTCGGGGTTGTTTTTGCTAAAATCAGATCAACCCGGCAACTGAAGCTCGTAAATAGCGGGAAATATGCACCGTGACCCAACAGGGATTCTACCGTCTCAGTGCAATAAGTCAACCACTTGTTTGCACATTTGTTAGACGTTATGGAGCTGCTGATCCCCAGCCTTTCACCGTCCTTTCCACTGGTGTGGAACAGGGAAGGCTGATGAAGCGAGAGAAGGGCGAGAAATCGGTATCGGACACCGTTTTGGCAGCCGTGCCAACCTGTGGGCGTTGCCGATTGGGAAACTGTCCGCCCGGCGGCCCCTGCTTTGTTGTGGCTGTTGTCACTGATCGTGACCGTTGAATTCACGGACGTATTCGAGTCCGAGGTAGATTGCTCCTACCCCGGAGATCAACCAGCACATCGATCCCGCGACGCATGCTCCGAACGACTGGATAAAGTCCCACGCCGACTGTGCGCTCAGACTTTGGCCCAACCCTATCAATGCGAGCAGAATTCCCCCGATCGTCAGAAGAGTTCCATTCACCAACAATATCCAGCGGATAGCTCGTGGCGTCTGCTTGCCCCTGGAGTAGCGGGAGTTCATCTTCCGCCAAAAGGCGTTTCGTAGTCGGATCAGCGTTCGCATCAACCGTTTTTCCAGAAGAAATTACGACGTGATGCCCTTGGTCAGCGCCATGAAGGCGGTTTCCAGGTTGATCTCGTCTTCCTTGAGCAGCTTCAGCTTGTAGCCGGCCTGGACGAGGATGGTGGCCAGATCGCTGTATTCGAGAGTGCCGGCTTTTAGCGTGACCATGATGATGTCATTGCGGACGTCCACCTCTTCGACAGCGTCGTGCTGAGCGAGCAGGGCGGCGGCGCCTTCGGTGTCGTCGGCGACCTTCACGTTCAGCAGGATTTGCGCCCGGACCTGCCGCATCACCTCGGCCACGTCCGCGTTTACCAACAGTTCGCCCCGCTCGATGATGCCGATCTTGTTACAGATGTCCGCCAGTTCGGGCAGGATATGGCTGGAGACCATGATGGTCTTGCCCATGTTGCGAAGCTCTTTCAAGAGCCCGCGGATTTCGATCCGCGCGCGGGGGTCCAGCCCGCTGGCCGGCTCGTCCAGCAGCAGCACCTGCGGGTCGTGCAATAACACTCGGGCGAGGCCGAGCCGCTGCGTCATGCCGCGCGAAAGACTGGTCACCAGCGCCTCGCGCTTGTAGCCCAGGTCGACCAGCTCGAGCACTTCGTCGCAGATCTTGCGGCGCTGCGGTCCCTTGATGCGGTAGGCGGCCGCGAAGAACTCCAGGTACTCGATCACCTTCATGTCGTCGTACACGCCGAAGAAATCCGGCATGTAGCCGATCACGCGGCGAATCTCCTTCGGCTTGACGTAGATCGAATAGCCGCAGACGTAGGCCTCGCCCCAGGTGGGGTTGAGCAGCGTGGCCAGGATCCGCATGGTGGTCGTCTTGCCGGCGCCATTGGGGCCGATGAAGCCGAACACGTCGCCCTTGTCGAGCTTCAGGTCGAGCGACTTCACAGCGAACAGGTCGCCGTACTTCTTGGTGAGATCCTTGGTTTCGATCACGGCGGCGAATTCCTGCGAAGAGAATTGGAGAAGTTACGGCGACGTTGTTTCGCCGTCGCGGGCGACCGGGAGCACGAATCGGTAGACGAGCCAGCGGCGATCGTCGGGCGAGGTGAGCGGCTCGCCGTCTCGCAGAAGCTGGCTGCCATCCGTGTGGGGCTGGTGCGTTACCAGAATAGCGCGGCCGGCGGTGAGCTGGCCGCTTAAGTCGCAGAACTGCTGATAGAGGTTGAGCGATTCGCTCGCCAGGCTGCCGCCGGCGGCGTCGTAGAACATCATCCGCCGCAGGATCGACGTCACGTCCTGACCGGCGACGGCGCTTTCGTTGGCGCCGAGCCAGGTCTTGATCAGTTGAGGTTCCGCCAGCGACCTCAACTCGATTCGGGCACCCTGCGGGATGTTAGCAATGGTGTACACCCAGCGGTCGTAGAGAAGTTGGCACTGCCCGAGGTCCATGCCCAGTCCATTCTCGATCTGGCCGGCGAGCATCTGGTCGGCGATTTCGCTCAAGTCGGCCGAGAGCGGTACCGAGTCGCGGGATGTCCACCGCCCGGTGATGCTCTTGGTCGACCAGACCTGGATCGGTACGCCCAGGAGTTGATCGAACTCGGGGCCGAAGTAATACGGGCGATCGAAGAACGGCGTGCCGGTAGCCTGCATGCCCATGCCGCCCAGGGCGTCGCCGGGCAGTCCCAGCCAGGCGACCAGCTTTTGCGGATCGGTAGGCGATCCGCCGCCGGGCAGTACCGGGGCGAGGCCCAAGTTGTAGGAGTCTGCGCGGGGGCTGAAGATGTGCGACCAGACGGTGCCGCGGACCAGGCCGCGCTCGACGTCGGCGTCGATCAGTTCGACCTGGTTGAGCCGCAGTCGATCGCCTTTGGTCCAGTTCGCCAGTGCGTAGGCCCCGCCGCTGACAACAATCACGATCACGGGGAAGGTGAGCCAGGTCAGCTCCATTCGCTTCAGGCCGTGCTTGACGAGCATGTAATCGACCGGGCCGATCAACAGGATATAGCCCAGCACCAGGGTGGCAACGATGTAAAACGGCACGACCTGAACGCCGGTAAACTGATCGAGGGCCGCGCGGAGCTGGCCAGTCAGATCGAGGTAGCCGGGGTCAAGGTAAGTCAAGTTCGCCTGGGACTCGTCTTCTTCGACCACCGGTTCGCCCGGGCGGATTACTGTGCGGAGGAAGGCGTCGCGTCCTTCCCAGCGGTCGAGAGGCGTCGTGTTCAAGTCGAGGGCGACGAAGGTGACGTTTCCGAAGCCGAACGGCGCGCGGACGACCAGCGGCAGGTCCTCCGGCCGATTGCCCTCGAAGGCAGCGATGGTACCGCGGACGTCGCTCAGCCGTGGCGCGGTCAGGCTGGCGCCGGCCAGATCGATTTGCTCACGGGTGTCGGCATACGCTTCGATCGAGCGGGTTTGGCGCAGGTCGACCAACCGGTCGAACCGGCCCGGGGCCAATTCGGACAAAGGCGAATCGCCGGCGAGTATTTCCGGCGCCTCGGCACCGACGAACATCACCAGGTCGCCGCCCCGCTCGACCCATTCCAGCAGCGCCTGGGCTCGTGCCGTGCCGGCAGTCAGTCCGCGGTAGAGTTGTACGTCGCTGGTGGAGAGCACCAGCGTGTTGACCGCGTCGTAGCCGTACCAGCGGATGGGCAGTTCGGAGATGTCACCCAGAGGGACGACGTGCGTGGTGCGCTGGGTGTCGGGATCGACGCCGGCCAGCACACCTCCTAGGCCCAATTGCGGACCGAGCGTGAGGATCAGCTCATCAATGGCCGCGTTGCCGTAGCCGATCTGCAAGTTGTTCGGTTGAAAGGCCACGGAGATCCGGCGCTCGGCACGAGGGCGGCCCTCGGCGACAAAACGTACGCGAAGCTCGCCGTCGGCGCGGCCCGGCTTGACGAAGGCCGAGACGGTGGTTGTCCGGCCCGGCGTGGTCTGCACAGGGCGATTGGGCGGTGTGATGACGCTCGACTGGACGCCGTCACCGTCCGGGAGGGTCAGCTCGAGAAAGCCGGTGTAGGGCGTATCGCCGCCGCCCAGCCCGACCTCGACCGGCGTCCAGTAGCCGACCTTGTATACGTTTTGGAAACCCAGCCGGACCGCCTCGACGGTAGTACGACGTTGTTGTTCGCTCGGCGTCTCCTGCGCCGCGGCGATTCCGCAGGCGAACGCCAAAACGAGCGTGGCGGCGAACAGGGCCAGCGCGACGCGCAATCGGTTCATGGCTTCTCCGCGTCGTCGCAGGTGCAGACCAGCCGCCCACAGCCGGGGCAGCCGCTGCCGTACTTGCGGGTGACCGCTTCGTTCAAATCGACGCCGACCACGTTGGCGATGGTCGTCAGCCACGCGAGCACGTCGGCGAACTCCTCCAGGCGGTCCTCGTGCGAGCCCTTGCGAAGCGCGCCGGCCAGCTCGCCGACTTCTTCGATAAGCCACATGAACGTGCCGTCGACGCCGCGGGCAACGTCCTTCGACATGTACATATCACGGATGAGCTGCTGGAAGTCCGCCAGACCGATCGAGGCGTTGTTGTTGGTCACTGCGCCGACTCTTGCTCTTGTTCGGTCACGACGGCTGGGTACGGTATCGTTCCACGGTATCGCGGGGGGTGTGCTCAATCAAGACAGCAGATAAGTGGGAATTGGGCGCGCAGGGCGGTGGTGCCAGCCCCCTTTTTCGGTAACTAGCGGGCATCGGCCATTTCCTGAAGCTGGATCACGGCGCGGTTTTGTTCTTTCTCTAAGAAGGTGCGGCCCTTCTTGACGTTCAAGTGATCCCAGGGAAGTTTGGCATCCAGGGCGTACGGCTCGTGCAGCGTGCGCTGAACGTCGATGCCGGTGTCGGCGAGCGCACTGGCCCACAGCTCCGGCTTGAGATGTTCGGTCCAACTGTCCAGCCGCGCGCCGCGCCGCCAGGCGAGTTCGACCGTCTCCGCGATGCGGCGGTCGCCACGGCTGACCACGCCCTCCAGCAGGCTGGTTTCCACGTCGTGGCATTTGACCTGCACGCTGCGAATCTTCACGCGGCTGTGCAGATACTGGCGGGCCCACTGAAAATACTCGCGGGTTTGCATGCCGTTCCATTGGTAAGGCGTGTGAGCCTTCGGCACAAAATTCGACACGCTGGCTACCACCCGGGCGAAGCGGCCGCGCTCTTCCTTGCCGATGCCGGCCAGCGTTTCGGCCATGTCGATGATGCCGTCCAGGTCGACGGCCCGCTCGCCGGGCAGGCCGCACATGAAGTACAGCTTGACGTGCTGGAAGCCGTTGCGGAACGCCTCGCGGCAGCCGTCGTACAGGTCCTGATTCTTGATCTTCTTGCGAATCTGCTCGCGCATGTCGTCGCGGGCGACCTCCGGCGCGAGGGTGAGGCCGGAACGCTTGGTGACCGGAATCAGCCGGGCAACGCTCTTGAGGGCTTCGTTCACCCGCAGGCTGGGGATGGAGATGTTCACGCCCAGCGGGACGAAGACGTCTCGCAGCCGGTTGACCAGCTCCTCGAAGTGCGGATAGTCGCTGGAGGAGAGCGAGAGGATCGACAGTTCGTTGAAGCCGGTGCTGCGATAGCTATCGAGCGCCGCCTGGATGATCGTGTCGACCGAGCGGATTCGTAGCGGGCGCTTGATGACCGTGCTTTGGCAGAAGCGGCACTGCCACGGGCAGCCGCGCATGATCTCGATGGCGATGCGATCGTGTACGCACTGGACGTACGGCACCACCGGGTTGACCGGCAGCGGGATCGCATCCAGGTCGGCCACGACCGACGGCTCGATCGTCTCCGGCACGTCGGGCCGGGTGCGATGCAGCGCGGCGAGGCGGCCGTCCGCCCGGTATTCAGGCTCATAGAAGCGGGGCACGTAGGCGAACGGGAGCTTTGCGGCCAGTTGCGCCAGGGCCTCTTCGCGCTCGCGCCGGCCGCCGCCGCGGCAGGCCTCTTTCAGCTCGAGCCACAGGTCGCAGATCCGCGGCAGGGCGGGCTCGCCATCGCCGGTGACGAACAGGTCGATGAACGGGGAGAGCGGCTCGGGGTTCTGCGCGCAAGGGCCGCCGGCGATCACCAGCGGATGGTCCATCGTGCGGTCGCGGCTGTGCAGCGGGATTCCGCCCAGGTCGATCATCGTGAGCAGGTTGCTCGTGCAGATCTCATACTGGAGCGTGAAGCCGAGGACGTCGAACTCGTGCAGCGGCGTGAAGGTTTCCAGGCTGTAGAGCGGCACATTGGCGGCGCGGAGCTGCTGCTCCATGTCCTGCCAGGGCGTGAAGGCGCGCTCGCAGGCCCAGTCGTCGCGGTCGTTCATCAGCGTGTAGAGCACCTGCAGCCCGTGGTGGCTCATGCCGATGGTGTACGTATCCGGAAAGGCGATGCACAGGCGGCCGCGGACCTCGCGGTGGTCCTTGCGGATCATGTTCCGCTCGCCGCCGAGGTATTGGGCGGGGCCTTGCACGCGCGGCAGCACGTGGCTGGTCAGGTAGTCCTTGAGGGGCTGATTCAGCACGGGCGAGCTTCCTGTTTCCCCGAAGGATGCCAATGACGTTGCCGGCGCGAACATCTACTCCCTCTCCCTCTGGGAGAGGGCCGGGGAGAGGGTTTACTGCGTAAGTGAAACGGTTGACCGATTCAGCCGTGCCGGCTTGAGCACAGACAAGAATGTCTGTGCCACCTAGCACTGTCCGCGTGCGCCTCTCGTCTATTATCTCAGTTTTTGCCGCCAATTGGTACCCGGCCCAACGCCCGGGCGGATTGAGCAAGGGGAGGCTGGCCGATAGAGTAAAAGTAGTCGCACCGCACGCCCACCGCAGGCGGTTTTCCGCTTTTCACTAGCACGTTCAGGAACTGATGTCTGAGTTTGTCACGGTTGCCAAAGTCGGAGCGATTGCCGCAGGACGGGGCGAGGCCTTTCCGCTGGGCGAGCGGCTGGTGGCCGTGTTTCACGTCGACGGTGAGTATTTCGCCATTGACGACTTCTGCCCGCACATGGGCGCCTCGCTCAGCGCCGGTCACGTGGAGGGCAAGACCGTAACCTGCCCCTGGCACGCCTGGCGATTCTGCATCCGCGAGGGGACCTGGTGCGACAACCCTCGGCTGAAGGTCAGCGCGTACGAGGTGCGCGTCGAGGGGGATCAGATTCAGGTGCGGGAGAAGGAGAAGGAGACGTGAGAATTCAGATAAGGGTTCGGCTGAACTGTCACCAGTTCAGCTACGCCCTCTCCCCGGCCCTCTCCCAGAGGGAGAGGGAGTAAAAGGCATCACAGGCTGATCGATTCGCCTGGGGCCAGCACCACCGGCTCCGCCTTCGTGCCTTTGCGAATCTTCTCCGCCCAGGCGGCGGCGTCCTGCTCGATGGGCGGCCACGTGTTGTAATGTGCCGGCGCGACCCGCTTCGGATTGATCAGCTTGGTGGCTTCCACCGAATCCTCCGGCCCCATTGTGAACAGATCGCCGATGGGCAGCACGGCCAGGTCGATGCCGGCACTCCCAATCAGCCGCATGTCGAGAAACAGCGCCGTGTCGCACGCGAAGTAGACGCTGCCGTCCTGCAGGGCCAGGAGAAATCCGCCGGGGTTCCCGCCGTAACTGCCGTCGGGCAGGCTCGAACTGTGATGGGCGATCGTGCTTTTCACGCGTCCGAACGACAGTTGCACGGCGCCGCCAATGTTCATCGCCGTGGTGGCGGTGACCTCCTGCTTACCGAGCCATTGGCAGATCTCGAAGTTCGAGATCACCTGCGCGCCGGTCCGCCGGGCAATCTTCACCACGTCCGAGACGTGATCGAAGTGGCCGTGCGAGACCAGGATGAAATCGGCGGCCACGTCGCCGGACTTGACCGGGGCGGTCGGAGAATCATCCAGGAACGGATCGAGCAGCACGTCCTTGCCCCCGGTGCGAATGGCCCAACTACCATGTCCGAGCCAGGTCAGTTGCGTAGCCATGTCACTTTCCTCGAAGGTACGCGTTCATGTGCTTCTTGTAAGCTTCGACGCCCGGCTGTCCGTAGGGATTGATGCCGATCAGGCGGCCTTCAACCACGGTGGCCAGCATGAACATCTGAAAGAGCTGGCCCAGCGCGTGCTCGTCGAGCCGCGGCAAATATAGGTCGGCCGTGGGGCGGTTGTCCTCGGCATAGGCCTTGTTCGTGCCGGCGATCGCCGCCTGCAGGACCTCCGGCAGCGTCTTGTCGGCCAGGGCATTGAGCTGGTCCTGGTCGAGTTCGCTGCGGCCAACTGGCAGCGGTTCGCGCCGCGGCTGATCGACGATGACGTTGGTGATCAGCTTGTCGCGGCGGCCTTCTTGATGTTGCTGACCGCGCGAGTGCAGGTCGCGGGTGTTGACCACGGTCAGCGGCGTGGCTCCCTGTTCCTGCTTACCGAGGCTCTCGGCCAGCAGTTGGTCGTACCACAGTCCGGTGGCTTCGAGCCCCTTGCCCCAGGTCGAAAGCACGCGGATGTGCGCGCCGCGCTTCACTTCCATGGCATGGCAGACGGCGGTGTAGTCGAGGACCACGTTCTCGCCGGGCTCCGCCGTGGCGAAGTGTTCGTTCATCGCCGCGGCCCCTTCGAGTAGCTTCACGACGTCCAGACCCAACAGCGCCGCCGGCAGCAGCCCAACCGGAGAGAGTACCGAGAAGCGGCCGCCCACGCCCTCGGGGATCGTAAAGATGTCGGGACATCCGAGCGCCGTGGCCAGTTCGAACAGCTTGCCCGACGGCCCGGTCACCGGCAGGACGCTTTGAGCAAGGCTGTTCGCATCGCCGCACGCTTCGCGGAGCCGCGCGAGAAACTGGCGAAACGCCACGGCGGTTTCGAGCGTTCCGCCGCTCTTGCTGATGACGACCAACCCCCAGCGGTCTTCAGGCCGGGGTTGCGGCGAACTAGGCAAAAGGTCCATCAGACCGGCGGTGGCATCGTTGTCGACGTTGTTGCCTTCGAAGTACATCCGCGGCTGACCGCCGCGGTCGGCACGGCTCAGTTCGTTGTGATAGGGATGGCAGCAAGCCTCCATCAGGGCGCGGGCGCCCATGTAGGATCCGCCGATGCCGAGCACGATCACCCGATCGACCGATTCGGCCAGCCGCCGGGCCGCGGCCAGGATCCGGCCCAGTTCGCTCTGTTGGCCGTCGCGGCGATAGGCCTCCAGGATCGACTCAGGCAGGCGTAGGAATCCGGCGTCCAGCGGCTGCTTTTCCGGCGGAACCTCGCCGCCGGACTCCCAGAGGCGGACGTCGCCGAGCACTTCCTGCCGGGCCTGCCGGAGCGGATCGGACAGGCGCGCGAGATCCTCGTTGACCAGGTCGAATTCCGGCAGAAATACCCCGGCCGGGTCGTATCGCAGCGGATTCACGGTGACCTCGCTTGATGGTCAAGTCCAAAGATCCGTTAGTATGCATCGCTCACTGAATGTAACGCGCTCACCAGAGCGCAACCAGGGGCGGACCATGCGGCGGAAGACCTTGCCACCGGCGGTGAATTTGCCACCATAGGTGCTGAATCGAAACTGTGCCCCGCAAGGACAAAGCCGATGGACATGCACGAGCTGACGCGTGAGCTGAAAACGAACAACGGCACCAAGATCGTGATGCTGGTGGCCGACGGACTTGGTGGTTTGCCCCAGCGGCCGGGCGGACTGACCGAGTTGGAGACCGCCAGCACGCCGAATCTCGACGTCTGCGCTGCCGACGGTGTGTGTGGGGGAAGCATCCCGGTCAAGCCCGGCATCAGCCCCGGCAGTGGACCAGGTCACCTGGGGCTGTTCGGTTACGATCCGCTTCGCTACCGCATCGGCCGCGGCGCGCTGGAGGCGACCGGCATCGGGTTCGAACTGCAGGAGAACGACGTCGCGGTGCGTTGCAACTTCTGCACACTGGACGCTCAAGGCAACATCAGCGATCGCAGGGCTGGGCGAATCTCCAGCGAGAAGAGCGCCCCCTTGGCGCGGCGGCTGCGAGACGTGCGGGTCGACGGCGTGGAGATTTTCGTCGAACCGGTTAAAGAGCATCGCTTCGTGGTGGTCTTTCGCGGAGAAGGGCTCGAGGACAAGGTGGCCGACACCGATCCCCAGGCGACCGGTGTACCGCCGCTTGCGCCCAAGGCCATCGAGTCGGGCAGCCAGCGGACGGCCGAGATCGCGGGCGAGTTCATTCGGCAAGCGCAGGAGCTACTCGCCGACCAGCCACAGGCGAACGGCCTGACGATGCGCGGCTTTGCCGAAAAGCCGAAACTGCCGACGTACGAGGAAGTGTACGGCTTGAAGGCGGCCGCGATCGCGGTCTATCCGATGTACAAGGGGCTGGCGCGGCTGGTGGGCATGGAGATCGTCGGCGAAGCGACTACGCTCGTAGAGCAGGTGGCGGTGATGAAGGAGAACTGGGAGCGGTTCGATTTCTTCTTCCTCCACTACAAGTACACCGACAGCACGGGCGAGGACGGCGACTTCGACTCCAAAGTCCGCAAGACCGAAGAATTCGACGCGGCCATCCCCAGCGTACGGGCGCTGCAGCCGGACGTGTTGATCGTGACCGGCGACCACAGCACGCCTAGCAAGCTGAAGAGCCACAGTTGGCACCCGGTGCCGACGCTTTTGCTCGCGGACTCTTGCCGCACCGACCCCTGTGAACGATTTGGCGAAGCGGAATGCCTGCGCGGCGGCCTGGGGCAGTTCGAGGCCAAGTATCTGATGCCGCTGGCGCTTTCGCACGCCGGCCGGCTGGGGAAGTTTGGGGCGTGACGCTGGTGGGAGCCAACCGCCCTGGCGTGGTGTGCCGTTGCGACTCCCTCTCCCCCGCGGGGAGCGGGTCGGGGAGAGGGAGTGCTACTTTCACGTGGTACTGGTCGGTCCCACCTCGCAACGTCATTTGCCGTGGCGCCTCCAACCGCGTCCAGTTCTTCGACATCGATTTGCCGTGCGGCTGGCGCAAGGCAGAAGGCCCTCTCCCCAGCCCTCTCCCAGAGGGAGAGGGAGTACGACGCGTAGCACAGACAGGAATGTCTGTGCCACGAAACTAGCCCGGTGTCAGGGCGTCTCCTTCGCTGCGTCACTGCTGCCGTCAGCCGCGCCGATCAGCCGCGCATCCAACCAGTTGGCGCGGTCCCACTGATCGCCGCGGTCGGCGAAGTCGACCACCAGCGCGATCGCGCGAGCGTCGGCCAGGTCCACCGAAACCGGCACAGGCGGATCGCCGCCGCGCACCATCCTACTGTTCCACGCGGGCTGCCACTCTTGCCCCTTCAGCAGAAAGACGCGGAAGACGACGCTGCCACGGCCATCGGTGTGGTCGTCGATCGCCACTGCTGCCTGAAATCGCCGGTGCTGCTGGTCGAGCCGATACACCAGACGCGCGGCGCTGTGCACCCCCAGCCCCTTGGCGTAGAGATGCCCTCCGGCCCGCAGCCGGCCTCCGGCCACATTGCGATCCGCGCGCAGCGGCCACGCAAGATCGAGAAACGCGTCATGCTGAAAGCTGTACGGCTCGCGATCGGAAAGGTAGTGCAACGATGCGGCGAGTCGCTGGAGAAACGTGAGCGACTGCGGCGCGTCGAAACGAAGCACATCGCCGTCCGGCAGCACGACTTCGAAGGCTTCGTCAGTGGCCATTACGGAACGGACGCGCAGCAGCGTGCCGTCCTCGAACCCGACCAGCCACCGAGGCGGTGCATCGGATTGCGCTGAACTGTCTGCCTGACCAAACGCCGCTGCCACCACACGGCCGATCGGCAGTTCGACGGTGCTGCCCTGCAGTTCGAAGGAGAGCCGATCGCCGGTCAGTTCGCGGATTGTTCCGGTGAGCGTATCGCCGTTGACCAGCAGAACGCGGTCGGCTTCAGGTGTGCCGTCGAGCAAGTCGAACATCAGCCGGTCGCGATCGCCGGCGGCGCCTGGCGGCTGAAACACGATCGCCGCAAGCTGATCGCGCTCGAAGCGGGCTTCGCCGAACAAATCGAGCAGGGCCATCAGCCGGTCGTCCGCGAAGGAGACAACCTCGCCCACTAGCAGAGAGCCATCGCGGGTGAATAGTTGCGGACCTCGTGTGGCCTCGGCCGGAAACCCCCACCGGACAAACTCGTCGGCCGGCATTGTGCGCGATTGACCATCGACGAGGAACGCAAGCTGGCCGTCAGCGCCGATGCGAACCCCGGAGGCGGCAAACGGTACACCCCTAAGCGGGATCACCTGCGGTGATTGCGCATATACCGAAGTGACGCCAAGCGCCGCTGCGAGCAACAGCATCAGCAATGCGGGTTGTTGAACGAGTGCTCGCGTCATCGCTGAAAAATCGGTAAATAGTTGCTGGGCATTTGTAAGATCAAGCAGGCCAAGGCGGTGCCGTACTCAGAGCAGATCGGATCGCTCCAGGAGCCGTCCTCGTCGCGCTGCTGGTCTAAGAGTACGTCGCGGATGGCCGGGTACCACGTCTGCCAGCGGCGGCCGCCAGCATGCCACATCGCCTGGACCGCGTAGTAATGGCCGTAGAAGAAGTGGCCGTCGTTGTTGACCGAGCCCTCCTTCGGCACGAACTGCATCAGGTAAGCCAGGGCATTTTCGATCTCCGGCCCTTGGTAGACGCCCGCGCTGTACAGGGCCACGACTCCGGCGGCCGAGCGCGGAAAGAGGCTCGGCCCGTCCTGCAGCATGTACATGAAACCGCCGTCAGGGTTCTGGCAGCGCTTGACGTAGTCGATGCAGCGGTCGATCGTCTCGTTCGGTACAAAGATGCCGGCATTACGGGCGGCGCGAAGCGCCATCACCTGGCAGATGGTGACCGAGATGTCCGCGTCTCGGCTGTGAGGATGGTAGCGCCACCCTCCTTCTTGATTCTGCGTCTGGATGATCAGCTTAACCGCCCGACCGAGCTTCTCGCGCATGCCGGGCAGCATCGCCATGCCATACGCTTCCGCGAGAAACAGCGTGGCAAATCCGTGGCCGTACATCGGGCCGTGACTGGCGGCCCCCTCGACGACGATGAACCCGCTATCCATCGCGTGATCGAGCAGAAACTCGACGCACCGGGTGACTCGCGTTCCGTAGGGGCCGCGGCCGGGCGTGCTGCCGGCGGCCATGAAAGCCATGCCGCACAATCCGCACACGGCGGCGTTGCTGCGGTAGGCGCCCGAACCGAACGAGCCGTCCTCGTGCTGCCGCGCGTCAAGATAGGCCAGGCCCCGCTCGACCGCCCGGGCGGCCTGGGGTGTGTACAGCGAGGCCGCCTCCGCACGATCGGCATCCGCTTGTCCGGCGGCGAGCAGCGATCCGCCGCGCACGGCCGCGGCGGTGGCCAGGCTTTGCATCAGGAATTCGCGGCGGCCGATGGTGTGCATTCGAAGTTCCAGAAAAGCGCGACAGTGATTGTGTCGGAATGACTGCTACTCGTCGGTCGATTCCTCCGCCAGCCGCTGAAAGTATCGCTCGATTTCGACTTCGTACTTCGGCAGAAAACGTTCGACGGAGTTTTGCATCATCTGCTCGCGCGCCCTCGGCGGAAGATGGCCCCACAGCCGCTGCATCACGGACTGCATGGCCGCCATGTCCACCGGCTTGTCCGGAGCGGGATCACTTTGCGTATCACTGCGCGAGTCGCTCGCTGCGGTGCGGGAGTCGGAGTCGCCGGGACCCGCAGTGGACTCCTGCTCCGCAGGCTGGCGGGCGCTGGCTGCCGCCTGGATTTGCTGCGTCAACCGGTCGATTATCGAATCGAGGTCGCCCACGATCTGGTCCTGTACTTGCCGCGTTGCTGGCGACATATCGCGCTGGCCGATCCGCTGCTGGACGGCTTGCATCTGTGCTCCCACGCGCTGCAGAGCTACTTGTTGCGGCGGCTGGCCAATGTCTTCGCCGGCCGTGATCGGCCGGGGCTCGTGCGGGGCGCTCTGCGCCTGCGGCACGGGCGGCGCATGAGACTGCTGCGCGGAGGTAACCTGCTCCAGTCGGCCGCAGAACAGACTCACAATGACTACCGGCATGATGGCACGACGGTACTTCACATTCCCTCCAATTCGCCGAAATTGAGCGGGGGAAGTTCGATTTTGGATTCTTCTTCCGACTCCGGCGCCACCGGCGGGCTTGAGTCCGGCGCTTGCACGGGAGCACCGGTAGGATCGGCCAAGTGGAGAATGAGCGCCGCCAGCCGGCCTTGCTCCTGGCGAAGCTGGTCGTATGCGTTTTGCACGTCGGGCGCCGCTTGGGCCGAGCCGGTAAGCTCGTCGGCCAACGTGCGGCTCCGCGCGTTAATGTCGAGCTGCATCTGGCGCAGGAGCTTCAGCTCCGCCAGCCGCAGGGCCAGCTCTTGCGGATCGCCTTGCTCGCCACTTTCGCCGGGCGGGTCATCCGGTGGTGGTTGATCTTGGATGGCTTCGACCGGACGCAGTGCCTCGACAAGCTGCTCCAGCCGCTTTAGCGACTGCTCTTGCAGTCGTTGGACGTGGCTGTCGGTACGGTCTTTTTGCAACAGGTTCTCGGCGCCTGCCATCGACTCGGCCGCGGAGGAGATCGCCAGATGGAAGGCTCCTTCGCCAGCAGTTCGATCGGCAAGCTGCGCGGCATCCTCCCGCAGTGCCTGCTGCTGCGTGATGATCTCGCGCAGCTCGGGCGAATGTTGCCCCGTCAACTGACCGGTCGCCAGGCGGACGGCGTCAAGCTGCCGCGTTGCCTCGAGCGTTTCCTGTTGCCGTCGGGCCATGTCGCCGGCGGCGGTGCGCAGCTCGTCCATCGCTTCGGCGGCTTGCTGGCCGGCGGAAAGCTCGCGAAGATCAGCACCTTGTTGCGTGGACAGTGCATCGAGCATTGTGTCGAGTTGCTGGAGGACCGTCGCCTGGCCGGCCATCGCCTGACCGAGCTGGTTTGACTGCACGATCGCGGCGATTTGGCGCATTCTGCCGCTGATAGCGTGCTGCCGACCGCGGTCGAAAGCATCTTGCAGCGTGGCGGCGATCGGCGCCTGGTCGGCCGCAAGCTGCCGGGCCGCCTGGCCGATCGACTGCTGAAGTTGGTCGAATCGCTCAGCCAATTCGGCCTGGCGCCGCGAAGTCGTCTGTAGATCGGCGGTAGTGCCAGCATCGAGTTCCGCGGGCTCTTGGGTGAGCGTCGTGCCGGCGATGTCCGCGGTACTCTGCTGAACCGCGCGCTGATCATCCCGCAACTGGCCCAGCTCCCGGGCGAAGCGGCGATAGTCGGCCCATTGCGAGAGATCGCCCAAGAGCGACTCCAGCGTCGCGATCACCTGGTCCTGCGATTGCAGCGTACCGGTCAGAGCCGACTCGAAGGGCGTGTCACTTGAAGGTTGCGCCTCGACCAGTTCGGTTTGCGCCGACTTGATGGCCGAGGTCAGTTCGCGCCCGATGGAAGAAAGCTGCTCGCGATCGAGCCGATCGAGCGTTCCCGCCAGCTCTTCGAGCCGCTGTCGCGTCTCCGTCACCCCTAAGCCATTAATGGCCATCTCTTCAAGAACGTTGCCGATGTGCGACGGAATGCCTTCGGTGCCGCTGGCGAGAGTTGTGCGGAGTTGGCGCTGGTTCAGTTCGACAGACTGCAGGCGATCGACGTCGCCGTCGTTCAGTTCGGCGGCGCTGGTCTGCTGCGTGTAGATCGAGTTGGTCTGGTCTCGGGCTTCCCGTTGCACGACTAGCGCACGCGATAGCTCATCGAGTATCAACGATTCTCGCTCGGCCAGACGCTCGCGCAGTTTCTCCGGCGAGATGATGGTCACCCGAAGTGCCTCAGCCGTCTGGCCGCGCTGCGGGAGATAATCCTCCGCAATGCCGTGTACCGTAAGCTGCGTATCCGGCTCGAGCCCGAGCGCCGCCAGATCCCAATCGAGCTCGATCTGTCGCTCGTCGGGCGAGTTCTCGTCGACGCCCACCGCCTCGCTGGTTCGAGGCGGCGGCGGAGTTTCCGGGCCCGCGTAAAGCACCTGCGACGTGATGTCCGGGCTCCCGCTGTCGGAGCGTTGATACGCAAGTGTCACCTCGCGCACGGCGATGTCGTCCGACACGCGGAGGTGAATCGGCAAGACCGCCTGCGGCGTTAGGTAGGTGTGTGACGTCGGCCGCTGGAAGGCTACCGTGGGCGGCGAATCGGCGACCGCGTCAATCTCCCAGCGCTGGTCCTCGCCGCCGATCATCGACTGCGTATCCTCCAGTGCAAACCAGTACGCGCCCGACTGTTGTACTGTCAGCTCTCGCGACTCAATCCGAAAAGTGCGGCGATCGTCGCCAATCGTCGCCGTGTAAGACTGGCCGCCCTCGAGCTGCAATCGTGCCGTGCGCAGCGGACTGGTGGACTTACCGACGATGGCGATGCGGGTACCGCGAAGCGCCCGGACGGCCCCCCGCGACTGGCGAACCGGCCAGCCGGTGTACTTCGGCGGATGCAGTTCCACTTGCAGCGAGTCGACTCGCGGCGGCTCGACGACCGCCACTGGCATCCAAGGCATCGTCTGATCGTCACCGCCTTCGGCGCGGTACTCGAAGGGCCGACGTACGTCCTCGCGGCGGGCCACCATGATGCCGCCATCCGCGTCGAAGTATCGCATGGGCGCCGATTCGACGAGGGTGCCGCCCTCTTCATTCCGAAAGCGGTAGTGGATCCGAACTTCGGCGGGCAGCCTTCCATTCGCGTCGCTCACTTCCACTTCGAACGGATCGCCCACGGCCAGCCGCCGGGGCGGGTCTTTGATGACCAACGCATTTCGCCGCGGCCAGTCGATGTTGCGAAGCGGCAAAGCCAGACGGCTGATGGCGACGCGGGCGGACGAGGCATCGGCCGCTACAAGGGCAACCGCGATGGCACCAGCGACCAGCGCACCAGCGGCGGCGCGACGCGCCGGCCGGCGATTAAGAACCTCTGTGAATTTGATGTTCTTCACCTCGCGATCGACTTCCACAATCAGCCGTTGCCGCATGGAGGCGGAACCGGCCAGCGGATCGTCCTGCGGCTGGCGAAGGAAGGACACGGCGCTGGAGAGGCGATCGCCCAAATGTGAAAAACGATCCTCCACGCGCCGGGCGAGATCGACGTCCGAGAGCCGCGCCCGGCTCGGAAGGTAAAGGAAGCGGTACATACTAGCAAACGTCACCGCGACAACGACCGCGGCCGCAAGTACGCGGATGCCCTCGTCCTGAAAGCGGACGGCGTAATCGGCGATAGTCAGCAGTACCACCAGCGCGACGACCACCGCCGCCACCTGACACAGTCCTCGCATCGCGATCAGCCGCCTCGCCCTGCGGCGAAGCGCGGACAGTCGTTTTAGCAGAGGGTGGCTCATGGGGCGGATTCGGTTACGTGGATCTTGAAGCTTTTCAGGATATCTGGCCAATTATAACAGTCGGCACTTTTTGCGCAGGATCCATTCGGTGGTGATCAGACCCAGGAACACGACGAGCATCCACCAGCGATTCCACAAGCTCACCGGCGGCAGCGGCTCGATGGGGACCTGTCGGCCGGCCGGCAGATCGTCGAGCAGGTCGTTTGCCTGGTCGAGCGTATAGAAATGGCCTCGCGTCGTGGCAGCAGCGGCTTCCAACTCCGCGGCGGCCATTTGTACGGAGGCGAATTCACCCGGCGGGGCCGAAACCAGGAAGTCAGCGGACGGAGGACGCTCCTCGACCGCCGGTTCGGCCAACCAGACGTGCCAGTTCCCCTGGCTCACATCGGTGAGGACGCCTTCGAAGATTCCGCGCAGGCCGGAGTTCCGTCGCAGCGTGAGGTGACGCCGCTGCTGGCCCTGCTGCTCGGCAACGACGGCCACGCCATCATCGGCGGCTGGTGCGTGACGTTCGTCGAGGAAACGTGCACGGATGCGAACCGGCTCGCCCTGGCGATATTCGCGGCGGTCGGCGGTTAGTTCGATGCCGTGGTCGCCACGCAGTAGCTTGGTGCGGGCGAGATAGCGGATGGTTTGAACCCAGTAACGTGCGAAGTGCCGATCGCCAGGTCCTAAGCGCCATCGCCAGGTCTCGTCGGTGGCGTGAAACAGCACCTTGCCGGCTCCGAAGTAGTGCGAAGCGATAATCGCCAGGGGCCTACCATCGGGGTTCGTCTGCGTGGGATGCTCGGCCAGCGTGCGTGCGGCCGGTTTAAGTCCTGCTTCGACCATCCAATACAGCGGAGGCAGCTCCTGCCAGAGTCGCAACGACTCGGCCAGTGAGTCGCCCAATTGCAGCGTTCCGGCGGCCAAGCCCAGTTCCGTTGGTCGCACCTGAAAGGCGGTATTAAAAGTGTCACCGGCGTCGGGCGGCTGCCCGCTTCCCAGTTCAACCGGAAGCAGCCCGGCCAGCGGAGTGTTCCGATAGGCATAGGGTGTGAACTTCGGACCCGCGATGAAGGCCAGGCCGCCGCCCTTCTCCTGGACGAAGTCTCGCAGGTTGTCCATTGTCGAGCTGGTCAGATACGCCGGGTTGACGTCGCCAAAGATCACGACATCGTACGCGAATAATTCATCCCGCCGAACGGGGAACACAGGCAGCGCGGACCTGTCGATCTGCGCGTAGTCCTGATCGGCATCCTGCAACACAGTCCGCAGGTTCACGGTCGTATCTCGCTCCAGGAGCGTCTTGAGATATTGGAACTCCCAACTCGGATACGCCTGGACGTACAAGACGTCGATCTGCTGCTCCCGCACACTGACCAACCGCTGCTGCCGGTTGTTCTCTACTTGCAATTCGCTTTCCAACGGTTCGATGTCGATGGTGAACTCGAAGTCTCCGGGCTCCGGTGGACGATACGCCAAATGCACCGTCTGTGGCTCGCCGTCGGCTGCGAGAATGAGCGTCGAACGGGCCAGCGGTTCTTTCTCGCCGTCGCGCCGCAGTACCAGCTCAATTTCTTTGCCCTGGAGGCCTGTGGATTTCACCGTGCTTTGGAAGTTGACGACGTCGCTCACGAACACGACCTCGTCGACCAACAGGTCAAACAATTCGACGTCGCGCACCGGCGCATCGCTTCCCAGGCCCACAGCCAACCAGGGCACGCCTTCGCGCGCGGCGACTTCCGCGGCACCGGCCAACGTTTCGCCTTCCGTCGTCACCCCGTCGGTGAACAGCACGATGGCAGCCGGCGGAGTGCCGCGCAAATCGTCTAGCACCGCCCGAAGGCCGCTTCCTAAACGGCTGGCGTCGCCGTCCGCCTTCAATCGGCGCAGCTCCGTAACCGCATCCGTGGCATTGGAGACTGGCAGCGGCCGGGCCGCGGAGTCCAGCGCATAGAGCTTAAGGTGATACCGCTCTGTCAACTCGTCGATCAGTCGTGCGTTGTTGCGCAGCAGCAGAGCTTTAGCGGCCTCGAGACGTGACGGGCCGCTGGAACCGGTCTCGCGGGTCACGTGGTGCGCTGGAGTTTCTCCGTCAACGGCGTCTGCGACGCTCATACTGGCCGAGGTATCTACGGCCACCACGAGGCTGGGAAGCCCGGTGCGCTGGAGCGAGAGCGTGGCCTGCGCCAGCATAAGCAGCAGCATTGCCAGGGCCGCAATCCGCAGCGACGCCAAGAGGATCGTTGTTCGCCGGCGGAGCGAGACGCTCTCCTGGCGGTAGATGGTTGCGATCCAGACGACGGCGGCCGCGACGGCAATCAACGTCAGCCAAGGCGGCCATGGCCAGTACAATTCTAGCGTCCAGTGCGTCCCCTGACCGCTGTGGTCGGGCTGGATGCCCAAAAGCCGTTCGGCCCAGCGTGGCAGATTGCCGCTCATGCCGCCCCCCGCCGAAGTCTCCAGGCAACGAGGCTTTCGGCCAGCAGCAGCGCTACCGCACCGTACAAGAGCGAGCTGCTCAGCCCGCTCCGCTGTCGCAGCTTGGCGACAGACGCCTCTTCGCGACCGTGCCACTCCATCAGTACCGTCACATTGTTCGGCAATTTGCCCGGGTCGATTCTCGCCAGGTTGCTCTCGATGGTGTCGACGTTGACGGCGAAGTGCCGTGTCGACTCCGCCGAAGACGCCGAATGGATTTCGTAGATTCCACTGCGATCGGTTTTGTCGAACCGCCAACTGGAGTTACCGCCGTGGCCGAGCCGCAGTTCGTGCCGCTGGCCACCGGGAGCGGCAACAGTTACGGAAGACTGCGTTGACGGCTCACTGCCGGCTACGCCGAAGGACTGCCCCACCAGGAGATTGAACTGCTCCGCCCGCCAGCCGCCGGCCCAATTCAGCGTTTCACGGACGACCGGTAGAAAGCTTGGCCAGGCGGGCATCGCTGTCCATGGCTCGCTTGATTCCGGGTCGACTGACGCCAGTGAAGCGGCAGTCGACACCAGCACAACACGGCCGCGAAGCCGTGGCTCGGCGACGATTACCGGATCGCCGCTGGCGAAGGCCAGCGCCGTCTGGGCCTGTTCCCATTGCGGCGGAACTTGCAGGCGGACGTACGTCTCGACGGGAGTCGTCAACAGGCCGGCTTCTTCTCGGTCGCGGAAGGCCTGTACGATCGCGTGCTCGTAGTCCAGCGGGTCGAGTGGAAGCTGGGCCCCGCGCACGATCTCTCCCAGCCGCGCCGGCAGCACACGCTCGTCGCCGTCGGCCGCCAGCAGTCGATTGTAATTTTCCGCTACGACCCGATCGCCGAGGAAGAACACCAACCCACCTCCCTCTTGCAAGTAACGGTGCAACCGCTGGGATTCGCTGGAGGTGAACCGACCAACGTTGCTCAAGAACAGGCAGTCGAACTGTTCGAGCGGGCGCTCCAATAGCCCGCTCTCCGAAGCGACTTCTACTTGAATTGGCGACCGCGCGTCGTCCACCGGCGCCAAAGCCCGGGCGAGATACCGCGTCGACTCATCGCTACCGCCGATGCACAGCACGCGAAGATCGGCCTGGACCGGCAGCACCAGCCAGCGATGGTTGTCGACAGCGAGCGGATCATCGGCGAGGCGTATCTCCGCGCGATGACTGCCGGGCGTATCGAAGCGGTGGGCGAACGTGGTGGATGACTCGCCGCCCGCGGCCACTTCGATGCGGCTCTCCTGCACGAGGCTGCCGTCGACCCACAGCTCGACGGGAGTTTCGTCACGCCGCTGACGGCCGAAGTTGCGCACAACCGCCTCGAAGATGACGTCCTGTCCGACCGTTGCGAAACTCTCCACCGCGGCAAACGTCGTGATTGCCAGGTTCTCGCGCGTCGCGTCGCCCACGTCCAACACCAACAGTGCGGCGTCGTCGCCCAATTCCCCGAGTTTGTCGCGCGTCTCGGCGTCCAGCGACCAGCTTGTCTGGCCCAGGTCGGTGAAGAAAATAACTTCTGTCCGGTCCAAGCCTGGAAACTGGCGCCGGCCCTGTTGAGCGATCTGGTGCGCGGCGTCGAGCGTGGCGGCGAGATCGCCTCCGCCGTGCCGCAGTTCCAGCGCGTCAATTTCCGCGAGATATCGCCCCGGATCAAAGACCGGGACATCGACCATCACGCGGGGAGGATCGGCGAGCATCACGAGCGTGAAACCGTCCCCCTGGCTGCTTTCCTTGACGATTTGCCGCGCCAATTGCTTCGCCCGTTCGAAGCGGCTGCTGTCGCCCGATCGGACCGCCATCGAGTACGAACCGTCCAGCACCAGGATGCGATGCGTCCGCTGACCGGCGGCGACGGGCACCTCCACGCTTTCGACGAACGGCTCGGCCATCGCCAGCACGACCAGGGCGATGATTGCCATCCGCATAGCCATCAGCAGCCAGTTGCGGATGGAAATCCGCCGGGCGTTCTTGCGGACCGCGGCCATCAAAAAACTCATCGCCGCCCACGACGTCTCCCGATAGCGGCGCTTGTTCCATAAGTAGATCAGGATCGGCGCAGCCGCCGCTGCCAGCCAAGGGAGCATCCACAGGTTGGAAAAGCCAAACGCCAACAGTAGCGGAAAGTACGTCATCGGTGCCGTTTCATCCGGGCCGCCAAATAGCCCGCGAGGACCACGTCCAGTGGCTGGTCGGTGCGAATCAGAAGGTAGTCGGCCTGCAAACCACGGCAGCCGGTGCGGATCGCCTTGAGATACTCGCGCAACTCTCGCAGATAGCCGGCACGCAGCGACTGAGGATCGGTCAGCACGTGTCCGGCTTGTTCCAGTCCGTGAAAGCGCGTGGGACCTTCGAACGGAAAGTCGACTTCCGCGGGATCGAGTACGTGCAGCACGACGACGTCGTGCCGGCGATAGCGGAGGTGTTGTAACCCGGAGACGATTGAAGATACGTCGTCTAACAAATCGCTGATCAACACCACAATCCCGCGGTGCGTGAGCCGCTCGGCCAGATCGTGAAGGATTGCGCCCGTGCTGGTTTTGTGCTCCGGCACGGACTCCTCCATGGTGTGCAGCAATTGCTTCAGGTGCGAGGGATTTCCGCTGGGGCGAACCATCGCTCGAATTTGGTCGTTGAAGGTCGCCAGCCCGACGCTGTCTTGCTGATGCAGCACCAGGTACGCCAGCGAGGCGGCCGCGCACCGGGCGTATTCGATCTTCGACAGCGCCGCGACGGGGCCCTGGTAGCGCATGCTGGCGCTGGTATCGAGTGCGAGGTAGCTGACCAGATTGGTTTCTTCCTCGAACTGCTTCAGGTAGATCTTGTCCGTCTTGCCGTAGACTTTCCAGTCGACGTAGCGCAGGTCGTCGCCCGGGGTGTACTCTCGATGCTCGGCAAACTCGACGGAAAAGCCGTGATACGGGCTGCGGTGCGTACCGGCGACGAAGCCTTCGACGACGTGCCTGGCCCGCAGTTCCAGCCCGTTGAGCTTAGAGAGCGTTTGTGGATCTAAATAATTGTGCGTGTCGACCACCGTCGTCGGCTCCCAGCTCGTCGCGGGAAATGGTGTCGGCCAAGTGGCGAACCAGATCGTCCGGCTTGACGCCCTCGGACTCGGCATTGAAGTTGGTGATAATGCGATGGCGTAGCACGGGCGCGGCCACGCTACGCACGTCTTCACCGCTCACGTAATAACGCCCGTGCAGCACCGCGCGGGCTTTCGCCCCCAGCACGAGGTACTGACTCGCCCGAGGGCCCGCCCCCCAGCTCACGTAGTCGCGGATCATCTGCGGCGCGTCGGGCTGATCCGGCCGCGTTTGCCGCGTGAACTTCAGCGCGTAGCGCAATACGTGATCGGCCACGGGTACCTTGCGGACGATGCCGCTGAGTTCCACGATCTGCTCGGCCGATAGCACCTGCGCCGGCTTGGGCAGATCATCCGCGGTGGTCCGCTTGACGATCTGGAACTCCTCCTCCTCGTCAGGATAGTCGACCAGGATGTTGAACATGAAGCGGTCGAGTTGCGCTTCGGGCAGAGGGTAGGTGCCCTCCTGCTCGATCGGATTCTGTGTGGCCAGGACGAAGAAAGGTTCTTCCAATCGGTGCCGGCTACCTCCGGCCGTCACCTGGTGTTCCTGCATCGCTTCCAGCAGTGCGGCCTGCGTCTTGGGGGGCGTGCGGTTGATTTCGTCGGCCAAGATGACGTTGGCGAAGATCGGCCCTTTGAGGAAGCGAAACTGCCGCTCGCCGGTCGCCCGGTCTTCCTGGATGACTTCCGTGCCGGTGATGTCGGCCGGCATCAGGTCCGGCGTGAACTGAATGCGATTGAAGGCCAGCGACAGCGAATCGGCGAGCGTGTGGATCAACAGCGTCTTGGCGAGGCCCGGCACGCCGACCAGCAGACAATGCCCGCGGGCGAACATGGCGATGAGCAGTTCTTCGATCACCGACCTTTGGCCGACAATGACCTTCTCCAGCTCGCCGGTGATCCGCCGATAGGCCTGGTTAAGCGATTCGACGGCTTGCAGGTCGGGGTCCTTGAGCATCGTTGCAGTTTCCGATCGGTGGGCAAGTAGTGAGATAATCGAGCCAGTCGCGTCCGGCTGGCAACAGTTTCACTCGAGCGCATCGGCAAATGCGGCGCGGCGGACGCCGGTGGCAATCGTCAACGGGCGCCCGACGGAAGATGATTTACTCGCGTCGTCCGAGCTTGCGTCGTCCGGGCGCTGCGTGACGGTATCGGAAGCGGGCGGCGCTATCTTGAAGGCATATAGCCGGTCGGCCGCCGCGATCACCAGGTGGCCGCCTGCGACGAGCAGGTTTCCCGCGCCCGCCCCCAAGACGTCCAGGTCGAGCGGCTCCCGGGTTTGCCGCATGGATTGTGCGTCGAAGATGCGAATGTGCTGTTGCGAGGGCCAGAGGACTTCACCGCCGGCAATCACGCCGCGGCCGCGTCCGATTTCGCCTGCTCGCGGAGAGTCCGGCCATTGCCACTGGATCTCGCCCGTGCGCGCATCGATCCACCACAGATGTCGTCCGCTGGCAATGAGATGCGGACCGCTGACACCTAGCAAATGACGGACGTCCGCCGCTTGGGAGGTCCGCCACAGCACGGTTCCGGTGGCGCCGTCCAGTGCGAAGACGTCGTGGCTGTCGGCCGGCGCGGCGAAGATCGTGCCGCCGTAGTACACGCAGGGCGTCAGGTCGCGCGGGTGCGATCCGGATTTGGCCACATCGGCTGCGGAGCCGCCGGCATTCGTGCGAGGATACGTGACGATCCAGCGGATCTGCCCGATGTCGGCGGCGAGGGCCGCAATAGCGCCAAGGTTTGTGTTTACGTACAGCGTCTCCTCGCTCAGCGTGAGGACGTTATTGGTGATCTCGCTTTGCTGACCCTGGCCGGGCGACTCCGCGGCGCAGACGAACCGCCGCCACCGCAGCCGGCCGGTGTTGGCATCGAAGCAGGCGACGTGGGCCTGAGGCCGCACGTCGCTACGGCGCATCGCCACATACAAGTTATTGCCCTTCACCACCGGCGCTCCCTCGAACGCCCATTGAGGATCCTCGGGCTGCGTCTTCCAAAGGAGGCGTCCGCTGGACTGCAAGTCCAGGCACACCAGGTAGCCATTCGATTGCAACGCATTAACATCCGGGGGCCGCGTCGTGACGGGCGCTCCGACGCGGGCGTACAGCCGGCCATCGCTGGCGGTCATCGAAAACCGCGGCGTTCCCAACCGGGTGCCGCGGTCTTCCGGCTGAGCTTCGGCGGAACGGTCGTCGCGGAAGATCACGCCGCTGCCCTCCCAGGCGGGGCGTCCCGACGACAGATGGTATGCGTAGATGGCGCTGTGATCGTTCCACAACAGCAAGTCGTCCACGACGATTGGATAGTGACGCAGCGGCTGCACGTCGATGTCTTGTGCCTGTTGGGCGATTGTACCGGGCAGCGGCAGTGACTCCTGATCGGTCGAACCGGGAGCCGCGACGCCGATCGACTGCTCCCAGGCAGGAGACCGAATGCCTCCGATGGCTTGCGCAGTTCCGCTCCGGTTCGTCGAACCGCCGAACGTCGGCCAGTCCGCCGGTGCCGTCGACTGCGGCCACTCTGCCGCGGAGGTGAGCAACTGGGCGAGCTGCTCGCCGTACTGCACATTCCGTCCGCCCAGTCGCCCTGCGGCGTCCGGATGAAACCGGCGAAACCAATCCAGTTCCACTCGGGCGCGGTCAAGCGATCCCTCGAGAATCGAAACCAGCGCGAGCCTCGCTCGCACGTCGGCGAGCGAAGTGTCCGTGCCGGGATACACAAGCCGGTTGACCGATGCATCGGCATCGTTGACGATCTCGGCGACTTGGTCGAAGTCCCGCGCGGGATCAATGCCGATCAGCGCCTGCCAAAGCGGTCGGCCGTCGGGCGAACGTAAGGCCGGGGTTAGCGATTCCCAATAGCGCCGGGCGCTTCCGTGTTCACCCCGTTCGAGTGCCAACTCGCCCAGCGCCAGCAGAGCGTCGTCGCCGGCGCTGCTGCAGAAGAAGTCGTGAACAACTTGCTGCAGCTTGGATCTATCGCGCTGCGTGATCCCTTCCTCCAACCACTGGTTGGCGAGCGGATCGACGAGGCCGCGGTAATGCTCGAGCGCCGGCTGCGGCAGTCGGGCGATGCGGCGGTGACAATGCTCTCGGACGCTGATGTACCGTCCGTCGACGTCCGAGATGACCTGCTCGCCAAACGACTTCATCACCTCGCGAAGCATCTCGACCGCGTCGTCCCATTCCCGGTTCGCGAGATACGCATCGATGCTCGCCAGATGCGTGCGAGCGGCGGCATCCGCCTGGTCGACTTGCACCAGGCTGGTGGAATTGGCCCTGGTTGCTGGGGGCTGGGCAGCAAGTTGCCCGTTGGCGGACGCAAGCATCAAGCATACGGACAGCACAAGACGCGCCGTCTCGGCAGTCGTTCTGTGTCCGGTTTTGCGATGCTTCATGGCGGCCCTGAGTTGACTCAACACATACCGGGGAGAAGCCGACGCCTCGTACCGATGTCGCCTCGGCCTTTCGCCAATCGCGATAACGTAAGACCGCAAAGCGACTTGCGCCCACACACTCTAGTATAGGCGGCAACGCACCGCCCGGAAAGAAGAGCCGAGCCATCGTGCAGCCGCAATCGGCATTCACCAGCCGAATTGGTGAGAACCGGAGGGATGCACGGCGGCCGCGACTCCGCGCCCTCGTCCTGAGCGGCCTGTTGAAAAACGCCGTCGTGGCATTTTTCAAATCTCGCCAAGTTCGGAGCAAAGCTCCTCACGGCTCGCAAAATAACGACTTTCGCCGTCATCTTGGCATCACCTCCGTGCGATGCAGCAGCCTGTTGCAAAAAACAACAGGCTTTTATCGCCCCGAGTAGCCCTCGGTGATGCGGCCGATCCAGAAACTGCACGCGCCCGCAACAAGAAAGGCGAGCATCTGGCCGAGGGAAATAGTCTCGGCAAGTTCTGCCACAATGGCCAGCGGCGGGATGGTGAGCCCGATGACCTGCAGTGTTCGTCCAATCGCTTTCATAGCGCACAACATTAGCCGACCGCGCCCGGCCGAACAAGCGGGCCGGCAATCGCGCGTCCACTGGCTCATCATCGCTATACGTGCGTAGAATGCCGGTTCGACAGCCAGCTATTTCACGTTCATGCGCAACACAAACACGCTGATGCGACTCGCCGCGATTTTCTCGAAGGCCCTGTGGTTGCGCTGCCCCGCCTGTGGTCGAGGCCGCCTATTTGCCCGGGGTTTCCGAATGGCGGAAAGTTGCTCGCATTGCGGCCGGGATTTCCGGCGCGGGCCCGGCTTCTATCTGGGCTCGATCTACGTCAACTACGGGCTGACCGCGCTGTTGCTCGTGGTCGCTTATTTCGGGCTGTTTCTCGTCGACGCGACGAGGCCAGGTATGCTGCCCACGTTTCTGACGCCCGCCGCGCCGCAGCTCCGCTGGATACTGCTCGCGTTTGCGATTCTCTTTCCGCTGGCCTTCTTCCGGCACGCCCGCAGCTTGTGGCTGGCGTTCGATGAATACTTCGATCCGCCGCCGCGGGATGGAATTTGATCGTTACGGGCTACGTCTAGCGAAACGAGCCGCAGGCGGGGCATGTGAGCAGCGGTGAGTTTGGTCCCACAGATCTGCCGTCGCACGGACGACTATGCGTCCGGCGGCGCCGGGCCAGCGGCCGAACCGGGCAAGGCTTCGCATTTTTGCTGTTCGGCCCGGGCGCGTCGCACGATCAGATATGCGTAACTGCCGAACGATCCCAACAGCACGAAGGGCATCGCCATCATGAACAAGATGCTATAGAAGTAGCCCTGCACCATCCCTTGCTGCTCGGGGCTGCTCGCCAGGCTGTCCTTGCACGTGGGGCAAGCCAGCGCCAACGACGGCACAGCCACCAAGGCGAGTACCGCGATCGCGAGAATTAGCGTTCGGCGGAATTGCGGGCCGCGGCGGTTCATCGGCTGTTTACCCGGCATGGACTTGCGGACAAGGATTGCCCCCCGCGTCTGGCGCTATGGGCTGATTATACTACCATCCGGCACGCTGGGGTAGAGGTGATACAGCATCACGTACACGACCACGCCGGTGATCGAGACGTACAGCCAAATCGGAAAAGTCCAGCGGGCCAGCCGCCGATGCAGCACCCGCTTGTCGAGGATGCCCAGCACGATGGTCGCGATCGCCAGCGGCGGTACTGTCACGGCCAACACAATATGGCTGAACAGCAGCGGAAGGTAAATTCGCCTGGCCGACGACGGCCCGGAAAACGAAACGTGGCCAACCTGGTAGTGGTACCAAAGGTAACAAACTAAAAAGACCGTCGACACGCCGAAGGCCGCGTACATCACCTGCTTGTGGCGGCGCTCATGGCCGCGGCGGATCAAGACGTATCCTACCAGCAGCAGAATGGTCGCCGTCGCGTTCAGCGCGGCGTTGGTGGTGGCCAACGGATGAACCGCCATCAGCAGCGAAGCGGCGGTCGTCACGAACTGGCACCCTGCGCGGACGCGACACTGGCCGGTTGCTGGGTGGCTTCTCGCAGCACTTGCTTCATTACATTCAAGGCCACCGGATCGGTCACCTTGAAGCGGTTGATGACTTTGCCGTCCCGCCCGATGACGACCGCATGATCGGTGTGCATTTGCCGCTGGACCGCGATCTTGAGGATATCGGTGCCGACGCGCTGGACGTAATCCATTTGGCCGCGGCAGAAAAACCAGCGCTGGGGATCGGCCTCGAACCGATCAGCGTACTCGGCGAGTTGCTCCAGGCTGTCGTTCTGGGGGTCACAGGTGATGCTGACGAACTTGACCTCTTCCAGCCCCTCTTCTTGCTGCAGCGAAGCCAGCGCCTGGTTCAGCTTCAGGCACGATCCGGGGCACGCCGTGAAGAAGTAGCTGGCTACCCAGACCTTGCCGCGCATGTCGTTGGACTTGAACATCCCGCCACTGCGTTCAGGCAGTTCGAACCGGGCGAGCGGCTCCTGCTCGGCCACTTCGGCAGACGTTCCTACATATTCTACAACCGCCGTTGGCGTACGCTCGGCCTGCCACACGCGCCACACGCCGTAGGCTCCCCCGACCGCGACAAGAAGCGAAAGCCAGTACGGCAACGCCGACGCATTCATAACAGATCTCCCGAGGTACGCGTTCTGGCGACAAAGCACGCCAGCGAAAGTGTTGTCATTGCAAAGAGCACCGTGACCAGCCAACAGACCGACAGCGGCGGCACCGCCTGCAGCACGTCCTGCTGTGTGTATTGTAGAAGTCTTCGCAGTCCTGCGACACCGTAAGTGAGCGGATTGAGCGCCACAATCCACCCCAGCCAGCCGGATTGGCCGCTGGGAAAGAACGCGCCGGAGAGCAGCCACATCGGCAGCAGAAAGACGCTCATGATGGCGTGAAAGCCCTGGGTCGACTCCATCCGCCAGGCAATCAAAAATCCCAGCCCGGTCAGGGCCAGGGCGATGACGGCCATCATTACGACACCCGCCAGCAGGTTGAGTGGGTTCGATGTAAGCTCGACCGTGAGCCAGCCCAGCAGTAGAAACAAGAGTCCCTGCAAGAGAGCCAACAGCGCTCCGCCGAACACCTTGCCCAGCACCATCGCCCAGCGGGGAATTGGCGCGACCAGCACGGATTGCAGAAAGCCCTCGCGGCGGTCCTCAATGATCGAGATCGTGGCGAAGATCGCCGTGAACAACAGGATCAGCACGATCGTGCCGGGCAGGAAGTGCCCGTAGTCGAGTCCCGACCGCTTCAGTCCCTCGCTGAACAGCAACCAAAACACCAGCGGCTGCCCGAGCGCTCCTACCACACGGTTGGGCTGGCGTACGAACCGCACCAGCTCCCGGCGGCACAGCGTACCAACCGCCGGCCAAGGCCGGATCGCCGGCGACGCGGCTTGCGAAGCGGCCGCCGCGCTGGAAATCCTGGGTGGTGCCGGGCTAGCCAATCGCCACCTCCTCGCCCGGGGAATTCCAAAAGCGGTGCCCCGTGCGGTCGATGAACACATCTTCCAGCGTGGGCTTGCCTAGCGTGATCGATCCGACGCGGTCTCCAAATCGATCGACCAGGGGGCCGATCAATTCGTGCCCGGCGGTGCTCTCCAGGCGAACGCTGCCGTCCAGCACCATCGTTTGCAGTCCGAAGTGTTGTCGAATGTCGTCGGCCAGAGATTTGGGCTCGTCGCAGCGGATGGTGATCGCATCGCCGCCGACGCTCGCCCTGAGCCGGTCGGGCGTGTCGCAGGCGACCAGCCGGCCATCGCTGAGGATGGCGAGCCGGTCCGCGCGATCGGCCTCTTCCAGTAAATGTGTAGTGAGCACGACGGTGATGCCGGACTGGTCGCGCTCCTGGTGGAGATAGTGCCACAGGTCACTCCGTGCGCCCGGGTCGAGCCCGGTACTCGGCTCGTCCAAAAGCAGCAGCCTCGGGCGGTGCAGCATTCCCTTGGCCAGTTCCGCCCGGCGACGCAACCCGCCGGAGAGCGTCTCGACGCGGTCGCCGGACCGCTGTGCCAGGCCGAGCCGGGCGAGCAACTCGCCGGCTCGCTGGCGGATCAGGCTCGCTTTCATACCGTAGAGCCGCCCCTGGTGGTGGATGTTTTCCGCCACCGTCAGCTTTCGGTCCAGACTTGGCGCTTGAAAAACGACACCGATCGCGGAGCGGACGGCCATTGGATGGTCCGCCACGTTTTGGCCGAAGACTTCGGCCAGGCCCGTCTGCGGCGGGATCAGCGTCGACAGGATGCGAAACAGCGTAGTCTTGCCGCTTCCGTTGGGCCCCAGGAAGGCGAAAATCTCCCCCGGCGCAATCGACAGCGAAAGCCGATCCAACGCCTGCCGCTGCCCGTAGCGATGGCTCAGATTGTCGACGCGTATGGCAGTGGACGAGGACATCTTGGGCCTGTTGCGCAATTCGCATTGGAGCAACGAACAGCAAAACCGCACGGCGAGCGCATCCGCCGGAGCGAACAAGCGACCGTTGATCGAGGCGGCCTGTCCGGCTCGGCCGGCCGAATCAGTGCGGCGCTTCATCCGGTGCCGCGGGCTCGCCTTCGTGCTGGTGGCCCTCTTCGGCAGGGTGGCCGTCCTCGTGCGCCTCTTCCGGCACGGCCATGTGCCGAAGCCGCTCCTCGGAAACGTAGTGCGAGCGCATGCCGATGTCCGGCACGAGCATCAGCACGAGAAAGATCGACATGAACGTGGCGGGCACCGTCAGCACGTACTTCCAGTTGGCTTCCCACAGCAAATGCATGAAGAACAGGATCACCAGCATCGCCTTGGTACAGGAGACCGCCATCATGAAGGCCCAGCCGACCTGCGGCGTTTCCTTGAACGGCCAGAGGTCCGAGTACGTGAAGAACGACGCCCCCGTTAACACGCACAGCGCCGCGAAAACCACCATGTATTTTCCCAGGCCGCCGTGGTCTGCGTGATCGTGCTCGTGCCCGTGACTGTCGGAGTGGCTATGCGAATGGTCGCTCATGGCGAAAGCTCGTCGGTAGGTTTGTGAAGGAAGCCTCGTGGTGCCATGCGGCGCCGGGCTGCCGCTCGTTGCGATGTCAAAACAGGTAGAGCAATGGAAACAGGAAAATCCACACCAGGTCGACAAAGTGCCAGTATAGTCCGACATTCTCCACGACACCGGCCTTGGTCGCGTCGAGCCGCATGAACAGCAGGATGGCAAACACGATCAGCCCGACGATGACGTGGATGGCGTGAAAGCCGGTGAGCAGGAAATACGTACTGGCCCACATGTTTCCGCCGGGGATGCGAATCGGCAGTTTCAGCCAGGAGTGCTCGTCGTTCAGCCCGGCGTGGTGGACTTCGGCTTCTGCGCCCTGGGTATCATGCGCCGCGTGATGAAGCGGCATCACCGCATTGGCCAATTCTTCCAGTTCCTGTTCGGCTTCGACCGCGTTGCCGTTCTCACCGGCGGCTTGTTCGGCCGGCTCGACATAGTTGGTCAGGATGGACTGGACCACTTCGATCCGATGTTGCTGCTGCTCGCTCGGTTCCGCCTGTGCCTGCAGCGCCGTCTGCAGTTCATTCAGCCGAGTGCGGACGGCCGCCGCGTAGTAGATGTCGGCCTTTTCGTAGATCGGCCCAGGTCCGGCGGCGGGATAGATACGGTGCGAAAACTTCGCGTTGTACTCGTAGCCCTTAACACCGACAAATAGGGAGCCCAGGATCAGCGTCAGAAGGATCCAGCCCTTGGCGGCGGCGGCGTTGTTCTTTTTGCTCATCTCCAGGGCGAGCACAACGGTCACGCTGGAACAAATCAAGATGAACGTGTTCATCGCCCCGATCGGCTCACTGAGGTGTACCTGACTCGGATGCGGCCACACCAGCGCGCCGAACCGCAGCACGATGTACGTGCCGATCAGCGCGGCGAAGAACATGATCTCCGTCGACAGAAACAGCCAGACGCAAACCTTGCCGTTGGGGATCGGCAGTGCCGGTTGGTAATCGAAGCCCGGGTGGGCGCTGTGCTCGTCGTGACTCATGGTTAGCAAGGGCTACTTTGGGAAGGCTGCCCGGCTCGCTAGACGGGCGTAGTTAACATCAACAGCATCAGGATGGCCGGCAGGTAAATCAGGCTGGCCCACAGTAACCGCTGGGCACTGGTCTCGCTCCGCCGAACCAGAAACGCCACGGCGCAGAGGAGCTGCCCGACGCCCAGCACCAGCACCCCGGCGAAGCAAATCAGCGCGCTGCCGGCCATCGGCAGAACCGCCGGGAGCAGGCTTATGGGGATCAGCACGATCGCCGCGATAACGGCCTGGGCCCCGGCGCGAACGCCGCTGGGATCGACCACCGTCAGCATCTTTGCGCCGGCCGCGCGGTACTGTTGGCGGTAGATCCAGGCGATCGCCATGAAGTGGGGAAACTGCCAGAGGAACACGATCAAAAACAGGGCCGTCGCCTTCACGTCGAGCGGCTGGCCGGTCGCCAGCCACCCCATCCACACCGGTAGCGCGCCCGCGACTGCGCCGATCAGAGTGTTGGCGGTGGTGCGCGATTTGAGCGGCGTATAAACGGCGACGTACAGCAGCCAGCTTGCCAGCCCCACGGCGGCCGTCGGGAGGTTCACGACCAACGCGAGTTGCGCAAGGCCTGCGACGAGCGTCACCAGCCCCAACGCGACCGCCTCGGCACTGCCCACCCGACCCGATGGCAGCGGCCGCCCCGCCGTCCGCGTCATTTGGGCGTCGCTATGGCGTTCGAGCCATTGGTTGAAGATGCTGGCGCTGGCCGCGACAAGAGCCGTTCCCATCAGGGCGTGAAACAAAAGTCCCGCGGAAAGCGCCTCGGGTGCGGCCAGGAAGGCCGCCACGGCGACCGTCGCCAGTTCCAACATC
This sequence comes from Pirellulales bacterium, assembly GCA_040880125.1. Lineage (GTDB taxonomy): Bacteria > Planctomycetota > Planctomycetia > Pirellulales > JBBDJB01 > JBBDJB01. The sequence goes on along the minus strand of JBBDJB010000012.1, from coordinate 33,486 downwards.
GCGATGCGCGGCTTGGTCAGTTCCATGTAGTCGACCAGACGGAGCGCAAGCGACGTTCGCCGCGGCTGGCAGACGACGGTGGATGGGGTCGAACTCATGCGACCAGCTCCATGGCTGCCGATGCCGAAAGCTTTCGCCCCGACGCAGCCGTGCGGACGCGACCGCCTGAAACAACGGCCAGCGAGACGGCAAGCGCCAAGATCAGCGAACCGGTGGCGACGTGCGCCGTCACCACGTGCGTCTGGAATAGGCTTTCGGCCCGAATGACATAACCGGCCGTCCAACTGTAGGAGGCCACCAGCGGTGGCCAGCCGTACTTGGCGATCCACGTGGCGCTGCCCAGCGCGATCTGAAACGCGACCAGCGCGAGCAGGCCGTTTGCGGCGCGCCGCGTCGCGAGGCCTGCGTCGCCCGTATAACCGGCCTGGCGCCGTAGCAAAACGACCTGCACAGCGAGCGCGGCCGCCATGATCAGATGAAAAAAAACAGCGGCGCGGAACAGCCCGGGCTGCGAGCCCGCCGGCATATGCCGCAGAACCGCGCCGAGCATGAGCTGCAAATATGCCACCACGACGGTGACGACCGCCACCTGCTTCATTCCGCTCGCCGCACGCGGAGGCATGTCGGCCGACGGTGACCTCCAGCGGCGGGACGTCACCACACAGAGCGTGACGACGAAAGCAAAAAACGCCGGCCCCACGCAGCCGTGAATCATGGCCAACGTCCGCTCATCCATCAGCACGCGCATGCCGCCCAGCACGCCCTGCCCCACGACTCCGGCGACTGCTACCAGTCCCGCGATGCGGAGCGACTGCCGCGGGTCGGTTCGCCACAGCACGACCGCCAGAGCAATCGTGACCAGCCCCACCAGCGACGCCAACAGCCGGTGGCCGTGTTCCACGAACAGGTCCCACGGGCCGAAGAGCCACGTCTGCCAGGGATATAGGAAGAGATTATAGCCGTACGTGTTCGGCCAGTCGGGCACGGACATGCCCGCGTCGGTCGTGGTGACCAATCCTCCGACCCAAATCAGCGGAAAGGTAAGCCCGGCGAGCACCACCGCCAAGCGGTGCGACCAGGTTCCGGCGAGTTGGGGGGACGGGTGAGTCACAGCGGAGTACCGAAGCAGTGATGCGAAAGCGGGCAAATGAAATCGAAGAGTACTGGTTAATACGTCACGGGGGCCGCCTCAGGCCGCGTCTCCGGATGACCGGGGGGCGGTGGCTGCGTTTGCGGATAATAGTCGGCGTCGACGCTGGGGTCGCCGTACTCGTACGGGCCGCGATAGATCAACGGTTGGAAATCGAAGTTGCCGTGGCCGGGCGGGCTGGGGGCAGCCCATTCCAGGCCGTTGGCATGCCAGGGATTCCGGCCGGCCTTGGGGCCGAAGAAGATGCTGACAAAGAAGTTCACCACGAAGATCGCCTGGCAGGCCACCAGCGCCAGTGCGCAGTAGGTGATGAACTCGTTGAGTGGACCCAACTCCCGGAAGGTGGCGTAGTGATAGGGATCGGCCAGCCGCCGCGGAAACCCGACGGCGCCCAAAATGTGCATCGGGAAGAACACGCAGTTGAGCAGCACGAACGTGAGGAAGAAATGCACCTTCCCCCAAGAGTCGTTCATCATGCGGCCGAACATCTTCGGGAACCAGAAGTAGATCGCCCCGAACACCGCCATCGCCGTGCCGGAGAATAGCACGTAGTGGAAGTGGGCCACGATGAAATACGTGTCGTGGATGAAGATGTCGACCGGCGTGGCGGCCATGAAGATACCCGACAGCCCGCCGATGATGAACATCGACACGAACGACAGCGCGAACAGCATCGGCGTCGTGAACTGGAGATTGCCGCCCCAGATCGTACCGAGCCAGTTAAAGACCTTGATCGCGCTGGGCAGGGCGATCAGCATCGTCGAGACCATGAACGTCATGCCCAGTGCCGGATTCATCCCGGACACGAACATGTGGTGACCCCACACGATGAAGCCCAACCCCGCGATGCCGGCGATCGAATAGACCATCGGCTTGTAGCCGAACAGCGGTTTGCGGGCGAAGCAACTGATCATGTCCGAGACCATGCCCATCGCCGGCAAGATCATGATGTACACGGCCGGATGGGAGTAGAACCAGAACAGGTGCTGCCACAACAGCGGCTGCCCACCGCCGGAGGCCGGATCGGAGTTGTTCACAACCAGGTATTCCGGCAGCAAAAAGCCGGTGCCGATCATGCGGTCGGTCAGTTGGATGAAGCCCGCGGCGGTCAGCACGGGCAGGGCGAACGCTTGCAGGATCGCCGTGATGAACATCGCCCAAATCGTCATCGGCAGGCGGAACATCGTCATGCCGGGAGCGCGCATCTGAATGATGGTCGTCATGTAGTTGATCGAGCCCATCATCGACGAGACGCCGACGAAGGTGATGCCGATCAGCCACAGCGTCTGCGGAAGGTGGCTGCCTGGTGCCGCCTCCTGGACGACGGACAGTGGTGGATACGAGGTCCAGCCGGCCTGCGCCCCACCTCCTTCCACGAAGAAGCTCGTGCCGATCACGGCGAATGCCGGCCACATGAACCAGTAGCTCAGCATGTTCAGTGTGGGGAAGGCCATGTCGTCCGCGCCGATCATCAGCGGGATCAGGTAGTTTCCAAATGCCCCCGCAAGGATCGGAATGATCACGAAGAAGATCATGATCGTCGCGTGCATGGTGAAGAGCATCGTGTAAAACTCGGGCGAGATCTGGCCGCCCTCGGCCGAGAAGAGCATCTTTCCAACGACGGGCATTTCGGACCAGGGCCACGCCACCTGCCAGCGAACGCCCAGGGCCAACAGACCGCCGACCAGAAACCACACCAGCGTCGAAAACAGAAACTGGATGCCGATAATCTTGTGATCGCGGGAAAAGACATACGTGGAGATGAAGCCGCCGCCGTGGTGGCCCTCCCCGGCATGCGCGTCTGCTGCGTGCGTGCCCGCGTCAATCGAACTCATCGCGTCCTAACCCTCGTCGGTCGTTGTTTGTTCTAAGGTGGCCTGCTCTTGCTCGTACTGCTGGGCGAGCCAGGCGTCGAATTCCTCGCGGGATTCGAGCGTCACCTGGCCCTTCATCTTGTAATGGCCCCAGCCGCACAGTTCCGCGCAGACGATGTCGAATTGGCCCGTCTCGTTGGCCTTGAACCAGACGTACTGTTTCATGCCCGGCACCACGTCCTGCTTGATGCGCAGATTCGGAAGGAAGAAGCTGTGCAGCACGTCCTCGCTTTTGACGACCAACAGCACCTCCTCGCCCACCGGCAGGTGCAGATCATTGACGTGGTGGATGTCGTCCGCGGTATCCAGAACGCCGTCGGGGCCGGGATACCGCAGCCGCCACTCGAACTGCCGCCCGGTTACTTCGGCCGTCGGTGCGATGTCCGGGCGGCGCATCTTGGAGCCCGCCCAGGCGTCCATCTGATAAATGGCAATGAACAGCAGGATCGCCGCCGGGAGGATCGTCCATACCAGCTCCAGGCTATGGCTGCCGTGCATAAAGCGGGCGGGCTCGCGGTTCACTCGGTCGTTGTACCGCCACATGAACCAGAAGATCGCAACCTCGGTGCCGACAAACACAAAGCCCGTCAGCCAGAGGATGAACATGAACAGGTGGTCGATCATCCGACCGTGTTCGGAGACGTCGCGCGGCAACCAGTGATTGAAGTAGGGCGCGGCGACAAACGTCGCGACGCCGAATACCGGCACGGCGAGAAACAGCAAGCTCCAAACCTTGTTCACAACTCGTCTCCAGCGTCTACTTCAACCGGCCGCTTTTCGGCCGCCGTAGCTTGTTGCTTGCGATACCACTACAGCCGCTCGCGGACGTTCGAGAGCAGCGCCGGCTCTTGCGTGGTCGCGTCGTAGGGCAGCGATAGTACATAGTCGACCAGATTCCAGATCTGATCGGGCGTCACCGTGCCGGTGGCGCCCGGTGTGGCCGGACCGACCGCGGGCATCGGCGTGCCGTTGATGCCCGCGTGCAGCCGGCGGTAAATATCAATAGGACGGCGCCCTCCGCGGAACACCCCCAAACGGAGATTTCGCGGACGCACGTCACGCGGCGGAAGCGCGCCCAGTTCTACCGGAGTGACTTGGTCGTGGTTTGCGGCGAATTGTTTGACGGCCTTGCTCCAGTCATCCTGGTCGGTGGTCATGCCGTCCCCCAGGGCCGTCGGCCCGTGGCACTCCAGGCAGTTCGCTTTCGTGCCGTAGAACAGTTCGCGGCCTTTGGCGATCGAGGCGGCCAGCGCCTCCGGGTCGCGCTCGTTGCGCGGCGGCGGCGCAAGCTGCGGATCGGGATGAATCACCTGGTCCTCGGCACCCGCCCAGCCTTCGGCGATCGGCGACAGCAACTCGTCCACGTACACGTTCGCGTACTGGGAAAGCGACTCGCCTTCCCCCAGTTGGAACATGACGAAGTTCGCCAGGGCCGTTTCCATCTGGCCGCGCATGCTCAGGTACTTCACGTACTCGACCAGTGCATCGATTTCCCTGGAAGGGTGCAGCCGGAAGCTGGGCATCGCCGTGCCGGGTATGCCCTGGCGCAGGATCTCGCGCAAATCGTGTGCCGTGGGCTGTGCCGCTCGCTCGGTCGACTTGAACTTGAATTTTCCCTGCCGATAGTCGCGCGGATAGGGGTTCAAAAACAGCGCCGTCGGGCCGGCCCCGTCGCCCGTGACTCCATGGCAATGGGCGCAGTGGCGGCGATAGAGTCCGTGATTGGTCCCTTCTTCATCACTCCACGCCGGGCCGGACGCCAGGCGTAGCTTGTTGATGTCTAGGCCCGTCTCCGGCAGGACGAATGGCTCATCGGGCGTGCCGAACATCGCTTCCAAGATGGTGGCGATCTCGACCTGGTATTGCGCGCTGATCCCCTTGTCGGTCATTTCGACCATGTTCAAGTGATAGCGGGCCGGCTCGGAGCGGCCGCATCCGGACAGCGCGGCCAGCCCCGCCAACAGGATGACGAGAAACCGCGCGTTGCGCGTCGACTTGAAAGGCTGTGTCATGGGTAATCAGTGACGTTATCGAAACCGGTGGGATCGGACGAGAGAAACGCGTGGGCCTTGACCGGCGGCCGAAGACATCGCCAGCGACGGCTCGACTCGCACCGCGGGCGCGGTACTCCTTTTAGTTCCGTTGAAAGGCGCTACCGGGAACGGTTAACTCGAGATCGGCCTGGGCGTTCTCCTCTAATGTCAAGTTGAAGCGCCCGCGCGAGGTCCAGCCGAGCTCTTTCGCCTCCGGCGTGTCGAGCACTAGGCCATTGCCGGGCCCCGTGGCGTTTTCGTGCCAGACCTGAAATTCCAACTCTTCGCCCGCGGGCACGTTGGCGATTTCGAATTTTCCGTCCGGCCCCGTCACGGCGACGTAACCATTATCGCGCGGAAAGAGATACGCCAGCATCCACGGATGAATGCTGCACGTTACGGAAATGGGGAACGGCGCCTCGCTGGGCGGTGCGTACACCAGGCTTTCGTTCGCGGGGATCAACTGGTTGAAGCTGTACTGATCAATGCTCGCATTGTGCCCGGTGGGGTCGCTATTGAGCAGAAGCAGCGGCTGGCCGACCGTCATCGTTTGCACGTGCGTCGTGAACAGGCAGTTTTTCTGGTCGAACTCTACCTGCTCAGTGCTCGGTTGGGCCGAGTCGTGCACGCGGCTGGCACGCCGCAGGAACACAACGACGTTCTGGATCCCGCCGGATTGCTCGTCGACCAGCAGCACCTGGTCGAGCACCGCCCCGCCGCCGGGAGCGCAGATCTCCGGCTCCTTGGTGATCGAGATCGGCTGCCGCGCGGGTGCGTCACCCTGGTAGGTGAAGGTTCCGCGGAGCGTAGCCCAGCCGGTCCCCTGCGGCTGTGCCGCCGCGCCCGCGCCCCCGGCCGCCGTGCTGGACGACATCAAATAGGTGCGGAGCTGTTGGGCATTGCCCGAGTGTGCCTCCTGATCGGGCGGCAGCGTACGCTGGCAACCGACCGAAGCGGCGGCCGTGCACGCGGCGAGCAGCAAGGCGGCGGCACGGCGGACTGAGTGCATCATCAGGTAAAGATCCGTGTCTGCGGACTGATTACGACGTAACTAATTCTTTTCGAACATGGCGGCAGGCAGTTCGATCTTGCCCAGGTCGTTGGTGCCGGGTTCGATGGTGAGCGTAACGCGGCCCTGGCGGTTGGTCGCTCCCTTGGCGGTCGACGTGTCGGCAAGGAAGCCCACTTTCTCCTGCCAAAGCTGAAACTCGTGTTCGCCTGTGGGCAGATTCTTGATCGTGAAGGTACCGTCCTTGGCGGACACGGCCATGTACGGATGGTCCTGGACGACTACCCAGCCTGCCATCCACGGATGGATGTTGCAGCTTACCGTACCCGGAAAGGCCTCCGACTGAGAGATTTGCTGCTCGCTTGACTCGCCGGCAGGCACGATCGGATTAAAACCTTGTCCGCTTACAAACTTCACGTTGGTGTTGTGAGGCACCGGATCGGAGTTCTTAATCTCGAGCGTCTGGCTGGTGCGTAACAGCGCTACATGCGGATCAAACCGGCAAAACTGGTTATCCAGCACGATATGCTCGTCGGCCGTCGATTCGTAGTCCGGGTGCACGCGAGAGACGGTCTGTCCGCGGGCTGGTCGCAAATGGACCACGATATTGGCCACGCCACCGTCCTCAGCCACCATCAGGCTCTCATCCACTGGGTGGTGCATCGAGCAGACCTCGGTGTCCTTGGTCAGTGAAACCTTCTCCGGTACCGGCGGCGTGCCGACGTAGACGAACTGTCCGACCACGTCGCCCCAGCCTTCGGTCGCATCGCCGGAGGTGGCCGCGTCGCCCGAGCCCGCGCCGGGCGTCTGCTGGGCCGTTTGCGGCTGTTCGGGCAGGACAAAGTCGGCGCTGGGCTGCGCGTTGTCGGCGGCCTCGTCGCCACCGCCGCATCCGGCGGTAAGCGGCAGCACGCACAGCGCGGCCAGAATCGCGGTTGATCGTAACAGGTTCATGACAGACGTCCTTTCGTATGGCCAAAGCCCTAGCGGTCTTTGAATTGATCAGGGCTGACTTTGATCTCGCCCAGGTCCAGTTCTTCGGCTTTCACCTCAAGAGTGATGCGGCCGCGGGCGGCCGGATCGGTCGGATCTCCGCCAATCGTGACCTGCCCCAGGTAACCGGCCTTTTCCTGCCAAAGTTGAAACTCGTGCTCTCCGGCCGGGACGTTCTTGAGCTCGAACTTGCCGTCCTTGTCGGAAATCGCCAGGTACGGATCGTCACGGACAAACAGGTAGCCGGTCATCCACGGGTGGATGTTGCAGGCGACTTTGCCGGGGAAGGCTTCCGCCCGCGCGACCTGCTGCTCCACCGATCCATTGGCCGGAATCAACATATTGAAGCTCTGGCCGCTGATGAACTGCACGTTCGTGTTGTGGCCGACCGGGTCGGAATTCTTCAAGAGCAGCGGCTGGCCGGTACGCAACAGTGCCACGTGCGGCTCGAACCGGCAATGCATGTTGTCGAGCACCAGCGGCTTCTCCGCCGCCTCCGCGTAGTCCGGATGTACTTCCAGCTTTTCGCCGCGGGGGACGCGAATGAACACGGCCACGTTCGCCAAACCGCCCTCTTCGCTGACCAGCAGCGATTCATCGATCAGGGGGTGCAGCGAGCAGACTTCGACGTCCTTGGTCACCTCGATTTTTTCCGGCGTGGGCGGCGGACCGTCGTAAACGAATCGGCCCTTGATCGTCCCCCATTCAGCGGCGGATGCGGACAGATCGCCCAGCGCCAGCACGAGGGTCAACGCCAACGATGCACAACGTATCTTCATGGGAACACCTCTAATTCTCATTTTCCGGGGCGGTGGGATCCGTCCCGTCTGGCGTCGTCCCTGATCCGTCGTCGACCGCCGGTTCCGATGTCGGGGAGTCCGGTTCGGACGGCGCGATTTCTGATGGATCCACTTCGGAACCCGGGTCGATGCCTTCCATCTGCGACTGGATGTCCTCGACGTCCTGGTCGGCGGCCTCGGGAGGCGGGGCGTCAGGTTCGCCCTGGCAACCGAGGGCGAACAGCAAGGCGGGAAGCATCAGAATACCGCCAGTATAGGCGATCCTTACGGCGCCGGCTATGCCCCGGCGCCCACGCGGCGACGATTGGTCCGCGGATTCGATCAGCCGTGTCTGCATGATCTTGCTCCCGCTCATTGTGAGCCACCTCCCGCGGCAGTCGTTGCCGGAGTTTGGGTTTGAGGCGGCGGGACTTGTTCGCGAATCGAAATCCTTCGCTCCGCAAAACGGTCGTAGTTCATCAGCAGATCGACCAGCGCGTCGAGCTGCTCGATGCTCGTGCCCGAGTAGATGTCCTGGCTGATGCCGCCGTAGTGCGGGCCGGCATCCGCATAGGGAATGTTGACCGGCATGCCGGTGTACGGCAGCATCCGCTTTGGATTAGCGACCCAACGCCGCACGAAGTCGGGCCGCAGCCGGCGATGGACCAGGTCGAGATTCGGCGCCAGTGCCGTCGTGCTGCCGCCCGGCGAGAAGTCACCCACCAGGTGGCATTGCACGCAGTAATTGCGATTGACCACGATGTTCAACGCGTCGGCCAAACGGTCGGGATGATCGGCCTCTTGTGCGGCAAGATAACTCGCCCGCTGCCGCTCATTGAATTCGTACGGGTACTGGGCATCGTCCATGGCGGCGAAATAGTCGACCAGCGCCCCGGCCTCGTCCGAGGACATGTTGAACTTCGGCATCCGCAACACGGCCGAGGGACGGATGGGATAAGGGTCGAGCAGGAACTCGTGCAACCAGCCGGGCTGCACCTTGCGGCCTTCGCCGGCCAGCGGCGGCGGCAGCCATCCCCAAGCTTCGCCACCTTTCACTTGCGGGTTGCGCTGCTTCTCGTCGGCGATGACGACCGGGAACAGATAGCGTGCCAGATCGCCGCCGACTGCCGGGTGCTTGGTGACACCTTCGTCTCGCACCAGCAAGTTTTCCAGGCCCGCCGCGCGGGCCTCGCCGTTGATCAGCGCTGTTTCCCACAGCGTGAACGAGCGATAGACCGGCGTCTGGCCGTCGTCCTCGAACAAGGGAACGCCGTCGATGTCCAGCGCCAGCGGCTCGTACGTCTCCTCGCTAACCGCCGGCATGCCGTGCAGCACGGCGTGCCGCATGCCGCGGTCGTCGGTCGTGAGCGAGTCGGCCACCATCTGCGAGTCGACCACCGGGGTCAGGAACGGATAGTCCGTCTGCGGGAGCGCTTCGGAAAACTCGCTGGGGTGGTAGTTGAACTCCCAGCGGTCCATCTCCAAGATGTGGCAGCCGCCGCAGTTGTATTTCTCGAGAACCTTATGCCCCTGGACGATTGCCTCGCGCTGCGGGTCCGGCTGGTAGATGTATCGGGCCGAGGGCGGCTCAGCGACCAGGCCGAGCACAAAGGTGATCACCGCTTCACGCTCTTCCGCCGTGAAGGGGAACTTCGGCATCCGCAACCGCTCGTTATATCCCTTGTTCTCGGTCTTCTTATAGTCGTAGCTCCGCGGCGCCCGTAGCTTCTGCCAAATAAACCCCTGCCGGCTGTGATTTTTAATGGCGGTGAGGTAATAGCCGGTGTCGGGATCGAAATCTTCCGGCGAGGGGCCGTGCCCGTGCCCGCCACCATGGCCGGCGCCATGGTCTTCCTCCGCGTGCACGTCGCCCGTGCCGCCATGGAGTTTGTCAATTTCTTGCGGTGTGGAAAGGTACTGGTGAATCTGCTCGAACGCGAGCATGGACGGATTCTTGCGACCCCAGTCGGTCAGCGCCGTGCCGATGGGCTTGGCCGCTTCGAAGCCGGGGATGTCGTGGCAGCCGAAGCAGCCATACTTGCTGATCGCCTGCAGACCGACATATCGAAGCTGCCGCTCGACCGCGTCGCCGGGAGCATCTTCCAAAAGGACCAGTTCGGCGCTTTTCAGTTCGTCGCGCCGCCGGGTAGGAATGCCGCCCTGGAGATACTCGCGGGCACGGCGGTCCGAGAACGAAGTCGAGAGATACTCGACCGCCAGGTCCTCCAGCGTGGTCCGTTCCTCGGCAGTCATCTCGCGCGACGGGACGTTCTCCGGCTGCCAGCCCTGCGACGAGAGCAGGTACTCGGCGATGTCCGCCGCCGGATCGGTGACTGTGCCGTCTTCCGCCTGAATCGGATCCAGGAAGAGGTCCGGCATGACGGTGCGGGTATGGTAGGCACTGGGATCCTTCAGCCACGAGTACAGCCACTGCTGGCCGCGCTCGCCGGTGAGCTTCGCGCCGAGACCGGTCAAGTCCGGGCCCTGCGTCGAGGCGATGCCCGGGAAGTCCTCGTGACTGTGGCACGCGAGGCAGCCGCGCACCTGGAACAGCTTCTTGCCGCGCTCGGCCGATGCAGCCGCGGTCTCTCCTTCAGGTGGAGTGATCGGCGAGAACGGGCGGCTGTTGGCCAACAGGTACTCAGCGATGGCGCGGATTTCCAGGGGCTCGTACTCCGGAGCGACGTCGCCCTCCTCCAGATCGAGATGATCCCGCAGACCGAAGAACTGCGGCATCTTCGTCGTGGGGCGGAAGTCGCTCGGCTCGCGAATCCAGCTATACAGAAAGTCAAAGTCGACCTTGCTGGCGACGTGCCGCAGACTGGGGCCGACGCTGCGCAGCTTGCCCGGCGTCTCCTGATCCTTCAGCAGATCGCCCAACTGATGCGTGGCCGGCGTTAGCCGGGCATTGACCTGGGCGTCCGGGGCGTTGGCCAACTCCTTGTCGGCCTGGATCGCTTCCAGCAACCTGTAGCGCGTGGGATTGTCGTCCGGGTTGCCGACCAGCGCTTGAGCCCAGCCGCGTTCGTTGTCGGTCAGTGCCTCGTCGCTCAGAACCGCCTCGGCCACGGCGAAGTAGTTCGGTTCGGTGCGCAGGTCCGGACCCACGCGCTGGTCCGGCCCGTCGTAGCCGTTGACTTCATGGCACCCGAAGCAGCCGTACTCGACGATAAGGCGGTAGCCCTCGGTGACTTTCGGAGCCGGCGGTTCCGGGAATCGCTCGCTCGGCAGCAGATCGGTCACCTCGTGGTGGCACTTCAAGCAACCGCTTTCGACGAAGCGGTTGGCGTACATCGGAAAGATCCAGTGCGGATTGTCGAACCAGCCGTGCTCGTAGTGCCACTGATCCGCTTCCTGCGGCGTGTTGGGCGTGTGCGAGGTATACTTAAATTCGGTGGCGCTCCCCTGCCCTTCATGGCAGATGGTGCAGCCCATATCGCCCATCTGGTGCGGGCTGAGCGAGCCGACGAACAGGTCGAGCCGCGGATGGGAAATGAACGGATTCGGCAGACCGCGTTCGATGGTGATGGTGAGAGTCTGGCCCCAGTCGACGTCTTCCAGCAGATAGTCGGCGGCCTGCTCGGGCGTGTAGATTGGCGCGTCGCCGATCTGCCGGATGACGTCGCCCATCTGCAAGCCGGCCTGGGCACCAAGCGTCTCGGGCCAGACGAACTCGATCGTCACGTCATCCCGATTCAACCGCCCGAACTCCGCCAGGCCGATGCCGTAGACATCCGAGATGGTTGTGGACCGCGGTTGCCCCTGCAGTCCGACTTGTGACGGCGGCGGCTCACTGGGCGTGGCGAGCGTGACCTGAAAGGTTTGCAGTGGCTCATAGGCCGGCTGATCGGCCGTGCCTGGTTCCGTCTGCGCGATCGCGCGGTGGCAGGTCGTGCAGCGGTCGTAGCGGGCGACGTCCGAGAAGTTGTAGTCGATCGTCAGGTCCGGCAGCCAGATCTGGTCGATTTTCAAATCGCCGGTATAGAACGCGTCGAGTACTGGCTGGCGGACGAGCCATTCCAGCGGGTTTGAGGAGCGCTCTTGGAGCGTCGTGTGCAGGCGGTTCAAGTCCGATTGCAGCGTGTTCAGTTCGGTCTCGGCAGTTCGCTCCGCCTCGGTAATTCGGCCGACGATTTGTTCCAGATCCTGCCGGTACGTCTTGGCGGCGTCCATCTCCCGCGTCAATCGCCGGACAGTATTGCCCAGCTCGTCGATCCGCGCCTGAAATTTCCCGGCGTCGCGACCCTGGCTGATCGCCAACCCCTGCTGGCTCACCTCCGCGGTCAGCGTCGCCCTCTGAAACTTCAGCGTTCGCGACTTATTGTCCTCCAGCAGCCGGGCTTCGCTGATGAAATTGTCCATCTCCTCGAGCAGGGCGGTGCGAGCCGCCGACATTTCTTCGATCGCTTCATCGAGCGCGACGGCCGCTGCGCGAGCCTCGGCCAACGCCTCGTCGGCGACTTGACGCGCCGCCGCGGCATTCTCCCCGCCCTCCTGCTCGGCGCGCTGGGCCGCTGCCAATGCCGTGGCCGCCTGCGCGCGGGCCTGCTCGAACTGCTCAGTGAACGCGAGCACTTCGTCCGAGGGCGCCAGCAGCGCCGCATAGGCCGCGTCCAGCGCGGCGAAATCCGGCTCGGCGCTCTCCAACTCCGCGGCGCGGTTCTGCACGCTGGTTTTGAAGTCTTCGATGTCGGCTTGCGCGACAGGCTGGCTGCGGGCCTGGCGCAGAGCGCGCTCCGACTCCGCCAGCTTGCGCGAGAAGTCCGCCGTCTGCTGCTCGCGGATCTGCGCCTCGGTCATCCAACGATTGATACCTCGCATCTGGAGTTGGACGTCTTTCCACTCCCGAGCGTGATCATCGGCGAACATCCAAATGGTGGAAATGAGCATGATCAGCGAGGTCACGCCGAACACGACGTGTACCCGCTTCTGATCGCGCCAAGTTTGTTCCGTTGCAGGCATAGTCGATCGATCCCGTTCAGCCGGCCGCGTATGGCCGGAAGGGTCGCGGAGGAGTTAGAAATTCAAGAAATACTCGGGAATGGCAATGATGTACTTCAGGTTCACTGTCCAGCGCAGCACCATCTTGATGGGCAGAGCCGCCATGAACAGCAGCAGCGTGGCCATGACCATGTAACGGACGAAGCCCATCTTCAGATAGAACTTGCGGAACACGGTGACCGCCATGATGGGCGGCAGCAGGACAAAATAGGCTCCCACCAGCAGGATGCCGGGCGCCTCGCGCAGCAGGATGTAGGCCAATTCGACCCAGAAGGAGCTGCCCAGCGGCGCGCGGGGAAGACTGCGGCCCAGACCCAAAATCCAGAAGTATTGCGACAGGTCGACGTTGTTCAGGGCTTCTACCTTGTGCGGATCCCAGAATTCGTACGGCCCAAAGAAGCCCCAGTTGGGACCGCGCAGGAAGGTGCCCAAAATGATCAGCGTGATCCACATCTCCAAAAATCCGATTTGGAAGATGATATAGCTGAAGCGGCGCTCGGTGATCGTGTAGTAGCCGTTGCCGCGCTGGTTAAAGTCGATGAAGGGGATCGCCATCAAGCCGAACACCACCAGACTGGGTAGCACGACGCCCGCCATCCAGGGATCGTAATAGACGAGCATCTCCTGCAAGCCCAGAAAGTACCACGGCGCCTTCGAGGGGTTGGGCGTCTTCACGCTACTGGCGGGCTCTTCCAACGGCGCCTCCAGCGCGATCGCCCAAAAGATCAATAGCGCCGTGACGGCCACCATGCAGATCAACTCGGTGTAGACCAGATCGGGCCAGACGAGGATCTTCTCGTTGTCCTCCTTTTCCCGGGGCGGCAAACCTTTGGCGAGCCGTTCGTCGTTTTGCACGGCCTGGGACGCGCCGAGCCAGGTGAAGAAACCGAGCAGAAACATCAGCGCCACGATCGGCACGTTATCCGGCTTGGCCACGATGGCGTAGAAGTACTCGTCGGTCATCGACAGGCCGAGGAACAGCAGCGAGAGATTCAACAGCGTCCAGGCGACTGCCGGTTTCACGAATAAGCTGCGAAACACATACAGCACGATCAGGCCGAGCATCGTGACCACGCTGTACACCACAGGACCGGTGCTCTGATTGATAAATGCTTTGACGGCCTCAGGCACCGACGGCATCCACGCCGGGTTGCCGCTTGCGGCCAACGGGGCGAGCACGACGAACACGCCCGACACCAGCAGCCACACCATGGCGTTGGTGACGCGGAAGCTCATGCCGCCGAGATTGGCCTCCCAGACGGTGGTCATCCGCCCGGTCCGCCACAGGTATAGCGCGGCCAGGCCGTTCATCATGGCCAGCACGATGTAATACGGCCCAAGAAAGGCACCAACCGTATCGTAGAAATACTGCGGATCAACGTGCATGTTTGACTATCGTCCGATTTTTCGTCGCGCGGCCGGGATTGCCTTGCAGCCTCGGGCCGCACTCTTTGGTTTTGCTTCGAAAGGCGTGCTACAACGGGCCGCTGATGCCTCCGTCCTTGCGAACGCGCCAGAAGTGAATCGCCAAGAGCAGTGCCACGCCCAGCGGAATGGCAATGCAGTGAAGAATGTAAAAGCGGTTGAGCGTCTCCTCGTTCACCTCGCGGGCCCCCAGCAGGAGAAACCGCGCGTCGGAAATGTTCGTGATCATGTCGATGCCGCCAAGGCTGAGGATCTGCTGCCCCGGCCCTTCGTGTCCCAGCACCGGCGTGGCCCGGGCCATGTTCGAACCGACGGTGATCGCCCAGATCGCCAGTTGATCCCAGGGAAGCAGATAGCCGGTGAACGAGAGCAGAAGCGTAAGCAACAGCAGAATGACGCCGACGACCCAGTTGAACTCGCGCGGCGGTTTGTAGCTGCCGGTGAGAAACACCCGGTACATGTGCAGCCAGACGGTGATCACCATCGCATGCGCACCCCAGCGATGGATCTCGCGCAGGATGCCCAGGGAGTAGACGTCTCGCAGTTGGAGAATGTCGTTGTAGGCCCATTCGAGCGTCGGGCGGTAGTAGAACATCAACAGCACGCCGGTAACGGTTTCTACCAGAAAGAGGAAGAACGTCACCCCGCCCATGCACCAGGTGTAGCTCAGGGCGATGCCTTGCTTCTTGATCGATACCGGGTGCAGGTGCAGAAAGAAATTCGTCAGCATCACGACGATGCGGTTACGACGATCCAGCGGCATCGGGTGCCGGAAGATGCTCTTCCAAATCTGCGACTCGCGAATCGTTTCGCCTAGCGACGCCATATTAATCTGCTCGGGGGGTATGAAAGCGAAGACGGAATACGTAGCGGCACGACGCGGCCACCGGCCGCACCATTCGATGCACGGCACCGATCAAGCCGCGCGCGTGCGAGCGACCGAAGCGCCAGGGGGCGGCGGCTTCGGCCGGCGGGAAAGCCGGCGGGAAAGAACGTCTGCCCCTTACGCGGGAACGTACGAAGTCGGGTCCGCCCACTGGCCCATCTCTTCCTGAAAAGTCTTACTCTTGTCGATTTCCAATTGCCCGTCGTTGGCGATGCTGATCGCGTAACGCTCCAGCGGCCGCGGCGCCGGACCTTCGAAGTTGATCCCGTCCTTGTAAAAGCCACTGCCGTGGCAGGGGCACTTGAACTTCTGTTCGGCCTCCAGCCAGTTGGGCGTGCAGCCCAGGTGGGTGCACACGCTCTTGAGCGCATAAATCTGCGATTGCCCCTCGTATTCGCCGTTGACCAGCCACAGGCCGTATTGTGCTTTGAACTTCGTCTCGACCTGTCCGGGAGCGAAGTCCGTGGGAAAGCCCACTTTGAAGCGGGTCGGGGGCTCGCGCAATACGTTGGGAAACATGAAGCGGGCCAAACCCAGTGTCCACATCCCAAAGGTGGCGGCCATTGCCGTGAATCCGGCGGCCAGAAACGAACCCATCAAGACGGCCAGCAGCGTCGCCCGCCGCCCCTGGTCGACCTGCCGTTGCGGTGCCGGAGCCGGCCTGGCGTAGCCCGGCTTTTCCGGCATCGGCGGGACGGCCACCTTTTCCTTGGCGGGCGTCTTGGTGGGCGCGGCCTTGGCTTTGGCGGCCGCTTCGGCCTTGCTCATCGGGCCGGCCTTTTGCCCTGCACGCGCGGCGGCCAGAATGCTGGCGGTTTGCGGAGCGATCTCTTTGGGCGGCTGCGGCTTTTCCTTCGCGGCCGGTGCCTTCGCCGCGGGCTTGGCGGGAACCGCCTTCTTCGCTTCCGATTTGGGACTGGGCGCGCCGGCTTCTGTTTCGGCACGGGCCGCGGCGAGCATATCCGCCACGCTCATCCGCGCCCCACCGGCAGCCGGTTTCTTTGCCGCAGGTTTCTCGGCGGCCGGTTTCGCGGTCTCATCCGCGGGCGACTCGCTGGCTGCCTTCTCGGCAGCTTGGGACGGCTCCGCGGCGGCCGATTCCGGCTCGCCCGACGGCGCGGAAGCCTCGCCCTGAGTACTGTCCGACTTGCGCGCGGCGGCGAGAATATCCGCCACCGACATCTTCTTCTTGTCAGCCATCACGCGCATCCCTTAGCACGAGCCAGCGACGGCAAAGGGTGCCTCGGCCCGTTGCTCACGACTCGCCGACCGGTTGCACCCTCTGGAGAAGCCTCAACTGCCGGCGCCACCAGCAGTTGCGCACCAACCATCACCTCGATGCGATGATTGTGACATTTTTCACGAACCATGCCTATGTTTTTATCCCAAGCGGGTCAATTGTCAACCGCCGTTTTACCGAATGTTCGCAGCCGCGCATAGCGGCCTGTGGTTTTCTAGGGCGGCTGCTGCATCACACCGAGGCGATACGAAAGTGACGGCGTAAGTCGTCATTTTGCGAGTTGTGGGGAGCTCTACTCCGAACTTGGCAAGTTGACGGGCGCCACGAGGGCGCTTTTCAACAGACCGAGAGAGCCGTCCGCCGCCGCGCGTACACATCCGCCTCGCCACAGGCGATCGCCTGTCGACCGGCGCGCCCTCGTCTAGTTCGTCCGCTTCAAGTTACACCGGCGCTTCGGTGAGGCGGTCGCCAGCGGTCTTTTCGATTGTGCAGAAGGCGCATCGTTTGAACGTGTTCGTCCAGCCGCCGGCCGGAAGCCGATCGGCGCTGCGGCGGTGTCCAGCTTCAACAACCATGGTTCGACACGCCTTGGGTGTTGCACGGCCCGTGGGGCCCTTTTGATTCCCCGGCACCCGCGCTAGAATCTTACACGGCAAGCCGGATTGCCGCACCTCCTTCGCCGACTGCGAATTCACCCAAGGCACCTTTTATGAACGTCCTGGTTATCGGCAGCGGCGGGCGTGAACACGCGCTCGCGTGGAAGATCGCACAAAGTCCGCGCGTGAAGCGCACCTTCGTTGCGCCGGGCAATGCCGGAACCGCCGCCGACGCAGAAAACATCGACATCGCACCGCACGACTGGAAGAAACTGATCCAGTTCGCGAAAGAGAACCGCGTCGCGCTGACCGTCGTCGGTCCGGAGGCGCCGCTGGCTGCCGGCATTGTCGATGCCTTTCAAGAAGAGAAGCTGCGGATCTTCGGCCCCAGCCGCGCCGCCGCCGAACTGGAGGCCAGCAAGGTCTTCTGCAAGAACCTTCTCCGCCACGCCGACGTGCCGACCGCCGACTATCACGTCTTTCGCAATGCCAACAACGCCATCACCTACCTGACCAACCGCGAGGACGTGTCGGTGGTCGTGAAGGCCGACGGGCTGGCGTCCGGCAAAGGCGTCGTCGTCTGTGATAACCGGCAGCAGGCGGTCGAAGCGGTGAAGCGAATCGCGGCTGATCGCGAGTTCGGCGACGCCGGCAATCAACTGGTGATCGAAGAGCGGCTCGACGGGCAGGAAGCGAGCGTACTGGCGATCACCGACGGACGCACTATTGTGACGTTGCCGCCCGCGCAGGATCACAAGCCGGCCTACGACGGCGATCAAGGCCCCAACACCGGCGGCATGGGCGCGTATTGCCCGACCCCGCTGGTGAACGAAGACATGTTGCGGGGGATCGAGGAGCACGTCCTGGTGCCGACGGTGCACCAGATGAAGCGGTCGCGGCGGCCGCTTCGCGGCGTGCTGTACGCCGGGCTGATGATCACCAATCAAGGTGTACGGGTGCTCGAGTACAACGTGCGCTTTGGCGACCCGGAGTGCCAGCCGCTGTTGATGCGGCTGGAATCGGACCTGGTGGATGTGCTAGAGGCTACCGTCGACGGCCGCCTCGACCGACTCGAGCCGCTAAAGTGGAATCCACGGCCGGCGGTGTGCGTGGTGATGGCCAGCGAAGGCTATCCCGGCGGCTATGATCGCGGCTTCGAGATCCGCGGCCTGGAGGAAGCCGCCAAATTACCTGACGTGAAGGTCTTTCACGCCGGTACGGCGAGCGTTGACGGACGCGTCGTCACCAACGGCGGACGCGTGCTGGGAGTCACTGCGCTGGGCAGTTCAATCTCTGCCGCCAAGCTGCAGGCGTACACCGCGGTCAAGCGCATTCGCTGGACCGGCGCCTGGTGTCGCAAGGATATCTCCGACAAGGCCCTGGCCATGGGCGGGTGATGGTCTATGGTGGCACAGACATTCCTGTCTGTGCGGAGATGCTTAGTCAAGTGCCGAGAACGGCACGGCGGGACAAGCCCGCCATAGCACCCGACGTAGCTGAATTCGTGAGTTCGGCTGAACTATCGGTCAGCGACCTCCTGTGGCCACAAGATTTCCAGTTTCACCCGCTAGCCCGAGCACTGACATTCCCATACCCAGCTAATCACAGCTTGGTCCATCGAGGAACAAGCAGCGTCACTAGCACGAGGAAACCTCCCGCGAAGACGCAGAGCGCGAAATCCCCGAGGGGGCCAATAACCAAGAGCAACGCAGCGCATGTAATTGCCAAGAGCAAGTGCCTGAGTTGGAACTGAAGCTTTCGGACCTTTGCTGGGCAAGCTGTTGACAAAGCGATCAACGCTACCAGATACATCATAGCGGCCCAGAACAGAGAGTCGTTCGAGACGATCCCACGAATTGTGAGGCTGTAAACGGGCGAGACAACCGTGGCGGCGCCATACGCGAGCGCCAAGGCGAGCATTGCCTGAGCCGCCAGCCAAACGTGTTTAGGTCTTGCGACGGTAACGCAGAAAGCTACCAGCCAGGCGTAGGCGGAGATCAATTGCGCCGCGTGGCGGATTGTTTCGGCCTGGCTATCGAACCTGCGGGGCTTGGGCTGGGCGTTTCCCGGCAACATCGCGGGGGAGCCGCCGCTCATGTTCCAGCTTCGGAGCATGTCGTTCTCGAAGGATAGGTGAACCGGAATGCCGTAATCCGGATGAGTCCAGCGAGCCTCGAGCCGGCTTCCATTGGCTTGAAGGTCGAATTGCCGACCATTGTTCAGTTTCGCTTCCAGCTCACTTCGCGAGACATTTTGCGTCGAAGCAATCAGTCGTACAAGTCGTTGGTATTCGACCTTTCCTTCTGCTTCAAGCACGGCGATCCGCTCCCGCCACTGCGCTTGGATTCGCGTATCGCGATGGTTCTCGTGGGCCTTGAACCAGGTGGCCGCGACAAGGACGACCAGGAACACGACCCAAGCGGTCGCTAACCTTCGATTTTCAGTGGCGCGAGTCGGCGAATCGTCAAGTGAAATCACGCAATAACCCTACCAAGTGTGACAGTTGGGGTCGAGCGAAGTGTGTTTCAGTACGCCACAAGGATCCGTCGCTGACGCATCCGTGAATGTGGATGGGAACCTGCTAATTGCCGTTGTCGAGCGTGTGAGAGTAAGCAAACGGCCGGGAAACTTTGTCCCCCAGGAAACGGATCAGCTAAACGGTGTCAGAACCGTTTCGGATGCCCAGGCGGTTGTACGGTGCAGCGAAAACGACGTTCTTTTCGTTGCACGGAAGACGGAGAGCGATCCTCTCCAGAACGGCCGGAGCGTCAGTTCTTACTCACCGTCGACTGGCGGCGAACAGGTTCTCACCAAGCTGAATCCGTAGCAGGCTGAACTCTCGCGAGCGCCAGCTACACCCTCTCCCCGGCCCCTCTCCTGCGAGGGAGAGGGACAATGCTAGGACTCATCTTCGAGCAGGTCCTCCCCGTAACCCGGCGGGAATGGGTTGAACACGTCCTCCGGCTCGAGCGGCTTTGGTTTCTCCGCCTGCGGTGAGGTTGCCCCCTGCGGCGGCTCGCCCGATCGAAATTCGTCGACCCAATACTGCACCTGCGCTTCGCTCGGAGGCGCCGTCGGTTTGGCATCGGGCTTGTCCGTGGGACGCGCCGTGGAGTGACGCTTGCGCAAAAGTTGCGAGTACCAATCCTCACTGTCAATTGGCTTGGCCTTCCGCCGCCGCGCCGCGCGGTGCAGCCGGTGATCGCTGGAGACCACCACCAGCCGCCGCGGAGCAGAGTGCTGCTCGATCAACTCCTCGATCAGCGCATCAGCGTCATCGTAGTTGGCCGCAAAGCGCACGGTGATCCCCTGGTGAACTTGCGTCCGCGGCAGGCCCGGCGGCGCGGCGGCCGCGTCGAAGACAACCGTCGTTTGCGACAGCTCGCTGGGCGAGAGTGATGCCGCCAGGAAGTTCAACAGCGCCTTGCGCGATCGCTCCAGCCCGTGTGGACCGCGGCCACGACCGAAGATCCCGGTGACGTGCAGCAGATTGTAGCCGTCGATCAGGTAGGCCATGGCCGGGCAGTGGGCAAAAAGGCGAAGCGCGGCAAATAGATTCACCGCCACCCTATGCTACGACGCCGCCCGACGGGCGAACACCCCGGCCTCGCCGGGTGCCACGGCTGGCTTGTCCAGCCGTGCTGCTTAGCGGAACCGGCAACCGCTGGCCATGACGGCGTCTACAGCCGCGCTGGATCGCGCTGCATCTTGACCACGCCGCCCACCAGCACCGCCGTCGCCCGGCCGTACAGTGTCTCGCCCAGATACGGCGAATTGGCGCTCTTGGAGCGGAACTCGCTAGCGTCGACCGTCCATTGCACGTCCGGGTCGATCACCGTGATGTCGGCATCCGCCCCGATCCGCAGCGTGCCCTTGTCTAGTCCCAGGACCCGCGCGGGATTGATCGTCATCTTCGCCAGCGCCTGCGGCCAGTCGAGGTGCCCCGGCTGAATCAGGTACTTCCCCACCACGCCGACGGCCGTCTCCAGCCCAGTGCTGCCGAAGGGCGCCATGTCCAGCTCGCGCATCTTCTTTTCGGCAGCGTGCGGAGCGTGATCGGTGGCGATTACGTCGAGCGTGCCGTCGACCAGGCCCGCGATGCAGGCGTCGACGTGCTTTTGCCCTCGCAACGGTGGCTTCATCTTGAAGCGAGATTCGAACGTCCGCAGACATTCGTCCGTCAGCGAAAAGTGATGCGGGCAAACCTCAGCGGTGACGCGGACATCGCGCCCCTTGGCACGGCGCACCAGCTCGACACTGCCCGCCGTGGAGACGTGCATCATGTGCAGCCGACCGCCAGTCGCTTCGGCCAGCGCGACGTCGCGGCTGGTCATCACGTCTTCCGCCTCGGCCGGCAGTCCCGCCAGGCCCAGCGCGAGCGAAACCGTGCCCTCGTGCATCACGCCGCCCTGGGTGAGCTCCAGTACCTCGGCGTGATTCAGGATCGGCTTGTCGAACATCAGGCAGTATTCGAGCGCCCGGCGCATCAGCTCGGCGTCGTAGACTGGCGAGCCGTCGTCGGTGAAGCCGACCGCCCCGGCCTGCACGAGTTGCCCGATCTCGGCCAACTCCTTGCCTTCTCGGTTCTTGCTGACGCAGGCGATGACCAGCACGTTGCAGTGGTTCGCCCGGACGGCCTGATGCTGGACGAATTCAACCGCCGCCTGCGAGTCGATGGGCGGCTCCGTGTTGGGCATGCAGGCGATCGAGGTGAAGCCGCCCGCCACTGCGGCGGCCGTGCCCGTCTCGATCGTCTCGTCTTCTTCGGTACCCGGCTCGCGCAGGTGGACGTGGATATCGATCAGTCCCGGCGAGACGATCTTGCCGGTGACGTCGATCGTCGTCTCTGAATTGCCCGGCTCGACATCGTAGGCGGTGATCTTGCCGTCTTCCACCAGCAGGTTCATCACCCGATCGAGCCCCTGACTGGGGTCGATGACGCGGCCGCCGACGAGCAGAATGCGAGACATGGAATCCTTAACCGCTTGTAGAAATGAGTGGTGAGGTGCCGTTCAAATTGCGTTTCGTGCTCCGCTCAACAGCCACAGCACGGCCATCCGCACCGCCACGCCGTTGGTGACCTGGTCAAGAATCGCCGAGTGCGAACCATCGGCCACGTCGGGGGTTACTTCAACGCCCCGGTTGATCGGTCCCGGCGCCAGCACCAACAGATCGTCCTTCGCCCGGGCGAGCCGCTCCTTGGTCATCGCGTACAGCAGGGCGTACTCCCGCACTGAGGGGAACGGCCGTGTGTACTGCCGCTCGAATTGGATGCGAAGTAGGTTCAACACGTCGCACTTCGGAAGGATTTTATCGAGGTTATAAGCGACTTCAACGCCGAACTTCTCCCAGTCGCGGGAGACCAGCGTCGAGGGCCCGCAAACGATTACATGGGCACCGAGCTTCTTCAGTCCCCAGATGTTCGACCGCGCCGTGCGGCTGTGGGCGATGTCGCCGACCAGTGCCACGGTCAATCCCTCGATGCGGCCCAGTCGTTGCCGGATGGTAAGAATATCGAGCAGGCCCTGCGTGGGATGCTCGTGCGCGCCGTCGCCGGCATTGATCACCGAGCAGGCCAGGTTCTGGGCGAGCAGATATGGAGTGCCCGGCGTGCGATGTCGCACGATCACCGTGTCGATGCCCATCGCCTGGATGTTTTTGGCCGTGTCGATGACCGTTTCGCCCTTGGAAAGGCTGCTGCCGCTGGTGGTGAAGTCGACCGTGTCGGCGCCAAGGCGGCGGGCGGCGAGCGAAAAGCTGGTTCGTGTGCGCGTGGAGTTCTCGAAGAACAGGTTCGCGCACGTGACGTCGCTGAGCACGCGGAGCTTGTTGCGACAATTGCCGGTGGCCTGCCGGAACATCTCCGCGGAGTCGAGGATTGTCTCGATCTCTTCGCGGGACAAGCTCTCCAGATCGAGCAAATTGGCCCGCGTCCACGTGGAGGGGAACGGACCGATTTCCATCACTTGCGACGTCATGCACGTACCCGAGGCGGCGATCGGAGTCGTTCGGGTCGATTCTAACACTCGGCCGACTTCCTGCAACCCGCGGCATTGGCCGTGATGGAACTGGCGATTCGAGGACGCCTACGGTGGCACAGACATTCCTGACTGTGCTGGTAGCGGAAAAACCGGGTAGCACCGGTTGCCCCAACCGGTGCCGCGCAGCGGCAAGAGGCCCTCGGCGCACGGCTGAAAATCGCCCGAACGCTTGCCATTCCCTCTTCGCCAAGCGACCACGCCCGCCATGACGACTCGTCGAATTGTCGATGACCAAGTCTACGCTCGTTTCGTGACGTCCTCGTGTCACCGGCGGCACTCTTTGCTCGACTTGGATCCACCCGATGCGAATCGTTTTGGGAGTCCTGAGCCAAGAACTCCAGAGTTTCAGGAAAGTGCATTGGGATTGTGATCCTCCCCGCTTGGTATCTGGATCGGAACAGTGTGGAGATGCACTTCGCGTGGGTGGAGGTGACTCTTCGGAAGAGGCCTCTTGCCGCTGCGCGGCACCGGTTGGGGCAACCGGTGCTACCCTCTTCCTGGGAGTAAGACGACGCCAGCCCACTCAATCCGCCACGCGCCAGCGGGTCTTGAACAACCACGACATCGTGACCAGCAGGACGGCGTTGTATGCGAGCGCGAAAAAGCAAAACCAGATGAACAGCGGCAGGTTCCCCTGACGCGGATCGATACCAGGCATATCCACGTCCAGGGGCAGGTTAAACAGCGCCACGAAGGGGCTGGAGATCCCCGCTGCCGAGACCCAACCAAGGGCGGCCGACGTGGGAAAGAACGTCGAAGCGAAAAAGGCGGCCGCCAGCGGCGCGCCGAACAGCACCAGAATCACCAGATAGGTGAGCATCAGGCTCGTCGAAGTCTTCTGCACCACCACCGAGCAGAACAGGGCGGTCACCGAGGTCGTCAGGCAGGTTAGCAGCACGACCAGCGTATAGCCGCAGATCGTCGGCAAATTGTCCCAGAAGCCGACCGGGGCTAACACGGACAGCACCAGCGGCCACAGCAAGAACAATGTCAGCACGCTGGAAACCCGCAGACCGGAGAGAAGCTTCCCCCACAGGATCTGCCCCGGCGTGATGATGGTTGTGAGTAACAGGTCGAGAGTCTGCCGCTCGCGCTCGCTGGTGACGCTGCCAGCGGAAAAAACCGGCCCCACCAACATGTTGAACACCACGACGTAGCTCATGTACCACGGCGCCATGTGCGAACGGATGAACAGGCAGACGGCCATCATTGGCACCGCCAGAAACATGCTGATCTGGATCACCAGCCGTAGCATGAGCGTGCCCTGGCTGAAGATCTCGCTGCGCATCTCCTTGTCGTAGATCGGATTGGCGCCGTCGGCCAATAGATCGTTCCGTTTTGGCGGAGCGAACAGGCGATCGGGGAACTGGTCTCGGCGGATCACCAGCCCCACTGCTTGCTCAGCCTCGACATCCAGATCGACGACGTCCTTGCCTTCACTGCCGACGTCTGGAGGGTGCAGCAGCCGCCGGCTGGTTTGGGCGAACAGCACCAGGGCGATAATCCCGCAAACCGCCGGCAGCAGCGTCACGCTCAAGAGCAGCCGTAATGGGCCCTGGGATTCCATGTTGTTCCAGAAGGCCGCGCCCGCGACCGCCAGCGGCAGTATCACCATGTACGACACCACCAGCGAGGCCGACGTCCGGTGAAAGTAACTGCTGGCGGCCAGGCTGATCATGCCGAAGACTAGCACCGCCAGGATTAGCGCCAGGTACGCAGCCAGCACTTCATAAAGCGAGACGCCCCCCAGCGGCAGGCAGAGCATCACGATCGGCAGCGAGCAGAAGATCAAAACCGCCAGGTGCGTTAGCGAGGCCAGCAGCTTGCCGAGCACGATCGCTCCCGGCCGCAACGGGCTGGCCAGCAGCATCTCGTAGGTCTTGCGTTCTTTCTCACCGGTGATCGAACCGGCCGCGAAGCTTGGCGTCATCATCGACGCCAAGAGAAACTGCCCCAGAAAAAAGAGGTTGATCAACCGCCGAGACGCATCAGGATTCCGCGTCAGGTCCAGCACCGTATCCTGCGGCCAGGCCATGTAGACCACGCCGCCCAATGCCGCCAGATAGGCGAACAACAGCACGAACGCCCGCGTCATCCGCAGGTTGACCAGCAGCTCACGCTGCAGCACCGGATTTTCAAGCAGGTACATGTGGTCTATGAAGTCAGCCGGGATGAAGAGTTTGGATTCGCAAGCTCATGGCTCCCTCTCCCCTCGCGGAGAGGGGTGGGGAGAGGGGGTACAAAACTTCTTGCCGCATCCTGCTCAAAGAAAACTTCGCGCCGCCCATAGTCCTGCACCAGCTAACACACAGACAGGAATATCTGTGCCACCCTGTAATCAATAGCCCACCTACCGCCGATCAATACGCCCGCGGCCGCACGCGCCCCTGCACGCGGCTGGGCACGCCCTGGATCCGCAAAAAGCCCTCCGCATCGGTCTGGTTATACCAACCGCCGCCTTCCATACTCGCCAAGCCGGCATCGTACAGGCTGTTATCGCTCGAGCGCTCCACCACAAAGATGTTGCCCTTGTACAGTTCCAGCTTCACCTCGCCGCGGACCGGCTCCTGCGTCTCGCGGATGAACGCCATCAGGGCGTCCATCTTCGGCGTGAACCAGAATCCGTAGTAAACCATCTCCGCCACTTCCGGCGACAGCCGGTCGCGCAGGTGGACCAGGTCGCGGTCCAGCGTCAGCTCTTCCAGCAGATGATGCGCGGCGTAGAGCAGCGTCATGCCCGGCGCTTCGTAGACGCCGCGGCTCTTCATGCCGACGAAGCGATTCTCCACGACGTCGATCCGCCCGATGCCGTTGCGGCCGCCGATCTCGTTGAGCGTGCGGACCATATCCAGCGGCCCGAGCTTCTTTCCGTCAAGCCGCACCGGCACACCCGCCTCGAAGCCGATGGTAACCGTCTCGCTCTTGTCCGGCGCCTCTTGTGGCGAGACGGTCATCCCGAAGTCGACCAGCCGCACACCCTGCACGCTGAGGTCTTCCAGTTGGCCCGCTTCGTAGCTGATGTGCAGGCAGTTCTCATCGGAACTGTACGGCTTGTCGACCGACGCCTTGACGGGGATGCCCTTTTTCTCGCAGTAGTCGATCATCTCGCGTCGGCCGGGAAACTGCTGCCGGAACCGCTCGATGCGCCACGGCGCGATCACCTGCACGTTCGGGTCGAGCGCCTCGGCGGCTAATTGGAAGCGGCACTGGTCGTTTCCCTTGCCGGTCGCCCCGTGGGCGTAGCCCTGCGCTCCGACGTCGCGAGCGACTTGCAAGCACTTTTTGGAGATCAACGGCCGGGCGATCGAGGTGCCCAGCAGGTAAAGCCCCTCGTACTTGGCCTGCCACTGCAAGACGGGAAAGGCGAAGTCGCGGCACAGTTCCTCCGCCGCATCGACGATCTGCGCCGAAACGGCCCCCTGATCGCGGGCCTTTTTCAGAATCGCCTCCCGATCCTCGCAGGGCTGCCCCAGATCAACATAAACTGCATGGACGTCGTAGCCTTCGTCTTTCAGCCACCCCAAAATGACCGACGTGTCCAGTCCACCCGAATAGGCCAATACACAACTTGCCATCGATCCTGTAATCCTCAAGAGAATGGGTAAAACGCCCGGGCGGCGCGAAGGGGCGGCCTGGTGGAATCCCCACATTCTGCGGTGCCGCATGGCGGCTGACAAGCCACGCCGCCACAGGAGAAACTCCGAAACCGACGCAACCGATTCACTGGACGATTCACCGAACGATGGTTTGACTCGTGCTGCCTGCATAACGTTCGCGCTGGACCTGTTAAACTGGATCACCGCCAGCCGATCGGCCGCGTCGGTTCGGGGTTGCATTGGCACGCACTTTGCCGGATTTTCACGACTATGTCGCACGTTCCCCTCGAGCACGACTTCGTCAAGCAGTGGCGTCCGCAGTTCGGCCTTCGGCGACTGATGCTCGCGGTGACCCTGATGGCGGTGCTGCTGACGGTGATGTCGTGGCTCGGGCCAACCGGCTCGGCAGCGCTGGCGATTTTGCTCTTGTTGGGCATGGCCCATGCTGGCGGCAATGCCCTGGGCAAACACCTGCGCGATACGTCGTCGGCCGTCAGCCGCAGCCACACCGGGGCTGGCTTCGGCCGCCCGTATGGCGGCCACGGGGCCACCCCCTGCGAGATCAAACCGCCGGCGCCGGGATCTACCGAGCCTCGCCTGGAACGAATCACCGCCCTACCCCGGGCGAAGTGCAGCCTCGCCTCGTCACACCTGCAGAATCGCTCGTCGCTCGGCTGGCGAGTGCCGCTGTGCATGATCACCTTCGCCCTGTGTTTTGGCATCGCCGGCGGCGTGCTGCTGGTCCTCTCGCGAGGTGTTCAGCTATCGACGCCGGGGCTGGTGCTGGGAGCGATCTCCGCCGCGGTGGTCGGCTCCTTTGCCGGTTTTCTCGTGGCGGCGTTCTGGCTGGCCGCGCGTAGCGCGTGGCGCGAAGCATCACACAGTTCGTGATGGATGTGCACGAAGGCCTGTTCATCGAGTGGCGCCTGCAGCCGAAACCCAGCCGCCAAGGCTGCTACGCGCCGGACATGGCATCGGCGTCCGAGTCGTCCCCGACGGTATGAACCACGACGACATCGTGTACCCCGACCGCGACGATCGAGCCACACACGAGCACCATCCGGTCGCCGTCGGCCAGTCCCCCCGCACTTCGGCCCCAATGCTCCGCCACGCGGATCAGTTCGCCCACGTCAGGCGGCGCATCGATCGCCAGCGGGATAACCCCCCAGCTCAGACACATCTGCCGCCGCGTTACCGGAGAGTCGCTCAAGCCGATCGTCGGGATAAAATTCCGCTGCCCGGACAGGGCCAGCGCCGTGGCGCCGCTGTGGCTGGCTACCACCACGAGCTTCGCCTCCAGCTCATGTGCGATCCTCCCCGCCCCCAGCACGACCGCGCGGGTGACCTCGTGAAGGCCCTTGGCCGATTGCTCGGGCGTCGGCAGCGGTGCGTCCCCTTCGCGCGATTGTTCAGTCGCCAGTGCGATACGGTTCATCATCGCCACCGCTTCGCGGGGGTACTCGCCGATGGCGGTTTCGCCGGAGAGCATGCAGGCGTCGCCGCCGTCCAGCACCGCATTGGCCACGTCGGTCGCTTCGGCCCGCGTCGGCCGCGGCGAGTGGTGCATGCTTTCGAGCATCTGCGTAGCGATAATTACTGGCCGCTGATATTGCCGGCAAACCTCGACGATCCGCTTTTGCTCGACTGGCATCCGCGCCACGTCGGTTTCCACGCCCAAGTCGCCTCGCGCAACCATGACGCCGTCGGCGGTCTCGACGATGGCTTCGAGCTGATCGAGGGCCTCGCGCTTCTCAATCTTGGCGATGACGCGAGCCGCGGAACCGGCATCGCGGAGCAGTTCGCTTAGTTCCCGCACATCCTCCGGCGACCGTACAAAGCTCAAGCTGACAAAGTCGGCCTCCTGCTCGGCCGCCCATCGAGCGTGGCGGCGATCCTCCTCGCCCAAAGCCGGAGCACTGAGCTTCACGCCCGGCAAATTAATCCCTTGCCGGCTGCGAATCTTCCCCCCCTGCGTAACCCGGCATTCGACCCGGTCGTCCTGCTTGTTGATCACTTCCATGCTCATCGAACCGTCGGCGAGGATCACCGGGTCGCCCACGGCGAGTTCATCGACCAGCGCTTCGTAGGTACTGGTCAACTCGCTCGCGCTGTGCGGCTCGCCGCGCACAAACCAGAGCACGTCTCCGATAGCACACTGGACTTCGCCCTCGGGCAATTCGCCCAGCCGGATTTTCGGCCCAGCCAGATCCACTAGGATGGCAACCGGCTGGCCGCTTTGGCGGCTGATCTGCCGGATTCGCTTGACGACTGCGGCGTGTGTTTCCAAGTCGCTGTGTGCCATATTCAACCGAAACACGTCCGCACCAGCGGCGACTAATTCAGCGAGCATTTCCAGTGAATCGCACGCCGGGCCAACCGTGGCTACGATCTTCGTCCGCGCTCGATCTTTAAAGGCCTGGGGGCGAATCGTCGAGTCCATGGCAAGTGCCGCCGATTGACGTCGTTCTGCGATCGCGGAAAGAATGCCCAAACCGCGTCCCCGGATGCGAGGGCTGCCTTGCCCAAGCTTGTCCGGTTCTTGATCGGATGTTATGCAGAATCCAAAAAATACACCGGCCGGCGCCGGAGCGTCCGGCAAGCGTGCTGCCCATCTGGATTGCCGGAGCGGCGCCAGCCGGCAACCTGAGCCGGCGAACCTGAATTCATAGCAATCGCCGCGCCTCTTGGGCTCTTACCATAGCCAAAGTGGTCTCTGTCCGCGAGTCCGACCGAATGTCCGACGATCCCGAACGTTCCAACGAACCCTTGCCCGATGGGTCGCCTCGCCGCACTCCGCTGGTCATCGCGGCGGTCATTGCCGTGGTGCTTCCGGCGCTGCTTTGCGCCGGAATACTGGCCTGGTTCCGGCAAGACGTCCCCCGGCTGACCGACCGCTCACTTGAACTGGCGATCGACCGCTGGCGGGAGCACGGGCCGGAAAGTTATACGATGGAGATCGAGCTGGGCGGAATGCGGCCGGGAACGGTTCACCTGGAAGTGCGCGACGGCGAGGTAACCGCCATGCAACGCGACGGCTACACGCCGGAGCGCCGCGTGTGGGAGACCTGGTCGGTGCCCGGGATGTTCGACACGATCGACCGCGAGCTGCAAATCGCCGAGGCCCCGGCGGAAGAAGCTCAGTTCCCACCCGGCACACAGTTCGAGCTGCGGGCGGAGTTCGACGCCCGGCTCGGCTATCCGCGACGCTTTCGTCGGATGGTGCTGGGCGAAGGCACCGAGGTCTCCTGGCAGGTCACGCGCTTCCGCGTCGAGTGAAATGGACCCGGGGCCCCGATGGATCGCATCCGCGCAGCTCGCCGCGACGCCCTTGTCGGCCTGTTGGCGCCCGGCTAGAATGCCTTACTTATCACCGAAGCGAGATCGTCCCTGCCGCCTTCGGCAACAGGTGCCAGGTCGCGGGAGATCGCCGGGCGGACATTTCAGGACGTGCCAGTTCAGGACGTGCCAGCCATGCAGTACGACATTCACCCTAGTTATTTCGAGACCGTCGTTAAGTGTGGGTGTGGAAACACCTTCACCACGCGCAGCACGCGCAAGGAATTGAAGGTCGATATCTGCAACGCCTGCCACCCCTTCTATACCGGCAAGCTGAAGTTCATCGACACCGCCGGCCGCATCGAGAAGTTCAAAAACAAATTTGCGAGTGCAGGCTACGCCAGCTTGAAGCGAGGAGCCAAAAGCAAGGCTGCCTCCGGCGAAGGCGAGTCGTAGCTGGTAGCACTCTGCATGGCGGTGTCGTCTCGTGCGATTCCGGGGCTAGCTGCGCGGGGGCGTCTCGCCCGCGCCGGTCCATTGTGACCAACCGGTCGGAACCGCTTCACTTCTCGGACCCTCTGATCTGCGGTACAACACGGACGTGTGGCCCGCCGCACTTCGCCGAATTCGGTAACTGAGCGAACTGTATGCGCGAACTGTTGGACGAAAAACTCGAACGCTTCGAACTTCTGGAACGGCAACTGGTCGATCCCGGGGTGCTCAGCGACTCGTCGCGCATGGCGAGTGTGGCCCGCGAGCACGGTTCGCTGGCCCGACTGGCGACGAAGTATCGCCGCTTTCGGCAGCTTAACGACGAGATCACGCAGGCAAACGAATGGCTGCGAGGCAAGGACGCCGAAATGCGCGAGCTGGCGGAATCGGAACTGCCGGAGCTTAAGCAGCAGCGAGAGGAACTGTGGGACGACCTGCTGGAACTGACTGTCGGCGGTGAGGATGCCAATCGCTCGCGCTGTGTCATGGAGATTCGCGCCGGCACGGGCGGCGACGAGGCAGCGCTCTTCGCCCGCGACTTGTACGAAATGTACAAGCGGCACTGCGAGCAGAAGGGGTGGAAAGTCGAAATACTCGACTCCCAGTCCAGCGACCTGGGCGGCTTCAAGGAAGTCTCGCTCGGCCTGGAGGGGAACGGCGTCTTTCGCGAGCTCCAGTACGAAAGCGGCGGACATCGTGTGCAGCGCGTTCCCGATACTGAAGCCAAAGGCCGTATCCACACGTCCGCCGCCACCGTCGCGGTGATGCCGGAGCCGGAAGACGTGGAAATCGATCTGAAACCGGACGACTATCGCAAGGATATTTTCAATGCCAGCGGACCTGGCGGTCAGCATGTGAACAAGACCGCGTCTGCCATCCGCTTAACGCACCACGAGACCGGCATCGTTGTCTCGATGCAGGATGAAAAGAGTCAGCACAAAAACCTGGCCAAGGCGCTCCGCGTGCTGAAGACGCGGCTGTATGAAGCCCAGCGCGAGGCGGTCCACCAGAAACGGGCCGATCAACGTAAGACGCTCGTTGGCTCGGGCGATCGAAGCCAGCGCATCCGCACCTACAATTTTCCTGAAAACCGGGTGACGGACCACCGCATCGGTCTCACCTTGTATAAGCTCGACCAGGTTCTCGCCGGGAATCTGCAAGTCATCACCGATGCTTTAATCGACTACGACCGTCAGCAGCAGCGCAGCCAAATGCAGGTCGAGGCGTAACCCGTTAAGTCTGCGCTTTCGGGGTGGCCACTCGTCAGGCCGTATGCTTCCGCCGCGACACGACCCTCCATCCGACGCAATCGCATGTCGTCCTCCGAAACGTGGACCATCGGCCGGCTGTTGACCTGGACCACGGACTATCTGAAGCAGCACGGTTCGGAGAGTGCACGGCTCGACGCGGAAGTCTTGTTGGCTTGCGTGCGAAAGTGCCCACGGATCGAACTGTACACCGCCTATGAAGAGCCCGCCGCTGAAGCGACCCTGGCCGATTTTCGCCAACTCGTCCGACGCCGCGCCGCCGGCGAGCCGGTAGCCTATCTAGTGGGGCATCGTGAATTCTACTCGCTGAACTTTGCAGTCACGCCGGATGTCTTGATCCCGCGGCCGGACACGGAACTGGTGGTGGTGGCCGTGCTGGATCGAATCAAAGAGCGCGGTCGCTCCGATGAGATCGCCATCGCTGACGTCGGCACCGGCAGTGGAGTCATCGCGATTGCAATCGCCACGCATTGCCCCCGGTGCCGTGTCGTGGCGATCGACTGCAGTGCTGCCGCACTGGCCGTCGCACGCCAGAACGCCGCCCGTCATAATGTTGCCGATC
Organism: Pirellulales bacterium; assembly: GCA_040880125.1. Classification (GTDB taxonomy): domain Bacteria; phylum Planctomycetota; class Planctomycetia; order Pirellulales; family JBBDJB01; genus JBBDJB01. The sequence goes on along the minus strand of JBBDJB010000012.1, from coordinate 1,265 downwards.
GCGTGTCGCTGGTGGAGAGCGACGTGTTGGGCGCGCTGCCTCCTGAGCAGCGATTTGACTTTATCGCGAGCAATCCACCTTACGTCCGCGAGTCGGAGTACGAGTCACTTACCGCCGATGTCAAGAACCATGAGCCGAAGGCGGCGTTGGTGGCGGGGCCACGAGGGACCGAAGTAACTGAGCGGCTAATCGAGGCGGCCACGCATCACCTGCGTCCCGGCGGGTGGCTGATTATGGAGATCAGTCCTCTGATCGTCGAGTCCGTCGAGCAGCACATCTCCGCCACCGACGGACTGGAAGCGGGCCCCACACTCCGTGATCTCGCGGGCCTGCCTCGCGTCGTGCAGGCCCAACGTCGCGCCTGAACGCAGTCCGCTCGAACGTCGCCCCTTGCAACGCGCCTTCCGCGGCGCGTCTGCAAATTCGGAGATTCCCATGGCTGATAATTTATGGCTGGCGATGGTCGCAGTTCGAGGCGACGACGCTCCGCCCGGTGAAGCGATGATCGAACAGTACCGCTCCCAGTGGCCGGATCTTCCGCCGCCGAATCTTTCCAATAGCGGTCCGCGAGTGGCCACGCTCAGCTTTGACGACGCGGCGGCTGCCGTCACACAGGTGCCAATGCCGATTCCGTGGACGCAGATCGAGGGGCCCTGCGAGGCGGCCTGGTACTGGCCTGGTGCGACCGAGGCGATGCGCGATCACCAGACCCATCTGCTGATCACGCTGTTGGACGAGGGCCGTAGCGAGATCGATAAGAGCATGCGACTGACGCGACTGACGTCCGTCGTGGCGCGAACCTCCGATGCGGCAGGCATCGTCTGGGGACCGAGTCGGCTGGTGCACGACGTGGAGGCATTCTCCAAGCTGGCGGGAGAGATGACCCGCCAGCATCTGCCGCTTTACCTGTGGGTGGATTTCCGCGTCCAGGCGCAGCCGGACGGGTCGCTCGTGCTCTTCACTACCGGCTTGGAGGCCTTGGGGCGGGAGGAGTTGGAGGTTGCTGGTTACGCCGGCCAACCGCAGCGGCTGGTGGAGAACGTCTACAACGTCGCCCACTATCAGATCGACAAGCATGGAGCGATCAAAGACGGCGACACCATCGGGCTGGCCGACGGCGTGCGCATCACCGCCCGACATGCTCCTTCCCTATGCGACGCGGACAAGCAGGTCCTGCGGCTCGATTTCGCGGGCGACACCGCCTAGCGGTCTGTTGAAAAACGCCGTCGTGGCGTTTTTCAACCTCGCCAAGTTCGGAGCAAAGC
>JBBDJB010000011.1:0-47548 GCA_040880125.1 Pirellulales bacterium | reverse complement strand
CAAGACGCACGCCGCGCTGCTGGAGATCATGCAGGAGTACCGCGTCACGGTCGACCGCACCGCGCACAAGCTGCAGCGGCCGTTTCTCGTGCTGGCCACGCAAAACCCGATCGAGTCCGAGGGCACGTACAACCTTCCTGAAGCGCAGCTCGACCGTTTCATGTTTAAGGTGGTCGCCGATTACCCCTCGGCCGAAGAGGAGGCCCGCGTGCTGAAGCAGCACGGCAAACAGGCCGACCTGGACCGCCGTCTGGCGGAAGAGCTGCAGACAATCACTACGCCGGAGGAAGTCGTCGAGGTGATGAACGCCTGCAACTCGATTCGCATCGACGACCGGCTCATCGACTACATCAACCAGATCGTCCGCCGGACGCGCCGCTGGCCGCAGTTTCACCTGGGCGCGTCGCCTCGCGCCGGCATTGCCCTGGTGCAGGCGTCGCGCACGCTGGCGGCCTTTGCCGGCCGGGACTACGCCGTGCCGGACGACGTCGTGCAGATCGCGCTACCCGCCCTGCGTCACCGCGTGATCCTCACGGCGGAAGCGGAAGTCGAAGGTCACCAGGTCGACGAGCTGCTCACGTCGCTGATCGGCAGCGTGGAGGTTCCCCGGCTGTGACCGTATTGTGGATACTGGCCGCGGTGGCGGCGGCGCTGGCGGCCCTGGCCGGCTTCGCCCGTATTTACCCGCACCGGCCGCTGATCTGGCTGGCGGTGGTGCCGGCGGTGCTGTCGATCGGCGTGCTGCTGCCGGAATTGCTGTTGGCGACCCTGCTGATCGACGCGGCCGTCATCGTCGTGGCGCTGATCGATCTCGTCTCGCTTCCGCCCGCCGGCAGCTTTTCCGCCCAGCGCGAAGTGGGCGCCATCGCCTCGCTGGGCAAGCCGCACCGGGCGGAGTTGACGATCAGCCATCGCGGCCGGTTGAGCCGTGTCGTCCGCGTCCGAGACGGCATTCCGCAAGACCTCGAACCCTCGCCCGAGGAGTTCACCATCCGCCTCGATCCGGTCAGCCGAGCGACCGTCGAAGTGCGGATGAAGCCGCGTCGCCGCGGTGCCTTCGCCCTGTCGCACACGCACCTCCGCGCCCGCAGCCGCTGGGGACTGTGGCAGCGGCAGATCGTGCTGCCCTGCCGGTCGCACGTGAGCGTCTATCCGGACATGCACCAGTTGTCGGAGTATGCGGCGCTCGCGCGCACCAATCGCCTCAGCCTGATGGGCGTCCGCCGCACGCGGCGCATCGGCCAAGACAACGAATTCGAACGGCTGCGGGACTACACGCACGATGACAATTACAAACACATCGACTGGCGCAGCACCGCGCGGCGGAACAAGCTCACGGTCAAGGACTTTCAGGCGAACCAGAGCCAGCGGATCGTGTTTCTGGTCGACTGCGGCCGCATGATGGCCAACGAGGCGGAAGGCCTCAGCTTGCTCGATCACTCGCTCAACGCCATGCTGATGCTCAGCTACGTCGCGCTGCGGCAGGGGGATCAGGTGGGCTGGCTCGCCTTCTCCGACGAGATCCACAGCTATTTGCCGCCCCGCGGCGGCATGCCGCAGATGAATCGCCTGCTGCACGCCTCGCACGACCGCTTCTGCCGGATGGTGGAGTCGCGCTACGACGAGGCCTTCCTCTATCTCGGCACGAAGTGTCATAAGCGCACGCTGGTGGTGCTGGTCACCAGCGTGATCGACGAGGTCAACGCCCGGCAGATCGAGCGGTATCTGGCGCGGCTGGCAGGCCGGCACCTTCCGCTGGGCGTGTTACTGCGCGATCGGCGACTGTTCGACGCGGTCGAGGCCCCTCGCAATGAAGAGCATAGTCTGTTCCGCGCGGCGGCCGCGGCGGACATTCTCACCTGGCGGCACCAGGTCCTCACCGACTTGACCGCCAAAGGCGTGCTCAGCCTCGACGTCTTTCCCGAGCAGCTCGCCGCGCCGCTGGTCAACCGATACCTGGAGATCAAAGCCCGGCATCTGCTGTGAGCGGCAGCCGCAGTTGCACGTCGGAAATGGGACAGGCAACTAGTCGCCGCTGTCGCGCGTTCAGATGTCTTTCCCGCGAATTGCGATAAGCAGCCAGTCCCATTTTTTCCTTAACCCAGCCGCGCCAGTGATTGGGCGTAATCGGCGACGAAGTACCGCCGGCCCTTTTGGATCACGCGGTGGCCTTCGGCCTCCAGCCGCGTGCGAAGTTTGTCTATGCCGCCGGGATACTTCGCATTCAACTCGCCGCCGGACTTGAGAGTGCGCCAGTAGGGCGTGATCCGGCGGCGGCCCTGCTGCTCCGCTTCGTCGGCCGCGTGCGCCGCGATCCAGGCGAAGATGCCGGTGGTCATGGGGCAGCCGATCGTCGCCCCGTGCTGCGCGGCGAAGTATTCGCGCAGCTCGTTAATCGTGATGAGTCGGCCCTTGCGAACCTTGCGCATGGCGGCGTCGACCTCCAGCGGGGTGGGAATGACCACCGTGCCGGCTCCCCACTTTTGTCGCATCCGCCCGGTGATTGTCTCGACCTTCGGCAGGTCCTTGCTGTCGGCCAGCTTCTCCTGCCAGGACTTCTTCACTTTGGTGGCCATGGAAGGGTCTCGATAGGGGTTGGCCGGATCGCCGAGCTGCGCTCGTCGCGCCGTGGCAAAGCCGGCGGGAAAGTCGCCTTGTTCACGCCCGCGCGGCGTGTTAAATAGCGGCACCTTCGTCGACTGCACAAATTGACAGCATGGCTTTTGACGCACATCTACCGCGAAAGGATACCGCCGGTGAATGCCGAAAGGAATACTCGCTTCGACGCCGTAATTATCGGCGGCGGTCATAACGGCCTGGTCTGTGCGGCCTACCTGGCCAAGTCCGGCAAGCGGGTGTGCGTGCTGGAGCGCCGCGGCGTGCTGGGCGGGGCCGCCGCCACCGAGGAGCTGTGGCCCGGCTACAAGGTCTCCACGGCCGCGTACGTGATCAGTCTGTTCTTGCCGGCGATCACTCGCGAGCTGCGGCTGAAACAGTACGGCCTGACGATCCTGCCCCGCAATCCGTCGAGCTTCACGCCGCTGCCCGACGGCCGCAGTCTGTTGCTCGGTCCGGATGCGGCGCTATGCCGGCGGGAGATCGAAAAGTTCAGCGTCCGCGACGCCGAAGCATTTCCCCGCTACGAAGCGATGCTGGACCGCGTCGCCCAGGCGGTCGAACCGGCCATGATGCAAACCGCGCCGGATCCACTGCCGCTGTCCAAAGCGTGGCGGCGGCGGAATATCGGCAAGCGGATGCGCGACGGCAAGAAGCTGTGGGCGATGTGGGAGTCGCTGGGGAGCTTGGGCGACGATCTGCCCGAGGCGATCGAGCTGCTGCTCGGCGCGGCGCGGCCGATCCTCGATCGCTGGTTCGAAACCGATGCACTCAAGGCCACGCTGGCCACCGATGCGATCATCGGGGCCTTTACGTCGATCAGTTCGCCCGGCAGCGCCTACGTGCTGCTGCATCACGTGCTGGGCGAAGCCGGCGGCGCACGCGGCGTCTGGGGATACGTACAGGGGGGCATGGGCGCGCTGTCCGACTCGATCGCCTCGGCGTGCAAAGATATGGGCGTCGACATCCGCCGCGAAGTCGAAGTGCGGCGTATCCTGACCGAAGGCGAGCGAGCGGTCGGGGTGGAGACCTCCGATGGGGCGGTACTCAGCGCGGACATTGTGGCCTCGAGCGTCGACGCCCATTGGACGTTCGAGCGGATGCTCCCGCCCGAGGCGCTGCCGCGGAACTTTCGCGAGGCGGTGGCGCGGATCGACTACGCTTCCGCGTCGGCCAAAATCAACCTGGCGCTGTCCGAGCCTCCGCAGTTCACTTGCGTGCCCTCGGACGGCATCGCGCCGCATCATCACGGCACAATGCACATCTCGCCGACACTCGACTACCTGGAACGCGCCTACGACGACGCCAAGTACGGTCGGCCGAGCCACGAGCCGATTCTCGAACTGACGATGCCGACCAGCGTCGATCGGACAATCGCCCCGCCGGGCCGGCACATCCTGTCGATGTTCGTGCAGTACGCGCCGTACAAGCTGGCCGAGGGCGACTGGGACACCCGCAAGGAGGCGTTCGCTGATCGCTGCCTCGAGGTGCTGGCCGCATACGCGCCGAACGTGCCCGGCGCAGTGCTTCACCGCCAGGTGCTCAGCCCACTCGATCTGGAGCGCACGTATCGCCTGACGGGCGGCAACATCATGCAGGGGGCCATGTCAACGCACCAGTTGTTCATGATGCGCCCCGTCGCCGGCTGGGCCGACCATCGCACGCCGCTGCGTGGGCTTTATCTATGCGGCGCGGCCAGTCATCCCGGCGGCGGCGTGATGGGCGCCTGCGGCCGCAATGCCGCCCAGGAGATCCTGCGGGACTTTTGATCGGCACAGACATTCCTTCCTGTGCGTAGCTGAATTCGTGAAAATTCAGAAACTGCCCCGGAGTGTCCGTGCCAACCAAGCTTCCTTAAGACCGTCTCGCAGGGGAAAAGTCGCGATGCGTTTAATGCGCCAATCACCGCGTCTTGTCGGACCCTGGGGCCACTCGTAGACTAGAGAGATAGCCGCGTGGGCCTCCGTAGGCCTCCCTCCAGCCACGCCGCAGCGAGCGATTATGGCCAGCCAGCAGGACGAATTCTACCAGGACCGCATCCTGGATCATTACGAAGATCCCTACCACCGCGGGCATTGCGAACATGCCACCCACACGCATGAAGATCGCAATCCGCTGTGCGGGGACGTCGTGCGCATCGAGCTGGAATTGGGCGACCAGGGCAAGATCGACTGCATCTACTTCGACGGCGAGGGCTGCTGCATCAGCCAGGCGTCGACCTCCATGCTGCTGGAGCAGATGGACGGAAAGACTGCCGAAGACGTCAAGCAGTTCTCGGCTCAAGACATGCTTTCGCTCTACGGCCCCCGCCTGACGCCCAACCGCCAGAAGTGCTGCCTGCTGCCGTGGCGCGTGTTACAGACGGCCGTGCATTCGCCCGTCGGCAATGGGCAATCCGGCGACCAGAACGACGGCCAATCCGACCAGTCGCAATCGGGCGAGGAGGCATGATGGTCACGCTTCCCGAAACGATGCCGCTGGACGTAGTCGGTCTCCGGGCGGACTTTCCCATCCTCGCGCAGCGAATTCACGGCGACAAGCCGCTGGTGTTTCTGGACAACGCCGCCAGCACGCAGCGTCCGCGGCAGGTGATCGAAGCCATCGTTCACCTCTACGAGCACGACTACGCCAACGTGCATCGCGGCATCCATTACTTGAGCGAGCGGTGCACCGATCTTTACGAGCAGTCGCGGGAGAAGATCCGCGCGTTTGTCAATGCCCCGTCGGCCGAGCAGGTGATCTTCACCTCCGGCACGACTGCCGGCATCAACACCGTGGCGCGCAGTTGGGGAGATGCCAACCTCCGCGCCGGGGACGAGATCCTGCTGAGCGTGATGGAGCATCACAGCAACCTGGTGCCCTGGCATCAGCTTGCCGAGCGGACCGGCGCCGTGGTGCGGCACATCCCCATCACTGACGACGGCCTCTTGGAACTGGACGCACTCGACGGGCTGCTCACCGATCGCACCCGGCTGGTGGCCATTACCGCCGTTTCGAACGTGCTGGGCACCGTCAATCCGCTGGAGACGATCATCGCCCGGGCGCACGCGGTGGGCGCGGTGGTGCTGGTCGACGCCGCGCAGCAAGTGCCCCGGATGCCGGTCGACGTGACGGCGCTGGACGTCGATTTCCTCACCTTCAGCGGGCACAAGATGGTGGGGCCCAGCGGCATTGGCGTCTTGTACGGAAAGCGGGAACTGCTCGAGGCCATGCCGCCGTTTCTCGGTGGCGGCAGCATGATCAACGAAGTGAAGCTCGATCGCTTCACGCCGGCCGAGCTGCCCGCCAAATTCGAAGCCGGCACGCCGCCGATCGCCCCGGCCATCGCCCTGGGCACGGCCGTCGACTACTTAAGCGCGGTCGGCCTCGAGGCGATTCACCAGTACGAAGCCCTGCTGGTGGCCCACGCCCACGACGTGCTGGCCGAGGTGGGCGACGTGCGGATTCTCGGGCCGGATCTGGCGCACAAGACGGGCATCGTCAGCTTCACGATCGACCGGATTCATGCCCACGACGTGGCGCAGGTGGTCGACCGCTACGGCGTGGCGATCCGCGCCGGCCACCATTGCACGCAGCCGCTGCACGAGCGGCTGGGCATCGGCGCCAGTTGCCGGGCCAGCTTCTACTTCTACAACACGCTGGAAGAGGTCGATCGGCTGGGCGAAGCCCTGCGCGAGACCAAGCGGGTCTTCCGACGTCGCCGGTGATTTTCGCCTACCACACGTCAGCGCGGGCGACGGCCCGGGCGGCGCTAAGCTCATCCTCTTTCGGGCGGCACTCCAACCCGACGTAGCCGCGATAGCCCAGCCGATGGGCTTCCTCGAGCACGCGGTTGTAGTGGATCTCGCCGGTGCCAGGCTCGTTGCGCCCGGGATGATCGGCCAATTGCAAGTAGCCAACCTGGTCCCAGCCGTCGCGCAGGCGGCCGCACAGATCGCCCTCGCTGATCTGCATGTGGTACAGGTCCCAGTTGATCTTCACCATCGGCGAGTCGACCTCCTGGCAAATTCGTATCGCATCCGGGCTGCCGTACAGGCAGTGCCCCTTGTGATCGACGCGGATGTTCATCGGCTCGAGGATCAGCATCACCTCGTTTTCCTCGGCGATCGGCGCTGCCCGCTTCAGCGCGGTGATGATGTTGGCGTGCATCTCGTCCTGTGTCATGCCGCGGACGTCATTGCCTCCGACGACCGTCATCATGGGGCAGTTGAGCTTCTTCGCCACCTGGCAGCTCTCGCGGATCTCCTGGACGAAGTCGTCGTGGTTCTTGGGATCGTTCATGCCGGGCGTAAAGCCCCAGGCAGTGAACTGGATAATCTGGATACCTAGCTCCTGCGACAGGTCGGCCAGCGCGTCGACGTCTTTGTCGCGCCAGGGCCACAGCTCGATGCCGGGAAAACCCAGCGCCGCCGCCTGGCGGACGCGATCGAGAAACGGCAGGCGTGTCCACCACATCTCCACATTGACGGCGAACTTGGTCCGCGGCGTGCGGCCGGGCTTGTCCGGATCGACGCCCTCGGGCAGCTCGCCTTCCTGGGCGACGGCAAGGCTAGCCCCCGTCAGCGCGGCGGCCCCCGTCAGCGCGGCGGCCCCCGTCAGCGCGGCGGCAGAGCCGAGAAACAATCGGCGATTGAGTTGTGACATGGGGCGACCTCGTGGTGTTTCAATGGAGAGGGCAGCGTAGATTGGACGCGGCGCGGGAGGAAATGTTTAGCAGGTGGCTATATTAGCAGGTGGCTGTAAATGATAACGTGGCACAGACATTCCTGTCTGTGCGCGCAGGCTGGATTCGTCAGAATTCAGCCGAAGCAATGAAAACGCACAACCCCCTCTCCCCAGCCCTCTCCCCGGAGGGGCGAGGGAGCAAATCCACGTGGCACAGACTTTCTTGTCTGTGCGCCCGTAGCTGGATTCGTGAGAATTCAGCCGATGCAATGGAAACGCTTAACCCCCCTCTCCCCACCCCTCTCCCCGGAGGGGCGAGGGAGTAAATCCACGTGGCACAGACATTCTTGTCTGTGCGCCCGTAGCTGGATTCTTTGCAGCTAATTGACGCCGCCAGTTGCGGAGGTGTTGGCGCCCGCTTGGGAAGTGGCGCCAGCGGCGCCGGCCGGCTGCAGCGAGGAAAGCGCCGACTGCAATTGCGAACGCTTCTGGGCGATCTGCGGAGCGATCGTTGCGTCGTCGGTCGTCGTGTCGGTCAACGTCTCCAGCAGTTGCGTGGTGGGCTGCTGGAGCTTGGAGATGTCCTGGTTCTGCGGCGCGAGCTTCGCCGCGGCGGCCAGCCCCTGCTGCACGCTGTGCAATCCGGCGCCGAGTCGCCGCCGCGTGACGAGCATCTGGTCGGACAACTGGTCCGGCGTCTGCCCCGCCGGGGCGGCTTCAGCATCGCAGGCTGCGACTGCCAGCCGGCCGAGCGCGGCGGCTAAGGCGGCCCCGTCCAGACCGGCATCCTGCGGGAATGTGAGCCGCCCGATCGCCGACGCGGCTGCCTGGCGGAACCAGAGCGGCGACGACTGTTCGTTCACGGCCGAGAGCAGGGCGTTGTAAGCGGCGTTTCCAGTGCCGGGCTGCCCGAGCGCGGCCAGGATCTCAACCGCCTGCCGCCGCATCCACAGGTGCGCGGCCGCACTGCGATCGCCCGGCGGATCGCTCTGGCTGAGCAGTTGCACAGCCGCGCTGCTCAGCTCGCTTTTGGTGGCGTCGGGTATGTTCAACTTGGCATGACGCTGCAGCCCCACCAAGGCGGCCGCCTTCAGGTAGTCGTCCACCGGCCGGCCACTCTGGAACTGGTCGGCCATCAGGATGCCACTGAGCAGATACCGCGTGGCGTCCGGCAGCGGCACCGGCGGAGTACGAAAGTCCGGCGCCTTGGTCTGGTCGATGTTTGCCAGGATCAACGCCGCATTGTAGCGCGTGGCTGGATGGAAATTCTTCTCGACAAACTCTCTCATCTTCCCGGCCGTGAGACGATTCAACTCATTGCGGACCGGACCATTCTCCGCTCGATCAAGCAGTGTATTCTGAAAAGCGAGCCGGTCTTCGGCCAACTCGCCCAGGTTTCGCGGATCGGTCTGGGCCATCTTGCCGAACACGTATAACTCCAGATATTCCCGCAACACCTGCCTATCGGCGTCGCTCAGCGAGGGCATGCCCATGATCCTCGACACCTGAAACCGGTGCTGGCCCAACACATTCGGATCGAAGGGCACCGTTTCGTACGGCGGCTGAGCGTACACTGCCGGTGCGGCTGCGGCGACCAGCAGCATCGCGGCACAAATGGCGGCTCGGAGAGAATAGGTCCGGCCGCGTAGGGGGCGATCAATCATCCGATCGTACTCCGTTCCGCTTTGCAGTTTCGTCGAATCGCCGAACACGTTGAGAAGTCGCCGCCAGGGGGAGTTTCGCTCCCTCAGCGCTCATTCCGGCGAGAAAAGCCCCGCGTGAAAAGTCCGATACGCCGCCCGACGCACAGCGCGGATCGGCTCCATTCATTATATGCCGGGCCGGTCCGCCCGCCAAATCGGGCCGAATCTGCGTTTTCACCTCTCGCGGTGGCCCGATTTTCCCCGGCGACAGTGTCCTCTAGACTAAGACCACGCCCGCTCGGCAGACGGCTTGCGACCGCCGTCAGAACTGTCGCCATCGCTGCGAAACGCCCCCGCTCCACACGATCGACCGAGCCCTTGCATGACGCTACTGTACTACGACCCCCGCTTTCTCGATCACGACACCGGACAACACCCCGAACGGGCCGACCGGCTGCGGCAGGTGGCCCGGCACCTCGAGCGGACCAAGCTGGAGACGCGTTGCGGTCGGCACACCTGGGAGCCGGTGACCGACGAAGAACTGGCGCTGGTGCACGATCTGGACTATGCCCGGGGTGTGCGAGAGCTGGCCCGGATCGGCGGCGGACGGATCGAGATGGACACGGTGGTCAGCCCGGCGTCGTATAACGTGGCCCGGCTGGCGGTCGGAGCCGTGTGCGACGCGGTGCGGCGGGTCGTTGCCGGCGAAGATCGGCGTGCGCTGTGCCTGGTGCGACCGCCCGGGCATCACGCCTTGCGCTCCGAAGCGATGGGCTTCTGCCTGTTCAACAGCATCGCCCTGGGTGCGCGGCTGGCCACCGACCGGCTGGACCTGGACCGAGTGCTGATCGTCGACTGGGACGTCCACCACGGTAACGGCACGCAGGACATCTTCTACGAAGACCCGCGGGTCGGCTTCTTCTCGATCCACCGCTGGCCCTTCTACCCCGGCACGGGCGAGGCCAACGAGACCGGCGCCGGCGAGGGCCAGGGCACCACGCTCAACGTGCCGGTCGAGTTCGGCACGTCGCGCGAGCGATATCACGAGCTGTTCGCGCGAAATCTGGAAGAGATCGCCCGGCGCGTGCGGCCGCAGTTGGTGCTGATCAGCGCCGGCTTCGACAGCCACCGCGACGACCCCATCGGCTCACTCGGCCTGGAGACGGAAGACTTCGCCGAACTGACGCAGCGCGTGCTGGAAGTCGCCGCGGAGTATTCGCAGGGCCGCGTCGTAAGCGTGCTGGAAGGCGGCTACAACCCCGGCATCCTGGCCGGCTGCGTGGAGACACATCTGCGAGAGCTGCTGGCGCGTGGCACCCGAGTCTGAGTAGGTTCCGTTGTGCGGACCATCTCTTACCGAATGGTGGCACAGACATTCCTGTCTGTGCATTGCAGCGTCCAGGTTGTCGCGGAGGGGCAAGCGCGGGTGCCACCGCGAGATCGTACCGCCGTGCAGCTTTGACCCTTGGGTGGAGGGGATTAGCACAGACAGGAATGTCTGTGCCACGATCCGCCTCATCGGTCCGCACTGCAGACCCTACTCACTACGACTTGCTTGCCAGCCGGATAAACCCTTGCCAATCGGCGGGCGGGGTGCGGTGGTGCTGGGCGATGTAGCCGGTGAGGAAGTCCTTGGCGCGGTCCTCGGCCGGCACGCGGTGCAACAGCTCGAACGCGCCGGACCAGTCGCCGGACTGGAAGGCGTCCAGCGCCGCTTCATACGCGGCCAGGTGCTCGCCGGTTAGCGCGGGAAAGTCGCGCTCGCCAGGTAATAGCTCGTTCACCTCCACGGCCGACTCCATGCCGGCCGGCCGCACCACGGCCAGGCGGCGGCAGCGCATTTCATTAGCTGCTGTTTGCGAACGCACGCGACTGGCGGTTGCTTCGTCCAACAGGATCGGCGCCCGCACGATCTTCGTCATGCCCTCCAGCCGCGAGGCGAGGTTCACCACCGGGCCGAAGACGGTGACCTTCACCTGGTCGACGGTGCCGATCTTGCCGGCGACGGCCTGGCCGGTGGCGATGCCTAATCCCATCTGAAAATCCGCCAGATCGCCGCGCCGCTGCGAGGCAGCTTCGAGTTCTTTGCGGATGGCCAGCGCCGCACGGCAGGCGCGCACCGCCGCATCCTCCTGCGCGAGCGGCCAGCCCCAGAAGCCCATCGCGGCATCGCCCTGAAAGTCGCCGACCACGCCGCCATGCTCGAGGATCTGGTGCGTCGTGACCCCCAGCGCCTGGCTGACCCGCTTGAGCAGCCCCATCAGGTCGCCGGCGGACTTTTCCGACTCGCGAGCGAATCCCCGCAGGTCGCAGAACAGGACCGTCACTTCGGTCTCGCGCGGCGCCAGCACCACACTGGGGTCCTCGTCCGCCAGGGCATCGAGCACGATGGGCGAAAAGAACTGGCTCAGCCCGGCGTGCCGCCGCTCCAGTTGGCGGACCTGGCGCAGCGAGGCCAGCGTGGCCGCGGCAACTTCCGTAAACTTCAGGTCGTCACGCAAGTCGGTCGGATCGGTCGACGGCGTCTCGTCCGTCGGCCGGCGCGAAACGCTGCCTGCCACATAGACGGCCCAGCCGGGGCAGGCTTCTCCCAACACCGGCGTGCAGAAGGCCCAGTCGATGCCCTCGTGCGCGGTGAACGGCGCTTCGCTCCCTTCGCTCCACAGGTGCAGCACGCTCTCGCGGCGCGAGACGGCTTCGCGGATCAGGTGCTCGCTGGGCTGAAAATCTCCGGCGGCGATCAAGTGCCGGTCCCAGTGCAGCACCTCGATCGGCTGCTCCCGCCCGTCCAGCTCCACGCGCACCAGGGCCACGGCGCCTGCCGTGGGAATGCCCGCCAGCAGCATGTTGATCATCCGCACGATCAGCTCCGTGTCGCTGGCCGCCCCGAGGATCACTTCCGGCATGCGTCCCAGCATGTCGATCCGGGCTTGGGCGTTGCGATACTGAAGCTGTTGCAGGTACTGCGCACTGAAGGTCTGTTCGCGCACCGGCGGCCGGGCACCGGGCGCCACATTCACTCGATCGTCGGCCAGGGTGAAGCTCGTCTCCCCGACGACGAAGTGCTCCCCGGGCCGGATTTGAAAGCTCTCCTGCTCATTGCCTTGGACGAAGATCGGGTTGCGCGCGGCCGGCAGCTTGCGGACGTGCAGCACTCCGCCGCGCCAGCAGATCTCGGCGTGCTGCCGCGAGATCCACTCGTCCCAGTCGGCGGCGAACGCCCCGGGACCGCGCCCCAGGGTGACGGACTCCCCCTGGGGCAGCCGGCGCCGCCAACGGTGTCGCGGAGATTTGCCTTGGGCGATCAGATCGGCCACGCCGCTTCCTTCGCCTTGATTCAGGTGAGTGGTTTACTATTCCAACAGCGCAAGGTTGCGGGAAATAGGACTGGCTGCTTATCGCGAGAACCCCGCGCCCCGAACCCCGAACCCCGCTTCCCGTTAACGACGCGTGAGGCTGACCGTCGCCAGGCTTTCGGCCGGAGTGATTTCGCTCATCGCCCCGTTACTGCCGGATCGCGAGGCCGGTTCGCCGGCCAAGGCTCGCGCCACGAAACCCCACAACAAAGTCAGCACGGCCGCCACGACGCCCAGCGCGATCAGCCCGATCGTCAACAGGCTGGACTTGAGCAGATCGAGCGTCGGCCCGATGGCGTGATCCTTAGTTTCCTGGACAATCACCATCAGCCCGGACTCTTCGCCGCGGACGGTGACCGGCGCCATCTCGGCCAGCCAGTCGCGCCGGTAGTCGCCGCCGCTGGCGTCCTCCGCAAGCGGGTCGCGGTAGTTCACCTTGGCCGGCGTAACGCCCGCTCCGATCGGAAGGTGCTCAGCGGTGACGCGGTAGTTCTCGAAGTGGTCGGGCAGACGCTGGCCGTTTTCCATCAGCCGGTCGAACAGCGGATGCTGCAGAATGAGTCCGCCCGTCCGCCGGTCGACAAGCACGGCGAATTGTTCGTTGTTGCGCTGCGCGGGTTCCTCTTCCTGGTCGGAGAGCCGCACGCCGAAGTCGTCGCCGACGTCGCCAGTCAGCGCCACCACGCCGAGAAACTCGCCGTCGGCCGCGTAAATGGGAGCGGAGACGCCGATGATCCAGCGGCCAGAGGCGCGGCTGCGAAAAACCGCCGACAGCGACGTCTGCTCGATGTGCTCTCCGTTCGTGGGACGCCAGCCTTCCGGGCGATCTTTGCTCTGCCCGTGGAAGTAGGTGCGCCACGCATAGTTCCGGGCGATCGTGTCGTTGCTCGGTGCCCGAGCGACCTGCAACCCGCGCGGGTCGTTCACAAACCAACTCGCCACGTCGACCAGGGTCTTGTCGTCGTGCAGCGCTTCCAGTCGGCGCTGCAGCGCCTGCCGGGCCGGGTGCAGCCGGAAGGCATCGCGAAGGTCCTCGTCGTCCACCGCCGGATCGTTAAGCCGCTCGCGCATGTCGGCCAGCTCAGGATTGGCCAAAAGCTCGCGTAGCAACTCGCGCGCCTCCGGATCGGAGGCCACCTGCTCGACGGCAAGAAAGCGGCGGTCCAAGTCGTTGGCGGCCGCCTTGGCCGCGTACTGGGCCGCGAACAGATTGCTCTCGAGGACGCGTTCGGTCAGGGCGCGCTCAGACTGGCGAATAATGGTCTCCACGCCGCTCCAGGCGGCCAGGCCCATGATCAACATCAACAGTGCCGGTCCGATCATTCCCAGCACGACTAGCGGCCGCCGCGCGCGGCGAGCTTCGCGGGCATCCAGCGCATCGAGCACCGCCTGAACGTTCGGATAGCGGCGCTGCGGATTGACGGCCAGGCAGCGGTCGACGATTTCGGCAAGGGCCCGGTCGACGCCGGCCACCTGACGATGTTCCGTGAGCGGAGGCGCCGTCTCGATCGATTGCCGGTAGCGCTGCAGCCGCTCTTCGAGCGTGTTGGCCGACTCGATGGTATCCAGTGCCGCCGGATCGCGATGCGGCGGCGAGCCGGTGAGCATGTTGTACAAGAGTGCGCCCAAGGCGTAGACGTCCCAGCGGGCGTCCGGCACCGCTTTGAGATCGGCCTGCTCGGGCGCCATGTAGAACAGCGTGCCCAGGGCCGGCTTTTGCTCGTGCGACAGCCTCGACTGACCGAAGTCGGCCAACCGGGGTCGGCCGTCCTGATCGAGCAGCACGTTGGCTGGCTTCAAGTCGCAGTGCAGCACGCCCTTGCCGTGGGCGTGCACCAGCCCGATGGCCACTTCGCGAAACATCGATACCGCGGTCACGCGCGGCAGCGGGCCCTGCGAACGGAGCCAGTCGTCCAGCGACCCGTTCTCCATGTACTCCATCACGTAGTAGGGCGGATCGGCACTCCAGCCGACGTCGAGCAACTGCACCACGTACCGGTCGGCCGAGAGAAACACCAGTTTCTCGACCTCGCGCGAAAGCAGCGACCAGTCCAGCCCGCCGCGATGGGCATAAAACTTAATCGCCACCCGGCGACCCGTATTTCGGTCGAGCGCCACCCAGACTTCGCCGTAGGCCCCGGCTCCGAGAAACCGCTCGGCGTCCAGGCCAGGCACCTCGGTCGGCGGCCGCGTACGGGAACGGCTCAATTCCTGCGCCCGATGCGACTGCTCAGTGCTCTGCGTTTGAGTACGATCGGGAGTCATGCCGTGGCCCAGGTGTCGTGCGGCCCGCCTCGCCGAACTTCGGCGGGTCAGCGCTCGCGAGCCGTTATGGTACTACAGTGTCCAGCGGGTTGGGAAAGGGGAGCGACGACGGTTCGCGTTAGATCGCTCGACATCGCTCGCTTGATGGCCGCCGCGGCGAGAACACCCGTGATGCTGTCGCGGGCGTGACTCGCTCCGCGAGCTGTGCAATTCTACCCACCCGAGCCGCCGGCAATAGTTAACGGTGTCGGACACCGTTTTACAGGCGTTTCGCAGGCGAGACTCAAAAAAATGGTTGAAATAATTCGGGCGATCGGTATAATTCGCTGGAAGTAGTCTGTAGGGGGTGGCCCGCGGATATCCCAGGTTTCCAGTGATTACCGCATTTCCCGGAACCCTGGCGATTTAGCGGGCGCGATTCCATCAGACCTTTCCAGCGGTTGAAATTCAGTGTTTTAACACTAAAGAGGCAACGAATTGGACCATCGTGCAGGGTTCAAAAGTGAGGTGCGGCACCTGACGCAGACGGCCTGACTTTTTCAACACAATTCAAAACGGGCCGTTGCAAAACTCCAGCAGTTCGCACTTGTATACAAGCACGGGGGAGGAACCTTTTTCAACGAAACATGGGGCCCCCCTTAAAGGCGCGTTGCAAAAGTGGCACCCGTCGGCTGCGACGAGAGGTTGAAAACACCTAACAAAGCGATGGTCCGCACCGTGGACCCTACTTGGATCGTAAGTTGTGGATGGCACAGGAGTTGGAGCTGGTGCTGGGCGTGGAGAGGATATTTGGCGATTCCGCCCCGTTCTGTTACCCTGAGAGGCGACCCTCCCCCCGCACAACTTTGCCCTCCTAGCGGTGTTAAATTGACGATGTTGCGCTCTCGATCCGTCTATCTGCTGACCGTGCTGTCACTGACTGCGGCCTCGCTGCGCGCCGACGAGCCGGGCCGGCCGCCCGAGCCGGAAGCTCCAGCCGTATCCGCCGCCGAGGCCTTCGACGCGCCCGAGTTTCTCACGCAGTACTGTCTCGATTGCCACCAGGGCATCGTCGCCGAGGCGGAGCTCGATCTGGCGGAGTTTACCTCCCTCGAAAAGATCGTCGCCGAACCGGAAACCTGGAACAAGATCCTCACCCGGGTGCGCAACGGCGAGATGCCGCCGCTTGAAGCGGAATCGACGCCCACGACGGAGTTGCGGGTCGCCGCCGCGGACTGGATCGAGACGACGCTCCGCCAGGCCGCCTGCGACGACGGCATCTCGCCCGGTCCCGCGCCGCTGCGGCGATTGAATCGCAGCGAGTACGGAGCGACGATCCGCGAGCTGCTCGACATTCACGTCGACGCCGGCCAGGGGCTGCCGGTCGACGGCGCCGGCGGCGAAGGCTTTGACAACGCGGCCGAGACGCTGTTCATCTCGCCGATCCACGCGGAGAAGTATCTCGAAGCCGCCCGGTCGGCGCTCGGCTATGCATTCTCCGATCCCCGCGCGCGCCGCCGCTTCCTTACGGCCGAGCCGGACGAAGATACCACGCCCGAAGAAGCCGCCCGCGATGTGCTCGATGAGTTCCTACCCCGGGCGTTCCGCCGCCCCGTGGATGAAGGCGAGCTCGATCCCTACCTGGCGCTGTTCCGCAATGCTTACGAGCGGGATCAGTCGTACGACGTGGCCATGCAGTTCGCACTGGAGGCCGTGCTGATCTCGCCGCACTTTCTGTTTCGTATTGAGGCGCCGAATCCCGACTCGCAGCAACGGCTGGTCGGCGACTTTGAACTGGCATCGCGACTCTCCTATTTTCTGTGGGGAACCATGCCGGACGACGAGCTGTTCCGCGTGGCCGAGCAGGGAAAGCTGCAGGACGAGGAAGTGCTCCAGCAGCAGGTGATTCGGATGCTCGGCGGCGAGAGCGAGAGCGACGAGGACCGCGGCCGCCGGCGCCGCCGGCGCGGCAATGACAACGAAGAGAAAGTTCGCCAGTTCGCGCAGAGCTTCATTGAACAGTGGCTCGGCACGCGCGAGTTGGGCCGCGGCTTTAAGCCGGACGAGTCGGTGGGCCGTTACGACTCCGAACTGGAAGGCGGCATGAAGTACGAGCCGGTGCTGTTTTTTCAGGAGATCGTGACCGAGAACCTTTCACTGCTGAACTTGCTCGACTCCGACTTCACCTATGCCAATCGCCGGCTCGCGCGGCACTATCGAATCCGCGGAGAATTTCGCGAGCAACCGAGTCGCGCGGAACTGCCCGAAGACAGTAATCGCGGTGGTCTATTGGGGATGGCCGGCGTGCTGGCGGTCTCTTCGTATCCGCACCGCACCAGTCCCGTGCTGCGGGGGAAGTGGGTGCTGGAGACGATCCTTGGCACGCCACCGCCGCCGCCGCCACCCGACGTGCCGGAGCTGGAAGAAGATCACGAAGGGCTCGATCCCCAGTCACTCCGCGAGCGGTTGGAGCAGCACCGCAGCAACCCGACCTGCGCGTCGTGCCATAGCCGGATCGATCCCTTGGGCTTTGGCCTGGAGAACTACGACGTGCTTGGTCGATGGCGCACCGAGGTCGACGACCAGCCGATCGATAGCCGCGGCGAACTGCCTGACGGCACCACGTTCGAGGGCCCCGAAGGTCTCAAGCAGGTGCTGCTTGCGCGGAAGGACCAGGTTGTTCGCAACCTCACGGCCAAGGTGCTAGGATACGCGCTGGGCCGGGGGTTGACCAACGAAGACTACTGCACGGTCGACAATATCGTCGATGAACTGAAACAGAACGACTACGCCTCGCATACGCTGATCCTCGGAATCGTCAAAAGCGTGCCGTTTCGGTACAAGCCCGGCACGGACCCCGACTCCGCGGTGGCACATACTCACCCAACGCGTCAGGAGGTCTCGCCATGACCGAACCCGGCTTTCCGATTTCGCGACGGACCGTTCTCCGCGGCGCAGGCGCGGCCTTGGCGCTTCCCTGGTTGGAGGCGATGGGCCCGGCTCCAGCGCGCGCCGCCGCTCCGGACACGGCATCGCAGCCGCCGGTCCGTATGGCGGTGATGTTCATGCCCAACGGCGTACATGCCGACTCATGGACGCCTGAGAAAGAGGGGCGCGACTTCGAGCTCTCGCCCACGCTCGAGCCGCTGTCGAGCGTGAAGGACAAGCTGCTCGTGCTCTCCAACCTGTGGAACCAGGGGAGCGACTTCGGCGACGGCCACTACGTCAAGACCTCCGGGTTTCTGACCTGCACCACGATCAACAAGACGCTGGGCATCGACCTGAACTGTAACGGCGTCTCGATGGACCAGTTGGCGGTGAAGCAATCGGGCGCGCCGACGCCGCTTCCCTCGCTCGAGCTTGGCACCGCGCCGGTCTCTACCGGCGTGGACACGAATGTCGGCTACACGCGCGTCTACGGCTCGCACATCTCCTGGAGCGGGCCGACCAATCCGCTGGCGCGGGAGATCAACCCACGGCTGGTCTTCGAGCGGCTATTCCGCGCCGGTCAGCCGCACACGGATGCCGCGCAGCGCGACCGCTTGCTGTTGGACAGCGTATTGGACGACGCCAAGCAACTCCGGGGGCGGCTGGGTGTGGCGGACCGGCAACGGGTCGACGAATATCTGCAGGCGGTCCGTTCGCTCGAGGAACGGCTCGAGCGGGCGACAAACTCGGGACAGGCCGCGTGGCAGCCGCGCGTGCCGCTCGATCCGGAGAAGAAGCCGCCGGCCGACATCCCGCGCGACTTCGCCGAGCACGTCCGGCTGATGCTCGACATGATCGCCCTGGCCTTCCAGTCGGACACCACGCGGGTGTCGACGTTCATGTTCGGCAACTCCGTGAGCAATGAGAACTTCTCCTTCCTCGACGGCGTCAAGGGCGGCCATCACTCGATCTCCCACCATCAGAAGGAAGAAGACAAGCTGCGGCAGTACCAGTTGATCTCCCGATGGCACGTCGAGCAGTTCGCTTATCTGCTCAATAAGCTCGGCGAGATGAAAGAGGGCGACGGCACGGTGCTGGACAACTCGATGGTGATGTTCGGCTCCGGCCTGCGGGACGGCAACAGCCACAATCCGCACAACTTGCCGATTGTCATCGGCGGACGCGCCGGCGGACGGCTCGCCACCGGCCAGCATCTGAGCTTCGGCAAGGACACGCCGCTGGCGAATCTGTACGTCTCGTTGCTGGAAGCATTTGGCACGCCGGTGGAGCGCTTCGCCGATAGCACCGGCCCCTTGCCGGGCGTGCTGGCCTAAAAGGGGGCGGGAGCCAAAGTGCGACGATACGTCGCACACCTATGGCAACAGGCCGTGGCGGTCATCGGTCGCTGCGCTTGAATTGGGCGATTTCTTTGCGCCTCGGGGCAACTTCTTGATCGAATTCTCAAGCGATCGTGGCGCACCCCAGCCGGGGCGTTCTTCTTGCGGCGGTTGAAGCGGTCGGCATGGCAGTTGCTCCCACGAGTGGCAACGTCGTGCGGCACGTCGATGTAGGCCGTCGCGATCCGCGTGGAATTCGCAAAACATGGGAGGCACCAATGCATGTCCAACAGGTGGTCCGGCACAGCGCGGCTTTTGGAATCGTTGGCGCGCTTTTGTTGGCCGTCTCGGCCGTGGGTCAAAACACACCGCGCAGCTCATCTCAATCGCAACAGCCACAATCACCGCGACAACGACCGGCATCTGAGCAAAGTGCGAACCAAGCCGCAGATGCTCCGTCGCTTCCGGAGCAGACGTATATGCCCGTCGTGATCGACGAAGACTTCGAAACGATCATGAACCGCGACGCTGGGCAGAAAGACGAGGTGATGCAGCAGCAACAGGCACTGTTCGACCGGCGTTACGATATGAGCGATCAGCCGTCCGACGTGATGATGTCGGCCGGGCGCAAGCCGGTGCAGCAGAGCGTCCGCGTGAAGTTGCGCGGCGACGTCACCTGGGAGCAGCTTTCAGAGATGTCGCCCGAGGAGGTTCGCGAGCAAGACGTCTTCCCCATGGGCTTCCGACCGCTTCCGCACACCAAACACGCCGCCGGCGGTCAGGTCTTTCCGCAAAACCAGATCGACAAGATCAAGGAGCTGGAACAGCGCGATCTGAAGCGGTTCGACATCGAATTCGACCTGCCCGACCACCTGACGCCCGAGTTTCCGCCGCCGATCTTCTTGACCAGCCGACCCGATTTGGGAGACGTGTCGCAGGGCGAGGTGCTGAGCATCAAGAACTACTACGAACTGCTCAAGGGCAAGGTCACGCCGGTGCAGATGGAAGGGATGCGGCTTTTGTTGACGCCCTTCCCACAGCAGCAGTTCAACCAGACCGAGGATCGCAAGGTCGCCGAGGCGAGCTTGGGCGTGACCTGCCTGGACTGCCACACCAACGGCCACACCAACGCGGCGTTTCACCTGAACCCGGATACCCGTCCCCAGGAAGCCCGTTTCCGACTCGACACCGTCAGCCTCCGCGGGATGTTCAACCAGCAGATTCACGGGTCGAAGCGCTCGTTGCGATCGGTCGAAGATTTCACCGAGTTCGAGCAGCGGACCGCCTACTTCGACGGCGATCACGTGACAGCCGCCAAGAAAGGCGTTCACCTGCCCGACCGCTCCGACCAGGTGGCGATGATGGCGCAGATGCAGAACATGCTCGACTTTCCCCCGACGCCGAAGCTCGACGAATTCGGCCGGCTAATTCCGGAGAAAGCCACCGAAGTGGAGAAGCTTGGCGAGGAGCTGTTCTTCGGCAAGGCCCGCTGCGCCGAATGCCACCCGGCGCCGTTCTATCTCGACGACAAGATGCACGACCTCGGGCTGGAGCGGTTCTACACGGCCGCGATGATCAACGGGCAGTACAACCTGGAAGACGGGCCGATCAAGACCTTCACGCTTCGCGGTGTTAAGGATTCCCCGCCGTACCACCACGACGGTCGGCTGATGACGCTGGACGACACGGTCGAGTTCTTCAACCTCGTGCTGCAGTTGGATCTGAGCGGCGAGGAGAAGCAGGCCCTGGTGGCGTTCATGCGGTGCTTGTAGTCCGCCGGAGGATGCGCAGGTTGCATCAGTCGCTCCACGTAATCTCGTTTGGGCCGGGCAGCGCGGCGCTCGTCCAGTCTACGGACCGGCGTGAGCTCCGCTGGAGAGCTGATTCTTCTCCCCGGGCCGCTCGACCTGTGGTAGACTGACGCCGTGAGCAAGCGTGTACCTTTGTGTATCGAATGCCGGCAGCGGACGGCAATTCCCTGACCTATCCAACAGGAGAGACGGTCATGGTATGGCTCCCCCGGTTACTGTTGATGTTGGCGGTGTCGCTGGCGTGTTCCGGTGCGCCGGCACTTGCGTGGCAAGAAGAGCTCGTTTCCCGCCGAGCCGCATCGGACGCCCAACGTGATGCGTCACCCGAAGCGCCGGTCGTCAACGAGGCCGACATTGCCCAGACCACGCTGCGCCGCTGGGCGCGCTTTGACCCCGAAAATTTTAGGGCGCGGCTGCTGCATGAAAGGGAACCGGCACGCAGCAAGGCGCTGGAGGACCTGCACGGCGTATTCGCCGATCATCCGGACGTGCCGGAGCTGTTGATCGAGGCGGTCCAGCACGCGATCGATACCGGCAGCGTCGGCGACAGCACGGTCGCCATGGTCCGGCTGCTGGCCAGTGTCGAGCGTGCGCAGGTGCGTGCGGCCCTGCTGCGTTGGCTCGAGTTGCAGGAAGTGGACAAGCCGGCCACCGCGCTTTCCGTGGCGATTCTGGCAGGGCTGCGCGAGTTCGAGGACGCCGCCAGCGCCCAGGCCGCCATGCGGCTGCTGGAGGCCAGCGACTTTCGGCTGGTGATGCTCAGCGCTGATATCCTCGGCCAGTTTCCGAGCCCCGAGACAACCGTGGCTTTGGTCGCCCTGGCAGAGCGGCCGGAGTTCATGCAAAGCCACGGCTTTCGCGCCAGCGCGCTCCAGGCGATCTCGCGGCAGGATTCATCCGAGGCGGTCGACTTTCTGGTGCGCAGCCTGCCCCGGCTGGATGGGCAACTGAAGCTGGCCGTGGTCGATCACCTCACCCGGATCAGCGGACAACCAATCGGTGGAAATGCACTTGGATGGGCCAAGTGGTGGTCCGCTAACCGCGCGAGCTACAACTATCCCGCCTCGCAACATCCGACGCCGCAGCGCTACGCCTGGGATTATCCGGTGCCGTCGTTTTACGCACACGGCGTCTACGCCAAGCGAGTCGTGTTCGTTGTCGATATCTCCAGCACAATGCGCGAGCTCGTCAGTCCCCTGGAGACGCGGCTCGACCGTGCCAAGAAGGAACTGGTCAGGGCGATCGGCGGACTACCACCCGATGCGGCCTTCAACATTGTGGCCTTTGACCGCGAGGTACAGCCGTGGAATCCTTTCTCCGTGCCGGCCGTTCCGGAGAATAAACAGAAAGCTGCCCGGGCGGTGCTGGTGATGCAAAACGGACGCGGCACGAACATCTTCGACAGCCTGGTGGCGGCGATCGGGAGCGATCCGAAACTGGAGGCGATCTATCTGCTCTCCGACGGGCTGCCCACCGCCGGTCGCGTCTCTGACAAGAGCGAGATCGTACGGATCATCACTGAGGAGAATCTCTTCCGGCGCATCAGCATTCACACCATCGCCGTCGGCCGAAACAGCCAGCTGCTGCAGCGACTGGCGGAGTTGAATGCCGGCGGCTATCGGACGAGCCAGTAGTCGACCCGCTTGGCACCGGCAGATGCTTGTCTCGGCGGCGGTCGCCGATTACGCTAATGGCACGCCCTCCCACCTGGGTGGCACGGCCAGCCGTGCCATGCCGACATCGCATCGCGCAGCCACACTTGAAGGTGCCGTGGAGCGCACCCGCGGCACTTGTAGTCGAATCCCCACCCGCTGCGGCGAAACTACTACTATCCCCACCGATTTCCAAGAGGAACCTCGATGAGCCATTCCCGCACTACACGACGCGATTTCCTGAAGAAGTCCACCGCCGCCGCGGCACTGACCGGCGCCACCCCATACTTCGCCTGGAGCCCGAAGGCCTTTGCGAATCAGGACGCCAATGATCGGCCGATCATCGGCTGCATCGGCGTGGGCAGCATGGGCACGGGCGACGCGCACGGGCACGCCAACTTCGGCGACATCGTGGCAGTGTGCGACGTCGACTCGCGCCACGCCGAAAGGGCGAAGCATGATCGCCGCATCGGGCGCGGCAAGGCGGACGCCTATGCGGATTACCGTCGCGTGCTGGAGCGGGACGACATCGACGTGGTGAGCGTCGTCACGCCCGACCACTGGCACGTGAAGATCGCCATCGAGGCGCTGGAGGCCGGCAAGCACGTCTTCTGCCAGAAGCCGCTTACGCTCACGCTCGAGGAGAACCAGCTCATCCGCAACGCGTGCAAGAAGCATAGCGACCGAGTGTTCCTCGTCGGCACCCAGCAGCGCAGCGACCGCGACCGTTTCCTGCGGGCCGTGAACATGGTGCAGAAGGGACTGCTGGGCGACATCCAGAAGATCACCGTGGGCATCGACGGCAGCCCCACCGGCGGCCCCTATCCCAAGGTCTCGCCGCCGCAACAGCTCGACTGGAACTTCTGGCTCGGCCAGGCGCCCAAGGTCGATTACATCGAGCGCCGCGGCCATTACGAATTCCGCTGGTGGTACGAGTACTCCGGGGGCAAGTTCACCGACTGGGGCGCCCATCACGTGGATATCGCCACCTGGGCCATCAACCAGGACAAAGAGGGCTGCGGCCCGGTGGAGTTCGACGGGACCGACGCCAAGCACCCGGTGGAGTTCAAAGACGGCTATCCGACCGTTGACGATTGCTACAACACGTCGCACGACTACGCCATCAAGTGCAAGTTTGAGGGCGGCCCGGAGATGATTGTCACCAGCCGCAGCGACAACGGCGTGCTGTTCGAGGGCACCAAGGGCCGTATCTTCGTCAATCGCGGCCGGATCAGCGGCCAGCCGATCGACGAGAATTGGGATGAGGGCCAGTTCGGCCGCGAGCAGCTACAGGCGCTTTACAAGGGCAAGCCGTTTGAAGGCCACAAGGAGAATTTCTACCGCTGCATCCGCGAGGGAGGCTTGCCGGTCTCGGACGTTTACACACACGTGCAGACGATGAACACGTGCCATCTGTGCGCGATCGCCGCCCGGCTGGGCCGCAAGATTCAGTGGGATCCGAAGGCGGAAAAGATCGTCGGCGACGAGCAGGCGGCCGGGATGTTCGCCCGAAAGCAGCGCGCCGGTTTCGAAATCCTGCGGGTGTAGTTGCCCGAGTAGTGCTAATATCTGAGGCGAGTTTTGCCTCAAGGGTGCCACTGCTGGCTTGGCCTGTCTTATCCAGCAGTGCTCTTCGCGCGCTTGGAGGCCTGCTTGAATTACCACGACCGACCGCTGCCTTTAGAACTAGTTAGGCGGAGTAACGACGGGCCGCCCCATTACTTACGGAACAGGCTCAGCAGGCTTTCGTCCGCAATGATTGAGCGAAGTTCTACCGAGGTTTGCTCGCCCGGTGCGCCGTCGCCGGCGGCCGGTTGGCCGAGATGGAACCCGCTTACGTGGTCCTTGTTGATGAGCACCACCGGTACGTCCAGAACCGTCTCGGTGTTTCCGTAGTGGGTAAGCGTCGCGTGCGTGACCGGAAAGAACCTGCCGAGTTGGGTGGTGAACGTGTACACCTGGTTTTCATAGTGCGAGGCCGGCAGGTGCACCCGGCCGTGAATGCAGTACCGGCCGAGAACAACCGTTGCGTTGGCGGCCGCCCGACTGGAGAAATTGTCGCGCCGCTTCTCGGGCGCTTCGTGCTCGGCGGTGGGCAGAACGTAGGTCACTTGGCCTTTGGGGATGAGCATTTCCGGCAGGCTCTCGCGCGGAGAACTCGGCTGCCCATAGTCGCAAACTCTGACGTTGATCATGCGCAGGATTTCGGA
Source organism: Pirellulales bacterium (assembly GCA_040880125.1). Taxonomy (GTDB): domain Bacteria; phylum Planctomycetota; class Planctomycetia; order Pirellulales; family JBBDJB01; genus JBBDJB01. The sequence goes on along the minus strand of JBBDJB010000011.1, from coordinate 23,086 downwards.
GCTGCCATCCTTGAGCACGTCCTGAATGCGATTGCCCGAGGAGGAAATCTCGCCGACCAACCAGTAACCGTCGACGGCTGCGGTGATTTGTCGTTCGGTCGGGCTCACGTTCGACTCCTGTATTTGGGGGACCTCCGCGAGTGCCGCAGTAGACGCCGCCAGCATCGCGACGAGGCTTTAATGAAGCCTAGCTCAAATTTGCAGACCAGAGGTGGCTAATTGCCGGCGGCATCGGCAGTCCGTGCAGCTTCATTGAAAATCCGCCACCCGGCGGGAGGGGGCCGGTGGCTGGCTGCCGTGGCTGCCACGGTGATTCGCGAAGTGGGGCAACCTCGCCTATAATCGACACGAACTGGTGATCATCCGTGCGTCGGCTTCCCTAAGCAGCGATTCCGCCGGATAGCTTGCCCCCCGGTGTGTATTTGCCCGCGCTTCGCAGCGCGAACCTTCGATTTTCCGAAACGAGATAGACGCCACTTCTGGAGAGTTCTACGTGACCAGTCATCAACCGCTGCCGGTTCAGATATTCGCTCGCCCTTCCTCTCACTCGCACCGAACCAATAGCGCCGCCACTTCGCTGGCGCGCAGTCGATTGCTCCGCGGCGTGGTACTCGCTGTCGGGCTCATCGCGTGGACGCACTCCGCCGGCACGGTGCGCGCACAAGAAGGACAGCAAGCCGAGAACTCGGGCGAGGCTCAATACCTCTCCCACGTTCGACAAGTGACCAGCGGCTACATAAAGGCGGGAGAAGGATACTTTTCGCCGGACGGCGAAACGATCGTCTACCAGGCCGTGCCGGAAGGATACTCGTTCTATCAGATCTATTTGCAGCCGCTAACCGGCGGGGAAGTGGCGCGGCTGAGCACCGGCCGCGGACGCACCACTTGCAGCTACTTCTCGCCAGACGGCGAGCGCGTGATCTTCGCGTCCAGCCACTTCGATCCGAACCTGGCGGAGACCGAACAGGCGGCACTCCGGCAACAGCGCGAAGACGAAGCCAGCGGTCGTCAACGTCGCTACTCGTGGGAGTTCGATCCGCACATGGACATCGTCGAGACGGATCGCCAGGGGAACCTGCTGCGGCGGTTGACCAACGAGCCCGGCTACGACGCGGAGTGCGCCTTTTCGCCGGACGGCGAAAACATCGTGTTTTGCAGCGACCGCGACGGCGATCCCGACATCTACGTGATGGACAGCGACGGCAGCAACATTCGCCAGATAACCGATGCCCCCGGCTACGACGGCGGCCCTTTCTTTTCACCCGACGGCAAGTGGATTATCTTCCGCAGCGATCGTAAGCGAGAGGGCTACCTGCAGATCTACGCAATCGGCGCCGACGGCGAGAACGAAATCGCCCTGACCGACAATGAGGGCGTGAATTGGGCCCCGTACTGGCATCCAACCGAGCCGTACATCATCTGGGCGGGCGCCGATCATAGCGATCCGACCGCTCGGCCCAATTACGATCTGTGGCTAATGCGTTACGAAGTGGCCGACGGAAAGCTGTCGGGCGGCCCCATCACACGGATCACTGATCACGCGGCGGCGGACGTGCTGCCGGTGTTCTCGCCCGATGGGCAGCGCCTGATGTGGACCAGCACCCGGACCGAAGACGGCGCAAGCCAGCTTTGGATCGCCGATTTCAAGCTACCGGATATGTCGCCGAGCGAGGCGTCTTCGCAATAGCGGTCGATATGGCACACCGAACGAAAATCAGACACGCGTCAGCAGAGAACCTTCATGCAGGGGAGCAATACAATGAGAACAGCGGGAATCGTTTCGGCACTTGCCTGGCTGTGCCTGGCAAGCAGCGCGGCGCTGGCCCAGGATGCCAAGCCCGAGGAAAAGGTACACGAAGTCACGGCCGAGCCATTCAAGATCACCGTCGAGCTCGACGGAGTCTTTGTGGCGGAGCAGATGACCGAGGTCGCGCTTCGACCCGAGGAGTGGGCGGAGTTCACGGTCGTCGAGGCGGTGCCTCATGGGTCGGACGTGAAGAAGGACGACGTGCTGATCCGCTTCGAGACCGAAGGCATCGACCGGGCGATCGTCGACAAAGAGACCGACTTGAAACTGGCCGAGCTGTCGATCACCCAGGCGGAGAAAGACCTGCCGCAGCTCGAGGAGACGCTTACATTGGATTTGGTCGCCGCGGAGCGCGCGCACCAGCAGGCGGAGCAAGACCTGGAGCGGTTTGTGGCGATTACGCGCCCGCAGCGGGAGAAGAGCGCCGAGTTCTCGCTGAAGTCGTCGCAGCACAGCCTACAGTACGCGCTGGAGGAGCTCGAACAACTCCAGAAGATGTACGACGCGGATGACCTGACCGAGGAGACCGAGGAGATCATCCTCACGCGTCAGCGACACGACGTGGAACGGTCTCGCTTCAGCCTGGAACAGTCGCAGATTCGCCGCGATGAAACTTTGCAGATCGATCTGCCCCGCGAGGACGAGACGCTGGGCGAGCAACTTAAGCGGACGACGCTGGCCCTGGAGAAGGCCCGCAACGCGCTCGACCTGACGCTCAATGAAAAACGCATCAGCCTGGAGAAGGAGAAGCGTGAGCATGATCGGGCGCAGCAGCAACTTGAAAAGCTGCAACAGGACCGGCAGAAGATGGAGCTGCGTGCGCCGGCCGACGGAATCGTGTACTACGGGCGAAACGTCGACGGGAAGTGGCCCGGCATCTCCAACATGACCAATCAGCTTCGCCCCTTCGGCAAGGTGACCGGCAACGACGTGCTGGTGACGATCGTGCGGCAGCGGCCGATGCACATCCGTGTCACGGTGCCCGAGAAGGATCTGCAACATGTGCAGCCGGGCGTCCGGGCAAGTTCGGCTCCGACTGTCCGTAGCGATCAAAAGGTCGACGGCGTGGTGATGGCCATCTCGAACGTGCCGGTGGCCGACGGCGAGTACGCGGGCCGCATCAGTGCGCCGCTGGGCGATGAACACGAGGCGCTGATGCCCGGCATGACCTGCAAAGTGCGGCTGGTGCCGTACGAGAAGGCGGAGGCGATTACCGTCCCGCCAGCGGCCCTTCGAACCGAGCCGGCCGACGACAGTAAGCACTTCGTGACGGTGGTCGAAGACGACGAGCAGCGCAAGCAGCCGGTCACCGTCGGCAAGCGTACGGACAGTCGCGTGGAGATACTCAGCGGCCTGCAGGCCGGCGACCGAGTGCTGCTTTCCGCACCGAAAGAGGAGGGGCCATGAGCGATTCCAATGGCCGTACAATTCGATTGATCGCGGCCGGTTTGGTCATCGCCTTCCTGGCTACTCCGGCCATGGCCGGTGAAACGCCGGAGCTCTCCCCACTGGCGACCGAAGGCCCAAAACCCGAACCAATCGAGCCGCCCTCGTCCGAGCAAATCGCGGAGTCAATTCGCCGCGGCGTTGACTTCCTCATCGCGGATCAGAACTCCGACGGCTCGTGGGGATCGGCCCAGCGAACGAAGGACCTGAACATCTACGCGCCGGTGCCGGGCGCGCACCACGCCTTTCGTAGCGGCGTTACCGGATTATGCGTGATGTCACTGATCGAGGCGGACGATCCGCGTGAACAGGCCCGCGACGCGCAGCGCCGCGGCGAACAGTGGCTGATGGAGAATCTCCCGGCGCTTCGCCGGGCCAACGGCGATGCCCTCTACAACGTGTGGGGGCACGCCTACGGCATTCAGGCGCTGGTGCGGATGTATCGCCACACCGATGACCAGCAGCGTCGGGAGTCGGTCCGAGAGTTGCTCGCGCAGCAGGTCGACTTGCTCAAGCGATATCACGTCGTCGACGGCGGCTGGGGCTACTACGACTTCGTCGCCGAGACAAAGCAGCCCAGCGGCAGTTCGAGTAGCTTCACCACGGCGACGGTGTTGATTGCACTGCACGAGGCCGCGAGCCTCGGCGTCGATATCCCCGAAAAGATGGTCGGGGCCGCGGTCGCCGCCGTTCAGCGGCAGCGCAAGCCGGACTTCAGCTACATGTATGGCGAGTATCTCAAGTGGCAGCCGTTTCACCCGATAAACCGGCCCGGCGGAAGTCTTGGCCGATCGCAGGTGTGCAACCTGGCACTACGACTCTACGGCGACGAAAAGGTCACCGACGAAGTGGTCGCCACGTGGCTGAATCGGCTATTCGCCCGCAACGGCTGGTTGAGCATCGGCCGCAAGCGGCCCGTTCCGCACGAGTCGTACTTTGCGGTGGCGGGCTACTTCTACTACTACGGCCACTTTTATGCCGCCCACTGCATCGAGCTGCTGCCGTCGGATCAGCGGCCGCACTTTCAGCAGCATCTGGCCCACATTCTGATCCCGCTACAGGAGAAGGACGGCAGTTGGTGGGACTACCCGCTTTATAACTATCACCAGCAATACGGCACGGCGATGGCGATCATGTCGCTGGTCCGCTGCCGATCCGATGCGCCGACCGAAACGGCCACTCCCGAGTCCGCTACTGCTCGCTGATACCGCGGATCGACAGGCGATTGATGAGCTGCAAGACTGGAAGAAGGCTGCTGTAGGCGGTATCGTCGGCGAGGTCCGTGTCGCGGATCTTCAAGTGCCCCGCGCCGATTCCGCCCTGGCCGAGCGTGCCGTCGAGCGGGATCCAGCGGTCTTCGATCCAGGCTTCGTTCCACATGTGGTACAAGAAGCCCTCTTCCGCCGGCACGTAGACCAGGCCGATCGCCACCCGGGCTGGGATGTCGTTTGCCCGCAGCAGCGCCGCCAGCAGCACGGCGTGTTCGGTACAGTCGCCCGATCGCGATTCGGCAACTTCGGCCGCCGATGAAAACACTTGCGAAAAATCCCCCTTGGTGAGCTGCTCGTGCACGTATCGCTCCGCGGCCAGTGCCACCGGCCACGCTCCCATCGCTCCGGCAGCCGCTTCTCGGGCCATGGCCCGCACTTGCGGGTCGCCCGTCTGAATCAGGCTGCTGGCCGCCAGGTCGCCGCCGGTCGGCTGATAGTCGACCGGCAAGTCCGGCGGTGAATCGGGCCGAATCTGCCGGACCTCGATCCGCGCGGTGTGGGCGTCGATCGCATGTACCTGCTGTGACGCGCAGCTCGCAAACGCTTCAGCCGGGTCGCCGTCTTCGATGCGGACCTCGTAGGATGCGGCGGCCCGCTCGTGAACGTCCGATAGCGGCTCCGCAACGCGGACCAGCACGTCCAGCCCCAGATCGAGCGGCGCAGTCGGATCCTGTTGCAGTGCAACCTCGCGGGTGGTGCGAATCGACTCCAGGGCTACGCTGTCGCGGCCTTTGCGAATCTCTCCCTGCTGGTCCGTCCAGAGCTCCTGCTGTAGCGTCTGCCCGTCGGGCAGCGTGTAGACCGCGGCAATCCTCAGAAGCGGATATGCGGCGGCGAATAACTTCGTTTGTTCCACCTCGTGAGCGGTCAACTGCACGCTGGCGGTTTGGTCGAGCATCGGAATGAACGCCTGCAATCGCCGCGTGCGGCCAGCTTGCAGCGGCTCACGACGCATCGACTGCTCGACGGCGAACAGCCCGCCGTTTTCTGCCGGCCAGGGCGCAGCCCACTCCTTGGCTTGCCCGCCGGACTCGCGCCGCAGCGTTACCTGTCCGTCCTCGACTCGGCCGCTTGTCGACAGCGAGGTGCCGCCGCTGTTGGACGTGTAGCGGAACTGCAGCACGTCGCCCTGTGGCGTTTCCAGGCTCTCCTGCCGCAGCGTCGACTCGACCTGTTGGCCGAAGCGGTGCGCCGCGATCGACATTTCCGACACGATGCGGATATGCGGACCGTCGCTCGTATCGAGCTGCTCGACCGTAGTGTGCACGTGGCCCGCCTTCGTCCCTTGGACGTATAGGGCGTCCCACGTCTCCTGAACGACCTTGCTCCCGGTCGCAGCCGTCGGAGCCGTTCCACCACAGCCCGCGCCGCAGGCCCAGGGCAGCAAAAGGGCCACGACAAGGGCTGCACGCTGGTGACCGAGCCTCATGCGATAAAACGACAACCGTCCACCTCCACTTCGCGTTTCCCCAACAGCGGCCGCATCACGTGCTGCCTGGGTTCATCATGCTGCATTTTCGCACCGCCGGGCAACCTCAACTCACGGTTTTTCCCGGCGACGCTCGCCTCTCGATAACGGGTGCTACAGTTCCCTATTCCGAGAAGGGCGATATTGCTTCCGCCTCGGAGAATTCCGGCGAAATGCCGGTTTTCAGCGGCCAATAAGCCATCCAGTTCGGCTGCTAATGGCGAGAAGCCGGGAAGCGGTTTTTCGGCTTCTACGGTGCCGGCCGACGATCGGGAAGATTTCGCCAACGCGATCAGCCACCAGGGAAAAGCCGCCGCGATTCATAACCTACGGTTGTATAGACCGGGACCGGAAACGTCCCATTTCCGTGCCCCAGCCCCGTGGTTTTGCTAGCCAGAGAACAAAGGTCGATTTCGCCGATGGGTTTCCTGAAACGATTTTTCCGCAACGTGTTCCACGAGGACGCACTGGACCTCGGAACCAGCAGCTTCGACCGATTGTCGGAAGAAGAGCTGGGCGCGCATCTTCAGGTGTGCCGGTACGGCGATTTTGTGCTGACCGATGCGGTCCGTCCTTCGTACGACCTCCAGGTCGTGCCGGCGGCGGGCTATCGCCACGACATGTACCGCGACCAGCAGAGCCACGGCAGCGTGCCGGTGATCATGGCGGCCGCCTCGGGCGAAAGCCTGTTCGACCTGTTCATGGACATGCTCGACCCGTTGGGAGACGTTGTCGACGTCGTACTGGAGACCAGCCACGACCGCGAAGCGTCCGGCCACGTCGACCTGTACCGCGAGCACATCGACATGCCGGTGCTCAAGAGCATCCTGTGGGACTTCGAGGACATGATCCTCAACGACGGTTGCACCGGCATCGCCATACTCAATTCGTCGATCCCGCAGGAGATCCAGTTCGACGAGCACAAGTTGCTGATCGCCTACGGCTCGGATCTGTCGGCCTACGAAGGAATCTTGCGCAGCCGCGAGGTGCCGCTCCTCGAGGACCTGAAGTTCATCACCGAAGCCGAGCATGTCCACTCGACCAGCGAGACCTTCGCTGAGCAGTTCATCGAGCTGAAGACCCGCTTGGGCATGGACGGGTTCGAGTAAACGGGCGGGACCTTTTCGGCCGTTGCCAGTTTGCTTCTAAAGCCGTTCTCAGTCTAACCTGCGTAGTTCCACGTCAACGCGAACGTACCGGCCGTCGTTCTCCACACGCCGCAAGACCTCCACGTTCTTGCGCCCATTGTTGTGAAATGCTCGGTCGACAAGAAGATGGAACTCGTGCTGATGCATATCCAATAGGATATCGCCCGTACGGAATCCGGATTGTCCAAGCTGGCCGCTGAGCGAAACATGCGTTAACTGGGCGACTTCTCGCGCACTCTTTGCCGGACCGATGCGGATCATCGGGCTATCCAACGTGTAGTCAAATTCCCTCTCAAGCTGACGGCCCATGTAGCCATCTACATAGATTGCTCTCGAAAGAAGAACGAGCAGGTATGTTGCCATCGTTATGCTGAAGACGAGAAGCACTGCGCCGAAGGACCGTTTCATTGAGCCACCTTTATTGATCCCATGCTTTGGATCGGATTCGGCCGCAGTTTCCGCCCCCCGAACCCACGGATCAGTGCCTTAGGACATACTACCAGATTCACCGCGGCGTACCCCGATGCAGCCGTAGTCGGGGTAGATACGTGAGAAAGTTATGGCCGATCTGCGTCCGGCTTGCCGACCCACTCGCGGAGCCAAACCGTGTCCTCGCGCAGCTCGGAGAGCGAGTCCTGCCAGCCGACAAAGCGGCGGCGGAAAAGCAGGTAGCCGCTGACGGCCGCCGCGATGGCCAATCCAAGCAGCGACGCGGCCACGATCGCCAGCCACGCCTCGCGAGAGAGTGCAACTTGCGGGGCGGTGACCTCCACCAGCACCAGGCAAAGCAGCGTCACGCCCGCCGTGGCCAAAACGGCCGCGACGCACAGCACGCACACCAGCCGCTTGAGCTGCCGGGCGGCTAGATCGGACTCCAGCCGGGCCAGCTCCCAGCGTGCGGCGAGCATCTCGACCATCTCCTCGCGAAGGTGGCCGGTATCGGACCGGAGACTGTCGAATAGCGCGAAGATGGAGCCTACCATGGCGATCGCTTAGGTTACGGGTGACGTCTCTTCGGGAGCGGCCGGTACATCTTCACCTGCCGAGCGGAAACGAGCAAAGCACTGTAAGAGCCGTTCGGCGCAGGCGGCCTGCCACTTTTTGCCAAACACTTCCCAGGCGACCGCGGCGATCGCCAGCCCCCAGCTCCACGTTGCGCTCTGCCGGCTGGACAGTGCGAACAGCCCCGTCGCCGGGCCGGCCGTGCGGCGCAGTCGGCCTTCCATGCGTCGGCGGAGCCGAGCAATCCGCTGCCGAAGCTCGCGGCGCTGGCGATCTGAAGTGGATGACATTTCGAAGCGGGAGTAAGGGTAGGGGAGGGATTCAGCGGCGGGTAAAGCGGCCCAGAAATATGCCGGCCAGGAGCGAAAACGCAACGCACTGGCCCGGGTGGCGACGCACGTACCTAAGCGTTTCGTCGATCAGGTCGCCGACGTTCTTTTGCCGCAGAGCATCGGCGCGGTTGATACTCTCCTGCCGGATGTGGCGGAACTGCTGGCGTGCCCGCTCCAGCTCGGCGCGAGCGGACGCCAGGGCCTCTTCGGCTGCCTTGACCTGCGGCAGTTCATCAATGCGGCGGCCCAGGTCCTCAAAGGCGCCAGCGGACGTGCTGGTGCTAGTCTTGCTTTTGACTGCGCGCTTCTTGCCCACGGTATGGCCGCTCCACAAGTGACAATGGTCTTCGAAGCCGGGCCGGACTGCGGCCCTGCTGCACCATTGTACCTCGCGCAATACCGAAGCCTTGCGGCACTGCGGCGGCGAAACCGATTTGCCTGCTGCGACAACTGCTACACGTCGCGCATGCCGCACAAACCGATCGCGCACACGGCCAGGGGCGAAAGAAGATTGCCGTGCGCGCGGAATCCCGCAACATCGGAGCGGCGAAACGACCTACCAGGTGTAGACCGTATCACCGAGCTTGATGACCACCGGATCGTCGATCGCCAGGTACTTGGCCACCTCTTTGCCGTGCCGGGAGACCAGGTCAAAGTACTCGCGGCTGTAGCGCTCGACGGGCTTGGCGGCCTGGCTCTGTTCGGAAGACACGGCCGAATCGATCCAGCGACCGTCCTTCACGAAGAATGTCTTGCTGCCGACCGTGCGGACCGTGTTGACCGCCACGGGTTTGCCTTCGACTGCATCGTAGAAGAACGTCCGTGCACGGCCCCCGAAACCACCGAAAGCATCAGCACCCGCCGGTGCGGCCTCCAGAGAGGGCAAGTCCGACTGCCGGTAGAGGGCCTTGGCCCGGCGCTGCTCGAACGCGGATTGCCCTTCGGAGAGTTGCAACAAGAGTTCGGTCCTCTCGCCGGCTTCGCGGCCCAAGCGGGCCAAGTCATCGCGATCGCGATTCTCATCGGCGATAAACGACGTGTACGGCGTGAGGATTCCGTTCTTGGTCGCCAGGCGAACCAACTCGTTGACGAGCTCCTCGTTTTGGCCTTTGAGGTCCAGCTCGTCGATGATCTCGCCTACGCGGCGCACCGCCCACAGCCGCTGGACGAAGCCGTTGGTCTCGTCGCGGCTTTCCTCGACCAATTCCGCGGGAAAGTCGAACTTCTCGCGCCGATCTCCGACGCGGCCTGAAATCTTGACCTTCGCGTCGCCCGACTTGCGATACCGCCCGACCATTACTAATTGCTCGCCGGCAAACAAGTCGTGCAGGTCGCTGGGATAGACGCGATTGACGGGCGTACCGTCCTCCGGTCGCACGCCTTCCAGATCGAAGGCAATCTCGACGTCGGTCATGACTGGCGCACCAATCCGGTTGTAAAGTCGGCTGACGGAGGCCTCGATGTCTTCGTCGGGCCGCACGTAGTCGCTCTGCCCAAAGTTCTCGCGGACCAGTTTGTCTAGCAGCCGGCTGTTGACGTCGTATCCGACGCCGAAGGCGAAGACTCTCGCCCGGACGTCGTTGTGCTCGCGTGCATTGGCCACGATCTTCGTTTCATTTCGCTCACCGGTGGTCGGCAAGCCGTCGGTGAGAAAGATCACGTAGTTCGGCCGGTCGTCGTCTTGCAGTTGCGTGAGGGCCGAGGTCAGAGCGCCGTCGATATTCGTGCTGCCGCCGGCGTACAGGCCCTCGACGAACCCCAGTGCGGCCTGCCGCGTCTCGTCATCGTACCGTTGTAGCTCCGGGCGGAAGCTCTCGACTTCGCTGTCATAGGCCACAACGTTGAATAAGTCGCCCTCGCGCAGATTGTTGAGCACGAACTTCAGTGCCCCCTTGGCCTGTTCGATCTTCTCGCCGCTCATGCTGCCCGAGCGATCGACGACGAAGACCACTGTCTTCCGCGGATGCTCGTCCTCGTCGGTGTCGATCTCCGGCGTGGCCAACAGCAGAAAGTAACCCTCCTCGTCGTCATCCGGTCGGTAGCTGATCACCCGGGCTCCGACTTTTTCCTTACCGACGTCGTAGAAGAGACGGAAGTCGCTCGACGGGATGTCGTTCTTGCGCTCGTAATGGACGATTGCGTGGCGGTCGTCGGGACGCTTGATGTCGACCGAGTGCGTCGGGCTGTAGACGTTCTTGATGTCGTGCTCGCTTTCGATCGAAACGCGGATGTCGACCTTCTCCACCGCATCGGAAGTGTACTTGGCCGTGCTGAGCGGGAAGAGGAAATCGGTCAGCCCTTGCGTCATCCGGCAGATTTGCGTGTAGCGCAGCGTCACAGCCCGCCGCGCGCCGGGCGGAACCGGAAAGACGCTCGTCTTGAACATGCCGGTGCCGACCCATTCCAGCAGGGCGGGGTCTTTGTTCTTGCGGACGATCGATTCGTACATCTCACGGGCTTTGTCCGCCGGCAACAGTTCCGCGGGATATTCCTTGCCGTCGACCAGCAGCGTCAGCCGATCGATCGCACCGTCGTACGGCAGCGGGAAGACGAAGCAAACTTCCATCTGCCGGCTGCCGGTGTTCACGAACGTCTGCGACACCTGCACGCGCGCCACCTGGTCGACCAGGTTCGCTCGGATTTGCAGCTCCTCGATCTTGTAGCGGTCAGGGTTCGGCTCCGGCTGAGGGATCGGCCGCGGCAGGCGAATGCGTCGCTCCGAAGAGACGTCGACCAGCAGACCCTGGGCCAGCAGCTTCGTGGCGTCGCCGGCCAGACAACACAAGCATGTCAGGACCAGACAAGCAGCAAATCGGCGGGTCATGACGTCTCCTCCCGTGATGTTAAGTTTCATGCAGCCCGGCACAGTTAGATGCGCCGTCCGGGCGCGCACCCGGCGCCAGAGTGGGCTTCCTTCAGTTTGGACGCTTGGGCGATCGCGAAAGTTTCAATTCATCGGCGGCGCAGGGACATCACACGTGGTTAGCAGCCGGGGCGAAGCGTCCTCGGTGGTGCCATGTGGCTCTTTCGTACGGTCTTGGACGGATAGTGATCGGGAATGGGCGGAAATCGGGCAATGCCGTGCATGTCGCCGCAAGGGGAATCCATCGACTATCTCGCACCTGCCATCGGTCACAAGTGCATACGCCGGCAGCGTTTTCTTTCGAGCGCCAGATGCTCCTCGAGTGCGGCGATCTTTGCCAACCATCGGCTTTCGCGGTGCCAGCGAAGCACGTGGAAAGGTGGGTAGGTGCCACCACGGACCCTGTCGTGGGATTCGAGGCCACTGCGGCGGCGCTTTGAGCATCACGGGCTGAATTCACTGTGACACCTGTTCGCCGGCCGACGGCTCCTTGCAATCGTTCCGACCGACCGCTACGTTGTAATCAAAGCCATCACGCTGGAGGCGCCTCTGCATGCGCGATTCTGCAGGGTCGCCGGCGCGTGTGTGTGGAGCTCAGGGAGCATCAAGGACGATCACCGTCACGACCGCGGCCAGATGCCCCGGGGCCGGGCGGTGGAGTTCTAGGAGTGGGCGTCGCTATGCTTGTCCTTTCCCGCAAAGTCGGTGAGCGTATACTGATCGGCGACAAGATCGCCGTGACAGTGGTCCGCGTCGCGCAGGGCGGCGTGCGGATCGGGATCGAAGCCCCGCCCGAGTGGCCGGTCATTCGCGAAGAGCTCAAGCACCAGCTTGACGCCGCCGATGAAGCGGCCAAAGCCGCCACGGCCAACAGCAAACCCCGCTAGTTCACTTCAGCGCCTGCTGCGCGTGCCCGTCATGTGGAAGTGCCGACGGCAGGCAAGCTTCCCCAAAGACTCTGGCTGGATCAGCGCTCGCGTCCTGAAATCAGCGGGAGCCCGCGGCTGCATCGCCGGCCGCCGTGCGATCGATCGGCGCGAGTTGCAATTCGTGAGTTTGTTGCGTCGGCGCGGCGTCGAGCGACCCGTGTTGCTGTGCGAACTGATTGAGCCGGGCGACCTTTTCTTCAGGCGACAGTTCGCCCGGATCGCCCTGCCCCGGTGCGTGTCCCCAAGCGATGCGCCGCCCGCCACGCGTGACCAGCCAGTACAGACAAATTCCAGGCTGGCGATCGGGATCGGCCTCGGCGATGATCTCCGACAGCCGCAGGGGCTCCCAGTCTTGTATCACTGCTTGGGCGACCCAAACGCCGCCGTGTACGCGCGGGTCGTTCCACCGCTGGCCGACGAGCGGCTCGGTGGAGATGCCGCTTAGACGCGGATAGCGACGCTTCTCGATCGGCGAGAAGTCATCACCCGGCAGGCGCACGGCGTGCAGATCGACCGGCACCAAATCGAGATCCTGGCGACCGACCACCTCGACCATCGCCACCGGGCGGCGATACACCAACCCCACGTCGATGCGCGGCCCGTACGCCTTGGTCACACTTGCGACGCTTTCCACCCAGGGGTGAAACTCGAAGGCTTCGGCAATCCGCTCGCTCAGTTGCGGGTCGAGAATCGACATCGCGCCGTCCAGACTGGCGTTGCGAATCACTTCGCCGCGGACGTCGGCGCGGATCCACGGCTCCGGCTTTGTGATGTGAATGTCCTCGATCTGGACCAGGTAGCGCGGATCGTCCAGCACGCGGTCTTCCACGCGCTGCCAAGCGACGTACCATCCGCCTGCCACCGTTGCGATGACAATCAGCAGGAAAACGAGTCGTCGTCCGGGCCCAACGAAAAATTCCAGCACCCGACCGGCATAGCTGGCCCAGGTGCTTTCGGCCTTGGGCGAGCCACGGCGCTTGGCGCGACCCATGGGAACCTCCTTGTTCGCAGTCGCGGCCTTGCTCCGAAGGCCGCTGTTTCCGTTTCACTGCCGCAGGCGGCGTGCGCTACCAGATCTCGATTTCGGTTTCCAGCTCGACGCCCAACCGCTCGGCCACGCGGCTGCGGATCATGTCGATCAGCCGCAGCACGTCCTGGCTGCTAGCCCCGTCGCCGGCGATGATAAAGTTCGCGTGCTGCTGGCTTACTTCCGCGCCGCCCACCTGCGTGCCCTTGAGGCCGGCCTGGTCGATGAGCATTGAGGCACTCATGCCGCGAGGGTTTTTGAAGATGCAGCCGGCGCTTTGATGCGACATCGGCTGGCTCGCCTTCTTCACGATCCACTGCTTCTGCATCCGTTTGACCAGCAGTTCGGGATCGTCTTCGTCAAGTTGGAACTGGGCGCTGAGAATGACCAGCTCGTCGAGACTGCTCTGCCGGTAGGCGAATACAAGGTCCTCGCGCTCGCGCTGACAGATCTCGCCGGTCCGCGTCATGACGGTGGCCTGAGAGGCCCATTGGCCGAGGTCGCCGCCGCGGCTGCCGGAGTTGTTGTGCAAGCCGCCGCCGATGGTGCCGGGAATACCGACCAGCGGCTCCAACCCGGAGAGACCCTCGCGGACCGAATGCGAGATGACCTGGCCCAGCTTTGCACCGCCGCCGGCAGTCACGGTCTGCCCACGGATGTCGACGCGGCAGAACGCTGTGTCGGAGAGCTTCACGACGACGCCCGGCACGCCGTCGTCACGTACCAGGACATTCGACCCGCCGCCCAGCAGTCGGACCGGCACGTCCTGTTCGCGGCAGCGGCGGACCAGCGCAGCAAACTCGTCCACTGAATGCGGCTCGGCGAAGTACTCCGCCGAACCACCCAGCTTGAACCAAGTGTGCGGAGCGAGCGGTTCATCCCGCCGCACGATCTTTTCGAATCCACTGACCAAGGCCATTACGTATTTTCCCTACGTCTCCCGCCCCCATGGTGACCACCACGTCGCCCGGCGTCAATTCGCCTTGCCAGATTGCCTCAGCCAGCCAGTTTTCCACTTGTTCGATCTTGTGCAGGTGCAATGCGTCGCTGCCCAATCTCCGGCATTTATCCACCAGCCGGGCGGCCAGTTCCCCGGTCGGTGAGTCGACCGGCTCTCGTGCACGGAAAACGTCCGTGACACACACCTTATCGGCATTTTGCAGACTGGCGGCAAACTCGTCTAGCAGCGCCGCCGTGCGAGAAACCTGATGCGGCTGGAAAATGCACCACAGGCGGCGGCCTCCGCTGATCTCGCGTGCCGTGGCCAAAGTGGCGGCGACCGCCGTGGGATGATGGGCGTAGTCGTCGATCAGCCGAACACCGCCCAGCAACGGCACCACCTCCAAGCGACGGCGCAAGCCGGGGAAGCTACGCAAAGAAGCTGCGATAACCGGTGGCGGCACCTCCAGGGCCGTGGCCAACGCGGCGGCGGCCAGCGCATTGAGCACATTGTGCCTGCCAGCGACCGAGAGCTGAATGCTTGCGTGGCACAGACATACTTTTCCGTGTCCCTGCCGGTGGCACAGACATTCCTGTCTGTGGCCGACCATATTGAACTGATACCGCCCCGCCGTCCCGCGCAGTTCCACCGCCCGTACATCGTTCGGCTCACCAAAGCCGTAACTCATCACCCGGACTGGCGAGGTCGCGGCAACTCTCCGCGCCACCGGGCAGTCACCGCAAACGATCAGCAACCCACCTGGCAGCACTTGCGAGGCGAACTTCTCGAAAGCGGCTTCCAATTCGGCCCGGCTGCGGTAGCAATCGAAGTGGTCCGGCTCAATGCCGGTGATCAGCCCGACCTGGGGCGAGAGATGCAGAAAGTTGCCGGCGTACTCGCACGCTTCCGCGAGAAAGAGCTCGCTTCGACCAAGTCGCCCGCCCTGTGGATACTGCCGCGCGAAGCAATTTCGCCCGGTGTCGCGCGGCATCGCTCCCAAAACCACTGTCGGATCGAGTCCGGCGGCCAGCAGGATCTCGGCCGCCATGGCCGCCACGGTCGACTTGCCGTGCGTCCCGGCCACGGCCAAGCACGTTCGTCCGCGGGCGAGCCGACCAAGCATCTGGGCGTAGCTGAAAGTGGGAATCCCGAGGTGCCGGGCCCGGACAAGCTCACAGTTGTCCTCCGGCACTGCTCCGCTGGCGACCACCAATTCAGCGTGTTCCGGCACGTGATGCGGCGCGTGCCCCGGGTGGATCAAGCCATTTGGTTCGGCGATGGCTTGCGCATCCGACCCGGTCACATTGCAGCCCGCGGTGCGAAATACATCGGCCAGCGCCTGCATCCCGGAGCCCAGCGCCCCGACCAGATGCACTCGCTCGTACTGGCAGCCGACGGCGCGAGCACCCTCCGGCAGTTTCCGTTCCGGCGAGTTGAGACTAATGCGAAGCGTCATCGCGGGCCATCGTATCGCAGGGGTGCGCTTGCAGCCAGAGCGCCCGAGGTCGCGCAGCGTGCTTGATAGCTGCGCACCCTTGAACTTCCTCTTCCTTTCCGGGAGAGGGCCAGGGAAAACGCCGCAAATATGCTCCCTCTCCCTCCCAGGGAGAGGGCCGGGGAGAGGGTCCCAGGTGTGCTCCCTCGCCCTTCCAGGGAGAGGGCCGGGGAGAGGGTCCCAGGTGCTCCCTCTCCCTCCCAGGGAGAGGGCCGGGGAGAGGGTCCCAGGTGTGCTCCCTCGCCCTTCCAGGGAGAGGGCCGGGGAGAGGGTCCCAGGTGCTCCCTCTCCCTCCCAGGGAGAGGGCCGGGGAGAGGGTCTTCGACCATCTTCACTCTCGATATATCATCTATCATCCGTCGCCTCCACAGCGGCCACTGTCCACGCCGCGACCCCACCCCGCAACCCTGGCACGCCTGCGCAGCGGCTCTTATAATCACACCCCTTTCCCGCCCGGCGCCGGCCGGGACTCCCACCAACCCTCCGCGAAAAATGGGACTGGCTCCGAGCATGCGACGATTATTTTCGGGCCGCCGAGTAGGGGCGAAGTGCCTGTTCCATTTCTCGCGGGTCACCAGTTAAACGAGGAGCATCAACATGGCGATCGGTTTTGGCATCGTGGGCTGCGGCATGATCTCGGCGTTTCACGCCCGGGCGATCGGCGAGGTCCGTGGTGCCAAGCTGGTGGCCTGCTTCGACGCCTTCGAGGACGCCGCCGAGCGCTTCGCCGACGCACAGAACTGCCGCGCGTACGCCAAGCTGGACGAGATGCTGGCCGATCCGGACGTCCACGTCGTGACCATCGCCACGCCCAGCGGCGCGCACCTGGAGCCGGCGGTGGCAGCGGCCGAGGCCGGCAAGCACGTCATCGTCGAGAAGCCGCTGGAGATCACGCTGGCCCGCTGCGACCGCATCATCGAAGCCTGCCGCCGCAACAAGGTGAAGCTCTCCGCGATCTTTCCCTCGCGGTTCCACGAGCCGGCCCTGCAGATCAAACGGGCGATCGACGACGGCCGCTTCGGCAAGCTCACCGTCGGCGACGCCTACGTAAAATGGTTTCGCTCGCAGGAGTATTACGACAGCGGCGCCTGGCGGGGCACCTGGGAACTCGATGGCGGCGGCGCGCTGATGAACCAGGCCATTCACAGCGTCGACCTGCTCACGTGGCTGATGGGCCCGGTGGCCGAGATCCGCGCCATGACCGGCACGCTCGCGCACCAGCGGATCGCGGTGGAGGACGTCGCCGCCGCCGCGGTGCGGTTCGAAAACGGCGCGCTGGGCGTCATCGAGGCCAGCACGGCCATCTACCCTGGCTACTTGAAGCGACTGGAGATTCATGGATCGCAGGGCACGGCGGTGATGGAAGAGGAGGACATCAAGGTCTGGGACTTTGCGAAGAAGGACCGTCGCGACGCGGCCATTCGCCGCAAGATGGAGCAGCACGTCAGCGGTGGCGGCGGCGCGAGCGACCCGGCCGCGATCGGCCACCACGGCCACGCCCGGCAGTTCCGCGACGTGATCGACGCGATCCGCGACGGCCGCGATCCGGCGGTCGACGGCCCTGAGGGTCGCCGTTCGGTAGAGATCATCCTGGCCATTTACAAGTCCTCTGAAACCGGCCGCGCGATTCAATTGCCGCTCAAGCGCGATCCCGTGCTGGCTGCGCGGAAGCAGGGCAAGGGGAAGAAGTAGGCGTATTGGTCGGGCATAACTAGCTAGTCGGTGGCACAGACATTCTGGTAGCTGAATTCGTGAGAATTCAGAGGCGGCGCGGAACCGGCTGAACTCTCACGAGCGCGAGCTACGATTTGGTGGCACGGAAATTCCTGTCTGTGCGATACTCTATTTCTGCGGTGCATCAGCTCCTATCCGCTGTTGCAGCGCACTATATTGTGCGTATAGGCGACAACGTATCGGGCGGCAGTCTCGAACGAACTCGAGCAGCTAAAATGAAACTCACTCACGTCCGCCGCTGTGTGCTGTGGAACTTGAAGCGAGCGTTTAGTCGTGAGCCTGATTTCGGTGATGAGTTCTGGATTCACGCGACTTATGATGATTGGGCGCGAGTTCTGGCAGACGTCGAGAGTGTCACGTCGTTGAGATATCGGCGAACATACCAGCCGTGGTTTCGCAGCCTTTTCCGACCGATTAAGTCCGGGTTGGACATTCCAAAGCTAGGGAGGTGTGAATTCGGCAACTATGGCAGCGAACCCACGTACTTAGTAACCCATCCATGGACTTGGATAGCGCCGGACATCGTATTTTCTCGCGTGGCGGTTTCATTGACGAGTACGAAAAAGGCCGTCGTGCTACGCCCTAGCGGAGTATACGGTGATGACTGTGTAATTATGGGCACTGTTGGCCGCGTCACCACTCATCCCACCGCTTGTGATCTCTATGCGAGGTTCCAAAGTTTGATCCAGCAGCGTTTTCGCAAGATCGAAAGGTGCTACATAGGCGAGCAGGCCGAGGAGTTGATGAAGCGAGGCTGGCGGCTTACGACGGACGCCAGACTTCCCGGGGGACACATTTCCTTCCCAGGCTCTCGTGATGACGAGGATGTCGTCCAAGATGCAATAGCGCCAGATTTGAAGCCGAGTGAACGGCTGACTTATGAGCAGTCATGTCTTTTCCTTCAGCGGCTCGGATATCCGGACGTAGACGAAGACGGCATGACTCCCCCGATTCCTGATCATCGTCCGCAACAAGGCGATGAATCGCCCCTTGGTGTATCATTCTTCCGCACGTTGGTCAGTGACGTCAAACTGGAGAACCTGACGCTTCCTCGGACGTTTTTTGGAAGATCGAGGTTCGAGGACGTGTCGTTTAGGAATACGGACCTGACCGAATCGACCATGTGCTGGAACGATTTGCAGAACGTGGACTTTACGGGCGCCGACCTGACCCAGTGTGATTTGCGCTCGACAGACTTCGACCGAGCAACTTTTGTGCGGTCGTGCCTGCGAGGCGCCGACCTACGGCATTCGATTTTCAAATCGTGCGAGTTTGCGAATGCCGAGATGCACGCAGTGAAGTTGACACGCAAACAGGCGAAAAAGATGAAGCTGTCTGAAGAGCAAAAGCAAGCCATCGACTGGCACACAAAACCGGGAGACGTACCTCCAGGCGGGTAGCGGCAATTGTGTACTTCGCATGTGAGTAGCGTAATGTAAGCATCTCCCGAATTTAGCGCAACCTCGCCCAAACGCAACGCCAACTCAACGACTTTTTGCCGCCGCGTCAACATTTGACAATATCTCGAAAGTGCTGTCGCAATAGGGTATAAGTGTAAGTAGAGATCAACAAGACTGATAACACGCCGAAGACGGTCACGGAGGCCCGGATTAGCGTGACTCCAATGATGCTCCTTGTGAAGGCGCCATTAGAGTACTTCTCCCAATCCAAGAACACAGTCCTCCAATCCGGTTGGATAAAAAACAGTCTCTCCTCGTAGCGGAGATCCACCGCGGAGGTCAACATCGACAATCCCACCGCGGCTACCACTAGCAGAACCCAACTTGTCCGCCGCCGATACATGGACCAAGAGTAGACGCCAATCGGTCCGGCTAGGCACACGACGTTCCTTACTAGAAGACCCCAGGATTGGGATAAAGTCGCTATCGCAATGAGCACGCCGGCAAGCGTGATGATGAAGAAAAGCGCTAGTAATGAAAAGCGGAATGACCTGGACTGCCCCGGCCAAAGGGGCGGCAGACGGTCTGCCAGGCTTACCGCCGCAACGTAGCTGGCTGTGAATGCCACAGCAAAATTGGCAATCAAGTTGATCCACCGTACGTGAAGAATGGGTATTATGTATCCCCACGAGTAGTCAAATAGGACGAATGGGACGCCGACCATCTCATGCCAAACCGGCACGCCCGCAGGCCGCCCCAATACCGTCACGAAAGGCGTACTGCTACGCACGAAGTACGAGATGAAGTTGGCGAAGGCAAAACCCGTCATGGTCAGCATGAACGTATCTGTACGTTTCATCGTGACACCATTTCTAAAATCGCACGGGGCCGAAGGGCACTTCCCGAGTTGGTAAGTTCCAACTAGCTAAGAGTTAAGCAGTGCTATCGTGGCAATGCTTCTGAGATGTGCGGACGATTCGTCGATTCGTGAAAGCAGCGTGTGGATCGAGCGACATCTCCATGCACCGAATCCGCGTGTAAGTGCCGATTCGTTTGGGATGCAATGGCAGCAGCGATTAGTCGTTTCAAGGTAACAGGTTACGTTTCAGGAAGTGCCATTCGTGGCACAGACATTCTTGTCTGTGCAATTCTATAGGATGGTGCCATGTTTGCATTATCAAGTTGTTGCTGCGTACGATGTGGCGCTTCGAGCTACGCGGCACCCTATTTGTGCCACAGAGAATTCCATGTTCTTTCGAACCAAGCACGAGCGGATCAATGCCTTGTTGGCAAAGGGTGCGCAGCGCGCGGAAGCCAATCGGGCGGTGATTTCGGTAAGCCCGCTCGATCCGCGTCGCTGCTCGTCGCATGTTCAGCCTTATTGTACCAAGCTGCAACAGGGCCTCGTGAGCTTGTTGGAAGCGGATGCAAACGACGAGGCGAGTTCGCCGTGCCCGCAGACTTTTAGTGTGCTCCACACAGAGCCTGGGATTCATGGCAATCACTTCCAAAAAGCAGCAACGCTTCAAGTGTCATCCAGTCTTGTCGAGTACGTTTATCTTTTTCATGCATTAAACGGCGAAGTCGTTATGGAGTGCGGGAAATTTGGCCCCTGGAGAGCCAAGCCGCATTCGCGAGAATGGGAATATGCTAGTAGCAAAAGGCTTTGGGAGACGCTGGGATCTGCCGAGATGGTCCCGGAATCGCCGGAAAGCATCGAGATTTCTCCCTGGGTATGGCTCGCTTGGGACTTCAACGGTCACTGCTTCGTCACGGATTTGGGCGAGTGGGCAGTACCAGCGGACATCCCGCTCGATACCGCGCCCGACAATCCTGAGTTTGAGCAGTGCGTGTTGAAGACACTCCGCGGACCGTGGTGGTGGTTCCCGCGAAAGTGGCGGTGTTGGGAACTGGTCGACACAATACCCTCGGACTTCGCGGCGATTATGAAACGTAACTTCAATGCGGATGTGGTTTTCATTGCGTGATAGTTCGATTGGCCATTACTACGGCGTTGGAGTATGTTGCAAGGATGGACGTCTCCAAGTCAATCGACGAATCGGGCTTCCTTCGCCTGCGCGACGGGGCGGTCGAGTACTCGTCGGACGTGCTTGGCGCCTGGAGCGTGGAGATTGACCGGATCAAAGTCATCGGCGAGATGACCACCGAGGAAGGTCCCTTCGCGGACGACTATTTCCTGGTGCTGGTCACCGGGCCGGACGACTGGTACCTGGCATCGTCGTACGCGCGAGGACGGGACGAGGTGGTGTCGGCGCTGCGCGAACATCTGCACGCGGACCTCGAGTTTACGCTGACCGGGTCGACCGACCTGACGAGCCGCGTCCTGTGGCCGGAGGCCCTGCGCGGTAGGGATCTGCTGGTGTTTCGCGACGACTCGCCTGGCGGTGTATGGGATCGAATTCGTCAACTGTGGAGTCCTCGCAAGGTCGCCATGTCGCTGACCGACGAAGTACGGCGTACGTGTAGCGGCACCAGTGATGGCGCCGTAGGTTGATTGGGTTTAGGTTCCTGTTAATCCTTCTCTACACGGGCCGAAAGGAGCACTGCTGGACAAGGTGAGCAGTGGCACTCGGCGAGGGTCGAGCTAAGTTACCGTCTTGGATTGTGCGAACCAGCACTAGTCAAGTATCAATGCACGTCGCAATAGGAGTTGCGCATGGCCTGGATTCTTCCTTGGTTTTACGTACTTTTCGTGGGCGGCTGGACGTACCGCTGTACGCGCGGAAGCGACGGAGAACTTGTCGACACGTTTGTAGGTTTTGGCATATTTGGCATCGTCTATTGGCTCACGGTGTATTGGCAACGGCCAGTCAAGCCGCATGCCGTGCTGTGGCATTTCGTGGCGTTCGAATTGGCTGCGGTAGTGGCGCTGGTGGTGAACCCTCAACTCGACGAGATGGGCGGCATGCTCAATACGATCATTCCAATGTTGATTGCCATCATTGCAATTGGCGGATTCATTCTCGCGTGCCTTTTACCCGCTCCGAAGATCAATGACCGTCGTCCTTGACGGTGCGATTGATTTGGTGGCACAGACATTCCTGTCTGTGCGTGTCCTAGTTCGGTGATGACTTCGCATATTGGCTACGTTGCGTTCCGGTTCAAGCGTTATCACAAGGGCCGAAAGAGTACACTGCTGGACGAGCCAGCAGTGGCACCCAGTGAGTCGATTGGCCCGCTTCTACTTCTGCAAATTCACATGCTCCGCTCCCGATCGCGTTGCGATGGCGAAGATCACGTCCAGATCGGTCGACTCGGAGAGAAAGCGGACTGAGCCGTCGGCGAAGGCGGCGTAGGCTCCGCCGGTGTGGAAGCTGTAGAGGCCGCCGCTCGACTCGTTGACGCGCTGATTCCAGATGGCCATGTTCGGATAGTGCGTGCTGATTCCCCAGGCGCCTTCGTGGCCTTGGCCGTCAAAGTCGTCGATCGTCTCGATGGTGCCCTCCAGTTTGCGGCCCACATACTTGTCGGGCAGCCCGGCGCGTTCGGCGACAAGCATCGTGTTGGAAAGTCCGTCGGTGATGTCGGAAAGCCGTGCGGTGCGGTAGTCGATGTTGAGCCCACCCTGCCGCCGGCGGTAGGACGGTTCGCCCCACGCGCCGAACTGGAATTCTCCGGTGATCGTCTCCGAATCGCGGAACCGGTTGCTGTCGCGAGGGAATCGGACTGCGACCACGGCCTGGTAGTCGGTCCGCGCGGCGGTGCGCTCCGGCATGGCCGGACCCGGCGAGGGGCCGTCCGCAAAGAGCGCCAGCCAGCGGACACGGGGGCTGTAGTTATCCGTGGAAGGACAAACGAACGTCGGCACACGGCTATTGATAGCCGCCTGATTGCGGGCGTCGGTGCTGGGCACGCGGAAGTCCAGCAGCGCGTGAACGGCCGGCTTTTCAATGAACGGCAAGACGGCCGATTGCCACGAGTGCGAATGGAACTCGTCGAACAGGATCGCCGGCCGCGCGAGGAAGCCGTTGTTGTACAGGGCGGGCAGTTCCTGCCGCTCGGACTCGAACGTGCGGATGCCCAGGGCGACCTGGCGGAGATTATTGGAGCACTGCGTCTTGCGGACCGCTTCGCGAGCGGACTGGATGGCGGGCAGCAGCAGCGCCAGCAGCATGGCGATGATGAAGATCACCACCAAAAGCTCGATCAGCGTGAAACCATGTAGGGGCCGAGCGAAGCGGTTAGACTTCGCGGAGGTTCTGT
>JBBDJB010000010.1:0-47744 GCA_040880125.1 Pirellulales bacterium | reverse complement strand
CCCGGGGGCGGCGCCGGGGTATAGTGCGCGGCGCCGGCCTTTTATTTTGGTTCGCTGCTACCCCGGCAGCATCCTGTTGGACGTCGGCATGTTGGACATCAGATAGCTTGCGAGCCGGCCCTTCGGCACGGCTGGTCATTGCCAGCCGTGGCACCCGACCCTTTTTGGCCACGGTCTCTGCCGCTTTCACGTCAAGGAGAATCGCATGCGTCGTTGGATGGAACTGCTGGCAGTACCGCTTGCCTTGGCGGCCGGCCACGCCGCCGCCCAGGACCGGATGGACCTCGACGCCGTCCCGCGCGACATTCAGTTCTACTCGTCGCTGCTGGACAGCGTGACATCCTCTCCGACCGACGAGCGGATCTCGCACCTGAAGCATGCCGCCGATTATCTGGGTGATCGCGGTCTGGCGCACGAGGCGGAGTACTTGGAAGACCGGGCGAAGCAGTTGCGATATCAACAGCAACGCGATCTGGACGCGAAGATTGCCGATTTGAAGGCCTTGCGACAGCGGATCGACGAGGCACTGGGCCGGCTGCAGAATCCCGAAACGCAGTACGTGTCCGTCCAGGCGATGATCTTCGACTTCGACATGGCGACGCTCACCAAATCCGGCACCGCGGCGCAAGCGAATCACCCGCTGACGGCATTGGGCAAGCTAATCGCCGGTGGCCGCGGACAGCGTGTCGTGACTACGGTCTCGAATCAATCCGAGTGGTTGACGTCGCTCAGCCAGGCATCTCAACACGGCATGATTAACACGCTGTCTCGTCCGCATGTAATGACGCTGATTGGTCAGCAAGCATCGGTCGTCGTTCAACACGAGATTCCGAGAAGAATCAAGCTCGACAGCGGGCAGGAGGCCGTGCAGTCTCAGTGGACCGGCATACGGCTCGACGTGACGCCAACGCTGGAATCGTTCGAGAGTTTTCGCCTCGACTGCGAGCTGATGATCCGCGACCCGCTCGACCGTGCCGGCAAGGCTACGAGCGCCGAACAGGCGTATCAGATTCGCGAGTTCCACGTGCAGGCGAACGCGAAGTTCGACGAAGGTTCGACGCTATTGATCGCCAACCCACTTCCAAAAGGTCCCGCCGCAAAGCCGGAACTGATCGGCGCGCCGCCGGAGCCCTGCACGGGATGTGATGTGTCCGCGTGTGGTCAATGCCCGGCGCAGAACGTTTACCGAGTGATTGTTTTGACGCCGCAGACGGTGCAGGGCGGCTCTATCGGAAACGTCTTTTATCCGCTGACGGAAGAAGCTGTTGGCCGCCCGCTGCCGGCGGCACATTATCCGGATCGGGCGGTGCGCCGTTGATCGTGCGGGCATTTGTTGGTGGCACAGACATTCCGGTCGGTGCGCGGCAGAACTCGCACCCGGGAGTCGGGTGAGTAGTGGCCACGCCCAATGCACAGACAGGAATGTCTGTGCCACCTTGTCCGAACGAATGGCTACGGCGCGAATACCGTGTACGTGGCGTGCAGCTTCTCGCTTTCGCCCGCCAAGCCTAGTGCGGCTAAGACGTCCCAGCCGGCGGCGCGCATGTTCAGCGCGGTGGATACTCGGACCTCCGCGCCGCGCCGCGCACGCACCTCTCCCGTGACGCCGCAGAGGTCGACCGTCACCTGAACGGGATCGAGCCGCGAGGCGAATTCCGCGTCGTCCAGCAGGCGGTGTACCGCCTGCGTGACGCTCTGGCCCGTGGCGCGGGGCCGCAGGGACTCTTCGGCGCCAGCCCGCAGTGCCGCGGCGAGCCGCTGTTCGGCAACGACTGATGCGGCGAAGTGCACCACGCCGGCGACGTACAGCACCAGGACCGGCGCCGCCAGCAGCCAGCCGCACAGCCGGCAGGCATCCCCCATAAGCAGTTGCGAAGAGCGGTTCATAGACTTCCACCCTAGTTGCGCCCGGAATGGTTTCAATCGCCAGGGGTGCTTCACGTGCGAAGTTTGACGATTGCAGCGGTTTTGCTGATCGTGCCGACCCGCCCGGGCCGATACGTCGAAGGGCGGCCGTCTTTAACGAATTGCCGCGGGACCGCATCCACGCTACCGTCGAGGTGAATCATGCAATCGCTGCTCGTGATCGTGCTGGTGGCTGGGCTGCTGCTGGGTTCCGGCGTTTGCTACGCAGCGCAGCGGCACACAACCGGCTGCCACTGCGGCACGCGACATGCCGCGGGATGCGAGACGTGCCATGGCTCGACCTATGCACACGGCAGTGCCGGCGGTTGGACGTACCACCCATGGCGCCACCACTGGATGGGCGGACATCCGGTGCTCTATGCGCGGCCGTGGCAGTACCGCCTGCTGTTCGACTATCCCTGGCACGAGCCGGTAATGCCACACGGCGCGCCGACGCATCCTCACCACGTGCCGCGGGCAATGCCGCTGCCGACGTCGGTTGATTTAATGCCTCGCACCGACGGCCTGACTCCGTCCATCGAGCACGAAGGGCTCGACAGACCGGGCTTGCGGATTGTTCCCGAGTCCGATCAGTAGCCGACACGCGGCACTGACATTCGCATGGCACAGACATTCTTGTCTGCGCGCCTGCAATGCACGGCTAACCGGCTGCTAGATACGCCAGCGGTGGCACACGGTGCGCGGTTCGTGCGACTTTGGTAAGAGCATCGCACGTGACGTTTTGCAAGCTGCACATGCGCATTTATTTTGTTTTCGAATGTTGCTTGACAACCGCGCAAGCCTCCGCAAAATAGGCGTGTGTGCTGAGTGTCGAGAGCTTCGCAACGACAACTTCGCATCTACTAACTTCTACGCGACACCAGTTCTTCTTTGCTAGCACGGCAATCTTCCACGAACGCCGTAGGCTGAGACGTCTTGGGGGTTGATGAAGCAGAGATATTGCGCGCACTTGCATAACAAACAATTCGCACCGTCACGATTTCGCCTCAGTTGAATCTACAGCAATCACCTTGAATCGACATCTTTCGAAAGCAAACATCCGACGGGCACGCGGCGGAACGAAACTTTCAGATTGCATTCTTGTTGAATGCCTGGGGGGCGGCGAATGTACGGAACGACAGTCGACGACAACTCGTCGGGGCCAGGATGTCCCCCCCATTCATAAAATATGCCTGCGGCTCAATCCTACAGCGGAAGGTTGCGGGAAATAGGACTGGCTGCTTATCGCAATATCGCGGCAAAAACCATCGCGATAGCCTCCGCGTCGATAAGATGCCTGTCCCATTTCCAACGTGTGTGCCAGCGTGCCGTCGAAGAACGTGGACAGGCACGATGCGCAGCCGTTTTCTCCCGGCGAATGCACTTTGACAGCATCGAGCCAGTCCCGTGTTTCGACTCACGACTCTGCGCTGTAGGATTAGGTCGCGGCGAAGTGTAAATTCTAACGAGGGACACGGAGGGACTAGGTCGATTGCGTCGGGAGCGCGGTGGTCGCACGGCCGTAAAGGTGGCAGGCTCAGCGACCGCTCCTTCGTGTCGCGGCGCATCTCGATCGGCGGAAGAAGCCACGAGCTGATTGCTCTTTTTGCCGCACCGGCCACCGGTGGTGAGCCATGGCGGATTGCCTCGTAGCACTCGGCGCGAACCTGGGCGAACGCCGGCAGACGCTCGAACGGGCCGTGGCGGAACTCGGGGCGGCGGCCGATGTGCAGGTCGTGGCGGTCAGCCGCTGGCATGAGACGGCTCCGGTGGGTGGTCCGGCGGGCCAGCCGCCTTTTCTCAACGGGGCGGTGCGGATCGAGACAGGGCTTTCGCCCAACGCAGTGGTCGAGCTACTGCTGGCGATCGAGCGGAAGCTGGGCCGCCGCCGCGACCAGCGCTGGGGAGCCCGCCAGGTCGATCTCGACTTGCTGCTGTACGACCAGCAGATCGTCGAGACGGAGGCAGTCTCCGTCCCGCATCCGCGGATGGCGTTTCGGCGATTCGTGCTTGAGCCGGCCGCCGAAATTGCCGGCGATATGCCGCACCCTAGGCTGAACTGGACAATCGGCCAGCTACTGGCCCATCTGGATCACTCCC
The DNA here is from genome assembly GCA_040880125.1 of Pirellulales bacterium. Taxonomy (GTDB): domain Bacteria; phylum Planctomycetota; class Planctomycetia; order Pirellulales; family JBBDJB01; genus JBBDJB01. The sequence continues at coordinate 43,739 of JBBDJB010000010.1, read as the reverse complement.
CCTATTACGTGGCAATCGCCGGGCTGCCGGGGCTCGATACCATGTCGCTGGCAGAGCATCTGTGTGGCCGTTTTGGCGGCCGTCTGCTGCGCGACCCGGCCGACGACGAAGCATCGCCTGCCGATCTGTCTGGCCCTGCCTACCAGAGGGCGATAAGATTCCTTCAGCAACGGGCGGCGCCGCTGGCCGCGGCGGCTTGGCCAGCGGAAGATCAATCGCAGCGGCTGGTGGTGAGCGATTACTGGCTGGATCAGGCTCGCGTTTCTGCCAGCATCGAGTTGAAACCCGGCGAGTGGACCGAGTTCGAGCGCGCCTGGCAGGCGGCGATCGAGAACGTCGTACGGCCGAGGCTGATCGTCGCGATGGACGCGCCCGTGGCGGAGTTGCAAGCCGCGCTTACTGCGGCGGGCGACACGTCGTGGACGGCCGAGCAGCTTCAGCGGCTGTGCTGGGCACTTGCCGAATGGATCGACCAGGGTGGACACGGACCGGTGCTGCGGCTGGCCACCGGCAATTGGGAGGAGATCCGCCGCGAGGTCGAAGCGGCGGTCGCGGCCGCACGTTAGGCAATGGGACAGACAAATGCCGGGCCGGCTGGATCGATCGGCGGCTGCTCCAGCAAACCATATTTCCCGCCCTGCCGCGGCGCTTGTACGTATCAGAAATGCCTCATCCTAACGACAAACCTAACTCCGCCGCCCCGCGACTGGTCCGGGATCGCCAGAAGTTGCGCACCGCGATTGCGGAGCTGCGGGCAGCGGGACGCACCATAGGGCTAGTGCCGACGATGGGAGCCCTGCACGAGGGGCACTTGAGCCTGGTCCGCGCCAGCGCAAAGCAGTGCGAAGCCACGGTGGTAACGATCTTTGTGAATCCGACGCAATTTGGGCCGGGCGAGGACTTTTCTCGCTATCCCCGCGATCTGGAGAAGGATTTGAAGCTTCTGGCCGAGCATCGCGCGTCGCTGGTGTTCGTACCGGATGCCGAGACGATGTACGCACCCGACCACGAAACCTGCGTTGACGTCGGCCCCACTGCGGCCGTGCTGGATGGAGCCTTTCGGCCGGGGCACTTTCGCGGCGTGGCCACGATCGTGTTGAAGCTGTTTCAGCTCATACCCGCGGACGTGGCGTTCTTCGGACGCAAGGATTATCAGCAGAGCCTGGTGATCCGCCGCATGGCCCGAGACCTGGACGTACCGATTCGCATCGAAGTGATGCCGATCGTCCGCGAGCCCGATGGGCTGGCGATGAGCTCGCGTAACGCTTATCTAAGTGACGAACAGCGGCGCCGAGCGCTGTCGCTTTCCGAAGCCCTCGACATGGCTCGCCGCATGTATGGCGAGGGCGAGCGGAGCGCCGGACGGATTCGCGAGGCGATGGAACAACACCTGCGCACCGCAGGGCGAGCGGAGATCGACTATGTCGCCCTGGTGCGCGACGGAACGGTCGAAGAGGTGACCACGATCGACGGTCGCACCGCCGTGCTGATCGCCGCCCGGATTGGGCAAACGCGGCTGATCGACAACGGCCTGCTGGACGAATGAGGCGGCGGCGCAATCGTCAGACCATCGGCGTCTCGCAGGCGTAACCTGACATTGGTGATAATTTCCCGGGAGTGACTTTCGCGTGCGTCAGACCTTATTCGTGATTCCAGAAGAAGCGGGCGGCGTGCCGCTGTTGGGCGTCGGCATTCTGCTGGCCATATGGGCCGTGGTCAGTATTGTGCTGCTGGCGTGGCTCGTGAAGCGGCAGGGTATGAGCGCCGATACGCTCGGCTATCTACCGCTGTTGGGCACGATTGGGTTGGTGATCTGGCTCGTGCCGCGGGTGTTTCCCGGCGGTCTGCCGATCCGCGGGTACGGTGTGATGTTGCTTCTGGCGGGCGTCAGCGGTGTGGCCCTGAGCGTCTATCGCGCGCGGCGCGTCGGCTTGTCGAGCGAGATCGTTGTTGCGCTGGCGTTTTGGCTGTTCATCGCCGGAATCGTCGGGGCGCGGCTGTTTCACGTCATCGAGTACTGGGAAACACAATACCGATCGGACACGCTCGCCGAGACGCTGCGGCAGGTGATCAACATTCCGCAAGGCGGGCTGGTGGTCTACGGATCGTTGATCGGCGCGGTCGTGGCGTTTGCACTATTCGTTCGACGGCACAAGCTGCCGGCACTGGCGTTGGCCGATCTGGTGGCACCGAGCCTGGCGCTGGGCCTGGCGATCGGCCGCATCGGCTGCCTGCTGAACGGATGCTGCTTTGGCGGCTATTGTGAACTGCCCTGGGCGGTGACATTTCCGGCGGACAGCCCGCCGTATGAGAGCCAAATGGTGCGCGGCTCGGCCTATGGCTTTCAATTGCAGAGCGCCGCGGAAGGCCCGCCCGAGATCGCGATGATACTGCCGGGCAGCCCCGCCGAGCGCGCCGGGTTGAAGCCAGGCGAGCGGCTGACTCGCGTTGAACAGATGGAAGTTCAAACCAGCGGTCAGGCGCAGTTCCTCATCGCACAGCGGCTGCGTGAGGGCGGTTCGCTCACGGTCGCGACGGCCGGCGGTGGCAGTCACACGCTGGCGGCCGCGCTGCCGGCTCGAAGTCTGCCGGTCCATCCGACGCAGATTTACAGTGCGATCAACGCAGCGCTGTTGTGCCTGTTCCTTTGGGCGTACTACCCGTTCCGGCAGCATGAGGGAGAAGTCACTGCGCTGATGCTTTCGATTTACCCGGTGACGCGGTTTTTGCTGGAGATCATCCGCGTCGATGAATCGGCCGTGTTCCAAACCGGCTTGAGCATCTCTCAGAACGTAAGCTTGTTGATGCTGGTGGCCGTGGTGCCGCTGTGGTGGTACGTCTTGCGGCGGCCGGCGCAGCTTGTGTTTTCGCCGAGTGCCAAGTAGGTCCGCTGGGCGGGCCGATCCGTAGCTGGACTCGTGAAAATTCGGCCGTTGCGTGGGCAGATCTGGATTCTTGCGAATTCGGCTACCGCTACCATCGGACCGCATGGCGGACCTTTCGGCAGCGGCGGTTCGCAAGTGTCCTGTTGCAATGGCTTTGACATCGGCCGCCGGCTGGGAAAGAATGCTCGGTGTCGGGCAAAATCTGCCCGACCGTCTCTTCGGCCCGCGGAACAGGCCGGGAACAAACCGGCCACTTCTGGCGTCCTAACAATCGAGCACGTTGTGGAAGACGACGCCCAGCTTATCGAGGCCACCCTGGCAGGCGAATCGGCAGCCTTCGGCCGGCTGGTCATCAAGTACCAGGACCGGCTGTACGGCACCGTGCTGCGGCTGATGGGCAGCGACAGCGACGCCCGCGACGTCGTGCAGGATGCCTTGGTGCAGGCCTTCGTGAAGCTGGACACGTTTCGCGGGTCGTGTGCGTTCTACAGTTGGCTGTACCGGATTGCCGTAAACCAGGCGATCAGCCGGCGCCGCCGGCGGAAGCCGACCGTTTCGGTGGAAGCGATGCGAGAACAACACGCCAGCGAGCCGATAGGACACGAAGCGGAGCCGGACGGCCGCATGCTGCAGCAGGAGTGCGTCGACCAGGTTCAGGAAGCGCTCTGGGCGCTCGCCGACGAGTTTCGCACGGTGCTGGTGTTGCGCGAAATCGAAGGCTGCTCGTACGAGACAATCGCGGAGGTTTTGGAAGTGCCGGTGGGCACGGTCCGCAGTCGACTGCATCGCGGGAGATTGCAGTTGCGGGAGCAGCTCAAGCAGGTGCTGGAGAGTGAGATTGGTTGAAGGGGTGGAGCCTTCAGAGTGACGACGGGAAGAATGCGTGCAATCGGCTTGTAAGTCAAATCAATGGGTGCCACGGCTGGCTTGTCCAGCCGTGCCCGTGCGAGACGATGGCTGAAAATAGAGAGGCGAATTCGAATAGTGGAAATTGAAGACCCTCTCCCCGGCCCTCTCCCAAAGGGAGAGGGAGTTTTGGTGAAGAACATGTAGGGTCCACTGTGCGGACCATCGGCGGTCTGGTGCGGTCCGCACAGCGGACCCTACTCAGTGACCGCCGCGCCGGAGTGTGTCATGTCCGAGCGGTTTTCCGAAGAATTGATCAGCGCCTATCTCGACGGCGAGCTCACGCCCGCCGAACGGGAAGAGGTCGAGCGCGCGCTGCGCGACGACGCGGAAAGCCAGCGCCTGCTCGAGGACTTTCGGGCGCTGCGGGCACGCCTGCAATCGCTGCCGCGGCCGGCACTGGGCGAGGACTTTCATCGCCAAGTGTTACAGCGGGCAGAAAAGGCCATGCTCGCCGCGCCCGTGGCAACTTCGACGGTGGAGCCGAAGACGAATGAAACGCACAGTGGCGGCGGCGGATCGAACGGTCGCAACTTGCGGCGCTGGATGTGGCCGAGCCTGGCCGTAGCGGCGGCGCTGTTGGTGATGGCGGTTCAGCAGTTTCAGAACGAGCCAGAACAGGTTGCCGTGCAGCGGTCGCCGGAAGGTTCCAGCAGCGGGTCGATCGGTGCGCTTCACGACGAAGCGGCTTCTCCACAACTGGACGAAGGCCGAGTGGCCGATCGTGATCGGCCGGCCGCGAGCGACGTCTATGACTACGCGCCCGGACAGCCGTCTCGCGGACTTGGCGTGGACGGTACCGACGGCATCGTCGGTGAGCGTTTGGCGCGAGAAGAAGCGGCCCCGCCGTCTGAACCGGCGACGCCTCGCGCGAATGTACCGCAGATCGAGTCGCAGGCCACTGACGACCGCATGTTACGGCAGCGGACGATCGAGCCGGAGGCGGCGCCTCCCGCCGAGGCACGACTGGGCGAAGCAGTCGCGCCCGCGCCCGACGCGCTCGCCACACAATTGGCCGTGACGGATTCGCCGGCCGTCCAATCCGATGCGCTGGCAGGCAACGTCTACTTTGTGGAAGTGAGCCAGACCGCGGATGCGGCCCGGCAGCGGACGTTCGAGCGTGTGCTGGACAGCGAAGGGATCGCTGTGATCGGAGACGCGGTTGTCGCCGGCGCATACGTCGTTCCAGAAGGCGGCACCCGCTCGATGGCGGAAGCGGAGGAGTTGGACGAGCGAAATTCGCGCAGCAAGTTGGCGGCCGGAGCCGCGCCAGATTTGATCTATGTCGAAGCAGGCGCCGACAAGATGCAGCGCGTGTTGACCAAATTGAATCAACAGAAGGGCACATTCCCATCGGTGTCTTCGAATTTGGGAGTCTTGTCTGATGGCCGCTCGGTCGCCGCAGGCGGTCGGGCGGGCGCCGGGGGCGGTCAGGCAGGCGCTGAGTCGCGTGCCGCGGGAAGCGAGCGACTTTCCACGTCCAACTTCGGCGGCCAGGCCGAAACCCGGTATCAAAATCAGCCGCTACAGCGCAGGGCGGTGCCGCTTACACAGGATGCAGACGCCGATGTCGCAAGCCGGTCGACAAACGAGCCAGCCGCCGACGCCGAGTTTGCCCCCGGCCAGAGCAATCGCGAACTGGCTTTCTCGCACTCGTATGCGGATCCTCGCGGACCGGCCGCGGGTGAAGTGCAACACGGACCGCCGGCGCCGACCCAGGGTGAACCGGTGCGCGGGGAGACGCTGGGGCGAGCGGTTCGGCTACAGGCCTTGCAGCCTGCAGCACGGCCCGAGTCGCTGATGAGCCGCAACGGCGTGGCGGATTCCGAAGCGTTAGTAGACCGCGTCCGCAGCGAGTACGGCGTTACTCCTTACCAGGAGGTCTTCCGTGAACCGGTCGAACGCCAGCAGCAGCTCGGCCAGGGCCGACAGGCCGGCGAACAACCCGCCGATGAAGCGACTGCCGCGCCGCCTGCCCCCCAAGCGTCGGCCGCCATGCCGGTACGGGTGTTGTTCCGTCTGCGCGTGGCCGACCCGCATGGTCCGCCCGAGCCGGCCGGACCGTAAGCGGACCGAAAGCGGTCACTGATGCGCCGTCGGACGTCGCCGTCGCTCGCACACCGCGAAGCTCGTCGAAACGCTGCACTGACTTGCAGAGGGAGCCACATGGCCGACGTAACCATCAAAGTCCGCGCAAACGGCCCGTACCTTATTGAGGGACCGGTGCGCATCGTCGACCATCTGGGCCGGGAGCTGGTACCGCCGGCCGACAAGCCGCTGGTAGCGCTGTGCCGGTGCGGCGCATCGCGCCGGCGGCCGTTCTGCGACGGCTCGCACAAGACGTGCGCGTTTCATGTCGATGAGCCGGCTCCCGGGTGAACGGCGCCTCGCGGCGCGACAACTTTTCCCCACTCCACGGCGATTTCTCGCTCACTGTACAGCGACCAAATGCGGCTCTGCGCCGGGCAATTCGCGGCTTGCGCTGCACTCGCGGCAATCGGAATTGCAATCGACGCTAGGGCGGCTGGAAGTACGTGCGATGCACGTGCTAAAATCCTCGGCTCGCTTCTTCATGCCGCGCGCCGGCGGTGGCTGTCGACGGTGCGACTCTCGGCCAATCAATCATGGATCGAACCGCAGTGGGAAGGACATATGAGCAACCCAGCTTCCGTGCCAGATAGCGTAACAGATCAGACCATCGAGCTTGCCACCGAGCCGTTCCTGGGCGCGTGGAATCGACTGGTAAGCACGACCAATTGGGAAAAAGGTAGGATCATTTGCGACTGGCGCGAGGAGCTTATCGCCCAGGGGGCCGACGTGGTCGAATACTCCGACGAGGCGTGGAGCCGCCGCGTGGGCAGCGTCAGCAGCCAGCACGTGGGCCGGCTGCGCCGGGTCTATCGCCGCTTCGCCCACGTCCGCGAGCAGTACGAGGGGCTCTACTGGAGCCACTTCCAGGCGGCGCTCGACTGGAACGATGCCGAGATGTGGCTTGAAGGCGCCGTGGCCAGCCGCTGGTCCGTGACGCAGATGCGCAACCAGCGCTGGGAGACGCTCGGCGCGCCGGATGAACTGAAGCCGCGGGAAGAGGACATCATCGTCGCGGAGCTGGACGAAGACGCCGGCTCGGTCGAGGAGAACGGCCACGCCACGGCCGTGCAGCAGGTACGCGACCCGGGCGGAGCGGATGACCACTCGTCCGACTCGGATTACGAGGACGACGATTCGCACGAGTCCGCCAGGGATCGGAGCAATGGCGACGGCGAACCCCCCTGGGACGACGAGACGGCTGAGGCGGCACCGCAAAGCGCCGTGGCGCAGCGAGTGCGGCCGTTTGAGAACCTCGCCGCTTTGCCGGACGACCTGACCGACGCGTTCGAGTCGTTCAAGCTGGCGATTTTGCGGCACAAGACGGGCCAGTGGGACGAGATCTCGCCCGAAGACGTGCTGGCGACGCTCGACGCGCTGAAGGAACTGGTGCTGGCACCGTCGGCGGAGTAGCGCGGCATCGGCGAAAGGCCGAATGGGACTGGCTCGTTATCGCCGGACAATGGGTAGCACCGGTTGTCTTCAACCGGTGCCGCGTAGCGGCAAGAGGCGTCGCCTAACGAGTCACTCCACCCACTCGATGTCGATCCCCACACTTTTCCGCTCAAGATACCAGCGGGCCGAACTCCAATGCCACGAGAAGGCGCGTTGCACCAACGCCGGTGCGCACCTGGTTCAAGTGCATGTACGCCAGCTTTTCTTCAAGTTTCGGCCGCGTGAAAAATTCAAAGGCATGGTACTTCGGCTGCCAGAACCGATCGCCGAAGTCGGCCTGTTTGAATTGATCCTGCTGCCGATACCCGTTGACGATCCGCCGGCTCGAATAGCGCTTCCACTGGTGCATGAAGCGACTCAGGAATTCAGGGCGTGAAGACCAGATCGGCGCGTGGACATCATCCGGCATGACCACAGATCCAAGCACTCTACAGCGGCGCGCTGGGAGTTCTTGGCTCAGGACTCCCAAGACGATTCGCTTCGGGTGATCCAAGTCGAGCAGGCGCCGCCGCCGGTGGCACGAGGAAGTCACGAAATAGGCGTAGAACTCGTCGTCGAAGATTCGGCGAGTCGTCATGCCGGGCATGGTCGCTCAGCGTCCAGTGAACTGCAAGCTTCCGCGAGATTGGCAGACGTGTGCTGGGGGTCTCTTGCCGCTGCGCGGCACCGGTTGGGACAACCGGTGCTACCCGCTTCCTCCTACAGCGCAAGGTCGCGCACTCAGCGCTGTAGGATCAACTCGCCGCGGCATACTGCTCGGCGAACTCCAGCGTCCAGAGGTCGACCATCTCCTTGAAGCTGTCCATGTCGGCTTCTTCGAGATGCTCGAAGTGGTTGCGCGTGAGGAACTCCTTGTTGCGGACGGTTCCCTTGGTCGCCAATTCCAGAACGTGGAACTCATTGAACGACCGCACTACGATCTCCAGGCGGCTGAAAACGTTTTGCCGGCCGGACCCGCTGCCGAAGGCGACGTCGTCGCGGTTGACCGCGGCGCCCCAGCCGCGATCCTTGACGACCGTCTGGAGCTGAAAGCCGGGAAAGTTGTCCGCGAGCTGCCGCAGGCAGGCTTCGATGTGCTCGTTCAACTCCAGCCGCAACGAGGTGTGCATCCGTCGGCACTCTTCTTCGCTGAGGGCCTTGGCGGTCTCCTCGCTGCGCCGCTGATCGCGCATCTGCTGACCTCGCTGGGTCGCCTTCTGAAGCCGCTGCTTGAAGTCCATATCGCTATATCTGCTTGCTTTGCTGTTCTTCCGGCGTATCGGCCTTCTTTTGATGATACTGCAAAAGGTCGCCGAAGGTACGCATCGGCTCGCTGCCCTCTTCCATCTCCTTGGTGATCGGGACCGCGGGCGGCGCATTCTTGCGGACGGTAGCCCGGGCCGGACGTGGCTTATCGCGGCGACCCTTCTTCGGCCTCCGCTGCGGACGGCGCGCGGCGGGCGCGTCTTTCGCTTCGCCACCCGCTTTGGCGGCCCCCTTGCCATGCCGCGGCGGGTGCTGCCGCTCGGTGCCCGGCTTGATCATCGTGAGCGACACGCGGCGGCGGCTCTTGTCGATCGCGGTCACCCACACCTTCACGCGGTCGCCTACGGAAACCACCTCGTGCGGATCACGGACGTAGCGGTCGGCCAACTGGCTGACGTGCACCAGCCCGCTGTCGCTCAGCCCGATGTCGACAAACGCGCCGAAGTCGACGACGTTCAGCACGGAGCCTTCCAGCTCCATGCCCTCGGTGAGATCTTCCAGCTTGACCACGTCCTTGCGGAAGACGGGGGCGGGCAGCCCTTCCCGCGGATCGCGGCCGGGCCGGGCCAGCGCGCTGATCACGTCGTCCACCAGCAGCCGGCCGACCTGGAGCTCTTCGGCCAGCGCGGCCGAATCGACCTTGGCGGCTTCGTTGCGGATTCGCTCGCCGGCGGTCTTGGTGGTCAATTCCTGCGGAGGCACCTGGAAACGGTCCAGGATGCTGCGGGCGACGGCGTAGCTTTCCGGATGAATCCACGTGGTATCGAGCGGATTCTCACCGTCGGCGATCTTCAAGAATCCGGCGGCCTGAATGAATGTCGCTTCGCCCAGGCCCACCACCTTGCGAAGTTGCTCCCGCGAACGAAACGGGCCGTGCTGGGCGCGGTGCTCGTACAGGCGCCGCGCGGTGAGCTGGTTCAATCCGGAGACATAGCGCAACAGCGCAGGGCTGGCGGTGTTCACGTCCACGCCCACGAAGCTCACACACGATTGCACGACGTCGTCCAGCGAACTGCGCAGGTGCTTGGCCTTGGCATCATGTTGATACAGACCGACACCGATGCTGGCCGGATCGATCTTCACCAGCTCGCTTAGCGGATCCTGCAGCCGGCGGCCGATGGAGATGGCGCTGCGCTGCATGGCATCGTACTGCGGGAACTCCTCGCGGCCGACGGGACTGGTCGAGTAGACACTGGCGCCGGCTTCGTTGACCACCACATAGGCGACCTCCTGCCCTGCGAGCGGTCCGCTGATCAGCTCGGCCACCAGCTCCTCGGTCTCGCGGCAGGCGGTGCCATTGCCGACGGCGATCACCGACAGGCGGTGTTCGGTGATCAGATTGGTGAGCGTCTCCCTCGCTTGTGCCTTGCGCTCGTCCGAACCGATGATCGACACCACCGCCACGGTCAGCACGCTGCCGAACTCGTCCAGCGCCGCCAGCTTGCAGCCGCTCTTGAAGCCGGGGTCGACCGCCAGCACGCGCTTGCCCCGCAGCGGCGGCTGCAAGAGCAGATTACGAAGGTTGCAGGCGAAAACCTCCACCGCGTGCGATTCGGCGTTGTCGGTCATTTCGCGCCGCACTTCGCGCTCCAGGCTGGGCACGATCAGTCGCGTGAGCGCGTCGGTCACGCAGCCGCGCAGGAAATCCGCCTGCGGATGGTCGACGGGCACCAACAGCAACTCCGCCTCGCGCTGCATGGCCGCCTGGTCGGCATCGATCCGCACGCGCAGCGCCTTGGCGCGCTCGCCGCGATTAATCGCCAGCACGCGGTGCGGTGGAAGTCGCCCCAGCCGCTCGCGAAACTCCAGGTAATCGTGGAACGACTTGGTGAGCTTCTCGTCCGCGCCCTCGGCCCGCGCGGTGACCAGCGCGCCGGTATCGCGAAAGATGCGCCGCACGCGCTGTCGCACGTCGGCCCGTTCGCTGAACTGCTCGGCGAGGATGTGCCCCGCGCCCAGCAGCGCGTCGGCCGCCGTGGCGACGTCCCGATCGGTGTCGACGAATTCCTGCGCTCGGGCGTCCAGATCGGCGCAGCTCGGCGCGGCCAGCAGAATTTCCCGGGCAAGCGGCTCCAGGCCGCGCTGCCGGGCGGCGGTCGCCAGAGTCTGTTTTTTGGGGCGATACGGCAGGTAAAGATCTTCCAACCGCTTGGTACTGGCGGCCAAGTCGATCTGCCGGGCGAGCTCGTCGGTCAGTTTGCCCTGCGACTGGATCGAGCGGAGGATCGTCGCCTTGCGCTCTTCGAGCTGGCGCAGCTTGAGAAGACTGGACTGAATGTGGCGAATTTGCTCTTCGTCCAGGCCACCGGTGTGGTCGCGGCGGTAGCGGGTAATGAACGGCACCGTGTTGCCCGAGTCGAGAAGCTCGACGGTGCTTTCCACCTGCGCCAGCGAGAGACCGACGGTCTTGGCCACCCGCGCAAGATCAACCTTCACTGCGCTGCCCATAACACCACGTGCCTGATTCGGCGCCGCAGCCTTGCGTAAAGAGTTTGCTGGTCTTGAGTTGCTAGCACGGCAATCTATGGGCAATTGGCGGTCCTGTCAAGCTACGACTCGGTGGACGCGGCGTCCGCTTCGCATCGCGATCGCTCCCGAGATAACCGTGCTGGATACGGCCGTTGGAAAAAAGAGAACTTCGTGACGAATAGTTCAAACCCGCACGACTCGGCCTGCCGATACTAGCGGATAGATGTCCGGTTATGCCGACGATAGCGGCGCGCGGGTGCGTTGACTGGTTTAACCCGGATACCACTGCTGGCTCGTCCAGCGGTTCCGTGCTGGCGATGTTAGCAGTGCGCGGCAGCCCAGGTGATGATGGGGGAATTGGCACAGACAGGAACGTCTGTGTCTCGTAGGGAGTTCCAACGCAAGGACGACGAACATGGCACGACGCCATTTGCGACTCTACCAGGGACCGGAGAGGGAATCTTGTGCCACGTTGACCCAGGCGGGCAGCGGCGGGCACTGCGTCACTGTTTCGGTCAGCGATGTGTTGCCGCTGCTGGCCGACGCCGTTCGTAGCGAGCGGACGTGGCTGCGGGACTTCGAAGACGACCAGATCACGGTCTCGACGGACCTGTACGAGGTTCTGCTGGCATACCAGCATTTCCGCCGGCCGTCCGCCTAGTGCTGTGACAAGCGTCGCATAGCGTGCGCCGCGGAGTGGTCGCTGAATTCGTGAGAATTCAGTTCGCTCCTGGTTTGGCTGACTCTCACGAGCGCGAGCTACGGGAGTCGGCGGCGTCTCCCATCGGCACGATGCGGGACGACCGGTGCAAGCTGCCCATGCCGCGCGCGCCGCTGCCTGAACACAGATATCTTGACGGAGCGAGGATGGCAGCAGCCCGGCCGCGCAAGCGGCGACGGGCTGTTTTTTTGCGCCGACCGCCTTTTGCCACGTTCTCCGGCGGTGGGAGTCCCGGCGACGGCAAAGTCGCGTTTTTCCACCCGGCGAATGTAAGGTATAATCTCCCAAGGACTTGCGGCCCGTCGCAACTCTCCAACCAGGGGGGACAGAACGGCGGTTGGAGGCGGTGTCCGCCGCGGTAATTCTCCGTGGAGGTGGAAGCGAGGAACGTGCGTGAGTGAAACGACCAGCGACAATATCCCCATCCCGGACCCCGATCAGCCCTACGACCGGCGACGCATCGCCGATCTGATCGGGAAGATCAAGGAATCGGCCGACAAGCTGGAGACGGATCAGACGTCGCGCGGCGATCTGAAGATTCTCAGCCGCGCGCTGCGGGAGCTGCGATACGCGTTTAAGGTCTTTACGCCCTACCGCTCGAAGCGGAAGGTGACGATTTTCGGATCGGCCCGTACTTTGCCCGATCATCCGGCCTACAAACAGGCGGTGCAGTTGGGCCGCCGCATGGCCGAGAACAACTGGCTCGTGGTGACCGGCGCCGCCAGCGGCATCATGGAAGCGGGCCACGTGGGAGCCGGCCGCGACAACTCGATGGGGCTGAACATCATGCTCCCCTTCGAGCAAACGGCCAATCCCGTCATCGCCGGCGACCGCAAGCTGGTGAACATGAAGTACTTCTTCACCCGCAAGCTGATGTTCGTGAAGGAGTGCGACGCGGTCGTGTGTCTGCCGGGCGGTTTCGGCACGCTCGACGAGGGCATGGAGGTTCTCACGCTGCTGCAAACCGGCAAGCGGGACATGGTCCCGGTGATTTTTCTCGACGAGCCCGGCGGCAACTACTGGCAGCAGTGGCACGAGTTCATCGTCAACACGCTGCTGAAGCAGAAGATGATCTCGCCGGAGGATCTCTCGCTCTACAAGCTGACCGACGATTGCGAAGAGGTGCTCGCCGAGATCCTCAACTTCTTTCGCGTATATCACAGCATGCGTTACGTGCGGCATCAGCTTGTCTTGCGATTGCAGGAAGCGCTGCACCCGAGTTTGCTCAACGACATCAACGAAGAGTTTGTCGACATTCTCACCGAAGGCGAATTCACGCAGCAGGGTCCGCTGAAGGACGAGAAGGACGAGCCGACGCTCGCGCATCTGTCTCGCTTGACGTTCCGGTTCAATCGCCGCAGTCTCGGGCGGCTCCGCCAGTTGATCGACGCGATCAATCGCGGCAGCGTCGCGGCAGACGTGCCGCCGCCGGGTGCGCGGACGTAGTAAATTCTCCTCCTATTCACGGTCGGCTGCTCAGTTCCTGAACGGCGCGGACCAGGGCGATGACGCTTTCCACCGGCGTCTGCTGCAATACGCCGTGACCGAGGTTGAAAATGTGGCCGGGCCGACCCGCGGCTTGATCGAGCACCTCCCCGGCGCGGCGGCGGATCTCCGCTTCGTCCGCCAACAGCACGAGCGGATCGAGGTTTCCCTGCACCGCGCGGTCGTAGCCGATGCTCTGCCAGGCGTCGTCGAGGCGGATGCGCCAGTCGACGCCGATCACCGATCCGCCCGCCTCGCGCAATAGCGGCAGGAGCATCGGATTGCCGATGGCGAAATGGATCACCGGCACGCCCGGCCGGAGGGCGCCGATCAGCGAGCGCACGTGCGGCAACACGAAGCGGCGATAGTCGTCCGGCCCGAGACAGCCGACCCAACTGTCGAACAATTGCACCGCCTGCGCGCCGGCGGCGATCTGTGCGTTGAGATAAAGTGCCACCGCCCGGGCGAGCCGCTCCATCAATGCATCCCAGGCGCCGCGGTCGCGGTACATGAGCGTCTTGGTGAAGAGGAAGTTGCGGCTCGCGCCGCCTTCGATCGCGTAGCTGGCCAGCGTGAACGGCGCTCCGGCAAAGCCGATCAGCGGGATCTCCTCGGGCAGATCGGTCCGCGTCTGACGCACGGCCTCGGTCACGAAGTGCAAGGCGTCGACGCTCTCCAGTTCCAGGAAGCGGTCGATGTCGCCGGCTTCTCGCAGCGGGTTGTCGATGATCGGGCCGTCGCCTTGCTGAAAGCGCAGCTCCATGCCCATCGGCTCGAGGATCGGCAGCAGATCGGAAAACACGATGGCCGCGTCAACGCCGAGCCGCTCGACCGCCTCGACCATCACCTGCGAACAGAGCTGCGGGTTTTTGCACAGCTCCAGAAAGGACATCGACTGGCGGATCTTGCGATACTCGGCCATGTAGCGGCCGGCCTGACGCATCAGCCAGATCGGCGTGCGCTCGACGGCTTCCTGACGGCACGCCCGGAGGAAGAGACTGTTGTGGTACGGGGCCGACGTATCGACCGGCACTGAACTTCCCGGCTCGATCACCCGGGCGACCTCGCGCTTGCGCCGCAAGGTGTCGGCGGCCTGCGCGGCCGTCTCGTTGACGAGGTGGCCCATCTTGGGGTGCGAAGGGGCCAGATCGACAGGGATGCCGGAGTCGCGCAGGGCTTCGGTCGTGGTGGGGCCGATCGAGGCGATGACCATCCGCCGCAGCGCGGCCTGCAGCGCGTCTTCCAGATCGAGCCGCCGGGCCATCTCCAACAAGTGGGCCACCTGCGTGGCCGAAGTGAACAGGGCCACGTCGATCTCGCCGGCGACCATCGCGCGGACGTTGCCGGCGAGCGGCTCGGTGTCCTCGGGCAAGTCCCAGTCATAGACCTTCAGGTTGAGCACTTCCGCGCCGCGGGCCTCCAGCCCGGCCACCAGGCTGGGATTCGGCACGCCGTACTCCTGCAAGCCCACGACCTGGTTGGCCAGGGAGAGGTGCGCGTCGATCGTCTGGAGCACTTCGCGCCAGGTGTTGGGCTCGGGCACGCGCAAGCTCGGCTTCAGACCCAGCTCGTGCAGCGCGGCGACGGGCTTCGGCCCGCGGACGATGGTGGTGATGTCGGCGAGCGAGGCGAGAAATCGGTCGAAGTCGACCTGCCGGCGAAGTTGATCGGCTAGGTGCCGCACGCCGACTCCGGTCATGAAGATCACCACGTCGACCTGGCCGGTCATCAACCGGTTGGCGAACTCGACCGCCGGGCGGTTATTCGCGAGCGGCACTTCGCGCATGGAAGGGCTGACGTGCGGCACACCGCCCAGCCGCTCGATGAGCCGGGCCATGTCATCCGCGTGGCGGCTCTCCAGGGCCGCGACGTGCAGACCGGCAAAGTTGGCGGCGGTGGTGGTCATGACTATTGTCGCAGAGCTCTTGAAGTGAAGCGGGTAGAAAAGTGGACCGGCTCCGAGCCACGCGAGGTGCCTGTGTCAGGGGCATTTCGGTTGCGTCCAGTGCGGGGGCTGCGTGCATCCCGCCGCGCCGCTGGAAAGGGGACAGGCACCGCGACGCCACGGCCGTCCAATGCATCTCGTTTTTCGTGCACGGAGCCAGTCCCCTTTCCAGCTCGCCCACAATAGCAGGCACAGATCTTCCTGACTTGAGCCGGCCGCCTTTCGCAACGCGCGCTTAAGGGGGGGCCCCACGTTTGTTGAAAAAGGCAGCCTCCCTACACAGCGCCAGTCGCATGAACTGGCACCTTTTTGCAACGGCCGGTTTTCTGCTGTGTTGATAAAGTCCGCTTATCTGCGGCAGACACCTCCGTCGGAACGTGCTCCATTTATAGATGTAAAAACACCGGCTTGCCTGGCCGGCGGCCGGCGGCCAAAAACCGGCCGTGGGGCGAAAACACCATATTACACGCCGTCTTCGCGCGGATTCGTCCACTTGCCAACCGAACGATTATACCGGGCGACCCCCGAAAAAGCAACCTGTTTTTTGGTATTTTCTACAGCCGCAACCGAGCCAGCGCATTGGGGCGACGCGGCGACGATTACGTCGTGCGGTCGCGGTTGAGAGTCGTGGTTGAGAACCGGCCTCACAACGGGCACAACGAGGCGCTGCCGGGCACGTCGGGACAAGCCCGTCCTGGCACCCCCGAGGCTGAATTCTCACGAATTCAGCTAACCAACGGGAGTGGCCCGCACGGCGGACCCTACGAACGATTAGCCCGCGCCGTACCCCAGCTTCAAGTCCGGCTTCGCTTCGCGGAGCGTACCCGCACCCTTGGGCGAGATCCTCGTCAGGCTGATATCCAGCTCCGTGAGCCACGGGAACTCGGCCAACTGCTGCGCGCCCTCGTCGGTGATGGTGGTCTGCGAGAGGTTGAGCGTCGCCAGCCTCGGCAGCTTCGCCAGGTGCGCCAGGCCCGCGTCGTCGATGGCCGTATCCTGCAGGCTCAGCCAGGCGAGGTTCTCCGCGCCGGACAGATGCGCCAGCCCATCGTTGGTGATCCGGGTGTGCCACAGGTTGAGCCACCGCAGCTTGGGCAGCTTGCCCACGTGGGCCAGGCCCGCGTCGCCGACGACTGTCTCGCTCAGGTCGAGGATCTCCAAGTTCTCCATGCCGGCCAGGTGCTTCATGGCCTCGTCGCCCAGGGCGATGTCGCGGAGCGAGAGCCGCCGCATCTGCGTCATGCCGGCCAGTGCGGCGATGCCCTCGTCAGTAACACTGCTGCAGCGGAACAGGTACAGCTCGTTGAGCTTGGGCAGCTCCTTGAGGTGCTGCAGGCCGGCGTCGGTGACCAGGGAATCCTCGAGCGACAGCGTGGTCAGCTCTTTAAGCGACTTGAGGTGCTCCAGCCCTTCGTCGCCCACCGCGTAGGAGCGGAACATGAGACTGCGCAGGTTTTCCAAGCCGGAAAGGTGCTCGACGCCGGTGTTGGTGACCTGCATACAGCCCCGCAGATCGAGCAGCCGCAGCTTCGTCATGTCCTGCAGATGAGCCAGGCCCTCGTCGCCGATGTTGTTGTACAAGAGGTGCAGGTATTGCAGGTCCGGCAGGTCCTTCAGATGCGCCATGCCTTCATCGGTCAGGTAGGTGCTCCGCCGCAGGTTCAGATTGCGAAGCTGCTTGGCTTCGCTCAACTTGGCGATGCCTTCATCGGTGACTTCGGTGTTGATCAACTCCAACTCGATGAGGTTGGGAAGCTGCACGAGATAGGGGATGCCCTCGTCGCTGATCTCGGCGCCCCAGACCTTCAGCACGCGCAGTCCGTCCAGCGCGGTGAACAGCTCCAGGTCCTTATTGGTGGTCGGCAGTTCGGAGAGATCGACCGCGGTGACGCCTTGGTTGTCATCGTATGTGATGTTGCCGCCGATCTCCTGAATGCGAGCGATGGCGGCCTGCACTGCGTCATTCTGCGGCGGGGCCCCTTCGGCGGCAGAATCGTCATTCGCGGCACTAGCTTCGCTATCGGCGGCATCGCCAGCGGCGGCGCCGTCCGAAGAGTTGTCATCGCTTGAACCTGCGGTAGAATCAGGGTTGGCGGCAGCCGCGGCGTCGCCCTCTTCCGAGGCTGGAGCACCTTCCTGTTGGGCATCGGTTGATTGCTCGCCAGTCGACGGGCCGGGCTGGACAGGCGTTTCTTGGTCGGCAGCAACTTGGTCGGCAGTTTCTCGGTCGGCAGAGTCTTCGCTGGCCGGGGCCGATTGGTCGATCGGCGGTTGGGATTCCGCTTCGGGGGCCGAGGACGTGACTTCACTACGGCCACAGCCGCCGGTGGCCATGCACACCAGGGCCAGCAGAGAGAACATCACGCGTTTCATGGACTCACTCCGTATAAGTGCCGATGGGGGCAGGGTGCCAGGCAGTTTTATTCTATAATTGATTCCGGTGTCGCCGCTGCGAACCATCACGGCTCGGAAGCTTCGGGAATCGCGGTGATCGGCAGAGAGCGACCGGCCGGATTAAACGTCAACCTACTGGACAAACGGCCCTTTCGCAAACGCTCGGCGGTGGGCGGGTTCGGGGGGGTGCGAGAGCCAATCGCGTAGGGTCCGCTGTGTGGACCGTTGGCGGACGCTCTCGACAGAATCTGGTCCGCACAGCGGACCCTACGCGGACGGGGGGAAAATTTGTTGCGACCCGGTCCGCACCACGCTATCGTATAACCCGCAAACCTCCGTTTGTCATTTCAGATTCGGACCTTCCGTTCCTTCAGGAGATATCGTTATGGCACGCCAGCGTGGCACCACTGATCGTCGTCAATTCATCAAGTCCTCGGCCGCTGCCGGCGCCGGCTTTTGGGTGGCTGGCCGTCTGCACGCGCAAGAGAGCGACTCTCCCAACGAGCGGATTCGCTTCGCGTCGATCGGCGTAGAGGGCAAGGGATCGAGCGACTCGGCGGATGCGGCGAGCAATGGCGACATGGTGGCCATCTGCGACGTCGACGAGGTCAAGCTGGGCTCGGCCGCCCGCAAGTATCCCAATGCCAAAAGGTACACCGACTTCCGCAAGATGCTCGAGGAGATGGGCGACCAGATCGACGCGGTCACCGTGAGCACGCCAGATCACACGCACGCCCCGGCCGCCGTGATGGCGATGAATCTGGGGATGCACTGCTTCTGCCAGAAGCCGCTGACGCACTCGATCTGGGAAGCTCGCCAGATGGCAAAGGTGGCTAAAGAGAAGAACGTGGCCACGCAGATGGGTAACCAAGGTACGGCCGGTCCTGGGCTGCGACAGGCAGCGGCCACGATCCGCAAGGGCACGCTCGGCACGGTCAGCGAAGTACACGTGTGGACGAATCGTCCCATCTGGCCGCAGGGCGGCGAGCAGCCCGAGCCGAAGGACATCCCGGGCAACCTGGACTGGGACCTGTGGCTGGGTCCCGCGAAGGTGCGGGCCTACGCGGACGGTTACCATCCGTTCGCCTGGCGCGGCTTCTGGGACTTCGGCACCGGCGCCCTGGGCGACATGGCCTGCCACACGGCGAACATGGCGTTCGCCGCGCTCGACTTGCGGAACCCGGTTTCCGTGCAGGCCGAGACCGACGGCCACAACGGCTACTCGTATCCGAAGTGGTCGATTATCACGTTCGAGTTCGCCGCCAACGACTGGCGGCCGGGCCTGAAGATGGTCTGGTACGATGGCGGAAAGCGTCCGGACCGCGAACTGCTCGACGGACGCAACGCCACCGGCAGCGGCTCGATTGTCATCGGCGACAAAGGCAAACTGTACTCGCCGGACGACTACGGGGAGCGATACCAACTGCTGGGCGACATCGAGCAGCCCGAAGTCGAATTTGAGCGTGCGCCCCGCGGCCGCAGCGCCCACTTCGCCGAGTGGGTGCGGGCGATCAAGGGGGGCAAGCCGGCCATGTCGAACTTCCCCGACTACTCGGGCGCGCTGACCGAGACCGTGCTGCTCGGCAACCTGGCCGTCTGGGCGACCGGCGATAGCGGCGAAAGCGATAAGATCGAATGGGACGCCGAGAACCTGAAGGCGAAGAACATGCCCGAGCTGGACGCCATCATCCGGCCCGAGTACCGCGAAGGCTACTCTCTCGAAGCCTAAGGCACCAACGGGGCTGACACAGCCCTTTTCGGCTGGCGTCAACCTCCTTCCATGGGCCGCGAGCGATTGATCCCGTGCATCGATCGCTCGCGGTTTTTTTGCGCGCGGTGACCTCGTCCGGCCCGGCTGGTGCCGCTGGCGCGATGGTGTTAGGATGAAGTCGAGCGGCGCGGATCGACGCACCTACCACCGGCACGGAGTGTTCATGTCTGAAAAGCTGTTCGAAATTCTCACGCCTGAAGCGGTCGACTCCAGCGCGGATGAGACGCTCTCGCGATTGGCCGGGGAGCTGCGCGAGGCCGGCCAATATCATGAGCTGTTCGACGCCCGGCTGATGCAGTTCCGGCACCGGCTGGGGCTCGGGGTAGATCGGCCTGGCAATCTCGAGGAGCTGCCTGAGCCGCTGCGGTCGCAGGTCGAAGAGTCGTACTTAGAAGCCTGCCGCGAGGTCGGGGGGCTGATGGTCACCGCGGGCCGCTTCCGCGAGGCCTGGGTCTATTTGCGGCCGGTCGGCGACAAGACGCAGCTCGCCCAAGCGCTGGCCGAGACGAACGTCGACGAGAAAAACCTCGACGAGCTCGTCGAGCTGTCGCTGCACGAGGGCGTAAATCCGGAGCTGGGCTTCCGCCTGGTGCTGGGCCACTACGGCACGTGCAATGCCATCACCACGCTGGAAGGCGTGATGTACAGCCTGCCGCAGGAGACACAGCGCACCGCGGCCCAGACGCTCGTGCGGCACCTGCACGGCGAGCTGCTGGGCAACGTGCGGGGACACGTTGAACGGGAGGAAGGAAAACCGCCGGCCGAGGCGACGCTGGCCGAGCTGGTGGCCGAGCGGCCGTGGCTGCTGGAGAACGACAGCTATCACATCGACACCTCGCACCTCTCCTCGACGGTGCGATTCGGCCGGCTGCTGGTCGACCGCGAGCCGTTGCAGTTGGCGCTGGATCTGACGGAGTACGGGCGGCGGCTTAGCGCGGCGCTACAGTTTCCCGGCGACGAGCCGTTCCTGGACGTGTACGACAGCCACCGCTTGCTGTTCGCCGCATCGCTGGGCGAGCACGTGGACGAGGCCGTCGATCACTTTGGCCGCAAGGCGCGAGAGCTGGCCATCGAGGAGCATGGCACCGGGGCGGTGGAGACGTATTTGATCCTGCTGACGCGGCTGGGCCGACACGCCGAAGCAATGGAAGTGTGGGGCGAATTGGTGCCCGCGGGCGTGCAGCTTTCGCCATACGCACCGCGTCCGCTGGAGATGGCCCGGCGTGCGGAACGGATCGATCGCTACCTGGAGCTATGCCGCCAGCGGAACGACTACCTGTCCTATGCCGCGGCCCTGGTGGAGAGCCGTACGGCGGCGAGTGTCGGGTGAGATGGTGGCACACTTCGGGAAGCCGAAGTGTGTGACTGACCGGCGCATAAGCACGAAACAAAAAAAGCCTGCCCGAGTAATTTTCTCGGGCAGGCTCGTTCGTAGACCAGATTGTCCGTCAGACGCGTTAGCGGGTGACGAGGCTGCTGGTGCGGACCAGGCGGCGCTGGCTGGAGCGCGAGGCCTGGGGATCGGCCATCGGGGCCGGGGGCATGGGGGCGGCGTCGCCACCGTCCATGACCGGGGCACCGCCGACCGGAGCGCCACAGCCGCAGCTGGGGGCACAGGCCGAAGCACATCCGCAACCCTTGTGGCAGCCGAACAGACCGCTCAGCAGACCGCCGTGGTGGCCGCATCCGCCGCGACGGCCATGGTGGCCGTGACCGCCACCGCATCCGCAGCTCGGGGCGGCTTCGCAACCGCACGACGGAGCCGCGGCTTCGCAACCGCACGACGGGGCGGCAGCTTCGCAGCAGCTCGGGGCCGCACATCCGCAACCGCGGTGGTGGCTACCGAACAGACCGTCCAACAGACCGCCGTGGTGGCCGCAACCCGTGTCGCATCCGCATGCAGGCTGCTCGCAGCAAGACTGCACCGGCTTCGCACAACAGGTTTGTTCGCAGCCGCAGCCCACGCCAAGCATCCGATCGAGCAGCTCAAAGCCGAAGCTTTGGCTACACAAGCCGATGCTGACCACAAGGGCGCCAAGAACCATGTTCCATTTCATCGAGCAACGTCTCCTTTACGCTGGAACTGAGGGCACGGACCTTTCCGAACTTCCGAGCGCGGGACCTACGTGCGCCCCCTTCTTGCACCTGCCGGTGGACGATCCGGGGCCGTCCTCGACATCAGTGCCTAACAGGTGGCTCGGGTAGGTGCGGGGTAGGCGGCACGTGGTTGTGCCGGAAGGCGGGAAGGTGGTGGGTGGCCGCAGTTCACACGGTTTAGCGCCAGAACCGGTCGAGCCACTCCTTGACTCGATCAATCCGATCCGGTTAGCTGACGCGCTCTGGATATGCCGTTTAAGGCACCTTATCCTCGTCTCGCGACAGATAGCGTATCGGCACCCTGGGGAAGACGCCTTGAATGATCGGAAGTTTTTTTCCGTAAGTGGTTTACATCAACCGTTACACAAACCTTACTGCCGGCACAGTCTGGTCAAAGTTTGCCGATTGCCCGGCCCTGGCGCCGCCGGCCAATGCCCTTTCGATCCGCCGATGCAGTCTCGCACCGCCTGGCCCTAGTGGGTGCGAAATTCCAGGGGTAGTCAGCCAAACGCGGAGCTGCCCGTCTATTTGTGCTCAGCCGCCCGGCTCCGCCACGTCTCCCCCGATAGGCGGCGTATCCTCGCACCGATGGCGAGTGCCTTTTGCGACTCTTGCTCTCGCACGGTAGGATGAGGTGGTCGCTAGCCGTACGAATCGGCCAGGGCTGGTCTGGCAAGATTTGCCCGGCTCGATTAATCCCGCCAATCGCACCATCCACTTGCGATCCGCATGAGTGTTTCGTCTTCGACACGTCGATGGGAGATCGTCGACTTCGACCAGGTGCCCGGCGTCGCCTGCCCTTGCGGCACGGCCCATCGGGCGCTGCAGGACGTCGCGGACTTTCCCGGCACGATCCACCGCACGAAAATCGACGCGACTGCCCGGCTGCACTACCACAAGCGGCTCATCGAGACGTACTACATTTTGGAGTGTGACTCGGGCGCGCAGATGCAGCTCGACGATCAGACGATCGCGGTGAAGCCGGGCATGTGCATCCTGATCCGGCCCGGCGTGCGGCATCGGGCCGTGGGACAAATGACCGTGTTGATCGTAGTCGTGCCGAAATTCGATCCCGCCGATGAATGGTTCGACTGATGAATGACTTGACTGGCGAATAGATTCGACTGGCGCTGCGTGCCGGAAGTGGCTGCCCCCAGTAAGTACCGAAGAGACTCCTCCTACGATCCATTGAAGGTCTGCCATGAATAGAAAACCGTTTTTGTCGACCAGCGGCGCGGCGCTGCTGCTGTGCCTGGGCGTGTTGTCCGCCGTGGCTCCCGCGCAATTGATCCCGCCCGCCGACAAGTTCGAGTGGACGCCGTGGCGCGGCCCGGAGCAGAACGGCATCTCGCGGGAGACGGGCTTGGTCGACGACTTGGACTTCAGCGGCGCCGCCGGCGGCACGCTGCTGTGGAAGAGCGAGGAACTGAGCGGCCGCAGCACGCCAATCGTGATGAACGGCAAGCTCTACACGCTCACCAGGACCTACCCCGGCACCCCGCGGGAAGGCGAACAGGTGATTTGTGCCGACGCCAAGACCGGTGAGATCCTGTGGCGGAACCAGTTCAATGTCTTTCTCTCGGACGTGCCGGACACCCGGGTGGGCTGGTCGTGCGTCGTGGGCGATCCGACGACGGGGCGCGTGTACGCCCTGGGGGTTTCCGGATTGTTTCAGTGCATCGACGGCGAGACCGGCGATACCCTCTGGTCGCGCTCGCTGGTCGAGGAGTATGGCCTGATCACCACCTACGGCGGCCGGACGAACGTGCCGATCGTGTTCGAGGACCTGGCCATCATCAGCGGCGTGATCGTCGGCTGGGGCGATACGCCCGAGTGGGGGCTGATGTCCAAACCGGCGCACCGCTTCCTCGGCTTCAACAAGGCCAGCGGCGAGCTGGTGTGGTTGGGCGGCACGCGGCTGATTCCCTACGACACGACCTACAGCACGCCGATCGTAAGCGTCCTGGACGGCACGGCGGCCATGGTGTTTGGTTCGGGCGACGGCGCCGTGTGGGCCATGCAGCCGCGCACCGGCCAAGCGATCTGGAACTTCCCCTTCTCGCGGCGCGGGCTGTACACCACGCCCCTGGTCGACCGCGGCGTCACCTACATGGGGCAGGCCGAAGAGAATCTGGTCGGCACCCAAATGGGCGCCATCGTGGCCATCGACAGCAAGGGCCAGGAGATCTGGCGCGAGAACGAAGTGATGGCCGGCCGGGCCGCCCCGCTGAAGATCGGCGACCGGCTCTACGTCGTCGACCTCGGCGCGAAGCTGTACATTTTCGAGGCCGAAACCGGGAAGCTGATCAATCGCCGGGCGCTGGGGCGAACCATGTTCTCCAGTCCCATTTACGCCGACGGCAAGATTTATCTGTTCACAACCGATGCCCGCGGCTATGTGCTGCGGCCGAGCGACGAGGGGGTCGAGATCGTCTCGACGCTCCGGATGCCGCGTGTCGGCGGCGAGTCGCACGGATCGCCGATCGTGGCGCACGGCCGCATCTATGTGCCGACGACCGACTTTCTCTATTGCTTTGGCGACGCCGACCACGAGCCGGCCGCGGCGGAGCGGCCTCCGGCACCGGAGGAGGCCCCGCTGGAAGACACCCAGCCGGCAATTGTCCAGGTCGTGCCGGCCGAGATCTTGATGCAGCCGGGCCAGCAGCAGGAGTTCCGCGTCACGCTGTTCAACAAGCGCGGGCAGCAGCTCGATCAGCCGGCCGAGGGGCAGTTCGAGCTGGTGGGCCCGGGCGAGTTCAGCGAAGCGGGCCAATATACGGCCCCCGGCGGTCCCCAGCACACGGCCGCCCGCGTAACATTCAAGCAAGGCGACCTGACCGGCACCGCGCGGATTCGCGTCATTCCGCCGCTGCCGTGGAAGTTTGACTTTGAATCGGGCGAAGTCCCCCTCACGTGGGTCGGCGGCCGGGTACGTCACGTGGTCCGTAACCTGGACGGCGAAAACGTGATGGCGAAAGTCGATACAATTCCCACCCGCCCGGGCGAGCCGGACACCAAGCTCGGCACCCGGAGCATGACCGCCTTCGGCTCGGCCGACATGAGCGACTACACAATCCAGGCCGACGTCCGCGGGCAGCTCAAGGACGGGCGGCTGGCCGACTTCGGGCTGGTCAATCAGCGTTACGTCCTCGATCTGCAAGGGGCCAGCCAGCGGCTGCAAGTGCGCAGTTGGTCGGCCGTGCTGCGGATGGCCAAGACGATCCCCTTCGAGTGGCAGCCCGACAAGTGGTACACGATGAAGCTCACCACCGAGCCCGACGGCGAGCGCCTGCTGGTGCGGGCGAAGATCTGGGCCCGCGGCGAAGCGGAACCGGAGGAGTGGACGATCGAGGCGGTCGACGAGTCGCCCAATCACTCCGGCAGCCCGGGCTTGTTCGGCAACACCTCCGACGCGGAGGCCTACTTCGACAACATCGCGGTTCAACAGAATTGACAGCGGCTGGATGCGCAATAGTTCAGCGACTGTAGGGTCCGCGGTGCGGACCCTCGCCCGAGTGAATGCGAATGAGAATGGTCCGCACAACAGCGGACCCTACGCACTCGAAGTGCGAAGCGTATAACCCCTGAATTGATTGCCAGGCGGCACCGTCCGCTTGGAGGTTTATCTCAAGGAGCGAATCCGATTATGAAATGCCGACCTGGATTTTGGCTGCTGCTGGCCGCAGCGGCGGTAATGCCGCTTGCCGTGGGATGCGCGGAACCCAGTGTGGACGACTCGCGGGCGGGTTTCGCCTCCGGCGATGAATCCGAAGGCGGCTCGCCCGGGGCCGCTACCGAAAAAGAAGCTGCCGAGGGGGACGCTTCGGCGGAGCAGGCGACGGACCCATCGGCCGAGGCGCCGGCTTCCAGTGGCGACGAAGGGATCACCATGGAGTGGAAGCAGTGGGGAGGCTCCGCGCAGCGCAACAACACGCCGGTCGGACACAACATCCCCACCGAGTGGCACCCCGGCGACTTTGATCCGGCGACCGGCGAGTGGATCTCGGACACAGCCAAGAACATCAAGTGGGTTGCCCGGCTGGGTTCGCAGAGCTACGGCAACGCCGTGGTGGCCGATGGCAAAGTCTTCGTCGGCACGAACAACGGCGCCGGCTGGCTGGAGCGTTATCCACCAGAGGTGGACCTGGGCTGCCTTTTGGCGTTCGACCTCGAAGACGGCTCCTTCCTCTGGCAGCACAGCAGCGAGAAGCTGCCCACCGGGCGCGTGCACGACTGGCCGCTGCAGGGCATCTGCTGCGCACCGTACGTTGAAGGCGACCGGCTGTGGTTCGTCACCAGCCGCGGTGAAGTCCGCTGCCTCGATACCGAGGGCTTCCGCGACGGCGAGAACGATGGTCCGCACACCGAAGAGAGTCACGCCACCGAAAAAGAGGCCGACGTGATCTGGGTGCTCGACATGATGGACGATCTGAAGATCTCGCAGCACAACATGTGCAGTTGCTCGGTGACCGCCGCAGGCGACATCCTGTTTGTGAACACCTCTAACGGCATGGACGAGTCGCACATCAACCTGCCGGCTCCGGACGCCCCCAGCTTCGTCGCCATGGATAAGAACACCGGCGAGGTGCTGTGGACCGACGGGTCGCCGGGCGTGAACATCTTGCACGGCCAGTGGTCGTCGCCCGCCTTTGCCGTGCTCGACGGCGTGCCGCAGGTGATCTTCGCCGGCGGCGACGGCTGGGTGTACAGCTTCCTGGGCGAGCGGACCGAAGACGGCCAGGCCAAGCTGCTGTGGAAGTTCGACGCCAACCCCAAGGAGTCCAAGTGGATCCTCGGCGGACGCGGCACGCGGAATAACATCATCGCCACGCCGGTCATTCACGACGGGCTGGTTTACGTGGCCGTCGGGCAGGATCCCGAGCACGACCAGGGCGTGGGCCATCTGTGGTGCATCGATCCGACCAAGCGCGGCGACGTGGGCCCCGAGTTGGCGTTCAAGCTGCCGGACCTGGAAAACCCGATCCCGCATCGCCGCGAGCAGGCGGTCATTGCCGAAGAAGGCGAGGTCGTCCGGCCGAACCCGAACTCGGCCGTGGTGTGGCATTTCAGCGAGTTTGACAAGAACGAGAACGGCGAGATCGAATTCGAAGAAACCATGAACCGCAGTTGCGGCACCGTGGCCATCAAGGACGGGCTCTTGTTCATCGCCGACTTCAGCGGGCTGTTCCACTGCCTGGACGCCAAGACCGGCAAGCCGCACTGGACGTACGACATGTTCGCCGCGGCCTGGGGCTCGCCGCTGATCGTCGAGGATAAGGTGTACATTGGCGACGACGACGGCGACGTGGCGATCTTCCGCGTGTCGGCCGATCCGAACGTGGCCATGAAGGACGACGGCGGACAGCTCGTGCCGATCAGCGAGATCAACATGGGCAACTCCGTCTACAGCACGCCGATCGTGGCGGACAATGTCCTGTACATTTCGAACCGGACACACCTGTTCGCCATCGCCCAGCTCGACGATGCCCAGCTCGACGACGCCCAGGCGGAGCAAACCGCGGCGAGCGGCCAGCAGGCGGCGGACTAAGCCGGGCTTGCGGTTGGACAGAAATTCCTGCGGGTCCTGAATTCTACTCCCTCTCCCACTCGGGGAGAGTGCCGGGGAGAAGGGGGTAGCGGGACTGGTGACAGTTCAGCGGAACGGCGGGCAGGACTGAACTCTTGCGAATTCAGGTACAGCAAGACACACAGACAGGAATGTCTGTGCCACCGGGCGCGCGAACGTCGGTGCCACCGGGTGCCCTTTCTTCTAGCCACGCATAAGCATTGATCATGACCAAACGCGTTCTCGATGTCGGCCAGTGCAGCCCTGACCATCAGACAATCCGCCGCTATCTATCGTCGAACTTCAACGCGGCGGTGGATCAGACGCACGGACCGGAGGATACGCTGCAGGCGCTGCGCGAGCGCAGCTACGACCTCGTGCTAATCAACCGCAAGCTGGACCGCGACTACTCCGACGGGCTGGAGATCCTGCGCCAGATCAAGAGCGACCCGGAACTGGCCAGCGTACCGGTGATGCTGGTGACCAACTACGCCGAGCACCAGGACGCGGCGGTGGCAGCCGGCGGCGAGCGCGGCTTCGGCAAGCTGGAGTACGACAAGCCCGAGACGCGCGAGAAGCTCAGAGCACTTCTAGGCTAGCTCGCTGCCGGTCTACTCCCTCTCCCCCGCGGGGAGAGGGCTGGGGAGAGGGGGCAAAAGAAATCTCGTTGTGGCAGGAGGGAGGTGATGAAAACACCTTCCTCCGAGGGCGTGCAAGCGCAGTGCGGCAACAACGGTTTGCGGCACCATCCATGGCAACCGCAAAAGCTCTGCTGGGCGAGCCGGCAGTGGCACCCAAAATTCTCTCTGCCGCAGCGAGAGGGTAGCTGGACTCGCAAGAGTTCAGCCGGAGTCTCGGCAAGTCTGAATTCTTGCGAATTCACCTACCGGCGCACAGACAGGAATGTCTGTGCCACGTCTTGATGCCACCGCACGGCTTTAGGTCAGCACGTCGGCTCCTTTGTAGGCCCCCGCGCCGACGGCCGCTGCGACAATGAGCGTGACGGGATAGCGAACGTACCAGCCAGAACCGCTCAGCAGCCACATAAACAGCATCACCGTCACGCAGAACGCGATGACAGCGATCATGACGCAGTTCTTTTGCTTGTCGTCCATTAAGGTTCCCTCGGCTCCCTCGCGATGGAGGTCTGATGGTTTACTTCCCGAACAGTCGCCCCAGGAGCCCCTTGCGCTTCTCGGCCGGTGGCTGGTCCGCCGATGGCGGAGCCGACGTCGCCGGCGAGGGGGCAGCAGCGGCCTCCCTAGGATAATATTTCTCGACGAATTGGTGAATGCCCGCCGGCGTGCACAAAACGCTGCGAACCGGCCAACCGGTGCGAAGCCGCAGATCGTCCTCGACGTGGGGCTGGACCGGGTTGGGGGACGCCACGAGCAATTGCCCGTCGTCGACCATCACCGGCACGCACGAGTACTGCCGGGCCACCCGCACCGGCACTTTCCCGACCAGTTCCTCGTCGATGCCGGTCTCTTCCAGGTCGATGTACGGCAGGCCGATCGACTCGGCATAGGCCTGCATGACCACCTCCGGCGGGGCCAGGTGCTTTTGCAGGACCGCGTCGCGCATGTCCAGGCCGATCGCGTCGGCGTACTGCCGGGCCTGCTTGATCTTGGCCGCATCCACGATTTTGCGTAGCAGCAGGATTTCCTCGAGCGTGCGGCGGCGGCGCTCGCTGGCGTCCTCTCGGCCCAGCGAGGCGTCGTACTCCGCCTTCCGCCGGGCGTCCGTCAGGCAGAGCATCGACTTGGCCAGCTCGTTGAGCAGATCCTGCGACTGCTGCGAGTAATCGCCCGTGGCGTACTTGCGCACGTGGGCGTTCATCTTGCGGTAGTGGCTGCGGACCTTGGCCGGGTCGTCCTCGAACTGCTTCAGCCGCAGCAGTTGATAATGAGAAAGGGGGCGCTCCGCCTCGCGGATCCCCAGCCAGTCGCGATAGACGTCGAGCGTGTCGGCCACGGTGCTGTTGCCCACTTTGCGCGAGTGAGGATTACTCCACGTGGTATTCGGAGGCGAGCTTGGCATAGGCGTCGACCTCCGAGTCGGTCAGGCCGCCGCGGCGCTCGATCTGGATGGCTGCCTCCTTGCCGCCGGTCTTGTCCTTCGCCCGCACGGTGACGCGGCCGGAGCGATCGAACGCGTAGGTCACCTCGATGGGCGACCCGCGCGGCAACCCCTCGGGCAACTCCGAGATGCGGCACTTGCCGAGCAAGCTGCAGGCGGCCGGATCGGGGGCGTCGCCCTCCACCACGATGACGCTCACTCGCTGCTGGCCGTCGACGTTCGTGACGAACGAGTGCTTCCGCTCGGCCGGCAGCCGGGTGTTGCGGGGGATCATCAGGTGGTTGATCAGCTTGCCGCTGCGGGGATTCTTGGCGGCCACGCCCAGACCGTGCGAATTGACCTCCTCCTGCTGCACGCGGCCGAGCATCTTGCGGACCTTTTCCGCCAGGGTGGACTTATCGCCGCGGGCCTTCACTTCCAGGATGGCCGCATGAATGGCCGCACCCTGCGCCACGGCCGTGTGGGGCGAGAGACCGCGGAACGGCTTGATGCCGGTCAGCTCCTGCAGGGCCTGGCCGATGCGGGGCATCAACGTCGAGCCGCCCACCAGCACGATGGCGTCCAGTTCGTTCGCGGCGACCTGGGCCTGCTCCAGCACCAGCTCAGTAGTGTCGAGCGTGCGCTGCACCAGGTCGGCGGTCATCTCCTCGAACTGCTCGCGGGTGGCCGCGACCGAGATAGTCTTGCCTTCGTGCCGGCACATGACGCTCGCCCGAGGCGACTCGGTGAGCGTGATCTTTGCCTGATCGCAATCGTGCCGGAGCATTTGCAAAGTGGCCGGCGACTGCCGCGGGTCGCGGTCGTGCTTCTCGTGGAACTGTTCGGCGACGTAGTCCACTAGCCGCTCGTTCCAGTCGATGCCGCCCAGTTGCACGTCGCCGTCGGTGGCCAGCACTTGAAAGTGCGCCGGCGTGTAGCTGACCACCGTGACGTCGAACGTACCGCCGCCCAGGTCGTAGACCAGCACCTGACGAGGCTTTTCCTCTTTCGAAGTGGTGCCCAGCTCGCCTCGCATCCAAGCGTAGGTGAGCGTGGCGGCGGTCGGCTCGTTGATGATGTCGATGACGTTTAAGCCCGCGATGCGGCCGGCGTCTTCGGTGGCCTTGCGCCGGACGTCGTTGAAGTAGTACGGCACTGTGATCACGGCATTGCCGATTTTGCCGATGCGCTTCTCGGCGTCCTGGCGGAGCTTTTTGAGGATCAGCCCGGACATGAACTCCGGCGTGATAGGTCGGCCGTCGAAGGTGCGCTTGAACTCGGCCGTGCCCATGTGCCGCTTGACGCGGTCGACGACGTTGTTGGGGTCCTCCATGGCGGCGCGGAGGCTGTTGGGGCCCACGATCACGTGGCCGCTTTCGGCCAACAGAATCAGGCTGGGCGTTTCCACGCCGTCGTCGTCGTTGGGGATGGGAACCGGTTTGCCGTCGTCGTCCAGGTAGGCGATCGTGGAAAACGTGGTGCCCAGGTCGATTCCGACGGTTTGACCTTCCTCGAGTGGCTTCATCGCGTGCGGATATGTGCGGAGATTTGTGAAGAGGGGAAGCGAACAGCGGCTCGATTGCGAGCGCTTTCGCGGTACTGCGATTGTCGGTCGCCCGGCGGCGGTCGTCAAGTTACGCGGCCGCGGCGCACCCTCGCCGCCGGGGGGAGGATTTGCTAAAGTGGCGCTTTGCCACCAGAGCGCGACCGGCGGCGGCGAGAGACCGCTCGCTCGGCCCGCCGCGCTCGTCCGCCCGCAGGGAACGACCGCCATGGCGACCGCCACTTTTGGCACCGTCCGCATCAGCCGCGCAGAACTGCCGCAGGACAAGGTGCTTTGCGAGTACTGCACCGCCAAGTGCTGCCGGTACTTCGCGCTGCCGATCGACGCGCCCACCACGTGGAAGGACTTCGAGTTTCTCCGCTGGTACGTGCTGCACGATCGGGCCACGCTGTTCACCGAAGACGACGACTGGTACCTGCTCGTCCACACCACGTGCCAGCACTTGCAGGACGACAACCGCTGCGGCATCTACGACACCCGGCCGCTAATCTGCCGCGAATACACGACCGACAACTGCGAGTACGAGGAAGACTGGACCTACGAGCGGTACCTGGAGACGCCCGAGCAGGTGGCCGAGTACGCCGAGGCGGTGCTGCAGAAGCGGGGCAACGACATCCGCAGCAGAAAGCCCCCGCTGCTGCCGGTGGTGGGGTAAACATACGGCGCACGGAGTCGGGAAACTGGACCGGCTTCTTTTGGCAATACCGCGGCGATAGGGACGTGTCACAGCAGGATTTGTGAGTTGTATGAGCGGCGCAGAGATGCAAGCTGTTTTCGAGTTCCGACAATCTGCGGGGGCGAATTCTGGAGGTGCGGAAACGGCTTACGGATTCCTCTTCTCTGCGTTCGTTTCTGGGTTCGTTCGATCGTGCCAGAAGCGGATCCGCGCCCGGGCGTCAATTCCGCGGGAGAGACTTTCTCGTACGGGCCGCCTTCGTAACTCGCCAAGGCTCACCGCGACGGGCTGAACGGGCCGCGTTGGATGATTCCACGGCGGCACATTCTTACCTGGCTTGGTACAAAACAAAATTGCGTCAGCGTCGACGAGGATCGCCTCCGGAAGCAGAGAAGAGGATCCCGTAGTCCGCGCTCGCGATATTCCGAGACAATTCGCCCCCGAATTCCGCCGAGAGGCCAACAAGGGAACTGGCGTGATGCACAGTAGTCTTTCAGCCCGCCGGATGTACTTTGCCCGCATCGAGCCGGTCGTCATTTCGACCGCGCGCCTCTGTGCTATAGGGTTAACAGCCTCTACGAAGATTGGTTGAAAAGACCGGGGCTGCCGATTGTCGCGCGCAACGGCAGCCGGACGTCCCTTTCTTGGTTCTTCTTTGATTTGCCCAGCTCCATGGCCGACACAGCACGAATCACGCCGCGGACCCTC
The DNA here is from genome assembly GCA_040880125.1 of Pirellulales bacterium. GTDB lineage: Bacteria > Planctomycetota > Planctomycetia > Pirellulales > JBBDJB01 > JBBDJB01. The sequence continues at coordinate 11,706 of JBBDJB010000010.1, read as the reverse complement.
AAGGGATTTCGCGATTTTCTGCCGGAGATGATGATCCCGCGCGAGCGACTCATCGAGACGGCCAAGCGCGTATACCGCTCGTACGGCTTCGCGCCGATCGACACGCCGGCCTTGGAACTGCTGGAGATCCTCAAGGGCAAGGGGAGCGAGGAGACCGACAAGCAGCTCTACGAGTTCGAGGACAAGGGCGGCCGCCAGGTCGGCATGCGGTTCGACCTGACCGTGCCGCTGGCCCGCTTCGTCGCGCAGCACATCGGCGAGTTGGGCGTGCCGTTCAAGCGGTATCACATCGCGCCGGTGTGGCGCGGCGAGAACACCCAGCGCGGGCGGTTCCGCGAGTTCATGCAGTGCGATTTCGACACGATCGGCACCCGCTCGCTAGCCTCCGACGTCGAAACGGCCGTGGTCATTTCCGACCTCATGCGGGCGATCGGCTTTGAAAGGTTCACGGTCCGCGTCAATCACCGCGGCGTGCTGGGGGGCCTCTTGGAGAAGATTGGGCTGGGCGAGCACGCGACCGCCGTGCTGCGGGCGCTGGACAAGTTGCCCAAGATCGGCCCTGAGTGTGTAGCGCGGGAGATGTTCGAGGCGGCCGGCGCCAGCGGGGAGCAGGCCGAGTTGGTGCTCGATCTGGCCCAGATCGAGGGCACCAACGATCAGGTGCTCCTCGCCATGGAAGCCGCCGTCCAGGGGAGCGAGACAGGCCAGGCGGGCGTGGCGCGGCTGGCGCAGTTGGCCGCCGCCACGGCTGCGGCCGGCGTGCCGGCGGGCTGCCTGCAATTGGATGTGTCGATCGCGCGCGGGCTGGACTACTACACCGGCACCGTCTACGAAACGCTGCTGGACGATCTGCCCGGCATGGGGAGCGTCTGCAGCGGAGGGCGGTACGACAACCTGGCCGAGCTGTACACCAAGCAGGAGCTGCCGGGTGTGGGGGCCTCGCTGGGCCTGGATCGACTGCTGGAGGCGATGAGCGAGCTGGGAATGATCGAGAAGGTCGCCACGCCATGCGAGGTGTTCCTCCCGTTTTTTGACGAAAACCGCCTGCACGACTATCTTCAATTGGCGGCGCGGCTGCGGGCCGCGGGCTTTGGCGTCGAGCTGTATCCGGAGCCCAAGCGGCTGGGGCCACAGCTCAAGTACGCCGACCGCAAGGGCTTTCGCGTGGCCTTGATCCTGGGCGACCAGGAGTGGGCCAGCGGTATCTGCCAGGTGAAGGACCTGGCCGCCGGGACCAATGTTGAAGTGCCGCTGGACGACGAGGCGGCCGCCTTGGTCGAAGCGCTGGCGAAGCTGCTGGCGGCCCAATAGGTCGGCCGGTGAGGCGGTCCATTAAGCAATGAAACAGCCCAGCGCGGGCCGCTGCGGCGGCACGTTGCTTCGGAGGGTGAAGGCGTAAACAGAAGGAAGAGTACGGGTTCCTCTTCTCGGTTCTGTGTAGTGGTGGCGGTGTCCACGGGCTTCGCGGGCGAGGATCCTGCGATGCCGGTGGCCAGTTCTCACGGACAACTGGAAATGAAGTCGCATGCCTACCATACGGACACAGAATCGGCACTCAGAATCGGCCCAGAGAAGAGGCAGAGAGAAGAGGCACCGGTACTCCGAAACCGTCGGGCCGATGAGACGGCTCCGAAGGCGTCGTTGAAGCAATTCCTGTGAACGGCCCACTGGATTGGCATTGGAGACGAAGCGCATGCCGACGCCTGAAAACAAGATTGTGGACTCGCAAGGTTAACGGAACCAGAGAAGAGGAACCCGTAATCGCACCTACCGGGAGCCGGCTGATTTCGCCGTCCCGCGATTGGATTTTTTCGAACCCGGCCACCTCCTTTAAACTTTGAGAAAAGCCGGCAAGCTCCGCCATGGCCAACCGCGACAACCACTACGAAGCCGCCTTCGAGCAGTACCTGCGCCGCTCGCGCGTTCCGTACGTGGCGGTCGACGAGGCCCGGCGCAGCATCGCGGCGGACGGATCGCTGAAGAGCCTGGACTTTATCGTCTCGCCGCCGGGGAGCACGGCCTGGCTGGTCGACGTGAAGGGGCGACGCTTCCCCTCGGGCGACGGCCAGAAGCAGTACTGGAAGAACTGGTCCACCCGCGACGATCTGGACAGCCTCACCCGCTGGGAGGGGCTGTTCGGCAAGGGCTTCGGAGGTCTGCTGGTGTTCGCCTACCTGGTGGTGGGCCGCCGCGCGCCGCTCTCGCCCGAACGGCTGTGCGAGTTTCGCGGTAACCTGTACGGTTTTGTCGGGGTCCGCTTGAGCGATTACATGGCCGCGGCCCGGCCGATCTCCCCGAGCTGGGATACACTGGCCATGCCCACCGCGCGGTTCCGGCAGCGGGCCCGAGCGATGGATGTGTTTCTGAAGATCGAACGGCCGCAGCCGACGGTCGGCGAGCCGATGCCGACCGGCGAGGTGGCCGGCCCGGCCGTGGCAAAATGAACTTCGAAGTTACGTAACTCAAATTTGCTTTTCAGGAGCCCCGCGATGCCGAAGTTTATGTCGACCCATCAGTTGCCCGCCGGAAAACTCACCCGCGATCAGGTCTGCCAGTTGGGCGAGTCGGCCCAGCAGGACGCCGAAGTGAAGCCGTATCGCAGCTTTATGAACCTCACCGAGGGGAAGGCCTTCTGCGTGATCGAGGCCGGCAGCAGCGACAAAGTCGCCGCCTGGTTCAAGAAGGTGGGCATGCCCTACGAGAGCATTGTTCAGGTGGAGTTGGAGGGCGAAGGGGGCGACGTCAAGGACGTGTGAGACCGCGGCGCCGGCCGATTGCGAATCGGCACCAGGGGGCTTACCATAGAAAGGTCGTCCTCTGGCACACTCGCCCATTTTCGCCCTGACTCCCGGCTTCAAGATGAGCCCAATCGTGAACACCGCTGGCCGTTTCGCCGCTCGCGCTTACCGGCTGGCACTGATCGCCGTGGCGTGGTTCGGCTGCGCCGTGCCGGCCTGGGCTCAGCAGGTTGGCGAAGAAGAGGCCGGCAAATCGTACGTGCTGCCGTACGTGCTGGTGGTGCTGGTGATCATTTTGGGGCTGGTCGTGGTGCTACGGCCGATCGGCCGTGCGACCGAGATCAAGTGGCAGCCTGACGAATAGTCGGCGCCCTCGGCACGCTTGCCCGTTGGGAATGGGACCGGCAACGTATCGCCGCTGCCGCCCGCTCGAGGCATTTCCGGTGTTTTTGCGATAAGCAGCCAGTCCCAGTTTGCTCGACCCAGTTTGCTCGACCCAGTTTGCTCGACCCAGTTTGCTCGACCCAGTATGCTCGACTGGGCGCTCGACTGGGCGCTGTCGGATTACGCGGCCGAGGCGTCGCGCCGGCGGCCGACATCGCGACCGCATTCGGGCAACGCTCGTCCGACTGCGTCGACCACCGCATCGATCTCCTGGGCGCTCAGGCCGGGAAAGATCGGCAGCGAAAGGACTTCTCGCGCGGCCCGCTCCGTCTCCGGCAGGCTGCCAATCTTGTAGCCCAACGGGGCGAAACACTCCTGCAGGTGCAGCGGCACGGGATAGTACACGGCCGAGCCGACGCCCACGCCGGCGAGCCGCTCGCGCAGCTCGTCCCGCGCACCTTCCGGCACACGGATGGTGTACTGGTTCCACACGTGGTGGCAAGCGTTCGATTCTGCCGGCAAGCCGAGCCGCGTGTTCAACCCAAGCCGGGCGAAACTCCCTGCATAGCGCTGGGCGTTCTCTCTCCGCTGGGTAGTCCACCGGTCCAGCCGCGCCAGCTTGACCAGCAACGCCGCGGCCTGCAGCGTATCCAGCCGGCTGTTGATGCCGACAAGCTGGTGATGATACTGCGGATGCTGCCCGTGATCGCGGAGGATCCGCAGCCGGGCAGCGAGCTGGGCGTCGTCGGTGGTGATCATGCCGCCGTCGCCGCACCCGCCGAGGTTCTTGGTGGGATAGAAGCTGAAGCAGCCCAAGCGGCCCATCGAGCCGGCGCCGCGGCCGGCCCACTCGGCGCCGATCGCCTGGGCGGCGTCCTCAATGATCGCAATTTTCGCATCGGCGGTAATCTCCGCCAGGGCATCCATGTCGGCGCACTGGCCGAACAGGTGCACCGGGATGATCGCCCGCGTGGCGGGAGTGATCTGCCGCCGAACCGACTCGGGATCGACATTGAACGTGTCGGGCACGATGTCCGCGAACACCGGCTTGGCCCCCAGGCGCCACACAGCCCCGGCGGTGGCAAAGAACGTGAAGCTGGGCAGGATCACCTCGTCGCCCGGCCCGATGTCGAGCACCATCAGCGCCAGCAGCAAAGCGTCGCTCCCCGAAGCGCAGCCGACCGCATGCGTGGTCTGGCAGTACTCGGCCACCCGGCTTTCCAGCTCCGCACATTGCGGCCCGTGGATGAAGCGGCCCGAGTCGCAAACGTCGGCCAGTGCCGCCAACAGTTCGTCTCGCAGGCCGTCGTTCTGTCGACTGACATCCAGCAGCGGAACGGAGTTCGCGGCATTCGAGCGGGAAGAGGGCGTGTGCATGCTGCATCCTTGCCAGCAAAAGGTGGCGAACCTCGCAAAAAAACGGTGGCCAACGATATTTCGATCAACCAGCCGCGTCAATGCCATCCGGTTCGCGAGTGCTGTCCCGGGGAGAGCGCGGAATCGATCCGCCGTGGTAGCTGTCTAAGCCACTTCACTGCAAACTGGCTCCGGCTCGCCCAGTGGCAGCGCCACGCCCGGATACTCGCCGTAAAACCGCTTGATGAAGTTGCGGTGCCAGCGCTGCGGCTTGTGCGGCTCCCAGCCCCAGCGGGCCATCAGCCGGTCCGAAATGCGCCGATTGCCCACGTCGCACAGCAGCGCGTCGGTCTGCTTGAGCCGGGCGATCACGTCCAGCACCTCGAGGGCGACGCGACAAGTCGCGGCAGACGTACCGCGCGTGCTGACCAGGTACTTCAGCGCCAGGAAGTTGGGGAACTGCCGCGGCTGGTTGTAATACACCCAGCAGACGTCGGCCGGACCCCGCCGATGGTAGCGCCACCTTCGGAACGACCAGCCCAGCGGTAACAGCTCAGGCAGCGACAACAGCGTGGGCAGCGGCCGCAGTCGAACCGCCACCAGGCGGCGGCCGCGGACCTCGATTACCCCATAGCGTCGGGCGCGGATTGTCTCCGCCTGCGCAGCAAGATCGGTCACCGTTTCCAGCATCGGGCGCATAGGCTCCTCCCCAGATTGGTATCGGCCGGCCGGGCCGGCGGCGCGCGAAATCGCGTCACGCTTTGCGATTGGGCGGACCGTGCGGGTGGCGCCGATAACACCGGGTTCACGCATGCAGCCGATTCGCAGGGCAGCGCGCTACTGCCGCCCCATCACCATTGTCGCAAACCACCGCCAGGCAACGAGCATCACGCCCATCAGGCCCAGACAGGCCACCAAGAGAAACAGAAGGAGATTGCCCAGCTCAAAGATGCGGGCGATCAGCGGCTGGGTGAAATCGCCCCAGCGGACGATGACCACCACGGCAGCGATCGACAGAAACGGCGCGTAACAGACCTCCCGATCGCGGCGGAGCAGCCACTGCACCAGGCCGACGGCGAGCGCCGCGAAGGGCGCGAGAAAGAACACCACCCAGCCGGCCTGCCAGCCGATGAAGGTGCCTACCATCATCATCAGCATGACGTCGCCGAAGCCCAGGGCCTCCTTCTTCAGCGCGGCCTTGCCGACCAGCCGCACCGCCCAGACAATGCCGCCGCTGCCGACCAGGCCCAACAGCGCCGTGAGCAGGCCGGCCCAATGGATCCCTCCTTTCCACCACGTCGTGACAATCAACACGACGCCCAGCAGTCCCAAGACGATCATCTGCCAGGAGGCGATGCTGCGAGCGAGGCGTGCGGAGAAGACGTTCCAGGCGCGTCGCCAGCCGTGGCGGCCGTACCACGTGCGGGGCAGCATCGCGAAACACCACAGCACATAGCACGCCAGCCCGACCGCCAGACTCCGCCACTCCGGAAACCCTGCGAACAGCGGCGGCCACGGCTGCGGCCGGGCGGCGGAGGTCCAGCCCAGCCCCAGGTGCGTACCGGCCGCGCGCAGCGCCTGTTCCATTCCATCGAGAGTAATCTCTTGCGACATCGGTGGGGGCGCACCGGCCACTTCTACCCACGGCAGCAGCGAAAAGGGAAACAGCGTGGCCATAAGCAGCCCCAGCAACGTTCCCGGCACAGTAACCGCGTCGGGCGTCAGGCGTTCGTCGATATCGATCAGCGACGCCGCCGCCAACAGCGCGAGCAGCACCACGTGGCTGAAGAGTTCCTGGTGAACGACCCACTGCGGTACCACCAGCCGATCGAGCAACATCGCGCCGAAGAATGGTGCGAGCTGCGAACGGACCAACGCCAGCCGGTCGATTTCCCACCAGTACAGCAGGGCCAGCCCGATTCCGGCGGAAAGCTCAACTACCAGCGGGCGCACCCAGTGCCGCGGGCCAAATAGCACAGACTCTCGCCGCAGGCGAATCCAGCCGACAATCGGCAGGCGATCCGGCCAGGTGCGCGGCGCGGCGCCCTGTGGAGCCGGCGACCAAGGGCTCACCGGCCGGGGCCGCCAGGCCAGCCCGTAAGCGGCCCAATTGACCACCCCCCCAAAGCTGGCGCCGGCCAGAAGGAGCAAAATCCAGCGCACTGCGAGCAGGAGGTCAGCCAAAGCGATCACGTGCCATCCGGGCGGGAAGCGACATCAGCGAGCCCTAAGCCGTCCATGACTTCGTCGGTCACTTGGCCGGGGGTCTTCTCTCGGGTATCGACCTCCAGTTCCGCACACTGGCGATAAACCGGCTCCCGCTGGGCCAAAAGCTGCTCGATCTCGCTCCGGCCGCCTACGCCCGTCAACATCGGACGGCGGCTGGCGGTGCTCTGGTCAGCCTCGACCCGCTGCAGGATCGTTTCCACGTCGGCGGTCAGCCAAACGATGCGGCCGGACTCGGCGAGCAGGCGCCGGTTCTGCTCGCGGAGCACGGCCCCGCCGCCGACCGCCAGCACGACGTCTTCCAGCCGGCATAGCTCTTCCAGAGCCGCGGTCTCCGCGTCGCGAAACACCAGCTCGCCCTGGTGCAGGAAGATCTCCGCGATCGGTCGGCCCTGCTTTGCTTCAACCGCCGCGTCGCTGTCGTGCCAGCCGCGACCGAGCCGCTCCGCCAAGTGCCGAGCGACGGTTGTCTTGCCGGTGCCGCGATAGCCGATGAGGATCACGTTCATGGATAGTTCCGGCACGTAGGCGACGCGTGCCCCCGTCCGGGGGCGCAGTGCAAAATGGATTGAGGCCGCTTAGTACTTTACAGGTCCGATGGTTCGCTTTAACACGTCGCGCATCACGTCGGCCGGCGCCTGGCGGCCGGTGAACAGGCGGTACTGCAAACTCGCCTGGCGTACGAACATCTGCACTCCGGTCACTACGTGGCAGTGATGCCGCTGGGCGTCTTTGATCAGCAGCGTCGACTCCGGATTGTACACCGTGTCGAACACCAGCATCGACGGCTTGAGGTAGTGCTTGTCGTACGGCGTGGCATCCACCTCCGGGTGCATTCCCACCGGCGTGCAGTTGATCAGGATGTCGGCGCTCACCTTGTTACGGCTGAGCCAGTCGACCGCCCGGGCGCCGTAGCGGGTGGCCAGGGCGTCGGCCCGCTGCCGGGTGCGACTGGCGATGGTCGTCTGCACGTCGTGCCGCCGCAGGCCGTAGACGATCGCCCGGGCGGCCCCCCCGGCGCCCAGCACCAGCGCCGACTTTCCGGCCAGGGGGTTCTCCTCGGCCGCACCGGCGTCCGCTTCGGCGAGGGCCTGCTTCAGACTGTCCAGGGCGGCCTTACAGTCGGTGTTGTAACCCACCACCTGGTCGCCATCGAACACGACCGTATTGACCGCCTCGATACCCTTGGCGGCCGAGTCGATCTTGGTCAGGGAGCGGGCAATCGATTCCTTGTGGGGGATGGTGACGCTCAGCCCGCGGATCTTCAGCACCTTGGCGTCTTCGATGAACTGGCTCAAGTTCGCCCGGGGAACTCGAAAGGGAATGTAAACCGCGTTGACGCCCTGGTGCCGAAACGCGGCGTTATGAATCTGCGGGCTGAGGCTATGCCCGATCGGATCGGCGATCACGCCGTATAAGGCCGTCTCGGAGTTGATGTCGTCGTAGTGGTACAGCTCCTTCATGTGCTGGTAGCTGAGCTGCCCCGGCGCCAACGCCCGTTCGTGATGAAACGTGGCGTACGTGAACGGCGCGCCGAAGTGCCCGGCCAGAATCCGCGAGGGCGTGCCGATGTCGCCCATGCACAGCCCGATGGTCGAGACCTTCGCGTCGCGGATCAGGCTGAGCATCCGCAGGTTGTCGTGCGGGTGGTTGGCCATGGTAGCCAGCTTGACGATGTCCGCGTCCATCGCCGCCAGCCGGGCGTGCAGCCGGGGAAGGTTATCGGGTGTCTTGCGAAAGTCATGGTAGCTGATGATCCGCCGCGTGGCGCCATAGCGAGGCACGGACGCGGCGACGTCCTCCTCCAGGTCGACGTACTCCGCGCCGGCCGCGATCGACGAGCGGAGCAACATCAGCCGCTCATCCTCGGTGCCGCTAAACTTGCCGCCCTCCCGCGCGCGGCGGCAGGTGATGATCACCGGGCAGGGCCGCTCGTGCAACAGCCGCCGGACGTTCACCTCGCCCTTGATGTAATCGAGGCGCAGCTCGACCAGCTCGGCCCCCTGCTCGACCAGGTGCCGGTGCTCCGCCATCACGTGACGGTGCCGCCCGCGGCCTATGCTGACACAAATCATCGTCGCTTGCCGTCTGTGCTGCCTGATGCGAATGGAATTGGGGCCGGTGCGGACGATCGCGTCGCGAGGCCCGACGCGATCTATAACGAAAACCTTAATCATCCTTCCACGGCGGCGAAGAATCAAATCCGCTTGAACTGCCGATCGAGCTGTTCCCGCGTAAAGACCAGCGCCGTCGGCCGGCCGTGTGGGCAGTGGTGGCTGTCCTGCGCCAGGTGCCGCTGCGCGAGCAGCTCGGAAATCTCCTCGCAAGTCAGTCGGTCGCCGGCCTTGATGGCCGCCTTGCAGGCGATCGTGTGCAGCAGGTGGTCGAGCAAGTCCCGCCGGTCGGGCCGCTTGCCGCCTGCCAGCAGGTCCTCGACCAGGTCTCGCAGGATCTCGCCGGGCGCCATGTTGGCCAGCATGGCCGGATAGCTCGACACCAGCACGGTCTCGCCGCCGAAGGGCTGCACGTGAATGCCCAACTTCGCGAGCAATTCCGATTGCTCGAAGACGGCGGCCGCCTCGCTGGCGCTCATGTCGACCGGCTCGGGCACCAGCAACTGCTGCGTCTCCAGCGAGCCGGCCAGCACCTTCGCGCGGATCTGCTCGTAGAGGATCCGCTCGTGCAGTGCGTGCTGGTCGATGACCACCACTCCGTCGTCGCTCTCGGTGACCAGGTAGCGGTTGTGAATCTGCAGCGCCGTGGTGCGGGATCCGCCCGAGGCATCGCCCGCTTCGCCGCTGAAAAAGCCCGTCAACTCCGCGCCTGCGGGACGATCGAGGCGCGTGAGCGACAGGGGCTGATCCGCTTCTTCCGCCGCCGCCGGTTGGGCATCGGGAAAGAAAGCCTGGTCCGCGCCGGGCGTGGGCGCCGCGGAGAGCTTCTCGGACAACTGCCCTTTCGCCCAGGCCACCAGCTCGCTCTGCGCGGCCAGCGAGTCGGCCGAAGTGGCCATCGCGGGCGCCGCGGCGGCAGGCGCCCCATCGGTCCGATCCGGCTGATATCGGGCGGTCAGGTCGGTGGTGAGGAACTTCCTGCGCAACGTCGAGAGGAGCTGACTGTACAGCCGGCCGCCGTCTTGAAAGCGCACCTCCTGCTTCGCCGGGTGGACGTTCACGTCGACCGCGTCGGCGGGAATCGTTAACTCCAGAAAGCAGATCGGATAGCGGCCGGTCAGCAAAAGCCCGCGGTAGGCCTCCTGCAGGGCGTGCTGCAGCGCGCGATCGCGGATCACGCGGCCGTTGACGAACACATACTGCATGCGGTTGTTCGCCCGACTCTGAGTCGGTTCGGCCACCAGGCCGGCCAGGCGATAGTCCTCGTCGACGCTCTCTACTTCAATCAGGCTGCCGGCTAAATCTTCCCCCAGCAAAGCGGCGACGCGCTGACGGCGCGAACCGGCCGCCGGCAGATCGTAGAGCGTGCGCCCGTTGTGCTGCAGCGTAAAGTGGACGTTGCAATGCGCCAGCGCCAAGCGGGTGAAGGCCTCCACCAGGTGGCTCATTTCCGTCTGAGGGCTGCGCAAAAACTTGCGGCGCACCGGCGTGTTGAAAAAGAGCTGCCGCACCTCGATGGCGGTGCCCCCCGGACAGCCGCACGGCGCCACCTCGCTCGACCGGCCGCCGACCACTTCCAGCTCCGCGCCGGCCTGGGCATCTGCGGTGCGGCTGCGCAGGTTCAAGCGGCTCACCTCGGCGATCGAGGCCAGCGCTTCGCCGCGAAATCCGAGACTGCAGACCGCGAACAGATCGTCGGCCGTGCGGATCTTGCTGGTGGCGTGGCTGGCCACCGCCAGCGGAAGTTGCTCGGCGCAAATTCCACAGCCGTCGTCGCGGACGCGGATCAGCTCGCTGCCGCCTTTCTCGATCGACACGTCGATCCGCCGGCCGCCCGCGTCCAGGGCGTTCTCCAGCAGCTCCTTCAGCACGCTGGCCGGGCGCTCGATGACTTCGCCAGCGGCGATCTTGTTGACCACGCTGGCGGATAGGGGCTGAATGTCAGGCATCAATCCGTTCGCCTCGGCTGGTGATCCGTCGTGACGTTGCGCACACGGCGACGACATTACAACTTGTACTGGTTGATCTTCCGATACAGCGTCCGCTCGCCGATGCCAAGCAGCGAGGCGGCCTCCTCGCGGTTGCCGCCGGTCAGCTTGAGCGTCTCGATAATGAACAGCCGCTCGATCTCCGAGATGGGCTTGCCCACCAGCGAAGTCAGCGCCACCGACGAGGCGTCCGGCACCTTCTCGCTCTCTTCCTCGAACTCGCTGGGCAGATCGTCCAGGTCCAAGACGCCGTCGTAGTCGACCACGACCATGTTTTCGATCACGTTGCGCATCTGGCGGACGTTGCCGGGCCAGTCGTAGCTCATCAGCTTTCGCCGGGCGGCGGTCGAGACCCCGCTGATCTGCTTGTTGTGCCGCTTGGAGGCCTGCTTGACGAAGTGCTCGATCAACAGCGGAATGTCCTGGCTCCGCTCGGCCAGCCGCGGCAGGCGGATCGTGACGACCTTCAACCGGTGGTACAAATCTTGCCGGAAGCGGCCCGTGGCGATCAACTCCTGCAGGTCCTGATTGGTCGCCGACAGGATCCGCACGTTGACCTTGATCGGCTCGTTCGAGCCGACCCGCGTGATCTCATGGTTTTCCAACACCCGCAGCAGCTTGATTTGGGTGGCCAGCGGCATGTCGCCGACTTCATCCAGAAACAACGTACCGCCGTGGGCGTACTCGAACTTGCCGACCCGATCGCTCGAAGCGTCGGTAAACGCCCCCTTCACGTGACCGAACAGCTCGCTCTCCAGGATGTTCTCGCTCAGGGCGGCGCAATTGAGCGCGACGAAGTGCCGCTTTTTGCGAGGGCTGTTCTGGTGGATCGCCTGGGCAACCAGCTCCTTGCCGGTGCCGGTCTCCCCCTGGATCAGCACGCTGGCGTCGGTCGGCGCG
>JBBDJB010000009.1:3821-8031 GCA_040880125.1 Pirellulales bacterium | reverse complement strand
ACCTAAAGGTTTCGCCTGAAGGCGAGGGATTTAGACCCATCGCAAAGACATTAAATTCCGCAGCGACGGCACCAGCCGCCGGATCGCCCGGGAGCGATGGCTCAAACAGCGCTTCACCGCCGGGCCGAGCTGCCCGAATGTGCGGTGATACTCCACGATTTCAAACAGCGGATCGTAGCCGAAGCCGTGTTCGCCGGCCGGCTGCGTGAGAATCCGGCCGCAGCAGAAGTCCTCGCTTTCGCCGCGGATCTCGCCAGTCGGATCGGCCAGGGCCGCGTGGCAGACGTATCGGGCACGGCGGCGGGCCGGCGGAAGTCCGTCCAACTCCGCGAGCAGCTTGCGATTGTTCTGGTCGTCCGTGGCGTCGGCTCCGGCATATCGGGCGGAGAAAATGCCCGGCGATCCGCCGAGCGATTCGACCTCCAGCCCGCTGTCCTCGCCCAACACCCACGCGCCCAGGTGTACTGCCTGCCCACTCGCCTTCCGCCGCGCGTTGGCGGCGAAGGAGTCGCCGTCTTCGACCACTTCGATCGCCTCGGGAAAATCCGCCAGCGTCTTCACCTCGCACGGCAGCGAGCGCACCAGTTCTGCCAGCTCGCCGCCCTTGCTGCGGTTGTGCGTTCCGAGAACGAGTTGGCGAAGCTTCGGCATCACATCGTGAGTGAACGATCAAGGGTCGGCACATCGTGAAACGCCAGGCGGCTTCACGTCAGTCGCGGACGCGACTGCCCGCTCAGCGGATGCGGAGTTCGAAGGGCATCATCGTGGCCGCGGGTTGGCGGAACAGCCGCCGCCAGTGGTCGGCGGTTTGAACGGCCCAGCGCAGCTCGCCGGAGAGCGCGGACAGGTCGACCGGCAATCGTAGCGGCAGCGAGACCTCTTCCTCATCCAGGCCGAGCAATTGCTCGAGCAGGCTCCCGTGCTTGGGCAGGATCAACAGCTCGGTTTCGGTGCCCTCTTCGATGCCGGCCAGCGTGCGGGCCGAAGCGACCGCTTCCTGCAGCGTGCCCAGTTCGTCCACCAAGCCCAGTTCCTTGGCCCGGACGCCGCTATAAACGCGGCCGCCGGCGAGCGCCTCCAGTTTGTCCAGCTCCATCTCGCGCCCCTGGGCGGCCTTCGTGGTGAACTGGCGATAGACGTCCTCCAGCATTGCCCGCAGCGCGTCGCGCTCCGCGTCGGTGAACTGTCCGGTCGTGGAGAAGATGCCGCTGTTCTTGCCCCGGGCGATCACTTGTGTCTGGATGTTGATCTTGTCGAGCAGCCCGTCCAGGGCGATCTTGCCACCGACCACGCCGATCGAGCCGGTGATGGTGCCCGGCTCGGCGAAGATGCGGTCCGCACCCATGGCGATGTAATACCCCCCGCTGCCGGCGACGTCGCCCATGCTGGCCACGATCGGCTTTTCGATGCGAACCGTCTCGCGCCAGATCAGGTCGCTGGCCAGGGCCGATCCGCCGGGGCTGTCGATCCGGAGCACGATCGCCTTGACGCTCTTATCCTCGTTCGCCTTCTTCAGCGCGGCCACGATCGTGTCCGAGCCCATGATCGACTCGCCCAACAGATCGAACGTGCTCTTGCCGGTCATGATCGGCCCGACGGCGTAGACCAGGGCGATCTTGCTTTTGCCGTCCGCGGAGGACTTGCCCGTGTCGCCCATCATCATCTGCATCAGCTTGAAAAAGCCGGTGGGGCCGGAGAAGTCCGTGTCGACCTTCTGCTTGCCGTAACTGGTATCCAGCGAGAGCTCATCCACTTCCATCTGGTCGCGCAGCGCGGCTTGCCACTGATCGTCGTAGGCGACGCGGTCGACCAGGCCGGCGTCTTTGGCCTGGTCGGCGGTGAACAGCCCTTGATCGACGAGCTTCTCGGCCTGGTCGCGGTCGATGTCGCGATCCTCGGCGATCGTGTCGAGCAATTGGTCGTAGAAGTCGTCGACAAGCTGGGTAAGGTTTTCTCGCACCTCGGGGCTCATCTCTGTCCGGGTGAGCGGCTCGGCCGCGCCTTTGTACGCGCCGACGTGCAGGAAGTCGGCCTCCAGCCCGACGCGATCGAGCAAGCCTTTGACGTAGACCGTCTCCATCCGCACGCCGGGAATCATCAGCGTGCCGGCGGGCGAGAGGACGATCTCGTCGCACGCGCAGGCCACCAGGTAGCTGGCGGTGTCGGCCGAGTCGAGCTGTGCATAAACCTTCTTCCCCTTCTCGCGCACCCCGGCGATGGCCGCGCGTAGCTCTGCCAGCTTGCCGCGGCCGAGCGTCGGCTCGCGCAGCCTCAGCACGACGCCGGCGATGGCATCGTCGTCGGCGGCCTTTTCGAGCCGGGAGATCATCTCGCGCAGGTTGGGCTCGATTTCGCCAAACAGGCCGGCCTGGCCGGGCGACTCGGCCAGCGACCCTTCCAGCGTGATGCTGGCCAGCTTGGCGGTCTTCGTCGCTTCCGCTTTGTCGTCTTGTTTGTCCTCTTGGGCAAGTGCGACTGGAGCCAGCGTGAGAAGCAGAGCAAGACAGGCAAGTGCGGTCCCGGAGAAGCGACGATTCATTTCAGCATTCCTTGTGGAGGAAAACAAAATCTTGAATTGGACGGCAGCGCCCGATCACCGTGCGATTGCGGATCGGCTGCACGCTTTTCGCATCTTACCAATCCGACGCGGTTTGTGCACTTGTAACGGGCGTGCTGTCAGGCCCTCGGGCGGGAACTTGCCCTGGCTGCCGGGCGGAGGCTTTGCTAGTCTTCCGCCCGCTTGTCTTGCAGCCCACGTGAACCGGCGGCCGCACCGCGCGCGAAGTTGCTTTGCGCGACTGGGGGCCGTGGTGGGAGTTTCTCGATTTCTCGGAGTCGATCATGCGATTTCCATGCGCCTTGCACCTGGCAGTGGCAACCGGATTTGTGCTGGCAGCGGCCGCCGTGCCGGCCGGCGCGGAGCCGTTTTGGCGAGGTTTGGTGCCCGTCCAGCGCGTACCGGCCGATCCCAATGCCGACTATACGATCACCGATCAGCACGGCCCTTGGCTGATCATGGCCTGCACCTTCTCCGGCGAGGGCGCCGAACAACAAGCTCGCGAGCTGGTGCTGGAACTGCGCAGCCGCTTTCACATGCCGGCCTACGTGTACGCGATGACCTTCGACTTTTCCGAGGGAACGCGGGGGCGCGGATACGGCATGGACGGTGCGCCGCGCCGCATGCGCTATCAGCGGGACGAGTCGATCCGCGAGATCGCCGTGCTGGTCGGGCACTTTCCAGGCGTGGAAGATGCCGAAGCGCAGCGCGTGCTGGAGCGCATTCAGCACATCCGCCCCGATGCACTCAGTTCAGAGAACCGTGAGAAAACCAATCAAACGCTGGCCGCCTGGCGGATGATCCAGACGGCGCTGCTGCCGGCGGGCGACGCGCGCCGTGCGCGTGGTCCGATGGCGAAGGCCTTCATCTCGCGTAATCCGCTCCTTCCCGAGGAGTACTTTGTCTCGCGGGGGATCGACGCGGAAGTGGAAAAGTGGAACGAGGACGTACCGCACACGCTGCTCGACTGCCCCGGCAAGGTCACCGTCCAAGTGGCGACCTTCACCGGCACGGTGGTGCTGGATCAACACAAGATTGAAGAGTACGAGACGGGCAAGCGGCGCCTGCCGAGCAAGCTGGAGGAAGCGGCCCTCAAGGCGCACAAGCTCACGCTGCTGCTGCGCGACAAGGGCTACGACGCCTACCAGTTTCACGACCGGCAGTCGAGCATCGTGACCGTCGGCTCGTTCGAGCAGGTCGGCGTGCCGCGGCCCGACGGGAAGATTGAAATCGAACCGCGGATTCACGCCATCATGAAGACCTTCGGCGGCACACCGGTCGGCGCCGCGACGCCGGGCTTCGATGTAAAGACGGTCGGCGCGGAGGCCATCCCGCTGGACATTCAGCCGCAAATTGTGCAGGTGCCGCAGCGCTCGATCAGCGCCGCGTATTCGCAGCAGTAGTACGGAGCATGGGGTCGCTACCGTGCTCCCTCTCCCCTGCGGGGAGAGGGCTGGGGAGAGGGGGTTGATAATAAAACGTCGATCGCTGAACACGCTCTCCAAGGGCATGTAAAGGCAGCGCGGCAACAAGGCTTCACGTCAGTTTCGAGGGCGACGGAAACGCACTGCTGGACGAGCCAGCAGTGGCACTCTGGTGCTCGATCAGCGCCGCGTATTCGCAGCAGTAGTACGGAGCATGGGGTCGCTACCG
>JBBDJB010000009.1:0-3721 GCA_040880125.1 Pirellulales bacterium | reverse complement strand
CACGTCAGTTTCGAGGGCGACGGAAACGCACTGCTGGACGAGCCAGCAGTGGCACCCTTGTAGCTGAACTCGTGAGAGTTCATCAGTCGAACCCGGTGCAAGGCTGAATTCTCACGCAGTCAGCTCGGAGGGTCTGCACAGCGGACCCTACACCGCCAGGATGCGGCCGTCTTCGACCGCGCCCGCGGTGACCGTCGCGAACTCGCCCGGCGATGCGGTCTCGCCCGGCAGCACGACCGGTGCGTACCGGCACGCGGTCCCCTGCACGTAACCAGCCGGACCATCGGCCGGCGATTCGACGAGCACCTGTAGCCGCTGTCCAGTAAGCCGGCGGAAGTACGCGTCGCGAAGCTCACCTTCCAGCTCCGACAGCCGGCGGCAGCGCTCGCGCTTCGTCACCCCGTCGATCTGCCGCGGCATGTCGGCCGCCGGAGTGCCCCGCCGGGCGCTGAACGGGAAGACGTGAATCTTCGAAAAGCCCACCTGCCGGGCGACCTGGCAGGTCTCGCCGAACTCCACATCCGTCTCGCCGGGGAAGCCGACAATAATGTCGGTCGTCAGCGCCGGCCGCTCGAGCCGCTCCTGCAGGAGCCCGCAGCGATCGACGAAGCGTTGGCTCCCCCAGCGGCGCCGCATCCGCCGCAGTACCGAGTCCGAACCGCTCTGCATGGAAATGTGCAGGTGTGGCGCGATGCGCGCGCCGTGCTCGCCCATCACGTCGATCAGTTCGCGGGTGACCTCGGTGGCTTCGATGCTGGAGAGCCGCAGGCGAAACTCACCCGGCAGCCGGGCCAGGCGGTCCACCAGGTGCGACAGCCGCGTCCACTCGTGCTTGGGCCGCGCGCGGTTCCAGTCGACGCCGTAGTGACCCAGGTGAATGCCGGTCAGGACGAGCTCGCGATAGCCGGAGGCGACCAACCGCCGCGCCTCGTCGAGGATGTGATCGATCGGGCGGCTCTGCAACTGCGGACGCACGTGCGGAATGATGCAGAAACTGCAACGCAACAGGCAGCCGTCCTGCACCTTCACATACGCGCGGTGCCGCCCGGCGAACTCGGAAATGCCCGTCGGCACGTCGACCACGCCGAAGCGGCCCAGCAGGTCGGGCAGCTCGCGCTTGTCGGTAACCACCTCCGACACGCCGGGCAGCGCGGCCACTTCTTCCGGAGCGCGGGTGGCGTAGCAGCCCATCACCACGATGCGGGCGTGTGGATTGTGGCGGGCCAGCCGCCGGATGAGCTGCCGGCTCTTCGAGTCGCCCTCGCCGGTGACCGTGCAGGTGTTGACGATGCACAGGTCGGCCGGCTGCTCGTCGGCGGCATCCTCGTATCCGATGCCGACCAGGCCCTGGCGCACGTACTCGGTCTCGTACTGGTTGACCTTGCAACCGAGCGTCAGGGTACGCAGTTTGGGACCGGCCATGGCGGCGAGCCGTTACGCGTCCGGCTCGATGGTACACCACATCGAGCCCTTGGAGCCTTCCAGGTGGTCGCGACCATAGGCGTGAATCTGGTCGCGCTTCAATTCGGCGTGTTCCTTGGTGGTCGTCAACACCACGCTGCGGCCGTCGGTGTCGACGGTCGTGGCGATCTGCGAGCTCTGTTCCTGCGTGAAGCCGAATAGGTCTCGCAGCATCATCTCGACGTACTGATAGGTGTGGTCGTCGCTGTCCCAAAGGATGACGTTGTACTTCCGGTACCGCCGCACGTTGCGCTCGCTCGCGCGCTTACGCCTCGGCGCAACGGTCACGCCCGGCCCATCGGCGTGAAAAAAAGGTTGCTCCACGTTGTTGCCTCCTCGATCAACACGTTCCCCGGGCGTTCATCCCGGCAGTTTTTCCCGAAATCTATGGTGATATCGCCGATGGTAGGCGAGCCCCGCTGGCGGCATTATATTGAACGCCGGGCCCCCTGGGAATCCGGTTGGGTGGGGCGCGGTTTCGCGGTTGGCAGTTAAGGCGGCGATTGCTCGCTAGCCGAGTGCCGTCGCGGCACTTCCGCGGACCCGACGGATCACTTGAGCATGGACGTCACGGCGCGCTGCGTCAACAGCGCGCTGGGGGAAACCCTCAATGCGGTAGGCGTCTTTTTTTTCGCCACGCGGAATTGTCCACCACAGAAGTGTGAATTAGCGATGCCCATCTCGAAGCTGACCGAGTATCTCGACGCGCACCGCGAGCGGTTCGAAGACGAGCTTTGCGCGCTGCTGCGGATCGAAAGCGTCAGCGCGGACTCAACCCGCCGGGGCGAGGTCCGCAAGGCGGCCGATTGGGTCGCTGACCAATTCCGGCGTATCGAACTACGGACCGAGCTGATCGAGACCGACGGGCACCCGCTGGTGTATGCGGAATCTCCGCCCGTGCCGGGGGCGCCGGTCGCCCTGGTCTACGGCCACTACGACGTGCAGCCGCCCGACCCGCTGAACGAGTGGATCACCCCGCCGTTCGAGCCGACCCGTCGCGACGGGAATCTCTACGCCCGGGGCGCCACCGACGACAAGGGCCAGATGCTCACGCACGTCAAGAGCGTGGAGGCCTGGATGCGCACCGCCGGCAAGCTGCCGATCCAGGTAAAGTTTCTCATCGAAGGCGAGGAGGAGGTCGGCAGCAGCAATCTGGAGCGCTACCTGCCCGATCACGCCGACAAGCTCGCCTGCGACTGCGTGGTGATCAGCGACACCTGCCAGTACGCACCCGGCCAACCGGCGATCACCTACGGGCTGAGGGGCATCGCCTACTACGAGCTTCGCCTCACCGGGCCGAAACAGGATCTGCACTCCGGCACGTTCGGCGGCGCGGTGACCAACCCCGCCACGGTGCTGGCGCGGCTGCTGGCGTCGCTAGTCGACAGCGAGGGGCGCGTGCGAGTGCCCGGCTTTTACGACGACGTGCTGCCGAACTCGGACGAGGAGCGCCGGCGACTGGCGGAGCTGCCGTACTCGGAAGAACAGTTTCAGCGGCAGTTGGGGGTCGAGGGCACCAGCGGCGAAGCCGGCTACACGTCGCTGGAGCGGCGCTGGGCCCGGCCAAGCTTCGACGTCTGCGGTCTGTGGAGCGGATACCAGGGGGAAGGGGCCAAGACCGTGCTGCCGGCGCGAGCCGGAGCGAAGTTCAGCTTCCGTCTGGTGCCGGATCAGAATCCGGCGACGATCACCGCCGCTCTGGAGAAATATTTGGCCGAACAGATTTCGCCGGGCATCCGCATGGAGCTCGTCGACCTGCACGGGGCCCCCGGCGTAGTCGTACCGCTGGGAAGCCCCTATATGCAGGCGGCGGCCCAGGCAATCGAGCAGGGCTTTGGCCGGGCACCGGTGTTTATCCGCGAAGGCGGCTCGATTCCGATCGTATCGGCCTTCCGCCAGCACTTGAAGGCCGATACCCTTCTGCTGGGTTGGGGGCAGAACGACGACAACACCCACAGTCCCAATGAGAAATTCAGCCTGGCCGACTTCCACCGCGGAATCGCAGCCAGTGCTCACCTCTGGCAAGCACTCGCGGAGGTAAGGAAGTAGAGGTAGCCGTGGCACAGACATTCCTGTCTCTGCGTGTAGTAACAAATACAAATGACTGCTGAACCCAAACTTTAGAGGCCACGACTGATAACACCCCCCTCTCCCCGGCCCTCTCCCCGGCGGGGAGAGGGAGCGATCGGGGGTTGCCCCCGAACCCCGAACCCCGAACCCCGAACCCCAAACTCCAAACCCCGAATCCCGAACCCCGAAT
>JBBDJB010000008.1:0-1480 GCA_040880125.1 Pirellulales bacterium | reverse complement strand
TCCGCGCCGCAACGAACGAAAGCCGCATAGATTCACAACCTGTGTGCGGACCATCATCTTGCTAACTGAAGCCCTTGTTCGTAGCTAAATTCGCTCGGGTTCAGTCGAACGGCTGTTTCCCCTTCGGTCACAAGGACAAGCCAGCAGTGGCACCCACCGCAGCCCGCTCCCACCTCTTCGCCCCACGAATTGCAGCAAGGCGGCACGGTGGCTATTCTGGCAACTTGAATCCCCAGCAGCGGTTCGTCCGACTCTCCCCCGTTTCACGAAAGCCCCGTTCCATGAAAGCCCGTGCCGTATGAAGGCAGTCGCCGTCTATCCCGGAAAGCCCAATAGCGTTCACCTCGAAGACATTCCCAAGCCGTCGCTGGACGACCGGCCGGATGGCCGCGGCGTGCTCGTCCGCGTGTTGAAGGTCGGCGTCGACGCCACCGACAAGGAGATCAACGCCGCACTGTACGGCAATGCTCCGCCGGGCGATGACTTTCTCGTGCTCGGGCACGAGTGCTTCGGCGTGGTGCAAGAGGTTGGCCCGAACGTACGCCGTGTGAAGCCGGGCGACTACGTCACCGCCACCGTGCGCCGGCCCGGCGGGTCGATCTACGATCAGATCGGCACCTACGACATGACCAGCGAGGAAGTGTACTACGAGCGCGGCATCAATCTGCTGCACGGCTTTCTTACCGAGTACTTCGTCGACGACGAGGAGTACATCGTCCGCGTGCCGCCGGGACTCAAGCACCTGCACGTGCTGATGGAGCCGATGAGCTGCGCCGCCAAGGCGGTCCAGCAGGCATTCGAAGTACAGCGGCGAATGCGCGTCTGGCGGCCGCACGTCGCCTACGTGATGGGCGCGGGCCAGATCGGACTGTTGGCAACGCTGATCCTGCGGCTGCGCGGACTGAAGGTCTACACCGTCGCCCGCACGCCGGGGCCCTCGCTGAAGCAGGAAATCGTCGAGGCGATGGAGGCCACCTACGTCAGTACGGCCGAGCAGCCGCTGGACCAGCTTCCCGAGATGGCGGGCAAGGCCGATCTGATCATCGATGCCACCGGCAGCAGCGCCGTGGCCTTCCAGAGCATGAGCCTACTCGGTCACAACGGCGTCTTGGTATGGACCAGCATCACCGGTGGCAGCCGTCTGCACGAGGTGCCCAGCGACAAGATCAACATCGACTGGGTTTTGGGCAACAAGCTGCTGCTCGGGTCGGTGAACGCCAATCGCGTCCACTTCGAAAAGGGCATCCGCGAACTGGCGATGGGCGAGGTCATGTTTCCGGGCGTTCTCTCGCGGATTCTCACCCACCCGGTCGACGGCCTGGAGAACTACGGCGAGGTGATGCGACTCCTGGTCGAGGACAACTCCGCCCTGAAGGTCTACGTGAACGTGGCGGAGGAGTAGATCGCCTAGCAGCCTGTTGATTTTTGCAACAGGCTGCTGCATCACACGGAAGTGATGCCAAAATGACGACGTGAGTCG
>JBBDJB010000007.1:0-50293 GCA_040880125.1 Pirellulales bacterium | reverse complement strand
CGGCGCCCCCCCGGAAAAGTTCCCCCTGGCAACAAAAGTGCCGAACAGGATTGGGCCCCTCCAGCAGTGCCCGCCCCTGACGGCGCCCGCACTGAAACCTCGCGGCACAACAGTCCGCAGATCGCAAAAGGCGTTCTACCCCCTCTCCCCAGCCCTCTCCCCGCAGGGGAGAGGGAGCCGTCATGCGGCAAGGCGGCCCGGTTCAACAGAGCTCGCGCGCAGGGAGGCTTCGCGTGCCGCGCTCCGATAAACCTGTTCTCCCCACCATCGGCTGGCGCGAATGGGTGGCGCTGCCGGAGTTGGGCATCGCCACCATCAAAGCCAAGGTCGACACCGGCGCCCGCAGCTCTTCGCTGCACGCTTTCGACGTCCACGTCACGCGCCGCCAGGGGCAGTCGGTCGTGCGCTTCAAAGTTCACCCCCGGCAGCGCGACGCCCACGAGACCATCTCCGCCGAAGCGCCGCTGCTCGAGTACCGCAAGGTCCGCACCTCCGGCGGGCATGAAACGCTGCGCCCCGTGATCCGCACCACCGTCACGCTGCTCGGCCAGTCGGTGTCCATCGAACTAACACTGGCTACGCGCGATACGATGGGCTTCCGAATGCTGCTGGGTCGCCAGGCGCTGCGAGAGCGGTTCGTCGTCGATTCCGGGCGATCGTACTACGGAGGCCGCCCCCGGCGGCAAGGCACCAAGAGCCCGCAACCCACCAAGAAGAAACGCAAACCATGAAGATCGCCATCCTTTCGCGCAAGGGATCCCTCTATTCCACCAGGCGGTTGAAAGAGGCCGGCCAGCAGCGGGGTCACCAGGTATCGGTGGTCGACTACCTGCGGTGCTACATGGACATCGCCTCGCACCGGCCGAAGGTCATTCACCGCGGCGAGCCGCTCCGCGTTGACGCGGTCATCCCGCGTATCGGCGCCCGGCATACGTTTTACGGCACGGCCGTGGTGCGGCAGTTCGAGATGATGGGCGTCTTTCCCGCCAACGAGTCGCAGTCGATCACCCGCTCGCGCGACAAGCTCCGCAGCCTGCAGCTCCTCGCCCGCGACGGAATCGGCCTGCCGGTCACCGGCTTTGCCCACTCGACGCACGACATCGACGGGCTGATCGGCATCGCCGGCGGCGCGCCTTTGGTGGTCAAGCTCATCGAAGGTACGCAGGGCGTGGGCGTCATTCTGGCGGAGACGAAGAAGGCGGCGCACGCGGTCATCGAGGCCTTTCGCGGCCTTGACGCCAACATCCTCGTGCAGGAGTACATCAAGGAGGCCGGCGGGGCGGACATCCGCTGCTTCGTGGTCGGCGACCGCGTGATCGCCGCCATGAAGCGGCAGGCCGCGTCGGGCGAGTTCCGCTCGAACCTGCACCGCGGCGGCACGGCCGAAAAGATCAAGATCTCGCCCGAGGAGCGCAGCACCGCTCGCCGCGCCGCCCGCACGATGGGACTGAACGTGGCCGGCGTGGACATCCTCCGCTCGAATCACGGCCCCCTGGTGATGGAAGTTAACTCGTCGCCAGGTTTGGAAGGGATCGAGGAGACGACCGGCGTGGACGTGGCCGGCAAGATCATCGAGTTCCTGGAGAAGAACGCCAAACCCGGCCGCTCGAAAGACCGCGGCCGAGGGTAGAGCGAAAAAGGGGACTGGCCGGCACAGCGGCATCGTCCGCCTGACGGTGAAGCTGGGCGAGCGCATCCGCGCCGGCTCGCAACTGGCGCACGTCTCGGACGCCTTCGGCGACGAGCGGATCACGGTCAAAGCGCCGTTCGACGGCCTGGTGATCGGCCACACGAACAACCCGCTCGTCTACCAGGGCGACGCGATCCTGCACCTCGGCCGTCCGGCGGAGTAGTGAAGGCGACTATTTGAGCATGTCCGGGGAATCCGAATATGCAGGGCTGCTATGAGTCGTGGCACAGACATTCCTTTCTGTGCGGCCTCGCTTCCCATCAGCCCCTACAATCACTTATCCATGCGGCTACAATCACCGCATAGCGACTGCACCAAAACAAGCTTCGTACAACAGACTGACCAGCAAGGTTGACGCGATTCCGGTTCCTGCCAGAATCATGATCGAGCGACAAAGGTTTCGCTGCTAGTTGTTGCCGACGAACGTGCCGTTCTACACAAGCATTACGTACGAAGCCGTAATCCGTTATGAGCCATTCGGAGTTTCAATCGCTGATCGCGATGCTGGCCGGAACTTGCGATCGTCGTTCGCGGCCACGTCCGCTAGTTCGTGAGGTGAAGCGGCTCAAAAAAGCCAACGATATCGTCGGACGGCGGCTATTTCCAGACGAATATGTTTACCTGCGAACTATCGCTGAAGAGATCGACCACGAGAAGGACGGCTCCGCTGCTTGGGAACTCGTCGAGGACATCCGACGATGTAAATCGCTCGGTCGGCCCGACAACCTGGATGTGGCTTTTCCTGCGCTTGCTACTCACGTGCAGGCAATGACAGTGCCCTTGATCGTCAACGCCGGGCCATCTGCCGACAATTTGGGGACTGTTGGCAGCGGCACGCTAATTTCTATCGGAGATCGCACTTTTATAGCGACGGCGTCACACCACATTCCGAAAGACGCAGATAAAGCGGTCAGCTTTATTAATGCTACGGAGCAGCGGCTTGAATCAGCCAAGCTCATTTGCTACGGCCGTATGCCCGGCGACTCTCCCGATGTAGCTTTCGTTGAGATCGACCCTGATTTCGTGATCAACTCGCTCGGTAAGTCTCCAGTCGGACTTGAACGTGTATATCCAATTGGTCCCGGGCAACCCAATCAGCTTGCGTTCCTTGCAGGATTCCCGCGTGATCTAATCGAATTTCACACAGTGCGACACGTGCTTGAAGGTAATCTCACGTTGCAATTCTATTTGCACACGCCGATCGCACCTGAGGATTGGGACATGCTGCGACATTATTATCGTGATGTTACAACGAATGCGAGCGTCGACTTTTTTCTAACCTATCCTGTGGGCGACGAGATGGTAGACAGTAGCGACCTTCCATTGCCGCACGGAATTAGTGGGGGTGGGTTTTGGCAGCGAATGCGGGGCAGCAGCGACTTATGGAGCCCAACCGCGTATGGACTGGTTGCGGTCCAATCCAGTTTCTGCAGGAAGGCTCGGTACGTGCGAGGTGTCCAAATTGGTGAATGGCTGAAGCTCCTGTGGCGAGAACGTTTGGAGTTGCGGAAGGTGTTAGAAGAAAATTTCGGGGAAACGATGTTTCTTGATTCTCCCGAGTAAGTCGTCCGCCGAAACCCGCACGCTCGAAAGCGCGCTCACTACTCTTGCGCGTCTTGTCCACCCCGCGCATCAGGATGGCAGTAGCAGCTTGCCACGGGCATCGCGTCCGCGCGAGCCCAGGCCTGCTCTACCCGCGGAGTCAGCGCGAGCGCGGCCTCGGATTGGCCCTGCCGCTCGAGCGACTGCCGCAGCCCGAGCAGCGACCAGGCGTTGTTCGGGTGGCGCACCAGGTCGGCCCGGTAGACCTCTTCCGCCTCCGCCGCGCGGCCGTCCGCCAGCAATAGCGCCCCCAGCGCGTGCCGAACCGGCTGCATCCAACCCGGCGGCTCGTCGTAGCTGAGACTCTCCTCGAGCACTACCGCCTCGCGCAACAGCTCGAAGGCTTCGTCCGCGCGGCCTTCGCGAAACGCCAGCTCGCCTTGGGCCATCTTCCGCGCGATGGCAATCACCTCTCGCGCGGGGTTGTTGCCCATCTTCCACTCGTCGGTCAGTTCGGCAGCGGCCTTGTCGAGCAGCTCGATTTCGCGCCGGGCCTCGTCCGTCTTGCCCAATGCCGACAGCGCCACCGAACGCGCAAAATGCCGCTCCGCCCGGCTGAACACCCGCCAGTCCTCCGGCTCCGGCTCGGCCAGGATTTCGTTCCATTTCCCGAAGCGGATCATCACGTGCAGCGCCGTCGGCATGAAGCCATCGGCTATGACGACGTAATTCTTCAAGAACTCCGGCGGGATCGTCTGCTCGATCTTGCGAGCGGCGTCCAGCGCCGTTTGGTAACGACCCTCCATCATCGCCGCGTACGCGAGGAAGTGGACATTGTGCATGAAGTACACGCTGTAGAAGTCCGGCTCGGGAGCCACCGCGAAATAGGCCTCGTCCGCGGCGATCGCCCGTTCGTTCGCTTGTGCGGCTTCGTCGTACCTCCCGGTGCGAATGAAGATGTGCGACGGCATGTGCACCAGGTGACCCGAGCCGGGCACCAGGCCGGTCAGTCGCTCAGCCGCCGCGGTGCCACGTTCCGGCCACGGCGAGGCCTCGATGGCGTGAATGTAAAAGTGGTTCGCCCCGGGATGCTCGGGCGACTTCGCCATCGTGCTCTCCAGCACGCCCAGGATCTCCAGCGTGCGGCCCTTGGGTGCGCCCTCACCCGTCCACAGATCCCACGGCTGCAGGTTCATCAGCGACTCGGCGAACAGCGCCCCCACGTCCGGGTCGCCGGGAAAATCGTGCCATACCGCCTCCATCGCATCGGCGTACTCCTGATCGAGCGGCGCGCGATCCTCCGGCGCCGGCCACGCATAGCGCTGGCTTACCGCGCGGACCAGGGCCTGCTCGACAGGCGTCTCGTTGTCCAGCGCGGCGAGTGCCTTCTGCGCCGCTTCATGCGCCAGCCGCGACTGCTCTTCGCCCATTACGGGATTATTGATGTGCAGCCCTCGGGCGTAGGCGGCTCCCCACAAGGCCATAGCACATGCCGGGTCGATCTCGGCCGCCTTGTCGAACGAGCGAATCGCTTCGTCGTGATTGAAGCCGTAGAGAAGTTGAATCCCCTGGTCGAACCACTGCTGCGCCTCGGGCGAGCCGGTCGTCACCTTTCGGGCGTATCCGGTGAAACCGGTGTAGAGCTTGCCCGGCTCGCGGGCGGCCTCGGCGGACGACCCGTTCTGGGCCGCCTGCGGCTGCTCGGCGATAAGCGCGGCCGACCAAACGAGGCCCATCAGAACCAGTAGCGGGGCGATGGATCGTGCCATGGGAAACTCCTCTAATTCGAATTCGCTGGGGGGGCCTCAGCAAGCGTACCTCCGCAGCACAAATGTGACGAGGGGCCACGCCGACAAAAACTCGCAACTGACAGCACGTGCAACTCCACTGTTTGCATGCTAACCAGTCTGACGCTTTACGAGGTTTGCCAATGCGGGGGGCACTCGCTGCTGTCATGAAGCTCCTGCTTCGCCGGTGAGATTGATCTTCCGCGAGTGGGTGCATTTGGCTATGGTTCCGCCCGCTCCGACAGGTTCCAGCCGCTCGCGGAACCTTTCTTCTCTCATCTACCGGAGTTCGATATGCGAGTGATAACGGCGGCCAGCGGTGCGCTGCTGGCGATCGGGCTGCTGACTTGTGCGGCGATGGCGCAAGATCTAGGGGCCTTTGACCCATACACTTCCACTGCGCCTGCGCCCGGCGGCGCGCTGAACAGCGGGGCCCCGTTGCCGCCGGTCACGTCCTCCTACGGGCTGGACGGCTGGCCTCTAGTGGCAAACGCGAACATTCACGGACACGGCCGTCATCCGCTGCACGGCGGAGCGGCCGCGCCCATCTACCCCAACGAGCCGACCGTCATCCCGGCGTATCCGTCCGGGTCAGTGGTTTACGTGCCCGGCACCAGCGCGACCGCACCCTATACGCAGCAGCAAGCGACCGCCTATTCCGTCCTCGACGGCTTCGCCGTATTTGGCGAATTCCTGTACCTGAAGCCGCGCGGCGCGGACGTCGCGTTCGCCGTGCCGCAGGACGGTCTCGGCGCTGGAGCCGTTCCGATGGGCGAGATCGCCATGGCCGAGATCGAGTACTCGCCGGCCTTCCGCCTCGGAGCCGCGCTGGCCGTAGGCCAGGATGCGCGTCTGGTGGGCGCCTACTCCTGGTTCGACAACGACTCACAGACCACTGCCTCGGCCGAATCGCCGCTGGTGATCAACCCGCTGGTACTCTTCCCAGGCACGTTCAACGCGGGCTTCTTCGCCGAGGAAGCCACGGCCAACTACACGATCGACTACACGCTGATCGACCTGGACTACGTAGCGGTGGCCTCTTGCACGGATCGGCACTGGTGGGGCTATATCGTCGGTGGCCGCTACGCCGAACTGAACCAGGACTTCTCGGTGGTCTACCCGTTCGATCCGCCAGACGGAACGACTTCCGTAGACACGACCATTAGCTTTCAAGGCGCCGGACCGCGGCTCGGCCTGGAAGGCGAGCGGGTCATGTTTCCCGAGCGCGGCTGGCGGGTGTATGGCCGCGGCGTCGCCAACCTGCTGGTCGGAGATTTCACTGCCACTTTCGTCCAGGAAAACCAGTTCAATGGCATTGAGGTCGACACCAGCTACACCGACAACCGCATCGTGCCGCTGGTCGATTTGGAGTTGGGCATCGCCTGGCTCGGCCACGGCGGCCGCCTGCGGCTTTCCGGCGGCTATCTCGTCTCGGCCTGGTTCAACATGCTGACCACCCCCACCTGGATCGACTCGGTCCACGCGGTCAACGTCACCGATCGCAACGACGTCCTCACCTTCGACGGCCTGACCGCCCGCGCCGAATGGCGCTTCTGACGCTCTGGGACGAGCCTCATTTCGAGCTGTTCATCGCCGGACGGATGCTACCGCTAGTGCTTCCGCCAGGGCCACCCGCCCTTTGACCTCAGGCGTATCGTCGATCTAGAGCCTCCCTCCGCGATCCCTACAGCGCTACTTACCTGCGCCAAACTGCGCAAACTGCTTGACGCCGGGCGACTTGGCCGACTAGCCTGCTTTGGCCGACGCGGGGGATTGTCCTGCCCCAACCGATGCGCGATTGTCGTTCTCTAGTCATCGCGCATTTGATTAAAAATGCACGCGTGTCCCCGCGGCGGCGCTTGCTACATCGCATGAAGCTGCATCGCCGAGGAGACCCACCCGATGTTCCGCCCATTTTCACGCCGCGCGAAGGGCGCCCAATCGTACCGATTCGCTTTGCGTTCACGGAACGCAGCCCGGGCGAGCTTCGAGCGGCTCGAAAGCCGTTGCCTGTTGGCGACGGTTGCCGTCACGACTGATCAAGACGTCAACGATGGCGATACCTCGTCCATAGCAAGCCTGGTATCAACGCCCGGCGCGGACGGGTTGATTTCGCTGCGCGAAGCGATGTTAGCTGCCAATAACACGCCCAATCTGGGCGGCACCCCGGACGAGATCGAGTTCAACATTCCCGGCGGCGGCGTCCGTACGATTCAACCGACGGCCCAGCTCCCATTCATCACCGACGCCGTCGTGATCGACGGCTACACGCAGCCCGAGGCCATGGAGAATACCAACGCGGTCGGAGCAGGCCTGAACTCGGTTTTGCGGATCGAACTCGACGGGCAGAACGTACCCGACGTTGCCGGAATATCGATCGGACCCGGCGCCTCGGGGAGTGAAATCCGCGGCTTGGTGATCAATCGCTTTGCCGAGGGCATCGTGATCTTTCAGTCGGACGACAACACGATCGCCGGGAACTTTATCGGCACGGACGTCAGCGGAACAGTCGCGCTGGGCGGCGGCGATCCGCTTGCAGGAACGGGCAACGGCATCATCATTTTCGGAAATGATGCCGACAACAACACCATTGGTGGAAGCGACGTCGCCTCGCGGAATCTAATCTCGGGCAATCAGCTTTTCGGCGTGCTGATGGTCTCCCAGGTTACCGGCAATGTGGTCGCGGGGAACCTCATCGGAACGGATATCACCGCCACCGCCGCGCTTGGCAACGGTGACAGCGGCGTGCATATCAACGGCGATGGCGCCTCCGGGAATACCATCGGCGGCAACGTCCCCAGCGAGGGCAATGCGATTGCCTTCAACGGCTCCGACGGTGTCGAAATTGTGGGTTTGCTCGCCGTAAACAATCTGGTGCGCCACAACGCGTTTTTCAACAATGCCGGACACGGGATCGATCTGGGCACCGCTCTGGCGGGTGACGGGTTCACGCCGAACGACGCGGAGGATGACGATGAAGGCCCCAATCGAACGCAGAACTTCCCCGAAATGGAAAGTGCCGTCCTGATCGGCGATACGCTGGAGATCCGGTACACGGTTCCCACAGATCCTTCCAACGCGGACTACCCGTTGACGGTCAACTTCTACCTGGCGGACAGTGCCATGCAGGAAGGGCAAATGTTCGTCGCCGCCGACTCCTATTCCGTCTTCCAGGCCGAGAGCCAAGTGACGATCTCCGTGCTGGCTGACGCGTCATTCGCGGGCGCGTTCCTCGTCGGCACTGCCACCGACGGACAAGGTAATACGTCGGAGTTCTCGCTTCCCTTACAGATCGTGCTCGCACCGGACGCGCTGGTGCTGGGCTCGCCGCCGACGCTGCTCGAACGAGAATTATCCATCGAAAACGCCGCGGACGAAGACTTCTTCCAGTACATTGCCCACCAAACGGGCAAGATGAGCGTTCGCATCTTCTTCCCGCACAACGACGGCGACCTGCGGCTCGAAGTCCGCGGGGCTCAAGGAAACCTGATCGCGACGGCGGACCAGTCTTCCAGCACGAACAACCGCGAGGAGTTGGTGGTCCCGGTCGTGGGGCAAGAAACCTACCTGGTTCGTGTCGCGGGCGTAGGCGGCGCGACCAACGATTACAGCCTCGAAATCGAGAACTTCGCCGCGCCAATCCCCGACGCGGTGTTCCTGGATCCCGCCTTCGATAACGGCAGCGACAGCTTCGATAACATCATCTCCACTGAGGATCCGCAGATCTTCATCCAAGCGGATCTGCTGAATTTTCTCGACGATGACCGAAACGGGCAGGTCGATGCACCGCCCGAGATCGCACTGTTGACGGCCGCGCAGGCCGTCGACGGTACAACACCTGGGGCCGCCGTCGAGGTGTTCGTCAACGGCGTCAGCGTGGGCTTCGCTGATCCGGTGACCGACCCGGCGTTTCCCGCAACTGGCAATCCAACGCTGTTTCAGTTTACGGTACCCACCGACGCGCTTGATGGCATTCTGCCGGCTGCCGGCGGTTTCCTCAATCTGGTGACTGCGGCGGTGCGTATCTTCGACGGCCACCTGCCGCCCGAATCCGGCCGCTCGCCACTTTCCGATCCCCTGCGATTGACGTTCGCCGATGTCGAAGGCCCCCAAGTCACAGCGGTAGAAGTCGGCGGTGTGCCCGACTTCGATTTGTTCGTCACCAAGCCGACCGATGGGCCGACGCCACTTGTCACGAGCCTGATCATTCGCTTCGAGGACCAGCCGGAGCGCGTCGCCGGATCGCTGCACGACGCGCTGAACGCATTGCTCGCGGCAAGTTCGGGACACTTCGTACTGGTCGGAGACCACCATGGGCATATTCCGCTTGCGGCACCGCCGACGGTCATCAATGTACCCACTGCCGTTGGCGATCCGGCGATCGCCACGATCGAGCTCACTTTTACCACGCCGCTGCCCGACGACCGCTACACGCTGACGATCTCGGACGCCCTGGCCGATACAGCGGGCAACCCCCTGGACGGCGAGTCAAATGCCGGCGCACCGGGAGTGCCGACGTTCCCCACGGGCGACGGTCTGCCCGGCGGCGATTTCATCGCTCGATTCACCGTCGACAGCCGGCCGGAGATCGGCGTCTACGCCGGGCCAGTTGTGTCGGTCGACATCAACGGCAACAGCACGTACGACCCCTCCGATGGCGACGCCGTTCATCGCGATCTATCGTTCGCGTTCGGCAACATCAACGACCAGCGGTTCGCCGGAAAGTTCCTGTCTCCTGAAGCACCACCGCCCGGGGCTGGCGGCCTGTTTGACGTATTAGCTGCCTACGGCCGCGAGAACGGCGTTTTTCGGTTCTTGATCGATCTGGACGGCAATGGAGCCTTCGATCCTTCCGTCGATTTGCATGTCGCTCCGGTCGGGCAGGTCAACGGCCTGGCGGTGGCCGGCAATTTCGATGGCGACGCCACCAACGGCGATGAGGTCGGCATCTTCACGGGCACCACGTGGTACCTTGACCTGGACCACGACTTTGACCCCACCGGCCCTGCCGACTTGGTCCTGCCAAGCCCCCTGCGCGGCTACCCGATCGTCGGCGACTTCGATGGCGACGAGGCCGACGACCTGGCCACCTTCCAGAACAACGTGTTTCACTTCGACCTGTCGTTCAATGGCTTCGGCGCCGTCGATCAGTCGATCGCCTTCGGCGCGCCCGGCGTATTGGATCGGCCAGCGGCGGCGGACATGGATGGCGACGGAATCGACGACATCGGCCTGTGGATCCCCAACTCCGGCACGCAGGGCAGCACCGGCGAATGGCGTTTCCTGGTCTCCGACGACCGTGACGCGACGGAGCGAATTTTCGGTGAGGTCAACACGCTCGATCATCCTTTCTCGCCTGCGCCGCTTGGCAGTGACTACTTCGCACATTTCGGCGACGTCTCCGCCTTACCGTTGGTCGGGAACTTCGACCCGCCCGTCGCCGCGCCGGCCGACGTCGATAGCGCGCCGCCGGAAGAAGAAGCCACCCCGCCGGAGCGAGAAGAACCGCCTGCCCGTTCGCTCACCAATCCCCTTGAGCCGTTGGATGTCAACGATGACGGATTCGTCTCGCCGGCGGACGTGCTCGAGGTGTTTTATACCCTCAATACCATCGGCGGAGGGTCGATCGAGTCGGTGTTGGAAATGATGGATGCTTCGGCATCGGATAGCGCCGCCAGGAGCGCCGCGTCCGGTGGCAGCTCGGATTCGATCAGGTATCTCGACGTTTCCGGCGACGGCCACGTCTCACCGCGCGACGCGCTGACGGTTATGGAACACCTCAACCTGCTGTCCACGGCGAGCCGCCCGGGGCGAACCGTGGTGACCATCGCGGATGCACCTTCGGCGGCGGCGATTGCTGGCATCTCCGCAACGTCTGCCAGCGGGCAAACAGCTTCGAGTGCCGATATCCGAGTTGGGGACGCGTCGACAGCGCCAGCTCCCTTCACTTCCAAAAGAACGCTGCCGGGCGATCTGGACGCTCGTTTGGTCCGTTCTGCCCACTCCAGGTTTGCCCACTCCTGGGTTGACTACCGGGATGAACAGCAAGACGCAGACTTTCAGACGCGCGACGGGTCAGCCGACACAGGGGCAGATGCGACGCTGTCACGCGACGCCCTGGACTATCAGGCGGCCGTCGATGTAGCGATCGCCTCGCTGGAGTGATTTGGCGCGACGCTACCACAAGGGAGAGTGGTGGCCGTCGGCGCTGGCGGTTTTTGTCTAAAATCTATGCCGGCGATGAACCGAGCACGGTTCGGCCTGATGGGACGTCGCGGCTACCGACTTGCTTCCGCCCACTGTCATTGGGCCGCTCGCTCCGCTTACAATGGGTAAGCTCCATCTGTCGATTGAGCCCGTCGCTTGCGCCATCGCCGGTTCCCTGGCAGAACCCTCGGGGCGGTACTCTCGCACAAGATTGCGCGTCCGCAAGCGTGTCCAGTGGCTCGTCGCGCAGCCGAGACTGAAATCGCCCGCTAACCCAAGGAATGGACGATGGCGTCAACTGATTCGACGGCGCAGGCAGACCTCCCGCTGTCGCGTCCCGCAACCACCAACCCGGTACGCGTTTATTGGCCGTATGCCATCAATCTGGCACTCATTCATCTTCTGTCGCTGCTGGTTTTTGTTCCGTGGTTTTTCAGTTGGACCGGCGTGGTGGCCGCTGTGTTGGGGCTATACGTTTTTGGAACGCTTGGCATCAACCTCGCGTTTCATCGCATGCTGACGCACCGCTCGCTGACGTTGCCGAAATGGCTCGAGTACTGTTTCTCGACGCTGGCGGTTTGCTCTTTGCAGGATTCGCCCGCCCGTTGGGTTGCCATCCATCGCCTGCACCATCAACACTCCGACGACCAGCCGGATCCCCACAGCCCGCTGGTGAATCTCTTTTGGGGCCACGTGGGCTGGGTCGTCGTGAAGAACGCAACCCATGACAAAACGTTTCACTATGAGCGTTATTGCCGTGACGTGCTTCGCGACCCCTATTACTTTTGGCTCGAACGAAAACTGCGATGGTTCTGGGTCTACCTGGCGCACGCGGCAGCTTTCTTTCTCGGCGGCCTGGCCGTCGGTTGGGCTATGACCGGACAGTGGATGCTCGGTTTGCAATTCGGCGCCAGCTTGCTGGTGTGGGGCGTATTTCTCCGCACGGTGCTCGTCTGGCACATCACCTGGGCGGTCAATTCCTTTGCCCACGTTTTCGGGTACCAGAATTACGACACCGGTGATTCCAGCCGAAACAATATTCTGTTCGCCCTGATCAGCAACGGCGACGGTTGGCATAACAACCACCATGCATTCCAGCGCTGCGCGGCTCATGGCCACAAGTGGTGGGAGTTCGACGTGACGTACATCACCATTCGAGTTCTGGAACGGCTCGGCTTGGCCACCAATGTCGTAAAACATCCGCTCCAGCCGCATCGGTCAGCGGGACCACAAACCACCGCTTGACGGCCACCGGATTGCGGCGACGCCACTAAGTCGCGCACCAATAGCCGCGGCCGCGCGAGACCCGAAGCGGATCTCGCACGGCCGCTTTCCATTCCGCTCGGCAACCGCGGGCGCATTGGTGGTTACGGTCCCTTCTCCGGATAGAGCTGGTAGTAGCCATTGCTCGATCCGTTCGAGCTGCGGCGATGATCGCGGATCTGCCCGTGGGGCGACGGCTTTCCGTGCTGGAAGTCCGAGCCGCTATGATCCCGTACACGTGGTAGGCCGCCGTGATGAACTGGGGCTCGAAATTGCCACGGCCGTCGTTCACGAAGCACTGCTGCCATCGTCACGAATCGGTCCGGCCAGGACGTTCGCCCGCTTTCGGGGAACGAAATTGTGCGGCACAGAATGCGGCACCCTAGACAGCGTATCGCACGGAAAAGCGCAGGAAGCGCGGACCGTTGCGGCTGCAATCACCGGAGAATACGAACCCTTCCGAAACTGTACGGTGTTTCAGTGGGCGATACTGGACTCGAACCAGTGACCCCTAGCTTGTCGAGCTAGTGCTCTAACCAACTGAGCTAATCGCCCGGCTTGGGGACGCTGCCAACTCCGCGTCGCGAACCCGGCTCCGTCCCCAATGGTCTCCAATATATAGCAACTTTGCCGCGATTCGCTAGACGGGGCCGCGATTCGCTAGACGGGGCCACTCGAACGGAAGGCGTCGCTTCGCCTCAACGCGGCTGGCCAGCGACCACGGACGAGGTGGGCCGCCGCTCGCGCGAACCCGTCGCGGCTGCATCTCGGTGTTCGCAATCTTCGATCGGGCGCACTTCGCATTGTGAGCTCCCGAAACGTGCCGAGCGAGCGACTGCCGGATGTGCGTGGGAAGGCAGCCTCTCGCAAGGAAGCACGAACCGCCACCGGCGGCCGCTGGCACTGCGCTCCAGGAGGACAACTTCCAGCGCTGCCGCCACCGTGGCACTTTTCGAGGTAAAACTAGCGGATCGGCCCGGAAAACCACCGTTGGCCGACCGCCCGTATGAAGTCTATACTTACGTGGCTGAGCGACGCGCCTGTGGTCGTGCCGCTCGCCACGTGCCCGTGGGGGATGTAACGGCGTCATTTGTAGCGACGTCGACCCTGGGGCACTTCCCGTGAAAACGTTCACCAGGGAGATTATGCTCACAGTCACTCTTCCCGACGGAAGCGAGCGTCAATATTCTCATTCTGTCACCCCGCTGGATGTCGCGTCGGAGATCGGCGCAGGTCTGGCCAAAGCGGCCGTCGCCGCCGCGATCGACGACCGAATCGTCGACGTCGAGACGCCTCTGCCTGGCGAGGGCCGCGCCCGTCTGCGGATCTTGACCAAGCGCGATGCCGAAGCGCTGGCCGTCATGCGACATTCGTGCGCCCATATTATGGCCCGCGCGGTGATGCGGCTGCACGACGGTGTGCAGCTCGCCTTCGGCCCGACTATCGAGAACGGATTCTACTACGACTTCGATCTGGAGAAGTCGCTCTCGGACGAGGATTTTGCCGCGATCGAGGCCGAAATGGCCCGGCTGATCGAAGCGGACGAGGCGTTCGAGCGGATCGAGCAACCGCGCGAGGAAGCGCTCTCCGTGTGCCGCGAGTTGGGCCAGTCGCTCAAGGTCGAGCACATCGAGGGAGGCCTGGCCGGCCATCCGCAACTGTCGTTCTATCGGCAGGGTGAATTCATCGACCTGTGCCGCGGGCCGCACGTCCGCTCGGCCGGCGTAATCGGCAAGGCGTTCAAGCTGCTGTCGGTCGCCGGCGCCTATTGGAAGGGCGACTCCTCACGGCAGCAGCTCCAGCGGGTTTACGCCACCGCCTTTTTCGACAAGGCCGAACTGGCGGCTCACCTGGAGCGGATCGAAGAGGCCAAAAAGCGCGACCATCGCGTGCTGGGCAAGCAACTGGAGCTGTTTACCGTCAGTCCCCTGGTGGGCTCGGGCCTGGTGCTGTGGCTGCCCAAGGGCGCGATTATTCGCGGCCTGCTGGAGGACTTCATCAAGCAGGAGCTGCGCCAGCGCGACTACGACGCGGTCTACACCCCCAACATCGGACGAGTCGAGCTGTACGAGAAGTCCGGCCACTTTCCGTACTACGCAGACAGCCAGTTCGCGCCGATCGAGATGGAGCAGGACGAGCGTTACCTGCTCAAGCCGATGAACTGCCCGCACCACATCATGATCTATAAGGCGCAGCCGCGCAGCTATCGCGATCTGCCGGTGCGGCTGGCCGAGTTCGGCACCGTCTACCGCTACGAACAGTCGGGCGAGCTGTCCGGCATGACTCGGGTACGGGGATTCACCCAGGACGACGCCCACATCTTCTGCACCGAAGAGCAGGTGGCCGGCGAGTTCCGCGGTTGTCTGGAAATGACCCAGAAGGTGCTCCGGGCGCTCGGCATGGACGACTACCGCGTGCGGCTGGGCTTTCGCGATCCTGACAGCGACAAGTATGTCGGCAGCGCCGAGGTCTGGCAGCGGGCCGAGGCCGCCCTGCAGGACGTCTGCCAGACCATGGACCTGCCGAACGTCTCGGTCGAAGTCGGCGAGGCGGCGTTTTACGGCCCGAAGGCCGACTTCGTGGTCACCGACTGCATCGGCCGCGAGTGGCAGCTAGGCACCGTACAGCTCGATTACAACCTCCCCAGCCCGGAGCGGTTCGGCCTGGAGTACATCGGCGCCGACAACCGCCCGCACCAGCCGGTGATGATCCACCGCGCGCCCTTGGGTTCGATGGAGCGGTTCATCGGCGTGCTGATCGAGCACTTCGCCGGGGCGTTCCCGCTGTGGCTGGCGCCGGAGCAGGCACGCGTGCTGACGGTGAGCGAGAAGTCGGAGCAATATGCGCGGCGGATCGAACAGCGTTTCCGCGAGGCCGGATTGCGCGTGAAGGGCGACTATCGGGCGGAAAAGCTGGGGGCCAAGATTCGCGACGCCCAATTGGCGCTAATCCCCTACATGCTGGTCGTCGGCCCGAAGGACGAGCAGGCCGAGTCCGTCTCCGTGCGCGACCGGATCGCCGGCGACTTGGGGGCCATGCGAATCGAACAGGCGATCGAGAAGCTGCAGGAGGAAGCCCACGCCAAGGTGGTGCGGCAGAAGGCCTCCGGGGCAACCGCGGGTTTTACCGACAAAAACGCCAGCCATCAGTACTGATCGATGAGCATGGTGTGGCGCGCGCGGCGGAGCGGCAGCGAAAGAAAAACGGATCGTCGGAAGGTGAACGACCGCCCTGGTCCGCTATAATCGTCCAGTAGAGCGTGCCCGGCACGGCTCCGGCCGTCGCCGGCAAGCGGCGGTGAGCGTAGTTTTGGTTTCCATGGTTTATTTGGAGGGTAGCAACGATCGAACGTAATCAGCACCGGATCAATGAACAAATCCGGATCAGCCCGGTCCGAGTGATCTCGGCCGAGGGAGAGCAGTTGGGGATTCTCAGCACGGACGACGCGATCGGGCGTGCGAGAGAGACGGACCTCGATCTGGTCGAAGTCGCGCCGCAGGAGAACCCGCCGGTGTGCCGTATCATGGATTACGGCAAGTTCAAGTACCAGCAGAAGAAGCGTCAACACAAGACGCACACGCACCAGAGCAAGAACAAGGAAATCCGCCTGCGGCCCAAGATCGGCGAGCACGACCTGGACTTCAAGGTCAACCGGGCGCGGACCTTCCTGAAGCAGAAGGACAAGGTGGTCTTCTCGGTCGTCTTCCGCGGCCGCGAGAACGCCCACGTGCAGGAAGGCTTCAAGCTGGTCGAAGGGGTCATCAGCAATCTGCAAGACGTGGCCAAGGTCGAGCAAATGCCCTCGCTACAAGGGCGGCGAATCGTGCTGATCATGGCGCCGAAGTAGTGGTGGAGGATTGCACGCTATGTCGAGTCCACTGATTCGGAGCGCGCAAATTCTCTCTCGGTGGCTTGCCTGGAGCGTCCTTGCACTCGCCTGCGGTGCAGCGAGTTTTTCGCCCGCCGCCGCCGAAGACGTCGGCCCGCTCACGATCGAGTGGAAGGACAACTTCCTCACGGTCCGTGGCGAACGGCTGTCCGGTGAAGCGGTACGGATCCACTACCTGGAAGCCTTTTGCCGGCCGGGCTCCACGGACCGCGAGTGGGGCGAAACGACCATCGAGCATCGCACGCGGCTGGTCTCGGCCAGCGAAGACCGCCGACGCATCGAACTGATCAGCGAGCTGGCCGACGGCGTCCTCGTGCGGCACCGCATCACCGCCGGTGACGGCGAGGTCGACTTCCAAATGGTCGCGGCGAATCCGACCGATACGCCCTCGCAGGCCCATTGGGCTCAGCCGTGCATCCGCGTGGACCAGTTCACCGGCCGCGGGCAGGACGACTACGTCTCGAAGTGCTTCGTGTTTCTCGACGGCCGGCCGGCGCGGCTGCCGACCGAGCCCTGGGCGACCGAAGCCCGCTACGTGCCGGGCCAGGTCTATCGTCCCGCCCACGTCCCGCCGGACGATGTAAATCCTCGTCCGGTGAGCCGCTTAACGCCCTCCAATGGCCTGATCGGCTGTTACTCCGCCGACGAGCGGCAGATCCTCGCCACCGCCTGGGAGCCGTACCAGGAGCTGTTCCAGGGCGTAGGCGTTTGCTTGCACAGCGACCCCCGACTTGGCGGCCTGGCGCCCGGCGAGGCGAAGACCATTCGCGGGAAGCTCTACCTGGTCGACGCCGACATGCCGGCGCTTCTCGTACGGTATCGCCGCGACTTCCCGCAGCACGCTGCGGCAAAGTAGCAGCGCGGCGGGTACCGGTGCCACTGCTCTTTTCCGACGCGTCTGGTCCGTCGCGGATCGCTGGTGGTCGGGTCGTTTTCAGACACATGCGGCCTGGGGCGTGTTGATCTACCCATTAAATCGCGGCGCCGGACTGCCATGAATCGCCTGAAATTGCAGAGAATTACAGAAAGTTCCCTATATAGTTCTTTTTAAGTGGTTGATTTTATGGATGGGTTTGGTAGAATGCTTTGGCTCGCATAAGCGGGGAAAGCAAGCGAAGGGCCAGGACGGTACGCGCGGCGGCGGCCGATTCCGGCGGGGCGGAAGTCTCACCAATCAGCTACGGGGGAAAGGAGAGTTTTTCAACACTTCCTAAAACGGGCCGTTGCAAAAGTCTGCCGGGAATTCGCGTGGGGCTCGTGCTCCACGTACTGGGGACGGTTATTTTTTCAACAAACATGGGGCCCCCCCTATAAGGCGCGTTGAAAAAGCCAGCTCGCCAGGCGAGCAAACACACACGTGAGGCCGGTTTCGTTGTCGAATTCTCAGTCAGCACTGAGATGAAAATCGACAACCACCGGAAGATGATCGGAGGCCCTTTTGGCCGTGGCGGTGCGGACGACCCGCGCATTACGGATCTCGATTTGACCGCGATAAAACGACTTGTCCAGCGATCCGACGCTCAACCACGCCGGGAACGTGCGAAATCGCGAGGGAGGATGCGTGATCGGCTGGAAATGGTGCGCCGCCAGGCTTCCGTTCGCCAGCGTGTTGCGCCAATCGTTGAAGTCGCCGGCAATCAACGTCGGCAAGTGCTCGGACTCCCGGAACAGGTAATGGGAGAGCAAATGGCTCACCTGCCAGTGACGCTCGGCTTCGCCCAGTCCCAGGTGGCAGTTCACCAGATGGAGCAGCCCCTCGGGCGTGCGGACCAGGGCCATTTGCGCGCCGCGCGGCTTTTTCTGCCGGTGGCGGAGCGAGACCTGGTGGCTGCCGGCCAGCGGCCACCGCGAAAGCAGCAAATTGCCGTAGCCGCCCACCTTGTAGCGGACATTGCTCTGGTACCGCGAGGCGGCCATGCGGAAGTAGTCGGCCAGCCGCCGGGCCTGGTTCTCGTGCCGGCAACGCGGCGCGTCGCGCACCACCTCCTGAAGGCAGACCAGATCGGGGTTTTCGCTCTCGATTACCTCGATGATCCGCTCCAGCCGGTACCGCCGGTCGCGTCCGCCGATGCCCTTGTGGATGTTGTAGCTCAGAAGCCGCATGGCACCTCACGCACCACCGTCCGGCGGCGCCGCTTCGAACATCGGCACGAGACTCCCCCAGCCGCCCCCACGGGCGTCGTGGCCGGCGTCGTGGCCGGGACTTCGTTGGTACAACCCAGATGCATTATTCACCGCTTCCCGAGGGTAGTTCGGTCGGCCGGAAGCCGCCGGTGGCGAAATCCTGGCGTTTCCCCTTTTCCGGCCCTGCCGATGCCCTATAATGCTGGTTTACCCCATGAACGGGGTCGATCTCAACCTCTGCCACGCCAATTCGCGATCCACCATGCCCAAGCAGAAGACTCACAAAGGTACGAAGAAGCGGTTTCGCATCACGGGCACGGGCAAGGTGATACATCGCCAGGCGGGCACGAGCCACCTGGCCGCCCGCATGTCCAAGAAACGCAAGCGAAATCTGCGCGGCACCACTACGTTGTCCAAGACCATGGTCAAGCTCGTCCACAAGGCGCTCTCGGGCGACAGCCATTAATCCGGGTGCACGCTCGGCCGGATACGTTCCGGCCCGATTCTTTCGGTGCCAAAACGGTGAAGGTAACTATCGATGCGAACTCTCAAAGGCTCCGCCCGCCGCAGGGCGAAAAAACGGCTTCTCAAACAGGCCAAGGGAAACCGCGGTGGACGCGGCAAGCTGCTCCGTTCCGCGAAGGAGACGATGCTTCGCAGCGGTGCGTTCGCCTTTCGCGACCGCCGGGCTCGCAAGCGCGAATTCCGCAAACTGTGGATCATCCGCATCAACGCCGCGTGCCGCGAGCGGGGCGTCCGCTACAGCGAATTCATCCACGGGCTACAGAAGGCCAATATCGAACTGGATCGCAAATCGCTCTCCGAACTGGCCATCCACGATCCGGCCGCTTTCGACGCGGTGGTGGACCAGGTGAAAGAGGCGCTGGCCGCCTGATGCGGTTTGCTTGCGACCAAGCGTGGAGTCACAGCAAGAGGCGCCCTCTGCCCGGGCAGCCTCTTTTGCTTTGGCCGCCCGGGCGCAGCCACAAGGGTGCCCCGGCCGGCGTGTCCCGCCGTGCAAATTGCGGCATTGAATATTGCATCCGGCGTGCGATGCGATTGGTCGCGCAAAGGCAGGGCGTACGAATGGTGGCACAGACATTCCTGTCTGTGAATCACCCGCACGGCGGGACGAGCCCGCCGTGGCACCCGATGCAATCACCGATTCCATTCCCGGACACCCTCAAATAGCCGGGACGATCAGCGTGGCACTCGATACCTTCCTCAGCGAGCTGAACGCCCTGGAAGCCGACGCGCGGCGGGCGCTCGAATCGGCCTCCGACGATGCGGAACTGGAGGCGGCTCGCGTAGAGTTTCTCGGCGCCAAGAGCGGCCGGCTGAAGGCCATCCAAAAACAGCTCGGCACGGTCGACAAGGCCGACAAGCCGGAGGCCGGCAAACGCTTCAACCAGGTGAAAGGCGCGATGGAGCAAGCGCTGGCGGCCGCACAGCAGCGACTGGCCGGCGGCGGGGCCAAGCACCAAGAGGCCGAAGCCTTCGATCCCACCGAGCCGGGTCGACGGCCGCGGCTGGGGCATATCCATCCGATCACCCAGACCATCGAGCACATGAAGGACATCATGGGCCGGCTCGGTTTCGCCGTGGCCGAAGGTCCGGAGATCGAGGACGAGTGGCACAACTTCGAGGCGCTCAATATCCCCGCTTCGCATCCGGCCCGGGATCCGCTGGAGAACTTCTATCTGGCGGTCGCCGACAAATCGGCCGGCGGGCTGCTACTGCGCAGCCAGACCAGCACCGTGCAGATTCGCGTGATGGAAAATACGCCCCCGCCGGTGCGCGTGATCTCGCTGGGCCGTGTCTACCGACCCGACACGGCCGACGCCACGCACTACCCGATGTTTCACCAGATCGAAGGTCTGCTGATCGACGAGCGCGTAACGATGGCGGACCTGAAGAGCGTGCTGCGGATGTTCTGCGAGAGCTATTTTGGCAGCGAGGTTCACATCCGCTTCCGGCCATCGTTCTTTCCATTTACCGAACCCAGCGTCGAAGTCGACATGAGTTGGCACCAGGGTTGGATCGAGATGGGCGGCGCCGGCATGGTCGACCCGCACGTGCTGCAGGCCGTCGGTTACGATCCGGAGAAATTCAGCGGGTTTGCATTCGGATTGGGCGTCGAACGGATCTGCATGCGGCAGCACGGCTTGACCGACATTCGCGCCCTGTATGAAAACGACGTTCGATTCCTGGAGCAGTTTTAAT
The DNA here is from genome assembly GCA_040880125.1 of Pirellulales bacterium. GTDB lineage: Bacteria > Planctomycetota > Planctomycetia > Pirellulales > JBBDJB01 > JBBDJB01. The sequence goes on along the minus strand of JBBDJB010000007.1, from coordinate 29,568 downwards.
TACGGGCTGGACTGCGAGCAGTCGGGAGTCGAAAAAGGGGGACTGGCTCGATGCGCAAACGATATTCCGAATCGCGGTCAGTCGTCGTGCGTTGTGCCTGTCCTCCTTTTTCGACGGCACCATCGCACAAAGCGTCGAGGCCCGTTGCTGGAGGGGCCAGCAGTGGCACCCCTGAGGCTTCCCTATCAGGTAATTAGTCGCCGATGATCGTCTCCTGGAACTGGCTGAAAGACTACGTGCGGCTCGATATGTCGGCCGAGGAGTTTGCCTCGCGCTTGATGATGGCCGGGCTGAATCACGAGTCGACCGAAGCGGTCGGCGACGATCTGGCCATCGACCTGGAGGTGACCAGCAACCGCCCTGACTGCCTGGGCCACATCGGCATCGCCCGCGAAGCCGCCGTCCTGTGGAAGCGCGAGCTGCAGCTCCCGAAGGCACAGCCACAGGAAGAAAAGACTCCCGCCGGCGAAATCGTCGACGTGGCGATCGAGTGCGACGAGCTGTGCATCCGGTATTCCGCCCGGGTGATTCGCGGCATGAAGATCGGCCCCAGTCCCGACTGGATGGCCCGGCGGCTGGAGACGCTCGGGATTGCGCGGGTAAACAACCTGGTGGACGTCACCAACTATGTACTGATGGAGACGGGGCAGCCGCTGCACGCTTTCGATCTGGCCCGGCTTGCCGGCAGTCGCATCATTGTGCGTCGCGCGAAAAAGGGCGAGAAGTTCCTCGCCATCAATCACAAAGAGTACGAGCTGGACGAGTCGATGTGCGTCATCGCCGACGCGCGCCGCCCGGTGGCCGTCGGCGGCGTGATGGGCGGGGCCGACACCGAGGTGACGGCCGGCACGATCGATGTGCTCTTGGAGTGCGCGGCCTTCGATCCGCAGTCGATCCGCACGACCGCCCGAGCGCTGTCGCTGCATAGCCCTTCGTCGTACCGCTTCGAGCGGGGCGTTGACGTGGCGAACGTCGATTGGGTTAGCCGCCGCGCGGCGGAGCTGATTCTCGAAACGTCCGGCGGAACGCTCTGCGCCGGCGCGGTCGATCGCGGCTCGTGGACCGACTCGCGCGCACCGGTCACACTGCGGCTGAGCCAGCTTCCCCGGATTCTTGGCATCACGATCGAACCCCCCACGGTCCGCAACATTCTTGCGGCACTGGGCAGCGAAGTGGTCAAGGCCGACGACAACCGTGTCGAAGTCATTCCGCCCACCTGGCGACGCGACCTCACCCGCGAGATCGACCTGGTCGAAGAGGTCGCCCGCATCCACGGATACGACAAGATCCCGGAGGATGTCCGCGTGCCGATGGTTTCCTCCGGCAGGCGCCGCGAAGATCGCGTGCTGGCGGACGTGCGGGCGATTCTCGTGGCGGCCGGCATGGACGAAGCGATGACGATCAGCGCCGTCGAGGAGCCCTGGTCCGAGGCATTCAGTCCCTGGTCCGATCGTGCGGCGCTCGTGTGCGCGACACCGGTTTTGCGGCGGGCGGATCGATTGCGCAGGAGTATCGTGCCCAGCCTGCTCGGCGCACGCCGCGGTAATGAAGCGCTTTCCAACCCGAACATTGATCTGTTTGAAATCGCGCACGTCTACTTGCCGCAGCCCCAGGGCATGCCGCGCGAGGAGCGGATGCTGGCGATCGCCGGCGGCGGCGACTACTTCGCGCTCAAGGGCGTGCTGGAGGCGATTTGCCAGGGTATTGCACCGGCCGCGGTGCTGGAGATTGCCGACACCGCACAGCCGCTGCTTGCGCCGCCGCGCTGCTGCGAGCTGCGGCTCGGTGGCGAGGTGTGGGGGTATCTCGGCGAAGTGAGTGACGCGGCGCGAGAACAGTTCGAGCTTCGCTCGCCAGCCACCGTTGCGGAAGTCCGGATCGCGCCCCTTATCGAGCACGCGCAGTTGATCCGCAAGCTGTCGGAGCCGTCGCCGTATCCGGCCGTTAGCCGCGACTACAACTTCGTCTTCGACGAGAGGATCCGCTGGGCGGACGTGGCGGCCGCGGTCGCCCAGGCCGGCGGTGAACTAGTAGAAAGCGTGGTATATCAGGAGACGTATCGCGACGCGAAGCGACTGGGCCAAGGCAAGAAAAGCCTGGTGTTCGGCATCTCGCTCCGCTCGCACCAAGGAACGCTCACTCGAGAAGAAGCCGACGAGGTTTGCGGGCGAATCGAACAGCGACTGCGCGACGGTCTCGGCGGCGAATTACGAACCTAAGCGGAGGCTGCCTCGGCTGGCTGTGGCGCCAGAGTGATTTTCCCACCGCCGGAATGGCTAGCAGCCGCCTTAATCGTGAATCTGGCCTCAATCGTGAAACAAGTTGTCGGGCAACTGCCGCTCGACGACGCGTCCGTATTCGTTGAGCGAGCGCCGCTGGCCGACTAAATGCCAGGGGCTAACGTCCTTCAATTCCGGCATCAACTCGACGAGTTGATCCACCATCATCTGCGAAAGCCGCTTGATCTGCTCGGTCTTGGCGGTTTCGCCGATCGACGTGGCAGTCTTCATCATCTTCAACAGTCTCGCGCGTTTCAGCACGGGCTCGGAAATGGGACCATCCAGATCGACCAAAAGATGCGTCACAGGCACGTCCAGCGCCTGCTGCCAACGGAATAGGGTGCCAAGCGTAATGTCGCTCGTTTCGTTCTCCTCGATGCGAGCCTGCTCAACACTGATCTTCAAACGGCGGGCCACGCTGCGAATGGACATCCCCTGTTGCTTACGAATCGTATGAATGCGGTGCAGGCGACGCTCCGTCGGCTGCGGGTTTGTCGGCGGCCCGATGGCCGGCTTGTCCTGATCGTGACTCGTCCCTTCGGGCGAGTCCTTCCATTCCGCCACGCTCATTCTCTGTACCTCTTCGAATTCCGGGGGCGTTCGGGGACAAACGATAACGAATGATGAATGCTGCCAGGGATTGAGATACCGGCCGACGAAGGCCGGCACCTGCGATCCGCCAACGCGAACGAGCGGCTGGCGCGGCACGTCGATGTAGCGAGCGGGGCGCGCAAACCGGCACACCGAGTGCGTTAGCGGAAGCGCGCGACGCAGCGCCAGGGCAAGCAGGTCGCAACGGCCAGCAGTTTGATTCCGCCTACCTCAGAGAGGAGCTCCTTTTGCGTCGTGGTCGACGCCGCCTGTGATCTCCGGTGGCACAATGGCTCACGCGGAAATCAACTTTGGCTTGCCCAGACGTCGACTCAAACATCCGCTCGCTGGCCGCAGAGGCGCAAGATAAGTGGTCGCTGCCTCCACCACGATCCTATGCCAACAGCATTAGACTGACAAGAACGGGAAAAGTTCCCATCCGCCGGAATCACTGCCGCCGCTGATGCTATCGGCAAATGCCCCCTCGGATGGGCAAGTGAGTATCCCCGCTAAGCCGTTGTAAACCGCGAGCTTGTGCCGGTGCCGCAACGCGGCGGAGGAGTGCTACCGAGATGCCCCCGAAGGTGGTAGCTATCGCATGCGAAGCGAGCTCGACACTTTGGAGTGCCCCGTGGGAAGCGCTTGCGTGGCCCGCGGCGTCAGACCGTTGGGTGAACCTTCGACTATCGCGGCTGCTATTAGCGTCGCCGTAAGCAGGCTACTGCCCGACAACTTGCTGAAGATGGGAAAAGCTCTTAGGCCGCCGCGAAGGCTCCTGACCACCACGCACCAGATCGGCGCGAATTATGCGAATCTCGTGGTCCACCGCCAGCAGACGCTCCTTGGGAGTCATCGACTCCAAGCCACGCTTCCGGAGCAGGTACCAGCCCTGGGCGAGCGGGTTGCGGGCCATCACCAGTGCCGGATCGTCTCGGCGGTGCCACAGCTGTCGGATGCCCAGCGGGTCCCACTTGCCCGTGCCGTCGTGGACGATCACCACCTCACCGACGCAGCGTTCCAGTCCTCGCTCGACCAATTGTTTCAGACCGCCGCGAGCGTTGTTCCGCATCACGTCGATCTGTGGGTACCGCAGCGCCAGCTCCGTGGCCACCTCCGTTGTGTGGTCGTACGAGCCGTCATCGAGGATGAGGATCTCGAACTGATGCGTCAGTTCTCCAACCAGCTCCAGGACGTGTTCAACTTGCCGAGAAAGCACCGATTGGACATTGTGGACAGGCAGGAGGATGCTGAGACTACGTGCCAAGAGAGGTTCCTTTCCTGCTGGCCTTTCTGCTGGAGCGGACGGCGACAGACGTAGCGCGCCGCGTAGATTGGATCGGACGGTCCGCCACGGCGGCTGAAATGTCGCTGTGCTGGACCCGATTGTGCGGCGGATGCCTGCTCGTCGGGTCCTTCCACTTGCGCGGATCGAAAGTTGGCATTCACCGGCCGGGTGGCGCCGTCTCCTCCGCGCGATCCGCACAACCGCCCCGGACCAGTGGCTGGGGGGTTCACTTCCAGGTCGGGCGAAATTGCGGGGTAGTTGGCCCGGCCGATTGTGCAGTCTGCCGTAAGAGTGGTAAAATTGCGGGTTTGAGCGTGTCACACATTCAGGCGTGAGGAAGTACGAGGATGATGCAGGACCCGAGCGATCCCGTCCGGCAGCCAAACGATCCAGCCAACCCCGAATCGGGGGAAGCGTCGCCGCAGCACGAGGAGGCCTCGCGCCAAGAATCCTCCGCACATGATCAGGCGAACTCGGGTGGCCCGGCCGAGGAAGCGGCGTCGAGCTCCGAACAAGCCGGGCAAGCCGAGCGGCCTAGTGACAGAATCAAAATCGGGTCGCTGCGCGATCTGTACAAACGGACCGATGAACTGGCTCCGCGCCCCGAGCCGTTGCACACACCGCGGCCGGCGGCCGAGACCGCTCCGCCACGGCCCGTTCCGCCTTCCCGCCCGGCGGCTCCGCCGCTCGAATTGAAAAGTGCCGAGGCGGAACAGCCGACCGCTGACGTGACGGCTGAAGAACAGCCGCGCCCATCTCAACCGCACGAGCCCCAACCACCGCAATCACACGAGCAGGCACCGACCACTCCGAGTGAGGCCGCCGGCAGTTCAACGCAGCCAGCATCCGCCGAGGCAGTTGCCACCCCCGCGCCACCGCCTGCAGCGCCGGAAACGCCGCCGGACAAAGAGCGGCCCAGTCGGCGGCGCCGTGGAGAGAAGGGCAAGTCCCGCGATGCGGCACGGGATGTCGAGCCGCCACGAAAACCAACCGTTCCGAGACCCAACGTACGGCAGCAGTTGCCGCCGGAGTTGGAACAGGAACTCGAAGAGGCATTGGGCGGCGCATCGCTCGATAGCCTGTTGGACTCCTCCAATCGGCCGGCGCCTGCGGAATTGGCGCCCGAAGCGCGCGTGCAGGGCGCAATCCTGTCCGTGCGGCACGAGGAAGTCTTCATCGACCTGGGCGGACGCAATCAGGGCGTCGTTTCCTTGGCCCAGTTCAAGGAGCCGCCCGAGCTGGGCACTCCGGTCGAGGCCATCGTGATCCGCTTCGATTCGGAAGAAGGACTGTACGAGCTGAACCTGCCGGGAGCGAGCGTCGACGTCTCCGGCTGGGAGGAACTGTCCGAGGGCCTGGTGGTCGACGCGGTGATCACCGGCCACAACAAAGGCGGCCTGGAATGCACCGTCGGGAATCTCCGCGGGTTCATTCCGGCCAGTCAGATTTCGCTCTATCGGGTGGAAGACCTGGAGCAATTCGTCGGACAGAAGCTGCCCAGCGTGATCACGGAGGTCAACCCGGAGCGTCGCAACCTGGTGCTCAGCCACCGAGATTATCTGGAGCGCGAGCGGGCCGAGGCCAAGCGAAAGCTGTTGGAGGAGTTGGCCATCGGCCAGCAGCGCGAAGGTGTGGTGAGCAGTCTCCGCGACTTCGGCGCGTTTATTGACCTGGGCGGAGTTGACGGGTTGATCCACATCAGCCGCATGAGCTGGGACCGCATCAAGCATCCCAGCGAGGTGCTCGAAGTGGGCCAGCGCGTGAAGGTCAAAATCGAGAAGATCGACGAGACCACCGGCAAGATCGGCCTGTCGCTGCGCGATCTGTCGGAGAACCCTTGGAACGACGTGGAGCGAAAGTATCCGGTCAAGTCCGTGGTGCGCGGCACGGTCGACAAGATCATGGACTTTGGCGCGCTGGTCAAGCTTGAGCCCGGCATCTCCGGCCTGGTGCATATCTCCGAACTGTCGCACCGGCGCGTGTGGCGAGTGGCCGACGTCGTGGAAGAGGGGCAGCCGGTCGACGTGCAGGTGCTTTCGGTGGATGCCGAGGCGCAGCGGATCAGCCTTTCGATGAAGGCGCTGGAAGCCCGGGCCGAACCGAAGCCGAGCGAAGAAGGTACAGCGGAGGAAGACGAACCGCAAGCCGCTCGATCTCGGGTCAATCCCGACGAGCTCAAGGGCGGGCTGGAGCGCAGTTCCGGCGGAAAACGGTTCGGCTTGAAGTGGTAGCGGCCTGTCGAATGCCGGTGACATCGTAGGGTCCGCTGTGGACCATCCTAATCCACGGCACGTTAATCGTCTCATCACGGAAGATCGCGCTGCGTGTCCAAGGGACGCGCAGCGGCCCCTACTGCGCATCGCTCGCGCTGGGCCATGCTAGGCTTTCTATGCCGGTGCAGTGGCTGATCTTGACCTGCTGCGGGCGATGTGATTCTATTCCGTGGCCCCCGCTGCCGCATTATCTCCTTAGCTTGCCTTCACTTACAGGCAAGGCCCCCAACAAAAGCGCATCGCTCGATGTGACGCCACCGCCGGCTGCGGCAACTGATATGGGTGAAGGCCGCATGGAGGTGGCGCACGAAGTAAGGCAGATGCGATGGGTGACGTTTTGGAAAGCACTCTGCCAAGCGACGAAAAACTCGCCGCCGAGGCTGCTCGCGAAGGATCCGATGGGCCGGCCTTCGTCGAGTTGGTTCGGCGGTATCGGGATCGCGTGTGGCGGATTTGCTATCGGCTGATGGGCAACGCGCACGACGCGCAAGACGCGGCACAGGAAGTATTCGTGCGGCTGTTCAACAGTCGCGGCAAGTTCGCCGGCCAAAGCGCTTATTCGACGTGGGTCTATGGCGTGGCGGTGCGAACGTGCCTGACGCTCCGGCGAGGACGCGGACGACGCCAGCGGCGCGTCACCGTCGCCGACCAGAGCACACTTGAAGGGCCCGCGGCCAGAGCGACTACTCCTGCGAGTGAGTTATCACTCGACCTGGAAAACATGCTCGCCGCACTGGACGAAGAAGATCGGGCAATGCTGATCTTGAAATACGCAGAGAGTTACAGCTACGACGAGCTCGCCGAGATGTTCAACCTCTCGGTCAGCGCCTGCAAGATGCGGATCAGCCGGGCGCGGGCCAAACTGCAAGAAGCGTATCCGGACGAAACCACTTCACGCTGACAGGACGGACGCGGCCATGAGCGACAAAATTGATCTGCTGGACCGGCTGGCGGAGCCACCAGTGCCCGAGCCGCCGGAAACGCTGGAGCGAGAAATCCACCAAGGTGTGAATCGATCGCTGTTAACGCAACACGTGATCGATCTGTTCCTGCGTGCGCTGCCGCTGGCTTGTGGCGAGTTCGCTCGCGCCAGCGGCGGGCTGCTCCGCTACACGCTCACCGGGGACTTTGAAAGCCGCGCGGACCGCGGCCGCAACCCCCGCTTTCGATAAATAAGTAGGGTCCGCTGTGCGGACCATTTGCGTCCGTAAACCACACTTTTACGCTAGACCCAAACCGATGGGGGCACTTTCCCCCCGCGGATAAACAACAAGAAGAGGAGTTTCCATCATGGCTTCCAGTTCACTAGACGCTCTGCAATACGTTGCCCAGGCCGACCAGGCCGACGCAAATGGCGAAGTGCCTGCCGCGGTGGGCGGCGGGATGGGCGAAACCGTCGCCCAGACGCAACAGTCGGTCACCGATACGTTCCGCGAGACGTACGTTCAAATCGCCGACTTGTTTCCCAATGTCGTGGCGATGCTGGTCATCCTGGTGGTTGGCTTTGTCCTCGCGACGCTGGTGGGCCGCCTCGTCAGCGCGCTGTGCAAGGCAATCGGTTTGGAAACCGCCGCCCAGCGCAGCGGCTTGGCCGATTCGATGAAGCAGGTCGGCATCACGCGTTCGGTGCCGGCAATCGTCGGTACGGTGGTCTTCTGGATGTTGTTCGCCGTGGCGATCATGGCCGCATTCAAGGTACTGGGGCTGGCTACCGTTTCGGACGCGATGATGGGCGTGGTCAACTTCATCCCGAAGATCCTGCTGGCGATGGTCGTGGTGGTGATCGGCCTGCTGGTGGCTTCTTTCCTCCGCGGCGTGGTGGCGACCAGCGCCGACCGCGTCGGCATCAGCTACGCGGAACATCTGGCGAACGCCTGCTACTACGTGCTGGCCTTGATCACCTTCCTGGCTGCCGCCAGCCACCTGGGCTTGCAGGTCGAGCTGCTGGAGAAGCTGATCTTGATCGGGTTCGGTGGTCTCGCCGCCGGATTTGCGCTGGCCTTCGGGCTGGGCGGCCGCGAAGTAATGGGCGGAATCCTCTCGGGCTACTATCTGCGGCAGCGATTCGCTTCCGGCGACCAAGTCCGCCTGGCCGATATGGAAGGCACCGTCCGCGAAGTCGGCCCGGTGGCCACCATTATCGAGACCGACGAGGAAGGCCTCCTGCACCGGCACAGCGTCCCCAACACGCTGATGCTCAAGGAAGCAATCCGCTAACCGCCGCTTCACAATCGACTCTCGATCCGCCCCGGCGTCCCTCGCGTGGACGTCGGGGTTTTTTCGTTGTTGTCCGCCAGGCTGCGTAGCTGAAACCGCCAGCGTTCATCGGACTCGCGTGCTTCAATCCGCCTAGCGGTCGATGGTCCCTTGCGTTAGCATGGGGCGGCGGTATGACCCATCCGGTGATGCACGCAATACCTTGCAACTGATCGCCTTCCCCTCCGCAGCAGCCGCGCTGTCGCATGCACGACGACTTGCTCAGCGAGCTTCAGACCACCATCGAGCGCCAGATTCCGATGTGCGCTCACATTGGCATTCGTGTTCACTCCTATGGCGAACACGGATTGACGCTCCGGGCGCCGCTGGAACGGAACCGCAATCATCAGCAGACCGCCTTCGCCGGCAGTCTGAATGCCCTGTGTACTGTCTCGGGCTGGGGCACCGTGTTCCTGTTAGCGCGGCGCCACGGAATGAGCGGCGACATTGTCATTCGACGCAGCGCCATCAAGTATCTGAAGCCGGTGGAGTGCGAACACATCCTGGCTACCTGCGGCCCGGTGGACCCTGCCGCCTTTGAGCACTTCCTCGCCATGTTTCACGACAAGGGCCAGGCCAAGATCGAGCTGCGCAGCGAGATTCATTCCGGCGAGGACCTGGCCGTAACGTTCATCGGCTCGTACGTCGTGCTCGGTCGCAAGTAGCAGTGCCTTCATGTCCGGTCGCGGACGTATGGCTACAAACTATTCCGGCGCGCCGACCCGCGTCTCATAAGATGCGGGCTGAGTGGCCGATCCGTGGTCGGTCCCCTCCGCCAGTTCGCTCTCATAGAAATAGCCTAGCCGCTGCATGTTGATGAGCAGGCGCCGCGCAATGGGGCCTGCGGCCGTGGCGCCGCTGCCACCATGCGCCAGCGCCACGACAAAGACGATCTGTGGTGCGTCGGCCGGCGCATATCCGGCGATCCAGGCGTGGTCGCCTTTGGCGCTCTGGGTTTCGGCCGTGCCGGTCTTCGCCGCGACGGGCAGGCCGGGAATCAATAGATGGCGGTGCGCCGTGCCGCGCGGATCGACCACCGCCTGTCGCATTCCCGCGCGTACGGTCGCCGTCGTGTCTTCGCGAAGTTGCGGCACGCGCCGGCCGGTTCGCTGCAGCCCCGTGTCTGTTCGGCTGGCGGCGCGGACCAATCTTGGAGTGATCAGTCGGCCGCCGTTGGCCACGACGGCCACCGCCCGGGCGATCTGCAGTGGCGTCGCGGTGAGTGCGCCCTGTCCGACGGCCAGCCCCAGCACCTCGGCATTACCTTTGCTCCCATCCAAATTGGGCAAGTGCCCCGCGGCTTCATACGGCAGGTCGACACCCGTGGCCCCACCCAGGCCGAAGCGCATCAACCAATCCGTGAGCCGAGTGGCTCCGAGCCGCTCCGCATGATGGAAGAAGTACACATTGCAGCTTTGGGCCAAGGCGCCTGGCATAGTCACCTCATCGTGGCCCACGCCGTAGTGGCGGAAAAGAAGGCACCGGTACGCCTCGGGCGAGTGAAGATAGCCCTGGCAGTAGAACGAGTCCTCGGCATGCACGACGCCCTCTTCCAAAAGTGCCGCGGCCACGACGGGCTTGGCAATCGAGCCCGGCGCCAGGGCCATTTGCGTGACCCGGTCGTACAACGGCTGTTTGGGACTGCCAAGCAAACGCGCAACATCGCTGCTTTCGCCGGAGGCGAACACGTTCGGATCGAAACGAGGGCTCGAAGCCGCCGCCAGCACGTCGCCGCTGTGGCAATCCAGCACGACCACGGCTCCACCGTGCGCGAGCGGCGCGACTGAATTCGGTGAGGCTGGCCGCTCGTGGTGCTTCAATTCCAGCGCACTGTCGAGCAGGCTCTCAGCCGACCGTTGCAGGTCGACATCAAGCGACAGCGTCACGTCACGTCCCGGTCGGGCCGGTGATGCAGAAACCACTGTTTCGCTCGCGTCCAACATACGTACCTCGCGCCCAGGTTCACCACGGAGCAGCGGCTCATACCGCATCTCGATGCCACGGCGTCCCGCGACGTCGTCCGGCGCATAACGATTATCTTGATCGCCCGCGAGCGTCTCCGGGTCGATCGCGCCCAGGTACCCCAGCACGTGTGCGGCCAGCGATCCGTGCGGATATTCACGTCTTGCCGCGCGATGCAGAACCACGCCTGGGAACTTTTCCGCGTGCTGCTCGATTGTCTGTACTGCCGACGCGGAGAGGTCCTCGAACATCACGTGGTGGTCAAGTTGCTCCGCAATGACGATCGGCGGTGCAGCCACGGGGGCAGGGGGGTCCGCCAATGCTTCGCGCGCCAAGTGCACCAGGCGAGACCAGTAGCCGCTGGCGACGCGCTGATCGTCTTCGCTGACAACGGCTGAAGCCTCTGCATGCTGCCGGGCATTCACGGACGCGGCGATCCGCTCGACGCGGCTTTGAACCGCTGCCCGACGCCGCTCCCACTGGCTGCTGGTCACGCCGCCAAGCGCGGCCAGCCGGCGGTGAAGCGCGTCGCGCTCGACGCGCAGGCGGTCCATTTCGTGATGCAGGCGAGCAGTGTCCCGGCGATCGCCAGCCGGCAGCCTAGCGCGTGCCGTGCGTCGCAGCCACGTCTCGTCGGCCGGCTCCTCCAGGTACCGGTAATGCACCCGCAACTCCGTCGCCCGACGCTGTTTCGCCAGCACCGTGCCATCGCGGGCGAGAATCCGTCCCCGCGGCGCCGAAATCCGCACCTCCACGATGGCAGGCCGCGCGGCGGCGCGGCGATACGCCGCCCCCTGTGTCAGGTTCAATACAAGGCCTCGCGTGCCAATCGTGGCGACGGCCAGGACGAAGCATCCCAACAGCAGCCGCATGCGACGCCGGGAATCGGCCGAGGGTGGCTCCACGCGCGTCGCGCCCTGCAGCGATTGCCAATCGAAGTATCGATCGGGGCGAGGCACTGGATCAACGCTCCTTCGCATGTTGAATCGCGACGCAACACAACGCTTTCGTTGTGCCGTCGGCGATCATACGTCGTCATCGCTCGATTCGAGTGCCGATCGCCATTGGGAAAGGTTTTCCAAACAGATCTGTGCGCCGGCCGCCACGGCCGACATCGGATCTTGTGCAATGCGCGACGGCAGGCCGGTTTGTTGCGTCACGAATCGCTCCATACCCCGCACCAGCGAGCCCCCGCCGGCGAGCACCAGCCCGTGATCAACCAGATCGGCCGCCAGGTCCGGATTGCAGTCGTCGAGTGTGGCCTTGATCGATTCGATGATCCGCGTCAGCGGCGGGGCCATTGCTTCGCGAATCTCCTCGCTGGTAATCGTCGCGCGGCGCGGCAGACCGCTCACCACGTCCACGCCACTGACCTCGTCGGTCAACTCGCAATCGAGAGGAAAGGCACTGCCGATCTCGATGCGCAGCCGCTCGGCGGTGGACAGGCCAATCTCGAGGCTGTAGTGCCGCTTCAGGTAATCGAAGATCGCCGCGTCCATCGCGTCTCCTCCAACTCGGGTGGAATCGGAGGCGACGCAATCGCCCATGCTCATCACGGCCACCTCGGTCGTGCCGCCGCCGATGTCGCACACCATGCTGGCGACCGGCTCGTGAATGGGCAGACCGCATCCGATGGCCGCCGCCTTGGCTTCGGAGATGAGCAAGACCTGCCGTGCGCCGGCCCGCAGTGCGCTGTTGTAGAGAGCTCGCTTCTCGACCGGGGTGATGCAGCCAGGCGCGGCGACGAGCACGCGCGGCCGTGCCCTCCACGACGAGCCGGCAGCTTTGCGCAGGAAGTAGCGCAGCATGGCTTCGCAAAGGAGGAAATCGGTGATCACGCCATCGCGAAGGGGCCGGACCACGTGGATCGAGTCGGGCGTGCGGCCGAGCATTTGCTTGGCAAGGTGTCCGACGGCACACCCGCCGGAAAGAATCCGACCGCTGCGGCGCTGGACCGCCACGACCGAGGGCTCGTTAAGAACCAGCCCTTCGTCCGCCACGCAAATAAGCGTGTTGGCGGTGCCTAGATCGATCGCCAGATCGGCGCCGAACATTCCCAGCAGTCGATTGAGCATCCTTGCTCACCGTGGCTCGTAGAGCCGAAATGGAAAGAGACCGCTTGCAGCGAGGCTAAGCGGGCCCCGAGACGGCACCGAAGCCGCCGTAGGCCTGGATCTCCAGATACAGAAACAGACAGCCAAACAGCAGCGCGCCCAGCGCGAGCATCAGCATCACGGTATAGATGCTGAACTTTGGTCTTTGGACGGCTACCTTGCGGCCGCTAGCTAACTTTGAGCTTGGTTGCGACACGGTCACCCACCTGTACAACGCCACGTTGACGAGACCTATCCATCTCCGCGACAGCCCGATCCGGCGCGGTCTGCACAATATTTGCTTGTCCCAGGTATGTAGTACCTCGGTAAACCTGAATGGTGTGCCCGACACGAAGCCCGTCATCCGAACCGATGGACACTTCCAGCCGTCCCTCGCGCACGTCCCGCACTTCGCCGATCACCTCCGGCGGCAGCCCGTCGGGACTGGCCATCGGGTCGATATTATTTTCTTCCAGTAGTTGGCGGTAACGCCCGACGTCACGGCTTAATTGCCCGAGCTGCTCGGTGGTGCGAACCAGATCGCCCTGTTCCTGGTGAAGTTGCTCGCTGTTTGCTATCAGTTGATCGAACATCTGGTCCCGCTGTTGCTGAGCTGTCTTAATGTCCTCACGCAGAGCGACAACTTGCGCCATTAACGCCGCGGCATTTTGCGCGGTACTTTCGACGGCAGTGGCTTGAACGCTGCTCTTTTGCGACAGGTCTTGCAACTCCTGCTGCATCTGAGCCCGCTGCTCGGATAGCTGCTGCGTCTCGCTCTCCAGCTTGGCCAGTTGTTGCTGGTAGGCCGCCTTTTCGGCCTCCAGTGTCGTCTCCAGACGCCGCTTGGTCTCCTGCAGTTCCTGGTGCTCGGCCGTTAGCTGCGTCAACTGCGGCCGCAGTCCGCCCGGCGACGCTTCCACGTATTCGCGCCAGTTGCGGTGCGTAGAGTACACCGCCATGGCCAAAGACATAAAGACCACGCTCATGATGAGGATGAGCACGACAAAGATCTTGCCGACAAGATTCATGCTTCTTCCCTTGTCTCAGCCGGCGAGGCGCCCAGCCGTCGGGATACGAGGCGAGCGGGTGCCGAGGACGCTTGCGGGGCGGGGGAATCCCGGCCGCCGAATGTCTTGGTTCCGCTGGAAGCCGTTGCCACCCGCTGGAAGCTATTGCCAGAAGAGGAGATAGTGACACAGGCAGTTTTCTTAGTATACGCACGCTCCGGCAGGAATGTCAACGAGGACGTTTTAAGCTGCGCAAACTGGGTTAGATCGGCGAGCCGAGAGGCGGCTTGCCCGGCGATGCGACTCCCACCGGCCCCGGAATAGCCCCCTCCACAGGGTCCGATCGCAGGGGTCGTGCGGGCAGTCGCCGGCCGGTCAGCGGGTCCGCGTGCGCGTCACCTCCGACCAGCCGCCTCCCTCCGCTGCCGCAGCACGTGCCACGAGCCGACGACCGCCAATGCGATGCACGCGACTCCGCACGTCCCGGCCAGCAAATCGCCATTCTGCAAATACCAACTCCGACGACCGTCGAGCCGGACTTCGGTGACCAGCGCTGCGGTCGTCTGCCGCTCCGCGCGCTTGACGATTTCGCCATCGCCGTCGATTGAAGCCGAAAGCCCTGTGTTCGCCGCGATCAATACCGGCTTGCGGCACTCGACCGCTCGGAACACGCTGCACACCAGGTGCATGTCCAGCTCGCTGGAGCCCCAGAACCAGGCGTCGTTCGTCAAGTTGACGATCACGTCCGGCGTGTGTCCACTGCGCGACAGCTCGGTCACCTGCCGCCGCACCAGATGAGGCAGCACGCTCTCGTAACAGATGTTCGGCACGAAGTGCACGCCATTCACTTCAAACGACCTCGGAACCCCGCCGGTGGCCAAGCCGCTTCCTATGGGGGAAAAGCGCTGCAGCCATGGTGCGTATCGCGCAAAGGGGATGTACTCGCCAAACATTACCAGGTGCATCTTGTCATAGCGTTCAGTGATTTGCCCGGTGTGGTCCACGAGCAATGCCGAGTTGAAACGCTCCAGCCCTTCGCTCGTGTATTGGCGGGCTTCAATCCCTAACAGCAGCGCCGCGTCGAGCCCACGCGCCAGCACGCCCAGTTCGCGTACCGCGGCCCGTTGAACCTCGTGCACCTGCTCCGCGGTGTAAAGCGAATCCTCAGGAAGTGCGAAGTCCTGTTCCAGATCCATGAGCGGGTAGGGGTACATTGTCTCCGGCCAGACGATCAGGTCCGGCGATGATATTCGCGTCGCCTGCTGCGAGAGCCGCACGTACTGGTCGAAGATGCGGCGGACCTTACCCTCGTCGGCCTTCCAATCGGCGTGAATGTCGCCTTGGATCAGCGCGACCGTCGCATCAGGCGGCCGCTGCGAAACATCCAGCGCGCCAAGGCGATAGCTGCCGTAAAGCAGCGTCCCGCTAAGGGCCATAACGAGCGTGGCCAGCGCGGCCGCACTATGCCGACCTCGCCAGGGAACCAACTGCACGAGACACGCGGCGGCGAGCATCAACAGGAACGTGACGGCATAGGCCCCGCCCAGGTCGCTGATCTGAATGAGCTGCAGCCACCGGTACTGGGTATGAGCGAGCGCCCCCATTAGAAAGCCGCCCAGCAGGTGGCCCCGGATGAATTCCAGCCCCGTCCATACCACGGGGGCAACCACGATCAGCGGCGCGCCGATATGGTGAACGGCCACGCGTGACAGCCCGACGAAAGCCGGCAGGTACACACCAAGATAGGCCGACATCGCGACCCAGCCGACGTACAGGGCCGGGTGCGGTAGGCGGATCCAATGGATTACCAGCAACCAGAAGACGGTACCTGCCCCCCACAGCGCGAGATACGGCCGCCGGCCGGGCAGCGACTCTTCGCGGATCAGGTACAGCCACGGCAACGGGGCGATCCACGCCAGAGGCCATAGCTCCATCGGCGGCAGCGCCGCCCATAACAACAAACTCCCGGCGATCCCCAGCGCCCAAGTTCGTAGGTACCAGGGCAGGGGAGGGGACTGGGAATCTGACGGAGAAACTTGCTGAGCGTTTTGCGGTACGGATTTGGTTCGAGCGAGAGTCATAGCTGTCAGCGTACGGATTCCCGCCGAGTTTGCCCACCGGAGTTGATCCGGCGGTGCCGTGGATGCTCGCGCAAACTGCAGGGCCACCCGACTATGCCAGCGAAGCGAAACCTTTAGAAGAGGAGCACCGTGACCTCGCTGCCGGCGGCGTGGGTACGATCGCCGGCGGGAAAGAAGATCAGCCCGTCCGCGCCGGCCAAGTTGCGCAGATCGGCCGAGCCCTGCCAGGCGATCGGCTCGGCCAGCCGTTCGCCATCATTTTCGATCACCTTAGCTGGATAGAAAGCATCTCGCTCGCCTCGCTGTGCGAAGTCGGACGCAAGGACGGCCGTCACGCGCGCCAAACCTTGCGGCCCATGTCCTGTGAGCACGCTCATGGCCGGCCGCACGATCAACTCGAACGTCACAAGACTGCTGACGGGGTTCCCCGGCAGGCCGAAGACGAGCGTCGGAGGCTTGCCGCTGGAGTCGGCGCCGGTGTCGACCGCGCCTTCGTGAACGCCGAACCACAGCGGCTTACCCGGCTTCAGGGCGACCTTATGAAAGATCTCCCGAACGCCCATCTCTTGCAACACGCCTGGCACCAGATCGAGCACGCCGGCCGACACGCCGCCGGAGAGTAGCAGCACGTCGGTCTCGAGGCCCTCCCGCACTCGCCCGACCAACACCGCACGATCATCTGCCGCGATGCCCAGGTCGAGCGGCACACCGCCGGCGCGACGCACCGCGGAGCAGAGCATCGGACCGTTGCTGTTGCGCAATTTGCCTGCACCCGGGAACTGATCGTAAGGCACCAGCTCGTTGCCGGTCGCCAACACGGCCACCCGGGGTGGCGGGATGACCGCCACGTCGCACTTGCCGACTTCCGCCAACAGGCCGATCTGGGCGTGCCGTAGCTGCGTCCCCGGCGAGAGAACTACCGCACCGCGCTGCATCACGGCGCCCCGCCGCGTGATGTGCCGTCCGGGCGCCACGTCAGCATCGACAAGAGTCACTGCCCCTTCGCTTGCCGAATTCGAGTACTCCACCATGACCACCGCGTCCGCTCCCTCGGGCAGCGGTGCACCGGTCATGATGCGGCTGGTCGTCCCTCGCTCGACGGCACACCGAGGCAACGAGCCGGCCGTTACCTCGTCGACAATCCGCAGGGTAGCCTCACCGCCGGCCAGATCCGCGGCGATCACGGCGAATCCGTCGACCATCGCCTTGTCGTGCGGCGGCGAATCGACGTCGCTGACAACGTACTCGGCCAGCACGCGATCCAACGCCTCGGGTAACGGAACTGTTGATGACCGGAGCAGTTGCGCGTGAGCGATGACGCGAGCGAGGGCCTCGTCGAGCGTAATCATGCGGCTACCGGCGTTGCTCGCGAAAGTCGCCTGAAGAGGTGCCGACTACGCGGCGACCTCGAGTTCCAAAAACCGCTGCAACAGCTCGCTGCCGATATCGGTCAGAAAGCTTTCCGGATGGAACTGCCAGCCGTACACGGGATACGTCGCGTGCCGCACCGCCATGATCTCTCGGCCGGTTCGCGGATCGTCGTTCCACGCACACACGATGAGCTCCTCCGGCACGCTCTCCGGCTCGATCACCAGGCTGTGGTAGCGGGTCGCCCGAAACGGGTTTTGGACTCCGGCGAAGAGCCCCTGGTTGTCGTGATGGATCATGTCCGTCTTGCCGTGCATCAACTGCCTGGCTCGGACGATGCGTCCGCCAAACGCCTGGCCGATCGACTGGTGCCCCAAGCAGACGCCCAGCAGCGGAATCTTTCCGGCGAAGTACCGCACGCAATCGACGGAGATGCCGGCCTCGTTGGGCGTGCAGGGACCGGGCGAAATAATGATCCGCTCCGGTTCGAGTGCCCAGATCGCCTCAGGCGTCGTCTGATCGTTACGAACCACCCGGACGTCCACGCGGGGATCGATCTCCCCCAGGCGTTGCACCAGGTTGTAGGTGAAGGAATCGTAGTTATCGACGATCAGGATCATGGCGCGCAGGCGAACCACAACGGGACCAGCGGCACCGGAACAGCCACGATGCCGTTTGGCCACTTGGGAGAGCGGGAAGTAGAAAAAGCAGTGCCGGAACGCATCGAGTCGACGCGCGCCAGCACATGCCAGTCTATCTTCGGACAATTCGACAGGCAAAGGGCAGGGGCTTCCGCCCCTTCGTAGCGGACCAGCTTCGTAGCTGAATTGGTGACAATTCAGCCGCCGCGAAGTTCACCGAAGCGTTCGCTTGCGAGGGCTCGCCGCCCCAGTTCGGCGCCTATTCGGTGATGACTTCCTTGACCGGCTGGACGAAGTGCGGAGACTTGCCGGAGGCGGTCAGTTCGGCCGCCTTCTTTTCCGCCTTCTTGCGCTCGTTATGCTCGAACAGGGCCACGCGTTTGAGCGACTGGTTGAACACCCCCCAGAACGCCTTCAGCCGCACCTCGGCGGCCGCCTTGGACCGGCTCTTGCGCTTGGGCTTTTTGGTGGGCTCCGCTTTCTTCTTTTTTGTTGAGTCGCGCTTTTCGGCGGCTTCCGCTTCAGCTCGTAACTCTTTTCGATTAACTACTTTTCGAGCCATTGTTTGGTCGCACCGCGGGTGGTTAGGGGCTAGCTTGAGCCCGTCATGATACTCGATTGTCGCCGGCCTGACTACCTAGTCCGGCGGCTCGTCGATCGGTGTCGCCCCCGGCGGCGGAGTCCCCCCGCCGGAACGCACATAGCTCGCCCGCTCGGCGGCATACTGGCTGGAGCTGGGCTCCTCGGCGACCTCGCTCCCGGCCTGGTAGGCGGCGAACAACCTGCGCAGATAGCCTTGGCACCAACCGCATCCGGTGCCCGCCCCGTAGCACTCGCTCAATTGGGCCGCGCGGCGGGGCCGCTCGATCCGGATGTAGTTGATCACCTTCCGCTTGGTGACGTGAAAGCAGAGACAGAGCTCTTCGTCCAGTTCCACAGCAACCTCCCGGCGAAATCGGCTCGCACTTTATTCTCGCCGAATCGCGGGAAATTTCCACCCCCGCGCCACCGTCCACACCACAGGCGTTCGCGCGTGGCGTAGTCGCTCGAAACTGACGGCCCAGGGGTTAGGACGGGCATCGCAAGCGCATTTCACGCCGCCCCCAATGGACGCTGAAGCGAAACCCGACCGGCAGCGCGGCTACTGCTGACCGCTGGTGGTGCGGCCAGGTGGCAGTTCGCCGGTCTGCTGCGTCTGCTGCTGTTGATACTTGGCCGTGGTGATGTCCAGCAGCTCGACTTCAAAGTGCAGCGTCGCGTGTGGGCCGATCAGTGCACCGCTGCCGTGCTCCGCATAGGCAAGCTCGGCGGGCACGACCAACTTCCATTTCGAACCCACTGGCATCAACTGCAAGGCCTCCGTCCAGCCCGAGATGACCTCGCTCACGCCGAACTCCGCCGGCTTGCCTAAGTCATACGAGCTGTCGAATTCGGTCCCGTCCAGCAGCGTGCCGCGATAGTGCACCTGCACGATGTCGGTCGGCTTCGGCTTCGCTCCGCTCCCAGCTTTGACCACTTGGTACTGCAATCCACTGGAAGTGGTTTGCACGCCGGGCCGCTGCTTGTTCGAGGCGAGAAATGCCGCGCCGTCCTTCTGGTTCTTGGCGCCGACCACTTTGTCGCGCTCGGCCTTCTTGGCGGCCATGTCGGTCTGGAAAGCTTCGACGGCCTTGATCAGTTCCTGCTGGCCCGCCCGCGGCTCGGCATCGCGCAGCGCGTCGACGATACCCTGGGCGATCCATGCCGGATCACACTCGAGGCCTTCCGCCTTAAGATTGCGGCCGATGTTCAGGCCGAAGAAGTAGCTGGCCTTATGCGTATCGCTCTGCGGCTGCGGCCCGGGCGACGCTGGGCGTTGTGCCGGGGCCCCGGCCTGTTGGGCTAAAGCGAAGCTGGCCGATAGCACCACGCCACACAGGACCGTCCACTGAATTCGCATCTTCGTTCCTTTCCGAGCAGAAGTTGTTCGACAGCTCGCGCGGCCGCCGTTCCCGAGGTCGGCGCGCGAGGGGGCATTTAACCGCAAGGCCGCCGGACGTGTCGAGAGCAGTTCAGCCGCTATCCCTCCAGGGGACCACGGCCCAGCGGCTCATATTCCGGGCCGTCGCGAGTCAGGCGACTGGAATAGACGACCACTTCGTCGACCTCCATTGTGCCGGCCGGGAAGTCGGCGTTCTTCGCCAGCAACTCGCCAAGCTCCTGCCCATCGGATGACGTGCGCGTGACGCGGCCGATCGTCAGGTGCGGCACAAACCGCCGCGTCTCCTGGTGAAATCCCATCTCCGCCAGTGCATGCTCGATGGGTGCTTGCAGCGCGGTCATCTGCTCCTGCCCCTGCCTTACGCCCAGCCACAGCGTGCGCGGCCGGTCCGGGCGCGGAAACGCCCCCGCGCCGCACACCTCGATGGTGAACGGTTCGAGCGATCGCACGGCCTCTTGCACCCGGCGGCAGACTTCAGCGATCGCCACGTCGTCCACGTCGCCCAGGAACTTCAGCGTCCAGTGCAAGTTCTGCGGCTCGATCCAGCGGACCTTGTCCGGTGCCAGCGAAAGCCGGGACACCAAGTCCGCCGCGCGGCTGCGGATGTGAGGCGCGGAATCGACGGCGATGAACGTGCGGAGAGTCGCCATAAGTAATCGGCCTGACAGCAGGGCCGCCGCTTAAAATGCCAGCATCTTGCGGTATTCTCGCAGGCGATCTTCCAGATCGGCCCGCTCGATGCCGGTCATCCGGTCCAGGCTGAAATCCTCCACCGTAAAGCTGGCCACCAGCATGCCGTAGGCCATGGAAGTCTTCAGCGTTTCGGGATCGAAACGATCTTGCTCGGCGAGGTAGCCCATCATGCCGCCGGCGAAGCTGTCTCCGGCGCCGGTCGGATCGACAACCTGCTCGGTGGGATACGCGGGCAACACATAAGTCTCATGCTCGCTGAAGAACATGGCGCCGTGTTCGCCCTTCTTGATGACCACGAACTTCGGCCCCATCTCGCGGACCTTGTGCCCGGCGCGGACGAGGTTCTCATCGCCGGTCAACAGCCGGGCTTCACTGTCGTTGAGCACCAGGCCGTCGATGCGCTTGAGCAGTTCGCATAGTGCGTCGTGTTCGATCTCGATCCACAGGTCCATCGTGTCGGCCACGATGAGCGTCGGACCCGTCACCTGATCGAGCACCTTGAGCTGAACTTTCGGCGAGCCGTTGGCGAGGAACACGTACTTCGCGCGGCGATACGCCTCGGGCAGGTTCGGGTCGAACTTCTCGAATACGTTCAGGTGAACTTCGAGCGTGTCGCGGTCGTTCATGTTCGGTTGGTATTTGCCGCGCCAGCGGAAGGTTTCGCCGCCGGGAATGATCTGAATCCCCGCGGTGTCGATGCCGCGGCGATTGAGCATCTCGGTGTGCTCGGACGGCCAGTCCTCGCCCACCACACCCACCAGGTGGACGCTGGTGAAGTAGCTGGCCGCGTACGAAAAGTAGACGGCCGACCCGCCCAGGACGTTATCTCGTTTGTCAGTAGGGGTTTGGACACTGTCCAGAGCGATCGAGCCGACGACGACCAATGGCATGAGATTCGTTTTCCTCTGCGTAAAGGCGGAATGCGAAAGAACTTCTCTCAACGGCCGATTATGGGGCTATCCGGCCCGACCGCAAGGGTCGGCGCAGTTCCCTAGCGGGTCATCGACAATTCAGCACGTGGCACAGACATTCCTGTCTGTGACCTTTCCATGCAGCTACTGGCGCATCCTATTGAGTGGAATGCCGCTCCAGCAGCGGAACGCACGGCTCTAGCCGGGCTCCGTTCTCATCCACCACCGCGATGTCTTGTGGCCCCCACAGACATACGCCGGCGTGGCGACCGTCGCGGGCCATCGCGTAGAGCCGGACGTTGAATGTCGGCCGGCCTTGCGCATCGCAGTCGGATGGCTGGGCATGTTCGACGATGCGGCGCAATGCTTCCATGCCGGCGTCCAGCGGATCGGCGCCGCTGCGCATCCGTTCGACCACCGCAAACGAGGAGAGGTTCTCCTGGTTCGCCTCGCCCCAGCCGGTGCTACCGCAGGTGCCGATCTGGTTGTCGACATACAATCCCGCACCGACGATTGGCGAATCGCCCACGCGGCCGGGCATCTTGAACCGGTGTCCACTCGTGCTGGTCGCGCACGACAGATCGCCGCGAGCATCCAGTGCGGCGAAGTGCACCGTACCGGTGTGATCTTCCGAATCGTGCTGTCCGGTGATGGTTTCCGGCTCCGGCGACAGCCAGCCCGACTCGCCGGCATGCGTGCGCTTCCAGGCGAGCCACTGCCGCCGAGCGTCGTCGGTGAGCAGATTCTCTTCGCGAAAGCCATGCGCCCGGGCGAATGCCAGGGCGCCTTCGCCGACGAGCAGCACGCGGTTTGTCTGCTGCATTATCAGCCGGGCGACCTGCGTGGCATGACGCACGTTAAGTAGCGCCGCCACGCCGCCGGCGCGATGCGTCGGCCCGTGCATCACGGCGGCGTCCAGTTCGACCACGCCCTCGGCATTGGGGAGCCCTCCGTAGCCCACCGAAGTCTCGGCCGGATCGTCCTCGACGAGTGTCGCCGCGGCCACGCACACGTCCAAGGCGTCGGCGCCATCGCGAAGCAGCTTCCACGCTTGTTCGGCGGCGGCCAGTCCGTTGTGCGAAGCGATGATCTTCATGCGAGAGGGTTAGCCGAACCGTGCCGCGTCAACGGGTGCGAGTATCGGAACTACGTGTTCAAGGCCAGCAATGTCGACTACCGTTCTCCGCCTGCCTTCGTGAACATCGCCTTGAGCGTGTCCGCGGCCATGGTTGTTGGAACCGCATGTCCTGAGCCTTGCGCTCGTACAGTGAGAAACTGTCCCTGCCAAATGCCGCCCAGCCCCCGCGTCGGATTATCGAAATCAACCTCATAGTCGTCGGGCTTGGTCCAGATGACCGCCTCTTCGGGATCTACTTCCAAAACAAGAATCGTGTTGGAGGCACCATCGCGAATCTCGCTGACTGTTGTCCCTTCGGTGCCTTCGAAAATCGTTCCCTCGCCGGTCGGTACTTGGTATACGGTCTTGCCCTCCTCCAGATTGACGGCTCCTGGAGACTTGAAGATTTCCGGCATCTGTGCGATCAGTTTTCGGTTGTGTTCGCTGTCCCACGGCTCGTCGAGCTTGAACTGTTCATACAAAGCTTGCTCTTCAATAAACGGGAGCACGTGAACCCGCCAACTCAGCAGCGGCTTCCCCTCCTCGTCAAAAATCGCCTGGGTAGGAAAATGCCCCTCTCTGGACTCATGATTGACCATCGCCAAGACGATCTGCTTCAGCTTATTCATCGATTCCATCCGCCGGGCCGCGTCACGAGCCTCCCCGACCGCCGGCAGCAGTGCCGCCACCAGCACGCCGGTAGTTGCCGCGTTGACCCCCGGTTCCACCGCAATCTTCACGTCTCGCTCGTCGCGCTCCGGCTTCAGCGCCTTAAACAGCGCCCCCATCACCCGCTGTGAATAGAGGAACATCGCCTGCTGGACCTCGTCCGAATTCGGATTCTGCATCTGCTGCAGAATCTGCGTTTCAAGCATCGTCCGCGCCAGTTCGAGACCCTGATTCAGCAGCCGCTCGATCTCGACGGCCGCTTGGGCGTCGTTGCCGTGGAAGTTGATTTGCACCTTGCCTGGCAATACACCGAAAGACGGCTGGAGGTCGCTCATCGCGATCTCCACCGTCGAGGTGAGGTCGACCAGCCGGGTCAACTCCACAAACTGCGGCGGGATGGGCGCCTGGGCCAGCCCCTGCTGAAGAAGCGGCCGCAGAGTTTCAATCGAGGCTACCACCAGCAGGTCCGCACCGGGATCCATCTGCTTGAGCCGGCTGTGCAGCAGCTTGTCCGACTCCTCGGCGTCTGCCATCGCACCTAAGAGGTCCGGCTGCGCGATCAGCAGCGTCCGCTCGTCCGGCGCGTGCAGTGCCAGGCCGAATCGTTGATTCATCGCATAGATCGTACGGCCGTTTTGGGTTTGGGCGGCTGCGCCCGGTGCGAGCTTCGCGGCCACGGCCTCGACGGCGTACGGCTGGCTCATGTGCAGAACGAAACCCACCTGCGGCGGCTGCCCGAGCGCCGGCATGCTGCCCACGGTAGCGACTTGCTCGATGTGGAGCGGGTCGATGCCGAACTCCTGTTCGCCTACGGCGGTGAGAATCTCCAGCGGCAGCAGTTCCATCTCTGGCCGGCTCAAAACGCTACGAGGAAACCCGACGGAGGCGACGAACGCGTCGGCCGGTATATGGGAGAGATCCAGTTGGGGCCGCTCGGCGGCCTGCTGCTCCGGTGCATCTTGTGCATAGGTGACCGACGTGCAGGCGAGAACGAGCATCGTAGCGACGAGGCTCCACCACGTGGGTTGCCGAGTACGAAACATAGATCACCCCTTATTGAGATCGCTGAGTTAACAGGACTATTCAGGTGAGCGTCAGGGCCGAACCGCTTCCCCGCCCGACGCCGTGAACATCGCCTTGAGCGTGGCCGGATCGACGGACGACTGAATCACCCGCACCGAGCCGTCGGCAAATGCGGCCAGAAAGTGCTGTGGCCGCAGATTGCCCAAGCCGCGCATCGGCCGGTCGGGATCGACCTGGTAGTCTTCGGGCTTCGTCCACTCCACCGCTTCGTCCGCGTCGACCTCCAGGGCGAGAATCGTGTTGGAGGTGCCGTCGCGAATCTCCGCGAACGTCGTTTCCTCCGTGCCTGGGAAGATCGTCCCTTCCCCGACCGGGACTTGGTAAACGGTCTTCCCGTCAGCGATGTTGGCCGTATTCGGAGTCTTATAAATTTTCGGCATTTGCGCGATGAGTTGCTTATTGTGAGGGCTGTCCCATGGCTCGTCGAGCTTGAACTGGTCGTAGAGCGCCTCTTGCTCCAAGTACGGCAACAGGTGTACCCGCCAACTCAACAGCGCGTTGCCTTCCTCGTCGAAGCTCGCCCGGGCCGGCAGATGGTTCGCTTGGGCGTGGTAGACGTGCATCGCCAGGGCAATCTGCTTCAGATTGTTCTGCGACTCCATCCGCCGCGCCGCCTCGCGAGCGCTGTTAACCGCCGGCAGCAGCAGCCCCACCAGCATTCCAGTGGTGCCGATGTTGCCTAGGGAATGGTCGATCGAGATGGCAACCGTTTGACCCTCACGCTCCGGCTGAACGGCCTGAAAAAGCGTGTTGGAGAGCCGCTGCAGGTAAGTCAGCGTCGCCTGCTGGACGCTGTCCATATTCTGGTTTTGGAATTCCTGCACGATCTGGGCGTTGACCATCATCCGCCCGACTTCGAGTCCCTGCTTCACCAGCCGCTCGATCTCAGCCGCGTCTTGCTCATTGCTGCCGCGCAGGACGATCTTGGCCCCCCCGGCCGATATCCCCAGCACGGCACCGATGTCGTCGACCGTGACTTCGATCGAAGAGACCACATCGACCAGCTTTCGCAATTCGGCGAGTTGCGGCGGAATGGGGGCCTGATCCAGCATCGGCTTGATCATCGGCCGCAGCGTTTCGACCGAGACCACCCAAAATACATCGGCACTGGTGTCCATCTGCCGGAGCCTCGCGTGCAGATGCCCCTGGGCGTCGTCCGCGCTCATCATCGCCTTGAGCGTGTCGAGCGGGGCAAATAGCATCGTCCGCTGATTGGGCATATGCAGACTGAAGCCGGAGAGTCGCTGCGATTGATAAATCGTCCGACCGTTTTCGATCTGCTGACCCGCGCCGGGCACGATCTTGGCCGCGACCGCCGCCGCTTCGTACGGCCGGATCGTGTACAAGATAAACGCCGGTTGCGGCGACCGCTGCTGACTGGTGGCGGTCACGATGAAGATAGCCGTTTCGATATCCACAGGATCGATGCCAACGTCGCGCTTGCCCAGCGCGGAGATGATCTCGATGGGCAGCAGTTGCATGTCCTCGCGCGTCATCATGCGGCGCGGAAACGTGACCGACGC
Source organism: Pirellulales bacterium (assembly GCA_040880125.1). Taxonomy (GTDB): domain Bacteria; phylum Planctomycetota; class Planctomycetia; order Pirellulales; family JBBDJB01; genus JBBDJB01. The sequence goes on along the minus strand of JBBDJB010000007.1, from coordinate 3,755 downwards.
GGCCACGGCGCCCTCGGGGATGTACGACAGGTCCAATTGCGGCGGCTGCGCGTCGGCCTCCTGCTGTGCCGGCGTGCTGGTGACGCTGCCTGCGGTAACGACGACCGCCATCAGTAGCCCAGCGGCGATACGATGATAACGCGACATGGCGTTTCCCCTGCTGATTTTCGAATTCTCGTGTAGCCGGCGCAGACGATCGACCGGCTTTGCGCGGTAGCGTGTCATGGGCTTGTTGCTTTGAAGTACGGCTCGAGTTCGTGCGGTGATTTGGCTGTTGAAATTCGATTGGCCGACCCGTCGACAAACACGGCCAGGAATTTCTCTGCCTCATGCGCCCCGAGTCCCTGCGACGGATTGTTAAAGTCGATGGTGTAGTCCTCCGGTCTTGTCCAATCAACGGCGTGAGCAGGGTCGACCTCGAGCAGCATAATCTTGGACGCATTGGTTTGTGCGAAATCGGAAAGCCGCACCCCGATGCCGGCTCCGAACACCGTTCCTTGCCCTAGTGGTACAACGTAAACAGTTTTGTCGTCGGGATGGTCGGACATGCTCGGGCATTTATAGACATCCGGCATCTGCGTGAGCAGTTTGCGATTGTGAGGGCTGTCCCAGGACTCGTCCAGGTTGAATTGATCGTACAGCTCCGAGAGTTCCATATCTTTCAGAATGTGAACCCGCCAACTTAAAAGCTGTCTGCCTTGCGGATCGTAGTTTTCCCAAGGGAGCCGACCTTCACGCATTTCATAATGTATGATCGCCAACCCGACTTGCTTCAACTTACCGGTCGCTTCCATGCGCACCGCCGCCTCGCGTGCTCGCGAGACGACGACCCAGAAGGCGGTGAAAAGGGCAATACCCGCGACGACCAAGCTCACGGACACGACCCGCCGGACGCGTGACATGGCGCACCCCCTGCTGATTTCGAGTTCTCGTTAAGCGAACCGCAGCCGACGGAGTCGCTTTGTGCGATCGAGTTCATTCGCTGTTCGCTTCGAAGTACCGTGCGAGTTCGTGCGGTGATTCGGTCGTTCGAACAGGCCTAGCCGACCCGTCGAGAAACACTGCGAGGAACTGCTCCGGCTCGTGACCGCCCAAGCCACGCGCCGGATCGTTGAAGTCGACGGAATAGTCAATTGGTTTCGTCCAAGGAACGGCACGATCGGGGTGCACCTCAAGCAAAAGGATTCTGTCGGGGTCACGCTGTGCGAGTTCGTCGATACTTTCTCCAGAGCTGCTACCAAACAACGTTCCCAGACCTATCGGCATAAGATAGACGGTTTTGTCGTTTGGGTGGTCGGACATGCTCGGACATTTATAGACTTCCGGCATCTGCGCAAGCAACTTTTGATTGTGAGGGCTATCCCACGGCTCGTCGAATTTGAAACGATCGTACAGCTCTTGCTGGTTCAGAGTAGGAAGCAGATGCACACGCCAACTCAGGAGTTGATTGCCTTGGGCGTCATAGTTTTCCCAAGGGAGCCGCCCTTCTCGCCTTTCGTAGTGCATGATCGTCAATCCCACCTGCTTTAACTTCCCCGTCGCTTCCATGCGGACTACTGTCTGTCGTGCGCGCGCGGCCGCAATCCATAAAGCGGCGAGAAGGGCGACCCCCGCCACGACCAAGCTCACGGACACGACCCGCCGGACGCGTGACATGGCGCACCCCCGTGGTTTTGCGGTCCCGCTGCCCCGCCGGCAATAACTCGCCGATCGAAGCGGCGCATGTGAAGAGAATGAAGACAAGACGTCTGACGAGCGCCTGCAACTTACCCCTGGCGGAGGGGAATGTCAAGAAATGGCGTACTCATGCCCTCCAGTAGCACAGACAGGAATGTCTGTGCCACACAAGGCGCTAGCCGCCCTTCTTCTGGATCTTCGCCCAACTGTCGCGCAGGGGTACCGTGCGGTTGAACACCAGGTGGTCGGGCCGGCTGTCGTGCTCGTCGGCACAGAAGTAGCCCAGCCGCTCGAACTGGTAGCGATCGCCCGGCTTTGCTTCGGCGAGGCTCGGCTCCAGTTTGCAGTCGGGCAGCACCGTGAGCGACTCGGGGTTGAGATTTTCGCGATAGTCGCCGCCCTCGGGCACGTCGTCCGGGTCGAGCGTGCGGAAGAGATGATCGTACAGCCGCACTTCCGCCGATAGCGCATGCTGCGCGCTCACCCAGTGCAGAGTGGCTTTCACTTTGCGGCCGTCGGGCGCCGACCCGCCGCGGGTTTCCGGATCGTACGTGCAGCGCAGCTCGACCACCTCGCCGGCGTCGTTCTTTACCACGTCACGGCAGGTGATGAAGTACCCGTAGCGGAGCCGCACTTCGCGACCGGGCGCCATGCGGAAGAACTTCTTCGGCGGATCCTCGAGAAAGTCCTCCTGCTCGATGTATAGCTCGCGGGAGAACGGCACCTGCCGCGTACCGGCCGACGGATCCTCGGGATTGTTCACCGCTTCGAGCTGGTCGGTCTGGCCCTCGGGATAGTTCTCGATGACCACCTTCAGCGGCCGCAGCACCGCCATCACGCGCGAAGAGCGGCGGTTGAGGTCCTCCCGGATGCTGTTCTCCAGCACGTGGATGTCGATCGTGCTGTTGAACTTCGCCACGCCGATCCGCTCGCAGAAGGTGCGGATCGCCTCGGGCGTGTAGCCGCGGCGGCGCAGGCCGGAGAGGGTCGGCATCCGCGGATCGTCCCAGCCGGCGACGTGCTTGTCGCGCACCAGCTCCAGTAGCTTTCGCTTGCTCAACACCGTGTAGGTGAGGTTCAGCCGCGCGAATTCGATCTGCCGCGGGCGGTATATGCCCAGCTCCTTGACGAACCACTCGTAGAGCGGTCGGTGATTTTCGAACTCCAGCGTGCAGATCGAATGCGTGATCCCTTCCAGCGAGTCCGACTGGCCGTGCGCGAAGTCGTAGCTGGGATAGATGCACCAGGCATCGCCCGTGCGGTGATGCGCCTTTCGCAGGATGCGGTACATCACCGGGTCGCGCAGGTTCAGGTTCGGCGAGGCCATGTCGATTTTCGCCCGCACGGTGCGGCTTCCCTCGGGAAACTCGCCAGCCCGCATCCGCTCGAGCAGATCGAGGCTCTCTTCGACCGGACGGTCGCGATACGGGCTGTTGCGGCCGGGCTCCTTGAGCGTGCCGCGATACTCGCGAATCTGCTCGGCCGTCAAATCGTCGACGTACGCCTTGCCGGCGCTAATGAGTTGGATGGCCCAATCGTAGAGCTGCTGGAAGTAGTCGGAGGCGAAGAACAGGCGATCCTCCCAATCGAAGCCCAGCCAGCGGACGTCGTGCTGGATCGACTCGACGTACTCCATCTCTTCCTTGGTGGGATTGGTATCGTCGAACCGCAGGTTGCACTTGCCGCCGTAGCGCTCGGCCAGCGAGAAGTTCAGCACGATGCTCTTGGCGTGGCCGATGTGCAGGTAGCCGTTGGGCTCCGGCGGAAACCGGGTGTGCACGCGATCATAGCGGCCCTCGGCCAGGTCTTCCTCGACGGCCGCTTGAATGAAGTGAAGCGATTCTTTGGATTCGCTGGTCGTCATGGCGTTGTATTCCCAGGTTTTCCCTGATGCTCTGTCACGGCTTCAAGTAAGAGTGGATTGTCCAGCCGTGCCTTCGCGCGACTCGCGTTACTGCGCTGCGTTACGCTTCCGCGTTTCTTCTGCCCATGGAGTGTGGTGCTGCGATTAACGGCACTCGACTACCCCCTTGTATCTTCCATTTTCTGTGAGTGTTGGTACCAAATGGATTCAGGCT
>JBBDJB010000006.1:0-52929 GCA_040880125.1 Pirellulales bacterium | reverse complement strand
CCGGGTGCCACGGCCGACTTGCCCCGCCGTGCCCGGCTCATGGAGCCCGCTGGCTTGCACAGACAAGAATGTCTGTGCCACCTCTACTTCATTGCGCGTGCTCGTTCGCCCATCCGATGGTCCGCACAGCGGGACCCTACGAGGCGGCTTTCACAGACAAGAACGTCTGTGCAATCTCTTCTTTGGCTGCCTGCGAATTGGCCCTCCTGCGCGTGCTTACATGCGCATCGGCAACTGCTTGCCCGCTAGGCAGGCAGGCTACATGGCACGCCGTACCAGGCCGATTCGGGGCGATCACTGCCTTTCATAAACGCTTTTGGTAAAGAAGGTTGCGCCAGGGGTTCGCCGGCCTCTGCTGGTGGCGCTCGCTAGCTTGGCACAGGGATTGCGAACGGACGCCACTGCCTAAAAAGGCGACCCTAGCGGAGTCGTCGACGGTGAAGCGAGCGCGCGCTGACTGACGCGAGGCAATGGAAATCCCTTCTGACCCACACAACGCTCATTGAGAGGTTTCGAGGCAATGTACCATCGACCAACATCTCTCCTTCTGGTCGCGGGCCTGATTTTCGGCCTGGGATTGGTCGGGCTTGTCTGTACTGCGGCAGTTGCTCAGGAGGCGGCGGACGCAGCGGCGGAAATAGATTCCGCGCCCGTGGAAGTTGAAGCCGAAGTAACGGAAGAAGCGACGGAAGAGGCGGCCCCTGCGGTCGTGCTGGACGACATTAACGTCCTGTGGACCTGCCTGGCGGCGTTTTTAGTGTTCTTCATGCAAGCCGGGTTCATGCTGGTCGAGACCGGTTTCACCCGGGCGAAGAACGCCTGCAACATCATCATGAAAAACCTGATGGACCTTTCCATCGGATCGGTCCTGTTCTGGATGGTGGGCTTCGGACTGATGTTCGGCGCTACGTCGAACGGCTACTGGGGGATGTCGAACTTCTTCTTCGACGCCACGACCGACGCGCCGGCCGCCGGGCAATCCGAGGCCTTTGGCTGGGCATTCTTGATCTTCCAGACTGTCTTTGCCGCCACGGCCGCCACCATTGTCAGTGGAGCGATGGCTGAACGGACCAAGTTCATCGCGTACTTGATTTACTCTGCCGCCATTTGCGGACTGATCTATCCCATCTTCGGTTCCTGGGCGTGGGGAAGCCTGTGGGCCGGTGAAGGATGGCTCGAGAAGATCGGCTTTCTCGACTTCGCCGGATCGACCGTCGTGCACTCGGTCGGCGGTTGGGCCGCATTGGCCGGAGCGCTGGTGCTTGGTCCGCGTCTCGGCAAGTACGGCAAGGACGGCCGCATCAATCCGATTCCCGGCCACAACATTCCGCTGGCCGCGCTGGGCGTGTTCATCTTGTGGCTGGGGTGGTTCGGTTTCAATCCCGGCAGCACGACCGCGGTCGAAGGCGGAAGCTTTGCCTTGATCGCCGTGACGACCAACCTGGCCGCCGCCGCGGGATCCATCGCCGCCATGATCACGTCCTGGGTGGCATTTAAGAAGCCCGACCCGTCGCTGGCGCTCAACGGTGCCTTGGCAGGGTTGGTCGCGATCACGGCCGGTTGTGATATCATGACTCCCGCCACCGCGGCGCTTACCGGAGCGCTGGGCGGGGTGATCGTCGTCGGTGCGGTGGTGTTCTTTGACAAGATTCGTATCGACGACCCGGTCGGGGCGATCTCGGTGCACGGCGTTTGCGGCGCCTGGGGAACGCTGGCGATCGGGCTTTGGGGCGGCACGGCTGCCGAGCCAATTGGCGTGCTGCTCGGTGGCGGCACGGCGCAGTTGGTCACCCAAGCCATCGGCGTCGCCGCCGGCTTTTTGTGGGCGTTCCCGACGTGCCTGGTGCTGTTCCTGGCCATTAAGTACACCGTCGGCCTGCGAGTGAGCGAAGCGGAAGAGCTCGAGGGATTGGATATCCTGGAACACGGGCTGTCGGCCTATCCGGCAGTCCTGGTCGCCGACAGCTTCTCGGGAAGCGGAGTGGCACATCGGCCGCACCCGATTGCCGGAGTTGCGGAGGGCCACCCGATGTCGGTGCCTCATGTCTCGACCGAAGGAGCGTAACGGCTCCGGTGAAAACTGTGTGAGTACTTCGGCTCTTGCCTGGGCCAGAAGGATGCCCCTATGGCTTGGGTGGACGCTCCGCCTAGCCCACCCAAGCCGGGGCGTTTTTTAAGTCGGCCCGTTAGGGCCCCGGGGCACAGTTCCCGACGTACACAGCATGGATGCGGCCCCTCTCTCGGCTCCCTACGCGGCGATGCAGTCGCCTTGAGCCGGTTTTGGACAGGGGCTAGGATTAGTCAACCAAAGGTGACGTGCCGGCACGCGGCGATAGCCGCCGGATCGCCTGATCCGTCACCTCTCCCTGGAGATCGATACGCATGAAATTGATCGTCGCGATCATACAGCCCAACAAGCTCGAACTCGTCAAGGAGGCGCTGACCGAAGTCGAGGTCTTCCGCCTGACGGTGATGGACGTGCAAGGCTTTGGCCGGCAAAAGGGGCACACCGAAGTCTATCGGGGCCACGAAATCTCCGTGAATCTGCTCCGCAAGGTGCAGCTTCAGATCGCGGTGAACGACGAGTTCGTCGAGCCGACGATCGGAGCGATCATCAAGGCCGGACGCACTGGCGAGTCCGGTGAGATCGGCGACGGCAAGATCTTCGTGCTGCCGCTGGAAGACTGCATTCGGATCCGCACGGGCGAACGTGGCCAGGACGCCATCTGATGCCCAGCTCGACCACGCGCACAGACAGGGAGGTCTGTGGCGGGTGCGGATCCCGCGACCTTGCGCTGTAGGACTAGTCGGCCGTTTCGCCGAAGGGGCTGGTTTGGCGCGGCATGACGCGGCAGAGCAGGATGCCGCCGAAATAGAGAATCACCAGCGGCACCGCCATCAGCATCATGCTCTGCGGATCGGCCGGCGTGAGCAGCATCGCCACGATGCAGATGACCAGTACGGCGATCCGCCACTTCTCTTTGTAAAGCTGGATGCTTGTCGCGCCGATCCGCTCCAGAAAGAGCATCACCAACGGCAGTTGGAAACTGATCCCGAATCCCAACGGGAGCAGCAGCACGAAGCCCATCCAGTCGTTGATTCGGGGTGTCGGATCTACGCCCATCTGCCGATTGAACCAGAACAGAAAATCCAGCACGAAGCTGATGGCGAAGAAAAAGGCGACCGCTGCGCCGGCCAAAAACAGCGTGAGGCTGAATGGCAGATAAACAAAGACGTATCGCTTCTCGTGGGGATAGAGCCCCGCCGCAACGAATGACCAGATGTACCAGAAGATCAAAGGGCTGGCGATGATCGCCCCGGCGACCAGTGCCGCCTTGATGTAGGTGACAAACGAATCCTCAACCCGCAGGCTGGTCACCTGAACGCGTGTGTCCTCCAGCGCCGGCTTCCATAGCATCAGCGGGATCATGTCCTTCTGGTTCAGTGGTGGAGTTGCAGATTGCGCATCCGTTGTTGCGGGCTGCTGTTCTGTTTCAGCCGAATCTGCAGCGGGCGGGAGCGATACTTCCGGAATTTGATCGGGAAACTTCCCGCGGAGTTGCTTCCAAACCTCGGGCGCATAAATATACACCCGCTCATAGATCATGCCCTGGTTTTCCAACAGGTCGTTCACCTGCTCCGTCGAATAGACGGGCGTGCCTCCTCCTGCGAGGATCTCCTCCACGTGCCGCTGGTGGTCCACTTTGCCGATCTGCTGATAGTGGTTAAGCAGGGCCACCTTCAGGGGCGCTTGGATCCAGCTTACAATTTGATTGCCGAAGATCAGCCCCACGATAAAGCCGGCTACCAGCGCCAGGATGGCCTTAAACAGCGCCACTCGAAGCTCTTCGAGGTGCTGCCCGAAGGTCATCTTGGAATCTTCGAAGAGATCTTCGTCGTACTGGCGGCGCATGCGTGGCAAGGAGCAAGAGGGGAGCAAAAAACCAGGGGAATCTCGATGATACCAGCGGGCAGAAGGCACCACAACGGCGCCGCCGGGCTCACGCGAAACCACGAGCTTCAACCGGTTTGGCGGAGATAATCGCGCCGGGGGCTCGCCAGTTCCATCCGGGCGCTCAAAAATGGAGAAAGATGCCGACAGGCGCGCACCGGTGCAAAACCGTGGCTCGGGCCGTCAATCACGAGGGGCCAATCACGAGGGGCACGTGCGATGAGACCACCGCGGCCCAAGGCCATCCGCGGAGAAACCGGTGACCAGTATGCCCGAGCTGTACCCCCTGCGATTCAATCCGGTCTTGCGTCGCTACATTTGGGGCGGACGACGCCTGGCGACCGAACTGGGCAAGCCCCTGGGCGAGGGTGATGACTACGCGGAAAGCTGGGAGATCGTCGACCACGGCGACCAGCAGAGCACTGTTGCGGCCGGCCCGCTCACGGGCGCCACGCTGCGGCAGCTTGTCGAAGTCCACGGCGGCGAGCTATTTGGGCGAAATGCCCCGCGCGATGCGTTTCCGCTGCTGTTCAAGTTTCTCGATGCGCAGCGAAAGCTGAGCGTTCAGGTTCATCCGGACGACGAGCGGGCCGCGCGGCTCGATCCACCCGACTTAGGGAAGACCGAAGCCTGGGTGATCCTCGGCAAGGAGCCGGGCAGCACGATCTATGCCGGGCTGAAGCGGGGCTTCGATCGACCGGCATTCGAGCGCGAAGTTTCGCGCGGCACCAGTGAGCTATGCCTGCATCACTTCGAGCCGGAAGTGGGCGACTGCCTATTCCTGCCCGCCGGTGTCGTGCACGCGCTGGGCGAAGGGCTGCTCGTCGCGGAGATTCAACAGGCCAGCGATACGACCTACCGGGTGTACGATTGGGGACGCGTCGGCCCCGACGGCAAGTCGCGCGATTTACACATCCCCGAAGCGCTCGAGGCAATCAACTACGATTACGGTCCGGCCGAACCGCAACTACCGCAGCCGACGGAGCGCCCGCACGTCGAGCGGCTGGTGACGTGCGATAAATTCGTGCTCGACCGCTGGAAGTTCGACGATCCGCAGCCGCTGGGCGATGACGACCGCTTCCACCTCGTGGCGGTGCTGGAGGGGAGCGTGCGTATCGACGGCGACCCGGTCGAGCAGCCGCTTCCGCGAGGAGGTACCGTACTTGTGCCGGCCACGTGCGGAGAAACGATGCTCCGGCCCGAGCGGCACGCGGTGCTCTTGGACATATACCTTCCGTGAGCGGACGCTACGGTGTCTGCGCATTCGCGGGCGGCGCTCGCTCACAGTCGTTGCAGGTAACCGTGGCGCCATAGCTTCGCTAGCTTTTCGTGGCCGAGGTGCTTAACCGCTACTGCGTAGGATGTGGTCAAGTCACGGCGGCGGCCCGTCGATGATGCTAGCGACCGGCCGCTGGTACGTTTTCGATAGACCTTCCTCGCCGGCGGTCGAGCTCCTATAATCCTCCGCCTTTGTCACCAGACGACCGGAATCTTCTGCCGCATGTGCCGACCGCTCTATATTCTCCTGGCGATGGTCGCGGCAGCGCCGCTGAGCGGCTGCGGTTGGGTTCCGCCGGCGCGGCTCCACAACCCGGGCCCGGCCTTTTTTCAACGGCAGCAGGCGGCGCAATTCGATCCCTACCCGGAGGAGGACGTCGGTCCGCAAGTGGTCGGCGGTCGGCCGCTGGGATTCCAGGAGCCACCCCCCGAGCCGCTCCGCGCCCGGCGGGTGCCGCAGTGGATGCAGTGGGGGCCGCGGCCGGCGTACTGACGTGCCGCCGCTGCAGCGTTGTCTCGCGTGGAACTGCTGGCCGGCTTTTGTGTACTCCGCAATCGGCCGTAACTGAATTCGTGAGAATTCAGGCGGCCCCTGTCTTCGGCTGAACTCTCACGAGTCCAGCTACATGGCCCGCACGGTGACCCTACGTGCGTCCGGCGCGGGATCGTGCCCCTGTGTTCTGCTCGAGCGAGCGAGTAAGATGTCTTATCTCGCGGTTTCGAAACACCACGTTTCGATCGCCTCGTAAGATGATCCATGAAAATGCCTTCCCGTCCCCGGCGCAATCCCAGTTCGACTCGCAAAACGGAGCGACAACCCTCCGTCGCTCCGCGTCCGGGTCGGGAACAACCCGACGGTGCGCAGCGGCTCCAGAAGCTGCTGGCGGCCGCGGGTCATGGCAGCCGCCGGCAGTGCGAGCAGTTGATTCTCGAAGGCCGCGTCGAAGTGGACCGCAAGGTGGTCACGGAGTTGGGCGTCAAGGCCGACCCCGATCGGCAGGAGATTCGCGTCGACGGCGAGCCGTTGCCGCGCACGCGCCGCGCGGTCTACGCCGTTCATAAGCCCAAGGGCGTGATCACCACCAACCGCGATCCGGCCGGGCGTCCGCGCGTGATCGATCTGCTTCCCCCGGACCTTGGGCGGCTTTATCCGGTGGGGCGGCTCGACGCCGCCAGCGAGGGGTTGATCCTGGTCACCAACGACGGCGAGTTGGCCAACCGAATCACGCACCCGCGGTACGGTGTCGAGAAGACCTATCAGGTGGAAGTCGCCGGTCATCCGGACGAGAAGGTATTGGCGGAACTGCAGCGTGGCGTCCACCTGGCCGAGGGCGTGGCCCGCGCGCTACGGATCCGCACCAAGTCGCGGCGGGCGAACAGCACGCTGATGGAGATGGTGCTCGACGAGGGGCGTAATCGAGAGATTCGCCGTCTGCTGGCCCGCGTCGGGCATAAGGTGTTGCGATTGACGCGGATTGCGGTCGGGCCGGTGCGGCTGGGTGAATTGGCCCCGGGTGCGTTTCGGCCACTCACCAGCGCCGAGCTGCGAGCATTGCGCCTGGCGGCGGAGAATACCGGAAACGGCGGCAGCCCACCCAAACCACCCAAACGCAAAGTTCGTTCCGGCGCTCGCCCCGGGCCGCGTTCCAGCGAGAGCCGCACGTCGACCGGTCCCCTGAAGAAGTACGGCCCACCGAAGAAGACCGGATCACTGAAGAAGACCGGATCGCCGAGTAAGACTTCCTCTCGCTCCCCGCGGCCGCAGCGCCGAAAATGACCCCTCCCCTGAGCGCCAAGTATTACGCCGACAGCGCGTGCTACGAGCATGTTCGCGTCGTCGACCAGGTTCGCATAGCCCGCGACACCTACCGCGTGCGAGTGCACGCGCCGCGGATCGCGCGGCGGATCGTGCCGGGACAGTTCGTCATGCTGCGGCTGACCGATTGCAACGATCCGCTGCTCGGGCGGCCGCTGGCCCTGTACGACACCGTGCTGGACGAACACGGCGAGCCGGTGGGGCTGGATATCGTGTATATCGTGCTCGGCAAGATGACCTCGCGGCTGGCGGCGCTGGCCGCTGGCGCTCCGCTGGAGATGTGGGGGCCGCTTGGCAACGGGTTTGAACCCCGCGAATGCGCGCATCTGCTGCTGGCCGCCGGAGGGATTGGGCAGACACCGTTTCTCGCGCTCGCACAGGAGGTCTTTGGCAAGCGGAGGTACGGCGACCCACCGCGACACCGTAAGCGGATCCCCCGCGTCACGCTCTGCTACGGCGTTCGCACCGCCGAGCTTCTGGCGGGAGTGGCAGATTTTGAAGCTCTGGGGGTCGAGGTCCGCATCAGCAGCGACGACGGTACGGCCGGTCACCACGGACTGGTCACGGATCTGATCGGCGACGTTCTGCGCGAGAGCACCGGCTGCCACACGATCTGCTGCGGACCGGAACCGATGATGGCGGCCACGGCCGCTCTTTGCCGCGAGGCCGGCGAATCGTGCGACGTCTCGCTGGAAACGCCGATGGCCTGCGGCGTCGGCATCTGCTTTAGCTGTGTGGCGAAGATCCGCCAAGAGGACGGCCACTGGGACTACAAGCGGACGTGCGTCGACGGCCCCGTGTTCGACGCCGAGAGCATCCTCTGGTAGCGAGGCTGGCTTGAACTGCCTGAGAGCCGGCTTGACGGTGTCAGGTTGGGCGTCTCCGGGGTGCCACGGCTGGCTCGTCCAGCCCGTGCGTGTAGCGAGCCAGTCCCCTTTCTAGCGCGCTGCGCACAGACAGGAATGTCTGTGCCACTGTGATAGCCCGAGCCGGTCTGAATTCTTGCGAATTCAGCTACATTCTGGCGAATTCAGCGAAAAGTTCCGCCGCCGGTCAGGCGGTCTTCAGCCGCTTGAGTGCCGCGGAGAGACGCGATTTGGTGCGTGCAGCGAGATTCGAGTGAATCAACCGCTTGGAGGCGGCTTTGTCCAGCTTTTTGACCGCCAGATGGAATTCGGTCTGACCGGCCTCCAAGTCACCGGCCGCAACGGCCGAGCGAACCTTTTTCACCTGCGAGCGAACCGCGGACTTGGCGGCCCGATTGCGGTCCCGGATGGCGAGGTTCTGGCGAAGGCGCTTCTTGGAACTGGGGCGGTTGGGCATAGTCGGTACCGTGATGGCCGGCACTGGGCCGGCAGGCGATTTAGGTAGGTGGGAAATGTCCTCACCGGCTATCCGGCGAAAACGGCAAGTTACTGTTTATGACGCATTTGCCCGAGCTTGTCCAGCCACTTTGACACGTCCTTGTAGCTGAAGTCGAGGTTGGCCAATTCGCTGAGATGCCCCTCGGCGACGTCCCATTCCTTCAGCCGCATTCCCATGATGCCAGCCCGATAGAGGGCCTTTTTTCTCGTCTCAACATCACGGTCCGAAATCTCGGAGATGGCGTTCTGGTAGCTGGCCAGGGCCAACTTGTCCTGCTCGATATAGTGAAAGCAGTCGCCCAGTTCCATGTGAACCAGGCCCTTGTGCTTGACGTCGCCCCGGGCGTTCTGCAATGCCTGGATGGCCTCCTTGAACTTTCCGGCCCGCTTGAGCCGGACCCCCATCTCGTACTTCAGCGTCACGTTCGAGGGGTTTCGCTGCACCCGCGCGGCGAACACCTCCAGCTCGCGCTGGTTGACTTCGGCCTTCAGCCGCTTGACCAGGTTGTTCGCCTCGTCGGAAGGTTCCTGTTCGGCGCGCCGCTGCGCGACCTCCAGTTGCCGATGCCCCAGAGTCATCTGCACGTCTTCAAGCATCTCGCGGACCGTCAAGTCGCCGCCGCCGGAGGCCTCTTGGGCCTTGAGCAATACCTTTTCCGCCTCCTGAAGTTGGTCGCTCTTCGTGTACCTGTCGGCCAAGTCGATGTAGTTGGAAATCTCCTCGGGATTTTTGGCGATGGCCTTTTGCAGCTCTTGATCCCGGGAGACCGTCGCCTGGCCGGAGTTCGCCGCTTTTCCTGATCCCGCGGCCGACGCGGCCACGCCTTCGCCCGAGGCCGCCTTCTCCTCGTACCCGGCCTTATGAATAGTCTTCTCGACGGTCAGATCGCCGATCATCCTGCGGGCTTCTTCGTCGTCCGGCTTGGCCTGCTCGACTCGACGCCAACAGGCGATCGCCTGATCGAACTGGCCCATGCGTGCCAGCGCCAAGGCAGCCAGGCGGTTGATGTCCGGATCCTTCGTGTTGGCGTCCAGCGCCGTGCGCAGGCAGAGGAGCTGGCACTCGTCGCTCTGGAGATGCTCGTAGGCTTTGGCCATCGCGGTCAGGGCCGTGGTGTCCCACGGATTGAGCTTGAGCATCTCGCACGAGGCCTTCACGACGCCGTCCCAGTCTTCCTTGCCGGTGGCCTTTTTGATGGCCGACCGTGCCCCGGTGCCCTTCAAGGCCGCGAGTTTTCCGCCTTTCTTGTTGTTGTTATACTTCTTCTGGAGATTGCCGAGAAAGTTCTGCAAGTAGATCAGGTTGCAAGGATCGCCGATGACGCATTGCGTGAACGTCTCGGTGGCGTAGTCATGGTTTCCCTGCGCCGTGTTGCGGCTGCCATGCTCGAAGAGCTGCTGCAGACGGCGGCGCTTGGCGGGCGGAATCGGTTGGCGTCCCGTGGCGTTTTCCGATGACATGCGCTGGAGATCTCGTGCCGCAAAGGCGCTGATGACAAGGCAGTTTTCGAGCGTATTCCATTCTACCAGCTACGCAGGGCGACACAAAGTGGCCGCGCTGCCCGACGCGAAGGGGTCGCGTGAAGGACCGTCGCAGCAAAAGCTCCGTGGGCAAGGTCTATCTGGTCGGCGCCGGACCGGGCGATGCCGGCTTGATCACGCTGCGGGGCATGGAATGTCTCGCGCGTGCGGACGTCGTGCTGTACGACTATCTGGTCAACCCACAGATCCTCGAGCACGCGCCCGCGCAAGCCGAGCAGGTCTGTCTCGGCCGGCACGGGCATGGCCGCATCATGTCGCAAGAGGAGATCGGCGACCGCATGATCGAGGCCGCCGTGGCCGGGCTGACCGTAGTGCGACTCAAGGGCGGCGACCCGATCATATTCGCCCGTGCTGCCGAGGAACTGGAGCGCCTGGCCGCCGCCAACGTTCCCTTTGAGATCGTTCCCGGCGTGACGGCGGCCGTGGCCGCGGGAAGTTACGCCGGCATTCCGCTCACCCATCGAGACGCGGCCTCATGCGTGGCCTTCGTCACCGGCCAAGAGCGGCCCGGCAAAGGCGACGATGGCATGGACTACAAAGCGCTGGCCCGCTTCCCCGGCACCCTGGTGTTCTACATGGGCGTCACAACCGCGCCGGTGTGGAGCCGTGCACTGGTCGAGGCTGGCCGCTCGCCGGAGACACCGGCGGCAGTGGTGCGCCGCTGCTCATGGCCCGACCAGGCGATTATTCGTTGCACGCTGGGGAAGATCGCCGAGGTGCTGGCAGCGGGCCAGATGCGTCCGCCGGCACTGGTGATCGTGGGCGACGTGGCCGCAATGCCGTCGACCGCCGATTGGTTCTCCCAGCGACCGCTGTTCGGCACCACCGTGCTGGTCACCCGGCCTCGCGGGCAAGCGAGCGAATTGCGCGGGGCTTTGGAGGAGCTGGGAGCGGCGGTGCTCATTCAACCGGCGATCGAGATCAGCCCGCCGGATGATTCCGGACCGCTGGATCGCGCCGTCGCTGAACTGGACACCTTCGATTGGATCGTCTTCTCCAGCGCGAACGGGGTCGAGGCGTTCATGACAACCCTGCTGTCTCGCGCGCTGGACGCCCGGGCGCTGGGTGGTGCGCGCCTGGCGGCCATCGGACCGGCCACCGCGCACCGGCTGTTGGACTTTCACTTGCGGGTGGACGTCCAGCCGGAAGACTACCGCGCCGAAGCGCTGGCCGAGGCACTCGCTCCCCAGGCGAAAGGCCGCCGTTTCCTGCTGATCCGGGCGAGCCGCGGCCGCGAGGTCTTGGCAGAGAGGCTCACTGCGGCCGGCGGTCACGTCCAGCAGGTCGTCGCCTACAGCAGCACGGACGTCAACGCGCCCGATCCCGAAGTCGCCGAGGCGCTCGCCGCCGGGAAGATCGACTGGATCACGGTGACCAGCTCGGCCATCGCCCGGTCGCTAATCGGCATGTTCGGTGACGGACTTGGCCGCACGAAGATCGCCTCGATCAGTCCCATCACCTCCGATGTACTGCGGGAACTGGGCCACTCGCCCGCTGTAGAGGCCCAGGTCTACACGACCGAAGGCGTCGTCCGTGCGATTGTGAAAAGCGTCACATCTTCCGACGCTCGGCGGTAAGCGTCGACAAACGTTTCCGTTTCGTGACGGTTCTCCGTCGCACGCCGTACCGATTGTGCGCGACGTTGCGCTTCTGGCAGCCGGCGAACTTCGATCGCTTGCGGAACGTTCTTGCATTGCGTCGTGCTGCGCGCTTGCTCCGCGCGTTTGTCGTGGGCAAGAGGAATCGGCAAACGTCAGACGTTTGCAGAAACGTGCGCACGGGTGCCGATCATTGTTGTGTCAGGCAGGAAGCCCCGCGACATGGATCGAGTCTTAAACAAGCGAGACGCACAAGGAGCAGCAATGAAGCCCCGTGATGTGAGCGAGCCGAAAGTCCGAGCGACCCTGTATTTGCCGCTGGACGTGTTGGAGGAAGCCCGCAACGCGGCCGTGCACTTGGCCGGTTACCCCGTTCGGTTGACTCTCACGAAGCTCGCCGAGGATGCGATGCGCCGCGAATTGCAGCGTCTTGCCGACCGCTACAACGGTGGCCGGGCATTTCCTCGTCGGAGCGAGGAGCTAAGAGGCGGCCGCCCCATCGCCGCCTAGGAGCGAGCCATGTTACGCGTTTGGAGCCCCCCAGTTTCGACAACTTCCACCGCGTTGCGCCTGGATCCGCCATCGCGCCCGGCGCTGCGCATTTTCGCCCCGGAGATGTTCGACGCCCAAGCGGCCGGCGCCTCTGGGGAAGGCAATAGCCCACCGTCCACGCGACGCACCGGCCGTAGCGTGCCGCGCGAGCGAACGGCGGAGTATTACGCGCTGCGACTGCGGCTGCTGCGACTGATCGTCGACAACGAAGACGCCCGCAAAATCAAGCCGAGGTAGCGTGTTGAAACGGCAACGGCGTACCCGCGCACGGCGCATCATCGGGTGGCACAGACGCTCATGTCTGTGTGAGGGCACGGCCGTAGCTGGATTCGTGAGAATTCGGCCGCCGGAGCCTGAAGTGGACCCCAATTCCAAGAGCAAACGGAGCACCGCTGGACAAGCCAGCAGTGGAACCTGGCGCACGACCGCAGCCACATGCCGAACCCGGTGGCACGCGTGGTGCATCGGCGCGGCGACATGCTGCACCATTCTGTGGAGTTCGGCCGCAAGTGCGCCGTGCCGGGCGCAAACGCTGCGCCCCGACTTCTTCGCGCCGCAGGCCGGCACCATCGCCGTTTCCAATACGCCGCACCCGGCCGTGGTCCGCGTAGTCGTGCCGGAGAACGGCGGCACCTCCTACGGCAGCGGCACGCTGATCGACGTCCGCGACCGTTACGGACTGGTAATCACCAATTGGCACGTGGTGCGCGACTCCGCCGACGAAGTCGAGGTGATCTTTCCCGGCGGCTTCCGCTCCAAGGCCAGCGTGCTGAAGGTCGACTCCGATTGGGACCTGGCGGCGCTCGTCATCTGGCGGCCCGAAGTCGACCCAGTGTCGCTGGCGGATCGCGCGCCGCAGCCGGGGGAGTTGCTCACCATCGCCGGCTACGGTCAGGGCGAGTATCGCCAGGCGACCGGACGCTGCACGCAGTACGTGGCGCCGGGCATGAACTTCCCCTATGAAATGGTGGAGTTGAGCACCGCCGCGCGGCAGGGCGACTCGGGCGGGCCGATCTTCAATGAACAGGGCGAACTGGCCGGGGTGCTGTTCGGGGCCGGGCACGGCACGACGTCCGGCAGTTATTGCGGGCGCGTGGCCCAGTTTCTGACAACCATCACCCCCGACGTCGGCCACTCGAACGAGACGCTGGTTGCGGAGAACACCCCGCAGCGGATGCCCCCGGCCGAAGTGAACGCGCCCGCTGAGTCGGAAGAAGCGTGGCGTGGCACCGCGGCCGCGGCGTCGCAGCGTGAGGCGTTGCGGATCGCCGCCAGCCAGCAGGCGACTTCGCGAAACGAGCCTGCGGAGCGGACCGAGCTAGCGGCGAATCCGCCCGCCCGTTCACCGAATCATGAAGTCGCCGACAAAGCTCCTCCGCCGGCGGCCGCCGTCGCGGCGCTTTCCGGCACTGCCACGGCCAAGGCGAGCAACATCGTCACGTGGCACGATCTGGCCGGGGAGAGCTGGTTCGATCAGGCGAAGACGATCTTGGCGCTGGTCGGATCGCTCGCGCTGGTCGTACAGGCGATCAAGTTGACCGCCAGCGAATAGCGGCTCGCCTCGAATGGCCGCTGCCGCAGGGCGGTCCGCGCCGCTCTAACTCCCATCCCCGCGGCTGTACTTGGACCGCAAGTCGGGAATGATGCTCGCGGGCACGAACCGCGCCAGTTCCTCGTCGCCGGCGAATTGCGTGATTTGCTTGATGAGCGAACTGGAGACGTGCGAGAACTCGTCGTCGGCCATCAAAAATACGGTCTCGATGTCCGGGTCGAGCTTGCGGTTCGCCAATGTCATCGTGAACTCCAGCTCCATGTCCGAGAGCGACCGCACGCCGCGAATGATCACCCGGGCCTTGCACTCGCGGACAAACCGCACGGCCAGCCCAGTAAATGGCTTGACTACCACGTTCCCCAGCGAGGCTGTCGTCCGCTGGATCAGTTCGACGCGCTCCTCGGGCGTGAACAGCGGCGGCTTCTCGATGTTGACGCCGACGCCGACGATCAATTGATCGACTAGGCGGCAGCTTCGCTCAATCACGTTCAAATGGCCGAGCGTGATCGGATCGAACGATCCGGTAAATACGGCGATGCGAGGATCAGTCCGGCTCATACCCAAGGCTATCCCACAAAAACCGATTCAAGCTGATGCCACTGCGATGAAACGTAGAAAAACACGACGGGCTCGATGCTGGCAGCGGCAATTGATGCACGAAACCCGTTACGCATCGTGCCTGTCCCCGTTCCGCGACCTTTGCTCCATCGGCCGGGTTATCATCCCGCAGCCGTGCGGTAAATGCAATCGGTCCGGGGCGGCTGCGTCTCGCGCGGGTTTCGCGTCATTCCTGCAGATCGGCTGCTTCTCGCATCACCTCGACCGCCTGTTCAATTTCCTCGGCCGTGTTGTACGCGTGTGGGCTGATTCGCAGCCGCCCCCCACGGCAGCTCAGCACGACTCCGCGCTCCAAGCAGTGTTGACGCACCGCCTGAGGCGATGCGCCCGAAAACTCAAACGCCACGATGCCTGAGCGGTGTTCGCCCTCACGGTGCGAAACGACGCGGGCTCCGGCTGCCTCCAGTCGCCGCACGGCCAGGTCGGTGACGTCGAGGATCTGGCCGGCGAGGTTGTCGACACCCAACTGCGCGAGCAGCGACAGGCTGGCGCCCAGCCCGAGCATGCCGGGCATGTTCTGAGACCCTCCTTCGAATCGCTCCGCGGACGGCTTAAAGTCGAGCTCGATGTGCGTGAAGTCGTGCGAGTGCGCCACGCTGTTCCATCCCACGCCCCAGGGTCGCAGGCGGTCGAGATGCTCGCGGCGCACATACAGCACACCGGCCCCCTCCGGGCCAAGCTGCCACTTGTGACCGTCGGCGGCAAGAAAGTCGATCGGAGTCTGGCTTACGTCGAGCGGAAAAGCACCAAGCCCCTGAATCGCATCGACGAACAACAGCGCGCCGTGGCGATGCGCGATCTCAGCCACGGTTGCCAAATCATGCCGGTACCCGGTGGCGTAGCCGACCCAACTGATCGACACGATCCGCGTCCGCTCGTCGCAGGCGGCGTCCAGCCGGTCCAGGTCCAGCCGGCCATCATCGGTCGGCACTCGCCGCGTCTGGACTCCACGAGACTCGAGGTTCAGCCACGGGTATTGGTTCGAGGGGAACTCGTCGGCCAACGTCACCGCGTTATCGCCCTCTTGCCACGGGTAACCTTCGGCCACCAGGCTGATGCCGATGGTCGTGTTGCCGACCAGCGTGACTTCGCTCGGATCGGCGCCGATCAGTCGGGCGGCAGCGGCACGGGTTTGCTCAACTCCCTTGCTCCACTCCGGCCAGACTGTCGCCCCGCGCTGGACCGATTGGGTGGCCCAGCGGCAGACGGCGTCGGCCGCCGGACGGGTGATCGGAGCCACGGCTGCGTGATCGAGGTAGATGCACGTTTCGGAGATCGGCATCTGCTCTCGCAGCGCCTCGGGCAGCGGCGATTCGCGGTTGGTGGGCGGCGACAATCGTTCCTCCTCGGCCGTTAATCGGTGGGAGTTTTGCGGCGGCGATCATTCGCGCGGAGCCGCCGTCCGCAGGGCCTGTTCGGTTACCGTGAGCAAGTCGTCTGGGCGGACCAGATGCCTCGAAAGCAACGGCAATGACTTTTCAGCGGACGCGAGATGCGTACACTACGGTTTTTTCCCTGGGCTCTTTTGAGCCAATCCACCGCGCTGGCCTCACGTGCACTCCAGGCGGCATAGGCGGTAAAACCCATACGATGGCGGCGAGGGACTTCCCATCGAGGGCCAGGGTGACAACACTAGAGCCCGAATTATACTAAATAGTTTCGGAGCCCTAAACTTGAACCATGCAGGATCCCACCAGATGCCGAAAGTCCTCACCATACTTGGACTGATCGCGTCTGGCCTTATCGGCTTGATGTTCCTGGCGGATCTGGCGATCGGGATTCCATTCGGCGGCATCAGCATGATCATGGACATCTGCTTCATTGCCGCCGCCGCCATCCTGGGCTACTTGAGCTGGTCGGCATTGCGCGAACTGGGCTAGTGTCCGTCACGGCTTCTTTTAGGGGTGCCACGGCTGGCTTGCCCAGCCGTGCCTTCCGTTGCGAACGAGCGCAAACTCCGGCGTTGGGGTTCGCCAGCTTTCGAATCCCCTCTCTGCGGGGAAGAGGGACGTGTACTAGCCTGCCTTGCGCAGAATCGAGCGCGACGGCACCGCCTGCGGCGTGTGCGACAGTTGCGCCGCCAGACCGGCGAGCGTCTCGACGGTAAGACTCTCTTCTTCGCACCAGCGAGCGGCATGACGCAATACGCTCTCGACCACGCGTCGAGCGGCGTCGCCCCCATTCGCCAGCCGCGGAAGGTCGATTACCACTTGCACGGTATGGCCCTGTAGGGCCGCGCGGCGGACAACCCGCCGGGCATGCGCGCCGCGGCCTCCGCCGGGCATCCAAGTGGAACCACCGGGCAGTGAAATCGAACCGGGCACTTCCCACAGGCCGAAGTGCAGCGCGTGCGGTGCCGCCGGGATGCGGGAGCGGCCGGCTTCGTCGAGCATCCCCCGCACCGCGGTGATTCCGTACTTCAATAGCAGGTCGAGGTGATCGTCGACCCACGTCCCCCGCGGCACGAGCGAGCTAAGGCCCAGCCCTGTACTGCGCGCCGCCAGCACTCGTCGTCCCAACTCGCGGGCGAACCGGCTGCGGCCGACGCGGCTGCCCACCCAACTCGCTTCGCCCAGCAAAGCGATTTCATGCGGTACGTTGCTTGTTGCCAGCGCCGAAGCGATCCAACTGCCGGCCGGTTCGTCGACGGCCCACGTGGCGGGCAGCCCCACGCGCGAAAGCGCGCCCATCAACCACTTCACAGTGGATTGCTGCGAACTTTGGGCCGACGCCCGCTGTTGGACAGAGGAAGGAAGATCGATGCAGATGACGAGTCGTCCCGTGGTGCGGTTGCGGCGAAATTCCATGCCACTGCCTCCGTGCCTTCCGTGATCTGAGCCACAGACAAGGATTCGGATCGGCTAGGTCGGCGACTCGATGAAAACGCCGGCCGAGACGGACAGGCAAGCACGGGAAGGTTTGCCACGGGCACCGGTGGCAGCGGCCGCAACAATGTTGCCGCGCAAAACTCTGCGGTCGGTTAAATTCAATCGGCCGCGGCGGACGGTTAACGCGACTTTGCGGACTAACTCGCGAAGATGCGGTCCATCCGCTGGGCAATCTCCGCCAGGCGCTCTTCGCCGCCGCCGGGGATCTCCGCCGTCCCCCAGCCGGAAAAGCCGATCGACTCCAGCGCGCGCATTACCTGCGGCCAGTTGCAATCGCCCTCGAGCAACTTCACGTCGAAGCCGGCGTAAGCGCCTTCCTCTTTGGCCTTGCTCAGGCTGTACTCCTTGATGTCGAGCTTGATGATGCGGTGCTTGAGCGCGTTGATCCACTCGGTCGGCGGGGCGTAGCGCAGCGAGTTGCCGACGTCGTAGTAGGCACCCACCCACTTCGAGTCGAGCTGGTCGATGTACTTGGCTGTCTCGGCCGGATCGGTGAGAAAGTCGTTCCAGACGTTCTCCAGCAGAATGTGAATCTCCAACTCTTCGGCCAGCGGGATCGCCTTGCGGATCTCCGCCTGCGATCGCTCCCACGCCTGTTCGTACGTTCCGTCCGGGCCCACGCGGCCAGGCACCAACAGCACACTCGTTCCGCCGTACGCCTTGCTGTCGCGCAGCGCGGTCTGGAGCGCCTCGACGCCACGCGCACGGACCTCGGCATCTGGATGCGAGAGGCGATAGTCGTCGTTCCAGTGGCGGGAGTCGACGACGCCGTGGATCGTCAGTCCGGATTCTTCGCGGGCCCGGAGCACGTCCTCCAGCCGCAGATCATTCGGGCTGTCCATCTCAATGCCGTCGAAACCGAGCCGCTTGAGCAGCGCGAACTTCTCGCTGAGCGTGCCATCCACCTGCACCATGCCGATCTTGACGGCCTTCTTGTACTTCTGCTCGTCCGGCAGGGCGGCCCAGGATTGCTCGCTGGCTAGGAAGGCTCCGGCGGCCAGGGCACCACTGGTGGCTAGGAATCGGCGGCGGCTGATCGTCGAATTCTGTGCGGGGTGCGGCATCTTCATCGTTGATCCTTCTGTCGAGGTGGGAAGCAGGCTCAGGTGGCGCCGGCCATTATAGCTACGCTCGGGGATGCGAAACAGCGACCGGAGTGCCGAGGGGATTTTGGCCGCCCGTGGCGAATATGCCATAATAGTTACACGTGGATCGCCCGATTCCCGCCTCCGTTTGCCTGTTCTTCTCGGAGATGCATACGTGCGAGCTCTGTCGATTGCCTGTCTCCTCCTCACCCTTCTCTCCGCCAGCGCGAATACGTCTCTCGCCCAGCGTCTCGATCCATTCGCCCTGGCGCGCAACCGGATGGTCGACGAGGAGATCGTCCAGGCGGGCGTCACCAATCCGCGGGTGATTGAGACAATGCGGCAGACGCCGCGGCACGAGTTCGTCCTGCCCAACTCGCGCCACCTAGCCTATTACGATATGGCGCTGCCGATCGGGGAGCAGCAGACGATCTCGCCGCCGTTCATCGTCGCCTACATGACCGAACAGATCGACCCGCAGCCGACCGACCGTGTGCTGGAGATCGGCACCGGCAGCGGGTATCAGGCGGCCGTGCTCAGCCCGCTGGTCAAGGAGGTCTACACGATCGAGATCGTCGAGTCGCTCGGAGAGCGGGCGGCCAAGACGCTGCGCCGGCTGGATTACGAGAACGTCCATCCGCGCATCGGCGACGGCTTTCTCGGCTGGCCCGAGCACGCCCCGTTCGACAAGATCATCGTCACCTGTTCGCCGGAGGACGTTCCCCAGCCGCTGGTCGATCAACTGGCCGAAGGCGGGCTGATGATCGTGCCAGTCGGCGAGCGGTATCAACAAGTGCTCTACCGCTTTGCAAAGAAAGACGGCAAGCTGGAGCGTCAGGCTCTGCGGCCGACGCTATTCGTGCCGATGACCGGCCAGGCCGAAGTAGCCCGCGACGTGCAGCCGAACCCCACCAATCCGACGCTGGTCAACGGCGGCTTTGAGTCGCTGCTGGAAGGCGGCGAGAGCCCTTCCGGCTGGCACTACCAGCGCCAATTGACGCTGGTCGAAGACCCGGAGCAAGCGAGAGAGGGACAAAACTATATCACGCTGCGCAACGCGGAACCCGGCCGCGGCAGCCGCGCACTGCAGGGCTTTGCCATCGACGGACGCGCCGTTGCGCTGTTGGAGGTGTCCGCATCGGTTCGTGGCAACAGTCTCCAACCCGGGCAGGATCGGCGGCAGATGCCCAGCTTGATGGTCACGTTTTATGATGACAGCCGTGCGATGATCGGCCACGGCGGCTTGGGCCCTTGGGTGGGCACCTTCGACTGGCGCCGCGATGCCACGCGCGTGGTGGTTCCGCCTAACGCCCGCGAAGCGATCTTCCGGCTCGACATGCTTGGCGCGGTGGGCGAGATCGCGTTTGACGATCTGCAAATGCGCGTCGTCCCGCGCCGCCGGTGATCGTTGACGTTGTAGCTGGACTCGTGAAGGTTCGGCCGCTCTCGTGACAAGGCTGAGTTCTCACGAATTCAGCTAACTCTCGAGTGCCACTGCTGGCTTTGTCCAGCAGTGCGTCTTTGGCCCTTGTCTTAAGTCGTCCAGCAGAGGCAATTCTTTGGCGTTTGGGCAGCCGACCCTGGGGCAATCCTGAATTCTCACGAATTCAGCTACACATCATTCTCGAAAGCGAAACGGCTCTTTGGCCACTTCATAGCCCGGGTGCAGGCCAACGTTCAGCAGAAGTCCAACAGCCAGAGCGTGCGCCAGCAGCCCCGACCCGCCATAACTGACTAGCGGCAGCGATAGTCCGGTAATCGGCAGCAGCCCGACCATCATGCCGGTGTTGATCACGACTTCGACCGCAAACAGCGCCACGATCCCGGCCGCCGCCAACCGGCCAAACGGTTCGGACGTCTGCTCGGCGACGACCAACCCGCGCCAGGCAAGAATCAAGAACAGCGCCAGCAGCACGGCGGCGCCGAGCTGGCCCCAGCGTTCGACGAGGACCACGAAGATCGAATCGGTCGCCGGCTCCGGGACGTGATACGCGCCGCGCTGATCGACCGCCGGCCCGCTGACGCGGCTCCCCCACATACCGCCCAGCGCAATCATCTGCTTCGCCCGATGCAGATGGTACGCTTGCTCGGCGGGCTTCTCCTCCGGCGCGTTTTGGTGAACGAGCGCCGTGACTCGCGATCGCTGCTCGCCGCTCATCTGCGTCCACAGTACCGGCAGACAGGCCAGCCCCGCGGCCGCCACGACCGCCAGATCCCGCCAGCGAGCCCCCGCCACCAGCAGCATTGCGAAAAGAACGGGCAGAAACACGCACGCCGTGCCCAGGTCGGGTTCCCGCAGGATCAACAGGATGGGAACCATCGCAATCCCCAGCGGCATCAACAGCCCACGCATCCGGCGGTAGTTCTCGCGGTACATCAGGTATCGGGCAAGCGCCAGCACGAATGCGAGCTTGGCGAACTCCGACGGCTGAAATCCCACCGGCCCCAGGCGAATCCAGCGGTTCGCGCCGTTGACTGCCGGAAAGAAGTAGACCAGCACCAGCGCCGCAAGCGTGATGACGAACTCCAGGTAGCTGTGCCGGCACAGGCGGCGGTAGTTCGGAATCGCCACCGCCAGCATGGCCCCGACTGCCAGTACCGACCACACGATCTGCTGGCGCACCAGGCGCTCCGACGCGCCGCCCAACTCCGCACTGCGGGAAATGCCGTGCCAGCCGATCGCGATCAACACCAGCGCAACGGTGAGCAGCATCCAGGGCATGCGTCGAAGCCACATGTCGCGGTGCATCATGCGCCTTGGTGAGCAGGAGGAACGGTCCAGAAAACGCCGTAGCGGGGGGCGGATTATACGCCCGACCGAATCGCTGCTCCCAGGCCAATCCCATAGCTATAGCTGAGTTCGCGAGAATTCAGACTTGCGCTGGGGTTCGACTGAACTCTCACGAGCGCGAGCGACAACAGAAGGGTGCCTGACAGCGGACGCTACTACTTCATCCCCGCCAGCGTTTCGGCGATGTTCAGCGCGTGGTCCCGTACGCGGCGGTAGGAATTCAGCGTGGCCGTATAGGCGACACTGATGCGGGGCTGCCCCTTTTCCTCGGTGATGCTGTCGAGGTGCTTGTCGCGCAGGTCCTTGACCAGGTGCGTGATCTCCGACCCGATCGAATGTGCCTTGGTGATGATCTCCGGATAGCGTTGCTCATAGGCGGAGCTGATCAGTTTGAGGTATTCGGCCACCATGTCGTGCAGGTCGAGAATCTCGCGGAGCTGCTGCTCGTCGAACCGATGCCCCTGCTGGCGGAGCTTGAGGTCGAACTTCAAGATGCTGGCGATATAGTCGCTGATCGACTCATATTCGTCTGCCATCCGCATCTGCCGGCGCCCTTCCTCGATCACCCGGTGGGGAAGGCTTGCCGCCAACAGGTCGGTCATGAAGTCGACTACTTCGTCCTGGATCGTGTCCAGCACCTCTTCCCGATGAAAGATCTTCTGCACGAGCTTGTGGTCCGGCTCGTCCTGCGTGAGCGCCTGCCGCAGCCAGTTCATCATCTTCTTGCAACTGTCGGCCATCCGCAGGATTTCCACCCGGGACTGCTCGACGGCGATCATCGGCGTCTCCAGCATGCGCACGTCGAGACTGGTCAGATGCGGCTTTTCCTTGTGCGGCCTGTCGGGCACCGCCCGCTTTAAGAAACGCGTCAGCAGCGGCGCGAACGGGAAGAAGAGGATCGTGTTGGTGAGGTTGAAGATCGTATGAACGGCGGCGATGGCGAATGGAGCCTCTGGTACCGTCCTTTCCCCGTCTATCATCACTACCTGGTGTACGTCCGCCTGCAACAGCCATGGCACGAAATCGACATACCAGAAGAAAATCGGGAATATCCACAGCACGCCCAGCATGTTGAACAGCACGTGGAAGTAGGCCGCGCGGCGGGCGTTGGCGGTCGCCGTGAGCGAGGCCAGTAGCGCCGTAATCGTGGTGCCGATGTTCTCCCCCAGCACCAGCGCCGCTCCCGTCTCATAGGGGATCGCTCCGGTGGCGATCAGCGACATTGTCAGACCGAGCATCGCCGAGGAGGACTGAATCGCGGCGGTCAGCGCGCAGCCGGTCAGCATACAGAGCATCACGCCTACGTAGCTGTCGGCGCGAAAATGGGCGAGCATATTGGCGAACTGCGGCAGATCACGAATGCCCGCGCAGGCGTCCTTCATCAACTCCAGACCAAAGAAGACCATGCCGACGCCGAGTGTCGTCATGGCGATGTACCGCCAGCGGTCCTGCCGGGCGAACAGGTAGACGAAGGCGGAAACGCCCAGCAGCGGCAGGCCGTACTTGCCCACGTTGAGTACCAGGATCCATCCGGTGATCGTGGTGCCGACGTTGGCGCCCATGATCACCCCAACCGCCTGGCTGAGCTGCATCAGCCCGCTGTTGACGAAGCCGACCACCATCACCGTGGTGATCGAGCTGGACTGGATGAGCATGGTGACGAGCACGCCGACGGTGGTCGCCATGAAGCGGTTGTTGGTAACCGAGCTGATGAGCCGCCGGAGGCTGTCGCCGGCCACCGCCTGCATCCCCTCGGACATGTGCTTCATGCCCAACAGGAAGATGCCGAGCCCGCCGGCCAGGCCAAAAACGGTTTGCCAAACGAGCTCGGAATTCATGAGGGGACATATCCGGGCACGACAGTTTGTCGCGAGCCGCCGCAGCCGACTCTCTGGGCGTCGTAAGCCTCTATTCGAAAGGAGGTTGCATCCATACTCTCCCCCCAGGCGGACGGACGGCGGCGTGGTGAGGGCCCAAGCAAAGCAGTGCTTTCGCGACAAACCAGACCATGTTGCAGGGGCGTTGTCAATGGCCAGGATCTATCTGGCCAAATCTCTCAGAAGTCCCATATTTCCTAGTCTTCGATTCCGTGAAAAACTTCCCAAGCTGCTTGAATTGCGTGCTAGGCTTGGTATGTTTTGGTGAAACTGGATGGATTCACACCCCCTAGCAAAATTCGAGAGGTTGTTGCGATGGCGAGAACTACTTTGAAGCGCCTGATTGTGACGGCGTTTGCCGCACTGGCCGTCGTGGCCGTTGCTAGCAGTGATGTCATGGCGTTCGGTCATGGTTCCGGTAGCGGTTACGGCAGCTCCGGTGGCAGTTCTGGCGGCAGCTCCGGCGGCGGCTACGGCGGGAGCTGGGGTAGCAGCAGCGGCGGCAGTAGTTCTCACGGCGGATGGGGTCACCGCCATCGCTGGAACCATCGTGCGTACTATCACTCCGGCGGCGGCAGCTCGGGCGGATCGGGTGGCTATGGCGGTTTCAGCCACGGCTACAGCGCTGCCAGTGCTTCGGCCGGCGGCTCGATGGTCTACCCGGCGTATCGCGTTCCGGGCGACGCTCCGCTGCCTCCGGTGCAGCCGGGCCAGCCTGGTGAGCCGGCCGTTCCGCCGACAGATCCGAATCCGCCGATTCCGCCCGCAGCCGCGGACGCAGCCAGCCATCCGGCTTACGGTCCGAACCGCTCGGCCGCTACGCTGACGGTGCAAGTGCCGGCCGAAGCGCGGATCTTCGTGAACGACACGCCGACCCGCAGCCTGGGTGCCCAGCGCCGTTACATCTCCCGTGGCCTGCAGCCCGGGCGGACCTACACCTACGAGGTGCGGGCCGAGATCGAGCGTAACGGCGAGCTGATCCAAGAAACCAAGACCGTTCGGCTGACCGCCGGCGGAAGCGCCGATGTGGCCTTCGAACTGAATGAGACCGCGCAGGACGGCCAAGTCGCCGACACCCCGGTCAACACGAAGCTGACGCTGAACGTGCCGTCGGGCGCTCAGGTGTTCCTTGCTGGAAACGAGACCAGCATGACCGGCTCGGTGCGTGAGTTCGC
Organism: Pirellulales bacterium; assembly: GCA_040880125.1. Taxonomy (GTDB): domain Bacteria; phylum Planctomycetota; class Planctomycetia; order Pirellulales; family JBBDJB01; genus JBBDJB01. The sequence goes on along the minus strand of JBBDJB010000006.1, from coordinate 28,841 downwards.
TACCGCGAAGCTCGCCCGGGGCGAGCAGTGGCCCAACTACGAGGTCCGCGTCACGCTTCAGGTCGACGACCGCACGCTTACCAAGAGCCAGTCGATCATACTGGAAGGCGGCAAGCCGCAAGCGTTGAGCTTCCAGTTTGACGAGCCGCAGGTGGCCGAGCTGGCAGAGGCCGGTCGCTAACGGGTCGGTCGCTAACGGGGCGGATCGCCAGTTCAATCGATACAACCCTCGCGCTGCTACTTGGCGGCGCGAGGGTTTTTTCGTTTTTCGGGCTCCTGTCGGCGCGATCCGTTATTCTTTTCCTAGTCCGCACACCGAGCCGATATTACCCCCAGCCATGGTCGCAGCTCGCAACCCACCGCCCCCAGCCGTCTCCGGGTTTGACCGGCCCTGGGTGCGCGCCGCCGTGAGCCTGCTCTTGGTACTGCATTTGACGGCGGTGTTCATCGCGCCGATGAACGTGGCCGTGCCGCAGCAGCTTGGCGAGGATCGCTCTGAGTGGCCGCTGGTGCCCTGGATGGCCCGCATGTTGGGGCCGTACCTCGACGCAGCGTACCTGAACCACGGGTATCACTTTTTCGCCCCCGATCCCGGTCCCAGCGCGCTGGTCCATTACACGGGCGAGAAGGCCGACGGAACGCCGATCGAAGGAACCTTTCCGAACCTGAACGAGCAGCAGCCCCGCCTGCGTTACCACCGGCACTTCATGCTCAGCGAACAGCGCCGCTGGCTGCCCGAGCAGATCGACGTCGCCTACGCACGGCACTTGCTCGACGAGCACGACGCGCGATGGATTCGCACAGAACTGGTGACGCATTACCTCGCGCGGCCGGATGAAGTGCTAGCGGGCATGGCATTGGACGACCCGCGGACCTACGAGTCGCGCCCTCTGGTCACGGTCACGGCCGACGGCCAGGTCACCCGGCACTTGCAGGACGAGCGGCCATGAACATCGGCGCGGCAATCCGCGAATACTTCGAACAGGTCGTCGCCGGCTGGAACCGCTTCTGGTTTCGGCCGCAAGACCCGGCCACGCTCAGCTTCATCCGCATCTGCGCAGGCTTGATGCTGCTGTACACGCACCTGGTGTGGTCGCTCGACCTGGAGGCCTTCTTCGGGCAGGGCGGCTGGCTGCCGCGCGAAGTGATCGCCACGCTCCAACAGAGCAGTTACGCCTGGAGCTACTTTTGGTGGATCGACTCGGCGTGGCTGCTGTGGACGGTGCACATCGCCGGGCTGGTCGTCTTCGCGATGCTCACCGTCGGTTACCACAGCCGCATCGTGGCCGTGCTGGCCTACGTGATCGCCGTCTCGTACACCGGCCGCGTGCCCGGCGCGCTGTTCGGACTGGACAAGATCAACTGCATGCTGGCCATGTACCTGATGCTCGGTCCCAGCGGAGCCTACTGGTCGGTGGACCGCCTGCTGGCTCGCCGCCGCTCGCGGGCGCCGCTGCCTTCGCCGCCGCCCAGTGTGAGCGCGAACGTGGCGATTCGCCTGATTCAACTGCACATGTGCATCATCTATTTGTTTTCCGGCCTGGGGAAGCTGCAAGGCACGGCTTGGTGGGACGGCACCGCCGTCTGGATGGCGCTCGCCAACCTGGAATATCAGTCGATCGACATGACCTGGCTGGCTGACTGGCCGAAGCTGGTGGCCTTGATGACGCACGCCACCGTGTTTTGGGAACTGTTCTACGTGGCGCTGGTGTGGCACCGGTTGTGGCGGCCGATCATGCTGATTGGCGCTGTGGCGGTTCACGGCGGCATTGCCATCGGCTTGGGGATGATCACTTTCGGCCTGGTGATGCTGATCGGCAACCTGGCCTTTATCCCGCCGCACATGATTCGCGCGGCGATGGACGCGATCTTTGCCCGGCAGGGGCGTGAATCGCCGGTGCTGGAGGCGTCAACGGCGTAGGGTCGTGGCACAGACATTCTTGTCTGTGACCATGACTGGTGGCACAGACATTCCTGTCTGGGACCGCGACCTTAGCCGGTCTGCCGCTTGTAGCGCCCCATCAACTCCGCTTCGCCCAACACGTGGCCATCCATTGCTTTCTCCAGTTCGTTCTTCGTCGTGCCGGGTTCCAGATCGAGCGACTCGCAATCCAGCGCAAACATCCGGAAGTAGTACCGGTGGTCACCGTGGTTCGGTGGTGGGCAGGGGCCGCCATAGCCGGTCGCCTGGAAGCTGTTACGGCCCGGCACGCCGACGCTGCTATCCGCTTCTGGAATTTTGTCGGTGCCGGCGGGAATATTGAACAGCACCCAGTGCGTAAAGGTTCCTTTGGGGGCGTCCGGGTCGTCCACCACCAGCGCCAGGCTCCGCGTCCCGTCCGGCGGGTGCATCCAGCCGACCTCCGGCGAGATGTTCTTGCCGTCGCAGGTGAAGTGCTGCGGGATGGGCCCGTTGGGCTCGAACGCCGGACTGAACAGCTTGAAATGGGCTTCGGCCATCGTGAGGTCTCCTTGTCGTGCAGCATTCCGTCGTGAAGGGCGAGGGGCGGCAGCACGGGTATCGGGTCGCCCGGCGCGGAAAGCGCGCAGCGCAATACAGAGCTGGTTTTGCAGACGGCATGCCAAACCAGCGGCCATTCGTCCGCCGCGTGCAGCCGGCGCAGTACGTCTCCCCAAGGCCTTTCCCCCCGTCGCAGTGCGACGGTCAACACGCGACTTGCCGAAGCCTGGTGGCAAAAAGCCGACAATTCCTGGGAAAGTGCTAAGGCGGCAGTTCGACGGAGCGAGGGGCCAACCTGTCGCGTATAATGGAAAAGGTAATTCCCCCAGCGGCGGCCCTGCCGCAATGCAGGAGAACAGTCCCGATGCCTAGCGCGGCGATCAAGTGGCACGTTGCCCTGACGGCGCTATTGTGCGCCGGCATGGCATCTGCTGCGCGCGGGGACGATGCCTACATCTTCGTACTGGACAACGGCAGCCGGCTACGCGGCGAGTTGGTGAGCGCGCCGGCAAATGCTGCATTGACTTACACGCTGCGCACCGAAAGCGGCGTGCAATTGACAATCGACTCCCGCCGCGTCGCGCAAGCGATTCGCGTAACGCCGGAGTTGGAGCGCTACCAGACGCTTCGCCACGGTCTGCCGGACACGGTGGAGAGTCACTGGAAGCTGGCGGAGTGGTGCGCGGACAATGGGCTGGACGCGCAGCGTCGATCGCATCTGGAGCGAATCGTCCGCCTGCAGCCGGATCATGCCGAAGCGCGGCGGCTGCTGGGCTATCGCGACGTCGACGGCCAATGGCTCACTCGCGCCGAAGAGATGACCGCACGCGGGATGGTGCTGTTCGAAGGCTCCTATCGCACCGCGCAGGAAGTGGAGATCATCGAGCAGAACCGTAAGATCGATGCGGCTCAAATCGATTGGTTCCGCAAGCTGCGGCAATGGCATGACTGGATCGGTGACAGCCGCCGCGACCGCGCGAACGAGGCCGTGCAGCAGATCGCAGCGATTCGTGATCCGGCCGCCGCCAAAGCGCTCGCGCAGTTGCTCGATGAAGAATCCCGCCGCCCGGTCAAGTTGCTGTTGATCCGCGCGCTGGCGCAGACGCAGTCCGCGCTGGCGGTCAATACGCTGGTGGATTTATCGATAACCGATAACGACGAGGAGGTCCGGCTCACCTGCCTGGACCAACTGAAAAGCCTCGACCGGCCGACCATCCAGGAGCGTTACGTCCGGGCGCTGAAGAACAACAACAACGCCGTCGTCAACCGCGCGGCTGTCGGCCTGCGCCGGCTGGGCAACCAGGACGCAGTCATTCCGCTCATTGATGCGCTAGTGACGACGCATCGCACCAAGATCGCCAGTGGCAACCCGGGCCAGATGAGCACCAGTTTCAGCCCCGGCGGCGGTGGAACCTTCGGCTTCGGCGGCAACAAACCACGAAACGTCAAGCAGGAAATCTCCAACCGCGAAGTGCTCAGCGCGCTGGTCGAGTTGGCCGACGGCCAAACCTTCGGCTACGACCAGCGAGCGTGGACGTACTGGTACACCACCCAAACGCAGGCCCAGGCGGTCGACTTCCGCCGCGATTGAATTGATCGCTTGCCGCGCCGCCCCGGCGCTGTCTCAACGCAGTGTCCACCCCGCTTCCCTGACGCGTAAAATCGGCCTATTCGAGCGGCTTCCGCCCCCATCGCCGCTTCGTTGACTCGCCTAGGCGTGCCCTTAGAATGGAACCGCTGCCCGACTGGCGGCTCATTCATTCGCCAACCCAATCCTCCTGGTTTTCCCATGCCTCCACGTTTCTTGACGGCACTACCGGTTTTCAACGAAGTCTCCCACGTGGATGCGGTCCTTGATCTGATTCAGCGTTACAGCCCGGAAATCCTCGTCGTCGACGACGGCTCGACCGACGGCACGAGCGAGCGATTGGCAAAGCGGCCGAGCATCTGGAACCTGCGGCACGAGCAGAATCGCGGCTATGGGGCGGCACTGCGGACCGCGTTCGATCATGCAGTCAGGCACCGCTACGACGTGCTGGTGACCATCGACTGCGACGGCCAGCACGAGCCGCAGCGGATTCCGGAGTTCGTCGCGGCCTGCACCGGCGAGGTGGACATCGTCTCGGGCAGTCGCTACCTGCAGGAGTTCCCCGGCGACAGCCAGCCGCCCGCCGATCGTCGCCGCATCAACGAACAGATCACCCGCGAAGTGAACCGGCGGCTGGGATTGTCGCTGACCGACGCCTTCTGCGGCTTCAAGGCCTATCGCGTCGCCGCACTGGCCGACGTGGAGCTGCGCGACGAAGGCTATGCGATGCCGCTGGAGCTGTGGGTGCAAGCGGCCCACCTGGGGCTGCGGATCGTCGAGTTGCCCGTGCCGCTGATCTACCTGGAAGAGGAGCGCAGCTTCGGCGGTTCGCTGGACGACGGCCGCACGCGGCTGGCGTACTACCGCGAGGTGCTCGATCGGGCGATGGCCGCCATCGGAGCCCAATCGCGCTCGGCCGATCCCGAGGCGCTGTGTGGTCAGGGCTCCGGACGATGCTGATGGGTAGCGAGGTCGACCATCGCCGCTTGCGCGCCCCGCGCAACGACGGTGAATCTCTCATCGAACCGCCGCTGACCGCCGTCGGCGAACTGCTCGCCACCAACGCGCAGCGCCGCGCCGCCGGCGACTACGATCTGCAAGGGCGGTCGATCGCACAACTAGCCGGCCCGGCCCGCCGGCAGTTCGTCGCCGCGGCGCTTCGCTATACGCGGCAATACCGCGACGTGGGCGATGCGCTTCTGGGGCGGCTGGAAGCACTCGCCGCCACGATGCGCGGCGCCAATCTCGAAGCCACCCTCGACGCCCCGCCGATCCTCTTGGCCGGTCATCAGCCGCAGCTTTTTCACCCCGGCGTGTGGTTCAAGAACTTCGCGCTCTCGCGGCTGGCGGTCGAACATGCCGGCGTAGGCGTCAACCTCTTGATCGACAACGACGCCGTGGACAATGCCGCGGTCCGGGTGCCTGGGGGAAGCATCGAACAGCCGGTCGTGCAGTATATGCCTCTCGATGCCCGCACGCATGAAATGCCGTATGAAGAGCGCCGCATTGCGGACCGCGACACTTTCACCTCATTTGGCCGCCGGGCGACCGAGTCCATTCGGCCGCTGGTGCCGCATCCACTCGTGGAAACCTGGTGGGCCTCGGCGGTCCGCCGCGCGGAAGAGAACGAGAACCTGGGGCAGTGCCTTGCCCAGGCGCGGCACCAGCTCGAAGGCCAGTGGGGGCTGGAGACGCTGGAACTGCCGCATAGTGCGGTGTGCGAGTCGGACGCGTTTTGCTGGTTCGTGGCTCACCTTGTCGCCCAACTGCCGCGGTTTTCGGAGACGTACAACAGCGCGCTGGCCGACTATCGGCGGCAAAACGGCATCCGCAGCAAGGCGCACCCGGTGCCGAACCTCGGCGTGCACGACGACTGGCTGGAGGCGCCGTTTTGGGTCTGGAAGACCGACTCGCCGCGCCGGCGGAGGCTGTTCGCCCGGCGCGCGGGCGACCGGATCGTGCTTTCGGATCTGAACGGCTGGGAGCTTCCGCTCGATCTTTCGCCGGAGAGTGACGGCGCCGCCGCCGCCGAAGTGTTGGCCGCGCAAGCGCAACAGGGCGTGAAAATCCGTACCCGAGCGATCGCCACCACGATGTACGCCCGGGTGATGTTGGGCGATCTGTTCCTGCACGGCATCGGCGGCGCAAAATACGACGAGCTGACCGACATGCTGATCGACCGCTTCTTCGGCTTGCAGCCGCCGGAGTTCATGGTCCTGTCGGCCACTTGCCGGCTGCCCGTCCAGCACGAACCGACCACGCCCGAGGATCTGCGACACGTCCGCTGGATGCTGCGGGAACTGACGTTCCATCCGGAAAAGCACATCGATCGCCAGACTGTGCGTCGTGGCGGCGAGCTGGGCGAGTTGGAGAGACACGTGCAGGCGAAGCGCCGATGGATCGAGTCGCAACCGCCGGAGACAGACGGCCGCGCCCGGCACGAGGGGATCACCTCAGCCAATCGTGCCCTGCAGACATATGTCGAAACGCAACGCGAGCGGTTGCTCGACAAGCGCGATCGGGTGACGGCCGGACTGCAAACCGAGGCGGTGCTCTCCTCGCGCGAGTACGCCTTTTGTCTCTTTCCGGAAGAAAGATTAAGGCGATTGCTACTGGAACTTTCCGGCGCGTCTTCGTAAGGTATGGGCGTTGATGGATCAATCCTGCCCAGCCAGAAGGGATTCGAGCGATGCGCGCACCACCTGCCTCGCGCTATACGCCGGCCGGATCCAGCCAGGGATCGACCGCCACTAGCGACAGCCGGCGGCATGAAGCCGAGCCGGCGATCCTCTCTCCGGATTTGTCGCGGCCATCGTCGCCGTACATAGACACGGCAAGCGCGGGCGATCACGTGCCCGTCCACTCGCTGTTGTTGGCCGTTCACCAGGGGCCGTCGCGCGAGCAGTTCCAGGCATCGCTCGACAATCCCTACTACGAGCCGTGCGACCGCCTGCTGGTGCGGCACGGCGACCGAATCGTCGCCCACGCCCAACTGGCGAAGCGCGAAATGGGCTTCGGCGGCGTCTCGCTGCCGGTGACCGATCTCGGGGGGCTAACCGTTCTGCCGGAATACGCGGCCGCAGGCTGGACCGATCGATTGCTCGCCACCGCCCAGTCGCAGATGTGGGAAGGCGGCGCCGTGGTGGGCACGGCCTGGGGCGACGCGGACGCGGTGCTCTCTCAGTCCGATTGGTTTCCGGCCCGTCAGCAGGGATACTCCCGCGCAAACGCCCGAGATATCCTCGCGCAACTATCGGCGCAGGAGGATTCCTCTCGACGCACGCGCGAACTGCACACCCGCATCTGGCGGCACGTTGAGTTGCGTGCGCTGTTGCGAGTGTACGAGTCCGCCACGGCGGATCGCCACGGGCCGCTCTCGCGCAGCGAAGCCTATTGGCACTGGCTGGCCAGCCGCCGCGCGTTCGATCAGATCATTGTCGCCGTCGAGGGGCCCGACACAATGGAGTTCGGCGACGCGGCGCCGAACATCGTCGGCTACACAGTGCTTTCGCGGGCGAGAGTCGTCGAGCTGCTCGTGCTGCCGGGCCACTCCCGCGCCGCGGTGGCGCTCCTGGCCAGGGCGTGCCGCGAGGCGATCGAGCGGGACCATCCCACGATTTTTCTACAGACCGCCGCGGACGATGTGCTACATGAGCTGCTCGTAACTGCCGGCGGCACCTGGCACGCAAAGCCTTCCTGCGGCGGGCCGGCACTGATGCTCAAGCTGCTCGATGCGCAAGAGCTGGTGCGGCGACTGTTCCCGCTGCTCTACGCGCGGTCGAAACACGCCCATCTGCCGCGCCCATTGGAGCTGCGGCTGCGCGTGGACGATGTGGATCACCGCCTGGTGGTGACTCGCCGCAGTTCGCGACTGGAAGTCGGAACCGCGAGCCGGCGATGGGATCTGGCGTGCAGCCAGGACCAATTCGATCGGCTGCTGCTGGGGCAGCTCGACCTGCCGGCGGCCCACGCCCGCGGCCAATTGCAGGTGCGCACCAAAGCCGCGGCCCGGCTGTTGGCCTCCATGTTTCCGCACGTCACCCTATGGCGTTCGCTGCTGGACGAGTAGAGTTGTCAGGGTGTGAGATCGAGCCTTCTCTGCGATGGCACGTAAATCGGATGCCATGGCACTCGGCATTGCCCGAGGATATGTAAATCTCCACTCCATCGCCGACAGCACCATGAACCCACAGCATAGCAGCGGCCCCTTCGACCTGGTGATCTGCGACATCGACGGCTGCCTCGCGCCGGAGAGCGCCACCCCGTTTGACGTAGCGGCTCTGCAACAGGTGGGCCAGTACAACCGCCTGGCCACTGAGCAGCGCGACCGCCCAGTAGTCACCGTCTGCAGCGGGCGGCCGCAGCCGTTTGTCGAAGCCATGTGCCGGCTGATCCATAACCGTTCAATGCCGGCGGTCGCCGAGAACGGCACCTGGCTCTACGTGCCCGGCGAGAACGAATACCTGATGGACCCGGACATCACGGCCGAACACCTGGACATCGTGCACGAGGCGAGCCGCTTCGTGATGGACCGCTATGGCCCGAAGGGCGTGACGCTGCAGCCGGGCAAGACCGCCTCGGTCACGCTCTACCACCGCCAGCCGGAGTTTCTGCAGGAGATCATGCCCGAGGTGCAGGAGGAGCTTTCCAATCGCGACTGGCCGTTCCGCGTCTCGATGACGTGGCTCTACATCAACTGCGATTTGGAGTTCGTCTCCAAGGCCAGCGGCGTGCGACGGCTGCTGGAGCGGACCGGCACCGACCCAGCGCGGGTGGCCGGCATCGGCGATACGACATCCGACCTGCCGGTGGCCGAGGCGGTCCGCTACTTCGCCTGTCCGGCTAACGCCAGCGAAGACATCCGCCGCCACGCCCACTACGTCTCGCCGCACGAAGAGGCCGCCGGCGTGCTCGACATCTTGGAGCAGCTCCGGCAGGCGTAGAACTACATCGCACGGTCGGGGGAAATGGGACTGGCTGCTTATCGCAAAATCACAGCGAATACCTCGAGCGGGCGGCAGCGGCGATAAGATGCCTGTCCCATTTCCAACGTGCCAGTCGCGGCGAAAGACGGAATTACCTCAAGGGTCGCAATCCCGACACACCGTGCGGTCCGGCAGTGGTTCCACGTCGGTGAGGTTGCCGCGCCGGTCGAACTCGAACCGGCAACATCGCTCCAGATCGGCTTTCAGCAGCGCCCGGCCGCGCTGAATACGGGACTTCGCACCCGACAACGACAGCCCCATCCTCTGGGCCACCTGATGCTGCGTTAGCCCCTCCAGTTCGGCAAGCCGCAGGGCGTCGCGATAGATTTCCGGCAACTGGCCGATCAGCTCCTCCAGCCATTGTCCAGATTGGCACCGCAACGAGGCGACAGTATCCGCGGCCGGTTCGACGGGATCCACTTCACCGAGCGTCACTGTCGCGACGGCGGCCTTGCGGTAATAGTCGTTCACGACGTTGCGCGCGATTTGGTAAACCCACGCCGCGAGACGATCCTGCTGGGAAAGAGTATCGATCCCACGGTGTATCCGTACAAAGGTTTCCTGGAGCAGATCATCGGCCATGTGATCGTCCGCAACGCGGTTGCGGATGAATCGCCACAAGTCGCCGCTCAATTCCGTCCACACCTTCTCGCTGCTTTGTGCTGGTGCCGTCATAAAGGTTCTCGTCGAGCGTTCGCGGCGGCCACCTATTGGCAACAGATGGAGCTGGCGCGCGGTGCGTCTTTGGTGACCGGTGACTGTGGAAGCTCCGAGCCGCCACTTGGAAGAGTCGCTTGGCTTGATGAGGAATCCTGGTCGCAGCACCGCTCTGCCGAGGTGTGGTGATGCGCGCCTTGCTCATCGAGCACGACATAAACCTCCCATTTGTTGCCGTCGGGGTCGACCGCCCAGATCTTGGTTTGGACGGCGTAGCAGCACGCCACGCTCTCTTCCATGTCGACGCCTATGCCGGCCTGCCTCAGCCGATTCTCGAACAGGCCGATAGCGTCGATCGACTTCACCTGAATCCCGAAGTGGGCAACCGGATTGTTCGGCCCGGTGCTGCCGCCGACTTCATTGAGCGACAAGTTCACCGGCGGCTCGGACACCTCAAACTTCGCATACCGCGGTCGGGTTTTGCTCGGCGGATTGCCGAACAAGACCCCGTAAAATTCCACCGACCGTGCCAGGTCGCCTACGGTCAATGCGATGTGAATGCGACTGCGCGTCTCGAAGCTGGCTACCGACTCGCTGTTCATGGTAGATCTCCTGCCGGCAAGTGATTTCGGCTGCCATCCAGCCTTTCCACCGGTACAGACGCGGGAAACGCCGCCAGGGACGCACAAAATCGGCCGCAGCCATAAGACTGCGGTGTCGGCAACAGGCAGATCATCCGCAGCCGCCATGAAAAGAAAGCTCGAGCCCGCCCCTACTTCACCTCGAGCATCCGCTCCAGCGCCACCAGCGACCAGCGGGACGTCTCCTCGTCCACGTCGATCACGTTGACCGGCTTGCCGGCGGCCAAATGCTCCAGGCTCCAGCACAGGTGGGCTAGATCGATGCGGTACATCGTCGCGCACATGCATACCACCGGCGAGAGGAAGTGAATCTCCTGCTCGGGATGTTCGCTCTTCAGCCGATTGACCAGGTGCAGCTCCGTGCCGATGGCCCACTTCGTACCCGGCGGCGACGCTTCGACCGTGCGAATGATCGTGCCGGTCGAACCGGAGACGTCGGCCAGATCGTTCACCTCCTGCGGGCATTCGGGGTGGACCAGGATCTTGATGTCAGGATAGCGCTCGCGGAACATCGCCACGTGCTCGGCGCGAAACATCTGGTGCACACTGCAGTGACCCCGCCACAGGATCACTCGGCTGCGCTCCAGCGCCTCCGGCGAGTGGCCGCCCAGCTCGTCATCATGCGGGTTCCAGACGGGCATCTGATCATTGGTGATGCCCATGGTCAGGGCGGTGTTCCGCCCCAGGTGTTGATCGGGAAAGAACAGCACCCGCTTCCGCCGGGCGAAGGCCCACTTCAGCACGGCCACGGCGTTGCTCGACGTGCAGACGATCCCGCCGTGCCGGCCGCAGAAGGCCTTCAAACTGGCGGCCGAGTTGATGTACGTGACCGGCGTGATATCGTCGGTATCGATCACCTCGCCCATCTCGTCCCAGGCGTTTTCGACCTGCTCGATGGCAGCCATGTCGGCCATCGAACAACCGGCGGCCAAGTCCGGCAGCACGACCCTTACGCGGCGGCCGTCCCTCTCGGCGAGCTTCTCAGGTCGGTTGGCGAGAATATCCGCCGTCTCGGCCATGAAGTGGACACCGCAGAAGACGATCGCTCGGCAGTGCTCGCTGGAGGCGGCCATCTGGCTAAGCTGATAGCTGTCGCCCCGCAAATCGGAGTGGGCGATGACCTCGTCCTGCTGATAGTGGTGGCCCAAGATCATCAGCTCGCGGCCCAGCGCGGCGCGCACCGCCTCGATTCGCTCGCTGAGCGTGGCGTTTTCCAACGACTTGTAGGCGGCCAACTCGCCCGCCGGCGAAATGGCCCCAATGGCACTGCTCATGAGAATCTTGGTTGCCCCCACGCTGGGGTGGGTGACGCGAAATGGAGTGGAAAACGAGGTTTGCCGCCCGCAACCAAGTATATCCCCCCAGCGCTACTCAATACAGGCGCGATATCCGCCGGAGATCGTTCCTCCTGTCGCTGAATTCCTATGAAGATAGGTGAACTGGCAAGAGTCCAGCCGCGTCAGCCCTTCACGCATGCGTCCGACACAAGTGCTCTGGACGCACCTTCTCGCGATATCCTAAACAGGCTGGGCAAAGTTTGCGGCCTCGTACGGCCGATACCAAGTAGGGTCCCGCCGTGGACCACTGGGTGCTGGCATGGCCGATATTTTCGGAGAGCGGGCGGCGGCTTTGAGCACAAACAGGAATGTCGGTGCCGCATAAGAGTCCCTGAATGCTCGGAATTCAGCTACGGGCACACCAAGGCTTGGACCGCACGATCGACCGCCGATGACCGAACTGAACGCTGACATTATCGATCGGGTCCGCCAGACCTGCCAGGAGAACGCCGGCGCGGCGGCCGAGGTGCTGGCCGAGCTGATTCGCTCCGACCAGGTCGCGCTCCAGGCCCGCACCCCCACTACGCTTGATTCCGACGAAATGGCCGGGGCCCTCTCGGGCCCTGGCATCGTGCTGCTGTTTCAATCGAGCGGCGGCAGTGGTGCCGCGGTCGTAATGCCGGCTTCGTTGGGACTGCTCAGCGGACGGCTGGCCGAGGCGGACAATCGCGCCCGGGCGGAGCTCGATCCGGTTGCCGAGTCCCTCGCAGGCTTGCTCTGGCCATCGGACCTGGGCGTCCGGGCAATCGGCGGAATTTGGGCAGACGACCTCCACCAGACGCTGTTGGCCGCCCAGCCCGACGAGCAGGCGGCGGTCATCCCGCTGGAGATTGCCGCCGGCGACGGCCAGGGCGCGCTGTACGCCATCTGGCCGCTGGCCGCGGGCGCGACACTGGTCGCCGTTGCCGATCCCGGAACCGAAGGTACATCGGCCGGCGATACTCCGTCGGAATCCGCTGCGACAAAAGCCGACGCGGCACCGTTGCACGACGTCCCGCGCGCGGCCGGAGCTTCCCACGATCGGTTCGATCGGCTGCCGGCTTATATTCGCAGCCTGCTGCGGATTCGCGTGCCGGTTTCGGTGGTGCTGGCCGGGAAGAAGCAATCGGTCGGCAAGATCTTGGAACTGGTACCGGGCTCGCTGATCCAGTTCGACAAGTCGTGTGACGAGCTTTTGGAGTTGTGCGTCGGCGGCCGGACCGTTGCCGACGGTGAAGCGGTCAAGGTAGGCGATAAGTTCGGCGTGCGCGTCAACGCGATCGTGCTGCCGAGGGAGCGCTACAAGCGGCTGCAGCGGGAGCGGTCGCAGGGGTGAGCGCCGCTTCCCATGAAAAAAGGGGCAGGATCAAGCGGAGAGCCCAATCCTGCCCCAATCACGGGGGTGAGAAAGCCGAATTTAGGCGAGACCGCCTTATCAATGGCCGGCCCCGCATCTCCATCCTACTTCGATCGCGCGGCCTGCCCCGGGGTTTCATGAGCCGATTCGGGCGTTTTCTCGAAACTTGCCAATCGCCGCACCGGTTTGCGCAGCCGGTAGCGATTGCACGGTCGGCTTCAACCCTGGACTGGTAAGAACTCAGCCGCTCAAGGACTCACCGGGTGAATTCTCATCAATTCAGCGACCTAGCTAAAAATCCTCTTGCGACGGATACTGTACACCGATATACTATCCATGCGTTCAGTAGTCGTGGGTCGGCGGCCGCAAATCACTCTGGCCCCGCCGGCCGCTTGCACGTCGCAAGGTTCTGTAGGATAAAGGATTCACGCCTCATGGTCAGTACCGTCAAAGCGAACAACCGGATGCCCAAGAAAGAGAAGACGCCGGTCGCCAAGGACGCCTCGGTGAAGTCGAAGCTCCTGGACGACAATCCGGATCTGAAGCACACGCTCAGTCAGATCGAGAAGCAGTTCGGGGAAGGGGCCATCATGCCGCTGGGGTCGGACACGGCCGTGCGGATCGCCGGCATCCCGACGGGCAGCCTCTCGCTGGACCTGGCACTGGGCGGGCAGGGGATCCCCCGCGGTCGCATCGTCGAGATCTACGGTCCCGAGTCGAGCGGCAAGACGACTCTGGCCCTGCACGTGGTGGCCCAGGCGCAGCGAAAGGGAGGCATCGCCGCCTTTATCGACGCCGAACACGCCCTGGACCCGAGCTGGGCCAAAAAGCTTGGCGTCGAATTGGAGTCGCTTCTGGTCAGCCAGCCCGGCAGCGGCGAAGAAGCGATGCAAATCACCGAAATGTTGATCCGCTCTAACGCCGTGGACGTGATCGTCATCGACTCGGTGGCGGCCCTCGTTCCCAAGAAGGAACTGGAAGGCGAGATGGGCGACTCGCACGTCGGATTGCAGGCCCGGCTGATGAGCCAGGCCATGCGAAAGTTGACCGGCGCAATCTCCAAGACCAAGACGTCGGTCATCTTCATCAACCAGATCCGCGAGAAGATCGGCGTGATGTTCGGCAGCCCGGAAACGACGCCCGGCGGCCGCGCTCTTAAGTTTTACAGCTCCTGCCGGATCGACGTCCGCCGCATCGGGCAGCTCAAGGACGGCGAGGACGTGGTGGGCCAGCGCGTGCGGGCGAAGGTGGTCAAGAACAAGGTGGCCCCGCCGTTTCGCATCGCCGAGTTCGACATGCTGCACCAGGACGGCATCAGCTACGAGGGCGACATCCTCGACCTGGCCATCGCCCAGAAGTTGGTCGTCAAGAGCGGCTCGTGGTTCCGCTACGGCGACGAGCAGATCGGCCAGGGCCGCGAGCGTGCGCGGGCGTATCTGAAAGAGAACCCTGCGTTCACGGAAAAGTTGACTAATGACATTCTCGCCGACGACGGACTGGGGGCCGACCTGGCCCCGCTGGGCGGCCCGTCCGTCTCCGACGATGAACTGAAATAGCTTTGGGGGGCAGCGCCATGCCCGATCGCTTGAGACGTAACACCGCTCCAGGTGCCACTGCGGCCGCTCTGGGTGCCACGGCGGGTCATTGGGGTGCCACGGCGGGCTTGTCCCGCCGTGCTCGTGACCTTGCTGCGGACGAGCGGTCTGCTCCCGGCGTGCAGGACATAGCGCCCGTCGACGGACGTCGGATCCGTCACTTCATCCTGTCAGCTCTTTCGTTACTTTTTGTCTTCACGGCGGCCACCTCCCAATCGGCCCTCGCCCAACAGCCTGGCGACGCGGCCGCTGGTCCGCAGTTGGCGGCGGCCATCGAGCAGACTCTGGTCGAGGTGATCGCCGCGACTGAGAAGTCGGTGGTGGCGATCGCCCGGGTTTCTCAGCAGGAAGATGGGGCAGACGACTGGCCACAGCCGCTTGATCCGTTCGCCCGCTTCCGTCAGCTCGAGGAAGCGACCACTCCGGAAGACCCGGACTTTATTCCCACGGCCTTTGGCACTGGCGTGGTAATTGACCGGCAGGGATTGATCCTCACGCAGCAGCATCTGCTGCGTGCCGGCGACACGCACTGGGTCACCACGGCCGACCGCCGGGTGCTCAAGGCGACAATCAAAGCCGCCGATCCACGCAGCGGCCTGGCGGTGCTGAGCGTCGAGGCGAACGATCTGGTTCCGATGCCGCTGGGTAATGCCGAGAAAGTCCGCAAGGGACAATTCGTCGTGGCCCTGGGCAATCCCTACGCCATTGCCCGGGACGGCCAGGCCAGTGCCAGTTGGGGCATTGTCGCCAACGTCGCTCGCAAGGCCGCTCCCACACCGGCCGACCGCTCCGCAACCGATGCACAGGACACGTTGCACCACTTCGGCACGTTGATTCAGACCGACGCCCGGCTGAACGTCGGCACCAGCGGCGGCGCGCTAGTCAATCTCCGTGGGGAGATGATCGGTCTGACGACTTCGCTGGCCGCCATCGCCGGGTACGAGCAATCGGCCGGTTACGCCGTGCCGGTCGATGACACGTTCCGCCGCGTCATCCAGACGCTGATGGAAGGCCGCGAGGTCGAATACGGGTTTTTGGGGATCAGTCCACAGAATTTGCCCCCGCGCGATGCCCGGCTTGGCAAAGCCGGCATGCTGGTTGCAGACGTTGTCGAAGGCACTCCGGCGGCGGCGGCCGGACTGCAGGCCGGCGACGTAATCACCCACGTCAACGACCTGGCGATCTTTGGCCGCGACGGCCTGATGCTCCAGGTCGGAAAGCAGCCCGCGGGCAGAGTCGTTCGTTTGCGCTATGTGCGAAACGAGCAGGTCGGTGAGGTGGAAGTCGAACTGGCCAAGAACGCCGTCAGCCAGGGGATGATCGCCACGCAGAAGCCGCCAGCCTGGCGCGGACTGCGGGTCGACTATACGACCGCTTTGTCCCAGTACGTGGAACACCTGCGGCTGGGCGACGTCGACCCGCAAGGTTGCGTCGCCATTTCTGACGTGGAGGAGGGGAGCCCCGCCTGGCAACAGGGATTGCGGCCACGGATGTTTATCAGCCACGTAAACGACACCCGGGTGCGGCGCCCGTCCGACTTCCGCGATGCGGTGACAGGACAGGGGGGGCCCGTGCGGCTGCGGCTGACCACCGCGGCGGACAATCAGGCGGTGCGGGTGATTCCGCCGGAGGCGTGAGTTGGTACGGATGCCAACTGTGATTTCAACTTTTCGTTCTTAATGCGGGAGCGTGACGATGTTATGGTTGCTCGCTATCCTGCTCCCCCCGGTTGCGGTTTTATTCATCGGAAAGCCGTTGTCGGCCGTTTTGAATCTACTACTGACCCTCATGTTCTTTGTGCCGGGTATGATCCACGCGCTGGTGCTGGTGAATGAATACAAGACCGACAAGCGCTTCACTCAGCTCGCCAGGTCGCTAAGACAGTAGCATAGCGCTGTCGACGATTTCGCACTCGGAGTCGCCCCTTGCAGATCGGCGAGTCGCTGTTGTACTGGAGCGTCAGATTGGCGCTGCTGCTGTATGCGGCCAGCGTGGTTTTGCAGCTCGGCGGCAGCGGTGACGCCGCTCGCCGCACGGCAAGGCACTGCTGGTCGCTGGGCTGCGGTGCGTTTCTCGTGCACGTTGTCGCGGCCTTCGGCTATGTGCATCATTGGAGCCATGCATCCGCCTACCAGTCGACCGCCGAGCAGACGGCCCAGCGGCTAGGCTGGGATTGGGGTGGTGGGATATACTTCAACTACGCATTTACGGTGCTATGGCTGGCGGACGTCGTCCGCTGGTGGGTGGCACCGCAGTATGTGCCTCCCCGCTGGTACATCGTCGGCCTGCACACCTTTTTCATCCTGATGATTTTCAACGCCACGGTCGTCTTCGGTTCGCCGGTGGCGGCGTGGCTGGGCGGAGTGGTGCTGGCGGCATTGACGGCCGCCGCGATATTCCGCGTGGCTTCGCAGCGCCGCACGGTTGTGCCCCAATCGTAGAACCACCGCATTGAGAAATGAGGAAGCAACATGGCTGAATCGTCACGCCCCAGCGAGCCGGAAGTCAACAAGAGCGATCAGCAATGGCGCGAGCAATTGAGTGACTCGCAATACAGCGTGACGCGCTGCGGCGGGACGGAGCCGGCATTCACCGGTGCGTATTGGGATAATAAGGAAGCCGGCACCTACCGCTGTATCTGCTGCGACGAGCCGCTGTTTACGTCGGAGACCAAGTTCGACTCGGGCACCGGATGGCCCAGCTTCTTTCAGCCGACGTCCGAGGAGAGTGTCGATACCAAGGAGGATCGGTCCGCGTCGATGGCCCGCACGGAGGTGGTCTGCCGCCGCTGCGGTGCTCACCTCGGGCACCTCTTTCCCGACGCGCCGTCGACGCCCACCGGCATGCGCTACTGCATCAACTCCGCGGCGCTGAAGTTTGAGCAGAATGACCAGGGCTCGTCCGGCGGATAAACGAGGCGAAACGTAGCCCCGGCGGCGATCGCCGCACCCCATCGCCAACTGTCGCGGCCACCGTTACAATGCCGGAAGTTTACCCCCGGTGGAGTAGCGGTGAGCGATCTGTGAACCGCCCGGGCTGTCCCTCCAATCGCTTGTTTAACCGAGTAGGCGACGTGTCGACGACGACCCAACGCGTGTACAACTTTTCAGCCGGACCGGCCGTGCTGCCCGAGCCCGTCCTTGCCGAGGCCCAGCGCGATCTGATGGCACTGCCCGGGCTGGGCATGTCGATTCTGGAGATCAGCCATCGGTCGCGGCCGTTCGTCGAGATCATTGAATCGGCCGAGTCCCGCTTGCGAGAGTTGCTCGCAATTCCGGAGCACTACCACGTCCTGTTCCTGCAGGGCGGCAGCCGGCTGCAATTCTCCATGGTGGCGCAAAACCTGCTGCGCGGCACTGGGCGTGCGGCGGATTACATCATCAGCGGCTCGTGGGGGAAGAAGGCCATTGAGGAGGCCCGCCGCGAGGGCGACGTCCGCGTCGCCTGGGACGGCAAGCCCACCAACTACGACCGGCTTCCCTCGGCGGCGGAGATGCAACTCGACGCGAACGCCGCCTACGTGCACTTCACGTCCAACGAGACAATCCAGGGCGTGCAGTTCGACCAGGAGCCGGAGGTCGGCGGCGTGCCGCTGGTGTGCGATGCGTCGTCGGATTTTCTCTCCCGGCCGCTGCCGATCGAGCGTTACGGCTTGATCTACGCCTGCGCCCAAAAGAACGTCGGTCCGGCGGGCGTGACCGTCGTGATTCTCCGCGAGGATCTATTGGAGCGCTCGTCCGACGAACTGGCCGGCATGCTCGACTACCGCAATCACGTCCGCGACAGGTCGCTATACAACACGCCGCCGACTTTTGCCGTCTACATGGTTAACCTGGTCGCCCGATGGCTGCAGGAGGAAATCGGCGGACTGGCCGCGATGCGTGATCGCAATCGCCGCAAGGCGAAGCTGCTGTACGATCAGATCGACCAGAGCGAAGGCTTTTACACCGGCCATGTCCGGCGCGAGGATCGCTCGCAGATGAACGTGACTTTTCGGCTGCCGGACGAGGCGACCACCGACGAGTTTTTGCGAGAGGCCCGCGAGCATGAGTTGGAATCGCTGGAAGGCCATCGCTCGGTTGGCGGGATTCGGGCCTCCGTATACAACGCCATGCCGGAAGAGGGCGTGCAGCGCCTGGCTACGTTCATGCGCGAATTCCGCGAAGCACGTGCCGGCTGACGCACACTGCACCGGCTGGAGATCGACCGCCACTCCAGTAGCACCGTTGGCAGCCTGTGGGTTTTCTCAATAGGCTGCTGTATCACATGGGAGTGATGCCAAAATAGCGACGCAAGTCGTTGTTTGCGAACCGTAAGGAGCTTTGCTCCGAACTTGGCGAGGTTGACGGGCGCTACGACGGCGCTTTTCAACAGGCTAGTTGTTCGCGGCTGGTACACCGGCCGTAGCTTGCCGGCAGCAATTGCCGGCTCATGAGGGATTTGAGTTTTATGTACCGCGTTATTGTATTGGACGATATGGCCGAAGACGGCCTGAAGATGCTGGCAGACGCGCCCGGTATCGAGTACGAAGTGCGAACCGGGTTGTCCGGCGATGCGCTTCGCGAGGCACTGGCCGGTTTCGACGGAGCCATCTGCCGCAGCGGCGTCAAGATTACTGCCGAAGCGCTGGCCGGCAACCGGCGGCTGCGGGCGATCGTGCGCGCCGGCGTCGGTACGGACAATATCGACAAACAGTCCGCCACCCGGCTCGGCATCCTGGTGATGAACACGCCGGCCGGCAACACGCTCAGCACGGCCGAGCACACTTTCGCCATGATGCTGACCCTGTCGCGGAATATCGCGCCGGCGTATCAGAGCTTGATCGAAGGCCGCTGGGATCGCAAGCAGTACATGGGCAGCCAACTGGCCGGCAAGACGCTCGGCGTCGTGGGTTTGGGACGCATCGGCCAGGCGGTCGCTACGCGGGCGAAGGCGTTCGACATGCCGGTCCTCGGGTACGATCCCTTCCTCACAAAGCAGCGGGCGCAGGAGCTGGGCGTCGAACTGGTCGACGCGGTGCAGGAGATGTTCCCGCACGTTGACTACTTGACTGTTCACACACCGCTGACCGACGAGACCCGCAACCTGATCGACCGTGAACAGATCGAGCGGATGCGGCCCGGGGTGCGGCTAATCAACTGCGCCCGGGGCGGCATCTACAATGAAGCGGCCCTGGTCGAGGGGCTCAAGAGCGGCAAACTGGGCGGTGTAGCCCTGGACGTGTTTGTCGAGGAGCCTTGCACGGACAGCCCCCTGTTCGGCATGCCGGGCGTGGTCGCGACTCCGCATCTGGGAGCGAGCACCGAAGAGGCGCAAACACAGGTGGCCACCGAAGCGGTCGGCCTGCTGGTCGATTTCCTCAATACCGGCGCGATCAAGCACGCGGTAAACATGGCGCCGCTCGACCCCAAAACGCTGGAAAGCCTGCGGGGTTATCTCGACGTCGCCTTCCGCTTGGGGCGGCTGATGTCCGGCCTGCAATCGTCTGGTGCCAAATCGTGCCGGGTGTTGTACCGCGGAGAGATCGCCGGCAAGGACACGAAGGTGCTGACCGCCGCGTTCACCGCCGGTCTGCTACATGGCGCGATGGATGAGGAAGTGAACCTGGTCAACGCAGAACTGATGGTTCGCGAGCGCGGAATCGAGCTGATCGAGGAGTCTCGCAGCGACCGCGGCGCATTTACCTCGGCCATGACGGTGGAACTGCAAACGCCGCAGACAGTCCACCGCGCCACCGGCACACTGTTCGGGCAGCGCATGCCGCGAATCGTCGAGCTGGACAATTACCGCCTCGAGGCTTACCTCGACGGCTGCCTGCTGGTATTCACCCACCGCGACGTGCCGGGAATCATCGGCAAAGTGGGGACGATCTTCGGCGACCATGGCGTCAACATCGCTCAGATGGCCGTGGGGCGTGAGGAGAACATGCCCGGCGGCTCCGCGATTGGCATTCTGAACCTCGACAACGAACCCCCAGAAGAAGCCTTGCGCGAGGTGCTGGACCTGGAGGCGATCATCACCGCGAAGGTAGTCCGTCTACCGTCGGCGGGCGAGTTGCCGTCGTGGATGTCGCCGCCTTCATTGTGAGGGGGTCCGTCCGAGGACCCCTATTCGTTCCGGGATCTGCACGGAAAGCCTCCTTTTGTGGTGGTTGCTTGAGCGGTCCTCGTACCGCTGTTTACCATAGCAGTAGACCGACCGCTTTCGCTTTTTTCTCCCCCGGTAAGCCGATGCAGCTTCTGATCATCGTGGCCACTGTCGCCGTGATGGCCATTGCCGAAAGCGCTCCGATCGAGCCGGTGTCCAATGGACCGATCCGGCTGGCGGTTGCCCTCGGCGGGGTTGTGATCGTTGCGCTCGTGGGGCTTACCATTGCTTCCTGGACCGCCGAACAGGTGCGCCGCGATTTCCAGCGGCGGCACCACTACGCCCGGCGATTCGGCTGGTTCGCCACGGTGCATGGGCTGTTCGGGCTGGCCGTCTCGCTGCTGATTGTGCAGGGGCTTGGTTGGACGCAACTGGTCCGCTTCAATTGGCAGCTCGGACACACCTTTCTGGCCGACGAGCTGCTGATCCTGCTGCCGGTCGTGCTCCCTCAATTGCTCTCCTGGGCGGCGTACTACGAAGTCGAGCGGGCGCTGGAGTTGCCCGGGGATTCTCCAGTCGGCGGGCGGGCCGCCTATCTGGTCTTTCACTTTCGCCATCAGATGGGGCTACTGCTGCTGCCGGTGCTGCTGGTACTGGCCGTCGACGATGCGCTGCGCATCGCCGTGCCGCAAGTTGCCGACGACCAGAGGGCTTGGATGGTGGGAATGCCATTGGTGGCACTTCTGGCCGTGGGGTTTCCGCTTGTGCTGCGCCGCGTGTGGAGAACGGAAACGCTACCCGCCGGAGCGTTGCGGGCGCTGCTGGAGCGCCGAGCCGCGCAGTGGCGGATCGCCACGCGAGACATCCTCATCTGGCACACCGGTGGGCGGATCGTCAACGCGGCAGTGACCGGTTTCCTGCCTCCGCTGCGATACGTGCTCTTGACCGACGCGCTTCTGGCACGCTTCGAGCCGGGCGAGGTCGAGGCCATCTTTGCGCACGAGGCCGCCCACATGCGGCGCCGGCACCTGCTGGTGCGGCTGTGTGCCTTGGCGCTGCCCGTGATCCTCGTGTTCGCGCTTCTCCGTGCCTTTCCGGCAGCGGCCGAAAGCTTCCGAGTTCGGCTCGCCGATTGGCAACTGCCGCGGTCGTGGCAGCAGGCGGCCGTGCTGCCGGCGCTTTTGGGTCTGTATGCGATTGGTCCTTTCGCGCGACTCGCACGGCTACTGGAGATGGAGGCGGACCTGTTGGCGTGCGAGTCGCTCGCGCAGCCGGTCGAAGGCGCTGCCAGTTCCGGGGAAAATGGTTTGCGAGAGCCAGTCGGCCGGATGGTCACCGTACTGGAGAAGATGGCCGCGCTGGCCGGCATCCCCCGCGACCGGACCACCTGGCTCCATCCGAGCATGGCGCGGCGTGTGGAGCATCTGCAAACCGCGGCGAATGACGCCGCCTATGCAAATCGGTTCCTTCGCCGGATGCATGCGCTGGGGCGCGTGCTATGGTTGGGGTGCGGACTTAGTTTGGTGCTGCTGTTCGCACTGGCTTGACGCGCGGGGTTGCCTACATTCGGCAAGACCGCTATAGCCATGCGCGGTTTCCCGAATTCCCTCCGCGACCTGACAATTCAGCTTTACCGAACCGGCAAAGATTGCCGATGTCTTAGGTGACAGTGTAGAAGGCCCCTCCCATTGAAAGTGGGCAGCACAAGCCGGCTCCCCTGTGGCTCGCCAACCCCCATAAAGACCCTCACGCCTCGCTCGCTCACGTGGCGAGCCTCGCCGCTGACAACCACCCGCTGAAGCGCTAAATGGAGTCCACCGGAATGATTGATGTGCAAAAGCGACGCGACCCCCTGCACGAGCTTGTCGAATCGGCTCTGAGCACCAGCCCGTTCGTGCCGCGTCGAGGTCTCGATTTTGAGGCCAGCGAAGGCTCCGTCACGCTGCGAGGCCGTGTCGGCACCTTCTTCCAGAAGCAGATGGCCCAAGAGGCCGTACGCCGGGTAGATGGCGTCGAGCGGGTCGAAAACCACTTGGAAGTCAACTGGACGTAAAGTCCATCTGCTACCGCGGTTGCATCGGCCGGCGGCCCAGCACCGCGTGTTCACGCGTTTCGTAGCTGCGCAGGTTGTCGTCCAAACGGCAGGTATGCAGCGTCTGCTGGCAAGCGGCGGACAATCCGCACAACCGCAGCAATCCTCCGTGCTGGTGCAAACGTTTCTGCAGCATCACTAACTGCCCGATCAGAAAGCTGGGCAGCACTTTCAGGTCGTCCACTTCCAGGACGATGCGATAGGTGAAGTGCGCCGAGATCAGGGACCAGAGTCGCTCCACCAGATCGGGGGCCTCCGTGTAGCGGGCTTCGGGCGGCTGGAGCCGGATGAAGAGCCAGTCGGGGCCTCGATCAACTTCAAGCTGCCAGTCGGTAGCGGTTTGCACCATGGCGTCGCTCCATCAACGTGCCTTGCGCGAGCTATAGCAGCTACGGCCGTGAAGGCGGGCAGCTACGTATGACTTGCCTCATCTTATCGCGTCGCGCCGGCGCATCAAGTGAAATCGCCACGACCAATCCGATTCGACCCGGCCACGCGGAAGCTGTCGGAAGCTGTACGTTCTGCGCGCCTTGGGCGACTTTCTCACAGGCCCTCCTCGTTGAGTAAACGGATGCTGCGACGCGTCTTGGCATCGACTAAGGGGGCGCGTGGAATGTGAAGGTTGACGGCGGCGAGTGCTAGCACTTTCTCCAACAGGCAGCGCACCAAACAGTGCGCTCCGCCTGCTTCGCCGCCACGCGCTACTTGCCTAACTGCTCTTGCAAATGCTTGCGAGCCGCTTCCAGCGCAGCGGGCAACTTCTCCGGCAGCTTGCCACCGGCTTGCGCAAGGTCGGGACGTCCGCCGCCTCCGCCGCCGACCACTTTGGCAACTTCGCGGACCCAGTTTCCGGCGTGCACTCCGCGCTCTTGCAGGTCGCGGCTGATGCCGGCCACCAGCACGACCTTGTCGTCCTCTTCGCGGCTGGCCAACAGCACGGCGACCGGCGACCGCTTGCGGCGCAACTGATCAATCAATTGCCGCATATCGCCCGGGCCGGCACCCGGAGTTTCCTGAATCACGACGGCCACCTCGCCGATCGGCTCGGACTGCTCGAGCAGATCGTCCGCAGAGAGCGGCCCGGCCGCCTCGCGCTGTGCCACCTGCTGCCGCAGCTTTTCCACTTCCGCCCGCAGCGCTTCGGCCCGAGCGGCGACGTCGGTGGGGCCGACGTTCAGCACGCGTGCCGCCTCCTGCAGCGCCGCCTTCATCTGCGCGAAGGACGACGACTCGTCCGACGATGCCGTCGGTGCGGCCGGCTGCTTTTGCTCGCCGCCCCCGCCTGCGCCGGCCAGCCGCTTCTTGAGCGCCCGTACCTGCTGCGCGAGCTGCCCGACCGCCTCGGGAACCGCCAGTGGCGGAACTCCCAGCACCTTGGCGGCCGCGGCCAGTTCGCTCTCGGTCCGTTTGCGCTGCTCGCGGGCCTTCTCGCCGGTCAAGGCCACGATTCGCCGCGTGCCGGCCGAAACTCCCTCTTCGCCAACCAACTCGAACGGGCCAACTTCCCCGGTCGAGTCCAGGTGCGTGCCGCCGCAAAGTTCTCGGCTGAAGTCGCCGATCTCCACCATCCGCACCGGGTCGGGATACTTCTCGCCGAAGAGCATCATCGCCCCCACCTGCCGGGCTTCCGCCAACGGCAATGTGCGCCACGCCACCGGCGCCGCCAGTTCGACCTTTTCCTGCACCGATTGTTCGATCTGCGCCAGCTCCTCCGCGGAGACCGGCGCCAGGTTGGTAAAGTCGAACCGCAACCAGTCTTCGTCGACCTTGGAGCCCTGCTGCTGCGCATGGCTTCCGAGCGTCGACTGCAGCGCGTAGTGCAATAGGTGCGTGGCGGAGTGCGCCCGCCGCACGCCTTGCCGGCGCTCCGCATCGACGCGTGCAGTCGCGCGGCTGCCGGCGGTGATTTCTCCCTCCGCCAAGTGGCCGAAGTGCAGGATCAGGTCGCCCTCGCGCTGGGTATCGGTCACGCGAAAGCGAAAGCCCTCGCCGACGATCTCGCCCGTGTCGCCGACCTGGCCCCCGGACTCGCCGTAAAACGGCGACTTATCGAGCACGACGATCACTGGCTGGTCGTGCCCGATCTCGTCCAATTGATCGCAGAGCTGGTTGCGGGCGATGATTCCCTTGATCTCCGCGTCGGTCTTGGTCGTTTCGTAGCCGACAAACTCGGTGGCGTGCAGCGCTTTTTTCAGGGCTTCGACCGGGCCGGTCTTGAACAGCTCGAACTGCAATTTGCCGGAGGCCTCGCCATGCGTAGCCATCGCCTGGCGGAAACCTTCCCAGTCGAAAGCGAGGTTGTGCTCGGCCGCCATCGATTCGACCAGTTCCGGCGGGACGCCGTAAGTTTGGTACAGCTCCGCCGCCTCGCGGCCGTCGATGGTGACGCGGTCCGCCGACTGCAACTCGGAGAACGTCTTCTCCAGCCGCGCCAGCCCGGCGTCGATCGTGCCGAAGAAGTTCTCCTCTTCCTGTCGGATCACCTTCGAGACGCGATCGGCGGTTTCGCGCAGCTCCGGATAGGGACCGCGCATCGCGTCAACCACGGCGGCGACAAGCTCGTGCAGGAACGGCTCGCGGCGGCCGATCTGGTGCCCGTCGAGCACCGCGCGGCGCAGCAGCCGGCGGATGACGTACTTTTCCTTGTTCGGACCCGGGTAAACGTTTTCATGAATGGCGAAGGTACAGGCCCGGACGTGGTCGGTGATCCGCCGCAGCCGCCGGCCAATTTCCGTGCCGGCCTCGTACCTGGTGCCGCAGACCTCGGCCGCCGCCTGGACGATCGGCAGCAGATTGTCGATGTGGAAGTTCGTCTCGACGCCTTGCAGCACGGCGGCCGTGCGCTCCAAGCCCATGCCGGTATCGATGTTCTTGCTGGGCAGCGGGCGGAGATTGTCCGGCGGCTCACCCACGCGGTTGAACTGCGTGAAGACCAAGTTCCAGATCTCGACCGACTTGCCGCCTTCAGAGTGATAGAAGATCTCGCTGCAAGGGCCGCAAACGCCGTCGGGTCCCTGGCTGGGTGCATTGGCCGGCCAGAAGTTGTCGTCCTCGCCCATCCGCTGGATCTTCGACAGCGTCAGCTTTATGCCGCGGCCCCAGATCTCGGCGGCTTCGTCGTCTTCGTCGTAAACCGACACGCTCAGCCGGCCCGGATCGAGGCCGAGCCACTTCTTGTCGGTGAGGAACTCCCAGGCCCAGGCGATCGCTTCCCGCTTGAAATAGTCGCCGAAGCTGAAGTTGCCGAGCATCTCGAAAAAGGTGTGGTGATAGGCGGTCCGGCCGACGTTGTCGATGTCGCCCGTCCGCATGCACTTCTGGCACGAGGTGGCCCGGGTGAAGTCCAGCCTCACCTTGCCCAGGAAGTGATCCTTGAACTGGTTCATCCCGGCGGGAGTGAACAGGACGGAAGGGTCCCAGGTAGGGACGAGCACGTCGCTGGGGCGGCGGACGTGCCCCTTCGACTCAAAAAACTCGAGGTACTTTTCGCGTAGTTCGTCGACTTTCATGGCGCGGATAACTCGCTTGGCGTTTGGACGCCGGCGCTATGGGCGGTTAAAGTTCGTGAGAAACGGTTCATCATATCGGGCTTCCGGGAGGCTCACCAGCCGCGCGGCGGCGTCAGCGCAGCGGACGTCAAGCGACCTGCGTGGCACAGACACTGCTGCCCAGCGAAACGTAACCGTGGCACAGACATTCCTGTCTGTGCCTTACTCCCCGAAGCTGAATTCGTGAGAATTCAGAGCTCGCAAGAATTCAGACTTGTCCGTTCATCTGCCGAACTGCTGCGAGTCCGGCCAACTCCTTTTTTTTGAACGCCCTCTCTACGGGAAACCCATGGATGCGAAAAAAAAGAAGGGTCGAAAGGCCGCGACACCGCGGTGCCACGCCGTTTTTGACGATCTTTGTTGACCCACCCCGAATTTGAGGAGTGTTCAAAAAGTACTGTTTGCATGGTGTAAAGAGACCACACAATAGCTCCGAAAAAAACTCCCACAACGGGTGTGTCCGCTGGTGGATCACAAAATCTCTCCATAATCCAGAGAGTCGGTCGATTGTATTCGTACGTAATTCTAACAAAATGGCGCTGGATAGTCAATGATTATAGTCGGATTTTTTTCTTTTTCGACGCCCGGCCTCGCATTCGGCACTCGGCGTCGCTGAATGGGGGAGGAAAAGAAAGGCGGCAGTACGGCGCGTCGCTACTTTCGGCCGAGCGCTGTCCCACGGCCTTCCTCGGAGCCGGCGTTTACGGCGCTGGTCCGCGGATTGTCCTCCTCCTTGTCCTCGTCCTGATCGACGGCGAACGAGCAGTGCCACGCGAGGATGCCCAACAGGCGGAAGTGGATCAACCAGACCGCCGTGGCAACCGGCGCGATCAGCAGCAGCGCCCAGTACCCGATCCACCAAAAGGCCAGCGCCACCGCGACCAGCAGCACCATGGTGGCCCCGCCCCACAGGTAATGCAGAATCCATTGCCCCGGGGCGCGGACGACGCTTTTGGCCACCTGCGTGGAGACCGGGGCGATCGCCGATCCGTTTTCCAGCATGGACAGCAGAATGAAGGGGAACAGCAGGCCGGCAAACAGCGGCACGAGCCACTCGCCGCCGGGCTGCACCAGGTTGAGCAGCGCCTTGAGCCCGTAGCCGACCGCGCCGCCCATCGCAAATGCGTTCAGCACGTAGGCGGACTGCAGGGCCCAATCGATCCATAGCGCTTCGGGCCAGTCGTCGATCTGGTCGCTTCCGGCCGAGGTCTGCTCCAGCACGGTTAGTCCCTGCACGGAGGCCACAATGAACCAGCCGATGGCCGACACCACGGAGATGCATCCCAGTAGCATGGCCATCACCCAGCCGGGGGCGCTGGAAAGCCCCGCGGCGCGCGGAGCCGACCCGGCTGCCGCAGCGGCCAGCAGCAGGACCGCCGTGAACATCGCCCAGGAGGACATAAACAAGAAGACAACCCACACGCTCGGCTGCCAGGGGAAGGAAAGCACGCGCTTCCGCTCGGGTCGAAGCGTCGGCTCGGCGCGCTCGAAGGACCGCTCTTTGCGAACGGGCCCCTCCAGTCGCGTCGTCGGCTCTTCCTTGCGGTGTGCCTCGCGGCGCGGCGAGCGCGGCTTCGCCTCATCGTCGTCGACCTCGAACAGGTGCGAAAGGCCCATCGCCTCGAGCGACGGGCGCGCCAGTGCCTCCTCGACTTCCAACTCTCCACCGGAGTCGGGTGGCGGCTGCGTCTTCCGCTGCTCGGGCGTCGGCGGAGGTACCTTGTTCAGCGTCCCGCAGTCGGGGCAAGCGATCTGCGTGCCGACCTCTTCATCGCGGCCGTACATGCGGGTGTCGCACAGCCGGCAGACGACCGGGATGTACGGCATCGATCCCGCGGCTCCTCCGGCATCCGCCAGTTCGAGGCGCTCGCCTTGCTCGACCAGCCGTCGTCGGACCGGCTCCTCGGGCGGCGGCTTCACCTGGTTCTTCGTGCCGCAGTCGGGGCAGGTGAGCGTCTGGCCGATCTGGTCGTCGGTGGCGTGCATGAGCGTGTCGCACACGCGGCAGATCACCGGGATGTAGGTGGGATAGCCGGCGCGGTCGCCCTGACGGGTTTGATCGTAGTCGGCCCACAGCTCGTACTGGTCCGACTCTTGCGCCGGGCGGCCCTGCTTAGCCGGCGCCGGCACGACCAGCGGCGACTGGCACTTCGGGCAGCGAATCCGCGAGCCGGCGTCGCCCCGCGGCGCGCGCAGGCGGACGTGGCAGCTCGGGCAGGCGAAGCGAAGGATGTCGCCACCGGGTTCGGGCACGACGGTGATTCCGCTTGGTGAAAAGTGCTCGATGTGCGGCAGGCTGCGGCTATGCGGCCTGCCGCACGTCTACCAGTATATCGAAAGGCCAGCTTGACGCGGCGCGGGATCGGTTGACGGAGCACGGGTTCCGTCTCTGTTCGAGCTGCAGGCGGCGGGATTGGGTTGAGCCAAGTAGGGTCCGCTACAGCGGAGCACCATGTTGTCGTAGGGTCCGCTGTCAGGCTGTGAATTTTTCACCTTGGTGCGCGCCGGATTGAT
>JBBDJB010000005.1:0-53997 GCA_040880125.1 Pirellulales bacterium | reverse complement strand
TCGGATTGTCGAAGAACGAATTGTTATAGAAGATGTGCCGGCCTTCGATCGTGGCTGGATCCGGACCGCCAACGCCCGTGACGGCGAAGGTCACCGTGGCGGTGTTGCTCAGGCCGGCGCCGGTCTCGACCCGATACGTGAAGGTATCGGTGCCGACGAAGTTGTTGTCGGGCGTGTAGGTAAACGTCCCGTTGGCGTTGAGCACCAGATCACCGCTGTCGACGTCGTCCAGGATCTGGATGTCCGTCGGCAGCCCAAACTTCAGATCGTCGTTGCCGAGAATGCCGACATTCGGATTCGCCTGCGAGAGTTGCAGGTCAAACCCTGCGTCACTGCTCGTGAGGTTCGTCTGGTGGAGCTCCACGGCGATCGTGTTGGTACCCTCCTCGAGGAGACCGGCCACGTCGAGCATAACGGTCGTAAACGAGTCCTCGTTACCGTCGGGCGTCGCGAAATCGGTCGTTGCCAATTCCCCTTCCGGCAACGTGTCGCTGCGGAAGACCTCGATGTTGTTGATGTAGACCACGATGGCATCGTCGGCGACGTAATCCATCGACAACGAACCGGTACTCGCAGCACCCGTGACATCGAAGGTATTGCGGAACAGATAAGTCGTGATGCTATTGGATGTCCCATTGGTGGCGTCGTCCACGCCTTCCAGCGGCGTGATGGTGCCTGCATAGCCGTCAAAGGCATTGATGGTGCCGGCCTCGAAGGGAACAACACCACTGGACCATCCGGAGTCGTCGAAGCCGATGGTCTCCCAACCAGCCGGATAGTCGTCGACCGGATGCTCCGCGTCAACGCCGTTCTCCAGCGTGTCCAGATACTGCCACGTGGAAACCGTAGCCGGATCGAGAATTCCGGCATGGAGCAGGACCGTCGGCGGCAGGGCCGTCGGCGAAGTGGTGGTGATCGGCGTGTTTTGCGGGGTCGAATAGGAATCATCCACCGCCACCGGGTCCACCGGGTCGGGGATGATTTCCAGCGTTACCGTGGCGACATTCGACGTCTGGCCTTCGGCCGACACCATGTAAGTAAAGGTGTCGGTCCCGGAGAACTCTAGTTCTGGCGTATAGGTGAAGGTACCGTCGTTGTTCAGCGTGAGCGTACCATTTTCAACATCGTCTACCAGCGATACGGTCGCGGGAGAAAGCCCCCTCAGGTCATCGTTCCCGAGCACGCCCAACTGGCGGCGAAGTGCAAAGTCGAAGCTGAGATCAGAGCTCGTTGCGTTCGTTTGGTGAATCTCGACGGCAATGACGTTGTTGCCCTCCTGCAGGAGGGACTTCGAGAACGTGAAGTTGTCTCGAGCGTTGTCGCCATTGCTGCCGGTGTACTGGTCGAAAGCGATCTCACCGAGCCCGTCCAAGTCACTCGAGCGATGAACTTCGGTGCCGTTGACATAGACGACGCCGGCGTCGTCGTAGAGCAACATGCCGTTGAGCAGGACATCCAGCTCACTTAGTTCGCCGGCGGTCAACGAGAAGGAGTGCCGGAAGTAGGTCGTCGGATTGACATCCGCGCCGCCACCGTCGCTGACCACGGTTTTCTCATCGCCATCCCCGTAGCCAAGCTGTCCGGGGCCGGAGTTCCAGGCCGCATCACTGTAGCCCAGAGTACGCCAAGCAGTACCTTGGTTGCTTCCATCGTCCAGATACTTCCAAATGCTGCCTTCGGGAATAATCTCCTCGCCCGTACCGCGACCGGCGAAGTCGATGGCGAGTGAGCCGTCCTCCTCAACCAGGTACGTGTCGTCCACCGCGACCGGGTCGATGTTCGCAACCGTGATCGTCACCGTGGCCAAGTTGGTAGTTTGCCCACCCGCGGTGTAGGTGTAGGTGAAGGTGTCCTCTCCGTCGAAACCGGCAGTGGGCGTATACGTAAACGTGCCGTCCTGGTTGAGCATCAGCACGCCGTTGTCGACGCCGTCCTCAATATTAATGCTTTCCACGGCCAACGATCTCAAATCGTCGTTGGCCAAAATGCCGGCCGCAGGCACGAAGGAAAGTTGAATGTCCATGCCGAAGTCACTGCTGGTCCATTCATTATCGTGCAACTCGACGGCCAGCGTGTTGACGCCATTGACCAGCAGACCCGCGACGTCGAGGGTATCGGTCGTGTAGGCGTTCTCGACGCCATCACCACCGGTCTGATCGGTGGTGTTAAGGATGTATTCGTCGTCCAGGTTACCCGTGCGGAAGACTTCAACCCCGTTGATGTAGACGACCATGCCGTCGTCGGCGACCCAATCCATGAACAATTCGCTGATGGCCGCCGCATCGGTCACGTTGAACTCGGTGCGGAACAACGTCGTCGTCACCGAATTGCTGGCGCCGGTATCGAGGTCCTGGGAACCGGGCAGCGTCGTGTAGGAATCGTCGAACACGTCGACCGTACTGCCTTCGGGCGAATCGGCTTGGAACGGCGACTCGCCGGTCGGCCACGCCGCATCGTTGAAGCCAGGCTGGTTCCAGTTGGCCGGATAGTCCTCCGCCGGGCTGGTGTTGGCCGGATTGTCATTCAGCCGGGAGAGATAGCTCCACGTGGTGGCTGCCGCGGGAGCAAGCTGACCCGAGTGAACCAGGACGACGGGATTGGCGATGCTGGTCAAGGTGACGTCCAGCACACCGTCTTCTGCGACAGTATAGCTGTCGTCCGAAGCGGTCGGACCGCTGGGGTCGGGACCCACGTGGATACTTACCGTGGCCACGTTGGAGGTGTCGACGCCGGACATCACCGTATAGGTGAACGTGTCCGTCCCTTCGAATCCCTCGTCCGGCGTATAGGAGAAGGCGCCGCCGAAGAAGTTCAAGGACCCATTCTGGACGCCATCGACCACGACCGCCCCGGTGACCCCACCGCCGGTATCCGGATCGAAGTCGTTGGCCGTGATTATCGGTGCCGTGGTGATGTGGATGTCGAAGCCGGCGTCGCTGCTGGTGGCGTTCCCCTGGTGCAGCTCGAAGGCGAAGACGTTGTTACTGCCCTCGTTGAGAATATTGGACACGTTCACAAAGAACCGCCCGTGACCGTTCTCACCTGCGTCGTCACTGGACGTCGAGTTGGCAAATTGGGTGGTCAAGACCGGACCGCTGGCGATGCGGTGCCGCAGCACCTCGACGCCATTGACGTAGAGAATACCGCCGTCATCGGCCAGCAGGTCGACGATCAGCGTGGTGATGCCGGCGGCACCGGTCACGCTGAAATTGTGGCGGAACAGGTGCGTGGTGACGCTATTGGTGTCATCGCCGACGTCTTGCATTCCGTCGATCAAGGTAGCGCCGGTACCCGCATTGATCTCGTCCAGATCGTCGCCGCCCACGAACATGGCTGCGCCGGATTCCCAGCTCGAGGCGTCGAAGCCGAGCTTCTCCCAGTTGGCGGGGTAGTTGTCGATTGCACTACCGTCCAGACCGTTGCTGAGGGTGTCCAGGTACTGCCACGTCGATCCGCCGGCCGGGCCCAGCAGGCCGGCATCGGCCAGTATCACGCCGGTGGGGGCGGTCACCGTGAGAGTCTCGTCGGTCACGACGAAGTATTCGTCATCGACGGCCAGCGGAGGATCGGGGACCGCGGTGACCGTCAGCGTAACGGTGGCATCGTCGAAGCCCGCAGCGAGCTCTTGGTCGGAGACCCGGTAGACGAAATCGTCTGTCCCAACAAAATTCAAATTCGGGGTGTAGGTGAACGAGCCGTCAGCGCTCAGAGACAGAGTGCCGTTCTCGACGCCCTCAATGATTTCCACGAACGGGAAGAACAGCGGGCTACCGAAGTCGCCATCGTCGTTCTGCAGGATGGGGGCGACGCCGGGATCGGCGGCACTCGCCGATAAATCGAAGCTGATATCACTGCTGCCGGATGCTACCTGGTGAATTTCCACGGCGATAACGTTTTCGCCGGCCTGCAAGAGAGACTTGGAGAAGGAAAATGTGTCCGTATCTCCATTGCCCACCTCGGGCCCATTGGGACGAGTGTCGAAAAGAATGGGATCGATGCCTTCCCAGTCGCCGATTCGAGCAACTTCTACGCCGTTGACGAAGACCACTCCGGCGTCATCGTACAGCAACTCACCGCCGATAGTGCTGCTCATCGAAGACAAATCGCCGGCACTGAGATCGAAGTTATAACGGAAATAGGTGGTGACGTACTTGTTGCCGGAATCCGGACCGAAGCCGACCGTGGTCACTTCGCCGTCGCCCCCGTAACCTAGTCGAGCCGGGCCAGAAGCCCAGGAAGAATCGTCATAGGCATTTCCGCGCCAAGCCGTGCCCTGATTGGATCCATCGTCCAAATAGTTCCACACCGCGCCCATGGAAACGAGTGTTCCCGGAGCGTTGCTGACCAGCGTTGTATCTTCGGCAAGGCTGAACGAGTCATTCACTGCAGCCAGCAGAAGTCGGCGTTCCAGGCCTTCGACGCGGAGGCCGCTCTGGCGACTGAGGGAACGACGATTCTTTTGGGCACGCTTCCAGGGCTTAATCATGGTGGGGTCTCGCCTAGTGCAACTGAGTAGTTGGAAGATTTTCGAAAATAACGGCCGTGTCGCGCCGGGACGCGGAAATGCGGGCGGTAAGGGAAAAAGTGACGGAACCGTCCAGAGAACATCAAAACCGTAACAACCCGCCTTTGCACTGTTCGGATTCGGCGGATAAGTAAGAGATTAACAGAGGCGTCCAGCCTTGTAAAGAAATTTTTAGAAAATTACGGCGAACTCTGCTGGATATTCTCCTTTCCCCAGCATGGGGGGCGACGCGGGGTGCGGGTATTGATCCCGGATCCCGGATCCCGGATCCCGCATCCCGCATCCCGCATCCCGCATCCCGCATCCCGCATCCCGCTTCCCGCTTCCCGCTACCGGCTACCGGCAGTGCCCGCCGCCGCGCTTGGCGAGGTACTGCTGGTGGTACTCCTCCGCCTTGTAGATAGGTCCGGCCGCAGTGATCTCGGTGACGATGGGTCGCGAAAAGCCAGACTGGGCCGCCTCGCGCGACTGCCGGGCGGACTCCTCTTGCTCCGGTGAGTGAAAGTAGATCGCCGAGCGATATTGTTCTCCGACGTCCGGGCCCTGCCGGTTTCGCGTCGTCGGGTCGTGGGCCGACCAGAAGCGATCCAGAAGTTGCGCGTAGGAGATCTGGCTCGGATCGAACTCGACCTGGACCACTTCCGCGTGCCCGGTGGTTCCGCTGCACACTTGTTCGTACGTCGGATCGGCCGTGCGTCCGCCGGAGTAGCCGACAGCCGCGTCCACCACGCCCGGCAGTTCGCGAAACGCCTGTTCGACTCCCCAGAAGCATCCCGCCGCGAAGGTAGCCTTTTCCGTTTGCATGCTCATTTTAAGGTTTCCACTTCTCAGATTGGAGAACGTGACGCGGTGGCGCCGCCTCGTCGCATTGTACAAACTCGCGCCAAGGCCGCCGAGAAGCGCAGGCCGCAGCGGCGCGACGCTATAATGCCGCGACATCCACCGCTGCGTCGGGTACGCGTGACGCGAACATGGATACAGGCTGGGGAGAAGGGCCGCGCGAGAGGGGTAGCTGGACTCGTGACAGTTCAGCCGCACCCTGGGCGGATCTGAATTCTCACGAATTCAGCTACGGCTACGCACAGACAGGAATGTCCGTGCCACCGATTTAAAACACGATTGCGAGCGTCTCAGTGATGAAGATTTACACCCGCACGGGCGACTCGGGCGAGACGGGGCTGTTTGGCGGACCGCGCGTTTCCAAGAGCGCTGCGCGGATCGAAGCCTACGGCACGGTCGACGAATTGAACGCGGCCCTTGGCGTGGTTCGTGCCGGGCAGCTCACCGACCCGAGCGACGCCTACCTGGCCCGCGTGCAGCACGAGCTGTTCGACGTGGGCGCGGAGTTGGCAACCCCCGACCCGATAGCGAAGGGAACGAACAAGGTCGGCCGCGATCACGTGGCGCAGATGGAGCACCAGATCGACCGGATGGAGAAGGATCTCCCGCCGCTGCGGTCATTCATTCTGCCGGGCGGTTGCCGGGCAGCGGCCCTGCTGCACGTCGCCCGATGTGTGTGCCGCAGGGCCGAAAGACGGATGGTGACGCTGTCCGGCGAAGAGGCGGTGTCGGGCGACTTGATCGCGTATGTGAACCGGCTGAGCGATCTGCTGTTCGTGATGGCCCGTTTTGAGAACCAGTCCGCCGGCCGCGAGGACGTGATTTGGGAGGGCAGGGGATAGGAGGATCGCGCAAAGAGCAGGAATGTCTGTGCCTCGTTAGAACTCCCCCCACCTCCCGAAAAACTTACGCGAAAGCGTCTTTACGAGCCGCAGCCGGCTGGTTAACCTGTGGAGCTATACGGTGCCCTTCCACATAGGCACTGTCCGCGCACACGCGGGCAGGTGGGCGGGTAACCTTCTCCTCGCGATACGGTGTGACCCGAAGGTCTCCACCAGGCGGCGTGTCGCGTCTTTGAAGTGAACGCTTCATGGTGGAGGGTCGCGTTCCATGCATTATCGCATTGTTTTTTTAGGGGCACTTTGCGCGCTATGCGCGGGGATGTGGAGCAGCCCGCTGGCGGCTCAAGATGAGTCGGTGGGCGCTCTGGAGCCGGCGGGTCTTGAAGAGCGAATGGCGGAGGTCGAGGCCACGGCGCTGTCGGCCCACCTGGCGGGGCACAACGCCTGGATGCTCACCTGCTGTGCGCTGGTGCTGTTCATGACCGCGCCCGGGCTGGCCATGTTTTATTGTGGCCTGGTCCGCAAGAAAAACGTGCTGAGCGTGATGATGCAGTGCCTGTTCTTAATGGGCCTGATGACGGTGGTTTGGGCGTTGTGGGGATACAGCCTGTCATTCGGCGGGACGCCGGGCGAAACGGGCAGCAGCGCGTGGATCGGCAACGGCGAATATCTGTTCATGAAGAACGTCGCCCGCTACTGGGACCCGGAAGCGGGCGAGCCGGTCACTCCGATGTTCGGCACCGCGCCCGCACAGATCCCCCTGCTGACGCACATGCTGTTTCAGGGCATGTTCTTTATCATCACCCCGGCCTTGATCTGCGGGGCCTTTGCGGAGCGGATGAAGTTCAGCGCGATGGCCGTGTTTCTGGTGCTGTGGGGGACCTTTGTCTATTGTCCCCTGTGTCACTGGGTGTGGGACGGCGGCCTGCTGGGCTTTGTGGCCACCGGGGCGGAAGGCCCTGGCCTGGCGGGCGGAGCGCTCGACTTCGCCGGCGGTACGGTCGTGCACATCAGTTCCGGCGTGTCGGCCTTGATCTGCGCGCTCTTGATCGGCCGGCGTCTGGGCTTCGGCAGCGCTGACCTGCGGCCCCACAACATGACCTACACGGCAATCGGCGCGGCGATGCTCTGGGTCGGCTGGTTCGGCTTCAACGCCGGCAGCGAACTGGCCTCTGACGAGCTCACCTCCAGCGCCTTTGCGGTGACCCATTTTTCCGCCGCAGCCGGGGCGGTCGCCTGGGCCCTGATGGAGTGCATCACTCGCGGTAAGCCGAGCGTGCTGGGCGCGGCTTCCGGCGCCGTGGCCGGATTGGTATGCATCACGCCGGCGGCTGGTTTTGTCAATCTGATGCCCTCGCTGATCATGGGAGCGGCGGCGGGCATCGTCTGCTATTTCGCGTGCAGCACGCTGAAGGCCAAGCTCGGCTACGACGACTCGCTGGACGCCTTCGGCGTTCACGCCGTGGGCGGAACGCTAGGAGCGATCCTCACCGGCGTCTTCGCCACCAGGGAGGCGTGGAATATTGACGGTACGAACAAGTTGGGCCTGATCGAAGGCAGCTCGCGAATCTTCATCGGTCAGCTTGTAGCGGTGGCGGTCACTTGGGTATTCGCCGCCGTGGCGACATTCATTCTGCTGAAGATCGTGGACGCCACCATCGGGCTGCGGGTCAGCCAGCAGAGCGAGATCCAAGGTCTGGATTTGAGCGAGCACGGAGAAGAGGGTTATATCTTCAATTAGTGTTTACCGGCGCGGTAGAATGCGGCTGCTTGCCGTCGGCATGCGCACGTGTGATGTACACCGATAGCGCACCGGGCCGTTATGCAAGGCTTGCAGCCGACGGAAGAAATCGCCTTGAAGGAGACGTCCGCCGGTCGCGCGACCGGCGAGCGCACGCAGGCGCCTGCCACGCCTTAACCGTTCGGGAGCATGGGAATGAAAAAGATCGAAGCGATCGTTCGTCACTTCAAGTTGGAAGACGTGAAAAATGCGCTGAGCGAGCAGGGCGTCGCCGGGATGACCATCACCGAAGTCCGCGGCTTCGGCCGGCAGAAAGGCCACACCGAGATGTACCGCGGAACGGAGTACGCCGTGGACTTCGTCCCGAAGGTTAAGATCGAGGTCGTGGTGGCGGACGACCAGCTCCAGCCGGTGATCAACACGATCATGAAGTCGGCGCAGACCGGGCAGATCGGCGACGGCAAGATCTTCGTCGTCGACCTGGCCGACACCATCCGCATCCGGACGGGCGAGACCGGCGAAGAAGCAGTCTGACGTCACGGCATGGCAAATGTGCGACAGCCGGTGGCACACACGGCCGAGCTGCCACTGGCTGGGCGTGTTCGCCGGTGCGCGTGACGAGCCGGCGGCGGCTTCGTTTCAGGTGTTCATAACGCACCTCGGCGCAGATAATGGAATATCGCCGCAGCGCGCGTTTCCTTAGCCGGCCGGGTGGCCCGCGCGCCGGCAGAAGCGATTCGTCCTCAACGGCCGTTGCACTGCGTCCCCCATGCTTTCCGGTCCCCACTTCCGCACGAGTCTGTTAGCCGCCAAGTCGCGCCTGGAGGAAGGTCGGCGCCGATTTGCCCAGCAGCACGAGCGGGGGCTGCCGGGCGTGCAGGTGTGCGGCGGTCTGACGGCGCTTGTGGACGAGGTGATCATGGGGCTGTTCGACGCCGCGGTGGCCGATCTGGCAGGATCGGACGCCGATGTGCTGAGGTCGCAAGTCGCTTTGGTTCCGCACGGCGGCTATGGTCGGCGACATCTTTCGCCGTATTCCGATGTCGATCTGATGATCCTGCACGAGAGAGGCCGCGAGGCGGACGTCGCCGCGCTGGCGCAGCGCTTGCTCCAGGACATCTTCGACGTCGGGCTCGATCTGGGGCAAAGCGTGCGCACGCCGCAATCCGCCTGCCAGCTTGCCCGGGGCGATGCCGTGATTCTCAGTTCGCTGGTCGAGTCGCGCTATCTGGCAGGTAACGAGTCGCTGTACCAACGTTTCACCACGCGCTTCGAGAAGATGGTACGCCGTCGCTACGCCGCCTGCCACGAGTCGCTGGTCACAGCGCGGCGCGAGGAGCGGATTCAGTACGGCGAGACCGTCTATCTGCTCGAACCGAACATCAAACGGTCCCGCGGGGCGCTGCGCGATATTCACTTGCTCAGGTGGATCGGCTTTGCGAAGTTCGGGTCGCCCGAGCCGGACCGCTTGCGGCTGCTGGGCGTGTTATCGCGCGACGATCGGCGGGTGGTGGTCAATGCGAACGAGTTTCTCCTGCGGCTTCGCAACGAGATGCACTTCCACGCTCAAAAGGCGAAGGACGTGCTGGACCGCGCCGAACAGGTGCGCGTCGCCGCGGCGCTCGGCTACGCCGGCGGCAGTGAGATGCTTCCGGTCGAGCAGTTCATGCGCGGCTACTTTCAGCACACCAGCCGCGTCCGTTATCTCGTTTCCCGCCTGGTCGAAAGCGTGCGTCCCCGGCCGGCCATCAGCCGGGTGCTGGGGCCGGTA
Organism: Pirellulales bacterium; assembly: GCA_040880125.1. Taxonomy (GTDB): domain Bacteria; phylum Planctomycetota; class Planctomycetia; order Pirellulales; family JBBDJB01; genus JBBDJB01. The sequence goes on along the minus strand of JBBDJB010000005.1, from coordinate 44,278 downwards.
TTCAGCCACCAGGTCGAAGGCGATTACCGCGTCAGTCCGACCGAGATCAGCGCCACGAAGCGCGGGCTGGCAAAGCTGCGGTTCAGTTTGGCCGAAGCCCTGCGACTGATGGATCTGGCCAACATGTATGACAAACGGATCGCCCACGGCACCTGGGCGGCCGTCGATCGGGCGGCGGCAAGCTTCAACGGGGAGATAGGACCGGACGCCGCCGCGCGGTTTCTCTCGCTGCTCGATCAGCCGGCTCGTCTGGCCGAGCTTCTCCGGCAGATGCACGAGCTGGGCGTGCTGGAGCGAATTGTGCCGGAATTTACCCGGGCGCGGTGCCTGCTGCAGTTCAACGAATACCACAAGTACACGGTGGACGAACACTGTATTCGGGCCGTCGAGCACGCCACGGAGTTTGCGCAACACGACAGCCCGCTCGGCCGGGCGTATCAGCAGATCAAGCGCAAGGGTACGCTGCACCTGGCGCTGTTGCTGCACGATTTGGGAAAGGGCTATCCCGGCGATCACAGCGACGTCGGACTGGAGATCGCCCAGCAGACCACCGCGCGGCTGCAACTGCCCCAGCGCGAAGCGGAAGACGTCAAGTTCCTGGTTCACAAGCACCTGATGATGTCGCACCTGGCGTTCCGCCGCGACACCAGCGACGACCAGCTTGTCGTGCGGTTCGCCGTGGAGGTCGGCTCGCCGGAGTTGCTCCGCATGCTGTACGTGCTGACGTGCGCCGATCTGGCCGCCGTCGGGCCGGGCGTGCTGAACGACTGGAAGATTGAAGTGCTCACCGAGCTGTACCGCCGGGCGATGCACCATCTGGCGGGCGACGCTACCTTCGATTCACATGCCGTGCTCGAGCAGCGCCGCGACGACGTCCGCCGCTGCCATTCCGCCGAGCCGCAAGACCATTGGTTCGAAGATCACGTGCAGGCGCTGCCGGCCAGTCTGCTGCTGGCCCACGCTCCGGAACACGTCTCTACGACGCTACTACGACTGCGCGGACTGCAAGCGGGCGCGGCCGACGCGTGGGGGATTTATCTACCGGAAAGCCAGACCGTCGAGTTTATCGTGGGCGTCGATCAGGCGATGGCCGAGGGTGTGTTTCACAAGCTCGCCGGCGCGCTGACTGCCAAGGGGCTGGAGATTCTATCGGCCGAGATCAACACACTGCCCGACGGGCTCGTGCTGGATCGCTTCGTCGTGCAGGATCCTGACTACAGCGGCGGGCCGCCGGCCGACCGACTGGCCGACGTCAGCCGGGCCCTGGTGAGCGCCGTTTCCAGCACAGAGCCGCCCAAGTTTCGCAAGGTGTGGGGCCGCCAGGACGTACGCCCGTTGCAGCCGCTTTCGCCGCTGCCCACTCGGGTGCGCGTCGACAACAGCACTTCCGAATTCTCGACGATCCTCGACGTATTTACCTTCGATCGCCGCGGTTTGCTTTATGCGATCACCCGAACGCTGTTCGAACTGGGCCTGTCGGTTTCGGTGGCGAAGATCGGCACCTATCTGGACCAGGTCGTCGACGTCTTCTATGTCACCGACGCTGCTGGACAAAAGATCGAGGACGAGCAGCGACTCCAGGAAATCCGCCAGCGGCTGCTGGACGCGATCGACCAGTAGCGCTTTTGGCAGTGTCGCCTCGTCGGTACAGCTAACGTCAGCCGCGGGAGTCGTCCGGCAGGTTGTCTCGCTGTTGGTCAAGGTGCAGTGTATCGCGGCGGTGCTTTTGCCAGAGGAAGTATACGATCAGCACCAGGCTGACCGGTACGACGAGAGCGCCCGAGAGCATGATCAGCACGATAACCATTTCGGTGGGGCCGACGCCCATGAATGCGAACATGACTTTTACCCCTGTGCGAGTTTTTGGCCGGTAGGGTCCACTGTGGACCGCTCGCGTTGTCGCGGACTTTTTCGGGTTGCTGATCCGCACTCGTCCACACAGCGGCCCCTGACGGAGCTGCACAGACAGGAATGTCTGTGCGACGCTTTTCGTTGGTGATTGACCTTTCTTTGCCTACGGTGCGGCGTCGGCCGGCCGGTCGAGGACCTCCAGATTGAAGTCGCGGAAGCGGACTTCCATGGCCGGGCCGGAGTGAAGCTGAAACGCCAGGATTCCCCGCCGGGCCCCTTCCGGGTCGTTTAAGTCGACGCAGAGCTGGCCGTTGATCCACGTGCGGATGCGTGGGCCGTCCGCTTCGACCGTGTACTCGTTCCACTCGCCCTGGCGGACGTGCTGTTCGCCGGACTCCGCCCAGAGCAGCGCGCGGCCGTGCTCTTCGTAAAGCTTGCCCCACCAGTCGACACCGATATCGGCCTGGTAGCCCTTCACGCCGCCATCGATCGGCGCACTGCGAAATTGGATGCCGCTGTTGCCTTCGTTTTTGATGAGCTTCACCTGGAGCGTCAGCCGGAAGTCCTCCACGGCCAGGTCGCTGACGAGAAATTCGTTGTTGGGCAGACCCGGACTGCGGCCGACGATCTGGCCGTCCTGGACCGACCACAGGTCAGCGCTGCCGGTCCAGCCGGTCAGATCTTGACCGTTAAACACCTGGGCTGCGTTATCGACCGTGGCCAGCAGCGGCACCTGACGCAGCCCGGCCAGGTAAGCAACTAGCGAACGAATTTCTTGGTCGGTGAACTGCTTGAGCTGATCGTCCGGCATCATCGACTGGTCGCTCATCGCCCGCTGTTCGACTTCGTCCTGCGGAACGACGAGCGTCTCGGTGGCAGTCTGCAGGGTGAGCGCTCGATCGTCCTCGGCGCGGACGATGCCGGTGACAATGCGGCCGTCGACGGTAGCGATCACCGTGGGCTGATACTCCTTGGCCATCACCGAGGCCGGGTCGACGATGTTCGAGAGCAAATAATCGAGGTCGGAGCGGTTCGAACCGGTCAGGTCGGGTCCGACATTGCCGCCGGTGCCGAAGAGCGTGTGGCACTGCTGGCAGGTCTTGGCGAAGATCGCGCGGCCCAGCTCGGGATCGGGATTGGGAGCGCTGGAGTCGGTGAGCATCTGCTTGTAGGCGGCGATCATCTGCTGCTTGTCGGCGGCCGTCTCTCGGACCGTGCCCCAGACGCTCTCGAGCCGGGCGTCAACGCGGCTGTCCTTCAGGTTCCGCAACTGACGCACGAGGTCGGCAGTCAGGTCACTGCTGGCGATCTGTTTGTCTTTCACCGCTTCCAAGAGCGCCAGGCCGAACTCCGGCCGCGCACAGAGCGTGGCCAGGGCGCTGCGCTTCTCCGCGGGCGGGAGGTGCGAATACGCTTCTAAGAGTATCGCCGGCGTCTGGGGATCGTCGAACTGCGCCAGGCCGCGGATGGCCAGGTCGCGCAGCTCAACATCGGACACGAGTGGTTTAAGCAGTGCCGGAAGATCCGCGGCGCGGACCGCGAGCAATGTTTCCACAGCCTCCCGGCGGCTGGCGGTGTCTCGCTGGCTGTCGGCGGCGATCGCAGCAAGCGTACCCTTGGCCGCATCGTTGCCAAAGGTGGCAGCCAGCGCGGCGGCGGCCAGGGCGACGGACTGGTCGCTGCTGGCCGTTAGCTTCTCGAAGGCTGCCTGCCAGCCATCGGGCGGCTCGACTTGCCGCTGACCACGCAGGGCGCTGCGGATGCCCTGGAGGAAGGTCAACTGCAGGGCGGAGTCGTCGGCGCCGTCGAGTCCCCGGACCAGCACCGCCAGGGAGGCCTGGCCGCCGGAGCTGCCGATGCGGCGAAGCATCAACTCGCGGACGAGCGGGATCGATTCGCCGGCGACCATGCCCAGTGCCAGGGCCCTTTCCGAATCCGCTCCGGCCAGCGGCTCGGCGGCGTACCAGAGCATCAGCGGCAGGTTGTGATCGCCGGCGTCCTCCGGGTGGCGCACCAGGCCGTCGAGAATATCCCAGCGGGCGTCCAGCGGCAGCCGCTGTAAGGCGGAAGCCAGGTACAGCCGCACGACTTGCGATTGGTCTTCGCGGGCCATCGTCGCGAACTGCGATAGTAGGGCCGGCGTCGCCTGCAGATTTTCACCATCGAGCGAGAGCTGGATTGCCCAGCCGCGGACGTACGCGTTGGCGTCGGCTAGAAGCTTGGAGAGCAGCTCGTTGCTCAGGCCGCCGGTGACGTGCAGCGCCCAGGCGGCACGGAGCCGCCGCGTTTCGTCGGCGTGCGTGGTGGCCAGTTCGGCCAGGCGACCGCGGGCGCTGTCGTCCAGTTCACCCCGGGCAGCCCGCTCCTGCAGGATGCGGCGCGAGTGCCGCACGTACCAGTCATTCTGGTGCAGCACCAATTCAACGAGTTCGCCATCGGCGAGTTTTTTCAGATCGACGTCGACCGGCTCGCTCTGACCGTAGGTAATCTTGTAGATGCGGCCGTTGCTGCGGTCGTGCCCGTTCGGGTCGCGGTGGTGGCAGGCGTTCATGTCGTACCAGTCGATCATGTACGCCTGACCGTCCGGGCCGTAGCGAAGGTTGAGGATCTGCGACGCCCGATCCCCGGTCAGCAGGAAGTCGGGTGCGTGTTGGCCGACGTAGCCGGAGCCTTGCGGCTCGAGAATATCGACATTCAGCCGCTGACCGTGGATGTTGTTCATGAAGATCTGGCCGCGATACCGCTCGGGCCAGGCATTGCCCAAGTAGATCATCGCGCCGGCGTGCGCGTGGCCGCCGCCGGCCGCGTCGGATTTGTCGTTTCCGCCATGCGGATTCGCACCGAGATAATGGACGTGGTCGGCGATGGTCGTGATGTCGCGGTACGTGTACTGGTTGAAGTGCTGCCCGGCTTGCCGCTGATAGCGCGCGCCCTGGATCACGTGGAACAGGTGCGGGATCACGCAGGCGGTGCAGAAGGCCTGGCCGTGGTCGTTGAAGTCGACGCCCCACGGGTTGCTGGTGCCCTCGGCAAAAACTTCAAAGGTGTGCCGCACCGGATGATAGCGCCAAATGGCGGCGTTGAGCGGCACGCGCTTGTCTTCGGGCGTGCCGGGCTCGCCGACGAGGGAGTGCGTAAAGATGCCGTGGCAGCCGTACAGCCAGCCGTCCGGTCCCCAGATGAAAGCGTTGAGCGTCTCGTGCGTGTCTTCGTAGCCCCAGCCATCGAGCAGCACCTGCGGCTCGCCGTCGGGCCGGTCGTCTCCGTCGCGGTCCGGGATGAACAGCAGATGCGGCGCTGCGCCGACCCATACGCCGCCGAAGCCCACCTCCAGGCCGCTCACCAGATTCAGGCCCTCGGCGAACACTGTGCGCCGGTCGAAGCGGCCATCGCCGTCGTTGTCCTCGAAGATGAGGATGCGGTCGCGACCTTCGCCCTCGGGCGCGCGGATCGGGTACTCGTACGCTTCGGCGATCCACACGCGGCCGCGGTCGTCCAGGGCCATGGCGATCGGCTGCTTCACTTCCGGTTCGGTGGCGGAGGCGGTGACGGAAAAGCCCTCGGGAAGCTGCATCGCCCGGGCCGCCTGGTCGCCGGAGACGCCGGCCAGAGGGTACTCGTCCGGCGTAAGGATCACCAGTGGCGGGGTCGGCCGGCCAGGGCGGGTGTCGTGTAGCCGGAAGTTGTCGAAGTTTACATGGCCCCAGCCGCCACGATGCTCGTCCACTAGGCGAACGTAGATCGGCTTGCCCGCGTGCGGGCGCAGATCGACCACCACGCGGCGCATGGTCTCCTGGTTATTGCCGGCGACGCGGTAGAAGACTTCATCGGTGTCTTGCCGCACCAGTTCGACGTGGGTTTCTCCGTGGCTGCCACCGTTTGCAAGAAAGCTCGCCCAGGGCTTCGTGGCGATGAACGGCGCGGAGGTGAGCGTGCCGGTGGGCGCGTCCAGGTGCCGCTCATAGCCGCCGATCCAGAACTCGCCCTGGTGGCGGCTGCGCATGTCCTCGCGGCGCTGGCGGACGGTGTCGCCCTGGATCGGCTGATCGGCAAAGGCCTCGCCCTCGATGGTCCAGTCGGCGAGCGTGCCGGTCTCGAAGTCGAGGTTCAGCGGCCGGCCGGATTCGTCTCGCGGCAGAAGGCCTTGCGCGGCGGCGGTCGAGACCAGGGCGGACAGCGCCAAGGCCAGAATGCATGGGAGCGACAGCTTCATCAGTGATGATCCTCCGCAGGCAGTGATCGTTGGCTGGAAAAAAGGCGGCGAGGGGGGAACTGCGATTATCCCTGCCATCTCGGCCTAACACAAATATGAATTCCGCTGGTGGGCCTGCCGGCGAGGAGCCGCCGTGGTGGCTGGTTACTCATACCAATCCAATCCGTGAAAAACCATCTCGGCGGCGGCCGAAATAACGCCTTGCCGCACGTCGCGGCGTGTTACAATCACCGCCAGTCATCGGGCCGGGCATGCCGGCGCACGAGGAGCATTTCCGAAGGAAAACGAGAGAGCGATGAATGAGCCGCACGACCTCGAAGTGGTCTACACGCACAACGATCCCACGACCGCCGAGATCATCAAGTCCGCCCTGGAGAGCGAGGGTATCTTCTGCGCGATCGAAAATGAGCACCAGGCAGGGCTGGCCGGCGTCCTTTTGGTCCGGGTGATGGTGCCCTCCGAGCAGGCGGACCAGGCTCGCGCATTGATCGAAAGCCATCAGGGTCAAGCGCTTTCCGACGAAGATGAGGACGATTCCGAGGAGGAGTAATCCCAGCGGAAGATCGTGCCGTGTGGGTACACCACGGTTCCCGGGCAAAGCGAACAAGGCCCGCGAAATTGGGCAAGAATCCGCACTCGGCGGCGAAATAGCTGTTGGTCCGGCAGATGGGTCTCGGCGGGGATACTTCCCGTCGGCGACGCGAGATTGGGCGGACGCACGGTGAAGCGGTGCTGCTGGAGTTTCCGGTCGTATCGTCTTGCGGTGACGTATTCTTGCAGGGACTTCGGTGCGGCGGCATTGTGCTGCACTGCGCCGGCTCCTCGCAGGTGGCGAGTTGTGTTGGAGGAAAGCGATGGAAACATTCTATCTGCTCTGTGCGGTGGTCGGCGGCACCGTGCTGGTGTGCCAGTTCCTGATCACGCTGCTCGGCCTGGGCGCCGATGCCGACTCGGCCGACGACATCAGTGTCGACGCGGATCACGCGGACGGTCCCCATGACCACGGGCACGGCTCCAATTGGATTTTCAACGTCATCACGTTCCGCACGGTGATCGCGGCGATCACGTTCTTCGGTACTTCCGGCATGGCCTGTCTGGCCGCCGGATTGACGCTGCCGCAGACGCTGGCAATCTCGATCGTGACCGGTGTGGCCGCGATGTTTGCAGTGTTCTGGCTGATGCAGTCGATGCACCGCTTCAACTACGACGGCACGATGCGGATTGACAACGCGATCGGCCGCCATGGCACGGTGTACCTTTCGATCCCGGCGCGGCAGCAGGGTAGCGGCAAGGTGCAAATCAATCTGCAAGATCAACTCGTCGAGCTGACAGCGGTGACCTTTGCCGGCGAAGCGCTCAAGCCAGGCATGCAGGTGGTGGTGGTCAGCATCATCGGATCAAATACCGTCGAGGTCGCCCCGCTCGTCGAGTCGGCCGAAGTGGCGGAAGTGTAGAGGGCAGCCCGATCCTACAGCCAAATGGTCGAGGGAAATGGGGCTGGCTGCTTATCGCAAAATCGCGGGATACACCTAGAGCGGGCGGCGGCGATTAGATGCCAGTCCCATTTCCAACGTGCAATCGCGGCGAAAAAAGGGGGACAGGCACGATGGGCGCCGTTTCCTCGTAGGGGGTAAGAAGTACACGCGCAGCATGAAGCATCGGCACGGCTGGACCAGCCCGCCGTGGCACCCCTGGGGAAATCAAACTCGCCGAGAGAGAAGGGCACACGCGGCCGTCCGTTTGTGGCGCTGGTAGCGGTCGTGCGGCGGCAAGGTCGGGCGGGGCAGGCATAACCGCATCGGGTGGTGGTGGGCCGCGCAATACGAGCATTCCGAGGGCCAACTTTGGCCTACGGTTCATCGAGAGGGCAGACGTTTTTCGGCCATGCGGCGTTTGAAATGGGGCGGCTCTGTGGAGTCGGCCGGAGCCGAAGGTATTGCGGCGCCGGTCGCGCCGGCGGCAATGCGAATCTAACGGGGGAGATTACACTATGTCACGCACACTACTGCTGGGCCAGTTCGAAGAGCTCGGCCTCACGTCGGGCACGTTGTTCTGGATCGCCGTCTCGGCGGCGCTGGCGGTTGTCGGCGTGGCCGGCTTCTTCTTCCTGTTCGTCAAGCGGTACCGGCGATGCCCGGCCAACCGCGTCCTGGTGATCTACGGCCGCACGTCGGGCGGGGGAGTCTCCAAGACGATCCATGGCGGCGCGAAGTGGATCGTGCCGCTGCTGGAGGATTACGAGTACCTCAGCCTGGAGCCGATCCAGATCAACATCCCGCTGCGGGGCGCGCTGTCGATCGAAAACATCCGCGTGAACGTGCCCAGCGTGTTCACCGTGGCCATCGGCACCGAGCCGGAGTATATGCAGAACGCGGCCATCCGCCTTTTGGGCTTGCCCGTGGCGGCCATCCAAGGGCAAGCCGAGGAGATCATCTTCGGCCAGTTGCGCCAGGTGATCGCCTCAATGCTGATCGAAGACATCAATCGCAACCGCGACACCTTCCTGCACCTGATCCAGAGCTCGCTCGAGCCGGAGTTGAAAAAGGTCGGCCTCGTGCTGATCAACGTCAACATCACGGACATCACCGACGAGTCCGGCTACATCGACGCCATCGGCCAAAAGGCCGCCTCGACTGCCATCCAGCAGGCACGCGGCGACGTGGCCGAGCAGGAGAAGCTCGGCGAAGTGCGCGTGGCCGAGGCCGACCGCGACAAGATGATCAGCGTGGCAGAGGCGTCGAAGTTCCGCTCGATCGGCACGCGCCAGGCGCAGCGCGAAGAGGCCGTGCGGCTGGCCGAGCTCGATAAGGAGCAGCAGTACGGCGAGCAGAAGGCCGCTTACGAGCGCGAGGCCCTGGTGAAGCAATCCGAACAGGAGATGCGCATCGCCAAGGCCACGGCCGACGCCAACGCAATCGAGGGCGAGAACGAATCCCAAGCCCGGGTGGCTGCCTCGCTGGCCATTTTGAAAGTCAAGGAATCGGAAGCCTACCAGATTGGCGAAAGCCGCAAGCGCGAGGCCGAGGCAGCCGTACTGGAGACGCAAAACCGCGCCATGGCCAAGGCCGCGCTGGCCGATGCCGAGCGAGTTGAAGCCGAACAGCGAGCGGCCATGGAGGCCCCGGCCAAGGCCGCCAAGGCCCGGGCAATCGTCGAGGCCCAGGCCGTCGCGGAGCGACGCCGCATCGAGGCGGAAGGCGAAGCGGCTGCCATCTTTGCCAAGCTGGATGCCGAAGCCCGCGGCCAATACCAGATGCTTGCCAAAAAGGGCGAAGGTCTGCGCGAGATCATCCAGGCGTGCGGCGGGGCGACGCAGGCGTTTCAGTTGCTCATGCTGGAGCACATCGACAATCTAGCCGCATCGTCCGCCGAAGCGATCTCGAAGATCAAATTCGATAAGGTTGTGGTGTGGGAGAACGGGGGCCACAACGGCGAGACGAGCACCGCGAACTTCCTACAGGGGATGTCGCGGGTGATGCCCCCCATGATGCAGGTGCTGAAAGACATCGGCGGCATCGAACTGCCGGAGACTTTGATCAAGGTGCGGTCGGACGAGGTGCCGCATCCGGCTGCCGAGGTACCGGACGACTCGGAGGCCCAGAACGGCGACCCGCTGGCAGAGACTGCCGGCGGCGGCTTGAAGGCCCCCAAGTCGCGCGGTGACAATGGCGGTTCGGACTCCGGCCGGCTGTGATGCATTGACGGACGCCGACGATGCACAACGGGGGTGGCGCGCCAGCGTCGTCGCCGTTTCTTCATGCGCGGACACAGACAGGAATGTCTGTGCCAACTAAGCGGTTTGACTAGCCCTGAGGCGCGTCGAGACTCTCACGAATTCAACAACCGATGGGCTAGAACTGCAATCGCCGGAACGCCCGCAGACCGCGGTAGAGCGGAACGAAAGTCGCCAGGACTCCCACGCCGACGGCCAGGCCGGTGCTGATCCAGATGCCGCGGATGAGCCGGGTCTGAAGCTCCTCAGGAAGCTGAACGCCCGCAGGTTGGGCCGCTAGATAAAAATGGCACGGCACGGCGGTCAGCGCCACCACGATGATGATGTACAGCGCGCTGAGGACGAGATTGAGCGTGCCGCCGAAGCCGGCGGCGATCTTCGATGGGGACTGTTCTTTCAGGTTCGGCATCAGCGCCCCCATACCGACCGCCAGCCCCGAGAGGCCCGCACACAATAGCAGGCAGGTAATCTGGTGGATGACTACCACCAGCGGCGCGACGCGGAGCATCAGATCGCTGATGAGGATCAGAACGGTGCTGGGGATCGCCGCGCCGACGGCCGCAAACAAGAACTTGCCCCACAGGATCGTGTCGCGCTCGATCGGCAACAGACCAAGGATCCAGAAGCGGCTCCCCTCCAGGCTGATCATGGGGAAGATGAAACGCGTGGTGAACGTCGAGAGGATCAGGCCCACTACCGCCAGGTTGAGGAAGCTGATCATGTTGACCCACAGCGTGTGGTCGACGTCGTAGGTCACGCGGCGGATGTTCAGGAAGTAGAGCCCCAGCAGGCCGAAGAAGATGAGGAACTGGGCCCATTGGACCGGGTCGCGGCGAAACACGCGAAGATCTTTCAGGATCAACAGCCGTACTTGGTGCGGCAGCGGGAAGGTGACCGCCATTGTGATCCGGTCGATCCACTTGCCTCCGCGATGGGTGCCGCCGCTGGGGCCCGTGTGGAGACGAGAATAACTCGCCCGCAGCACGCGGCTTCCCAGTGCATGGGTGGCCACCTGGCCGAGCATGGCGTTAGACACCAACAGCGCCAGAAACCAAAGGCTCTGCGTGAAACCTGCACCGTCTATCGGACTGCCGGCACGCGCCGCCTGAAGCAGCCCGCTGCTGAGCCACCAGCTCGGCAGCAGGTAGGAAGATGTGAAGCTGAGCCGATTGAGCGTGTGGTGAAACCACCGCTCGGTGAGCAGATCGGAGCGATCGCCGGCAACGACGCTCCAGATGGCGTACCCCGCCAGTCCGACGACCAGCGCGGCGGTTCCGCCTAGCAATGACATGCGAAACCGCGGCAGCCAGCGGGCGATTGCCAGGCAGCACAGGGCGCCGATACTGCACGGGATGTACACAAAGGCGACCATCATCGGCGCCAACAGCGCGTAGTACGTCCACGGCGCCCCGGTCACCACGCCGTAGGCCACGAGCATGGGGCTACCCAACAGCAAAAAGCCCCAGCTACTCAGCAGTACAGTCTCCTGGAACTTGTACAACACGACGCGGCCGGGCCGTAGCGGCAACGTCAACAGGTAAATGGTTTCGGGCGAACGAAACAGCGCTCCGTAGAAGATGATGCCCGCCGAGAACATCAGCATCACCAAGAGCGAGCAGAAGAAGACGTCGAACGTGAATTGAACGACCTGGTTGTGCAGCGCCCCCTGCGAACCGATATAGCTCGCCAGGAAGTGGAAGGTCTCGTAGAGCAGCAGGAACAGCCCCGCCCAAAAGAAGAGCGTCAAGGCCACGACCAGCGCCAGGCGGAAGCGGGCGGTCTTTAGCGCCTGTCGTAGCGAAGCGAGGAGCAACCGGCGGCGCAGCCGCATCAACACCGTGCTCTCCTCGCTGGCGGAGAGAAGCCGCGACGGCGGACGGGTTCGCAGCGCCTCTGGCGAAGGGGCGACGTAGTTAGCCATGCTAGCTTTCCGTCTCCGTCGACTGGCTCCAAGTGGCTTCCGCGTCGTCGGCGTCCTGCAGATCTTGATGTTCGTCGCCGTTTTCCACCGAGCTGGCTCGTCCCTCGGCGGCGTCGACCAGGTCGAGGTATAGCCGTTCCAGCGTGCGATCCGGTCGCGCAAAGTGGGTCTGCAGTTCGTGAACCGTGCCGACGAACATCAAGCGGCCCCGATGCACGACGCCGATCCGGTCGGCCACCTCCTCGGCCACCGACAGCGTGTGGGTGGACATGAACACGGTGCAGCCGCCGGCCGCCTGCTGCATGAGCAGATCCTTCACCAGGCGAATGCTGTGCGGGTCGAGGCCCACCATCGGCTCGTCGACCACCAGCACGCGGGGCTGGTGCAACATGGCCGCCGCGAACACAGTGCGCTGCTTCATGCCGTGGGAGTACGTTTCGGTCAGATTGTCGACGAACTCGCCGAGCTGAAACCGCTCGACCTCCCGGGCGATATGGCGGTCGACTTCGCCGGTCGGAAAGCCATACATCTCGCCGATGAACTGAAGCAGCTCGCGCCCCGTAAGTTTGTCGTACAGATGCGGCTCATCGGGAACATAGCCGATGCATGCACTGGACTCGCGTGCCTTGCGCACTACGTCATGCCCACATACGCGAATGGCTCCGGCGCTGGGCTGCAGCAATCCCACGATCATTTTAATGGTCGTCGTCTTGCCGGCGCCGTTGGGTCCGAGGAAGGCGAACACCTCGCCCTGCTTGACCGTCAGATTCAAATCGGCGACGGCCGTCGTCGGGCCATAATTCCGGCGGACGTGCTCAATTTCGATCATCGGTGTTGGTTGTCTGCGACGAGGCTCGGTGAGAAGAATGTCATAGACGCGGCGAGGGATCGCTCGACACGGATTCGCTTTCGCCGGACGCGTTCGATTCCGGTTGCACGGCCGACACTGCAAGCGGTCGCGGCACCGTTTGCTCGGTGGCCGGCCGCGGTTGGAATTTTGCAGCCTCGGCCTCGGTCATTCGCTCGAAGCGCAGCCGGGAGCCCAGCAGCGAAACCTCCTGGCGAAGCACGAGTCCATCGTCGCGCACCCAAAGCCGAGCACTCACGGAATCCTCAGAAAGTGAAGAAGCTCCGTGCTCGCCGCGATAGACGATCACCAGCGTCTGCACGGGCCGGCCACCCCACTCGATCAGGTCCTCGCTCTCCACGGTGGCTTGAAGCATCTCCAGCGGGCGGTGCGGCGATCGCAAGGGGCTGTAGACCGGCACCGTCCAGCTCTGACCCAGCCGCAGATCACGCAGGTAGGCGTAGGGCGCCAGCTCATTGGTGACCAGGGCGCCGGGTGGAAGTTCCTTTTCGGTCTGATAGTGGAAATCGCCGGAGCGCAGCGTAACGTGCAAGACGCCGTCCTTCACGTACCCCTGCACCTCGATATGGTCGTTCAGTTGAGCCAACTCGACATTCGTCTGAAACGACGTCAGATGTCCCAGCGGGTCGATCACGGCGTGACTGCGGATGTCGAAGTCGAGGTTGCCCATGCGGTTGGCCAACGGCGACAGCAACGAAGCGGTGCCCTTGGGCAGAATTTGCCGCAAGGGCAAATTCTCCACCGAAAGCAGGGTGCGTATCTCGGCAGCGCCATCCTCGTCCCGCACGGTCGTGCTGGCGGCCCGGCCGACTGGGCGATCGTTCCACATAACGTGCCACGAGGCGGTGGCGTTGCGGTCTTCTTCCGGCGGTAGCGTCGTATCGTAGGAGGGCGGACTCCCCACCAGCAGCGACGGCACGATCTTGTAGGCGATCAGCCACGTCATGCTGCAGAGCCAGAGCAACAGCACGAGTGCCGTGAAAAGGCGGTTCTGCATGCACGATCTCCCCCATCAATCCATTGTAAAGTCGCTGCCTCGCGTGCCAGCTTGTATCAGCAGCGAGGAACCCCTTAAGTCTATGCACGGGCGGCCGGCGAGCAACAGCGTCGTTCTCGGCCGGAATGCGGCAATCTGCGATGTTTTCCGGCGAGAATCGGCGTTGCACGATTTTGGGAATCCGCCGATGATAGGCGACTTCCGGTGGCCGAACGTGGGCTAGCAGCTTGTTGATAGTCTCATCAGGCTGCTGCATCACATGGAGGTGATGCCAAAATGGCGACGCAAGTCGTTCATTTTGCGAGCCGAGAGGAGCTTTGCTCCGAACTTGGCGAGGTTGAAAAACGCCACGACGGCGTTTTTCAACGGCAGATAGCTCCTAATTTCGGCAACTGCGATTCTCGCGCAAATCCCTGGCAGGGAGGCTAAGGATGCGATTGCTTGGTTGGCAGAACGCCTGCATACTGCTGCCCGTGTGCCTGTTCGCCCTGGGTTGCGGCTCGGAGTCAGGTACGCCGGACGCAGTTCCCGCAAGTATCTCGGGAAAAGCGGACGACAGCGCCTCGAGTTCCACCCGCTCAAGGGGCAGCAAAGCGCCGAAGCGCGACCGGCTGCACCCGGTGGTGGAAGCGGTCACCCGCCTGGGCAGCTTTCAAATCCGCCTGGACGCCAAGACCGCGCCCGGCACGGTGGCCAATTTCCTGAATTACGTCAATTCAGGCTACTACGACGGCACGTGCTTTCACTATGCCGCCCGTCAGGACATGATCCTCGGCGGCGGATTCACGCCCGACTTGAAGCTGAAGCCGGCGTCCGCCCCGATTCGCAACGAAGCGCACAACGGGCTGAAGAACACCCACGGTACGATCGCCATGTCCCGGGCGCATGATGTGATCGATAGCGCGACGAGCCAGTTCTTTATCAATCTGGCCGACCACCCGGACTTCGACTACCACGGCGACACGCCCGAAGCCTACGGGTATTGCGTATTCGGCGAAGTCGTGACGGGAATGGACGTCGTCGAGCGCATCGGACAACTGGAAGTACACGATGCGGGCGACTTTATCGCTACGCCGGTCGAACCGATCGTGATCCAGTCCATGCGGCAAGTGCAGTGAGTTCGAGCGCACTGAGGTTGCGAGGCGTTGCGCGTGAACGGCGCTGTTATTCCTCGGACACTTCGTCCGCGGGCCGGTCGCCCTCGGGCTCTTGGTCGGCGCTCTCGTCCTCTTGAACCTTCTCTTGTTGCTCGAGCGTTTTGTGATAGCTCGCTTCCAGCCGCTCGATAAGTTGATCGACGGTGTAGATGTTGCCGATCGGCTTGTTGAGGTGGCCGGTCTGGGGAGCTTGCGACAGCATGCGGCCGAGGTTCTTCCCGCCGTCGGTGCTGACCAGATCGGTAATCATCTCCTCACCGCCGGTGCTGTGGATCAGGCCGTAAATCATCCGCCGGCCGCGCGGCAGTTCGGTGAGCCGCTGTAGCCGGTCGTACGAAGAAGGCTGCCCTGAGATCTTGCGCATGAACTTCGTACCCCGTTCGGTGCGAAGCTGACGCACCAGGTACTCCCGGTCGTCGAGGACGCGGGCGAGAAGCGGTGCGGCGTCTGGAACGGTCCATCCCAGCAGCTTGAGATGATCCAGCGCCTCGCTCACCTGCGATTCGGAGATAATGTCGCCGGGTTTGTAGTAGGACAGGGCGAGGAAATCTCGGCGAACCGAGGCAGCAGCCGTCGCAAATGAAGGGTGAGGGTTTACCTGTTCACTCTCTTCCGCCTCGCCGCTGGCAGAAGGCGAAGCCATGCCGGCCACCAGCACCGCTATGGCTAGTGCGTAGCAAGGGTGCGAAACGCGCGAAGACCGCATCCAAAGTTGCATCGTGAGGTCCCTTAAGTCCGCGAAAGCAGTGCGGCGACCGGAGAAGAAGCCGATGGGCAGAATTGCCGATCCGGTGATTTCATGTCCCGCGACTCACTATCAAAACGATAGCCCACGGGGCGGTGCCGGCGACCGAACGCGCATTTTCCAGCCCCGCAGCGAACCCCGGCGGCAACCGGCGCATCTAAGTGATTCGGTGGCCGACAGTTAGAAGCTTCGTTGCGAGAATTCGCGTCGCGCTGCTTATACACCCGGCCGGACAGGGGCTGTTTTTTATAAGTCCCAAGAGGGACAAGGCTTACGCCTCGATGGCGGTGGCGCTCTGCTTGTAAGGTAGGGACGATTCCGCTAGATTAATTCGGTTTTGACTTCTCTCGGGTAGAGTCATCGGTAGCAGGAGATGCCGCTATGTCGAAATCTACCTACTTCGTTCAGGAATGCCCGACGTGCGGTCGCAACCTGCAGATTCGGGTGATCTACCTGGGCAAACAGGTGGTCTGCCAGCATTGCCAAGCCAAGTTCGTTGCCTGCGATCCGAGCAGTGCGGCCTA
The DNA here is from genome assembly GCA_040880125.1 of Pirellulales bacterium. Taxonomy (GTDB): domain Bacteria; phylum Planctomycetota; class Planctomycetia; order Pirellulales; family JBBDJB01; genus JBBDJB01. The sequence goes on along the minus strand of JBBDJB010000005.1, from coordinate 28,269 downwards.
CCCTCCGACGGATTCGGGCCTGGCGCTATTGCGGCGTGCTGACGAATTGATCGAGTCGGTATCGCTTCGCCGGCTGAACCCGCGGTAGTTGCCCAGGCGGCAGGTAGACTCTGCGCACACGCTTTCTACCTGTCGGTGAATCGCCCGCCGACCGGAGGTGGCACAGACATTCTTGTCTGTGTGGCTGGCAGAATGAGCGTTTTCGAGAGCACGTGAACACTACTTGATACGGCAAAATAAGCCGGTAGTGCAGAATTCCTTCGTGCTCATTACGCCGAGCACGGCTGGACAAGCCAGCCGTGGCACCCAACTTAGCGGGCCAACCGCGCCAGATCGTCGAAAAACCGCGGATACGTCTTCTCGACACAGCGAGGGTTGAGGATCGTGACGCCAGGGGTCTTGAGCCCCACCAGGGCCAGGCTCATCGCCATGCGGTGGTCGTCGTAGGTTTCGATCTCCGCCGGCCGCAGTTCGCCTGGTTCGATCCGCAGCCCGTCCGGCCGCTCTTCGACCGCCGCACCGAGCTTACCCAATTCGCTGGCCAGTGCCGCGATGCGATCCGTTTCCTTATGGCGGATATGAGCCACGCCGCGGATCGTGGTGGGGCCGCTGGCGAACAGGGCAACCGCGGCCAGCGTCTGCACCGTGTCGCTGATGGCGTTCATGTCGACGTCGATGCCGTGCAGCTCACCACCAACGGCCGTGATGCAATCGTCGCCGTATTCGATGCGGCAGCCCATTCGTTGCAGGCAATCACAAAATGCAACGTCTCCTTGCAGGCTGTCGCGGTGCAGTCCCTCGACCGTAACGCGTCCGCCTGCGATCGCAGCCGCCGCCCAGAAGTAGCTGGCGGCCGACGCATCCGGCTCCACCTGATTGTCGCGTCCCTCGTAGCGTTGGCCGGCGGCGATCGTGTACCGCTGTTGGCCAGCCGCCGTTTGTCCGCTGACGACTTCGACACCAAAGGCGGACATCATCCGCCGCGTCATTTCCACATAGGGCTGCGACACCAACTGCCGGGCGATCGTCAACTCGACGTCACGGGCGGCATACGGGGCCGCCATGAGCAGACCGCTTAAGAATTGGCTGGAGACGTTGCCGGCGATCGTCGCCGCGCCGCCGCGAAGCCCCCGGGCCCGCACGACCACCGGCGGGCACCCGTTGCCGCCTTCGCTCCGCGCATCGACGCCTAACTCGCCCAGCGCGGCGAGCAGGTCCTGAATCGGCCGCTCGCGCATCCGCGGCACGCCGTCGAGCCGGAATCGGCCGTCGCCCAGAGCGACCAGTGCCGTGAGAAAGCGAATGGTGGTACCGCTGTTGCCCACGTACAGATCGGCCTCGCGGGCCGGAAGTTGGCCCTCGCAGCCGCGCAGTCGTAGCTGGGCCGGAATCGAGTCATCGACTACGATTCCCAACCGCCGCAGCGAATCGATCATCACCCGCGTATCTTCGCTGTCGAGCGTGCCGATTAGTCGCGACTCGCCGCGTGCCAGGGCCGCGCAGACCAGGGCTCGGTTGGTGATGCTCTTCGAGCCAGGCGGGCGGACCGTCGCTTCAATCGGGCCGCCCAGCGGTTGGATTTCGATCGATTCGGTCACGTCGCGCGGTCTCGCGGGCAGGGCCATTGAGCGGGGGCCTTCATCATAGATTACTTCGTGTACACGGGTAAGGCGCCCGCCATTGCGCGCGGAGGGCCGATGAACTAGAATTGCAGGTTGAGCGAGCGACACCGAATCAGGTCGATGAGATTGGATCGCGGATGAGACGGGTAAATTCCGGCGGCGGCTGGCCGGCGATTGCGTATGCCTTTCGCAAGGCACGCGAGGCGGGCGGGCTGCGCAAGTTCTGGAAGGCGATGCGATCCAAGAACGCCTGCAAGACGTGCGCGCTGGGTATGGGCGGGCAGCAGGGCGGCATGGTCAATGAGGCCGGCCACTTCCCCGAGGTCTGCAAGAAGTCGCTCCAGGCGATGGCCGCCGACATGCAGGACGGCATCGGCTCCGACTTTTGGCAGAGCCATTCGATACAAGATCTGCGCGAAGCGTCGCCGCGGCAACTCGAACACTTCGGCCGACTCGTCGAGCCGGTCCGCTGGACGGTGGGCGATGATCGTTACCGCCCCATTCGGTGGAGCGAAGCGGTGGACCGCATCGCCACAAAGCTGCGCTCGATCAAGCCAGACGAGTCGTTCTGGTACTTCAGCGGCCGCAGCTCGAATGAAGCCGGCTTCCTGTTGCAACTGTTCGCGCGGCTATACGGCACGAACAACATCAACAACTGCAGCTACTATTGCCACCAGGCCAGCGGCGTCGGGCTGACTACTTCCGTTGGCAGCGGCACGGCCACCGTCTTGCTGGAAGATCTAAACAAGTCCGACCTGGTGTTCGTGATTGGCGGCAACCCGGCCAGCAATCATCCCCGACTGATGACGACGCTGATGAAAGTGCGTCGCCGTGGCGGTCAGGTGATCGTCATCAACCCGGTGATCGAGATCGGCCTGACACGGTTCCGCGTGCCCAGCGATCCTCGCAGCCTGCTGCTGGGCAGCAAGATCGCCAGCCTGTACGTGCAGCCGCACATCGGCGGCGATCTGGCGCTTTTGACCGGGGTGGCCAAGCGGCTGGTCGAGACGGGCCAGTCGGCCGAGGACTTTCTCACGCAGCATTGCCAAGGCTGGCCGGAGCTGAAGTCGAATCTGCTATCGACTAGCTGGGAGGAGATCTGCCGCCGCTCGGGGGTCGAGCAGGAGACGATTCACGAGATTGCCGAGCGATACGCCTCCGCGCGGAGCGCCGTGTTCACCTGGACGATGGGCATCACCCACCATGCGCACGGCGTGCAGAACGTGCAGGCGATCGCCAATTTGGCCCTGATGCGGGCGATGGTCGGGCGGCCGGGCGCGGGGCTTTTGCCGATTCGCGGGCATTCCAACGTGCAGGGGATTGGCTCGGTCGGCGTGACACCTCGGCTGAAGGACGCGATCTTTGAGCGATTGCAAGAGCATTTTCACGTCTCGCTGCCCACCACGCGCGGCCTGGATACGCTCGGCTGCATGGAGGAAGCGGCCGCGGGGCGGCTCCGCGCGGGCTTCTGCCTGGGCGGAAACCTGTACGGCTCGAATCCCGACGCGGCCTTCGCCGCCGAGGCGCTGGCGAAACTGGAGTTGGTGGTCTATCTCAATACGACGCTCAACACCGGCCACGCCCACGGCCTCGCGCAGGAGACGATCATTCTGCCGGTGCTCGCCCGGGACGAAGAACCGCAGGCGACGACCCAAGAGTCGATGTTCAACTTCATCCGCCTGAGCGACGGCGGGCCGCGGCGGCACCGCGGGCCGCGCAGCGAGATCGAAGTGATCGCCGCGGTGGCCGATCGTGTGCTCACTGGCAGCGGCAACGGCAACCCAAGCAACGGTAACGGCGCTGTCGACTGGAAGTCCATGCGCAACACGTCGCATATCCGGCAGGCAATCGGCCGGATCGTGCCGGGCTATGAGAACATCGCCGAGATCGACCGGACCAAAGAGGAGTTTCAGATCGGCGGCCGCACTTTTCATCAGCCTACCTTCCCCACGCCGGACGGCCGGGCCAGGCTGCACTGCCACGAGCTTCCGGAGCTGGCCGGCGGAGGCGACACGCTACGGCTGATGACCGTGCGGAGCGAAGGGCAGTTTAACACGGTGGTCTACGAGGATTACGACCTGTACCGGGGCATCGAGCGGCGGGATGTCATCCTGTTGCACGCGAGCGACATCGGCCGGTTGGGGCTGGCCGACGGGCAAACCGTGACGGTGGAAAGCGACACCGGCCGGATGCACGATATCCGAGTGACACAGTTCGCGGCGATCAAGCCCGGTAACGCACTGATGTACTACCCGGAGGCGAACGTGCTGGTCGGGCGACGGGTCGATCCGGCGTCGCGCACGCCGGCGTTTAAAGGCGTAGTCGTCCGGCTGCACGCGGCTGCGCGGTCGTGACCGTCGGGCATGCGATTTGCTCGAATTGCAAATCCCCGCGTCCCTGGTCATTAATGAGCGCCGAGGGACAAAATCGATCCGGCAGCGGCGCGTTTGCGTAGTAAAATACGGGCATCAATCAAGGCATCATGGCCCCGGTAGCGGAAGAATCGCCGGGTTAGCCAACACGTACAACGAAAGGAGGTCAGCCATGAAACGCCCGACGGTCCCCTTGACGGAGCGGTTTCCCCGGTCGTTCGCCGGCCTGGGCCGGCAGATGGAAAACCTGATGGAGCGGTACTTTGGTCCCGAGGAGGAATGGTGGGGCGTCGAGGCGTTCACTCCCACCACCAACCTCGCCGAGACCGACAGCGAATACGAAGTGACGCTCGACCTGCCGGGCATGAGACCGGAGGATGTGAACGTCGAGCTGCAAAACGGCAACCTGGTGGTTTCGGGCGAGCGCAAGGAGGAGAAGGAAGAAACGAAGCGCACGTTCCATCGCGTGGAGCGCAGCTACGGCTCGTTTCGCCGCACCATCCCACTGCCTGGCACGGTAGACGAGGGCAAGGTTGACGCTTCGTTCCGCGACGGCGTCCTCAAAATCAGGCTCCCCAAAACCGAGGAAGCCAAGCCGCGACAGATCAAGATCAACGAGTAATCGCGCACGTGAAGTATCCTCCCTCCCCGGCGTAGCGGCGGGAGAGAGAACTTTGCTGGCGGGAAAACGGGCCGACGTCGCACGCTGGCTCCGCAAAAGGGGACAGGCACGGTGGTCTGCTTCGAGCCAGTCCCCTTTTGCTCGCACCGGCCCTTTGACAAGGGGTCCTCTCTCCGCCAGCTTGGTCTGTGCCGGCGGCTACTTTCGACAGGCGGCGACAATCTGTTCCGCTCGGGTATTGAACTGGCCGCGGGAGAGGACTTCATCGCAGCCTGCCTGGGCGGCGGCCAGGAGCTTCGCCTCGTGGACGTGGGGCGCGAATGCGATGACGCGCGGACGCGGCGCTGCAAATTGATCCAGGGCCTGCACCAGTGTGACGACGTCCAGGCCGGCGGTGCTCAGGTCCGCGATCAAAAGCAAAACGTCTCCCTGCTCGCACCGCGCGACGGCGGCTTGAGCGTCGCCGAACGTTTCCAGCGCCACGCCGTGCTGTTTGGCGGCACCCGCCACGCGGGAGGAGAACATCAAATCGCGGGTGAGAAAGACAATCGACATCGAATCCACCTGAGCCGAGCGGCGGGGAGCGGTCACGGGAATGGCCGCCCGTAAGAGTGCGTCAAACGGCGCCGGGGCCGCGACTGCCGTCGCTGATCTGCACGGCTGTGTCCATTGGCAAGACGAAGATCTTCCCGTCGCCGATGATGCCCTCCGGCCCGGTGCGGGCGACTTCCGTAATACAGGCGATCGCGCGGTCCAGGAAATCTTCGTTGACGGCGATCTCCAGGGCGACTTTACGCAGCAGGTTCGCCTGGTATTCATGTCCGCGGTACATGGCGGTCCGGCCGCGCTGCCGGGCGTAGCCCATCGCATCGCAGACGGTCATCCGTTCGACGCCGATCTTGGCCAGCGCTACCTGTAGCGCATCGAGCTTCGTCGGTTGAATGATCGCCAGTATCATCTTCATCGAAGCGACTCCTGCGCTGTTCGCCCGACGGAAAGGTTCCGCGGCGGCATTCTACAGGATAACGCCTGGCCACGCCGTTGAGAACATCCGGCGCCGGCGGCCGACCGTAGCCGGACGAGCCGGCGCCGTTCCATAAAAAACCGGTCTCCCCCGCGAGCGAAGGAGACCGGTCCGTTTATCGGTCGATGAACTCAAGCGGAAGCTCGGCTGCATATCCGCCGCCGCACTTGCCGCATGGTTGGTAGCTACGGGCTGAGTTGGAGCAGCCGAGCGTCAATCACCTTATGAACCCGCGCGGCGGTCTCTTCGAGATGCGCCTGGGTATAGGCGTCCAATTCGACGTCCGAGTCGAGGACCTTTTTAATCCGCTCCTCCAACTGCGATAGCTGGCTGTAGGCCACCGTCTGGCAGTCCTGCGGAGCCGAAAAGTTGCCCAGGGCCAGGTTCGAAAGCTCTCGCATGTACGACCGCTGGAGATTCCGCCGCAGGCTGCTGATGGCGGGATTGCGATTGCTGTAATCGCCCCCGTTCATTCCGTCGACCTCGGAGAAGATGGCCTTGGTCAGACGTTCGAGCAGTTCGGCCGTGGTGAAGGCATCTTGATCGGCCGGCACCTTCAACTCCGAGTCGTGCAGCCGCTCGAGCGTGAGCGACGAGAGCAATTGCGCCAGGATCCGCTCCTGCCACATCGAAATCACGCTGTGAACGGCATAGTCGGTGCGGATCGGCGCGTTCGATCCCCAGTGGTCCCAACGGGTCGCCGCCAGGTGGTTGTAAAGCTCCGGCGGGAATTGGAAGGGCTTATCATTGAAGACCTGCTCCTCCAGCAGAGAAATCGCTTCCCGCTGCTTCTCGACGTCCACCACCTCGAACGGCGCCGGCGCGTCCTTGTCCCCCTTATGGCTACGGCTGACGTACAGACCGCCGACGTAACGCGAGGCAAAGTGCATCGCCCGGCCGTGCGTCGACAGCAACACGCCGAACGCCTGCCGGGCACGCTGAAAGCCGTCACCGTCCTCGATCATGCTGTCGATCACGCCCGGCCACGCCTCGGCGACCAATTGCGCCTGCATTTTGGCATAGTCGATCTGATCGCCGCTCAGATCCCAACGATTGGCGGTCGGATCGGGATCGATACCACGGGTGTCCTCGTCGGTGGCGTAAACCAGCTCAGGCTGGCCGCTGCGCGAGGCGATTTTCTTCAGCTCTTCCTCCTCATCGCCGGAAAACGGCTTGTAGCCGAATTCGATCGCCCACATGTCGTAGGGCCCGATGGTCGTCGAGAAGTAATCGCCCTGCTTCATCTCCTTGGTGACGATATGCGCGGGCGCGTAATCCATCACCGAGGCGGTCATGCCGGACTTGCCGGTCTTTTCGGGATCGGACAACTCCGCGAGCGTAAGCGCCGAGCTGGATTTGAAATTGTGCCGCAATCCCAGCGTGTGGCCCACCTCGTGCATGGTGACTTCCTTGAGCCCCTGCATGATGAGCTTCTCCATGTCCTCCGGGCTGCGGCCGCGTGCGGCCATCACTGTGGCGCCCAGGGCGAACTGGTGCGACATGCCGTTGCAGAACGTGCACTTCCAATTGTTCTGCGAATGATTATGGCCGCCCATGTGCTCGCGAACCTGTTGCTCCTTATAGGTAGTCAGGTCGAGCGGGCCGCCGGTCATCGCCGCGATCGACTCGGGCGTAAAGGTCTCGTAGTCTTCTTTCCAGTATTGGAGGAAATCGGAGTCGAAAATGATGTCGGCGTCGAGAATCTGCCCAGTCAGCGGATTAACCCGAGACGGGCCCATGGCGAACCCGGCGCCGGCGGTGATCCAGCGGAAAGTGTTGTAGTTGACGTCCTCCGGATCCCAGCTATCGGTCTTTTCCTGCTGGCGGACCTGAATGGCGTCGTAGTAGCCGGCCTGCTGGAAGGCCTTGTTCCACTCCAGGATGCCGTCGCGGATCGGCTTGCGGTATTTGACGGGGATCGTCTTCTCCAAATAGAAGATGATCGGATCCTTGGGCGGCGAGATGTCTTCTTTCGAATCGGCCTTTTGGAGATCCCAGCGGTTGATGTAGCGAACGAACTGGTCTTCTTCGCCCTTCTTTGAGTAGTCCTTCAATACGGTCAGGAAGTAGCCAACCCGGTCGTCCGCCAGGCGCGGCTTGTAGCCGGAATTGGGGATGCCGCTGATCGAATAGTGGACGTTGATCGTCACGCCGCGGGTATCGGCCACCGACTCGATCGCCGTACCGCCACCGGACGCGTACGTGGCCGCGACCTGGACTTCGACGTTATCGTCGTAGCCTTTGACATCAGCCCACGTCGAACGCGACGGCGTGAAGGAGAAGCCACGCAGCACGGACGAAATCTGCGGCAAGTCGCTCATGAACACCGGCGAGAGGTCGATCACGTACCCGCCGCTGGGTCCACGAGTGGCAATGGGCAGGCTGAACAGGATGCTGTCGGTGTAGGAGAGCCCGACGGCTTGGAACTCCGGGCTACCCTGTTCGGCGGTGAAGCGGATATTGCGCCGAACCAGGTGGATCTTTTCGCCCACCTTGCGGAACTGCCAGACGCCGTCATCGTCAAAGCCCCAACTATAACCACCCACGAAAGGCGTCTGCCCGATGCCCTTGGCAATCGTCATGATCACCAACATGTCGCGGTTCAGATGGGCAGGCGTCAACTCCGCGAACAGCTTCTCTTCGCCCTTGTGCAGCTTGAGGAATCCGTCGACCGGCTTGGTGTCTTTCAACACGACCGAGTGAGGGGGGTACTTCGGCTTCGACTCCGACGAACCTTCCGAACTGGAGGAATCGCCGTCGCCGTTTTCCGACGCCTCGGCCATCACCTCGTCTTGGCTACTGCCGGAGGCATCTGTCGGTTCGTCGGCCAGCGACAGCGGCGCTGCGCCGAAGAAAAACAAGGACGATCCGACAGCCAGTGCGAACAGTCCGCGGAGTGTGTGCATGATGTTCCTCGTACTTCTTGGGGGGGCACTGTGTGGGCGAGGCCTATCTGCGCAGCCCAGGGGGAGTTTATGGCGCAGGTAGCCTGCAAATATACTCTACATCTTACCGGTCCCGTCGCGGCGTCAACAAGTAGCAGTGACGCCGGCGGCAACGAAAATACAGCTCGGGACCGGTTCTTCCGGCGGTCGCGAAACGTCTATAATGATAGCGGCAGTCGGCCATCGGGGAGCTCTCCGCGGTCGGCGGCACGGCACGTGCAAGTCAATTCAGCCATGAAAACCGCCCAAACCGATCGGCTGGCGTCCCGGGTATTGGCGGCCTACGGAGCCACCTTTGAAGCTGCGCGTGTCGTTTATGTTGGCACCGCCGGCGGATTTAGTGGAGCCATTTTTTGGCGGGTGGTCACATCGCACGGGACGTACTGCCTGCGACGCTGGCCAAAGGCCCACCCCCACCCGGAGCGGCTGGAGTTCATCCACTCGGTTCTACGGCACGTCGAACAAAAGGGTTTTCACGTAGTGCCCGTTCCCTGTCGCACTGGCCAGGGGGAAACGTTCCTCCAAGCCGGTGGACATCTGTGGGAGTTGGCCCCGTGGATGGCGGGCGAAGCGGACTTTCAGCGTGCGCCCAGCGAGGCGAAGCTGCGGGCGGCGCTGGCCGCCCTGGCCCGGTTCCATCGAGCGGCCGCCACGCACACGAGACCCGCCTCGCGGCGAGGGCCGTCGCCGGGTGTGGCCAATCGGCTGGCGGAGATCCACCGCTGGCTACAGGGTGACCTGCACCGGCTATCTGCGTGCATCGTTCGCAGCACGATGCCGGAACTTGCCGATCGCGCAGGGCGGCTGGTCGAGCTGCTTCCGCGCGTGGCCACCGGTGTTCGCCAGCAGTTGGAGTCGGTTGCGCCGAGCGAGGTGCCCCTGCAACCATGTCTGCGGGACGTGTGGTCCGATCACGTGCTGTTCCGCAGGGAGCGAGTCTCCGGGTTGATCGACTTCGGAGCGATGCGCGTAGAATCGCCGGCGGCCGATGTTGCAAGGCTGTTGGGCAGCATGGCCGCAGATCGCTGGGACGAGTGGCAGATCGGGCTGTCGGCCTATCAGGAGATTCGCCCGCTGGAGGCTGCCGAACATCGGCTGGTCAAGGCGCTCGATGCCAGCACCGCCTTGTTGGCGGGCATGAACTGGGCCCGGTGGATCTATCTGGACGATCGCCACTTCGACGACTACCCGACGATCCTCGAGCGACTGAGCGGCTTCTTGGATCGCGTGGAACGTCTCGCCCAGGCGGACCAGGGACCAATACGCATCCCGGCACGATAAGCGAGCGGGGCTACACGGTGGCTCAGCCAATTCTGTCGGTGCCGAGCCCGCCGCGGGCCGCCCACTCCAGTCGCACGCGCGGCGCTAATGCGAATGCAGCTCGACCTCTCGCTGTTCCGAAGTTTGCGGATCTCGACGTGCCGCATTGGGCGTCGAGGCGACCATCGCGGCCAGCCGTGCCTTGGTTTCCATCATCAGGCTGAACAGCACCGGCACCAGCACCAGCGTAAAGATGGTGGACACCAGCAGCCCGCCCAGCACGACGCTTCCCAGCCCGCGATAGAGCTCGCTACCCGATCCGGGAAAGAACACCAGCGGCGCCAGGCCGAGCACCGTGGTGGTGGTCGTCATAAAGATCGGCCGGATGCGGGTGCGCACGCTTTCGAGAATCGCGGACTGCGGGTCCATGCCGTCTTCGCGGATGTGGTTAAGGGACTGGTGCACGATCAAGATCGCGTTGTTCACGACGGTGCCGATGAGGATCACGAAGCCGAGCATCGTCAGCACGTCCAGCGCCTGCGGCGGCTGACCCATGAACACCAGATAGCGGCTCAGCACCAATAGCCCCAGCACGCCGCCGATCGCCCCCAGCGGCACGCTGAGAATGATGACCATCGGATACGTCCACGACTCGAACAGGGCCGCCATCAACAGGTAGGTGATCAGCAGCGCCAGCACCACGTTCCACCGCAGGGCCATCCAGGTCTCCCGCAGCTTGTCGGCCGTACCACTGAGATTGACCATATAACCCGACTGCAGCGCTCCGCCGGTGCGAAGCGGTTCCACGATCTCGCTGTTGATCAGGGCCAGCGCGTCCTCCAGCGCCATCTCCGGCGGCGGAGAGACTTCGATAGAGATGGCCCGCTGCCGCTCGCGGTGGTTAATCTGTTCCGGGCCGCTGGAAAGCTCGATGTCCGCCAGTGCCGCCAGCGGCACGAGTTGGCCGATTGGCGTGGCAACCGGCAGCGCCTCGAGGTCCTGCGTTCGGTTGGCGTACGTCTCACTGCCCATCACTGTCAGGTCGATCTTGTCGCCGCCCACGAAGTAGTCGGAGGCGTACGCTCCATCGACCAGCGCATTGACGATATACCCCAGATCCGTGGCGTTTATGCCCATGTCGGCCGCCGGCACGAGCTTGGGCTTCACGTGCACTTCGGGGCTGGAAAGGTCGAGGCTCGGAACCGGCCGCGCTTGCGCATTGGGGATCAACTGCGACACCTGACCCATGATGCGGCCGCCCACCGCGACCAGTTCGGTCAGCTCGGGGCCGGTAATCTCGATGTCAATCGTGCGGCCGCCGGTAAGTCCCTGTTCGAACAAGCTCGACTGCTTGGCCACGGCGAATGTGCCCGGCAGCTTGGCACCGACCTCTTGCACCAGCGGCACCAGCCCGGCCGCCTGGGTGGCATCGAGGGCCCGCAACCCGAGGAAGACTTGCCGCCCCCGCGCCACAAAGAAGAAGTCGCCAATGGCGGGATACTTCAGATCCTTCGCCGCCGCGCTTTCCAATCCGTCGACGTCCCAGTAAGGCCGCAGCTCGCGCTCCACGGTCTCGCCCAGGTCCATCAACTCGTCGAGATTGTAACCCGGCGGCGGGAGCAAAATGCCAAAGACGAGGTTGCGGTTGCCCGTCGGAAGGTATTCGACCCGGGGCCACAGCGTCCACGTCAGCACGGCGGTAACGCCGGCCAAACCGACAACGGTCCCCAACTTCCGCATCCAATTCTGCAAGAGCCATCGATTGAGGCCCACGATGGCCGCCACGAACGCCTGTCCGAAGCGATCGAGACCGCTTAGCGAGAACGATCTCATCCGCTTCGCCTTGGCGACGACGCGGGCGCCTTTCGAGTCTGCCGAGTAGCGGCCGTTGGGCTTCTCCCCGTTGGGCGTTTCTTGGGAGCCGTTGCCGTCGAAGCGCGACGCATATTCGAACCTTTCGCTCGGATCCTCCTCCGACGGTTGATGCTCGCGAAACAGTCGTGCGGCCGCCGCGGGGATTACGGTAACCGAAACGATCAACGACAATCCTACCGCGGAACTGATCGCCAGAGCGATGTCGCGGAATAACTGACCTGCTTCTTGCTCGACAAACAGCACCGGCAAGAACACCGCCAGGGTGGTAAGCGTCGAGGCGACGACGGCGCCCCACACCTCCTTTGTGGCGGTAAAGGCGGCGGAGAAGGGGGCCTCGCCGTTTTGATAATGGCGGTAGATGTTTTCCAGCACCACCACCGCGTTGTCGACGAGCATGCCAACGGCGAACGCCAGACCGGCCAGGCTGATCACGTTCAGCGACCGCCCCATCAGTTGCAGCATGAGAAAGGTGCCGATGATGCTGGTGGGGATCGCCAGCGCGATCACCAGCGTGGACCGCCCGCTGCGCAGAAACAGCAGCAGCACGCACACGGTCAGGATGCCGCCGGCCACGATGTTCTGGTTGACCAGCCCGATCGACGAGTAGATGTATTCCGTCTCGTCATACACCTGGGTCAGTTCCAGGCCCTGGTCGGCCAGGTAGCTGGCGTTCAATTCGCGGCCCGCCTCGCGCAGCCCCTCCATCACGTCCAGGACGTTGGCACCGGTTTCGCGTGCGGCGTTCACGGCGATGCTCGACGTGCCGAAGCGGCGAACCAACCCGTCGGCCTTTTTGTAGCCGAGTTGCACTTTAGCCACGTCCCGCACATAGACGGGCGCGCCGTCTTGCATGGAAAGGATTTGCCGTTCGATGTCCTCCGGATCGACAAACTGCCCCAGCGTACGCACGACGTATCGCCGCTTCCCTTCCGAGAAGTCGCCGGCGGAGGTGTCCTTGTTCTGGTTGCGCAGGGCGTCGCGTACGTCGGGAATGGTCAGGTTCCGGGCGGCCAACTTCTGTGGGTCGACAATCACCTGGACTTCCTCTTCCAGGCCGCCGATGACGTTCGAGTTGGAGACGCCTTCCACGCGTTCGAACTGCGCCTCGATCACGTCCTCCGCGAAACGGCGGAGCTTCACTACGTCCTCGTTCGTCGGTAGAAGCTCGCCGATCTCTGGATGCTTCTCGGCCGCCAATCGTAGCCGCAACAGCGCCAGTCCTGGGTTGTTCGCATGCTTCGCCCGCTCGACCTCGTCGGCCAGTTGCGGATACTTCTGTTGAAACTGCGAGATCTGCTCAGGGCTAGGGTACTTTCCGCTGAGAATGAACCAGGCGATCGGCCGGTCGGCGGCATTGGCCGTGCTGATGATCGGCTCGTCGGAATCCTCCGGATACTCCGGCACTTGCTGGAGTCGGCTGTTGACCTTGATCAACGCCTCGTCCATGTTCATGCCGATGTTGAACTCCAGGGTGATCCGCCCGTTCGAGTCCATGCACTCGGACGTCATCTTGCGGACGCCTTCAACGCTCTTGAGCTGCTCCTCCTGCTCCTGGACGATTTCCCGCTCGATTTCCTGCGGGCTGGCGCCCGGCCAGCGGGTCTCGACAGTGATGGTCGGGGTCTGCACCTCCGGCGTCAACTGCATCGGCATCCGCAACAGCGCGATGGCGCCGAACAGCGCCACGAGCAGCACTCCTACCGCCACTTTGACCGGATTGGCGATGAACGACTGGATGGGGTGCATGGCAGGTAGATTCCTAGCGTGAATCGCTCAGCGCGGCGTCACGTACTATGGTGTGGCATCTGCTACTGGATCGGGTTGGGCGGAGACTTCGAGGATTTGCACGGTCTGTCCCGGTCGCAACCGCTCATTGCCGCGAACGACCACGTGTTGTCCGGTGGTCAGCTCTCCGTCGACCTGGATCATCCCGGCTTCCGCCACGCCTGGGCGAACCGGGACCGCTCGCACCGTCCCCTGCTGGCCATCCTGGCCGCTCGGATCGACGACCAGCACGGTCGGCGTCGCGCCGCCCAGCACCAGCGCGTCCTTGTGCACAAGCATCGCCTGGTGCACGGGTCCGACTGGCAGTCCTACTCGGGCCAGCATGCCGGCTTTGAATACGTGCGATCCTTCATGCACGGGGTTTTCGACCTGCACCTTTACCGGGAAGGTTCGTGAGCGAGGATCGGCCTGCGGCACAATGCGGGTGATGCGCCCTTCGAACGCATCCTGTGGGAGCGCGTCCAGCGTCACGCGCGACGCCATCCCCAGCCGGGAGTACGGGATGTAATTCTCCGGCACGTAGACTTCGATCTCGACGTGGCTCAGTTCCGCAATCTGGGCCACGGGATTCCCCTGCATGATCCACTGCCCGACTTCACTCTGCTCGGCGACCACGAACCCGTCGAACGGAGCGACAAGCGTGTGCTTGGAGATGCGGTCCTTAATTTGGTCGACGACCGCCTGCTGCATGTCGACTTGTGCGCGAAACTGTTTGATCCTCTCCTGCCGCGGGCCGGCAAGCACCAGTTCGTACGCCGCCTTCGCCTCCTCGTACGCCTGCTGGGCTTCGATCTCGCCCGACCGGGCCAAGTCAAGGTCTTCTTGCGTGATCACGCGGCTGCGGTTGTTGTACAGCGACTGTGCACGTTTATATTTGGCCTGGGAATAGACCATGGTGGCTTGCGCCGATTGCATGCGGGCACTGGCCTGGGCGATCTCCTCCGGACGTGAGCCGTTTTCCAACTCGGCCAGTTCGTACCGGCGCAGTTCGAGCTCCGCTTCCGCCGCGGCAAGCTCCAATTCCAATGTCGCGGTGCGCAGGCGGGCCAAGGGTTGATTGGCCGTGACGGCGTCGCCTTCGTTCACTAGAAACTCATCCACGCGCCCGTCGACCGCGCTGCCCACCGTACTCATGCGCAGCGGCTTGACGGTGCCGACAAAGGACTGCTCGGCGGCAACTTCCTGCTCGACAACAGCCGACACCACAACCGGCACCGGACCTGTGTTTTGCGCTTGCCCGATCGCCGCCCAGGGAGCAAGCACCAGCACAAGTGCCACCAGCAGGATCGATCGCCGAAAACGCGGCTTTTCTATGCGAGGGACGAACATCGTGTTAAGCCACTCCTTCTTCGACCTTCTTCTGGCCGTTAGATTTTTGACTGGCCGCTTCCGGGCTGAGATTTCGCCGCACGCGATGCAAAAGCTGTTTGAGCATCGCCAACTCGGCAGGCGAAAGCCCGTCGGTCGCGCGGCGCCGAACTTCTTTCGCACAAGACACGATCTTCGCCCAGACCGGTTCGGCCGCGGGCATTATCCAAATCAGCTTTTTACGACGGTCGTCCGGACACGGTCGCCGCTCGATCCAGCCGCTGCGCTCCATACGGTCGAGAATGCCGACTAGCGTGGGCGGTTCGATGCCCATTCGTTCGGCCAGTGCCGACTGCGAAAGCGGGCCGTCCAGTGCCAGAAAGCCCAACACCTGGCACTGACGCGACGTGATGCCGTGCGGGCGTACCTCATCATTCAATGCCCGTTGAAGGGCGTGCGAGGCCATCACGGTCCAATATCCCACGCTATTGCTGAAGTCGTACTCAAGCACAAATATCCCCTTGTCCACGCGCGGTTTCTACTACGGTCAAGCATTCGTTAGGGTTCTAATTGTTAGTATATCGTACGGCTGAGGGATCGGGCCGGTCAAGACGGGCCGATTCGGTTCTGAAGCTCCGCTGCTCCGCCGTCGCGGACCCCGGTGAGCACACACCAGACCGTCTGCGGCCGGCTCGGGCATCGGCCGGAGACGACCGATCTCTGCCGCCTATCGATCTCTGCCGCCTATCGACTGCCGGCGGATGACGCTGGCCGCGGTATTGCCGCCTGCCAGTTTTGCCGAATCTTCAGGGCTACCGCGGGATCGACCATGGCCGAAGTCGCCAGTTGGACCGATTCGGCTCCCGCCTCCAAGTAGTGACGGACGTGCGCAGCGGTTCCGATGCCGCCGACGCCAATCAAGCGGATCTGCCGCCGTTGGGCTGTCAGCAGCTTATCGAACAGGGCCACTTGCCGCACGGACGCGTCGCGGGTCGCATCGCCGCAAATCCCCCTTGGTTCGCCGCCGAACATGTGCCGCCGCTGCGAGCCCTCGACGTGGGCTGCGATGCTGTTGGTCATAGCGATGCCGCTCACGTGCGGCCCGACGGCTGTCAGCAACGCATCGATCCAGCTCGGCTCCGTGAGGTGACCGATCTTTACGATCAAGGGCACCGCTTCGACCGCGCTGCGGAGCGCGGCGGCGACCACGGCCGCGGAATCAGGCTGCTGATAGAGCGTCCCGTCGCAGGTGGCCACATTCGGACAAGACAGATTTGCCTCGACGGCGTCGGCTCCACTCTCGACTGCCCAGCGGGCGCACTGTGCGTAATCGCGTGCGAGGTCATCGATCGTGCCGCCCGGCTGTGCCGTGCCAACCACGGACACGACTAGCAGCTTTCCGGAGGGCAGCCGCTTTCGCGTTTGCTCGACGTCGCCGCGCCACACCTCAGGCGAGCGCGACGGCATTCCGAACGAAACCGCCCAGCTTCCGCGCATCGAATCGGCCGCCGGGACGCGTGAGCCGCTGCGCTCCAGCGGCCCGGTCTGAACCGGCTGGAGATTCGGCATTGCGTAGCACTCGCGGGCGGCGCTGCGCACGGTCTTATACGTCAAGATATCGAAGCCGAGCGACGCGTAGTACAGCACCCAGCGGCCATTGAGAAGGGGCCCCGCTGGAATTCCCAGCGGCGAATCGACCGGCAGGCCGCAGAAGCGATAGCGGCCCTCAAGCGGCGGGACGTCGACCGAAACCGGCGCTGGAGCGCTGCGGTAGTTCTCCTCGTAGCTGCGAAGCGGTTCGTATCGCGGAAGATGTTGGGGAATGTGCATGGCGGGCACCCGCCGGTTTGTAGCACACCGGCCACGTTCAATCAATCTTGCCGGTTCCCTGCTGATTTGGCGGACGGTGCAAGTCCGCACCGAACCACGGCGAAACGATCAGGCCGGCGGCGCAAGGCAACCGCGCATCCCAGCAGGCCGAGAATCGCCAGCACCAGTGTAGACGGCTCGGGGATTTGGGCGGCAGTCAGCGGAACGCCGCCATCCAGTTCGGCAACCAACAGCGGCGCGCCGGTGGGTGAGTCCCCCGGTCGCCAGCCGGCGATGTTGCCATAGTTGTCGGTCAGCAGCGCCAGATCTGCCGGGCCGACAAATCCGTCGCCGTCGAAGTCGCCCATGCCCCACATCGCTCCGCCGGCCGGCCCTCTGGCGTTCCAGTTGGCCGAAAGCAGCGTGACCAGATCGGCCGCGCCGACCACGCCATTCGTGTCGGCGTCGCCAGGGACCAAGGGGCGAAACGTCATCAGCGGATCGCCGACGACTGTGTTGACGAAGGAAAGCTGCCGTGTCGCGGACCAGGCCGCTTCCGCCCAGGTGTACCCCTCCAAGAGCATCTCGAACATGATGTCGCCAGCCGTTACGTTGCTCGACCCGGCAAGCGGCTCCTCGACGTGCCCCACGCCCACGGTGCCGCCCAACCGAAGCCACTGTGCGATGCTGCCCTGGCCGGCCGGCACGGGCCGGTTTTCGTCGAATGTGTAGGCGTTGAAGCTCTCCCAGGTGTGGAAGACGGCCCCGTCGGCCAGTTCGACGTCCAGGCCCTCCAGAATGTAGTTGAGCGGTGTCGCCGACTGGTTGCGGCCATGACTGATGTAGCCCAACACCGGGCCCGGTGCGGTACTGGTGAACGCAGCGGTTTGGTCGAATGTGACCGGCAGTCCGCGCTCGCCCAATACCTGCTGGGCTAGGTCGGGCAGGGAATCGGCGAGGGTATTCGGGCGATCGTCGACGACGAAGTGAAACGGTCCGCTGGGCATCTGCTCGGGGCCCACCATTGCCCGCTGGGCACGGTCGATGCTCGCCACGACGTCCTCAACCGAGAACCCGTCCAACCGCGCCGTCAGCCGTATGCCGTACTCTTCGTGACTGAAGTGGTCCGAGGTGTCGAAGTAGGGGTTCACCGTCGGATGGAGCTGGCCATCCTCCCGCGGCGGCAGCCACCACGTCTGATCGCCCAATTGCTCCCAGGTGCTGAAGCTGTCCACCCGCGTCAGCTCGCTCTCCAGGCTGGAGTATCGCTTCCACGTAGAGGAGTAGATCGGGCGCTCGACGCCGCCCGGGTCTATATAGGTGTCCGGGTTAGTGTGCGGAGCCAGGTCGATCCGCAGCGGCAGGCCCTTGGTGGTGACGATCACGTCGACCGACGAGTCGACCGCATCGAGCACCTGGGGCCGGATCGTCGAGAGATAGAGGTCCGCGGAGATCGTCTCGGAGGTGGGGATGTTCTCCAGCCCGACCAGCCGAACGCCGGGATGCACCTGCTGATAGTGCTGGGCGATTTCCAGCCCGGCGGTGCTGTCCGAGTTATAGAGAACCAGGACGTTGGAGACGTCGATCGCGGGTGCGCATTTCGACCAAGGGCCCCCCAGAAGCGCGACCGCGGCCAATGTGACGCCGCCTCGCAAGAGCCGCCTCGTACGGTCTCCCATTGGGAGATGTCACCTGAGAAGTCGGGGGGAGAAGAGGAAGAGACGACAGCGCAACCGAGTCCACCGCAAAACGGCGGCCACAGTAGCTCTAGCCCTGAAACGACGTGCCGGATTGTAGCGATTAGTTTCGACGCCGCAAACCGCGATACAGCGACAACATCGCGACACCGGCCAGCGCCAGCACCAGCGAACCCGGCTCGGGCGTGGGACTGGGAAGCTGCTGGATGTCAAACGTGCCCAGGGAGCCGATCACGGTTGCCCGGTCGAACTCCGGCGGGAACAAGCTGGTGTAGTACAGAACGGTGCTGTTTTCTCCGTCGACGCTGTCGCCCGGCGCCAGCAGCGGGTCGAAGTCCCAGACCACGGAGGTAGGAACCCCGCTGGGTGCGATTAAACTCGCATCGCTGGGATCCGCCCCGAAGCCCGATAGGAAGGAAGCATTCGCGGGATTCTCCAGGTCGTCCACAAAGTCCACCAGATCCTGGAAACCGACCGACAGCGAGCCAAATGCCAAGTCGCCGTCCAGCGTGTTGAAAACCTGGTACGCGTAGACGTAGTGGTCCGCTGCACCGGCCGGCAGCACCGGACTACCCAGCGCTGCGGAGGTGCTGAATTGACCGGGCGCGTAGACCGCGAACTCGACTTCCACCGTCAAGTTCGTGGCCACGGGAGTCGTCCCGTCGAACGTGACCGAACCTTGCCACGCCGGCAGGGCATTGGGATCGGTAGGAAGCGGACCCGCGGTAGCGGCTTGTGCCAAGCCGAACACAACCGAAAGAACGCCGAGAACGACGGTGCTTGTCCGATGCATAGTTGCTTCACTCCCTGTCTGGTTGCGCTACAGCGTTTCGCAGTGGCAACCGGCCGACTGCTTTCTCACCCGCTCAGCGCTTGCGACGTTTCAATGCGCCGCGGTTATACGACCCTACGCTCTCCCGCCATTACTTCCTGTTGCTGACTCAATCCAACCGAGTGGGCTTGCACGCCCTTAGTCGCTGCTTCAGCGAAGTCGCTTACGAATGTTCCATCCAACGACCGCGAACATCCCACAGACGGCCAACATCACAGTCGACGGCTCGGGAATCGGAGTCGGAGACGGTGAAGGCAGCGGATCGACGAATGCGCCTACGCCCCCGTTGATTACCGAGCCAAAAAACTCCATCGGGACGTGCGAACTCGAAAACGCCAGCCCCACACTACTTTCGCCGGTGCCGATACCCGCGAACTGGTAAACGGCCGTATCCGGCGTTACCACCGGCGAAAAGAAGGCGGCCGTGGTCGCAGTCCCGGACACACCACCTCCGGTAAAACTACCGATGTTATTCACCGGTTGACCCGCATCGATTGCGATTGACAGGGATGACAGAATCGAGGAACCCGTTACGTTGATTTGATAGGCGTAAACAAGCTCGCCAGGGGTCGGGACATAGCCACCGAAGTCGCCGGGAAAATCTCCCGGGCCAAACACGGCCCAGTCCACCGATCCCTCTAAGGTTCCGGATATTCCGTCCACGAAGTCCGTACTGCCGTGCCATGTCGTGGTGCCGTCGAAATATGCGCCCGGATGCGTCGCCAACGGGCCACCCCATGCCGGTGCGGCAAGTAGCGCAACAGCAATCCATCCCAAGGCAATCGATTTGAGTTTCATCACTAGCGATCCTTTCGTGCAAGCCTGCTCTGTGCCCTTACGGCATCAGGGTAATCCCCTTGTCGCCGGCCTTCAGATTATCAGGCAGTTGCAGCCTGTCAACGAATTTCGGAAAAAATTCCGCAAAATACCTAACGCCCCAAAATGCAGTGAACAGATGCACAATCGATAACCACTCTACAGTGGAGGAGTTGCGTCGAGGCTTCGCCAGGACCGTTATTTCCCCTTTTTTCCTCAGGCACCGCATATCGCCCTGCCGGCAAAGCTCCTCCAGCAGCGTTTCCCGGAGTCTTCCATTACGTCTCCGCAAGGCCCGTTCGAGCGCCGCGATCACGCCATTATTCTCCCACACCTACTCCACGCCCCGCACCGCACGCCGCACGCCCTCCACCTGCCGCCGCACCTCGCCGACGATCTTCTCTTCCACTTCCGGCATCCAAGGGCTGGGCTGACCGTAATACACCATCGCGCCGCCGCCTTCGTATCCGCCTTCGCCCAGAACTCGCCGCGAAGGGATGTACGCCATCACGTCGTTTGCGTATCCGGCGACCCAAGTGGCCGGCCCGATCTCCGCCTTCAACCGCAGGGCGTAATCGACAACCACCTCGCCACCGAGCAACACGAACGCCGGCCCGTTGCGGCCAAGCTGCCACACTTGCACCGGGTAAGGGTACACCGCGCTCAATTCACCCTGCCGATCCCACTGGGCCAGCAGATGTCTCGCGCGTCCGGCCTCCGCACCTTCGCCTGTTGCCGCAGTGCTCTCTAATTGCTCGCGCGTCGGCAGACTAGCAAACGAAATTTCGATCTCGGCGTAATGATGCGCAAGGCTTCCTTCGATCGGCTGGGTCACACCGGCCAGAACTTCGCCGACTGCATCGGCCAGCTCCGCGCCGTACTGTTGCGCCAGTTCCACTCCGCGCCGCGGGATGGGATTCTGATCCGCTCCGCATCCGGCCCACACCATCGCCACTGCCCCGGGATACTTCTCCTCCAGCGCGATCTGCGCGTAGCCGGGCCAATCGCCCGACCACTCGTAGTCGGACAATACCGTCGCATGGCAGGCATATCCGCAAACGATCGCCTTCAGTTCATCCTCACTATCCCGAACCGCAAGCACCGGCACGGCATAGTCGGCCGGCCCGACGAGTTTGCCCTGCTCGCGGAGCTGGGGGCCTTCTGCCTCGGGATTATTCCGCCGGTTCACCGCAAAGGTGGCCATGCCTTCCCCCCAGCTCAACCGCGCAGGCTGACGATTCTCAAGCGACCGGCCGATGAGCTCGACCAGTTGCGACTCGAGCCGCGCGGCATAGTCCCGCACCAGCTTCGCCTGCTGGTCATTGAAGGAATACATCGCCGCCAGGTTCTCCCCGACAACCGGACCGGAATGCGTGTGCGTAGTGCTCAGCGCCAGTTGCGATCGCGCGAGCCCGAACCGCTGCTCGGCCTGTTTCGCCACTCGCTGCGAAAGTCCGCGATCAATGCCGACAAGATCCATCGTCACCAGCACGATGGTATTGCCGGAAGGGTCGGTCAGGGCCAGGGCCTTCGCCCACAGGTCGGTTTGCTTCCCCTGGGCAGGACGATCGCGGGCGCCATAGCCGGACATCCACATGAGCTGCTGCGGCGTGATGTTCTCCGTCGCGGCGCCCGCCTGCCACTGGGCCCGCGCATCGGCAGCGCCCAGCAAGAACCCCGCCAGACTCACCGCCAGCACAAGTGTTCCGCTCCCGAGTCCGCGTACAGTCATCGTAATTTTCCTCGCGCGAAAGTAGCGTCCGGGTTACGGACGGTCTGCCGTAAGTAGGGTCCGCTGTGCGGGCCATTAGGTGCGGGTTGTTCCAGATTAGGACGATCCCGTGTTTGCCGAGGGGACGGAGCAAGCCGCACGACTGTTACCTATCTGTCAGTTCCGTACACTTGCCCAGCAGTGCCTATTCCGCCGCTGCGAAAACTTCCCGGCGGACGCGCCCGCCGAAAAACTGGGGTATTCACACCCTTACGGAGCCGTTGCCTCCCGGACGTTTTGCAACGCGCCTTCTAGGGGGGGCCCCACGTTCGTTGAAAAAGTCAGCATCCCTACTGCATGGCGCACGAGCGCCACGCGGATTTCACTGCGACTTTTGCAACACCCGGTTTCGGGAAGTGTTGAAAAACCCTTTCCGCCAGAAAAAAGTCGGAAGTTTTTTACGGAACTCGAACGCGACTATGTCGAGCAAACCCGGTTAATCATTTCGGATAATACGCAAACTTGCGACCAAAGTCAACCATTCGTCCCGCGAAACGGAAACATCTCCAGCGAAGGGCCCGAGCAGAAGACCTACGGCGAGCGCGTCTCTTCCACGTGGCGCAGGTCCTCGGCCAGGTAAGGGCGGGGGATCTTGTTGCCCGCCTGCTGAATGTAGTAGTGAATCGTCTTGTCGTGATGATCCCAGCGCATCTCGAGGATCACGCCGGTCCGCGGCTTGTTCTGACCGACGCGCGATTTCACCTCGACCCAATCGCCGACGTCAAACCCCTCGCCGTCGATCGGCTCGTAGAGCATCGGCTTCACCCGCAGCCGCTGCTCGCCGTAGCAGAGCACGACGTATTCTTCCTCCTCCCTTCGCTCCCGACGCCACACCCGATCGCTCGGCACCAGCCGACGGGCCTGTTGGACATCGTCGGGATGGAAGGCCTCCTCGCCCTCCTCGGGCCACCATTTGTAAATTCCGTATTCGTGTGGATCTTTCATCACCGTGTCTCCCGCCAGGGCGGGTCGAAGGTTGGCCGGCGCAGGTGCCGCCTGCACCGTTTCCCGCCTTTATAACACGCCGGGCGAGGGGCCGAGAGCAAATCACCCGCTCCACTTCCCAGTCGAGCCAACGCCAGTCGAGCCAACGCACAGTGGCCGAGCCAACGGCGGCGATCGCTTGACAGCCGTCCACGGCGGCCCTAGCCTGCGGCGCGACACAAGCGCTCCCCCCAGCACGGGGCAAGAAACACAAGCGATACGGACAAGGTGGCTGCAATGCGATACGGCGAATTGCGCTGGCCGGATATCCAGCAGATGGACAAGCAGCGAGCGGTGGTCGTCTGCCCGCTGGCTTCGCTCGAGCAGCATGGGCATCACTTGCCGCTGCTTACCGATACCTTGCTGGTGACCGGCGTCGCGGAGCGGGTACACCAGCGGCTTTCCGAGCAGGTGCTGCTGACGCCCACGTTATGGCTGGGGGCCTCCGATCATCATCTCGATTTTCCCGGCACCGTTTCGGTCCGCAACACGATCTATGTGGAGTTGATCAAGGACGTCGCGCGGTCGTTCGTCCGGGCAGGTTTCCGCCGCATCCTCTTTCTAAACGGCCACGGCGGCAACATCGCCCCCGGCGAGGTCGCCCTGACCGAGATGGCCAACTCCAGCGACGCGTGCGACGCCGCCCATCTGGCGCTGGGCAGCTATTGGACCCTCGCCTCGGCCGAGATGGATGCCGCGCGGCACGGCATGTCCACGCCCGCGCTGTCGCACGCCTGCGAGTATGAGACCTCGATGATGCTCTTCCTGCATGAAGAGTTGGTGGCCATGGAGTCCGCCCGGGGAGGCGGCCCGCAGGTCGTAGAAGATCACCGCGGGGTGGCCGTAGCTGGCCGCTTCCACCGGCGGACCCGCACCGGAGCCTTGGGCCAGCCCGAAGCGTCCACCAAGGAGAAGGGAGAAACCCTCATTCAGGCGATCGTCGACCGGGTGAGCGATTTTCTCGGGGATTTCGCGGAGTGGCCCTTTCGCGATGTGCTGCCCGAGTCGTTCGGCCAAGATTCTCGGGCGGCGCACCCGGGAGAGTAGCAGCAGAGATCGCTCCGGGCAAGCGCGGAGCCAGTCCCTTTCCAGCTCCATCCCCTACCGTGGCACAGACATTCCTGTCTGTGTTCTTCTTCCCTCAGTGGAGACGAGCGGGCTCGAACCGCCAACCCCCGGCTTGCAAAGCCGGTGCTCTCCCAATTGAGCTACGTCCCCGATGTCGATTTTTCCCTTGTTTTGCAGTGTTTTTGAGCTAGGGTAGAGTTGGGGTTGCCGTCCGGTACACCTGATGGTACACCCGCCGGCACACCTTGGCAATAATCCTGGACCAAACAAGGGCGCGCGGAATGGTAGCTCCGAAACGGAACGTCAGCAAGCCGAGCAAACCCCATGCGGACTTCCCGCTCTTCGCCCATTCCAGTGGACAATGGGCAAAAAAGCTGGCCGGCCGTATCCACTACTTCGGCCGGTGGGACGATCCGAAGGCGGCCCTGGAAAAGTGGCTGGACGAAAAGGACGACCTTCTGGCCGGCCGCGAACCTCGCATGGTCGAAGGGTGTACGCTCCGCGAACTGTGCAATCGGTTCATGAACTTCAAGGCCCAGCAACGGGACGCCGGGGATATCTCGGAACGCATGTGGCAGGATTACTTCGTCACCTGTCGGACGCTGATGGAGGTATTCAGGTTCAACCCGGACGTTGAGAATCTGCGGCCCGATGACTTCCAGCGGCTTCGCGCCGTCTTCGCCGAGACTCACGGCCCGGTGCGACTGTCGTCCGATATCATCCGCACCCGCACCGTCTTCAAGTGGGGATTGGAGAGCGGACTATTCGACCGGCCGCTACGCTTCGGCCCATCGTTCAAGCCGCCCAGCCGGGCCACCCTCCGCCGCCACCGGGCCAAGCGCGGCGCGAAGATGTTCTCCGACCGCGAAATACGCATGATGCTACTGGGGGCCAGCGTCCCGCTGCGGGCCATGATTCTACTGGGGATTAACTGCGGACTCGGCAATCACGATTGCGTGGAGCTTCGGACGAAGCACCTTGACCTCGATAACGGGTGGCTCGACTTCCCGCGACCGAAGACGGGGGTACAGCGCCGCTGCCCCCTCTGGCCTGAGACGATCCACGCTGTGCGGTATGCTCTGCGGTTCCGGCCGAAGCCCCAGGAACAGACCGACCGGGTGTTCCTGACTCAGAAAGGGAACGACTGGGGGCCGAAGTCCGTTTGGGACAACCCCATCGCGAAGGAAACGACGAAGGTAACGAAGGCACTAGGCATCCACCGTAAGGGTGTCGGCTTCTACGCTCTCCGCCATACCTTCCAAACGATCGGCGGCCGGTCCCGCGACCTTCAAGCCGTGCGGGAGATAATGGGCCATGCGGACGCCGCGAACGATATGGCGGCCACCTACACCGAAGAGAGGGTTGACGATGATCGACTGCGGGCCGTGGTCGATTACGTGAGAGCTTGGCTGTTCAGAGGGGGCAACTGATGCTCGGCAAACTTCGACGCATACGGGCGCAACTGGAATCGCTCTGCCGCTGTCACGATCTTGAATACTTTCGCAACGTATCGGCCACCAGCATCGTGGACGAAGCCCGCATAGTCGCGGCTCGGCACGGCTACGTGGATGAAAGTAACGGACTGCTAACACCCGTCGAAGCTCTGGCCGCAGTCGGCAGAATGATTCAGCATTTCGAGAGCGGCCGTTATCTCACGCCGAACCAGTTGGCCCGCGAGTTGAAGGTTTCCCCGGACAAGGTTCGCGCGATGATAAAGTCGAACCGCTTGAAGGCCCGCGACGTGTCGGGACCGGGCAAACGGGCGCGGTATCTGATCGACCGGGAGGACTTGAAGGCCCTGGACGTGGAAGCACCACCGGCTCGGCGGAAGCGGCGGGGAACTGATGGGATTACGGAGTATTTCTAGGGCCGTCTCAGAGGCCCTGAGAGGCCAGCTTAGCCCCTCGAATGAAAACAGCCCCAGGACCACCCGTTATGGCAAAGGCGGCCCTTGTGGGCAGGCAAGGTGGCCCTTGAGGGCCGCTCCCCGCGAACTGGCTACTGGCACTCGCACTAGCTCTGGCACTTCGCCTACTGTGGGCAGGCTACTGGCACTCGCATTTGCCCTGGCACTTCACACTGTCGGGGAGAGCGGCCCTCACGGGTTACACTGTCGGGGTGGTGGCCCGCCTTTCCAACTCGGCGAGTATGTCGGACAGCAGCAATTCCAGCCCCGGCCGGCCCTGCCAATCCGCCCTGCTGGCGTCCAGCATCGACGATAAGCGCTGACGCTCGTATTCGAGTTGGGCGATTGAATGGTGGCGATAGATCATGGGTTTCCTCATTAGGGTGTCCCTCGGGCCACCACAAGCGGCCCGAGGGACAGGCACAGCGGGACTAGCTGGGGTTTCACTTGGGCGGCAACGTGCCTGCCCTTCGCAACTCTTATCGAACTCAGTCTGGTTTTGTTTCACGGCCCCGCCCATTTCCCAAGAAAACCCCAGCCCGACTAATCGCTACAATCGAACCTACCACTTTCTTATACTATGTAGTCTCGCTATCTTATACATAGTCTTACTACTATCCAATATAAGAATTCTCATTGACAATCGGCATTCTCGAAATATGATTCAAGTAGCGGGGAGTGAGAAAGACTTTCCCGTTTCACCTTTGGAGACTGCAACAATGACGAACGCAACGATGATGAACGAAAAGAATGCACTGTCGGCCGTCAAATTTGAGTGTGAGCGCGTGTTGAACGAGAATCGCGACTGGGAGAATAACCCCTTCGCCGATGCCTTGATGGCAGTCCACCATTACGCCACGCGCGTCCTTGATCCTAAAATGGTGGAACTGGCAAACCTATTCGCCCACGCACGGGACGTGCTGGGCGACGATCTTGTTGGGGAGGCCGCCTGATGAACCAGACACAAGCCCTCTTCGAGACGGTCCGCAACGTCACAAACTGCCCCATCGTGGCCGAAGTGATTGCGGCCGAAGCCATCGCGGAACACAACCCCGATGATCTGGATATCGAGTGTTTCAAGATCGGCATCCAGAAGGCGCGCCGATGGTGCCGCGACCACGGGCGGCCCACAACGTCGCACGTCGAAGCCCTGCGGCGCATCGAGGCCCTAGCATCCGTATGGGACGTTCCGGCGGAAGCCGTGCGGCTCATACGGTCCACCGTGGCGGATGCGTTGGGGCCGCCGCTGTAAATGAGCGCATGAGAAAGCCCCAGGGGTATTACACCCCGGGGGCTACTCGCGCCGCACGACGGGGTGGACTATTCAGCCTGCCCCGTTTCTTGTTTCGCCAGCGCCGCCAGAGCGTCGGCCGGGAGCTTCGCCAACCCCGCCAACACGTCGGGCGGGAGCTTCGCTAGCTCGGCAAGTCCATCGGGTTCGGTCGTCTCAGGGGTTTCAACTTCAGGTTCAGGTTCAGGGGTTGCCGTGGATTCAGAAATCTCGGCCTTCTCCATGCGGAGTGTTTTCCGCTCGGCGGCCAACTCCGCTTGCTCGGCCTTGAGCTTTTCCGCCGCTTCGGACTTCTCCGCTTCGCGCCGGCCGAAGTAATTGTCGAGCAACGTCTTTTTACGTTGCTCGAATTCTTCGACGCTGATCTTGCCCGACAGGAAGCCATCGGACAGCCGACAAGCCTCATGCGTTTCTTCGGCCGTAGCTTGCCATGACGGCTGAAAATAGCTCGGCAAGCTTTCGGCCTCAGACCTTGTAAGCTGGTAGATCGGATCACTTTCGCGTTCCGCCTGTTCCTGCTTGGCAGCATTCTCTTTGTCAATCTTCTCAGCTTCGGCCTTGTACATCGCAAGCCGCTGGCGTTTCTGCGATGGCGTCAGCCGATGATTCGATTCCGTTTCGTCCATCGCCTTCCGCGCCCAGTTGGAAGGTTGAGTTTCCTGCGGAGTGTTCGTCCGCACAACGGTGTCTTCGCGAACACGTTGACTGTGCGGCCGTTCGTCCGGCGGGGTGAAGTCGCCCCGCAGGTAATCGCGCGGCGTCAGCCGATAGTTGCACGATTGCGCCTTGTGCTCCATCGCATTGAAAACATCGTCAATGAATTGCTCCACCTTCTGCTTTGCGTCACGCATTGACGATGTGTGGTCGGGCGACTGCTTGCTCGCGAACGGGAAAGTTTTGCCGAAGGCGATGTATGCGGAATCTTTGATCTGCGGGCCGATTCTAGGACGTGTCATTTTGAAAAATCTCCAGGTTGTGCCGCTGAATGCGGCGGGAAAAGAAACGCTACTTCGATTGGCCGCCCTTGGGGTGGTCGGGCTTGTCGGGCTTGTGGGACTGCCGCACAAGCTCAAGGTGCTCCGCATTCTCGCGCCGAATCTGCGCGGCAGTCTTGCCGGGTCTTTTCATGCTCATCCGATGAAGCTCCGCGTCTCCGCGCTGATAAACGCCGGTTCCTTCAGGCAATGTGAACTCCAACGAGTCCGCAGTGCTTTCCACGCATCGGATTTGCGATGCGATCGCAACCGATACAGCGTTTCAACTCGCGCGTTGCTGAACGTGT
>JBBDJB010000004.1:0-54642 GCA_040880125.1 Pirellulales bacterium | reverse complement strand
CTCGTTGCCGTCTTCGGTAGCCACGCGCAGCACCTCCTCGCCGGGCGTGCCGGCCGGCGCCTGCGTCGACGTGACGCGGGCCGGCCCCTCGCGAAAGTCCGCGGCATCCCATTCGGGGCGGACCGATGGATCTCGGATGTAGTCCGGCATGGCAAGGTACATCTTCACCGGTTCCAACCGCCCGTTCTCGGCAGTCTCATCGCGCCCGATTAGGACGACAAACTGATTGCTCAGCTTGTAAAAGCCTGGCTCGGTGTCGGCGGGCATGCTCTGGACGACCGACTCTCCCCAGCGCTCAAAGCCGATGCGGACCTCTTCCACATATGCGGCCATCAGGGCCAGGGCGGTCAGCGCGGCCGAGCCGATGGCAAAGCCCTTGCCTGTGGCGGCGGTGGTGTTGCCGAGACTGTCCAAAGCATCGGTCCGCTCGCGGACGACCGGATCCAGGCCGGCCATTTGGGCGTTGCCGCCGGCATTGTCCGCAATGGGACCATAAGCGTCGGTGGCCAGCGTGATGCCCAGCGTGCTGAGCATGCCGACCGCGGCAATGCCCACTCCGTACAGCCCCAGGGCGAAGTAATTCATGTCCGCAAAGTTCCAACCAGTGGCAAAGCCAAAGGCGGCCAGGGTCCCGGCACTAATGACTACGACTGGAAACCAGACGCTCATCATCCCGTCGGCGACGCCGCCGATGATGATCGTGGCGGGACCGGTGAGGGCCTGGTCGGCCAGTCGCTTGGTGGGCGCGTATTCGTCGCTGGTGGCGTATTCCGTCCACTTGCCGATCAACCAGCCGGCCAACAGCCCCACGATGACGCTGAAGGCAACCCCGGGTATGACGAATCCGCCGATGTCCATCGTCGTACCTGGTGCCCGAGGCATAATCCACATGGACAGCAGGACAGCGGCGACGACGACCAGCAGCGTGGACGTATTGATGCCGCGGGCCAGCGCCCGCAGCAGGTTCTTCTGCGTGGCCTCTTCGCCGGTGCGGACCATGTAAATGCCGCCGATCGAGAGGAAGATACCCAGGCCGGCGATTGTCATCGGCAACAGCAGCGAGCGGATCTGTGCGGCCTCGGAGGTCATGCCCTCGGGCAGAAGCGCGCTTCCCGCAAAGGCGGCCACACCCAAGGCAGCGGTGGCCAGGATCGACCCGCAGTACGATTCGTATAGGTCGGCACCCATGCCGGCTACGTCGCCGACATTGTCGCCGACGTTGTCGGCGATGGTGGCGGGGTTGCGCGGATCGTCCTCGGGGATGCCGTGCTCGACCTTGCCGACCAGGTCGGCGCCGACGTCAGCGGCCTTGGTAAAGATGCCGCCACCGACGCGGGCGAACAGCGCTTGGCTGCTCGCGCCCATGCCGAAGCAGAGCATCGTCACCGTGATCTCTTCAAGGGAGAGCGGGTCGAACTCGAAGCGCGGCCATACCCAGCGCAGGAATCCGAACCACAGCGTGATATCCAACAGCCCCAGTCCAACGACGGTGAGGCCCATCACCGCACCGCTGCGGAAGGCGACCTGAAGGCCCTGGTTGAGCGAACGTTGCGCGCCGGCGGCCGTACGGCTGCTGGCGGCGGTGGCGGTCTTCATGCCGAACCAACCGGCCAAGCCCGAGAAGAATCCACCGGTCAAAAATGCAAACGGTACAAATGTGCTCTGCACGTGTAGGCCAAAGGCGGCATACGCCAACAAGATCACGATCACCGCGAAGAAGCCGGCCACCACGATATATTGCTGCCGCAGATACGCGTTGGCCCCTTCTCGCACGAAGCCGGCGATCTCGATCATCTGCTCATTGCCTTCATCGGCCTTCAACATGCCAGAATAGAACAGCCGGGCCTGCACGAGGGCCACGATCGAGGCGACTAGCGCGATTGACCACCAGGCGAGCACCCAAGCGTCATCACCGACCGGGCCGGTCGCCGCAGTGGCTTCGCCATCCTGAGCCAAAAGCGTGCCGGAGGCCGCCAACCACACCAGGGTGGTCAGCAGTGCAACGACCCAACGTTGAATTCCCGTGCGTCCGAGGAACCTAGGACTGAGCAACATCTTTGCTTTACCTTCTTGTTATGACCCAAACTTAAATTGCAATGTGTGTGATCGAACTTAGCGACGCTGTGCGATTGTCCGCCGAGCGAACGGCGAGGGCGGCCGCTATCGCGGGGAATCGCGACAAGCGCGGCCGACACAGCTTCGCGCTTGTGGGGTGGCCAGTGCGGGTGTCGCCGGGCGGCACGCAGGCGCCGCAGGCGAGGCGGCCGGCTTGTACTGGTGGGAAGGGGGCTAACGGGCCAGGCGGGGAAAGCCCGTCGGCAGTAGCCGTCGCGCTCCTCCGAGTGATTCCCCCCGCTGCGCGAGGGAGATCTCTGGTCGCGACACCCTCCTCGGGCGGGGTGAGGTCATCCATCCTGGTGAGTCACAAACCGCTGAAACTTAAGTGGTTTACGCAAATCGGGAGTCTAATG
Source organism: Pirellulales bacterium (assembly GCA_040880125.1). Taxonomy (GTDB): domain Bacteria; phylum Planctomycetota; class Planctomycetia; order Pirellulales; family JBBDJB01; genus JBBDJB01. Next base: position 52,171 of record JBBDJB010000004.1, on the reverse strand, counting down.
AATCCTGCAAACTCCTGTCAACCATAGCACACACGAGAATCTAGCGACACACGAGAATACGTAGCCCCCCTGCCCCCGCGTGCATTCGCAAAGCGGCCTTTGCGACTGCGTTCTTCGAGAATGTCAGCGCCCGCTGCGCGCGGCTAGCGAGCGTCGCCGGCGCTAATTTTCTTGGATTTCAGACCGGTGGCTGGTTATCCTAAAGGAGTGTTGCTGCAATAGGCGGAATAACTCTCCGCCCTGTGCACGAAGTAACTATGGAACGTCCCGGATCGTTTTCGATTACCTTCCGGTTCGGCCCCGCCGGTTTCGTCGGCGGGTGCGCCTCCGCACAAACGTCAGATGAGAGGTCAGGGCAACGATGATTTCGCGAAGCTGGATGACGATCGCCGGCAGTTTCTGCATCGCCTCGGCCGCAGCGGCGTGGCTGGTTTCGACGCCTGCGGTGGCGGGTGACGGTACGGACCGGCGGTCCGATCCGGATCTGCAAAAGGTCGAGCTCTTCCAGGCCATGGAGGACGGGCAGATCGAAGTCAAGTTCGTGGCGAAGAATGAGCGCCAGGCGAACGTGCTGATCACCAACAAAACCAAGCAGCCGCTCTCGGTGCAATTGCCGCAGGCTTTCGCCGGAGTGCCGACGCACATCCTGGCGCAGGTTGGCGGCGTCGGCGGCCTCGGTGGTGACATCGGGGGCAACGATCGCGGTGACGATAACGGCAGCCAGGCCATGGGCGGCGGCATGGGTATGATGGGTGGCATGGGAGGAATGGGAGGTGGCGGAATGGGCATGGGCGGCGGCATGTTCAATGTTGCGCCGGACCGAACCGGCAAGATCGAAGTCGCCTGTGTTTGCCTCGAACATGGCAAGCCGAATCCGCGAATCACGATCGATTACACCATCGTGCCGGCCGAAAAGTTCGTGAAGCGACCCGAGGTGATCGAGCTGCTCAAGGCTTTCGGGACGGGCAAATTGAACCACGCCGCGGCCCAGGCAGCCGTGTGGCACTTGAACAACGACCGCTCCTGGCAGCAACTCGCCCTGGAGCGGAACCGCCGTATCGTCGGTCCCGATACGCCGTTTTTCACGCCGCAGCAGTTGCGCGGCGGCATGATGCTGGCCGCGGCCGCCAGGCGGGAAGTGCAGGCCCAGCAGCAACGCGAGTCCGGGAAAGAAAACTCGTTAAGCGCCCAGTAGAGACGCGCAGACCGGAAAGGCTGTGGCACCTTCAAGCGGCGGCTAGCGCGTCGCTGCGAAGCTCGGCCAGAAGTCGACGGATCTCGCGCTGATACCCGGCACGCTCATCGCTCCAAGCGCGCTTTGCATCGATCTGATCGGCTTGGTGGCGGCTCAATTCCTGCTCGCGGGCAATCAGCCGCGCCGCCTGTTGCTCGATCTCCTCGTTCCGCTGCTCGACCCAGCGGGTGAGCCGCTCTCGCTCAGCCGCCAGCCGGGTGTGCTCGCCAGAAAGCCGCTCGGCCAACTCATCCAGTTCCGCACGCCGCCGAGTGAGTTCGCTGCGCAGCTCGCTGTAGTGGTCGGACAGCCGCGAGCGAAGCTGGGCAATCGTCTGCGTGAGCGCCGCCGACGTTGCCGAGCCGGACATTCGCGCCCAAAGCTCTTCCACCGCCAGCCGCATTTCCAGAATTTCACCCTGGGCGTGCGACAGCTCGTCACGCAACTCGGCCAGCGCCGCCTCGCGTCGTTCCAGGCGCTCGGTCCTCGAGGCAAGTTGCTCTCGTTCGGTTTCCAGCTCCGCCTGGTTCCGCTCGTGCTCGGCGGCCAATGCCTGCCTCTGGCGCGCGAGTGAATCTTGAGACTCGATTCGTTGGCGTTGCATACGACGCTGCGCTTCGGCAAGCTGCTGATGCTCCTTTTCCAAGAGCGCTTCGGCCTCGTCGAGATAGCGCCGGCGGGCAGAGAACTGGGCCGCCTCCTCTTCGATCTGTGCGAGTCGAGCCTCGGAGACGCCCAATCGCTCGAAGCGCTTGATCGCCAGGCGAATCTCCCGCTGCCGCTCGGCCAGGCGTTGTTCCGCTTCGGAAATTTCCTCTCGCCGAATCTCATGCCGCTCGGCGTGCTGTTGTAACTCGGCCTCTTGTTGCTTCAGCCGCGAGGATTGCCGCTCCAGGGCGATTTCCCGCTGGCGCAGTGAGTCGCGAAGGGCTGCGAGTTTGCCTGAGTCGGCTTGCTGCTCATCGTCCCGCGAGGCGTCGGCTGCAGGGGCGCCCTGGTGGCCGCCGGCGGCCTTTGAAGCGAGGGTCGATGATTCGTCGTCGTCGGAGCCGGAGGAGCCCGCCCGGCCGGCGTTTTCAATCGCTTTTTGTTGTGCCCGAAGTGCTTTCGTGCGGACTTCGATCGCCGACTCACGCTGATCGAGGGCCTGTTCCCGCTGATTAACCCAGAGCCGGGCCGCGCGAAGCTGATTCTCCAGGCCGGCTTCCTGGGCGTTCAGCCGCGCCTCGCGCCGGTCGAGCTCGTCCTGCTGCTGCCGCAGTAATTCGCCGAGTTGTGCCGCCTGCCGCCGCAGTTGCTCGTCCGTCAGTGGATCAGCGCTCTCGTCCTCGTGTGGCAGGAGTAGCCGGGCGTCGGCCGTGGTCGCCGGTTCGCTCTGCGTATTGGCCGGCAGATGCGGCCGGTCAACGCGCCGCTCTGCTGGCTTGATGAGGCGAGCCGCTTCCGCCGGGCCGGAGGGTTTGCTGTCTTGTTGAGTCGCCATCGCAGAATTCCGGGAGCTAGCTTCAGCCGTGCCGCCTGAAAAGCGACCATGCAGCGGCCTGATCCACGTGACCGTCAAGGTCTTCGCAGCTTCCGTAATCGGCAAACCCGGTAGCGCAAGTTGATTCTTTCGCGAAGCAATTTGGTGCAGGAGACGCTAGCAACTGCCATTTCGGCACCGCATACCGCACGTCGTAGCCGGCCGTTAGACGGCGTGGCACCGCCCCTGGCCGCCCGGTTTTTGCTAACCTGCCCGAAGTCCCCGATCGACGGCGTCTTGTTCGCGGCTGTAGACCGCCAGCGTCGATTCGAACGTCGCGCTGGGAATCTTCCACACCGGCTTGTCGTCGGTGTGGGCGTTGCAGTGCGCCACGAACAGACGGTACATAAACTTGAAAAGATGTCGGGGTACGCGCAGTCCGCGTAGGGCCTCGATCAATCGCAAATCGCTGACCGAATCGTCGAGCAGGTCGCGCAGCGTAGGCGACATGCCGGGGGCGGCGCAGGCCTTTACCCGGGCGTTGGCGACGTCATATAGCGCTTCACCGGTCCATTCGAGCGACGGCACGAGGTTCTGCTTGTCTAGCCGCGCCCTTTGATAAAACTCTCGCTCTTCGCGCTCCAAATAGACCGAAAGCTCGATCGGCAACAGCAGCTTGATGCCGAGGCCCGGGTGTTTGAGGAACTTATTGTCGAGCATCGACCAGACCAGCTCGCGCATCAGTTCGACCGAGCCGTTGATCAGGTGCGGCTCGTCGACGCGATCGACTAGCACAATGACGCCGGTATACCCGAGCGGCTCCAGCACCCCCTGGAACTTCATCAAGAGCTCGTAGCGGTCGTCCGTGCGCGGCTTGCTCGGCAGCGGTTGCCCCTGGATGTCGCTGGCCGGGAAGCGCATCAGCACCTGCCGCAACGGGTTTACCTGGTGGTTGCCGATACGGACCTGCCGGACGATGGACCGGGCCTGCCAGTACCACTTCCAGGCGCGGACGAGCCAGGGGACCCAGCCGGCCGCGACGATTACGTACGGCCATGGCGTCTGCAGCCACTCCCACTGCTGCCAGTAGACGATCACGGCCACGGTGGCCACCAGTACGGCCACGCCCAGCGCCTTGTCCCACAGGCTGCGCCACGTGCGAAAGCGGAGCTTGCGCCGCAGCCGCCGCCAACGAGACTTGAAGGTTTCCGCAGTCGACTGGTCGTAGCAGGCCGCCAGGAGCATGACGTCGCGGACCTGGTGCGGATCGAGTTGGCTGAGTTGCTCGGCGGTCACCACGTTGGGCGATGCCGTCTGGCTGCGCTGCCCGCCGAGGATGTGATCGACCAGGTCGGTCACCCCCAGCGAAAGGATGGCGTCCATGTGATCCCACAGTTTCCACTCCGACAGCACGCGGCCAGACTGCCGCTTTCGGACGCTCAGCTTATCGGCGAAACGGTCGAGGAATGGATTGAAGTCGTCGTACTCAATGACGAACAGCCGCCGATTGGGAGCAGAGCGATTGTGCTCGGCCAGGTGCCGGGCGATCTGCAGCCGCATCGCTGTTTTGCCGGAGCCCTTCTCGCCCAACACGAGCGACGTGGACGGGTCCTCGGGATTGCCGTAGACCTTGTCCCAGGTGGGATGGTAGGTGCTGGCGATGCAGTGCTCCTTGAACACCGGGTCGGTCTGTGCATCCTCCTCGGCAAACGGGTTGGCGACGATGCCGTGGTGTTCCAGGAGCTGACGAATCTTCATCGGCAAATTCTCTTGGCGGACGTGGCGGGTGCGCGACCCGGCTAGTGCTCCCTAAATGCAGCCATAAAGGGAGGCCGCGGGCTCGTTATGGCAAGTATAGCCCGCCCGAGACGATTGAGAATGCCGACGATGCGGCCGGCCGCGCGCCTGGAGTGATCCGGAGAAAACTCGCCCCCGCACTTGGCTGCCGGCGTGCCGCCCGACATGCGATTACGAGCGGACGTGCTCGTGCGTCAGGTTGAGCTCGAAATCGGTATCGTCGGTGATGTCGCTGTTGGGAGCGGCGTCGGATGGAAAATCCGGATGAATGCCCGCCTGAATCATGGCGATACGCTCCTCATGTCGGAGGGTCTGCCGGCGAAAGACGTACATTGCGATGCCTAGGGCCGTGAACAACAACGCGGCGATGATGCCGGCGCTAATCAAGAATTCCGGCGTATTGGCGCGAAACTTTTCGACCAGGATGCTTCCCAACCCCGGATCTACATCACTTCCTTCGAAGCCCGCCTGTGCCAACAGATGCATGCTGTTCCCCTTCTCCGCTGGTGCACCTGAATTTCCTCTTCCCAGCCGGCGCGGAGAGCGCAAAGCGTTCCTCTCCGGCGAACCGGCGTCAATACACCTCGTGCGATTCTTTCGGAACTGTCTCCGGGACCTCGTCCGGCGGATAATCCGGATGGATGCCGTTCTGGATCATGGCCGAGCGCTCGGCGTGCCGGAGCGTCTGCCGACGAAACAGGTAGCAGGTCACAATCAACGCCAGGCAGATTCCCGCCATGATTGTCAGGAACAGGCCGGCGAACCCCCATGGGTCGCGATCGAACATCTCCAAAAGTACGCCGCTGAAGGTTTTCTGGGCCATTGGCAATCTCCCCCCGGCCGAGTTCCGCCGGCAACGGACAAGTGGCTGCGGATCGTAGCTGAATTCGCAAGTATTTCAGACTGCCCGCCGGGTTCGGCTGAACTGTCACCAGTTCAGCTAAGGCGTCCTCCGGGTTCGGCCCGAACCAGTCCAGCTACGGCATCCCCTTTGTAATAACGATTTCGTTGCCGGAAAGTAAATCTTGGCGAGAAGGATCTTCAAAGTTTTCTTCGCTGGTTCGTCCTGCCGGGGGTTCGGCGCGGTCGCGTCCTTGGAAATGTTCATCCCTTAGACTCCACCGCTAGGCATTTTGTTTCCAGACAGCCCGCCTTTTTCTCATGGCGGCCGCCGACCAGCCCCCGCGTTTGCCAAAAAGCACTGTCGCGGGACGGATTTGCGACCGCCCTCGCCCGTTGCTACCCTGCTGCGGGAGCAGTTTGCTGCATATCCACCAAACGGAGGACCCTTATGCGTTACTCGCCATATCTGCTGCTGGCCGCCATCGTGCTGTTGAGCGGGATGCACTGGATCGGGGCCGCCCAGACGTCTCCCACCGCTTTAAAGTCGACCCTGCCGGGGGCGCGAGCGATCATCGACGCCGCGGATTATCCGAGCCTGCAAGCCGCGCTGGACGCCTTGCCCGAGGGAGGCGGCGTGGTGCACATCCCGCCCGGCGAGTTCCAGATCAACCAACCGCTGACCCTCTCGCGGGGCGACGTAATGATCCAAGGGAGCGGCACCGCCACCCATATCAAGAACACCAACCAGCAGGGCCAGCCGGCGCTCGTGCTTTCCCCGCCCGAGGGCGACGACTCGCTATGGCGAGTGACGCTCAGCAAGCTCCGCATCACCGGGAATGAAATGAGCGGCCACGGCATCGTGGCCCGGAGCGTCGATGAGATCCTGATCGAAGGCGTTTCGGTCAGCCACCACGGCGGACACGGCGTATTGCTAGACGGCTGCTACGAAGACCCGCGCATCGTCCAGTCGCTGCTGACGTACAACGGCCAGACCGGCCTGGAGTTGGCCGGTTGCCACGACATCGTCGTCTCCGCCAATCAGTTCGAGGAGAACCGCGACGCGCTCCGCTGCGCCGACGGCTTCAATCTCTGTATGACCGGCAACAATCTGGACGACCATTTGCGACATGGCGTCATCATCGAGAACACCTACGGCTCGGTCGTCTCGGGCAACATGATCGAAGAGTGCCAGGGGACGGCCATCCTACTGGACCGCGATTGTTACGGGATTACGCTGTCGGCGAATGTGATTGCGCACAATTTCGGCGGCGGCGTCGACCTCCGCGACGCCCATGGCTGCGCGGTCAGCGCCAACACGTTTACGATCGTGCCGCAGCGGGCGGTGGTCGTGGGGCCGGAAAGTGGCCGCATCACCATCACCGGCAATAACTTTTCCGATAGCCAGATCGGCGACAGCGAGCGCCGCGCCGAGGACGACCAGTCGGCCAGCGGCATCGTGCTAGACGGCACGTCCGATGTGGCGATCAGCGGGAACCTATTCGCCGGGCTCGACGGACCGGGGATCGGCGAGACTGAGGCCGGCAGCCGCCGCGTGCTGGTGACCGGCAACGTGCTGACGCAACTGGAGGAGGCCGGCAACTTGCCGGAGGCGTGGCGGACGCGGGCGAACCTACTTCCCGGCGAGCAGACCCGGTGACGCCTGCTCGATCACCCCGATCAATTCACCGAGGATCATGCTGGTCGCGCCCCAGATGCGGAACTCTCGCCATGCGAAGCACGGTGCGTAGAATCGCATCCGTCCAAACTCGACCAGCATCCGCTGGTGGCAATTTGGATCGGCCAGCGCGGCAAGCGGGACCTCAATTACCTGCGAAACCTCGTCCGGGTTCGGGATCATGGTCGGCTGGTCTTCGCGCACGGCAAGCCACGGCGTAACGCGAAACCCACTGACAAACACGTACAGTTCGGACAGACGCCCGATGATCTGCAGGCCGTCTCGCACGCCCAGTTCTTCGTCGAGTTCGCGAAGCGCGGCCTGTTGGCTCGTCTCATCAGGCTCGACCAATCCGCCCGGCAGACAAATCTGCCCGGCGTGCTGCGGCAAGTGGGGAGGGCGGAGCGTGAGCGGCAGCACGATTTCCTGGTGCGGATACAGCAGAATCAACACGGCTGCCGGGCGGGCGTCGCGAGGCGCAGGACCGAACTGCCGGCCGTAACTGAGCTCCGGCGCAAACCGCCGCCGAAGTTCACGATCTGCCCTGCGATCGGCAAGATGCTCGGCTAAATCCTGCAGGTCGCTACTTTTCATCTTCCGTGATCCACGTCGCAACTCTGTGCGTTCCGAAGGCGGCCCCTGAACTGTGCGACTCTCGTAACGCGTCCATCAGCGGCGCACGAACACAACGTCCTGAACTGCACTAATTCGGCGCGTGAAAGCCTCATTTCAAGCTGTTAGTATAGCAGAAGCGGCCAACGGGCAGTGGATCAGTTCCGCAGGTGAACGCATCGAACGCATGGCAAACGATTTCTATTACACGTCCGGAGGGAATCCATACGGCCCCGTCTCGGCGGACGAATTGCGTGAACTAGCGGGCAGCGGACGGTTGAAACCGCAAGACCTGGTTCGAGGAGCCAACCGGTCCGATTGGGTGCGGGCTTCGCAAGTGAAAGACCTATTCCCGCCGGCGGCCCCTCCGCCTCCCACGCCACCGCCCTTTCCCGAGGATGTCGCGCCGCAAAGCCCCTTCGCGCCCTCAAACGACTCTGAACAATGGCCGTCCTATCGCCGGGCGGTTCAGGACCGGTTTCAGCCGGCTACAAGTGTCTTGCATATTTTCGACTGGCGGTTCGAAAAATACCTCACCCCCTGGATCGTCCGCATCACGTGGATCGTGTTCCTGGTTTCGTTTGCCTTGACGTTGCTGTGGATCGCGTACTTCATCGTCGCGATCGTGGCTGGTGGCAATCCTTTGGGGGGAGGTCTGGGCCTGCTCAATATATCATTAGTCGCCATTGCATTCTCACTTGCCACTTACACTATCGGTATTGCGGCCACGATGATGTGGGTGCGCGTCGTTCTCGAAATGATCATCGTCGTATTCAATATCGCGACTACTTTGTCGCGGATGGAGAAGCAGTTGAATCGAGTGGCCGAATCCGACGCACCGGCCACGAGAACGCAATGAACGGTGCTCTTGCGGCGTAGGCGCGATCCGCCTCGCCGTATTACAGAGAGCCGGCGATTTTCCCCACACGCCCGCCGATGGAACTGGCAACATGTTGCTCCCCTACAGCACCGACGCTCCCATCTATCACTGGCCGATCATCACGGTCGTCTTGATCGCCGTTAACTTGATCGTCTTCGTGCAATTCGCGGCCACCGATTACGTCGGCGCGGAATACTACATTCTCGCCTACGGCCAGGGACTGCATCCGCATCAGTGGCTTACGTCGAACTTCCTCCACGACGGCTTGCTGCACCTGGTCGCGAATATGTTCTTCCTCTGGTCGTTCGGGCTGGTGGTCGAAGGCAAACTCGGCTGGTGGCGGTTTCTCGCCTGCTACCTGGGCATCGCCGTGCTGCAGTGTGCCGGTGAGCAAGCATCGATGGTCAATTACGACGGCGACGTGCCCGGCTCGGTGGGAGCTTCGGCCGTCATCAGCGGCCTCATGGCGATGGCGCTGGTGTGGGCGCCAAAGAACGAGATGAGCTGTTTGCTACTTCTCACCTTCCATCCCATGCTGGTGGACGTAAGCATTGTTATATTCGCCGTGATCTATATCTGCCTGGACTTCACACTGGCCGCCATTGATGGGTTTACCGTCGGATCGGCCCTGCTGCACCTGACTGGTACGGCCTTGGGCTTCGTGCTGGGGGTCGTGCTGCTGAAGACCCGGCAGGTCGACTGCGAGGGATGGGATCTGTTCTCGCTGTGGCGCGGCGAACACGGCGGATGGCAACGTTTGGAAGAGCGGTGGCAAGAAGCCGAACAGGCCGCGGAAGCCACGCAAGCGACGACCGACGGAGAAGCGCTGCTGGAGGGAATTCGGGAGCGGCTCGCGCGAAATGAGATCGCCGCGGCTATCGCAGGCTGCCGCTATGCGGCCAGCACCAGTGCCGACTTTCGCCTGCCGCACGACGATCTGATGCAGATCATCCGCGCGCTGCTGGCGGAAAAGAAGTGGCAAGAGGTGCGGCCCTTCATGTTTGAATACATCCACCGCTATCCCGACCGGGCTAACCGCGTGCGATTGAATCTGGCCGCGCTGTTGATCCAGCGAGAGAGCCGGCCTGGTCGAGCACTGGAGGTGCTGGCCCCGCTGGCGAGAGCCGACCTGCCGCCGGAACTGGAGAAAGTACGGCGGCAATTGGCCGCACAAGCGCGCGGAATGCAGCAGGCGGGCGAGCTGGAGCTGGATACGGAGGAGTGAAGTCGCCCTGCGCTCAATCTTCAAGGGCGCGATTGTCCTGTACTCTTCCATCGAGCATTCGATTATGCGCTTCTAGGGAACTGCGGAAAGTCAAACGATGGCCGACTTGTTCCACGAAAACTCTGCCGCGGTCGCGAGTCCGTTGACCCGCTTCATCACGACACGCTGGTTCGACCTCGTCGCACGCATCGCCAAACTGCTCTTTCTAGCGGGTGGGCTGTTCGCGCTATCGCTGCTGTTCGCCAACAGCATCTTGGCCTTCCCGATCTTCTTTCTGTGCAGCATTCCGGCGATCGGCGTCGGCTTCGCACTGGCCGTCTTCCGCTGGCAGCACACCCGCTGGCTATGGTGGTGTTTTCTTGGTCCCCCGATACTGTTGCTCGCAGAGATGCTTGCCATTTGGCTCTTGGTTGCGAATGAGTCGGAGTTATTCCTGACGAACTGGTTCTACGTGGTGTGGATGACTTTTCATGCCATGCTGGGAATCGTGGCGATGATCCCGCCAATGGCCGGCTGGATGTTCTGCCTGGGCCGTGGATGGAGAAACTACATTCCGCCGCGCAGAATCCACGACGCCTGAGCTTCGCACAGACAGAATCGTCTGTGCCACCATCTATTTTCACCGTGGCTGGGAATGGGATTCAGCCACCTCGCAACAACCCACACTGGGAACGACAATGGACATCCGCAACATCGACCATGTGGACGCCTTTACCACGAAGGACGGCTCGGAAATCCGAGAGCTGTTGGCCCATCGCAACTCGTGCATCGTCAAGCAAAGCCTCGCTGAAGCCCGGCTTCCGGTCGGCGCCAGCACCACGGAGCACTATCACCGCCAGACCGAGGAAATCTATTACTTACTGTCGGGCAGCGGCCAGATGCGGATCGGGCAGCAGGAGCGCCGTGTGGGGCCCGGCGACGCCGTGGCGATTCCGCCCGGTGCGGTGCACCAGATCATCAACGACGGCAGCGAAGAGCTGCGTTTCCTCTGTTGCTGCGCCCCGCCATACGAGCACGACGATACGATCCTGGTCGAGTAAGCTCGCCGGCCGATTGTCTTCGATAGCCGGCACAATCGGCAGATTCGCGCCCGACGGGATATACCGGCAAACTCCGCCCGGCTTCACCACGACGAAGCGCCCCATTCCAATGCGACCGGCGGCCGCGAATCGGCCGATCATACGGAGGATGGCGCTTGTTCGACGATGTACATCAGCGGGTAGGAGTTTCCCTGGATGACCGTGCGCAGACCCAGCCCCTTTTGGCCCTACCTCACCATTGTGGCGTGCCTATTCGTGCTTAGTCTGGCCGCGCCGTCGAGCTGGTACGCCGCGGATGATCCGCCGCAGCCGCTCGATGATTGGCCACTACGCGCGACGTGGACACCCGCTCCGGTCGACTGGGACGTTTCCAGCGACTTAGCGGCGACGTTCCGCCTGGAGAAGACGGCCGTTGAAGCGGTCGAGCCAGGGCCAACGCCGACGGAGGTTCCCTCGCGGCAGGTGCTCTCCCTTGCTGCGCCGGTGCGCGCAGCGGTCGCCGCTGCACCGGCTGTTTCGCCCCCCGGTATCACCAGCGCATGGCACGCGGAGGGGCCAAAACCGGGTGCCACATCCGTCTCCGCTACGGCGGGGGAACCGATTCCGGCGTCGGTCGGGGCGCCGAGAGAGCCAAGCCCGCCGCGCGCCGTGCGCCGGGAGACGATCGTCCGCGTCAGCGACTCCGGCGACCGTCTGGCACAGTTGCCGCCGCGGCATACGTCGCCGGCACCGATTCTTCTTCCGACCGACAACCCCTCCGAGCGTGCGGAGCCGAGCGGTCAGCCGCCGGCGCCCGATTGGCCTTTGCCGGTGATGCTCCAAGAGAAGCTGACGGAGTTGGCGGCCGTGCCCGGGGCGCGCGAGTGGGCCCGACAGGTTTCGACGCTGGTTGACGAGCTCTGCCGAAAGCCGACCGGGCCGGACGCCCGTATTGCGGAGTTGCTCGCCGAGCTGAGGCAGGCCGCACGGTCGGCCGAAGAGCTGATTGCAGCAACACAAGACGCTAAACTGCGGGAACAATGTCGCCGGGCACAACACGCGCTCGCACGCCGTGTCGATCTGTGGCAAACGATGCAGGCGTATCGGCAGAGCCAGCTTCCGGACGCCTCGCGTGGCGATGCCGTATTGCGGCAACTGCGCGAAATCTTGGCCGACATCACTCGCCAAACCGAAGGCACCACGTCCGGCCAAGCGTGGCGAGAATACCTCGAGCTCGATGCGCTGCGCGAGCTAACCAGCGATCCGGATGGGCTCTCCGCCGACGAGCAGCGGCGGCTGTCGCGGCGAGTGCTGTCCCGACTGGCCGAGCACCGGCTTTCTGCGGAACAACGAGAGTTCGCAACCCAGGGAGCGCTGGCGGAGTTGCCAGAGATGCTGAAGCATTGGGCGTGGCAGCCGGTGGATACGGCCCGGCTGCTGAAAGACGTGGAGCGGTACGAGTCCGACGCTTCGGTGAGCGTGGCCGAACGAATCGGCGCGGACTATTGGTCCCTGCGATACACGCCCACCGCGGCCGCGGCCGAGTTGGCGGACGTGGTTGACCGGCACTATCGCAATGCCAACTTCCGTGTCGCCGTTTCTTCGGCCTTGATCAATCGGCTGCTGCCGGAAGTGCGGCCAACCGAGCAGGAGGTCAACGACGTGATCGTCGGTGCCGACGTCTTCGGGCAAAGCCTCGTAACGACGCGGCTTTTGGTTCGCACGCTGCCGGACAACGAGCGGGCGCGGCTCGGTCTGGAAGCGAGGGGAAATGTCGCCTCGCAAACCACCTCCTACAGCGGACCGGCGTCGTTCAACACGTCCGGAAGTACGACGTATCTCGCACGGAAGCTCATCCAGATCGGTCCGGCCGGGATCCACGTCTGGCCGGCCGTCGCCGAGTCGAACACCGATCAACAGTTGCTCGCCTTACAGACTGAATACGACGGCATCCCGCTGTTGGGGATAATGGTGCGCGGCATTGCGATATCGAAACATGACGAAGCCCAGGGCCAAGCGCATTGGGAAGTGCAGCGCCGCGTCTCCGATCAGGTCTCCCGTCGGCTGGATGAGGAGGCCGATGCCCGGATCCGCCAGGCCGAGCAGCGTTTTGAGCAGCGGATTCTCTCGCCGCTGCAAAGGCTTTCCTTGGCGGCCACGCCCGTCTCGATGTATTCCACCGATCAGCGTATCATCAGCCGCGTTCGCCTGGCGAGCGACTCCCAATTGGGCGGCCATACTGCGCGGCCGCTGGCCCCGTCGGACAGCCTCCTGAGCCTGCAACTCCACGAGACATCGCTGAACAACGCGTTGTGCCGATTGCAGCTCGAAGGCGGCCACTTCACGTTCCCGGAGTTGTATCGCAAGATCGGCGAGCGGATCGGCCGACCGGACCTCGCGACTCCGGAAGACCTGGACGATAGGGCGACGATTCGCTTCGCCGATGAGCAGGCGCTGCGGATCGGCTGCGACGATGGGCTGATTCAGATCGAGCTGGCCGTAGCGGAGCTGACCATGGGCCGCAACCGCTTCCAAAACTTTGTGGCCCGCGCAAAGTACCGCCCCGTGTTGAATGGCATACGGGCGGATTTGGCCCTGGACGGCGTCGTGCAGCTCGATGCGGAAGAACGCATCGCGACCCGGTCGCAGATCGTGCTGCGCAGCGTCTTCTCGCGGATCTTTCCGCGCTCCCGCCCCTTCGAGCTAGTGGGCGACTCGGTTGCAAAAGACGCCCGGCTGGCGGACCTGAAGATTACTCAGTTCGACATCCAGGACGGCTGGGTCGGCATGGCGATCGGACCGGTCGGCACCGGCCCCGACCGGACGGCGGAGCGGAGCAGTCCCACAGACGACAGTCAATAGCCCCAATCCACGCCGCTATGAAGGCCGGTCCTCCGGTCCGTAGCGGCCGCGGTACTCGGCCGCTGGGTACTTACGCTCGTTCTTCTTCATCTTCGCGTGCATCGCCGCGGAGACGTCGATGTCCATCTCGTTGGCCAGCGCCAGGGCATAGCAAACCACATCGGCCAGCTCTTCGCCAACCGCCGTGCGCTTGGCCTGGTCATCAGCCGTGCGCCGTGAAGCCTCCACTTCGATCCACTGGAAGTGCTCCATTAGTTCGGCCGCCTCGATCGCCAGTGCCATGGAGATGTTCTTTGGCGCGTGAAACTGCGACCAATCGCGCACCTCGACGAAACGCCGTACCAGTGCTCGCAGCTCATGAACGCTCGTAGTAAGGTCATTAGGAGCGTCGGTCCCGGTTTCACTGTTCATCTGCGTAAAGCCCCGCGAGCCGCTGGTGGTAGGGACCGTTGGACATCAAATCCAGGCTGCGCGCCAGCCGCCGGAGGTCTGCCGGCCGCGCAAGCGCTTCGAGCGTCTCCAGCACTCGCTCCGACTGCGGCGTTGAAACCTCACCGGTCAAGGGATGGCCGAGTCCCATAATGTACTTCGCTCGCTGCAAATCGGCGAAGCGGCGCGGATCGTCCTGCATCGATGCGAACAGCGCCCCCACCGCCTTCTGGGCGTATGCCACTTCGTCCCAATCGCCTCGCCGCGCACACTGCAGGATGTGCAGATATTGGTAAACGGCGAAGGACATCGGCCCGGACGTCACCCCGCAGCGCGGGCTCTCCCGCAGTGCCCGGGCCAGGTGGAGATCCCAACCTTGGACGATCTTCAGATGCGAGAGTGCCGCGTGCTCGAGGAAACGCAAAGTACTGGTTTCAAAATCCGGCTCGGTCACCTTGACGGCCACGATCCGCTCACCGGCCGGCCCTTGGACCAACCTGGCCGCCGCGTCCGCCGTGAGTGGCACGCCGCTGACGTCGGGGATCGAATACAGCCCCACCGGGAGGCCAGCCTCGTCTGCCATTTCCACGAGAGGCCGCATATTGTCGGCAACAGCTTCGTCGTCGGCCGTCGGTTTCAAATTGGTACCCGGCCGGATGAAAACCGCCGCATAGTGCAGCTCGGCCAAGGTGCGCAGCAGACGCGCATTATCCTCGGGGCGATCCTCCGGGCGGAGCAGGGCCATTAAAACGGCGCCGCCGATGTCAGCCTTGGCCGACGAGCGGAACCAGGCCTCGAGTTCGTCCACCGTGCGCAGGTGGCCGTGCCCAGTCGATGCCGCGATCAGCAGCGACTGCGCTCCGGCGGCCGCCAGCCGGGAGAGGAACTCGCGGTTGGCCGCGTCGTCCAGATGCCGCCGGGGCAAGCCCGACGTGGTGGGGTCGAAGCAGGCGACAGTTGCCAGCGGGAATTCGCCAGGCGAATCGATGGATGGTTCGGCCGGCATGGCGATGCGTCCTCGGCGCCTGTGAGACTTCCGCGACTGTGACTTGCACTGTAGCGGAATCTGCTGGAATTCGCCGAATCACCTTCACGGAAGTAGTGACTTCCACTACTGCTACGGAGTCTCGGTGCGGACAATCCGCAGGCCTAGCTCGGTAAGCTGTCGCGGATCGACTGGGCTGGGGGCTTCGGTCATCAAGTCGGCCGCCCGCTGCGTCTTTGGGAAGGCCATGCAATCGCGGATGTTGTCCAGCCCGCCAAAGAGCATCACCACGCGGTCGATCCCCAGGGCGATGCCGCCGTGCGGCGGCGCGCCGTATTGCAGGCCGTCCAGCAAAAAGCCGAACCGCTCGCGGGCCTTCTGCTCGTCGATGCCCAAGATATCGAACACCTGTTGCTGCGTGTCGCGGTCGTGGATTCGGATAGTGCCCCCGCCGGCCTCCGAGCCGTTGATCACCAGATCGTACGCCAGCGCGCGGCACTTGCCAGGATCGGTCTCGAGCAGCCCGACGTCCTGCGGACGCGGTGCGGTGAAGGGGTGGTGATTCGCCTCCCAGCCTCCGGCCTCGTCGCGGAAGAACATTGGAAACTCGACCACCCAGGAGAAGTGCATCGACCGGGGATCGTACAGCTTCAACTCGGCGGCCAGTTTGCGCCGCAGGCCGTAGAGCGCTTTGCAGGTGACCTCGAACGTGTCGGCCACCAGCAGCAGCAGATCGCCCGGCTTTGCGCCGGTGCGCTCGGCGAACTTGGCGAGCAAAGCGGGGCTGAATTGCTTGGCGATCGGCGAGGCGAGCTGACCGTCGTCCTCGACTTTGAACCATGCCAGCCCCTTGGCGCCAAAGTCGTTCTGCACAAAGGCGGTCAACTCGTCGATACCCTTGCGGGAATAGCGCGAAGCCGCCGCCGGTGCGCAGATCGCCCGCACGCGCCCTCCGGATTCGGCCGCCGCGCGGAACACGCGGAACTCCGACTCTCGCGCCAGATCCGTACAGTCGATCAACTCCATGCCGAACCGCAAGTCCGGAGCGTCGTGTCCGAACCGCTCCATGGCTTCGTCGTACGTCATCCGGGGCAGCGGAAGCTGCACGTCCAGACCCAACAGATCCTTGGCCAGCCGAGCGACCAAGCCGTCGATCATACCCATTACGTCGTCCATCTCGACGAACGACATCTCCATGTCCAATTGCGTGAACTCGGGCTGCCGTTCGGCACGCAGGTCTTCGTCGCGAAAGCACCTCGCCACCTGCACGTAGCGATCGTAGCCGGCGACCATCAAAATCTGCTTGTAGAGCTGCGGCGATTGCGGCAGCGCATAAAACGAGCCGTGGTGCACGCGGCTGGGAACGAGATAGTCTCGAGCACCCTCAGGCGTGCTGCGGCCGAGTACCGGCGTCTCCACGTCGATGAAGCCGTGCTGCTCGAAGTAGTCGCGCATCGCTTTGATGATCTGGCTGCGCAGCACCAGAATCTGTTGCATCTCGGGACGGCGCAAATCGAGATAGCGGTACTTTAGCCGCAGATCCTCGCCCGGCATCTCGCCACCACTGGGCGAAACCGGTGGCGTCTTGCTCTTGTTGAGCAGCGTCAATTGCGTAGCGCGAACTTCGATCTGCCCGGTGGCCAGCTTGGGATTCGCAGTCGCCTCCGGCCGCGGCGCCACTTTGCCCGTGACGCGGATGACGAACTCGCCGCGGAGCGAGCGGGCCGCCTCCTGCAGGGCCGATTCCTCTTCCGGCGCAAAGACTACCTGCGTCTTGCCGTAACGGTCGCGCAAGTCGACGAACAAAACTCCCTTGTGGTCGCGCAGGCGGTCGACCCAGCCGCACAGCGTAACTTCGTGCCCGACGTGTTCCTCTCGCAGTTCTCCGCAAGTGTGCGTACGTAGCAAGGCAGCTTATCCCAGTCGAGGTAAAAGGTCGCCACGAAATCACTCGGTGGAGTGGACTGTGGCGGTATTTAGGTTGAAAGGCTCGTTGTTACCATGCTTGAAGCGAAAACAGTCTGCTTGCTAACCCTTTGCCTGGCAGGGTCCGCCAGCCGCGGCACCCGCACGCGACGCACGGACGAATTCGTCATCTTAGTAGTATAGGTTTCGGGTGCCTAGCCGCTCGGCGGCGGCGTAGCACGCCGCCGAGGCTGCCGGACGACATACCATCGATCCAGCCACCGGGGAAGTTGCGCGCACCGTGAGCGACCTTCCCGGACGCGGGAGCTTTCACGTCCCGAAAAGGTGCCCAATCGCGGCAGGCCGCTCCTTTGCATTTGGCTTTGCCACCAATGTTTTTTCAACGCGCTCCTTAGGGGGGCCCCATGAATCGTTGAAAAAAGACTCCCTCCCACACTGCGCCAGCCGGTTGAACTGGCACCTTTTTCGAACGCCCCTGTTTTGTCGTGTGTTTAAAAAGTCATCTCGTCTTAGTAAAAACCGCTCCGATTCCCCCTCTCCCTCACATGCGTGCGTGCCGCTCGAAATTACCGAAAACGTGCTTACCCGTCCTAAACGGTCCGCGGAAGCGGGCTTGGTAAAGATTGGGTCAGAATCGATTGTCCACGGGAATTCTAGAGGAACAACGCGGATAATGCAAGTGTTTTTATGTATCTATTTTGGTTGCTTTACCCCAAAATTTGGCCTCCTCGTCATGGAGGATTTCGCCTCATCGGCGAATGTAGGTGAGGTCGCCGGCGGACGATTCCGCGCTTTTTCATTGCCCTCGTACATCGGCGGCACGGTCCCTCAAGCCGAACCAGCCTGTTCGATTCGCCGGGCGACCGACTCGGGGGAATCCTCATCCACCGAAATAATCCGACATTCGCCCAGGCTGCGGAACCACGTCTCCTGCCGGCGGGCAAACCGCCGCGTCCGCGCCTTCACCCGCTCGATCGTCTCCTCCAGAGAGAATCGCCCGTCCAGGTGGTCAAGCACCTCGCGATAGCCCACGGCCTGTCCGGCGGTACGGCCCAATTCTCTACCCTCGTCGAGCAGCCCGCGAACCTCCTCCACGAAGCCGCTCTGGAACATCCACTCCACCCGCTGATCGATCCGTTCGTGCAACCGCGGCCGAGGATGCGATAACACGAACACCTTCCCCTCGTGCGGAGCGATCCGTTGGTCGAACTGCATCTGCAGATGGCTGATCGGCTGTCCTGTCAACTTGTATACTTCCAACGCCCGAATGAGCCGCCGCGTGTCGTGGGGATGCAGCTTCGCCGCGGTGACCGGATCCACCTGGACGAGCCGCTCGTGCAGCGCCTGGTGGCCGGCGGTTTCCACTTCGCCGGCAATCTGGCGGCGAAATTCCCAGTCGGCCTCCGGGCCTTCGAACATTCCGCGCAACAACGTCTTCAAATAGAGGGGAGTCCCGCCGACGAAGATCGGTTCGCGGCTCCGTCCACGGATCCGGGCGATCGCCTGGCGGGCCAAGTCAACGTAGCGGGCCAACGTGAACTCCTCGCCGGGATCGACCACATCCAGCAGATGATGCGGCACCTGGCGCCGCTGCTCGGGGATCGGCTTGGCCGTGCCGATGTCCAGCCTACGGTAGACGGCCATCGAGTCGAGCGAGATGATCTCGCCGTCGACCAGCCGCGCCAACTCGAGGCCCACGTCGGTCTTGCCGCTAGCCGTGGGGCCGCTGATAAACCAGCAATCCAGGGCAGGTAGGGGTACGTTCACGTCGCGTCGCAAGATCCTAGAGAGAGACGAAAGTGGTTCAGCGGTGGATGGCGGCGATTGCCACCCGGCGGCGGTCGACTTACACTAGCAAGCCTGCCAGAATAGCGGGAAAGACGCTTCGGGTTTGACATTTTCCGGCGATTTCCCTCGCGATTGCTCGAAGGTCAGTCTCGCTTTTAGGATAGCCTGCCGCTGATTGCCTCCAACTCGAGCAATCGGTTTAGCGACTATTTTGAGGATGCCGACGGCATTTGAAAAGGCGGTTTGCACGTGAGCGGGTCCAATCCAATCTGGCAGCAGCTTGAGGAGGTGATCCGGCAGCGCAAGAGCGCGCCGGTCGAGAACTCCTACACAGCGCAGCTCCTGTCCGGGGGCGTCGACCGCATTGGCGAGAAGATCCTGGAAGAAGCGCGGGAGGTCGTCGAAGCCGCCGGAGAGCCCGACGATCCGCAGCACAGGCACCTCGTACACGAGGCGGCCGACCTGTTGTTCCATCTCTGCGTGATGCTGGGGCATTGCGATGTCCCCATCGCTGCCGTGGAGGACGAACTGGCCCGGCGCTTCGGCCAGTCCGGGCTGGAGGAGAAGGCCAGCCGCGCTTCGCGAGGCAAAAACGCGTCCTAATTGCAATCGCACGCCGCGCAAGACCGCATCGAACTGTTTTTCCGAGTGAGCTTTACGACCGTCATGAGCCGCAACTTTCGTATCGGGATCCCCAGCAAGGGCCGCCTGGCCGACGTAGCCGCCGAACTGTTGAACGAAGCCGGGATGAGCTTTCGTCAACAGGCGCGGAGCCTGTTTGCCCGAGTTCGCGAGATTCCGGTCGAAGTTGCCTTCCTGCGCACCGACGACATTCCCGTGCTTTGTGCCGAAGGTGCCATCGACATGGGCATTACCGGCAGTGATCTGGTGGCCGAAGCCCAGGTGGAAGTGGCTACGCGGTTGGAACTGGGCATCGGGGCCTGCCGTTTGGCCATCTGTGTGCCGGAGGACAGCGACGTTCGATCGCCGGCCGATCTGGACGGATGCCGGGTCGCCACCAGCTTTCCGCATGTGACTGCTTCGTATTTGAAGCAGCACGATGCGACCGTGCACCTGGTCGAGCTGTCCGGCTCAGTCGAGGTCATGATCTCGCTGGACGTGGCCGACGCCATCGTCGACCTGGTGGAGACTGGCAGCACGCTGGCCGCCAATCGCCTGCGAGTGCTCGACGAGATCGGGCGCTACGAAACGGTGCTGATCCAGAACCAGCGCGGCTATCAGCCGGAGTTGGCCGACCGGGTGGTGCGGCGACTGGAGGGCGTGGTCATCGCCCGCAGCTATTCGCTGCTGGAGTACAACGTGCCGCGGACGAAGCTGCCAGACGCTGAGAAAATCACGCCCGGCTTCAACTCGCCGACCGTCAGTGCATTGGAGGACAGCGCGTGGTGTGCGGTTCGTGTGATGGTCGCCCGCAAGGACGTCATCCGCATCATGGAAGAGTTGGAATCGCTGGGCGCCTCTGCCATCCTCGAGACGCAAATACGCAATTGCCGGCTTTGATGCTGAGGCAATCAATGGTGGCACAGACAGTCCTGTCCGTGCTTTACTCCCTCTCCCTCAGGGAGAGGGCCGGGGAGAGGATTTTTTCGGCCCGAGATTACCTCAACCGCAAGGCGATTCCGTCAACCAACTTGAGTGGCTTCACTCGTTCTAAGTCGTGCGGGCAAGGTGCTGCTGGAGGCGGCGGCAGGGCAATCCGGCGCACAGCAGCTAACCCTGCGGGCCGTCCTCGCCCTCGGCGTCAGGCTCCGTATCGGGCGGCTCTGCAACATCCCCTGCCCCACCGGCTTCGTTTTCCTCTTCCCCGGCGCCCTCGGGCACGACTGCTTGCAACACGATCAGGTTGTCGTCCGGCTGCTTGTAGTTGATCCGCGCGATGTGTTCCTTGGCGAGTTGCTCGCCGTTGAGCGTGCACCCGATGAAGTGCACCTTGTGGCCGGTGGCGCCCCGCTCGTCGATCACCAGGCGCGGCCCGGTGAACTTGCATGAGGTGATCAGCGTGGTGCCATCGCGGTTTCGCAGCCGGATATCCGGCTCGGCCAGCCCTCCTGCCACCACAAACTCGCCGTCCGAAATCCGCACCCGGCTGGCGCGGTTCACCAGGTTGAACGGCGGCCCTTTGCAGATGACGTCGAAAAACGTGGCCTGGCTTCCCGGCTGGAAAGCGGCGTCGAAGTCGTTCTCCAGCCGCAAGCGTTCGGCTCGAAACACGATCGGTCCGCTTTCGCTTTCCAGGTCAATGCCTCCATTCGGTCCGTAGCTCACCAGGTCTGTCACGCGCGTCACTGTGTTGTGTGTCACGGATAGCGCACCGCGGAAGCAGTGATGGGCTTTTACGTTTTCGATCGTCATCTCGGCCGACTGGCCGTACAGCCCGTTGCCGGTGAACTGGTGGCAGACGACCTCGCGAATCGTGATCCGCAGCCGGCCGCCGCCAGCGGCGATAGCGGCGATGCCGTGGGAGTGCTCGCGCTGGTGGTTCTCGTGCTCGCCGATCCACTGGAGACGATCGCCGATGAGCGTGACGCCTTCGATGAGCGTCATCGGCGAATCGCGGCCTTTCGGCTGCGACCACTGATAACGTCGCCGATCGGCGTCGCGGTCGCGATGGGCGTGAAACGTCAGGATGACGTTGAACTTCGGTACGCTTTTGTTCTGCGGCACATATAGCACTGCGCCCTCGCCGCGAAGCTGAATGCCGTAGAACAGTCGAATCGAACTCACGCAGTATCGCCCGGGCGGAATCGTGACCACCGGGTCGCCCCGCCCCCAGGCCGTGTCGACCGCCCGTTGAAAGGCCGCGGTCTGATCGTTCGGAATATTCGGCCGCGCGTACTGCCCGACGTCGATCTCCGCGTGTGCAGATTTCGCAATCGCCAACAAGAGCAGCACGCACAAGGCGTGGCTTGTGAACCGCCGCTCGCACTGGTGGAGATGAGTATGACGCATGCCGATAGCGGATTGCGAAAAGGGCAGCCGGCTCTTCTGGCCGTGAAGCAAGCCGACTTCGCCGAACACTTCGATCCTACCACAAAAGCCTTTGTCCGTGCGTTTCACGCCGCCGCGGAGTTGTAATATGATGGTGGTGTCCGAATGGGACCCGCTAGGAAACACCTGTAATGCGGCTCGCTTGACGAACCGCGAGAGCCGAACCTACGATAAGGAATTCAATTTTCTGCTCCTTCTCCCCTGTCTCCCCTGTCGTGCCATGCGGAAAACCAAGGTCGCGATCATCGGGCTGGGCACGGTGGGAACCGGCGTGGCACGGCTGCTGCTCGACTACGGCGACCGCACCGCGCGGCATGCCGGCCGCACGCTGTGGCTTGAGAAAGCGGTGGTTCAAGATCTCGCCCGGCCGCGCGACTGCGATCTGCCTCAGGGCGTCCTCACGGACCGGCTGGAGGAGGTCACGGGCAATCCGGAGATCAAGGTGGTCGCCCAGTTGATCGGCGGCCTGGAGCCCGCCCGCACGATCATGCTCAAGCTGCTGGAATCCGGCAAGGACGTGGTGACCGCCAACAAGGCCCTGCTGGCTGAGCATGGCGCCGAGTTGTTCGACCGAGCGCGAGAGTTGGGCCGGTCGATCGCCTTCGAGGCCTCGGTGGCCGGCGGCATACCGATCATCGCCAACATCAGCCAATGCCTCTCGGCCAATCAGATCGAATTGCTGCAGGGGATTCTCAACGGCACGAGCAACTTCATTCTGACCGAGATGGAGGCCAAAGGGGCCGACGTCGCCACGGCGGTCGCCCAGGCTCAGGAGCTGGGATACGCCGAAGCCGATCCGACCATGGACGTCGACGGCAGCGACGCGGCGCAGAAGCTGGCTATCCTGGCGCACCTGGCCTTTGGGGCCCGCGTTCACTGGCGAGACATCCCCCGCAAGGGCATCGACAAGCTCGACTCCGCTGACATTCGCTATGCCCGGGAATTGGGTTACCGCATCAAGCTCCTGGCGGTAGCCCGCCTGGAGGCCGAGGGGCTGGAGCTGCACGTCTCGCCGACGCTCGTAAAGGCCGGCACCCCGCTGGCCGAAGTCCGTGGTCCGTACAACGCCATCAATGTGGTGGGAGACGCCGTCGGACCGGTCTTCTTCCACGGATTGGGAGCCGGCCGCATGCCGACCGCTTCGGCGGTCGTGGCCGACATGATCGACACGGCCGTCGGCCGCACGGCAATCACGTTTCGGACGCTGGAGCTATGGTCGAATACCAATGCCCGCGTCACGCCGAACGACCACGCGGACGCCCGCGGGCGATTCTATCTGCGGTTCAGCGTCGAAGATCATCCCGGCGTGATGGCCGACATCACCGGAGTGCTGGGGCGGCACCAGATCTCGATCGCCTCGGTCTTGCAGCACGAAGCGGCCCATCCGAATGAAAACGTCGTTCCGCTGGTCATCATGACGCACGCCACGACCGAGGGAGCCACGCGCAGCGCGTGCCGCGAAATCGATCGCCTCTCCAGCGTTCGGCCGGAAAGTGTGCGGATGTGGGTACGCGATTGATCGGGAGACAAACACGATGAAATACGCCATCGTCATTCCCGACGGGTGTGCCGACGAGCCACAGGAGGCCCTGGGGGGCAAGACTCCGCTGGCTGCCGCGCACACGCCGGCCATGGACGCGCTTGCCGCGGCCGGCGTGGTGGGAAGCGCCTGCCATGTGCCCTCGCATCTGCAGCCCGGCTCGGACGTGGCCAACATGAGCCTGTTAGGATACGACCCGGTGGCCAACTTCACCGGCCGTGCACCGCTCGAAGCGGCCGCGCAAGGTATCGAACTGGGCCCGAACGATTGGGCCGTTCGCTGCAATTTGGTCACGATCGAAGACCAGGTGATGCGCGATTTCACCGCCGGGCATATCTCGACGCAGGAAGCGGCCGAACTGCTGGCCGCCGCGGAGCGGCAGTTGGCCGACGACCGCCTGGCGTTTGTGCCGGGCGTGAGTTATCGCAATCTGCTGCTGGTACGCGGGGGCCGCCAGCCGCCGCCCTTTAGCATCGATACCCGAACCACGCCGCCGCACGACTTGTCGGACAAGAGCGTGCTGGAAAATTACCCCCGCGGGCCGGGCAGCGACCTGCTCAACCAGTGGATGAGCGACAGCGTCGGCTGGTTCGCCGAGCATCCGGTCAACCAGGCCCGGCGAGCCGCGGGCAAGCCACCGGCGACCAACGTCTGGCTGTGGGGGCTGGGGCGGAGGCCTTCGCTGGAGCCCTTTGCGGAGGTGTACGGAGTCACCGGCGCGATGATCACCGCCGTCGATCTCTTGCGCGGCCTGGCCAGCCTCGTCGAGTGGCGAAACATCGCCGTCCCCGGGGCTACCGGCTACACCGATACCGACTACGCCGCCAAGGGCCGCTACGCCGCCGAGGCGCTAGACGAATCAGACCTGGTATGCGTTCACGTGGAAGCGACGGACGAGGCCTCGCACGAAGGCGACGCGGACGGTAAGGTCAAGGCGCTGGAGGAGATCGATCGGCACATTGTCGCGCCGCTGGTGGATCGCCTGGCCGCGCTGGGCGACTGGCGGATACTCGTCACGCCGGACCATCCCACGCTGCTGCGGACGAAAACCCACAGCCACGGCGTTGTACCCTTTGTCATGGCCGGCAGCAACGTGAACGCCGACGAGCATCGCACATACGACGACCAAACCGCAGCCGGCAGCAAACTAACCTTTCCGGAGGGCTGGAAGCTGATGCGGCACTTTCTCGGCCAGTGACCCGAGTCGTGACCCGAGTCGTGACCACGCCGGCTACCCGGAATTCCTTTACCCGATTGGATTGAGCCAACTCTTAAACTCATGAGTCTGATTGTTCAAAAATTTGGAGGGACCAGCGTCGCAGACTGCCAGAAGATCATGGCCGCCGCGCGAAAGGCCGTGCGCGCCCGTCAGGAAGGCCACCAGGTGGTGGTCGTGGTCAGTGCGATGGGCACAAACACGGACGATCTGGTCGACCTGGCCAGGCAGATTTGCGATCGCCCCCCGGCGCGCGAGATGGACATGCTGCTTTCGACCGGTGAGCAGGTGAGCGTCGCCCTGATGGCGATGGCCGTGCACGCGATGGGTTACGAGGCCGTGAGCCTCACCGGCGGACAGATCGGCATTCGCACGGACAGCACGCATACCAAGGCCCGCATCCACTCGATCTCGTCGGACCGCATGCAGCGTCTGCTCGACGAAGGCAAGATCGTCATCGCCGCGGGATTTCAAGGTATCGACGAGGGATACAACATCACCACGCTGGGGCGCGGCGGAAGCGATACGACGGCCGTGGCACTGGCCGCGGTGCTGCATGCGGACGCCTGCGAAATCTACACGGACGTCGACGGCGTCTACACAACCGACCCCCGCATTTTGCCCGAAGCGCGGCAGATGCGGCGCGTTAGTTACGATGAGATGCTCGAGCTGGCGAGCCTGGGGGCGGGCGTCATGCACAGCCGCTCCATCGAATTCGCCAAGAAGTTCTGCGTGCCGATCCACGTCCGCAACAGCTTTAGCGATGTGCCCGGCACGGTGATCGCCGCGCTGCCGGAGTCGCTCCACCGCCCGGTAACGGGGGCCACGCTGACGAAGGCGGAAGCCCGTGTCACGATCGAGGGCGTTCCCGATCGCCCCGGCACGAGCCTTACGCTGTTTTCAAAGATCGCCCAGCGGAACATCTCGGTCGACATGATCGTGCAGAACATCGGCGCCGAGGGCCGGGCGGACATCTCGTTCACCGTACTGGAGGACGATCTTCCGTCGGCGCTGTCGGCCGTCGAGGAGGCAGCGGCCGAACTGGGTGCCGCCGGTGTGTCCCACGACGATCGTGTTTCGAAGGTATCGGTGGTCGGTTTGGGCATGGCCAAGCAGACCGGCGTGGCCGACCGGATGTTTCGAGCGCTGGCCGAAGCCGGCATCAATCTGCTGATGATCACGACCAGCGAAATCAAGATTTCCGTGCTGGTCGCCCGTGATCAAGCCTCCGAGGCGCTGCGGATCGTGCATCGGGTATTTCAACTGCACGAGCCGCCCGGGCCGGAGGAGGATGACGCCGACGCGGTCAAGCAATTCGAAGCGGACGCCAACGCCGTGGACGTCGTGGCCCGGCTGCAGGGGATGGAGGATTTGACCGTCGACGACGTACTGCTGGACGACACGCAATCCCGCGTAACCATCACGCTGGTCCCCGATCGCCCCGGCGTGGCGGCCGGCATTTTTGAACAGGTGGCGGCCGAGGGCATCTTCGTCGACATGATCGTGCAGAGCAGCGGCCACAGCGGCCTGGCCAGCATCAGCTTCACGGTGCCGCGGGCGATGCTGGATCAAAGCGTCGTGGTGGCCCGGCGGCTTTCATCGGAGTTCGGCTGCGGCTCGGTCACCAGCAGCCCTCAGGTGGCCAAGCTCTCGGTCTCCGGTATCGGCATGCGCAGCCATACCGGTGTCGCCATTGGGATGTTCAACTCGCTAACCCGCGCCGGCATCAATGTGGTGATGATCAACACGAGCGAGGTGCGGGTGAACGTCGTGGTCGACGGCGAGCACGGAAAGCGCGGTTTGGCCGTGCTGGAGGAAGCGTTCGCCGACGCGAGGGCCTGATCAATTTCTGCAGCACAGAGATTCCTGTCGGCGGGCTAAGATCCCTCTCCAAGTGGGATAGGCCCCTCCTTCTACGCCCTCTTTGGGAGAGGCCTTCCTTCTACTCCCTCTCCCGCTGGGAGCGGCCCCTCCTTCTACTCCCTCTCCCGCTGGGAGAGGGCCGGGGAGAGGGCTTTCTTTAACGGGCCGTACATCTGCGCCATGGAAGGGAGGCCGAGAGAAGTGGCTTCCTATCCGGCACCAACGCGCGCGTATAATACAACGGCCGGCGATGCGGCCGGCACCGTTCGATCCGCAGCACTCAGGCTGGAAATAACGCCATGTATTATTCTGTGAGCGCTCAACTGGTTGAAGAGAAGGCGGGGGAGCTGTATGCCAAGCTGACCGACGGCACCATCGCAGCGCAACAGCCCGACGGGGAGGAGATTGTCGATTCGATGGAACGTGCCCGGATTGGTTCGGACGGCCTGGTCCGCTGGAGCGAAGCCTGCTACTGTCTCACGCCGCTGGGGCACGAACGTGAAACCGTTTACGACTACTACTTTACGAATCTCCACACCCGGCGCGTCAGCGACTATGTCGAATTCGAGGGGCAGCCGCTGATGGAAAAGATAAAGCCAGCTTGAATAATGGCTTCGACCTACGTCGCCGCTTTCGACCGCTCCTCGATCGGGACCCAGGACCGAGGCTCGGGGCCCGTATATCGGGAACGCGGCCGAATCAGCCGGTTGTTGTCGAGTTGCTCGATGACATGCGCGCTCCAGCCAACCACCCGAGCGAGCACGAACAGCGGCGTGTACAGGTCTATCGGCAACCCGAGGTAGTAGTACAGCCGGGCGCTGGGCCAGTCGAGATTCGGCGGCAGCCCTTTTTCCTCGCGTACGATCCGTTCGATCACGTCGGCTGACTCTTCCATCCCCTGGTTTCCGGTCTGTTCGGCCAGAGCGGCACACAGCGGCTTGAGGTACGCCGCGCGCGGATCGCCCTCCTTGTATACGCGGTGACCGAACCCCATGATGCGGCGTTTTGCGGCGAGCGCCTCTCGCACCCACTTTTCAGCCGCCTGGGGCGACTCAATCCCCTGCAGCGTCTCCATCACC
This sequence comes from Pirellulales bacterium, assembly GCA_040880125.1. Lineage (GTDB taxonomy): Bacteria > Planctomycetota > Planctomycetia > Pirellulales > JBBDJB01 > JBBDJB01. Next base: position 24,727 of record JBBDJB010000004.1, on the reverse strand, counting down.
CGCTCGTTCGCGCCGCCGTGCAGCGGACCCTTCAGCGCTCCGATGGCACCGGTGACCGAGGAGTGCAGATCCGAGAGCGTGGAGCAAATCACTCTGGCCGCGAACGCCGAGGCGTTGTACTCGTGCTCCATGTACAGGATCAGCGAAACATCCAGCGCGCGGACCGCCTCGGACGTCGGACGGTTGCGAAAGAGCATGTGCAGCGTATCAGCGGCGCGCGACAGCGTCGCATCCGGCGCGACCGGCTCCTTGCCTTCACGCAGCCGGTGCCGGGCCGCCATCACCACCGGAAGCTGGCCAGTCAGCCGCTCGGCCTTCCGCAGGTTCGCCTCGTGGCTGTCGTCCCCCTGATCGGTATCCCAGTGGGCGAGCAGGCTGGCCCCGCTACGAAGCACGTCCATGGCGGACGCTTCGCGCGGCACCTGCCGCAAGAACTCAATGATCTGCGAAGGAACCTGGCTCCCCTTGGCCACCCGCGTACGAAACGCATCCAGTTCATTCGGCTTGGGCAATTCTCCGTACAACACCAGGTAGGCGCACTGCTCGAAATCAGCGTGCTCGGCGAGGTCCTCGATGGAGTATCCGCGGTAGGACAGGCCCCCGGCGATCGTGCTGACGGCGGTCTCGCCGGCCACGACGCCTTCCAGGCCGGGATGGTAGTTCTGTTCGGTCATGGCGGCAGATCCCTTCTGGTGCGTAAAGCCGTTTCGCCCGACGGCGGCGGTCGTATCAGTTTGGCGGACCGGCTCGGGAGTTTCAATGACGAACCGGTGACGGAGTCGAACATGCGAGAGGCAGACCGGTGGCACAAAAAAGTGCCGTCAGTGGCACAGTTCTCCTGACTGTGCTGAAAGCCTCACCCACCAAAATACTCGCGGTCGCGGGCGTCGAAGTCGTCGTAGTCCAGCAGGTCGTACAGCTCCGCGCGGGTTTGCATTCGGTCGAGCAGCCCGGTTTGCGTGCCTTCGCCGCGGAGCTCGTCCAGGGCCTGCTCTATGCTCCGCATCGCCACGCGAAGTAGCGTGACCGGATACAGCACGGCAGCGTATCCCAGTTCCGCAAGCTCATCCAGCGACAACAGCGGGCTCTTGCCGAACTCGGTCATGTTGGCCACCAGCGGCGCGGACACCGCGCCGGCGAACTGCTCGAACTCGTCGCGGCTGGTGAGGGCCTCCGGAAAAATCCAATCCGCGCCGGCTTCCAGGTATCGCTTCGCCCGCTCGATCGCCGCGTCCAAGCCGTCCGTGGCACAAGCGTCCGTGCGGGCGACCAATACCAGGCTCTCGTCCGCGCGAGCCGCGGCCGCAGCTCGCAACTTGGCGCACATCTCGTCGGCCGCGATAAGCTCCTTCCCGGAGAGATGCCCGCAGCGCTTCGGCAGCCGCTGATCCTCGAGCTGGATCGCCGCCGCACCGGCCGCTTCCAGTTCGACGATGCACCGCTCGACGCACAGCGGCGGCCCAAAACCAGTATCCGCATCGACCACCAGCGGAATCTTCGAGCGCCGGGTGATGTAGGCCGTTTGCTGGGCCAGTTCCGTCAACGTGAACAGCCCAACGTCGGGCATCGCCAGCACACCGGCGGACAGGGCCGCGCCGGACAAGTAGGCCGCGTCGAACCCGGACCGCTCGATCAGCCGCGCGGCCAGGGCATGGGGCGCACCGACGATCTGGATCGTCACACTAGCGACGATCTCCCGCAGGGTCTGACCGGGGGGCGGCATGGACACGGCGAAGGACTCCCTGGGAAATTCACGGTTGCGCAATTCGGACGGCTCGTCCGGCGGCCTGCGCATCGCATCATAGGCCCGCTGAGCGCGAGATGACAAGCCGCTCTTTCAACTCCACTCGCGGCATCCGTCTTTCGAGAGCACCCGCTTCCCGCTACGCTAACCGGCATGGACCGCCGACAGTTTCGTACGATCGCTCCGCTGTCACCGCCGGTGATGAAGTGGCTGGAAATTGCGCTGGTGGCGCTGGTGTTTTTCGTCGTGGCGGCCTGGCCGGTGCCGGACGTCAACGAACCGCACTATCTCGGCAAGGCGAAGCACTACTGGCAGCCGAGTTGGGGCGCGGGCGACTTCTTCCTAGAGTCGCGGGACGCGCACTTGGTGTTCTATTGGCTGTTCGGTTGGGTGACGCAGTTTCTCTCGCTGACCGCAACAGCCTGGGTAGGGCGTATCCTGGCCTGGTCGCTGTTGGCCTGGGCGTGGTGGCGACTGTCATTTGCGCTGGTGCCGCGGCCACTGGTTTCCGTTTTGACCGCGGCGCTGGTGGCGCTGGGCATCGAGCGGCTGAATCTGGCCGGCGAGTGGATGATCGGCGGCATTGAAGCCAAGCCGCTGGCATACGTGCTGGTGCTGCTGGGCGCGGAAGCTCTGGTACGCGGACGCTGGAACCGCACCTGGCTGCTGTTGGGCGGTGCGTCGGCGATTCACGTGCTGGTGGGCGGTTGGTCGGTAGTAATGACCGGCATCGCCTGGCTCACCGGGCGAGAGAAACGCCCGCGGCTGGTTCCGATGCTGCCGTACCTGGTCGGAGGCCTTTTGCTATCGCTGCCGGGGCTGGTGCCGGCGCTGATGTTTTCGCGCGGCGTGCCGGCGGATGTCGTTCGCCAGGCGAACATGAATTACGTCTATAACCGGCTGCCGCACCATCTGGCGCTGCACACGCTGCCGGTTGAGGAGATGTGGACCCGCTACATTCGCCACGGGCTGCTGGTGGCCGCGTTGGCGTTGCTCTGCTATGCCGTGCCCGCCGGCGCGCGTCACCGGCGGTTTCGCCGTTTCATTTGGGCAGCCGTCGGCATTGCGGCAGTAGGGCTCGTTTTCGCCTACGCGACACGTGGCCTTCCCGAGATGGCGGCCGGAGTGTTGCGCTATTACTGGTTCCGCATGACGGACGTGGCCGTGCCGATCGGCGTGGCCATCACCGCCGCACGCGGACTGTCGCTGTTGAGCTGGCAGCGGCCGCGGCTGGCGGTCGCCGGCACTGCGGCGCTGGTGATGGTGTCCGGTTGGTACTTGGGAAGTATCGTCCTCGAGCGGCACGAGGATCCCCGCCCGCGCGCGGATCGGCGGATGGCCGACTACGCGGCGTGGTTGGACGTAACCGACTGGGTCGCCGAGCACATCCCGCCCGGCAGCCGCTTTGTGACACCGCGGATGGCGCATACGTTTACGTGGCGGACCGGGCTGCCGCAGGTGGTGAGCAACAAGGACATCCCGCAGGACGCGCCGAGCATCGTCGAGTGGCAAGAGCGAATCGACACGATCTACCGCTATGTAGCGGAAGGCGAGACGCATACGTGGGATTCGCTCTCCGAAATGGGCGAAGCCCGACTGGAAACGCTCGGCGCCCGCTACGACGCCGACTACGTGCTGACCGAGCATAAACGGCCGCTCCGCCTGCCGCTCTTGTACGCGAACGGCACCTACGCGGTGTACCGGATTAATGGCGCAGATGATCCGTAGGGTATCGCTGATCCGGAGGCCAGACTGCGTTGTTTGTGCAATTCGCTCGCTGGGGCACCGCGTGCAACGATTGGCCCGTTACGTGGCCACGGGGGGAATTGCCCGCCCATGGCTCCTGAACCGGTCCGAGGTGACCGCCTGCGAACCGCCAGGGCACCGTCAGCCGCGTTCGCCGCGGATCGCCACCACCGCCGGAGGATAGCGCCGCACATCCCACTGCTCGGGTTGCGGCAACTTTTCCACCTCGAACCGCATGTCCGCCTCGACGACGAAAATGCTTTCCTGGGGCGCGCGGGCGGCGAGTCCTTCCAGCATAGCGAGGACCTCGTCGGTTTTCTCCAGGTAGTAATCGTACGGCGGCGAGCAAAATACCAGCCACGGTACGTCCGGTAGCTTCGGCTCCCGGCGTGCCCAGATGAAAGCGTTTGCCGTGGCGATCTCGCACCGGTGCTCGACCTGCAGCGACTGGACGTTTTCCCGTACAGTCCGCGCGGTCGGGATATGCCGCTCGATGAACGTGGCGCTGAGGGAACCGCGGCTGAGCGCCTCCAGCCCCAACGCACCGGTCCCGGCGAACAGGTCGATCGCGTGCTTGCCTTTTGCCGACGGGCCGAGCAGGTTGAAGATGGCCTCGCGCACACGGTGCTTCATCGGCCGAGTACCGGCGCCGCCGTGGTAAGCGAGCTTCCGTGCGCGAAACTCTCCGCCGATGATACGCAGCTCCGACTCGTCGGCGCCCGACCGCTGTGGCGGCGTTTTTCCTTCCCCGGCCGGTGGTTTTTTGGAGCGCCGCGCCACGTTCACCTTCAATGTCTGTGCCGTACCAGGGGATTTCTGCCGCACAGGGGACGTGCCTCGGTGCACGCTACAGCCTATAATACCCAGCGATTGGCGTGCACCCCCCGCGCGCCACGCGAGTCATCGGCCGCCGACGGTACAGAAGTATCGCACATGGCGGCTCCCGCTCAGGTCGCGCGAGCAAACCGTGGCGTGGTAATAATGTGGCATTTCGATGTGGACCTCTACATGAACACTCTCCTCAAGGGGACTGAGAAGATGCAATTGCATGCAAGGCGATCCGGTTGGGCGCAATTCCGCCTGATAGCAGGCACGTCGCTGGTCGCGGTGGTGGCCTACCTGAGCACGGCTGTGGCTCAAGAAGCGGCCGCGCCGCAGAACGCGGCCACCGCCCAGGCGGAATTCGAACGCGTCAACGCCGAGTGGAAAGAAGCCCTGGAGGAGATAAAGCAGATCCAGGTGGAGTATCAAACGGCCGAGGAGGCCGAGAAGCCGGCGCTGCGTGAGCGCTTCCAGGAGCTACTGCCGAAGGTTCGCGCGAAGGCAGACGAGCTAACCGCGGCCGCCGAGCGTGCCTATCAGGCGGCGCCGAACCAGGATGCCGAGGTTACGGACCTGCTGCTTTCGGCCGCCTCCAATCACGTGATGGACGACCGCTACGAGGACGCGCTGCGGATTTCGCGCGTGCTGATCGATGGCAAAGTGAATAGCCCGCAGATTTACCCGTTCGGCGCTGTCTCCGCATTCGAAACGCATCAGTATGACCTCGCCCAGCAGTACTTGCAGAAGGCGGCCGAGCAGGGAGTGCTCGATCCGGGCCAGGCGCAGAACAATGCTGCGCTGTCGCAGATCGTGCAACGGGCTTTGCAAGCGCAGGTTCAATTCGACGCGACCCGCCGCTTATGGGCGGAGGAGCAAAAGATACGCGCCGCCGAGGCGGAGGCCGACGACCTTCCCCGCGTCAAGTTCCAGACCAATGAGGGCGAAATCGTCATCGAACTGTTCGAGAACCAGGCACCTAACAGCGTCGCTAACTTCATCAGCCTTGTGGAGAAGGGGTTCTACGACGGCACGCCGTTTCACCGCGTCTTGCCGGGCTTCATGGCCCAGGGCGGAGATCCGACCGGCTCAGGAAGCGGCGGTCCCGGCCACCACATCGCCTGCGAGTGCTACCGCGACGACGCTCGACACCACTTCCGCGGAACGCTAAGCATGGCCCACGCCGGGCGCGACACGGGAGGATCGCAGTTCTTCTTGACGTTCGTCCGAACCTCGCACCTGGACGGTAAACACACGGCTTTTGGCCGGGTGATCGAGGGGCTGGATGTCCTCAGCCGCATCCAACGCATCGATCCGCAGCAGCCGAGCGGGGCGCAGCCCGACGAAATCGTCAAGGCCACCGTAGTCCGCAAACGAGACCACGAGTACCAGCCGAAGACGCTGCCGGCGACTCGCTGACACACTGTTGGAAAAGCTCTCGAGCTGTTGAATAAAATCGTCGTCCAGTTCGCGTCGGCCAGTTGCACGCAGCCAGTCCCACTTATCAACCGGGTATTACACGCTGATTAGCCCCTCGCGGATGGCCAATCGCGTCAGTTCGGTGGATTTGTGGACGTTGAGCTTTTTCATTAGCCGGGACTTGTGGTTGTCGACGGTGCTGTGGGCGAGATGCAGCCGCCTGGCGCATTCCTTGACGCTCATGCCTTCCGCGAGAAAGCAGAGCACTTCGGTCTCACGTGTGGTGAGTGCTGCCAGACTCAGCTCGGTTTCAGTCGATTTGATGAGGAATCCCGACGGGGTGACGACCAGCAGGTCTTCGATCTCCGGCGAGAACACCTGTTGCCGCTGGGCAACGCGCGCCAGGCTGGCGGCGAGCAGGCGGAACGGCGTAGAGCGCAGCAGGTATCCCGCCACTCCGATGGCCAATGCTTCGCGCAGCCGCGAGACGCTGATCTCGTCGTCGAGAAACACGCTGCGAGCCGAGGGGAGAATCCCCAGCAGGTCCCGCGCGCAGCGGAACGCGCCGCGGTCGGGAAGTTGCGCATCGGTCACGACAACGTCCGGATGCAAGTCGGCCGCCAGCGTTAACGCTTCCCGTACATCGGTGGCCGTGGCCACGATGCGCATCCGCTCGACCTGGCTGAACATGGTGGCCAGGGCCTCGCAGTTGAGCACTTGGTCGTCGACGAGAAGAATCCGCAACTGGGGCGGGTCCTGGCGGTAGCCCCCGCCGTTGGTGCCGTTGGTCAACATGGGAAAGACGCCCCCTTCGTTTCGATTGAGTCGATGCACGGTGCCGCCCCATCCGCAGCGGTCGAATGGGGCGGACGATCCGGTGCAGGATCAATCCGATTGCCTGAATTGGCCCACCAGCCGGAACCGGCGGACGGAGCAAATAAGCGAAAGAACACGATTACGAGGAGGCACCGCCAACAGCCGGGCAGGACGTTGCCAAGTCCCGCATCACGGATCCAAAAAATCGGGTGGCGCATCAAGGTGCATTGGACCGCGTCTCAACTCAGCCGCATTATCGAGAAAAAATGTCCTTTGCAGGTATAGTGTAAGCCCCCCAAATCCCGCGAAAGTCCTTCGGCCGCCAACTGTGTATGCCGGCGGTCCAAGCGTGGTCCGAAGTGCTAGCCAGTCCGTAAGTTAACGAACGCGCATCAAGGCACAACCTCCCCGGTTGGGTGACAACTGCCTGTCACTTTGGGGGCAAGCACACCAAGTACGATATTACGAATTCGCATAAAAGTGTGAACGTGGTTTCACGTTCATCCCTAGTAGCGCGGTGTTGCCCAGTGGGGCTGGTCGAGCGCAAATCCGCCCCCTATTATCGAGCAGAGCCGAACTACGAGTGACTGGCGGACGTGACGCGCAGACGGGGATCGAAAGCGATGTGGCAACAAGTAGTGGGACACGATCGGGTAGTGGAGCGGTTTCGCCGTGCGGCGGGGCGCGGGCGGCTGGCCAGCACCTATCTGTTCAGCGGCCCCCGCGGAATCGGGAAACGTACCTTTGCAGTCCGCCTCGCACAGGCCCTGTTGTGTCAGAATGACCGCGGCAACTTGGAGATCTGCCACGCCTGCGATTCATGCCGCCAAATGGAAGCCGGCTCGCATCCCGACTTCGAGTACATTGCCAAGCCGCCAGGCAAGAGCGACTTGCCCGTCGAGCTTTTCTTGGGCGACAAGGACCACCGCATGCGCGAGGGCCTTTGTCACCGCATCTCGCTGAAGCCGATGATGGGCGGCCGGAAGGTCGCCGTCATCGACGACGCGGACGACCTGAACGTGGCCAGCGCGAATTGCCTGCTCAAGACGCTCGAGGAGCCGCCGCCGCATTCGATACTCATCCTGATCGGCACCAGCGCGGCCCGTCAGCTTCCCACGATACGCTCCCGCGCGCAAGTGGTTTCGTTCTCGCCGTTGCCGGCGGATGAACTGGCCGAATTGATCCTTTCGCAGGAGCTCGTTGCGGATCGCGAGAGCGCGGTTCGCCTGGCGGCCGACAGCGGAGGCTCGATCGATCGCACCGCGGATTTGGCCAAGCCGGAGACGGCCGACTTTCGCCAGCAGCTTCGTCGTGAACTGGCCAGCGTGCGGCTCGACGCGGTTCGCCTCGGCGAACTGATCGGCGGTTTCATCGAAGCGGCCGGCACGCAGGCGGCGGACCGACGCGTTCGATTTCGCCGGACGGTCGAATTCGCTGCGGAGTTCTATCGCCAGCAAATCCGCATCGCCTGCGGTATCGAGGCCGAACAGAACGGCGCGCCGCTCGACGTTGAGTCCGCGACCGAGTGCCTCGATCGCTGTCTGGCCGCCTGCCAGCAGATCGATCGCAACGCCAACCAGTCCACGCTGCTGGCGTGCTGGCTCGACGATCTGGCCCGGCTGTCTCGCGGCGAGCGCGTGCTGCCGATTACGTAGGCCGCCGTAACTTGCGCGGCGAGTGATCCCGCCAAGCCGGCGATCTGCTTAAGCCGATTCCCCGCTCGTCCGCGGTTTAAAACAGCGTGTAGATGAATGGCGCCGCGGCCGTTCCGCCCAACACAAGCAACAGGCCCAACATCAGCAAGACTACGATGATGGGTGCAAGCCACCAGCTCTTATTGTCTCGCAAAAAATCAAAGAACTCTCGGAGAATTCCTGGCGCCTTCTGCTCTGCGTGGCGGGAAAGCTCGTCGCGTTGCGGGGGCGAGGCAGTCTTCAGTTCATCGGCCATGGTATGCGATCCGGCAGGAGTCAAAATTGTCGGAAGTAGCGGGCGATGTCGCGCTGGGGAGCGTGTGCTTCCCAATAGGTGGCGGCGGAGCGGTCGAAGCGGCGCTGCATCGAATCGCGCCCGACTAGACGCATCACCAATCCTATGGGTGTAATCAACAGGTAATAGACGGCCGCCATCAGTAAGTGGCTGACGGTCCATCCGATCGGCAGTGCGGCATACATCCACCCAAGGTAAACCAGCCGCATTCCCTGCGGCGCGAGCCAGCCGACCACCGCGGCCACCAGCGCCAGGGTCCACAGCGTCGCGGCGGCTTGCCACCACCCGAAATGATACCACAACAGCCCGCCCACCAGTGCGGCGAAGGCCGGCAGCCAGATGCAGGCAAACTGGCGCAGTTCGCGGTGGGACGGGTTACGATTGATTTCGATCAATGCCACTTGCTGGGTTCCTCACTTCCAAACGGCACAGACGGGAATGTCTGTGCCACCAGTCGCCGTCTTAGTCCAGTTGAAACTTTGCCAGGTACTCGTCGATCTCGAACTGCCGGGCGCCTGGCTGCTCATCCTTGCGAAGCACGAAGTTGTCAATCACCAGCACGTCCATGTTCGTGGCCATGAAGCATTTGTAAGCGTTCTCGGGCGTGCAGACGATTGGCTCGCCGCGAACATTGAAGCTGGTGTTGATGAGGACCGGGCAACCGGTCGCGTTTTCGAACTCCGTGAGCAGCCGATGATAGCGCGGATTTCGCTTTTGATCGACCGTTTGCACACGGGCGGAGTAGTCGACGTGCGTGATTGCCGGCACTTCGGATCGGCACAATTTCAGCTTGTCCAGTCCCGTCAGTCCATCGGCCTCGCCGTTCACTTCCGCCCGCCGTGACGCCTGGACCGGCGCCACCAGCAACATGTACGGACTGGGCTCGCCGGGCCGCATCTCGAAGTAGGAATCCACCCGCTCGGACAATACCGAGGGAGCAAACGGCCGGAACGACTCGCGAAACTTGATCTTCAAGTTCATCACCGACTGCATTTGGCGGCTGCGGGCGTCGCCCAAAATGCTGCGGCCGCCCAGCGCGCGGGGACCGAACTCCATCCGCCCCTGCATCCACCCGACGACCTTCTCGTCGGCCAGCAGGCGGGCAACCTCTCGGCACAACTCGTCCTCGTCACTCAAGTGGGTGTAGGTCGCACCTTGCACGTCGAGGAACTGCTGGATCTCGTCGTCCGTAAAACGCGGGCCCAGGAACGAACCGCCTTGGCAATCGAGCGATTCGGACGTGCGTGGATTGTCGAGCAGTTGGTACCAGATTAACTGCGCGACACCCAGCGCGCCACCAGCGTCGCCAGCGGCTGGTTGAATCCACAAGTTCTCGAAAGGGCCTTCGCGAAGAATGCGGCCGTTGCCGACGCAATTCAGCGCGACGCCGCCGGCCAGGCACAGGTTGGATAGCCCCGTCTCCGCATACACGTGACGGGCCATGCGAAGCATAATCTCTTCGGTAACCTGCTGAATTGACGCGGCCAGGTCCATTTCGCGCTGCGTGATCGGCGACTCCGGCCGCCGCGGCGGGCCGCCAAACAGGCCATCGAAGCGGCGCGACGTCATCGTCAGCCCCTGGCAGTAGTTGAAGTACGACATGTCGAGCCGGAAAGACCCGTCGTCCTTCAGATCGATCAGCTTTTCCAGGATCAGATCGACGTACTTCGGCTCGCCGTAGGGAGCGAGCCCCATTAGCTTGTATTCGCCGGAGTTGACGCGGAAGCCGCAAAAATAGGTAAGCGCCGAATACAGCAAACCGGGTGAGTGCGGAAATTTCAGTTCCTTGTGCAGCTCGATCCGATTGCCACGCCCGACCCCATAGGAGGCGGTGGTCCACTCACCCACGCCGTCGATTGTGAGGATGGCCGCCTCTTCGAACGGCGACGGGAAGAACGCACTTGCGGCGTGCGACTCGTGATGTTCGGCAAAGATGTAGCGCTTCCGGTAGGTGCCGCCCAGCTCGCGGTTCATCTCGCGCGTGAGAAACAGCTTCTGCTTCAGCCACAGCGGCATCGCCATCAAGAAGGAGCGAAAGCCCACCGGCGCGTAGGCCAGATACGTCTCCAGCAGGCGTTCGAATTTCAGCAGCGGCTTGTCGTAGAAGCCGACATAATCCAGATCAGCCGGTGTGATACCCGCTTCGCGTAGGCAATAATCGATGGCGTGCCGCGGGAAGCGATGATCGTGCTTCTTGCGGGTGAAGCGTTCCTCTTGCGCGGCGGCGACGATGTTGCCATCGACTACCAGCGCGGCGGCCGAGTCGTGGTAATAGGCCGATATCCCTAAGATGGCGGTCATAGCGCGGCTTACACCTGCCCTACTTTGTGTTCCCGAAGAGGCCGCCCGTGAGAATCGTCAACACGGCAAGGGCGGCCGTAACTAGACCGGTCTCTCCCAGTCTTCCTAGCCTGGCATAATCCACGAGGTTCAGCCAGTTTAACAACATACGTTTTTCCACGCCGCTAGACAAACGGACGATGGCACGGAACGGCCGTTTGACCTACCGGGCGAAACAAACCGGTTGTGATGATCAAACCGCCCGTGGAGAGCGGCTGGCTAGCAGGCTGTTGATCTTCGCAACTGGCTGCTGCATCACACATGGAGGTGATGCCAAAATGATGACGAAGTCGTTATTTTGAGAGCCGTGAGGAGCTTTGCTCCGAACTTGGCGAGGTTGAAAACGCCACGCCGGCGTTTTCCAACACGCTGCTAGGATCGCTGTCCCTTCTTGACGCGGTTTCCGCCGTCCTCTCGCTAATCCGCCTGAAGCGTCAACACCAGCGATCGCGGCCCCGCATGGTTGCGGTGCTCGCAAAGGTAGATCCCCTGCCAGGTGCCCAGGCACAGGCTTCCGTCGCGGACCGGCACGCTGACCGAGCTCCCCAGCATCGAGGCCTTCACGTGCGCCGGCATGTCATCCGGTCCTTCGCAGGTGTGGCGGTAGGGAAAATTCTCGGGAGCGATCGCCGAAAATGAGCTTTCCAGATCGCGAGGTACGTCGGGGTCGGCGTTTTCGTTGATCGTGAGCGACGCGGAGGTGTGCTGCACGAACACGTGCAACAGCCCGGTGCCGGCCGAGCGGAGCTCGGGCAGTGACTCGACCACGTGCGAGGTAATCAGGTGGAAACCTCGGGAGAAGGCCGGCAGTCTAACTGTCCGTTGTGTCCACGCCATGAATCATTCTCGTTCTGCTGCGAACCAAGCCACCGCGCAATCACTCTATAGAAATAGGACCGCGGCAGTAAACCGATCGTCCAAACCCGCTTTGCCACCGCAGCGGGGGATTCGCCGCAAACGGCCTTGCAATTTGCCCCTGGGCGTGATCTCAAATAACCGCACTTTGGGGCGAGGAGGGCCTGCGTAGATGTCGGACTCACGCAGCGAATGCCGGATGGGGAACTTTTCCTGCGAATCCGGCTGAAAAATGCGAATTTGGTACCTTGACTTCATCTACTTGGTTGGAACAATGGAATGTTTGGCTCCGCTTGGGCCTTCCTGCTGGATCGGACCGCAACAAGGGACACACCCCATCCAAAATTGTTCCCGCCCTGTCCCGCGACGGAATGCAACATCGTCGCCGTTCTGCGGGGCCCCAAGCGAAATTCGTGGATTTTGGTAAAGGAAAGTGGAAGACAGATGACGCAGTTGAAGAATGTGTTCGAGGCAATCCTCAAGTACGGCCACGACGAGGATTTTGCGCCGACTGAGACTGATGATTTCCGGCCGACGCAGGCACCGGCCGGGTCGCGCGACAAGCTCGACGTGCTGGCCGATCGCGTCCGCCGGGGCGAGCCGCTCTGGCACGACGAAGATCGGGGCGACTACAGTGGTCTGATCGGCGCCGTTCGTCCTCGCGACTGAGCGGATTTTGCTCTGCGCGGCCTGAAAGGCGCACCGGAACAACTTGACATCCATCGACGCCGCCGACACACGTATGTGCCGGCGGCGTTTGCTTTTGCGCTGACCAAGGCGGCCACGATCTTCGGCCGCCTGCGTCCAAGAAGGGGGCACAAGGCGCCCGCGTCGAAATTTGCCGGAGCGTCACAGCAGACAATCGGTCATCTCACCGCGGTGCGCGGCCCTTACGTCTCCAGCAGTTCCGATTCGGCCGGCAACACCAGCGTCGGTTCGTCGCCGACCGGCAGGAGGTTCACCCGAGGCTGCGGCTCCAACTCTTCCCGCAAAACGAGCACGTCGGCCGGTGCTTCAATCCCCAGCCGCACCTTTTCGCCACTGACGCGTATCACCGTCACGACGATAGATTCGCCGAGTTTGATGCGTTGGGATGCCTTCCGCGATAACACGAGCATTCGCAACCTCCATGTTTCACCCGCATTGCGGGATATGTAAATGCACATAGTATCCGTGCCGGCCGGGGCAGCCTGCTTCCGCAGGCCGCTGCGGTGGCTCCGCCATCAGCAGGCCTGGACCGCGACTTGCGATGCGGCCGGGCCGGTTGTGCTGGTTTTTCCAGGTGAGGTAGCCCAGCCGGACCTGGTCACCAACGACGGCGTGGCGATCAGCCGAGTCCGCAAAAATCGCTCGCCGGTGGAGTCGTAAAACAAGATGCTGTTGCTGTCGGTCTCCCAGATCGCCGTGAATTTGACCGAGCGAGGGCCGAACAGACAGAAGAAGATGCCGCAGGGCCTGCCGTTACGCGTTAGTATTCGCTCCGTAAGTGGAAAGACTCCGATTTCGAGTTGTTCTTGGTCGCAAAGGGTTTCGTTGACGTATTTTCGCAGTTCATCCAGATTGGGTATCTGGCGGGAGCTGGTCAACATGCGCGGGAACGTCCTCCTTGATTGGTGCGGTAGATGCGAGTTTTAACTGCATCGTCGCAAACAGGGAAGCCTGGGTTAACTGTTGACAAAAGAAGCTATCGGCAAAATGTGCCGCGCACTTCTCCACAGGGGGAGGAAAAGTCTCGCTTTCTCCGGCACCGCGCGCGATTGCCCGACCCTCGACTTATTTCCGCGGAGCGTATTTCCGGATTCAGCTTGAGGAATGGGCGGCGCGTGTGAAGGCCGGCGTCGGGCGAGCCGGAATCGAACGAGCAGCCGGCGAAGGTCGCGACGCGCAGGAGCGATGAGCGGCGGAGTGCCGAGGACGACTGAACAGCGTGGCGAGGAAAGGGTCAAAATGGCCCGGACACGTGCGAGCGCACCACTGCACCGGGCGGTGTTTCAGCAAGAGGTGGCTCCCGGCACGTCGTCAACCCGGTTTACGATTACGGACTGGCAGCGGCGGCCTGGCGGTACTGGTCGAAAGCTTCGGCGACGCGGCCGGCCTTCTCGTCGCCCTGGTGAAGTATCACACGGTAACGCAGGGTCATCGTCTCACCCTGCTTGAGCGTATGCTCGCCGCTCGGCGTGTCCGCGCCGCGAAAGTCGTGCAGGCCGAAGGGATTCGCCGCGAACAGGCCATACGTTCGCACGTGCCAATAGGTCGGAAAGCGAAAACTCGAGGGGTGGTTTAGAATCGCAACGCCCAAGTGCTCGCCCTCGACCGGCCCATGGTAGTCGACCCACTCGGCCGGCTTACCCCAGGCCTGGCCGTCGGTTTGGCCGCGGCTGTTAACGATATGGCCGCCCGGCTCTGAATCGGCCTTCATGGTCCCGGCCACGCGCACGCCGAAAGTGCCTTCCTTCGTGTCGCCAAATACCACGTTTTCTTCGCTGGCGATCATGTTGATTTGAAAGTCGATCCATCGGTGCTGCTCGTCCGCGCCGAAGACGAGCGTGCGCTCGTCCTCCATGACCTTCTTGCCATCGGCATCGAGCCAGTCGTTGCGAGTGATGATCAGCCCCTGGTCGCCGCCTTTGAGCGTGACGAACTCGCGGTGCTTGGTGATTCCATGATCCTCCGATTCGGCCCAAAAGTCGACGCCGTTGATCGCACCGTGTGTGAACCAGATCGATCGATGATGGATGTGATCGCGGCGCTCACCCTCGACTTGCTCCTCGCCGATCGGATAGGAGCGCGTCATCGCTTTACCCGTCGGGCCAATGACGGGCCACAGTACTGGTTTTCCGCCGGAGTCGGTGATGTATTCAGTAAACAGCTCGTCGCCGATCAGGACTTTGGCGCCCTGGTCACTCTTTTCGACTTTCACCTCCGCCGCATGCGTGTGGGGGAGCAGCGTGTAGCCCAGGACGATAGCCGCAATCGTGCAAATTCGCTTCAGCATGCGAGTGGTTCCTCATTCGGGGTGAAATGCGCATCGCAGCCGCTGTTGGTAAGCCGTACGAGTCGTGAGGACCCGTGGGTTTAGGGCTCCATCGTACCCGGACCACTGGCCGATCTCAAACAATCCGAACCAGCGATCCCAGCCGCGCGAAGCGCCCGCAAGCATAGCCGCGGCGCGTGCCCTCTCCGCCGCAAAGGACTTCAGCGGCGTGACAGAACCCAGCGGCGGGGCTTCGGTTGAGAATTCGTCGCCTGCGGAAACGGCGGCTAAAAAATTCCGGCGCCGAAATCGCCGGTCTGGCTGCCGCGGTCGGGCTGCTCGGCGGGCTGATCGACCGGAGAGCGGTGGGAGTGCGGCGGACGAGGCTCTTGTTCCGCCGGCTGGATCCGAGGGCGATCCATCGCACGGGCGGACTCCCGTTCCCAGGCGGCTGGCTCCTGGAGGTAGTCATCGTCGCTATCGTAGTCGTCGTAGCGAGAAGTGTAGCCCGGTTGCGTCGAGCGTTGTTGCTCGCGGCGGAATTCCTGGATCACCCGATCCTGGATCAATTCACGGCAGGCGGAATTGATCGGATGCGCGATGTCGGCGTACAGCTTCGCGCGGCCGTCGGCGTCCTTCATGGCGCGGTCATCGCGCAGTCGTCCGCCGCACTGGTTGCAGTACGCCGCGCGAAGATGGTTTTTACACCCACACTGCGGGCAGTGCGAGGTAAGCTTGCGGCTGGGCATCGCAACGAACGGCCCGTTGCTTCCCTCGATGATCTTCAGATCACGGATGACGAAGCAATCGTCGAACGTGATGGAACAAAAGGCCTGCAATCGCTCGCCAGGCTCTTCCATGAGTTTGATGCGAACTTCGGTGATTTCCACGGCCATTCTCCTTGGTAGACGGGAGAACTAACGGCAACTACAGGCGGCAAAGGCGAATAGCCCCCGCGCCCGCAGCCGGCCGGCCACACGTCGTGCGTGGCGTGCGTGTCGGCAAAGTGCAAAAAAGCTGGTCCCGCTTCCGCTCATCTGCGAGCCTGGGCAACCGACGTGCTCCAGCTCGCGCCGCATGAGGTCGACCGCCGTTGTGAGGGTCGCAGCCGCCTCTTCGAGCCGGTTGAATAGCCGGCGTCCTACTGTAGCCAGTTGTCCAGCTCGCAACGCGTCAATGAGCGGCGCCAAGTGGCGCGGTTTATCGGCCGGACGACAGGCGGCAAAGACTGCACCGGTAGAGAGCCGCGGGCGGGGTTTGGCCACGACCAGGTGCAGCCGTCCCAGACGATCGACCGGCTCGAGCCGCTCACCGCGTCCGCGTGCGACGGCCGGGCCGCCAACCAGGAAGAAGGGAACGTCGGAACCCAACTCGGCCGCCAGCGCATTGAGCTGCTGAGCGGAAAGCTGAAGGTTCCAGGCCCGATTGGCTACGGTCAACGCGGCGGCCGCGTCGCTCGATCCGCCTCCCAAACCGGCCGCGGTAGGAATACGCTTGACGAGTCGCAAGTCGGCCCCCTCGCGGACGCCGAAGCGCTGCCTGACCAGTTCGACCGCTCGCACGACGAGATTGTCGGCTCCTCGCGGGAAGTCGTCTGGCGGCTGGTCAACGGTGGGGCCGGCGCGTGCCCACTGGCACGAAAGCTCGACCCGGCCAGTCGAGTTGCTGGTGAAGTAAAGCGTGTCGAACAAGTTGATCGGCACCATGAGCGTTTCAATCTCATGGAAGTCATCATCTCGTTTGGCAAGTACCTCGAGCAGCAGGTTGAGCTTGGCCGGCGCACGAACTTCCCAGTTCGCATACGCCTTTCGAACAAGCATCCGCGTCGTTTCCTGAACTCACGTGGGTGCCGCAGTCTCGGCAATTCGGCAGAATCAGCAAACCAGATCAATGCGATATGATGGCGCTTCGTGGAAAATTGTTTGCGTGACTCCCGGTCGAGCTTGCTCACTCGCGTAGCACCCAACGAAACGTCAAAAAATTCTAACGGTTTTCCAAAGGTCGGTCAACCGAATCTACCGCGCTTGCGGTGCAATCGGAAACGATTCAAAGCAATCCGCACCGGTGGAAAACGAATTGATGTACCTTCACGCAAGCGGCCGACCTGACGAGAATGCTAGAGTTGCAGGGATGTCCAATCACTCCTGCCGCAACCGATTGCAAGCAAGTACCACGTTTCGGATCGAAATGCCCGCCGCTACAATTCCGCCGCTACATTCCCACCTCTTGGCATGTCCACGAGCCCTCGCATGAATCGACCGGTTACGAGTCTACAACAAGACGCTGTGAATGTCGCCCGCGGCTTCCTGATGGGTGGGGCTGATATCATCCCTGGCGTGTCGGGGGGTACGGTCGCGCTGATTCTCGGCATTTACCAGCGGCTCGTGACGTCCATCAGCCACGTCGATGGAACCCTGATCCGTCATCTGCGGGCCGGCCAATTTTCAACGGCGGCTGCGCATATCGATCTTCGCTTCTTAGTTGCACTGGGAAGTGGAATCGCCCTGGGGATCGGTGGGCTGGCCTCGCTGATGCACTACCTGTTGGCCCACCATCTCAGCCTCACTTACGCAACCATGTTCGGCTTGATCGCCGCCTCGTGCGTTCTGGTAGCTCGCATGGTTGATCGATGGTCGGGCGGCAATGCTGGCATTGCCACTGCCACCGCCGTGGCGGCTTTCTGGATCGTGGGGCTTTTACCCAGCACGCCGCCCGCCGGTCACATGTACCTGTTCCTGTGCGGATTCGTGGCGATCTGCGCCATGATCCTGCCGGGCATCAGTGGAGCATTCATCTTGGTGATCATGGGCATGTATTTCCACATCACCGGGATTTTGAAGGAGCTCCTGCAGGGGGTGGTAACCACGGAACACGTCGCCTCGGTGGCAATCTTCGGCGCTGGCTGCACCGTGGGGCTATTGGGCTTCAGCAAGCTGTTGCAATGGCTGTTGTGCGCTTACGAGTCGACCACGATGGCGGCTCTCTGCGGGTTTATGGCCGGCTCGCTACGCAAGATCTGGCCCTTCAAGCGGAACGTGACGCTCGAAAGCCTCGATCGGCTCCCGCTGCCGCCCGAGCAACTTGCGTCGATCCGCTCTCAGCCGCAGCCGCTCGAGCACGTTCCGCCGGAGTACCACATCTATGAGAACGTGTGGCCCGATCACTTCTCCGGTGACGTGGGAAGCGCCATCGCCCTGGCGGTGCTGGGGGCGGCCGCCGTGCTGATGCTCGACTATTTGACCCGTGCCAGCCGCCGCGTGCCTCATCTGGATGTACGGGACGACCTATGCGAAGAGATCGGCGCGTCGCCGCCCGGGCGGCCATAGCACGCCGATCGCACAGCATTCTGCACGACTTTGCGTCATTCCGCTTCGAGGCTCGCACAGACGATCTGGTCGTCGCTGCGTGCGAAGATATGTCGATACGCGAATGCTGGATGCGCCCAACAGACGCCGCCGCGGCGGGAGAGCTGAACGGAAGTCGGCTCCAGCAGTTTCGCGCGGCTGATTTCTTCAAACCCCTTGGGCGATAGTCGCGAGATGATCACCTCGCCGCGCTCGTTGAACATCCACACGCGATCGCCGTTGCGAACGAAGTGAATCGTGCTCCAGCGATCCTTGGGTACCGCCGTCAAATCTTCCCAGATGCGCTCGCCGGTCTTCGCATCCAGGCAGCGCAGCTCGCCGTAGCTGTCCACGCCATAGACGTAGTCGCCGTCGGCAAACGGTGTGCTGATGATCGAATGCAGGCCATCGGTGTTCTGCTCGTTGCGCCCCTGCCTCGTCCAGATCTCGCTCACCTCTAGCGCGTCTGGGTTGAGGCGCAGCATTTGAGCGCCGTCGTAGAAGGACGTCAAGAACAAGCGGTCCTTCTCCAGCACCGGCGTGGCCACGTTGATGACCATCTCCTTCGGGCGGTATGGGTGCGACCAGTGAACCTTGCCCGAGGTGGGGTCGAGTCCGGAAACGCTTCCGCCGGTCCAGACGACCAGCACGCGCTGGCCCGCTTGCTCGATGATGATCGGCGCCGAGTAGGAGGCCTCGTCATCCAGGGCCGTCCATTTCTCTTGGCCGGTGACCTTGTCCAGCGCGACCAGACAAGCGCCGTCCTCGCCCCCGATATGAAGGATCACGCGATCGCCGTCGACCAGCGGTGCGGCGGACACGCCCCAGATCGGCATACGAATCTTGTACTGTTCGTTGAGGTCTTTCTTCCAGTGCAGCTCGCCGGTCGCCGCGTCGAAGCAGTGCAGATGGCCCATCGTGCCCAGGGCATAGGCGCGGCCGTCGCTGATCGAAACCGCCGCGCGCGGGCCGGCCGTGTAGCTCACGTTTGCATAAGGGCAGTCGTACTCGTACGACCACAGCGATTCGCCGGTCTTCCAGTCGAAGCAGTGCACGCGCTCGACCTGCTTTGGTTCGACGAGCCGGTCAGTGACGAACACCCGGCCATCGGCGACCGTCGGGCCGCTGTAGCCGCTGCCGATCGGCGCACTCCACCGCGGCGTGAGCCGGTCGGAGGCGAACTTCTCCACTACGCCGGTCTCTCGCCAGACGCCGTCACGGGTGGGCCCGCGCCATTGCGGCCACTCGTCGGCGCCCGCCGTGGTACATATCGCAGCCGAAACGGCGGCGGCCCAAAGTACGGGCGCTATCTGTAGAAGCGAAGCAAGTCGCCGTGGCATTGATGTTTCTCCGTAGCGGTGGCAATTCATGAAGCAGCGTGGCAGATCCAGGCGCATCAGCGTAAACGATCAATGGCGGTCGTGCTACGGCGAGCGTGGAAAACCCCACGAAGTGGTGACTGCAGGCACCGGCAAAAATCGCGCATGCGGCAGAGCAGCGGGACCGAAGCACCTTATCTGCCCGCCAAGCGCGCCGAGGCCCGATGGCGAATCTCCGCCTGAACTTCCTGGACCGACCGGGCGGCGTCAACGATGGCGATCCCGTCGGGATCGCGCCTCGCCTCGATCAGGAATCCTTCACGAAGGCGACGACGATAATCGGCGTCCTGTTGCTCCATCCGATCGAGATCGCGCTGGATACGCGCGAGCGCTTCAGCCGGCGGCATGTCGAGCAGAAACACAAGGTCGGGCTGAACGCCGGCCGTAGCGATCTCGCCGACGTGCCAAAGTGTATCGACATCCAAACCGCCGGCGTGGCCCTGATAGACCACGTTCGCCAGCAGAAAGCGATCGCAGACGACCGTTTCTCCGCGCAGGAGCGCCGGCGCGATCAAGTCCTCTACCAGTTGCGCCCTCGCGGCCATGTAGAGCAACATTTCGCTTCTCAGCCCCACCGGCGGCGAGTCTTCGGCGTGTAGCAGGATTCGGCGAATTTCCTCCCCCAGCGGTGTACTGCCCGGGTCGCGGCACTCGGTCACGCGTCGCCCTTGCTCGCTCAACCACTCGCAGAACAAGGCCATCTGCGTGGTCTTCCCGGTTCCGTCAACGCCATCGAAGGAGAAGAACATGGACATCGTCACATCAAGGGGGCGGAAATGAGCCTCACCTAATTCAAACGCTGCCGTCGTAGCGCTGCATCAATTTGCGGACCCGTTGTGCGACCAGCTCTCGCAGTCCCTTGGGCTGGAGGACTTCCGCCTGATCGCCGTAGCCGAGAATCCACCACGAGATCTCCCGCAAGCCGGAGACCGTCGCGTAGAAGTCGAGCGTGCCGTCGACGTTGAACTCAATCCGCTGCGTCTTGTGCCAATTTACCTCGGCCACGTTTTGCGCGACAAGCGGCTGGAAGCGAATCCGCACTTCCTGGTCCGGCCCCGGCTCGGGAATCAATTGCCAGGCGTTACGCAAATAACGCTCTACGCTGAATCCCCGCGGGACGCGAAAGGACTCGTCCAGCGGCTCAAGTTGGCGAATTCGGCCGACGTGAAAGGTGCGGGTTTCGCGATGTATCGAAGAGCGGCCGATCACGTACCAACTGTGGCGGCTGAACAGAAGCTGGTAGGGCCGCAGTTTGCTGGTGATCTCCGACCACTCCGTGAGACTTTGATAGCGGATTCGCACCGCCTTCTGCCGTGCAATGGCATCGACCAGTTGCTCATAGATCGGACGTTGGCCGTCCAATGGGTTGACCGGCGGCAGCTTGATGCGGATCGCCCGGGTCATTGATTTCAAAACGCCCCGCAATTGCGGCGGCAGGCTCCCTTCCAGCTTGAGCGCGGCGGTGCGCGCCGGCTCATAGAATGGCAGATTGCCGCGTTCACCGATCTCATGTGCCATGGCGATCAATGCCAGGGCTTCCTCGGCCGTGAAGTTCGTCGGCGGAAGGAAGTATGTCCCGGGGATGTGATACCGCTGCAGTTGCTCGTCGAATTCCAGCGGTACACCGGCGCTGCGCAGGGTATCCAGATCGCGAAAGATCGTTCTCCTGCTAACGCCGCAGGCCTGGGCTAGAGACGTGGCGTTGTGTCCCCTGCCAGCCTGAAGCAGGCGCAGCAGTTGTAGAAGCCGAGTGATTCGCGACAGGTTCATCCGATCGGTCCACGGTGTTTGCCCCAGTGCTCTTTCGGTATTTGTCGCTAAATCGCGATTCGCCGGCGTTTCGATTCGTTGTTGCCGCCACACGCGAACGCGGCGGCCGCTTTGCCGAGCTGTCGGCCGCTTCGCCGGTCCGCACTTCCTGGTGCGAGACGTGCTCGACGTGACCAGCCCGCAGCGGCCCGTTGCCTCGGTTTGATTCGACAGCCCGTACCGCTGGCGTTGCGGCGGCTGGGCCGGTTGCTGCCTGGCCCGTGCTGATCGGCTCGGGCTGAGGAAGCTCTTCCGCTTCCGGCAATCGCGGTGCCGGCGTGGGAACTTCCTCGGGCATCGCCTCCGTGGGTAGATACAGCTCGCCTTCGTGAACAACGTCTCCCTGTTGCTGGTGGTACGGGCCGCGGCTGACGACGCCGGGACGAGTGTAACCGTAGTCGATATACATGGCCGCATCGCGCTTGCGGGCTCGACGGTGGGCGTCGAAGTACGCCTTGCCCGGCCAAGGCCCCTCGGCCAGGTACACACTGTTGAAATCCAACAACGAGCCCTTGCGATAATGAAGCGTCATTATAGCCCGGTTGTAGTCGGTCAGCGACCGGTAGAGGTTGCTTTCCGCAATGGCTAATCGCCGTTGCGAGTCGAGCAACAGGTCGAGCGTGATGGTGCCGACTTCGTAGGCTGCCTCGCGGGCTGCCACTTCCTTCTTCGAGGCGTTGTACGCTTTCAGTTGCGTCAGGCTGAGCTCGTACAAGTACTTCAAGTCACGCAGGGCGTTGCCCACCTGGTGCTGGATCTCGTGCTCCAGCTCCTGCAGCACGCGGCGCTCCTGTTCGAGCAGCAGTTGATGGTGACGAATCGCTGAGTGCTCCAGGCGAAAACCGATCGGCACGTTCAACTGCAAGCCGAGCTGCCATTCCTGGAAGTCACCGCCGGTGAGCGACTCGAAGGCATTGGACCCAGGCGCGACGGGGCTGATGCCGCTGCGCTCGTTATCGAGCAGGTCGTCGCCCATGCCCAGCCACCGCATGCGGGCCACCGCGTCCAGTCGCGGCAGCAGGTGGTTCTTCGCGGCGATCAGTTGCAGCTCGCGCTCCTTGACCTGCCATTTCTCCTTGCGGATTTCGACTCGGCGGACGAGCGATTCTTCGAGGATCTGGTTCCAGTCGAACTCGACCCAAGCCATCGTGGGCTCGTCGCTGGGGCGGATCAACTGCCCGTCAGCGATGGGCAGCCCCATGATGTAGCGAAGCCGGTTCTCGGCTCGCTGCAGCTCGGTCAGCGCCGTCTGCACCTGAGCGTGGAAATCCCAGAACTGCGACTCGGCCTGGGCGACCTGGTCGGCGGCACCGCCTTCGGCCCCTTCGATGTACAGGGCATTGACCCGTCGCCAGGCGGCCAGGGCGCTGTCGCGGCCGGTGATCCGGGCGTCCAAGTCGCGATAAGCGAAGTAGAGGTCCCAGTAAGCATCCTCCGTGTTCCGGACCAGGTCGCGCAGCCCGCCCTCGAAGTCAGCCAGCGCTTGGTCCGTGCGAACGCGGGCGATGACCACGCCGTCGATCGAGTTGAAGAAACCGCCGCTGTACTGATTGAACGAGTAGGGGCCGGCGATCCGGTTGTACATCGTGCCGGCGCCTTGGAGCAACGGCTGGCTTACCGTTGCCTCAAAGTTCGTATTCCAGTCGCTGTACAAAGCCCGTGTGGGGTTGTTGTTCGCATCGTAGATGGTGTTGTTCCGCACGCTGACCTGTGTACCCGCAGCCGTCTGTTTCGTAATGCCGGCGGTGAAGCGTCCCAGGTCCTGCTCAAAGGTCGGAGTGAACAGGTCCGGAAAGCCGGCGAAGTTTTGCGGACGATCGTTCTTCTCCCAGAAGATGCTGCTATCGAGCCGAGCATCGAACTCCGACAGGGCGGCTTCGACGCCCAGCGGATTGGCGACCTGTGCGCCCGTGTTTGCACCGTACGCGGTCTCCGCCAAGGCGGGATCGTAAACCGTCGTCCGCGCGAACGGATTGATGATCGTCCGACTGATTTCGTCCGGCGCAGTCCCCGCGATGCGACCGCCCAGTTTGCGCATCATCTCGCTGTTGGCCAACGTGTGATGCGTCACCTCTTCCAGGGTCACGTCCCACATCTGGACGTCGTCCATGTTGTCGAGAGTGAGCGGCGGCTGCGACGCCAGCACCTCGTCGAGCGTATGCGCTTCGACATCGGGCGTCTCGATCTCCATCGCCACGTCCAGATAGTGGGAGAGATCGCCATCGTCGAACAGATAGTAAGGCTGCGTCGGATGGCAGCCGGTCGCGATGAGCACCGTTAGAGCAAGAATCGCGGTGAAGCTTGGCAATTGCCGCATCATCGGTGACATTTCCTACGTGAGGGTACGTGTCGCTTGCTCGCGTCGTCGTCGCCGGCACACGCCGAAATCCTGCGGACCGCCTGCGAAGCTCGACACGACGTGGATCCGGACCCCCCCGGGCCGATGACCGACGTGAAAGGGCGAGCGCTCGCCGGCGCAAACCTCCAGTCGGACTAATCGGCAGAGTTCGTATCGACCTCGCAACCGGCAAACTTGCGGGATTCCTCCTGATCGGAAAGAAACTCGCGATCGGAAAAGTCGCCGTAAACTTCGCAGTCGCGGTTCGCGACGCATCTTTCCGGAAAGCCGGCCGATCGTCGTCAGCGCGACACCGCGTGTCGGCTAGATTGCCGTGTGACGCGAGAGACTGCGAGGCGCGGTTGCGTTTAGACAACCAGCTTGCTAGCGCGAGCATTGCAAGCGATGCGCCGAGGGCGATCGCGGCCGGCCATGCAGTTTGACCGACCGCGATCCCCGCTCTGGGGGCCTTAGTCCGCTCGGCCCCGCCGGTACGATAGCGTCGCCTTGCGATTCTCCGCATCTCGCCAGAGGGCCCAACCGCCGATGGACAACGGAATCGAGAATTGTAGACACTGCAAGAGTGACGGCTTCATGGAGAGCCCGAGCCCAAAACTCAAAACCCCGGGCGTGGATTCGGTCGGCAGCGCCAATTGCGATATGGCCGCACCGCCCAGCACTGCAATCACTCCACAGGTAGCCAGCGTCCAATTCCAGCCGACTCCGGCCCGACGTGCGAGCCTGCAAAAGAAGATGGACGTCAACGCGATGGGCACAAGCATCGCCGCCGCAACGAAGTATGGCACCACGGGATCCGCGAGCTGCCACGAAGCGACGTTTGCCTCCGATCGGTCGATCGCCACCAGGATCACTGTGATCAGGCCGATCCACCCCAGCAACAGCGCCACGATGGGAAATGCCAAGAACGTCAACCAGGGATGCCGCCGGGAGAACCGCCCATGACGATAGGCGCTCACCGCTGTCGCGGCGATCTCCGTGGGCGAACCGAGCTGTCGCGATACATCGACGTGATTTTTCGCATCCATGCGCACTTGATCCTCCATGCAATCGGTAAGGTGATCCGACAACTCCGCAACAAGCCGCTGTCAGGCTGTGAATTTTTCACCTTGGTGCGCGCCGGATTGATTTTACAAT
>JBBDJB010000003.1:0-210609 GCA_040880125.1 Pirellulales bacterium | reverse complement strand
CATTGTAAAATCAATCCGGCGCGCACCAAGGTGAAAAATTCACAGCCTGACAGCGCAGCCGGTTTTTGGTTACGATACATATGAAGAGAGCGGGTCGGGCAACCGCCGGTCGCGCGGAAACTCGCGGCGGGAGGAAAGTCCGGGCACCACAGGACACGGTGGTGGGTAACGCCCACCGGTCGTAAGACCAGGGAAAGTGCCACAGAAAATAGACCGCCTCGGCGGCGTAAGCTGCCGCGGTAAGGGTGAAACGGTGCGGTAAGAGCGCACCAGCAGGCCGGGTGACCGGTCTGGCTCGGTAAACCCCACCGGGTGCAAGGCCAAGCAGGAAGAAAGTCCGGTTCGCCGGGCTACGGGCTCGTCCGGTCCGTGCAAGCTTCCGGGTAGGCCGCTGGAGGCGCCGGGCAACCGGCGCCCTAGAGGAATGGTTGCCGCCGGCGCGCGACTCTCGCTCGCCGGAACAGAACCCGGCTTACAGACCCGCTCTCTTCGTTTTTATTCACAGGTCCACACAGAGAACGCTACGGGGAGCAAATCCAGGGCAAGCTCCTGTCTATGCGGCGTTTCTGCGCTTCCGGTCAAGCTTCACAGCGAGGCCACGTCGCCCTCCAGGTGATCGCCGAAAGCAACGGGCAGTTGCAGCGCGTGGGCGAGGCGCTGCAAGAACGCATCGCGCGGAATTTCGATCGCCCCGAAGCTGGCCATGTGCTCGGTGTACTGCTGAATATCGAGCAGCTCGTAACCGCGGCTCTTCAGGTGCGCCATCAACTGGACTAGGGCCACCTTCGAAGCGTCACGCCGGCGGTGGAACTTCGACTCGGCGGCGAAGAACCCGCCCAGTGCCACTCCGTAGACGCCGCCGGCCAACTCGTCGTCCTGCCAGGCTTCGACGCTGTGCGCCCAACCGAGTTGGTGCAGGCGGATGTAGGCGTCCATTAACTCGCGGGTCAGCCAGGTGTTTCCCCGCCGGTCATCCGTGGTGGCGCAACCCTCGATCACCGATTCAAAAGCGCGATTGCACGTCACGCGGTACGCACCGGCACGACAAGTGCGACGTAACCGCCGCGAGATATGAATCGACTCCCACTGGACGATTGCCCGCGGGTCAGGTGACCACCACACCATGGGTTCGCCGGCTTCGAACAGCGGCCAAGGAAAGATGCCGTGTGCGTAGGCGTCCAGCAGCCACTCGGGCGTCAGTTCGCCGCCGACCGAGAGCAGGCCTTCCTCCGCCGCAAGCTCGGCAGGCGGAAAGTAGCGCGAAGGCGATAGTCCCGACATTTTGGTCGTGGCCGTGTCGAACTGTCGTGGTCGCAGAAACAATGCTGTTAGCGCATGTTTGAGGCGGAAACATGAGCCGCAGCAACAAGAACGGCAGCATTTACGTGCCGACTCCCAAGGATTCGCCCTCGGCGGCGAAGCCATTATAATAACCGAACATCGTAACAGGCTGTCAAAATGTCATCGTGGCATTATTCGGCCTCACCGAGTGCGTAGCCAAGCTCGGCGGGGGGCGCAACGTAGCGACTTGCGTCACTCGTGCGAAATCGACGTTCTGCGGCGATGCAGCCGTGACTGAGCGGACTGTTTAAGCCACTCGTGCCGAAAGTTGGAGTGATGGACGATTCCGCACACGACCGCGACGACTTCGATCCCGCGGCAGATCCGCCGCAATACGCGCAGGCAGCGCCGACGTCCGCTTCGACGCCACCTGCTCGGACGCCGGCTTCGCAGCCGCCGGCCGATCGGGACGAACTGCTCCGTCCGCGGCGGTTGGTATGGGTTC
The DNA here is from genome assembly GCA_040880125.1 of Pirellulales bacterium. GTDB lineage: Bacteria > Planctomycetota > Planctomycetia > Pirellulales > JBBDJB01 > JBBDJB01. Next base: position 208,823 of record JBBDJB010000003.1, on the reverse strand, counting down.
TAGTCCTGTTGATCGTCGTGCTCGTGCTGCCGATGCTGATCCAGCGCCTGCAGTATGCCAACAGTTACGGCAAGGCAAAAGCTCGTGTCGATGCCGCACTGGAGGGGCTCAACGAGTTGAACCTGGCCAGCTTTTCCCAGGCGTCGCGCTGGGTAGCGCAAAGCGTCGGCGAAAGCGTGGTTCACATCCGCACCGTGCAACAGGTGAACGGCGCCGACCCCGGGGACGAATGGTCGTACTTCTTCGGCCCGCCTGAGCAATACGAGTCGCTCGGCGAGGGATCGGGCGTGATCGTCAACGAAGAAGGCTACATCGTCACGAACAACCACGTCGTGGAAAACGCGCGGCGCATTAATGTGCAACTGAGCGACGGCCGCCGCGTCCCCGCGGAATTGATCGGCTCTGATCCGCTGACCGATATCGCGGTGTTGAAGATCGGCGGCGACAATTTGATCGCTGCTCGGTGGGGCGAAAGCAGCGAAGTCGACACGGGCGATCTGGTGTGGGCCGTGGGCAGTCCGTTCGGGCTGGACCGTACCGTCACCTTCGGCATCGTCAGCGCCACCGGCCGCCGTAACCTTTTGGCCAGCCCCTACCAGGATTTCCTGCAGACCGATGCGGCGGTAAATCCGGGCAACAGCGGCGGACCGCTCGTTAATTCCAAAGGCGAGGTCGTTGGCATTAACACGGCCATCGTGGGCCGCGCTTACCAGGGAATCAGCTTCGCCATTCCCAGCAGCATCGCTCAAAACACGTACAAGGAACTGCGGGAGAAGGGACGAATTGCTCGCGGGTGGCTCGGGGTCTGGATGGCCGAGCTGACGCCGGAGCTGGCGCAGCAATTGGGGGTGGGCGACCTCACCGGCGTGGTCGTGCAGCGCGTCGAGCCGCGTACACCGGCGGACGAGGCCGGTATCGAGGCCGGCGACATCATCGTGGAATGGAACGGGCAGGAAATCGACGACCCCACCACGCTCAGCCGGTTGGTAGCGGCCACCGACATCGGCTCGGAGGCGACCGTGGCACTAATCCGCAAAGGCGAACGGATCGAGCTGGAGGTCGAAGTCGCCGAGCGGCCGGCACAGACGCCCTAGCTGCCTGCTGAAAAACGCCATCGTGGCACCAGTCAAACTCGCTGACTTCGGAGCAAAGCCCCTCACGGCTCGCAAAAGAGCGACTAGGTCGCCACTTTGGTATCACCTCCCTGTGATGCCGGGGCCCGTTGAGCAATCCAAAGGGCTGCGAACCGTGCGGTCGTTGTGAGCCTCGTGCGCGGCCCCTATAATCGCGCCTGCGTGAGGATACGCTCGCGTGCGCTCTTGTTGCTCGCGTTCTTTTAGAAACGGGGTTCCCGCGTGGCTGCCGGCGCGTCGCTTGAGGTCAAGGAACAGATCCGTCAAGCGGTCGACATCGTCGATCTGGTCGGAGGTTACGTTGCGCTGCGCCGGCAGGGTCGCGGATTTGTCGGCCGCTGCCCGTGGCACGACGACCGCCGCCCCAGCCTGCAGGTCGATCCCCAGCGCCAGACGTTCAAGTGCTGGGTGTGCGACATCGGCGGCGACGTGTTCAGCTTCGTGATGCGCGTCGAGGGGATCGAGTTTCGCGATGCGCTTCAGCTTCTGGCCGATCGGGCCGGCGTGCGGCTGGCCGCGGCGGGAGGCAAGCCGACCAGCCCCGGCGATCCGAATGACCGCGGCACGCTGCTTCGAGCGATGGCCTGGGCCGAGGAGCAATATCACCGCTGCCTGGTGGAGTCGCCCGAGGCGGAGCCGGCGCGGCGGTACCTGGCCGAGCGCGGCATCAGCGACGCGAGCATCGTGCAGTTCCGCATCGGATTCTCACCGCCCGATTGGGATTGGATCCTGCGCCGCGCGCCCGGTGGCACGTTTTCTCCGCCCGTGTTGGAACGGATCGGCCTGGTCAAGGCGCGGTCGTCCGGCGGCGGTTTCTACGACCGGTTTCGCGGCCGCGTATTGTTTTCTATCCGCGACGTTCAGGGACGTCCGATCGCGCTGGGTGGCCGCGTGCTGCCGGAGCTGGCCGACGCCGACGCGCCGAAGTACATCAACTCGCCCGAGACACCCCTGTTTTCCAAGAGCAACCAGCTTTACGCGCTGGACGCGGCTCGCGAGGCGATCAGCAGCCAGGGCGTGGCGGTTGTCGTGGAAGGATACACAGACTGCGTCGCCGCGCACCAGGCGGGAATCCGCAATGTGGTGGCCGTTTTGGGCACGGCCCTTACCGAGCGGCACATCCGGCTGCTGCAGCGGTTCGCCGATTCGGTCACGTTGGTACTCGACGGCGACGAAGCGGGACAGCGGCGGACTAACGAGGTGTTGGAGCTGTTTGTCGCCCAGCAGGCGGATCTGAAAATTCTGACCTTGCCTAAAAACGTCGATCCATGCGATTTTGTTACGACACATGGAGGTGAGGCATTCTCGCAGCTTTTGCGGGAAGCCGTCGATGCCCTGCAACATAAGATTCGCATGGTGACCCAAGGATTGGAAACCACCAGCGACCCCCATCTCGCGAACCGGGCGCTGGAAGAGATTCTCCGCACGCTGGCCCAGGCTCCGCGGCTTTCCGGCAGCGACGGTTCCTCGGCGCGGCTGCGCGAGGACCAGTTGCTCGGCGGATTGGCTCGCCAGTTTCGCGTGTCCGAAGAACAACTGCGGATGCGGCTCACATTACTGCGCCGAGGACGACAACCGGCGGTATCGAGCGACCCGGTCGAACGATTCGCCGCCCCGGCCGCTCTGGATTTTTGGGATGCGGAAGTGCTGGAACTGGCGATCAGCTATCCGCAGGGCCTGCCGCGATTGATCCAGGCGGTCGACGTCGCGCAGCTCGTTTCGCCGGTGGCGCGGGCGATCTACGGCACCTGCCGGCGACTGGCGGCCGGGGGCGCGGTGCTTTCGTTCGAGCGGCTGATGTTGGAAATGGACGATCCGCAGGCGAAGCACGTATTGGTTCATTTGGAAGACGAACGTCACCGCAAGTCGGCCTCCGACGCGGAGAGCCGGCTGGCGGAAGTGATCCGCAGCATCGAGCGCAGAAAGGAGGACGCCCAGCAGCGAGACCAGCTCGCCACGCTGCACGAGGGGCAGTTGAGCGACGACCAGCAAGGGGCGATTCTCGATCGGCTATTCGCCCAGCTACGCAACCGGCAGACAGGTTCCCCGCCCACGGATGGGCAGGATGTCTGACCGGTCGACCGGCGCGCGGCCACCCGCACCACTTGGCCCGCCACCGGTCATGTCACCTCGATACATCGCGCAAGAAGGCGCGGGAGGAGATGACAGATGGACCGTTTCGACCCGGAACTTCAAGAACTTATCGCAATCGGCAAGAGCCAAGGCTACCTGACCTTCGACCAGGTCAACCAGTATTTGCCCGACGAGGCCGTCAACCCGGAGAAGCTCGACAATCTCTTGATTGCCCTGGACGAGCTGGGCATCGATCTGACGGATCAGCCGCCGAACGACGCTTTCGAGGACGGGGCACCTCCGGCGAAAGTAATGGGCAAAGCCGTCGCGGTCGAGGAAGACCTGCCGCAACTCGCGCCGGACTTCTTCCCGAAGCTGACCGACGACCCGATTCGGATGTACCTCACTCAGATGGCCGAAATCCCGCTGCTCACCCGTGAGCAGGAGATTTCGCTGGCCAAGAAGATCGAGGTCACCCGCAAGCGATTCCGCCGCACGCTCTTGGGCTGCGGCTTCGCCATGCGGCAGACGGTTGGGACGCTCGAGAAGGTTCACCGCGGCGAGTTGCCGTTTGATCGCACGATTAAGGTCTCTCTGACCGAGTGCCTCACGAAGGAGCAGATTCAGGCCCGCATGCCACACAATCTGCCGACACTAAATCACCTTCTCCAGCAAGATCGGGCTGATTTTTGCCAGTTGATCAGCCGGAAGGCTCCCGCCGAGCAGAAACGTGTTGCCCGGCGGCGATTCCTTCGCCGGCGCGGCAAGGCTCTAACGCTGGTCGAGGAGCTGAGCCTGCGGACGCGACGGGTGCAGCCGTTGATGCGTCAGTTGGAGGAGTTTTCCGCCCGGATGAACGAGTTGCAGACGCGGCTCGGCCGAATCGCGAATGACCCGACTGGCGGTTACGAGCGGACGAAGCTGCGGCGCGAATTGCGGGAATTGATGCTGGCCACGACGGAGAGTCCGGCGAGCCTGCGGAAACGCTGCCGGCTGCTGCGCAAGCAGTTTTACGAGTACGAGCAGGTCAAACGGCAGCTTTCCAGCGGCAACTTGCGGCTGGTGGTGTCGATCGCCAAAAAATACCGCAACCGCGGTCTGAGTTTTCTCGATCTAATTCAGGAGGGGAACACCGGGCTGATGCGGGCCGTAGACAAATACGAGTATCGCCGCGGCTACAAGTTTTCCACCTACGCCACGTGGTGGATCCGCCAGGCGATCACCCGGGCGATCGCCGACCAGGCCCGGACGATTCGCATTCCGGTCCACATGATCGACGTGCTCAGCCGGCTTCGCAACGTCGCCAAGCGGCTGGTGCAGGAATTGGGCCGCGAGCCGACCATCGAGGAAACGGCGCTGGAGGCGGACATCAGCCTGGAAGAGACGCGGCGTGTGCTGAGCATCGGCCGGCAGCCGCTAAGCCTTGACCGACCGGTCGGGGAAAGCGAAGATTGTAGCTTCGGGGAGTTCGTTGAAGACAACGCGTCGGAAAACCCGTTCAGATCGGCAAACAATGGCCTGCTTCGCGAGCGCATCGAGTCGCTGCTCAAGACGCTCACCTATCGCGAACGCGAGATCATTCGCCTGCGCTACGGTCTGGGAGACGGCTATTCCTACACGTTGGAAGAAGTCGGCCGCATCTTCAAGGTCACGCGTGAACGGGTTCGACAAATCGAAGCCAAAGCTGTCCGCAAACTACAACATCCCGTGCGAAGCAAACTCCTCGAAGGCTTCCTACCGGGAGTCGCAGGCTGACGCGAAATCGCAAAGCCGCTGGTCGCAAGACCAGCGGCTTTTTTCATGGCTACGACGCGCTGCGGTCCCGCAGCGCGTTTTTTTTGGATTGATTGCATTCATCCCGGAGGTCTTCCCGACATGAGTATCACTGCCGCCGCGCTGCGGGAGTTACATCGCATCCACCGACAATTGAGCGATCTGCGCGAACGGCTCGACCGCGGCCCGAAGCAGGTCAAGGCTCGCCAGGCACACGTCGCCAAAGTTCAAGAAGAGCTGGCCCAAATCCAGGAGAAGTTGCAGCGGACCCGCATGGCCGCCGACAAGAAACAGTTGGACCTGAAGTCCAACGAGAACAAGATCCTTGATCTGCGCGTGAAGCTGAACGGGTGCAACAGCAACAAGGAATACCAGGCGCTGTTGGACCAGATCGCCGCGGCGGAGATGGCCAACAGCGTGCTGTCGGATGAGATTCTCGAAGCACTCGAACTGATCGACACGATGGATCAGAAAATTCGCGAGGCGAAGGAGAGGGTTGCCACCACCGGGCAGGAGCTCGACGCGCTCAAGAGCAAGGTGGAGGCGGCCGCCGATGGGATCCGAACCGACATCGCCCGATTGGAGAAGGAACTGCGAGCGGCCGAGGATTCGCTGCCGGCGGAGTTTCGTGCCGACTACCAGCGGGTGGTGAACGCCCGGGGGGACGACGCCCTGGCGCCGGTCGAGAGCGGCTACTGCGGCGGCTGCTACCAGAACATCACGCCGAACATGCAGAACGAGCTGGTGCTCTCCCGCGCTGTCTTCTGCAAGTCGTGCGGCCGGCTGCTGTATCTGTCGCAGGATCCCTCAACCAAGCAGCACGCGTAGTTCGCGAAATCGGGGTGCGCGCGGGAAGCTGTTCTGTCCAAGGTGGCGCAGTCATTCCTGTCTGTGCTTTCGGCCTCCACGCGCGCATAAGGCTATCGATCCTCTTCCTTCACTCGCTTCCACACTTCGTTATACGAGTTGCCCTGGCCCTGGTTGGTCAACGTATCGTCTTCAATGTGGATATCGAAGCGGTTGGTCTGGCCGATCATCGTGGCGGTGTTCTCCATCGCGTATTTGAGGTTTTCGGCGTACTCGCCGTCTTTCAGCGTGTAGGTTCCTCCGTGATGGAACTGAACCACGCCGGTCGCCGCGGCGTAGTAGGTGACGCCCCAGTGGCCGCTGGCGATGTGCTTGATCGCGACCACCTCGGCGGGTGCGTCGGTGACCAGGCCGCTGGGCCCGATGCGGCCGTCGAGCCTCCATAGGCCGGGAAACTGCTGACCCATCTTCTGCTCGCGCTCCTCCTCGTTCACGCGCTTCCACACCTCGTTGAACGAGTTGCCCTGGCCCTGGATCGTCATGGTGTCGTCTTCGATGTGGATGGCGAACCGGTTCGTCTGGCCGATCATCTCGCTGGTCCGTTCGATGGAGTAGTCCACCTTTTCGGCATACTCTTCTTTGTTGAGTGCATAGGTGCCACCCATGTGAGACTGGACCAGACCGGTTTCCAGATCCCTGTAGGTAACGCTCCAGCGACCGCTGGCGATGAACTTGACCGCCTCAATGTTTCCTCGAACGTCGGTCACCAGCCCGTTTTCTCCAATCACGCCATCCAGCCGCCATAAACCGGTGACTTGCGGCAGATTCTTCGCCGGCGGCTTCGCCTCCGCTTGCGTATCGGCCGCGGCTGTAGCTTTGCCATCGGACTGCGGTGCCGCGGCGTCGCCTTCTTGAGTCGCGGCGCTGGACGAGCCGGCTTGCAGTGCCAGTGTCGCAAAGGCGGCGAAAATGATTAGCGGCGCAATCGGACAGTACGGGAGTCGACGTTTCGCGTTGCTCATGGCGGACTCCTTTGGCCGCACAGGCTGTTGGCCTGCACCGCCGAAGTTGGAGCACGGGACGTGAAGGAAAAACTGCCCGTGAGACTATCAGACCGCCAAGCTCAGAGCAAAGTTTTTACAGGTGGCGGCACGCGGCATTAGCTAGTACATCGATGGCAGTTCTTGAATCGCTGCCGTCGAGTTCAAGCCGCCAATGTGCAATTGGTTCGTCGAAAGGTGAGGGAGTCTTGATGCAATAGGTCTGTGGCACCAAGGGCAAGAAATAGCAGGGCTGTGCATTTTCGTCGTAGCTGAATTCGTGAGAATTCAGACCCGCCGCAAGATTCGGCTGAACTGTCACCAGTTCAGCTACCCGCGTTGCGCAGACATAGGCAGGAGCTCTACCGCGCCGGCGTTCCCGTGCGCTGCTCGGTCGCTTCGATCGCCTTGAGCAGTCCCCGGGCTTTGTTGAGCGTTTCCTGATATTCCGTCTCGGGAACGCTGTCTGCCACGATGCCGGCGCCGGCTTGAACATACGCGGTGCCGTCCTGGATGACCATCGTCCGCAGCGCGATGCAGGTGTCCATGTTGCCACGGAAGTCGACGTAGCCGACCGCACCGGCGTACGGCCCGCGGCGATGCGGTTCCAACTCGTCGATGATCTCCATGGCGCGGACCTTCGGCGCGCCGGAGACGGTGCCCGCCGGCAGGCAGGCCCGCAATGCGGAGAAGGCATCCTCGTCGTCGCGCAGTCGCCCGGTGACGTTGGAGGTGATGTGCATGACGTGGCTGTATCGCTCGATGGTCATGATGTCGGTCAGTTGCACCGAGCCATAACGGGCGACGCGGCCGACGTCGTTGCGGCCCAGGTCGACCAGCATCACGTGTTCGGCCCGTTCCTTCGGGTCGGCCAGCAGCTCCTCGGCTAGCCGCTTGTCGTGCTCCTCGGTTTCGCCCCGCATGCGCGTCCCGGCGAGCGGCCGCACGGTGACCTGGCCGTCGATCACTCGCACCATCACCTCGGGCGAACTGCCGACCAACGTGGTGTGCGGCGTCCGCAGAAAGAACATGAAAGGGCTGGGATTGACAACGCGGAGCGTGCGATAGATTTCGAACGGCTGACAGCGGATCGGCACCCGCAGCCGCTGGCTGATGACCACTTGAAAGATGTCGCCGGCGCGGATGTACTCGACGCACTTGCGCACGGCCGCCTCGAACTCGGGCTGCGTGAAGTTGGACGTGTAGGGGAGGGTGGCACTGCCGGTGGTATCGATATCGGCCGGCTGCAGATCGGTGCGGGGGGCATCGAGTTGGTCGATAAGTCGATCCACGCGCTGACAGGCGTCGTCGTAGGCCGCCCGCAGGTCGCCGCCGGCGTTGTCGCAGCGGGCCATGGCGATCGCCACCATCGTCTTGTTGACGTTGTCGAACACCAGCATGTGATCGTAGAAGGCGAACGCCAAGTCTGGCAGCTTACGGTCGTCCGGCGGGGCGTCGGGCAGATGCTCGCTGTATCGGATGACGTCGTAAGCTGCGTAGCCGACCGCGCCGGAAGTGAATGGCGGAAGCTCCGGAAGCGACGCCGCGCGAATCGATTGGACGCGCCGCCGAAGCTCGTCGAGCGGGTCTTCGCAGGAAAACGTCTCCTCGCCGCCCGCGGTGGTGACAGTCACCTGGTTGCCAGCGGCGGCCAACTCCAGGAACGGTTCCGCGGAGAGGAAGCTGTAGCGCCCTACCTTTTCTCCGCCCACCACGCTTTCGAAAAGGCAGGCGGATCGGCCGGTGTCGATGGTGTGAAACGCCGTGACCGGCGTGAGGGAATCGCTCAAAAGCCGACGGTAAACCGGCACCAGATCGGCATCGCGCGCCAGGCGACAGAAGGTGTCGAAGTCGGGGGCATGGGGCATGGATGCGTCGCCAGGTGCCTTTGCTGGCTCTGCCAGCGGTGGTTAACAAATGCGGGTTTTCAGTCTAAGGATAGGTTGCAGCGGAACCCTGGTGAGTTCAGGGGGGGTGGTTGGTCAAGCGGTTAACCGGCGGAATACTGCGGTCGAACGACAGGTACTTCTCACGACGATCGATCGTGCACAGACACGAATGTCCGTGACACCATACAACAACGGAGGCCGCTCGTGTCGGCCATTTGCCGCGGCCTAATAAGAGCGATAGGGTGCAGATTACCACCGCCGCCGATGGGCCACAACCGTGCATATCCGGCGTACGTATCCAGTTGTCAGCACGGGGCTTAATGCAATCACCCCGCGCCTTTTGCTCACCTTGACACCCTTAGGCCCCAGGTTAGAATCCCCTTGGATGCCGCGGGTTTACGATGCGTCTGGTGTTTCGTCCGTGACGCGACAAACGAGCGTGGCGGATCGATCTCTTGGGAAGCGTGGTGGCCAGCGATGAAGTGTCAGCAGTGCGATAAGACGGCCACCTTCCACATCACGGAGTTGACCAGCGGTCAGCCGCAGGAACTCCATCTGTGCGAAGATCACGCCCGGGAGTACCTCTCGCCGTCGGAGCAGGAAGTATCCGCATCAGGGCCGGCGATTGCCGGCGTGTTGGCCCAGCACCTGGCGGTGGGGGAGACGGCCGAGGAATTGGCCCGGCTTGACCAACAGGCTTGCCCGGTGTGCGGGATTACGTTTCTGGAGTTTCGCAAGCGCGGACGGCTCGGCTGTCCGCACGACTACGTAGCTTTTGCCAAAGAGCTCGAGCCGCTGTTGGTGAATATCCACGGCGATACCGAACACGTTGGTAAAGTGCCTCGCCGCTGCCCGACGGGCGCGGAAAAACAGACGCAGTTGATTCGCATCCGTCGTGAAATGAAAGAGGCCATTCAGGGCGAGCAGTACGAGCGGGCATCGGAGCTGCGCGACCAGATTCGCCAGATCGAACATGGACTGGGGCGATCGAGCGAGCAGCCAGAGCAGGAGTGAGACGGCCAGGTCCACCAAGCTGTGCCACCGCGGCAGATTACGTCGGGCAGAAGTAGTAGCGAGAGCCGTTATCGTCTTATCCTACATCCAAGTGTGCGACTCGTGGAACTTGAAGATCTAGCGCGAAGCAGCGGCGAGTGGCTCCGTGGTGCCGGGCCCGAGTCGGATATTGTCATCAGCAGCCGCATCCGACTGGCCCGTAACCTCGCCGACTTCCCTTTCATCACCCGCGCCACCGACAGCGACCGTGTGGAGATCGAGAAGATTCTGCGAGAGCAGATCTCCGCGGTGGCCGATTCGGACCGCCTGATGTACTTCAACGTCAGCGAACTGGGCGGCGTCGACCGGCAGTTCCTCGTCGAGCGGCAACTCATCAGCCGGGAACACGCCGAGAGTCAGGGTGCCCGGGGCGTGGCCATCGACCGCGACGAGCAGTTCAGCGTGATGATCAACGAGGAGGATCATCTGCGGATTCAGGTGATGCGGAGCGGACTTTCGCTCGACGCGGCCTGGGAGCGGATCAACGAGCTGGACGATTCCATCGAACAGCGGGCGACCTACGCCTTCAGCGATCGGCTGGGCTATCTGACGGCCTGCCCGACGAACGTGGGCACGGGCTTGCGGGTGAGCGTGATGCTGCACTTGCCGGCGCTGGTGATCACGCGGCAGATTGACAAGGTGTTCCGCAGCTTGCAAAAGATCAGCCTGGCGGTCCGGGGGTTGTACGGCGAAGGGTCGCAGGCAATGGGAGACTTCTATCAGATCAGCAACCAGATCACGCTGGGCCGTAGCGAGACCGACCTGATCAAGCAGGTCAATGACGTCGTGCCGGTGATGATCGATTACGAACGGCAAGCCCGGGACTTTCTCGTGCGGGAAAGCCACCAGACGTTGCACGACCGGGTCAGCCGCGCCTATGGCATCCTGCGCACCGCCCAGACGATCAGCTCCGAAGAGACGATGCACCTGCTGTCGAGCGTGCGGATGGGCGTCAACCTGGGGCTGATCAACGATGTCGAGATCCCCACGGTGAACAAGTTGTTCATCCACACGCAGCCGGCGCATCTGCAAAAGATACGCGGTTTCGAGTTGGATACGGCCGACCGCAATATCGAGCGAGCGACGTATCTGCGGCGGAACCTGAACATCGACGCGACCAACGGTCCGCAGCAGAACTGACCCGGGGGGTGGAGTTCTTTTCGGGCGTGGACGCTTACCTTCGAGCGCTTTTGATTTCAGGCGCGATGAAGTCGCACTGCCTGCGCGCCTCCAGCCCTCGACCGGCCTCTTCACAGACGAGAGAAGAGTTTTGGCACAGACAGGAATGTCTGTGCCACCATGAGCCATTCGTGCCGCAGGCAATTTGCTAGCGGACGATCGTCAGATTCGGCAGGGTCTCTTGCAGCTTCGCGACGCCTTCATCAGTGACCTGCGACTGCCACAGATATACCTTTCGCAAGTTCGGCAGGCCAGTGAGATGTTCGAGCCCGGCGTCGGTTACTTCGGTGCCGTAGAGATTCAAGTACTCGATGTTGGACAATCCCGTCAGATGGGTCAGTCCTGCGTCGCCGACCTTGGTCCGCTCCAGGTGGAGCCGCCGCAGGCTTTTCAAATCGGTCAAGTGCGTGAGCCCGGCGTCGGTGATTTGGGTGTCCTTGAGGTTCAGGTTCACCACCTTGCCGACGGACTTGATCGCCGCCAGCGTCTCGTCGTTTAGCGGGGTTCCGCTGAGGTGGAAGTCGACGTCCTTGGAGTCGTCGTTCTGGGCGACGGCGCGTACGGTGCCGCCGATCTCTTCAAGCTTAGCGATGGCGGCTTGCTCGGCGGCCGGATCGACAGGCGCTTGCTGAGCTACCTCAGGCACTTCGGGTGTCTCGGTGGTGGCGGCTTGGTCGCTGGCGGAAGCGGGCGTTCCGCCGCTGCCGGCAGAGTCGGCCAGCTCGAGAAACGCATCGGAGGTGGCTGGCTCACCGTCGCCGCCCGGCTTCGTCCCCTTGGCGAGCAGTTCGCCGAAGGTGGGCGATTCCTCCGCGTCCGGGGCGGAGCTCCACGCCGCCACCAACTCCAGCGCGCCGACGATCTCGGCGCTTACCTTTTCCGGCTCAGCGCGCAGCCGGGCGAGCGTGTAATTCTTCTTGTCCAGCAGCGTGGAGAGCGCGGCCCCGTAGCGATTCCGCTCGGTCTTGGGCTTGCCTTTGACGTGGCAGACCCAGCACTTGCCCGTTTCGGTGTCGGCAACCAGTTCCGCGAACGCCTTGATCTGGGCGTCCTCCGACTCCGGATTCGCGTACTTGAGCTGGAACTGCTCCAAAAATGGCGGCATGGCCGCGCCAACTCGGGGGAGCAACAGTAAAGCGGTCACCGCGAGGCAAATTGCAAAAAGGAGTCGACGCACGGTCTGCATGGGAATCTCTCCAGATGAACCTTGGTTCGCTCAGGTGTTCCGTTCCACCCGGGAGCACGCAGGAGGCGATGCTTGAACCGGGAGCGCACGAAGTCGATCGTGCCGTAGGTGGGAAGCTGGGGTGCCTCTATTATGGAAAGAAACGCACGGCTTCGTCAAACGGCGCAGGTGGCAGGCGAAGTGCCGGCTGGAGAAGTCGCCGTGAACTCACGATTGGGCACTCGAAAGGCGTTTTTCTATAATCGAGGCCATCATGGACATCTCGACGTGGATCGATGCACTTTCGGACGGCGACTCGGGCCGACGCGCGGATGCGGCCGAGCGGCTCGCCAGGGTGGGGGACGAAGCGCGGGGGGCCGCGGTACCCCTAGTGCGGGCGGCGGGCGATCCAGACGAACAAGTACGTCAGTGGGCGACGGCGGCCCTGGAGGAACTAGGCCCGCCCGCGCTCGAGGATGGACCGGCGCTCGCGCTGTTGCTGACGTCCGAGCAAGCGGACGTCGCCTACTGGGCAGCGACACTGTTGGGGCGTCTGGCGGACGGGAGTTTTGTGGGCGAACTGGCGGCGGCATTGGGCAAACAACGTCCGCAATCGGTCCGAGAGCGGGCCTGCTGGGCACTGGGCCGCATCGGTCCGCCTGCGCGTGAGGTGCTGCCGGCACTGCAGGCGGTGTCCCAGGAAAAGCAGCCCCGGCTCGCGCGGTTGGCGCGATCGGCAGTTGATCGAATCGGTGGGTGATGCAACGCCATCGAGGACTTTGCTCTTTGCAAAGACTCTCGGAGCTGTGACATGGACCGTAGTGGAGTTCGCAGTATTTCCACGATCAGCTTACACGGATGCCTTGCGACTTCGGCTACTGTGTTTTCAAACGGAGCCCACCACCATGGAACCGACCGGCGGCAGTACAGGCGACCCTGAGCAGGACATGCTCGGCCGTGAGGAGCTGATTGAGTCCAGCTTGCCGCTGGTGTTCGAGACGTACGACGACGCCATCCGGGCGGGCGTCGTCGAACCGGTGGTGCTCCTCGTCGATTGCGAAGACCAAATCGGCCAACAAATTGCCATACAGTGGGTCGGAGAGGAGGCGGTCGAAGCGGCCATTGCCGCGCAGGCGGGTGAGAGCGATACGCCAGACACGACGACTGCGCTGGCCCGGGCGGTTTCCTTCCGGGAGTGCCGCCGGGAGATACCGGCTTCCTTTCCGTACTTGCGGGGCACGTTCGCGCAACCGCCGCCGCGCGGCGGCTTCGTAGCGGTGGTCATCAGCTTCGGCGGAGCCGCCACTTTTACCGTGCCCCAGGATGCCCGGCCCGAGGCGTAAGCGGATTTGCCGCGCGCGTGGAGCTAAGTCGGCCTGATTCGGCGGCGGCCGCGGATGTCACCGGCGAGGGGGATTTCAAGCTCGGCGTTTGGGCTAAGTCGCGTGGCGCCAGCCTTTTTCGTTGCTGTGCCCTCAGTGGCCAGCTACGATGGGGACGCGGTGCTGGGCGAGCTGCGCGGGCGGTGCACTCGCGATGGGATACCGAAACTGCGCGGCGGGACCGGCGATCGCTGGTTCGCAAGGATCGCGGCGCTCATTACCGGGCACTGCACGCTGCCATGTGCCTCCAGCGGAAAACAGCCCGGCGGGCATCCGAGCGTCAGCGTCACGCTTGGATGCCAAAAAACAACCTTGATGCACGTCCGAGACACGTTTCATGTCGTTGGCGCTTTTGTGTCGTCGGCGGCGGCGGATTCCCCGCGCGCCGCTGGGCGCCCATCGCTGGTTTCATCCGTCGATCGAGACGCTTGAGTCGCGTCTGGTCCTGTCGGCGATGCCCTTTTCCGCAATGCCGGCGATCACCACCGGAGCCGACGGTGCAACAGCGGTGGTGGCGGGCGACTTCGACGGCGATGGCGATCCTGATGTCTTATCCGCATCGATCAGCGATAACAGGGTCGCCTGGTACGAGAACGACGGCGCCGGCGGCTTTGTAGCGACGCACCTGGTCACCGGTACCGCACTGGCCGCGACAAGTGTCTTTGCCGCGGACCTGGACCGCGACGGTGATTTGGATGTGTTGACCACGTCAATCGGTAACAGCACGGTCGCCTGGTACGAGAACGCGGACGGCCAGGGGCAGTTCGGTCCGCGACGCATCATCAGCGCCACAAGCATCGGCGCCAACTCGGTTGTGGCGGCCGACCTGGACGGCGATAGCGACTTGGACGTTATTGCCGCGTCGCTGTTAGATGACACGGTGGCCTGGTTCGAGAACGTCGACGGGCAGGGCACCTTCGGCCCCAAGCGGCAACTCACAACTTCGGCCGACGGTGCTTCGGCGGTCGTGGCCGACGATGTCGATGGCGACGGCGACCTGGATGTTATCTATGCCGCCGTCAACCACATTGGATGGCATGAGAACACCGACGCTCGCGGAACGTTCGGCCCTTCGCAGTCGGTCGACAGCGCAATCCAGAGCGCCGTCTCCGTGGCGACGGGAGATCTGGATGGCGACGGCGACATCGACGTCGCGGCCGCTTCGCTGGCGGACGGCACGATTTCGTGGTATGAAAACCTCGACGGTGCCGGCACGTTCAGCATGCCGCGACTGCTTTTGTCGAGCGATGTCGAGCCGCGCTCGGTGCGAGTGGTCGATCTGGACAGCGATGGCGATCTGGATGTGGTGGCCGCGTCGGAATCCGACGGCACGGTCGGATGGTTTGAGAACGTCGACGGACAGGGAAATTTCAGTTCGCGGCACATCATCAGCAACAGCAGCAATGGGGCGCAAGCGGTATACGCTGCGGACCTCGACCGGGACGGAGACCTCGACGTTCTGGCTGCTTCCAGTTCCGACGACACGATCGGCTGGTTTCGAAACGACACGATCCACCGCGAAGCCGGTTTCGGTTCGTCGCGTCTAGTCAGCGCATTGGCCCCGGACTCTACGGCGGCCGTTTCTGATGACTTCGACGGCGACGGCGATCCGGACCTGCTGATCGCCACGGTGGACGATCGTCTCGTGTTGTACGCGAATCGCGACGGCGAAGGGGATTTCGACACCGCCGTTACCGTCGCCGGCTCGATAGGAGGCGTAACGCGCATGCTGGCCGCGGACGTCGACCGCGACGGGCGGCCGGACGTTGTCGTGGCTTCGCAGTCCGAGGGGGCCGTCTTGTGGTATCGAAACGAGGGGGCCGGTGCGTTCGGAACGCGACGCGTTGTGGCCGGCGGGCTCGAGGGCGACGTGCTCGAGGCGTTCGACGTGGACCGCGACGGCGATCTTGACCTGATCTCGACCTTCAGCGGGGGCGGCAGTCTCGTTTGGCTGGAAAACCTCGGCGCGAGCTTTTGGCCACGGCGGACTCTCGCCAGCGGGCTGTCGATTGTCCGTGCCATCGCCGCCGCGGATGTGGATGTCGATGGCGACATCGATCTGGTGGTGGCCTCGTCGACAACTGTTTCGCGTCAAGTGAACTGGCTGGAGAACCTCGGGAGCAGCTTCGCGGCTCCGCGCCTGGTCAGTAGCATCGTCGCCGATCCGCGGCATCTATCAACGGCGGATCTCAACCGCGACGGTCGACTCGATCTGGTCATTGCCTCCACGTCCGATGGCCGAGTTTATTGGCAGCGAAATACCGGTGGAACCTCGCCGTTTGCGTTTCCGCAATTGATCAGCGCCGCGGCACCGGGCGTCACTCAAACGCTGGCGATTGACCTGGACTACGACGGCGACCTGGACTTGGTGGTGACTTCACACGACGATTCGCGGGCCCCGGTGTGGTACGCGAACACCAACGGGCAGGGAAGCTTCGCGGCTGGGCAAGTTATCGCGGCGGAGTGGACCGGCGTTGGCCCACTGCTGGCGGTCGATCTGGATCGCAGCGGTGAAACCGATCTGGTGACCGCCGCCGCCGAACAAGGCACGCTGGCGTGGATTCCGAGTCAGGCCGCGCAGCTTGTCATCACGGCGGTCGGTACCGCGCCGGCTTCGCTTCCGGCCGGAGCGGCCGACGACGTGCTGCGGATCGACGTGTCGCATCTGGGCCGACCGGGCGACGCGGATGCGCAGTTAGCCGCTCTCGGCCTGCGCTTCGAAACCTCGACGGGCATGGCGATCTCCAACTTCACGGCCAATTTTTTGGTTCGTGCCGTGCACGTCTACCGCGACGACGGGAACGGCCGGTTTGATGGCCCCGACCCGTTGGTGACGACTCTCGATACGCTCTCGCTAATCGACGGGGCTCAGCAGCTCGATCTGCCCGGCGGAGTGGCCAATCTGCGGGTGTCGCCCGGCGATATCGCGAGCTTCTTTGTCGTCGTAGAACTATCGCCCATGGCCGCCCAGTCCACCGCGATGGCGCTCCGCGTGACGCACCTCCCCAGCGGCACCATCTCCAGCCGAGGTGAATATGCAGGCACTGACGGGCCGCTTGCAGTCAACGTGGCGAGTGCCAGCTCCGGGCCTTTCGTGGCCACTGAGCGCGTCGTGTGGGACATGGCCACGACTTCGAGTGGGCGGAACATTACGCTCCGACGCAACGGCGGGCACGTGGAACTGGTCGACGATGCAAGCGGAAATACTCTGTACGACCTAATTGTTCCGCCATTGGCAATCGTGCCGTGGGAGTTTCACGCCAGCGCGGCTCACTCCGACCGACTGACAGTCGACTTTTCGGCGGGTGGATTCTTTGCGCTGCGGGGCGGCATTCACCTGCTGAACGCGCAGCAGATTCAGGACAGGCTGGCGGTGATCGGTGCGGCGACGACGGACGTTCGGATCGTGCCCAGCACCGCTGGGGGAGGGCTGGGACAAATCACGGCTACCGGCGGCGCAGCGTCGACGGCCATATCTTTCGGCGGCTTGCCCACCATTGAGCTGTCCGGCATGGAGTCTCTCACGTACACGACGCCCGGGGGCAGCGACCTGTTGCTCACTATGGGCACTCTGGTACGGGGAATGGTTGGCCAGCGGATAACCGGCGCCTCGGGAGGCTTGGCGCTGCCGGCCGTGCTGTTAACCGATGTTGCCGAGGTGCGGATGGATACGGGCACGAACGACCAGACCGGCGCCGACGCGGACACCATCTATTACATGGCGTCGACCTTACCGGCCGGCCTGGTCGATCTTTCCTTTGCGTTAGGGCCAGGCAGCGACGTGGTGGACTTCAACAACTCAAGTTTGACGCTGCCCGGCTCACTGGTAATGGAGGGGACCGGCGGCTTGCTGCAACTGGACGGAGGCACCGTCACGGCGGATCGGTTTGCCCTGGGTACCAACGCGATTTCCGGATACGGCATCCTCCGCGGAGAGTTTGTCTCGCATGGCGCACTGCTGCCCGGCGGTGGAAGTGTGCAGCGGACCGAGCCGTTGGAACTAGGCGGCGATGATGCGATCATCCTTTCGATTGGACTCGCGGAACTGGGGCCGCTGACAACCTTCAGTGGAGGCCACGTCCGCGCACCGGGAGGATTATACGTTGATGCCGGCAGCATCCTGCAGGGTCATGGAGTGGTGGAAGCGCGAATTGCAGCGGCGGCCGGCTCTCTCATTCGCGCCACCGGTGATTTGGAATTGGGCGACGCGGCACTATTCAACGGCTTTGTCAGCTCCGGCACGTTGGACGCCGCGAGCCACGCAGTTACGCTTCATGACCGTATCGTGGCAGTGCTGGGCGCGAATACCGTCCTGGGGGACGACCACGGTGAAGGAACGCTTCATGCCCCCAGCGGCTTGGCCGTGATGTCGGGAAACACACTTTCGGGTTGGGGGACGGTCAATGGTGCCGCCAGCTTGCATGGCACCGCCATCGGAACAGGGCCGTCCGACGATGGACCATCCAACGGTGGGCTTCGCTTCGTCGGCGACGTCAATGGGACGGGGGCCTTTTCTGGGCGAGTCCGCTTCGCTGGCCGCTTTGATCCCAGCAGTGAAATGGATGTGGCGAATCTGGGCGAGGAGGTAATTTTCGAGCCGACTTCGCGCCTGGTCGTGCAGTACAACGGGTCGATCGCCGGATTTGGCTACGACCTCTTTAACATTTCCGGCCATGTTGAACTGGGAGGCACGATCGAAGTTGTTGCCAACAGTGCGCTTCCGGTGGGCCACTCTGCCCGAATCATGGCGTTCGGGTCGGCGCGGGGGCAGTTCGATGCGTTTGTCGGCTTCGACCTTGGCAATGGAAAGTGGTTGCAACCGGTGGTCGATGACGCCGGCCTGACGTTGAAGGTGGTATCCGTGCCCTATGTGATGGGGCGGCACATCTTTTACAACAATTCCAGCTTCGACGGCCAAAACCTGGCGGCCGGTGCGGCGGACGACGCGGCCGTGGCATTCGACAAACGCGCGCTCTTGCCCGGGCAGACGGCGACCTTCGCCAATTACACCAGCTACGTCCGCGGAATTAACGGTGTAATGATCGATATCGCAGGGCTGGCGGGGACGCCAACGGCGTCGGACTTCCTGCTTACCGTCGGCAACAGCGAAGACCCGTCGCTGTGGAGCACGGCCCCCGCTCCCTCGCAAATCACGGTTCGAGCCGGAGCGGGCACGGCCGGAGCACACCGAGTCACATTGGTTTGGCCGGACAATGCCATCGAAAAGCAATGGTTGCGCGTGGTTGTGCTGCCCACCACAAGAACCGGCCTGACTTCGCCGGACATATTTTATTTTGGCAACGCCATTGGCGACACCGGAGGCAACCCGTACCTTGCGGCGGTCGATCCCTCCGACGAGTTACAAACGCGGCAGAACCCCACGAGCTTTTTGGACCCCGCCGCGGTCGACAATCCTTATGACGTCAATCGCGACGGGCATGTTTCGCCCGCGGATCAACTGATCGTCAGGCGGAATGCCACCAGTTTCGTCTCGGCGCTGCGCCTGATCACTGCGCCGTCTTCGGCCACCGCTGCCGCACTCGGGCCGTCGCGAACGGAAACAACTCTGCCGATTGATACGTCGCCACTGGCGTCAGCATCGACTAGCGGCGACGACGTCTCGGACGAAGGACTTGCTATGCGGGCAAGCGGCGCCCTTACTACGATCCGTGACGAGCGACTCTGGGCGGAGATATCGGACGGCGACAGCGTATTAAATCTTGCCACGCTGGAAGAAATCGGCGAAGCCGGGGAGTTGCCGGCGGCAAACGAAAGCGACTGGGACCTCGCCTGGGCGGAGCTGGCAGACGATTGATTCGTGCTCCAGTCTGTTCGGTCCGTACCATAAAAAAAGCTCGCGCCCCCGATCATGATGGATCGAGGACGCGAGCTGCACCGGGAAGTGCTCCTCGCTAGGGAGTGAAAAGTTCGGGGCTCGTCCAACCGGTCTGCTCGTCCCAAGGCTGTACCGCCGAGCCGTTGTAATACATGAAGTACGGCCCGCCCGGGAACAGCTTGTGCAGCGTTTGGGCCCACAGGGCGTAACGCTCGAAGCAGTCGTGGGGATTGCAGAACGCACCCAACAGATCTGTATCGAACGCCGGTCCGAGGAAGTAGAACGTGAACGGACCGCTGTAGGGGAAGCTTGGGTCGCTGAACAAGTCGTTCAGCGTGAAGCCCCATTGTTCGTGATCCCAATTGAAGAACTCGAAGTTCGTGTTCCACTCGCCGCCCGGGCCGGTCAGCGTGGCCGGCGACAAACTGCTGTTGAACGTGACGCCGTTGATCCAGGCGCCATCTTCGATCTGGTTACCCAGCCGGCGAGTACCGAAGATCAGCACGCGGCCAACTCCCTGCCCACCGGCGTCGATGCGAGAATTGCGGTTCATGGACAACCGCCCTCCGTCGTCCTTGAGCGGATCGAGCTGATCGCTGGCGACGATCACGTTACCCAGTCGCACGATGGCTTCGGAGAACAATCCGCCATGTCCGACCTGGGCATTGGCGCTGTCGACGCCGTGCATGAGGAAGTCATGACCAGCGATGGCGTAGACGTCGCCGCCCACGATGAAGGCGAAAGAACCGCGTCCGCCGTGGCCGATCTGGGCGTCGCTGCCCAGGCCCTTCGCGTCGAGTCGGATATCGCTGTACGCCATTAGTGCAATGTCGCCCTTGAAGACGCCGCTAGCGCCCCGGCCGCCGTGGCCGAGTTGGGCGAATGAGTCGTCGCCGAAGGCGATTAGCTGCGACTCGTACGAGCTGTCGACGAAGATGTCACCATTGGCCGACATCCCGCCGCTACGGCCGCCATGCCCCAGTTGGGCGTCGCTGCCGTCGGCGTTGGCCAGCAGATACACGCCGCCGAAAGTGTCGGTGACGACGTAGATATCTCCATGAATGCCGGTCATGGATCCGGTACCGCCGTGGCCGATGCGAGCGGAGCTCGACTCGGCGTCCGTGATCATCTTTACGTGACGATCGGCGTGAACCAAGACATCGCCTGCGATCTCGCCGGCGAAGTTGCGGCCACCGTGCCCGATTTGGGCGTCGCTGCCCTCGGCACCGGCCAGCGGATGGACGTAGACGTGACTGCCCGACTCGACGACCACGTGACCGTTGATGTCGCCGTCGTAGTCGCGTCCGCCGTGCCCGATCTGGGCGTAGCTATCCGCGCCGCTGGTTTCCAGGACAACGTCGCCGTTTTCAGTCGACACGAAGACATCGCCTTCGACGCCGCCGCCGAGGATGGCGGCATCCGCGGCGCCGCGGCCGCCGTGGCCGATCTGCACCTGGCTGCCGTCGGCGATGGCGTGCATGTTCACGGTGGCGTCGGCATTGCCATCGACGAAGACGTCGTCCGCGAGCGCGGCAACGCTGTCGGCGCCGCCGTGACCGATGTGCGAGGTAGCACCCTCGCCGCTGGTCTCGAGAATTGCGGCCTGGCCGAACTGCGTCCACACGTCACCTTCGGCGACGCCGACGAAACCACGTCCGCCATGACCGATCTGCGAGACCGAGTCATTCGCTTCGGAGAGCATCCAAGTATTGCCGAAGACGGCTTGGGTGTGGATGTCGCCAGAAATCACGCCGGTGGAGTTCTCTCCGCCGTGGCCGATCTGGGCCGTGCTGTTTTCGCCCGCGGCGTTCGGCTGGACGTGGTGCTGGGCGAAGACTTCAATGTCGCCCTCGATGGCGAACGTAGAGTCTTTGCCGCCATGGCCGATCTGCGCCACTGCGTCGTCAACGGCCTCCAAGGCCACGACGCCATCGGCGGATTGGATGGAGATGTCGCCCGTAAAGAAGGCGTCCGAGCCGGTGCCACCGTGGCCGATCTGAGCCACACCACCGGTTCCGGTCAGTAGCCGCACGTCGCCACCGGCGTTGATCGTGATGTCGGCCATGGCGAAGCCATTGTTATGACGGCCAATCTGGGCGTAGCTGCTGCCGCCGTCGAGGATCACGTCGCCCTGGGCATTGATCACCGTTTCGGCCAGCCGCGAGTGCAGGGCCACGCCATCGGTGGCCGACCCGGTCATCAGCAGGTTGTTCGTCCAGACGTCGACATTGCTGAAGGTCGAGGTGACCTCGAGCGAACGGCCGGCCGCGCCGGCGTCCATAATGACGTCGCCGCCGCCCCAAGAGGTGAGCGGCGAGCCGGTGAAGGGTAGCGTGGTGCCGTCCCAACCGCCGACCAGCAGAATTCCACCGCCGCCCAGTGCGATCACGTCGGCGTTGATGTACAGATTGTCCTCGGCCAGCAGCGAAAGGCTTCCGCCACCAACCCACACGACGTCCGAATTGACGAACAAGTCGCTCGAAGCGGCCGGAGTCGGCGCCGGCAGCGGAAGAATCGCCGGCGTATGCCCTTGCGTCGTCACGGTGACGTCGGTTCCTAGATTCAAGGCCATGGCGATCCAGAACGCCTCGGCCGGGCCGATTGTGAAGCTATCGGGATCCAACAACAGCGAGCCGTTATTGCCGGCCGCCGCGCCCAAGTCCGCGAGTCCGGCGAACTGGAGCTGGTTCAGGCCGGAGACTTCCGCCTGGCCGCCGTTGCCGCCGAGCACGCCGCCCCGGGCGGACAGCGATCCCTGGAACGAGGCCGTGTCGTCGGCCCAGACGACGATGCGCCCGCCGTCGCCCAAGCTCGTCGCGTCGGCTCGTAGTGTTGAGGTCTCATCCACACTGGTGAAGGAGGCATGTGCCAGTTCACCCTGGCCCTGATAATCGCCGCCGATGAGGATTTCCCCGCCACCGGAATTTCCGCTGGCGTCGACCAAGGCGCCTTCGACGTTGATCGTGCCGCCGGTCATCTGCACGCTGCCGCCGTGCTCACCGGTGACGTCGACGTTGCCGCCCAGTTCAACCGCTCCGTTTTCGCCAGCGTCGATTGACACGTGGCCGCCGTCGTCGCCGGTTTTGGCGATCAGGTCGCCGCTGTTGCGAATCACGCCGCTACCGCCGGTTGTCAGGTAGACGCGTCCGTCGCGGGCTACCGATCCGGTTGCGCGAATAGTGCCTTCGTTATTGATGGCCAAAGCGTAGACGTTGCCGTGGACGGCCAGTTCCGCCTGCACCGCCTCAATCAATCCCGTATTTACCACGCCGGTCGTGTTGACCGAGGAGGCCGAAGGCCGCACGACCAGGTGTTGATGGGCTCCGTCGATCAATAGCACGTCTTGTCCGGCGGCCATGCCGACGGTGCCGTGCGAGGCTTGCAGCACGCCGTGGTTTTCGACACGGCTGCCGATCATATAGATATCGCCCTCAATCGCCCGGATGCGGCCGTGATTGATAATCGCCGCGTTCGAGTTGCCGGAGAAGTGGAGGTCGCCGCCGCTCATAAACTGGGCGTTGTCGACGTCGAGCGTCGAGGCGATGAAGCTGCCCACATTGATGTTCGCGCCCTGTCCGACGATGATCCCGTTCGGGTTGATCAGGAACACCTGACCGTTCGACTCCATCGTGCCCATCAGGCTGGAAGGATTGCCGCTGGTGACTCGATTGAGAATCGCGGCGGTGCTGCCGGGCTGGTTGAAGCGCGTGATCTCATTCGCGCCGATCGAGAAGCCCTGCCAGTTGATGATCGCGCGATCGGTCGATTGATTGATCGTCATCGTATTGCCGGCGGAACTGATCGCGGCGCTGCCCGCGACGACCTCGCCGCCAAATGGGTTGGCCAGGGCGACGGGCGTGGTCATGAAGACCAGCGAATAGATTTGCAACAGGACGATAGTCCGGGCCTTGCGAGCCAAGGCGATTCGTAAGAAAAGACTCCGGTGTCTCATCGAAGCGGTGCCTCTGAATACGGGAGATGGGTCAACTGGAGAAGCGAGGAGATTCCTCCAGCATATTCAGAGGTCGATCCCGTCTCCAACTTTTTTTGCCCGATTTGACCCAACTGGTGCGCGCCTGCGCCGTCAGAATCGTCAACGGCCGCATACAGCTTCCGCCGCGAGGGTCAATCGGGCGGGAGAGGATTCTCGTGCGGAAAGAAGCGCACGCGCCGGCCGGACCGGCGTTGACGCGTGGCGCGGCTGACCGTGGCGAAAAGTCAACCGAATTTGGGCGTAGTACGGCGCCTAACCGGTAGCTGAATTCGTGAGAATTCCGCCTGTCGCGAACTCAATCTCAACCACGGCTGTGTTTTCACAAGCCAGCAACACAACGGCCGTCGTTGCGTTCGCGATGCGCGCATGAAAAAGACCTCTCGCCTCTGCAGTGCCGGTTGCGGCGCCGCGACGCGAAAGGTCTTGAAAAAAGCCTGCACGAGGCCCAGCGAGATTCGAGCGTTTACCGGGCGAAAACAATGCCCACGTGCGCCCGCGAATCGTGATCCGGCATCGCGGTGATGTCGTTGAGTTGCCAGCCGTAGTCGAACCGCATGCTCAGGTTTGGCCCGGCGCTGTAACGGAAGCCCGCACCGGCGCTGTTCAAGTCGATGCTCGGGTCTTCGCCCGGCAGCAGCGAGTGGTTCGATGCCTCACCGGCATCGTAGAAGAGCAGCCACTGGAACTCATCGCAGTGGCGCTTGGCCAATCCCAGCGTGACCGGCTCGCTGCGAAGTTCCAGGTTTAGGACGTAGCCGCTGTCGGCATTGACGACCCGCATATCGTAGCCGCGGACGGAGGTGTAGCCGCCGAAGCCGAGCGTTTCGCTGGGCAGCAGGTTCGCCTCGGAGATTTGGCCGGTGATCCGTGCCACGAAGTTCAACCAACCGTTCAGGGGCAGTTGCCGCTCGGCGTACATCCGCGTGTAGAAGTAATCCGCGGTGGCACCGGCGCGGATGACCTGGAACGACTCATCATCGTTGCCCGATGACAACTCGCCCGGGCTGGCGAACATTTCCCCGCCTACCGCCAGTGCGCTGCGGCCGTTGCGGCGGATGGCATGATATCCCGCCATGAACTGGACAATGTCCGCACTGCTGTCGAAGACCTGCGTGCCGCCAAAGTCCAGGTTCGTGTTGGTCTGCTTGAAGTCGAAACCGGCCACGCCGTAATGCTCCCAGCACTCGTGAGCGCAGAAGTTGCGGTTGTATCGCAACGACGTCTGCCAAGCCCTGCCGGTCAGGTCGAACGGCGTTGCCGCGGCGCTGGTGTCGGCATAGCTTCCCCAGAAGGCAAGCGTATCGCGATTCAGCAGCGGGATGGAGTACAGCACCGAGTGCGCCGCCAGGTCGTCGAAGTCGGGACTGACGGTGTACTGATATGCTACCTGGTGCCCGCGGTCGAACATGTTGCCGTAGTTCAGCCCGAACAGGAGCCGCTCCAGGTCGGTTTGTCGCGTGCCGGTGTCCTCATAGCCGGTGTACACCCGCAATGGGCGGCGGTCACGGACTTTGAATACCACGTCGGTCTCGCCGAAGGCGTCGCCCGGCGTCAGCTCCATGTCGACTTCGCGGAAGGGGTTCTGGTTCAGCCACTGCAGGTCTTCCAGCAACATCGACTCGAAAATGATGTCGCCCGAGGAGACGCACGGCTGCAGCGCCATGTGGCACGGATCGAAGAAGCAGGCGTCCTCGACGCGAACCTTGCCTACCCGGGCCTCGGTCACCACCACCTGGACGATCCCGTCGGTGACGTCCTGCACCGGCACGCTCACGTCGACCACTGGCCGATCGCTGCGGCGATAGAACAGGATGACGTCGCGGGTCATCTCGTTTAGCCGGCGGATGGTGATCGGCTCGTGGAGATAGGGCCGCACGATGGCGTGGAAGGCCTCGTTCCGCAACATGCCGAGGCTTTCGCCCTGGACGTGGATGCCGTCGGCGACTTGCAGCGGTCCGGCGATAACCTGATCCGGATGATCGACAAACACCAGCGCCCGTAGCTCGTCAACCAGGACTTTGGTGTCGCCGGTGGCCTCTTTGGGCTCTTCCGGCAGCTTCGACTCGCCTTCGGTGTTGTAGGGAACCTTCGGACGGTATCGCTCGAAATCCTGGGCCTGTGCGCGCATGGAGGCGCACAAACACCCAAGCGCAACAAGGGCGAGCCAAACGGGCGTGGTGCGACTGCGGCGGCCGCCGCAGTCTTGGTAGTGGGCTTTCATGACTGCTTTCCGGCGGGAAACGAATTGTGGGTGGGCCTATGGCGGTCCTGGCATGTGGGTCCTCTTGCCAACGGGCACGTAGGCTTCGCCGAGGCGAAGGTGCCCGCTGCGCCGTTGGTTCGGCGCGACAGACCGTACGAGCGGATACAACCGAGCGCCCCCGCGGTTCGGGCTGGCGAACGCCAAAAAAGGCACCCTCACCTTGGCTTGCTCATTGCTGGCGGACCAGCAATTGCCCCGGGCATGTCCTCCCGGGGCGTCGAGCGAAGCGAATCGGGCGATCCGCGGTAAGTGGTATCGGCATCACAATCCGTCAACTGTGAAGATTTGAGGGAATGCAAACCCTGGCGAGAACCGGGGGAAGAGGCAGTATTTAGAGAATACGCAGCACCTTTGACGGACGTGGCGGTGCTGTCGATCGTCCGGGTGGAAGCAGTCGCGGGAAGTTTACCGGTTGCGTGGCCGATGGGGGCGACTACGCCTTGCCGACCAGCTCGGTCGGTGTCGCATCGGCGGAAGACTCACGCGCAGCCTCGGCACGCTCGACCGGCGATGCCTTCTTGCGTGAGGCCAGCGCGTAGTAGCTGCTCGCCGCGATGATGATCGTGGCGAATGTCACGAACATCGTCGGATAGGGGGGCAGCCCGGCGCTCTTGGAGGCGAACACGAGCGTGCCGGCCAGCGGCATACCAATCAGGTTGCCCAGGTCGAACATGCCCAGCACCAGTGTCGTCCCCAGCCCACGGTAGCGGTGGGGAAACGCGCGGCTAGCGCCCGCCACCACGGAGGGGAAAAGCAGCGCATGGGCGATCCCGCTGACCACGCCCGGGAGGATCAGCGCCCAGAGGGAGTCCACCGTCAGGTAGAGCAACATGCTGATCGCCAGGACCGACATACCCAGCAGCACGGTCGGGCGGATGCCCAGCCGGTCCGGCACACGGCGGGCGGCGATCCGTGTGACGAAGGCGGTGATCGAATAGGCTGTGAAAAACAGCGCAATCTGCGAGATTCCCAGCGCCTGAGTGAACGGCCGCAGGAATGTGTTAGGGAGGCCCAGCCCCATGCCCATCACCACGGCCATGACCAAGAGCGAGCCGGGATGATAGCGGCGGACGAGCGTCGTCATCGGAATATGCTTGCGCTTGAGGGGCCGGCGGTCGTGGCGCGTCGCCAGGTGTGCACAGGCCAGCGAGGCCAGCACGAGCAGTGCCGCCGCGATGAAAAGCCGGTCCAGATGCCATCGCTCCAGCGGTGTTTGCCTGCACAGCACATCGCCAAGCTGGCTGCCGAGGATCATTCCGACGAATCCGGACGAGCCGAGCATGCCGATCACTTCGGCCATGCGGGCCGCCGGTGCACGAATGGAGATGGCGGTGATCGAGGCGCCAAAAGCCCCGGCCAGCGCCGTGTGGTAGAGCACGCGGACCAGATAAACCGCCGGGGTGTCGACGCGCGAAATCGCCAGATGGGCCGCGAGGGCGGCAGCGACTGCCAGCAGCGAGACCAGCCAAATAAGCCGGGGCCCCAGCCGATCGATTCCCATTCCCTGGAAAAGTCGCATGCCGAGGCTACCCACGGCGCCGATGCCGACGATCCAACCCAGTTGGAGTTCGGTACCGCCGAGCACCTCGATGAAGTCGCTATAGCGAAACAGCAGGCTGACTGCCGTCATCAGCAGCGTGTTCGCGGCGTACGCCAGCCAGAAGTCGCGGCCGTAGGCGTGCGGCGAAGCATCATCCGGCCGGGCCGGACGATCAGTGCGACGCCGGCGTCGAGAGCCGTTTCGGGGGTGAGTCGAATCCATGGGTGCGTTAGCGATCGAGGGGCCGGAGCGAGCCGGGCCCCGGACGGAAATCAGATTATACGCGTCGATCAAGCCGGCATGACAGGGCGTCCGCGTTTGAACTCATCCGTGCCTTACCAGGACCGATGCGGCTTTCCGGCGGTCAGACGCTTTTCCGCCGAGCCAGTTGAAATGCCCCTCAAAATGCCGCCGGCCGCGGCCGTCTGGCGGCGATTGTGACCTAAAATTGCGTAGGCCGGATCAGTCTCGGCTGCGGCTCCGGCGCCCCGGTCCGCGCGACACTTCGGCGAACCCGTGCAAAACGAACCCTGCGAAACCAGTCCGGCGGCCGACCGCCGTCATGACATTCCGTGCGGCCGGCGGGTTCACCACCACCCCGCCGGCGCGTGCCTTCCGCCCTTCCCACCCAGCGAGAATCTCCCACCATGGCCCGAGCTTCGCAACAGCGGATCGGCATCTTGACCAGCGGCGGCGACTGCCCGGGCCTCAACGCGGTGATCCGTGGCGTGGTTAAGGCGGCGTCGCAACTCCACTACGACTGCGTTGGCTTCCAACGAGGGTACGAGGGACTGATTGAGCCGGTGAGCTATATCCCGCTCAACCCAAGAAACACCTCCGGCATCCTGCACCAGGGTGGCACGATACTGGGCTCCACCAACAAGGGGCGCTTCGTTGCCACCCGGGGCGTCGACGACCGCGTGGCCCTCGACCACGAGTTGTTGGAGGCCGTGCAGGTCACTGTGGACCAGCTTGGGCTCTGCGGTCTGATCTGCGTGGGCGGAGATGGATCGCTGACAATCGCCCAGCAGTTCCACGAGCACGGCATTCCCGTGGTCGGTGTTCCCAAGACGATCGACAACGATCTGTCGGCGACGGCGTTTACGTTCGGCTTCGACAGCGCAGTGGCCTGCGCCACCGACGCCTTGGATAGGCTGCACACGACAGCGGCCAGCCACCAGCGGATCATGGTTCTGGAAGTGATGGGCCGGCACGCGGGCTGGATCGCGCTGCACGCAGGCATTGCTGGCGGCGGCGACGTGATTCTCATCCCGGAGATTTCTTGGACGTTCGAGAACGTCTGTCACAAGGTCCTGCATCGCGAAAGCCAAGGCAAAAAATTTACGCTAGTAGTAGTGGCTGAAGGCGCGGTGCTGCCAAGCGGCGAACTAGTGACGGGCGGTGCCGAAAGCGGGGCAGGGCAGGTCCGCCTAGGTGGGATCGCCGGATGCGTGGCCGCCGAGTTGGAACACCGGCTGCACCGGGAGGTGCGGACGGCCGTGCTGGGGCATTTGCAGCGTGGCGGCCCGCCGACCACATTCGACCGAGTCCTTGCGACGCAGTTCGGCGCGCATGCGGTGCGGCTGATCGTCGAGGAGAACTTCGGGCAGATGATCTGCTATCGGCCGCCGCACATCGAAAGCGTGCCGATCGCCAGCGCGGTGCATCGACTCTCGCGCGTCGATCCCAGTGGTTCCGCGGTCCAGGCCGCCCGGGCGCTGGGCATCAGCTTCGGCGATCGTCCGGCGGACGAGAGCCCGTTCGTGCGCGGCGGTGAAGCGTGTACCGCACGCAACATGGGGTCGGAAGATAATCGCGATTTCGCGCCAGCGGTAGCCTCCGGAGCTATCCTCGATACGCTGGACGCCAGCGTATCGGCCGCACTCTCCGCCGGGTAGGAGCGCTTCGCGTGTCACTGGGCAGCGGCTTCGCGATCTGGTTGAGTGTCGCCCGCGGGAAGGGTATCCTGGGGGAACTCCGTGCCACGAATTGGCTCCGCGCTCCGCCTATCAACTGCGTTTAGAATCTCACGGAGCGCGGCGCGGATTCGGACCTTCGGTTCAATGCATCCGGGAGACGCCTTGTGGGATTGCCAAAAACACACCTAACGGCCGCGACGGCAGCCGGTGCGCTGCTGCTGTTCGCTGGCGTGGCCGCGGCGGCTGAGAAAGTTCAACTGGAGCTAACCGTGCAGGCGGGCGAGCATGACCGCCGTGACGCCCCGGTACGAGTGGATGTCCAAGTCCCCCGCGAGCTGGCGGACGTTCAAGCGGCCGAATTGACCGGCCCAGATGGCAGCAAGATCGCCGCTCAGCTTACCGCGCCGGGATTGTTGAACGATGCTCAGACAGATGGTGACGGAGCCGCCGCGCGAGAGATTCACTTTGTGCTTCCCAAGCTGGCGGCCGGCCAGGAGGCCCGTTTCACGGCGAAGATCGGAGGCGACTCGCCGGCCTCGCCCAGCTTCACCTGGCACAACTCGCCGGGAGAATATGCCGACTTGTTCTTCGACGGCCAGCCGGTGCTGCGTTACATGTACCGGGCGCTGGACGAGTCGTCGCCGATGACCCGCGAGCAGTCGTACAAGGTCTTTCACCATCTCTACAGTCCCGACGGCTCGCGGCTGGTCACCAAGGGCCCCGGCGGCCTGTACACGCACCACCGCGGTCTGTTCTACGGCTTTAACCGTGTGACTTACGGCGATGGCAAGCGGGCCGACATCTGGCACTGCACGGGCGACACTCACCAGGCGCACGACAAGTTCCTGTCCAGCGAGGCAGGCCCTGTCCTGGGGCGGCATCGTGTCGCGATCGACTGGCACGGCGTCGGCAAAGAGATCTTTGCCGAGGAACAGCGGGAGCTGGCGGTGTACCGCCTTCCCGGCGCTCACGTCGTAGAGTTTGCCTCGCGACTGCGCAGCACGGGCGAGCCCATCCGGCTCGACGGCGACCCGCAGCACGCCGGATTCCACTTCCGCGCCGCCAATGAAGTTGCCGAGCGAACGAAGGACGAGACTTACTACGTTCGCATCGACGGCACCGGACGCAAGGCAGAAACCCGAAACTGGAGCCCGGACAACCGCGATACGCCCGTCGGTCGCGAGTCGACCAACCGGCCCTGGAATGCGATGAACTTTGTGCTAGGCGACACCCGCTATACGGCGACTTATCTCGATCGGCCGGAGAATCCCAAGGAGGCCCGCTCCAGCGAGCGCGACTACGGGCGGTTTGGCACCTATTTCGAATACGACTTGCCGCCCGATGGCCAGTTGGATGTCCGCTACCGGCTGTGGCTGACCGAGGGAGAGACGACCGCCGAGGAGGCCGCATTTCGCTATGTTGACTTTGTCGATCCGCCGGCGGTGCAGGTCCGCGTGGTGGAGTAGAACGAACTAAACGGTTTTGCGACGAACACTTCACGGGGAGACGAGCCATGAGATATAGCCTCTGTCTATTTTTGCTGGTTGCTACCATCGCGCCGGTGCCGGCGCTGAGGGCGGAAGACAACGTGCCGCCCGAGGGGTTCGTGGCGCTGTTTAACGGCAAAGACCTCGACGGCTGGAAGGGCCTGGTCGCCTCGCCGCCGCAGCGGGCGAAGATGTCGCCCGAGGAATTGACCGAAGCGCAGCGGAAGGCCGACGAGCGAATGCATGCGCATTGGAAGGTGGTCGACGGCGCGCTGGAATTTGACGGCGCCGGCGATAGCCTGTGTACGGGGAAGGATTACGGCGACTTTGAGCTGTACGTCGACTGGAAGATCCTGCCCAACGGCGACAGCGGCGTCTATCTGAGGGGCTCGCCGCAGGTGCAGATTTGGGACCCCAACCGCGAGCAGGTCGGCTCCGGCGGGCTGTTCAATAACCAGAAGCATCCCAGCAAGCCGACGGAAATTGCCGATAAGCCGATCGGCGAGTGGAACACTTTTTTCATCCGGATGGTCGGCGACCGCGTCACCGTCAAGCTCAATGACAAGGTGGTCGTCGACAATGTCGTGATGGAAAACTACTGGGAGCGAGACAAGCCGATCTTCCCGACCGGCCAGATCGAACTGCAAAACCACGGCAACAATCTGTGGTTCAAGAACATCTACCTCCGGGAACTGCCGCGCGAGGGGCAGGCCGAGAATCCGTAATCTTCACGGCTTGCAGAACTCTCCGGCGGTCGGACCTCGGAGCGTCGATGAGTTCCTGCGGATCGAGCGGCAATCCTTATCGCTATGGCTGCCGCACGTGCTCCTTTGGGCGGTCGTCGCGCGCTTGACCCGGCTCGCCACGGCAGGCTATGGTGAGGGATTCTCCCACGTTCGATTTGTCCCCTGCATTTCACCATGTCGCGATTGGTCGTTATTCCGGTCACCACGCTTGCGCAGCGTAAGCAGTTCCTCGAATTGCCGTGGCAGATATACCGGGACGATCCGAATTGGATTCCTCCTCTGCGGACTCACCAGCGGGAGATGGTGAACTACCGCCGCCAAGCGTTCTACGACGACGCCGAAATCCAGACGTTCCTCGCGCTGCGCGACGGCCAGCCCTGCGGGCGCGTCGCGGCCATTCTTAACCACGCGCATAACCGTTACCACCGCGAGCAGCGTGGCTTCTTCGGTTTCTTTGAAAGTATTGATTCGCACGAGGTCGCCAGTTCATTGCTCGATGCCGCACGTGCCTGGCTGGCCGAGCGCGACATCCACGCGGTACGCGGCCCAGCCAATCCATCGCTCAACTACGAGTGTGGGCTGTTGATCGATGGCTTTGATTCGCCTCCGTTTTTCATGATGACATACAATCCACCCTACTATCCGCGACTGATCGAGGACTACGGCTTTCAGAAGGTGCAGGACATGTATGCCTTCTGGGGGCACGTCGACATGCTCTCGTTGATCGACGAGAAGCTCAGCTACGTCACGGATGAAGCGAAGAGGCGTTTCAATATCACGCTGCGGGCGCTGAACAAGCGTCACTTCCGCCAGGACGTGGAGCGGTTTCTCGACGTCTACAACCGCTCGCTGGTGGCGACGTGGGGATTTGTGCCGCTTTCGAAGAACGAGATGCGCCAGCTCGCCGGCACCTTGCGGCACTTGATCGTGCCGGAGTTGACGTATTTCGCGGAGGTCGAAGGCCGCACTGTCGGCGTAGTTTTCGGGCTGTTGGACTATAATCCGCGGATCAAAAAGATCAACGGAAGACTGCTGCCGCTGGGTTTTCTTCGCCTGTTGAGAAACCGGCAGGAGATCAAGCGGATTCGCGTCATCAGCACGAATGTGCTGCCGGAGTATCAGCGATGGGGCGTGGGCTTGGTTTTGCTGAGCGGCCTGGTTCCCAATATTCTGAACTGGGGGATTGAGGAGGCCGAGTTCTCATGGGTCTTGGAAAGCAACACGCTCTCCTACGGCAGCTTGAAGAAGGGGGGCGCGAAGCTCACCAAGACGTATCGCCTCTATGACTTCGCGCCTGGCCAGGAAGATGCTGCAGGGGCGACGGCCGCCGAGACCGCCCTGGGCGAGGGCGACAAGCTGCCAAACTGAGCGCGGCGTGATCGCGGAGGTCCGCACCTATCTTCTCGTCGTGCAATCGGCCCCGGCCACGGCCTTGCGGAGATCAAGCTGCCCGGTCGCACGGCCGCTTGTTGGCTCAATTATGCCGGACTACAATCGAACTGGCCGCAGATCGGCCGGCCCCGGGGATTTCGCAAGCGGAGACGGCGTTCGCCGGCCGATTCACCGCACCGCAAGCCTCACTCGCGCCCGTGCTTTCATGTCCGGTGTAGTCGGGCGTAATTGAAGTTTCCTCCGCGGCTGCCACCGAATTGCTTTGCACTTTGCGACTGCGCCGGGCTGGGTCGGGGAGCCGTGGCGGTAAACCAAGCGGCCGGCTTGGCGGCACCGGTGACTATTTGATTTGTTGCAGGATGTACTCCTCGTGCGCGACATCGTCATCACCGGAGTCGGCGTGGTCAGCCCCATCGGCCTGGGAAAAGTGCAATTCCAGGCTTCGCTGTGCGAAGGCCGCAGTGGCGTACGCCTGCTGCAACAATATACCGGTCGATCGCTGCCGGTCACCTGCGGCGGGGAGGTCAGCGACTTCGACCCGAAGCAATACGTCAAGCCGCGCAAGAGCTTGAAGGTCATGTCGCGCGACGTCCAGTTCGCCTACTGTGCAGCGGACCAGGCGTGCGCGGACGCCGGGCTACAACCGGACAATCACGACCCGGAACGGGTGGGCGTCGTCTTCGGATCCGACATGATCTATTGCGACCCGGCCGAAATCGTGGGCGCCTTTCGGCAATGCATGGTGAATGACCAGTTTGACTTCTCCCGATGGGGCAGCGTAGCATTCTCCGAGATGTTTCCGCTCTGGCTGCTGAAGTACCTTCCGAACATGCCCGCCTGCCATATCGGCATCGCGCATGACGCCCGCGGCCCGACGAACTCGATAACGCTCGGCGAGGTCTCCAGCCTACTTGCCATCTCGGAAGGAATGCGCGTGATCGAACGCGGCCAGGCCGACGTGATGATCGTGGGAGGTGTGGGCTGTCGGCTGCACCCCACGTGCTACACCGTGCGTGGAGCTCGCGATTTGTCACGTCACGAGGGCGATCCGGCGGAAGCCTGCCGACCGTTTGACGCCGCTCGCAGCGGGCTGGTCATGGGCGAAGGCGCCGCTGCCTTCGTGCTCGAATCGGCTCAGCATGCCCGGCGTCGTGGGGCAAAGGCGGTCGCCCGAGTGCTCAGCTACGCGAACAGCTTCCAGCCCCATCACAACGGACTGGCCGCGCCAGGCGCCGCCATCCGCAACTCGATCACCGCAGCGCTGAGGGCGGCCGGGGTGTCGCCCGGGCGAATCGGCCACGTGAACGCCAACGGATTGGGGACGGTAGTGGCCGATGCCGTCGAAGCCCAGGCGATTCACGATGTGCTGGGCGATGTGCCGGTGACCGCCCCCAAGAGCTACTTCGGCAATTTAGGTGCGGGCGCCGGCGCGGTGGAGTTGGTGGCAAGTCTCCTGGCGCTCGAGTCCGGCGAAGTGCCGCCCACGCTGAACTACCGGACGCCGGATCCGGAGTGTCCTGTGCGCGTGGTGAACACCGCGCCGTGCAAGAGCGATCACCCCACGGCGCTACTGCTCAATCAGGCGCACACGGGGCAGGCGGTGGCGATGGTGATCGCTGCGCCCGAATAGTCGCTCCACGCACTGTAGGTGCCAGAATCTTACGTGCGCACCGAATGGTGTGACGAGTCGCGGCGGATGTGGGCCGGCGGTGGCCCGGTTTGGCGCCGCCGGGGTGGCTGGCCCTTCTTGACGCCCCGCTTGCGGAGCCCCGCCGCAAAGACCTCGCCCAGCGGGCTGGAGAGCAGCGACGGCAATAACACCAGATCGCCGACCAGGGCAGCGCCGAGCAGCGTGACCATCAAATAGCCGAACTGCTGCGTGGGCGTGAACGTGCTGAAGGCAAACACCGCCAGTCCGAGCCCGCCGATGATAGTCGTTTGCAGCATCGCGCTGGCACAGCGCTCGTATGCCTGTATGGTAGCGGCCTTGCGGGTCAGCCCGGACATGATGCCCCGGCGGAACCACGTCAACATGTGAACCGTGTCGTCGACGGCGACGCCCAGCGCAACGCTGGCCGTCATCATGGTTCCGATGTCGACCTTGATGCCGAGCCAGCCCATCGCTCCGAAGACCATCACCACGGGAAAGATATTCGGGATCATCGACACTAGGCCGCCGGACGGGCTGCGCCACACGAGAATCATTACAATGGCAATCAAGCCGGTGGCCCAGCCGATACTCTCGCGGAGGCTAATCATCAACTGCCGCTGCGTCTTGTAAACCAGCGGAATGACGCCGGTGTAAACGGCATTGAGCGTGGGCCCGTCGGCCTGGCTAACGGCTGCCGGCGACGGGCCACGCAGATCGACCACCAACGGGGCCGCAGCCGCCAGTCGCTCGGGACGCGCCTGGCTGTCGCCCGATGCAATCACGGCGGCGTCGTACTGTCGCAGCACTTCGTCGAAAGCGGCCTGCGTCTGATCGGCCGTCGCACTGGCCGCGGAAAGCCGGGCCAGATTGAAGTACGCGATTCTGGCACCTGCCTGTCTCAATAGATCGCCCAACAGCGCCTCGCGGCTGCCCGGTTGAGGCTCCGCCGCTTCGACAGAACCTGTGAAAAAGACGTACAACCGGCTGCCGCGCAGCAAAGTATCTTTGGCATGAAACTCTTGCAGAATCTCGTTCCGCTCGCGATAGGCCTCCAGCACGGGCTCGGCCATGTCCTTGATCGATTGGTCGAAGACTCCATAGTCAACGTCGTTCAGCGCCGCCACACGGGCACTGATCCGCCATAGTTCACGCCGCATCTCGGGCGGAGTCTCGATCGGCTCGCCCTTGCGGTTCGCGGCCTCGAGGCGGAGGTAATCCTCGGCCATGAGTTGATCGCGGTGCTCTTCGAGCGCGCTGTTGAGCACCCAGCGTGGATCGGCCGGGACCAAATGGCGGAGGACGTTCTCTTCCGGCTCGGGCGGCTCGGGTGTGAATGTCGCGACTGACAGGGCCTTGCCTACGTCCGGCAAAAGCTCAATCCGCTGCTGGAGCTGGCGCACCATTTCCACGCGTTCCAGCGTGTTCATGCGGTAAGGCTCGCCGACCACCTCGGCCTGCTGCTCGCCGGAGCGCTGCGCAGAAGGAGCCACCGCGACGACAACTTCCATGGGAACGAGATTGCCTAGGTGGGTCTCCAGCCACTGGTAGTCATGGATGATGTCGGTGTCTTCATCGAAGAGTTTCAGGAGCTGAATCGAGGTTTGAATCCTAGGCAGCCCCAGTCCCACCACCACCATCAGCAGAATGCATCCGGCGGTGACCCAGCCATTCTTCGTGACAATCCAATATCCGACTCGCCGCATTCCCCGGCCGACGCTCGCACGCAGCGGGGCCAAGCGAGATTTCTCATTCCGCGGCCGTCGGCCGTCGCCGTTGATGAGGAACCGGTAGAGCGAGGCGGGAAGTAGCGTGAACAAGATCGCCAGCGTGCCGAGCACGCCGATGGCCGAGAAGACGCCAAATTTTTTAATCGGCGTGATATCACTGATGTACAGCGATGCCAGCCCCATGGCGGTCGTCAGAGCGGCCAGCGTACAGGGGATCCATCCGTGCGATAGAGCCGCTTCGGCCGCGCCCATGTGGCCGCCCTCGCGGCGCGCGTCGCGATAGTAGTTGACGATGTGAATTGCGCCCGAAATACCCAGCACGTACACCACCGCCGGCATCGACATCAGTACGGCATCTACCGTGCTGAAATCGGGCACTCGGGTGCCCTTGATCGTCGTTTCGATCAGGCCGGAGTAGTACACCAGCGCCAGGCTCAGGCCGGCACTCAGCACGCCGACGGCGAAGACGATCAGGCTCAGCCGTATGCTGCGGAGACACCAATAGGAGAGGAGCAGGCCTACGACCCCAGAAAGCCCCGCGAGCCGGAACAGCGTGCGCTCGCCCTCGACGTCGATCGCGACATTGTCCACCGGTGGTCCGCCCATTCGCAATTCTGACTTCGGGACGGAGCACTCCTCAACCGCCACGTGCTGGATAGTCTCAATGGCAGCCCGCATGGAGCGGTTGCTGCGTAGAGCTTGCTGCGAGAGCGTCACCACCAGGCAAGTGGTGCGTGACTGTTCGTCACCACCCTCGACAGGAGGCCCTACGAGAGAACCTTCCAGGCGGCTGAGCGCATCTTCGCGCGACAGGCTCAGCGGCGGGCTGGTCAGTTCCTGCAGCTTGCTTGGCCCGGTCATCGCGCTATTGAAGTAGCGAACGCCGTCCGACTTGCCCGCCTTGTCCGGGACGAGTTTCTGAGCCAGCAGGTTGAGCTTGTCGGTGTTACCCAGCGTGCAACCTTCCCATGTCACCACGGCGAACTGCTCGCCCGGGAAGTGCTCTTGAAACCACGCCAGATCGGCCGACTCCTCATAGGCCGGGGGGAGCCAGTCCTTGACGTTGTTCGTGTTCGACTGGATCGCCATGCGCGCGCCGCGGCCGATAAACGGCGTCAGGAACGCGATCACCAAAAAGATGACCAAGTAGCGGCGGGCAAAAAACGGCTTCGTCATATTGGCTATGCTAATGTTGGCCGAACCGCGGTAGAGGCTCGGAGAATGGCGAGCCGTTGGCCGCGTCTCGTCCGTGTAGGGGAGTGGATCGAAAGCAAATCGGCCGAGTCAGATTCCTCACACGCCGCTGGCCCGCCGGGCAATCCGCTGAACTGCTGGAGTTGTTCGCTGTCGACCACTGGATAGGTGAACTGATTGAACCGCGAACCGCCTCATGCCTCATTGCACTAGCGTACTCATCTGGGTGGAAATCGTCCATGCCGGAGGCGATTCCCGCTCGGCGAACCGGCACGGCAGGGCTTAGCTAGCGGCGGCCACGGCATAACTTGCACAACCGGCATAGACACAATCGGCATACACCAACAAACCCTGTCCCCGCGATTCCGCACTGCCAGCGGCCGTTATCCGGCCTTCAGTACTTGGACACTTTTGAGCGAGTTCTCGGTTGCTACCAGTAGACGTCCAGCCCCACGGACATCCCGTTATAGAGCTGGCTGCCTTCGGCGCGGATCGAACCGGGTCCGCCGTCGAACATCGGCTGCTCCGGTGCGATCGCCAGCGACTGGATGAACATGCCCTCGTACCCGACGCGGACCGACATGTTCGGCCGCAAATAATACGTCGCAAAGATGCTCAGATCGCCGACCACCGCGAAGGTTTCGTCGACGGCATCCTGGTGAGCCACCGTCGCAGTGTCAGTCACCAGGTCGATGTTGATCCGCTGCGTGTTTTGACTCGCGAAGTTCACGTATGGCCCCGCTCCGCCGCGCAGCCCGACGTTCCACCGA
The DNA here is from genome assembly GCA_040880125.1 of Pirellulales bacterium. GTDB lineage: Bacteria > Planctomycetota > Planctomycetia > Pirellulales > JBBDJB01 > JBBDJB01. The sequence continues at coordinate 170,810 of JBBDJB010000003.1, read as the reverse complement.
TCCGCCTGATAGAGAAGGCCCCCACCAAACTGAAAGCCGAGCAGGTCGTTGTTGGTGCCGATCTGGATGTCGCCGCTTTTACGGGTGGCTCCGGCGCCCACGTCGTCGGCTTGGGCAATCCACCGGAAATCTTCGCGAACGCTCAGGAACCGAATCCCGAACAGGTACGAGCGAAGCAGTGCCGGGTCTATTCTACGGACCCAGGTGCCATCGGGTTCTAGCATCATACGGTCGTTTTCGGGCCGGTGCTGCAGGCGGTAGTTGATCTCGAAATTGTCGAAATCGGTCGTGTAGTAGAAGTGCTGCCGCTGCGTGCCGTTGAAGCCGTTGTCGAAGGGATCGACGACGGTGGTCAGATCGTTTTGCCCGCTGGCCGCGACGATTGTCTCCTCCTGCATCCAGTCGCCAAGTCCGGCCAGGTAGACGAACTCCATGGTGTTGTCGCGGTTTTCCGCGTCGCGGAACAGGAACCGCCCGATCGTAAATCGCGCCGCGGCGTCCGCGCCGGGTTTGCTGTTGTTCACCACCAGCGACCGCTCGGAGCGGCGCAGGTCCGCCGTCGGAGACAACGTCACCGACTGGTCGGTCGCCAGGCCGATCGGCTCCTTGATGGCGCGGTTGAATATGACCGCCTCCTGGTTGAAATACCAGAAACCACGCCGGAACCAGGTGCCGGAGCTCTCCACCGGAGCGGGAATCCCTTCCAGCGGCAGATCGAACAGCCCCGGAGTATGGCCGTCGACAATTTCGAACGGCACGGGCTGCGGAAGCTCTTCCGGGACTCCTTCGAAGACCGGTTCGGGAAGAGCCAGTTCCGGCGGGACGTTATCGACGGCGTTGGATAGAATTGACGCTCCGGGCACCGGTTCATACTGCGCAACGGCGATATCCGCCGCCAACAGGAAGGCAGCCGTCAGAACAAGCAGATTTCGGCTCGCGTAAGCTGGCACCGTGACGTCTCTCCTGGTGGACTGCATGCGGTCCGCTACGTGTGCGGCACTCTCCGTCCATTGCCTAATCGTCCAAAATCGAGCGGAGGTGCAGGAATAACCGATACAATCCGAAAATTCCCGGCAACGCCCGCATTCGATGCACGCGGAAAGGCGGCCGTAAGCTGCCTAGATTATCAGGTTGATCAGCTCAAACATTGCCATTGATGTCGGAGACATACAACATGACAGCACTTCCGGATCCGATGGATTATCGCACGCCCGACCACCCGATCGAGCCTCTGCTGCTAAGGCGCTGGTCTCCCCGATCAATGAGTGGTGAGCCGCTTCGCGAGGGGGAACTGCTCACACTGTTCGAGGCGGCGCGCTGGGCACCATCGACCTACAACGAGCAGGAATGGCGATTTCTCTACGCGACGCAGGAGTCGCCGCACTGGCAGACGTTCTTCGGCCTGCTGGCCGAAGCGAACCAGTCATGGTGTCATCGGGCGGCGGTGCTGGTAGTGGTCCTCTCGCACAAATTCTTCACCCGCAACGGCAAGCCGAACCCGGTCCACACGTTCGACTCCGGCGCGGCCTTTGAAAACCTGGCCCTCCAGGGGTCCGCGATGGGACTGGTGGTGCACGGCATGGCGGGTTTCGACCGTGACCGGGCCCGGCAGCAGTTGGCAGTGCCGGATGATTTCGACATCGAGGCGATGATCGCGCTGGGCCGCCCCGGTGACCCGGACGAGCTGCCCGAGGTGCTCCGCGAGCGGGAAGTTCCCTCGGGCCGGCACCCGCTGGAGAAGATCGTTTGCGAGGGGCCATTCCGCTTTGAGCAGTGAGTCGGTCCGACCGAGCGTCTCGCTGGGTTACAGCGGGGCCGGAATGTCGCGGCGGCAAAACACTGCCACGGCCACCGCGTAAAACACTGCCGCCAAGCCCACCAACAAACCGTTGTAGAGCAAGATTGTCGAGACAGGCGTGCCAGTCGAGCGAGCGAGCACCTGCGGCTCGAACGCGGTCAGCACCGTGGCGTAGCGCAGCCAGTCGAGCTGGTCGGCAGTGCGGCCGACGATCTTGATGATCAACTGAAACATGAACAGGCCAACGGCGATTCCGATGGTCCGCCCACGGTTCTGATCGATGGCCGAGAACATGGTGGTTACGCCAGCGACGAGAACGCCGAGGCACATCAGGTTCGCCGCCGCCGGCCCGAAGGTCCGCGCATGCACCGGCTCTTCCAGTTCGACGGTAGCGATACCCGCGACGGTTCCCAGCCAAGCCCAGGCCGCGAGGATCGCGACCCCCACCAAAGTGACTACGGTGTGAACGTTTAACAGATACACGCGGCGGACCGGCTGCGCCAACAGCATTTCCATGGTGCCGCGGCCGATTTCGCCGCTGACGCTGTCTGACGCGCGGCCGACCGCCCAGAGGACGAGGAGGACCAGCAAGATCGGCTCCTCGTAACCGATGGCGATCCGGCCGGAGGTGGATGCCAACTCCTCAATCGACACGGGCAGCAGCTTTTGAACGAACTCGGGGACGTAGTCGCTGAGGATCTTACGAACGTGGGCGACCTTGATTTGCGAGATGATCCATACGCGCAGCCATTGGAAGATGAACATCAACAGCGCGCAGCCAAGCAGCAGCCACTTCGACTCGTGAAATGCCTTGATCCACAGCGCCCGATTCATTCCGCCCTGCCTGGATGGTAGTGGTCGTAGACGGTTTGCAGCCCCACTGGTTCGATGCGCACCTCGGAGAGCGGAAGCCCGGCGAGCCAGCCCAACAGCGGAGAAAGCTCGTCGGGTGTTTCGATTGTCAGCCCGTCATCGCCGTTGCGCTCAACGCGCACGGTGCCGTTAAAGTGCTCCGGCGTTGGGGGGAGCGGGCCGGTGATCCGTGCGCGGATGCGATGCTGGCGGCGCAGCTCGGACATGACTTGGGTGTGGACCAATTCACCGCGGCGGAGAATTACGACCCGATCGCAGACGGCTTCGACCTCCGAAAGGACGTGTGACGAAAACAGCACGGTGCGGCCGTCGGCCTTGACCTCGTCGATCATCCGCAGCACGTCATTGCGGACGCTGGGATCGAGATTCGAGGTCGGCTCGTCGAGGATCACCAGCGGAACCTCCGGCGCAAAGACGGCCGCCAGCGCGAGCTTCTGCCGCATGCCGGTGGACATCTGCGTGACCGGCCGCTGGACGTCCAGCCCCAGCCGTTCGGCGATCGCCAGAGCGCGCCGGTAGTCGACGCCGCGTCGGACCTGGCTGAAGAAGCGCAGGACGTCGCGGCCGCGCATGCGGCGGAAGAGGCGAGCCTCGCCGGGCAAGTAGGCGACTCGCTCATGAACGCGTACCGAATCGCGATAGCAATCAAGCGTGTCGATCGTTGCCCTGCCGGACGTGGGCCGAAGAAAGCCCATCAGGCACCGCAGCAAGGTGGTCTTGCCGGAGCCATTCGGCCCGAGCAGGCCGAAGACCTCGCCGCGTTGGGCCGCCAGCGTGCACTGGTCCAGCGCCGTGAAGGTGCCATAGCGCTTGATCAATAAATGGGTTTCGACGTACACCAGAGGCACATCCGAGAAGCGGCCCCAGCCAGTGCTGCGGTCCGGTCCGCGACGGCGTTCCGGTAAGCCGCCGATCGTTGTCTTTCCCGATGCCGATGCCGGGCGTCGCGCACCCGGATCAACAAGCTTTGACTTTAAGCGACCGTCGCCGCGAGAGAAAGCCCCGCTACGCCTGGACCGCATGTTTTGACGTCGGCCGACGCCGAGAAAGGCGCCGGAGAAACGCGCTTGCAGTGAACGGCGGCAGTTGGCGCCTAGTGATTGAACAGGAAAGCCGGGCTGTTGATCAACGCCCAGGCCAGATCCTGCACACCGGTCCGGCGGCGATGCTCCCCCTGGTCGGCGGCCATGTCGGCGGCCAGCTTGAGCTGCTGGTACTTCTCGTCGCTCTGGCGAAAGTGAGCGGCCAGTTCCTCTCGCTGCTGCTCGCTGCGCTGGTCCGGCGTAACGGCCAGTATGACGGCGATATTCGCGGGCGGTCCGTCGAGGTTCAGCGGCTGCGGCGAGTCGGTCACCGACAGCCGGAACCGCCCGATCGAGTGCTTCCCGTCGGGATACTGTTGGTCGAGCGTGAAGTTCAGCCGAGTGGTCCCTTCGATCTGGAGCGGCTCGCCGAGCTCGAACACGGCCGTACGGTTCTCGCCCATCCGCGGGGCGTTGGCCCAGCCGGTGTTGGTGTCGCCGTCGATCGCGCGGCCGACGTCGAATCCGTCCTGGCTGAAATCGGCCTGAGCATTCTTCAAGGCCACTTCAACCGGCTCCGCTTCGTCTTCGGCCGGTGCGGCCGTCAGCTTCAGTTCGCTGAGGACAAAGTTGCCATTGGCATCCGCCCGACCCGGGCCACCGCGGGGCAGCCGCTCGTCGGACAGCAACTCCAGCCGCACACCAGCGATGTTCTTCAGGTCCGTATCGGCTGAGACGCGATACTCGCCGCGGCCGTTTTCGACTTCGGCGAGAATTGAATGGTCGTCTTGCGGTACGAGCTTTGCGCCGTTGGTTGCCTCAGCCGTTTCCGGCTGTAGCGGTTGCCACACGGCCGCACGCACCTGCTGTTCCCACTCCGCCTGACGCCCGTCGAGCTCCGCTTCGTAGTCGGCCAGTGCGGCGGCGGTGGCTTCTTGTTCGACGACCGGCCCACGCAGCGCCTCTCTTCCGGCTTCAATTTCCCGCTCGGTCGGCGGCCGATTGAAGATCCGCAGGTAGATTGCGCGCACCAGTTTGTCGTCGTCCTCGATCTCGGCCACGAGCCGGTTGATCACGTTGTTCGGGTCGGCAATCGCCTCGGAGATCGTCGGCCCATTGATCAGTGCCATGACCGGACCCAGCATCAAGTCGTTCGACCGCTCGCACTCGCAGGCGCTTTCCCGCGGCGGACGGCCGAGTTGGTCGAGGAACCCGCTGGGCAGCTTGATTCCGACGTCCGGCAGTTGGGCCGCCCGCATCCCGGCGGGAACGCCCGGCAGGTTCGAGGTCGAACCGGTCACTTCATGAATGGCGTCATACAGCACCTCCGCGGGAAGGCGGCGGGCCATCGCATGCGAATAGTTGATCTTGTCGTCTTCGTTCCACTTATTGGTGGCAATCGAGAGCTGGTAAGTTCGCGATTTGCAGATGGTCCGCACGAGCTCCTGCGTGTCGAATCCGCTCTCGATGAACTGCGCCGTCAGCCGGTCGAGCAATTCCGGGTTGCTGGGCGGGTTACCGGCGCGGATATCATCCAAGGGTTCGATCAGCCCGACGCCCGTCAGATAACCCCACATGCGGTTGACGAAGCTGCGGGCGAAGTAGCGGTTGTCAGGCGAAGTGATCCAACGAGCCAGCTCTTCCCGTCGCGTGAAGTTCTCGTCGGCGGGATACTCGTGCTCATATGGAAAGGACGGAGGAGTGACGCGTCCCGTGCGGTCGTGCGTCACTTCGCCGCTGCCCTTGTCGTACACCACTTCATAAAGGGGCTTGGCGCCTTCGACGGCGGTGCCGCCGATCGTACGATCGCCGCTGGCGGGGTCGGCCTTCAGGTCCACCCGGGCAAAATACGCAGCCAGGTTGTAGTACTGATCCTGAGTCCACCGCTCGAATGGATGGTCGTGGCACTTGTTGCAGTTGAACCGCACCCCGAGAAATAGGTGCGTCGTGTTCTCCATCATCTCGTCGGGCGTCCGCAGCACCTTGTAGTACGAAGCCGCAGGGTTGCTGCGATTCGAGCCGCTGGCCGTCAACACATCAAAGGCGAACTGGTCGTACGGCATGTTGCTGGCGATCGCCTGGCGAATCCAATTGCGGAAGGCGCTGGCGCCCTCGGTGCCGAGGAACTTGCCGTTGACCTGCAACAGGTCCGCCCACTTGTTCGTGCGATACTCCACGTATTCGGGGCTGCCAACCAGGCGGTCGATTACCTCGCCGCGCTTCACGCGGGTGTCGCGCTCATCGGCGAGAAACGCACGCACCGTTTCGGCGTCGGGTGGCAGTCCCGTCAGATCAAGATGCACGCGGCGCAGGAACTCGGCGTCGTCGCAAAGCTCGCCCGGCGCGGTTTTGACGCGATTCAGCTTTTCGTACACCAGCTCGTCGACGTCGTTGAACGCCGGCGGCTGCTCCCAGACGAACCCGGTCCGGTCGCCCATCACCGTGAGCGTGGTGGCGGTGTAGGCGCCTTCGTAACGGGCAAGAATGGGGGCTTCGCCGCGCCGCAGCGCTGTCACCAGCCCCTGCGGGTCGGCGGTGGCCACGTCCGTATTGCCGCTTTCGATGAACGCGTCGGCCGTTACGTCCCGCACGGAGCCGTCGGCGTAGGTCGCCACGATCCGCATTTGTTGTCGCAGATTCTCCAGCGGCACCACGGGATCTTTCGGAAAGACTTCGATCGCGCTGACGCGGGGCGCCTCCAGATCGAGCTTCACGCCCCCGGCGATCCAGCCGCGGATCAACGCATAGGCCTCGCTGTCCGGTTCAATCACCATGGCGCCTTCGTGAGGCACGCTGGAGGTGGACTTAAGCAGCATCAGGCTGCTGTCAGGTGCGGCCCGATTTATGCGGCGCGCGGCGATGTCGTCGGTCAGGGCGCGGTGGTCGAACAGCGGGTCATACCCGCGCAGGGAAAGCTTGAAGCCGTTCTTGCCGTCCTTCGAGCCGTGGCAGGTGCCGGCATTGCAGCCGGCTTTCGACAGTACCGGCATGACGTCGCGCACAAAGCTGATATCGTAGGTACCCTCCAACTCCGCCACGCGAACCGGCACGGCGACGGATTGCCCCGCCAGCGAAAACACCAACTCATCTTCACCGGGTGCGACGGGGCTGATGATCCCCGCGTCAGAGACAGTCACCCGATCGCTGGAACCCTCCAGCGCCACCATCCGCGTCACGTCGACACGATCGCCGGACTGCAACACGCCCGTCAGCAGCAACTGGACGTCCGCGTGGGGATTGTCCAATTCGATGGCCTGTGGCTCCGCTTCGATGGCGACCAGCTTGCTCTCCGGTGGCAATGTCTCCTCGGCAACGGCCGGCCGGATTGCGACCAGTTGCAGGGAAGCGAGAACGGCCGTCCACGCAATCGTACGGGAGGACAACTTTGTCATGCTATCTTTATCCACTTTGCGGAAGTTCATAAAGTATGGCCTCGTCGCGGAAAGCCATCGTCAGGGAGACGCCTCGTCCTTTACGGCAACCTCGCTCTCGCTGGCCAGCGGAAAGGGCACAAACTCTTTGCGAAGCTTGCCGGTAGCGGTTTCGATCAGCCGGACTTTGCCGTCAAAGCCACCAGCCGCGACCGTTTCACCGTCGGGGCTGAAGGTGACCGCGTAGACGGGCCCCACCTCGCCTTCGTGCTTGGAGACCAGTTCGCCGGACTCGCTTTCGAACACCCAGACGCTGCCGCGTCCGTCGCTGCTGCTGCCCGCCGCAAAGCGGCTGCCGTCGGCGTTGTACTCGACCGAGAATACGCGGCCTTGCATGGTGTCGAATTTGCGAATCAAGTTGAAGTCGTCGCCGATGACCCGCGTCTTCGTGCGATACATCTGGTAAATCTTCGGTGCGCCATCCGCGCCGCCGACCAACAGCTCATCCTTGGACGGATGACGATGGACCGACATCAGCCCGCCCTTGAGAGCGCCGGGGGTGATGCTCGTGATGTTATCGATGAACCGCTGCGTTTCGACCTCGATCAGCTTCATCGAGCGGTCGCGGCTCACGGAAACGAGGTGCGTCCCATCCGTCGAGAATACCGTGTCGAGTGGCCAGTCGTCGTGCGCACCCTGATACAGCACCTGCTCGCCGGTCTCCGCGTCGATGGCCCGCACCGTCGTATCGGCGCAACCGAAGGCGATTCGCGTGCCGTCGGGCGACCAGCTTCCGCCGTAGACCGTGTCATAGGTGACGGGAAGCGACAGGTGAAGCGTCCGCTCGGCGACATTCCAGACTTGTACTTCTCCCATCCGGCCCGGCGAACCACCCGTGACGGCCAGTCGAGTGCCGTCGGGCGAGAAGATACTGGACTCGATCCGCTCGGACATGCCCACCAGCCGGCCGACCAGTTCGGATCCGTCGGCCTTGTGCAGCAGAACTTCGTGGAAACCCGAGACGGCCAACAGACTCCCGTCCGGTGAGTAATCCAGCGACGTGATCACCGGCGGCAGTTCGTACTTCGGCGGATTGGCGGCGTCGTATCGAACTCGGGCGGACTCGGGCGAGTCGTCCTTCGCCCCCTCGCTGATCCAGCGGCGGATCAGCCCGAGTTGATCGGCGGGCAGTGGATCACGTTCCTTGGGCATGGCGGCGACGCCGTCGATCGGCTCGATCTGGAACAGCAGATTGCTGTCGTCGGCACTGCCGGCAATGACCGCCTCGATCTCGCTTTCGCCGCCTTGCATCAGCTCGTCGAACGAAGTCATCACGTAGCTTCCGCTGGGCTTGGCCGGTTGATGGCACCCCTGGCAATGAGCCTGAAAGATCGGCCGGATCTGCCGGTAGTAGCTCACCGGTTCGTCGGTTGCGGCTTCAGCGTCCTTCTCTTGCTCTTGTGCGCTGCACGTCGAAGCGTGCGGCGCCCAACTCATGCCGATTACGAGCGCAAAGAACAAACAAATATGCGATGGCCAAAAGCTCATCGACGGCGCCTCACGCTCGCAGGTGAATGTTCAATCGGCGGGGTCGCCCTGGGTGTGCGGTTGCGGCTCGTCCTCTGCCATGGAGCACGCATCTCGGGGCGATTTACGGAGAGACGTCGGACCGCGCGCAACCTCGGGCGGGGTCCCCAAATCGCTCCGCATTATAAACAAACGCCGATGCGACTGGCAAGAATCCTGCGTCGGCGACCGGCCGAATGTCATTTGCCACAGTGCCCAACAAGAAGCCTCCCCCCCTCGATTGCCGAGGGAGGCGCTCATCCTAGTTCCTTAACCCCACTCTTCCTTTACCACGCCTGGATCACTGCCATCAGCAACACGGTGAGCAAGATCCCGGCGATGTTTAGTAGCAATCCGGCGCGAACCATCTCGCCCGTCCGGATGCGCCCCGAGCCGTAGACGATCGCATTGGGAGGCGTGGCGACCGGCAGCATGAAGGCGCAACTGGCCGCCAAAGTGGCAGGAATCATCAATAGCCGCGGATCAAGCCCCAGTTGCTCGGACGTGCCGGCCAGAACGGGCAGCAGCATGTTGACGCTGGCCAGGTTGCTGGTGAGTTCCGTAAAGAAAGTCGTTCCGGCGGTCACCGCCGCGATGATCCCAAGCTGCGAAAGACCTCCGAGCCGCGCTGCCAGCCAGCGGCCGAGGTAGGCATCCAGACCGGTCGATTCCAATCCTTGAGCCAGTGCCATGCCCCCGCCGAACAGCAGGAGAATGCCCCACGGTAGACGGCGCGCGGCATCCCAAGTCAGAAGCGGTCCGCCAGTGGCACCTCCAGATGGAACAATAAAGCACAACAGCGCCATGCCGATGGCGACCGTACCGTCGTCCGCAAGCACCGTTCCGTCGTCCAGGCGATCGAGGCCCAGCCATGGCGCCCATCCCCAACTGGCGACCGGCTCGCGAAGAATCCATAGTACCGCGGTGGCCACAAAAATCGTAAGCATACGGCGCTCGGCCGGGCGCATCGGTCCCAGGTCGAAAAGTTGTTGCCGGACGACCTCACTTCCTCCTAGGAGCGGACGAGCATCGACCGCAAAAACCACGAACGTCAGCAGCCACCAGGCCACCGCCAGCAACGCGGCGGAGAACGGAAATGCGAACACCATCCAGCCGCCGAAGGTGATGGCCGGTTCGCCCGGAAAGTAGTCCTCGAAGATCGCCTTGAAGGCCACGTTGGGCGGCGTGCCGATCAGCGTGGCGATCCCGCCGATGCTGGCGCTGTACGCCACCGCGAGCAACAGCGCCACGCCGAACTGGCGCGTCCGCGCCTCGTCGCTGCCACTGGAAGGAGCTTGCGAGAGCACGCTCAGCGCGATCGGCAGCACCATTAGCGTTGTGGCCGTATTGGACAGCCACATCGACAGGCTTGCCGTGGCGAGCATAAACCCCAGCGTGATCCGGCGAGGGTTGTCGCCGACTGCCGCGACGATGCTCAACGCGAACCGCCGGTGCAGCCCGCTCTGTTCTATGGCGATCGCAAGCAGAAAACCGCCAAGGAACAGAAACAACAGCGGATGACCGTACCGCAGAGCGATCTGGTGGCCGGGCGGAATCTTCAACAGTGGGAACAGCACAAGTGGCAAAAGTGCCGTGGCCGCTAGCGGCAGCGCTTCGCTGATCCACCAGATGGCCATCCAGGCGGCGACGGCGGCCATTGGATTGAGCATCGGCTGAGACGGCTCGAGAACCAGCCCCCAGCGCGGGCCGGTGGCCAGCAAAAGCGCGACCAGCGGCCCGATCAACAAACCAGCCTGCTGGACCGGCGTGCGGTGGCGCGGCAGGTTATCGGAATTTGCGGACACGGCCGTCTCTCGCACCGGTGTCGTTAGCGGCTTCGCCAAAACCGCGGAATGAAAAGCACCAGGATAGCAAACAGCTCGAGCCGGCCGAGCATCATCAAAAAGATGAACAGCAACTTCGCCCAGGGGGTGAAGCGGGCGTAATTTTCCGTCGCTCCGACGATACCCAAGCCGGGCCCGATGTTGTTCAGGGTGGCGGCGACGCTCGACGCCGAGTCGATCAGCTTGTTCTGCAGGTCTTGGCCACCAGTGATCCAAGTGGCGTCCGGTTCCACGGCCACCAGAAACATCCAGCTAAAAACGAAGATTGCCAGCACGAGGCTGAAATAGACGAGCACCTGCTTGCGGAGCGAGGGATCCTCCACGGGTTCCCCGCGCAGCCGCAGCGGTCGAACCACCGACGGATGGAAGGACTGCTCGACCTCCAGCCGCAGCACTTTCAGGAACAGGATGTGCCGGATCACCTTGATGCCGCCCCCCGTGCTGCCGGCGCATCCACCGACGAACATCAGAAGAAACAGAACTCCGCGACCGAAGCTGTTCCAGGCGTCAAAGTTGTGCGTGCCGAAACCCGTGGTGGTCATGATCGAGACGACTTGAAACATGCTGAAGCGAAACACATCCTCCAACCAAGCGAATCTTTCTCCCCGCGCCGTGGTTTCGAAGTCTTCGTGGTAGACGCCAAAGGCGATGACCAGCGCGGTCACGCCAGCCATCACGCCGATGTACGTGCGCCACTCGACGTCCGCCATCAGGCGTTGCGGCCGTCCCAGCAATAAAAAATACAGCAGCGTAAAGTTGGTGCCCGCCAGCACCATAAAGACCACCACGGTGTATTCGATCAGCGGCCCGTTCAGTTCCGGCAGCGTGCGAAAGTGGCCCAGGCTGGCGTCATACGTGCTGAACCCGCCCGTGGCCATCGTTCCGAAGGCGTGGCACAGGGCGTCAAACAGGCTGAGCCCCTCGAGCATCAGAATCCCAGCCAATACCGCGTTGAGCGCGCAGTAGATGCCGGCAAACGTCCAGGCCGTGTGCTGCATGCGCATTTGCGTGCCTTCCTTGGTAGGGCCCGGCATTTCGGCACGCATCATCGCCTTGCCCGCCGAGCCCTGGCCCAGAATGGCCACGAACAGCACGATAATTCCCAGCCCCCCGAGGAAATGGGTGCTGGACCGCCAGAATAGGATACATCGAGGAACAAGCTGCGGATCTTCGAGCCGGGTGAGCACTGTAGCGCCGGTCGTGCTGAAACCTGACTGCGATTCGAACATGCAGTCGATCCACGTCATCGGGACCGGCGTCTTTCCGTCGGCATCCAGCCCCCGGGCCGTTTCGCTAAGCCAGAACGGAAATGCGCCGAGCACCGTCGCCAGAATCCAGCTCAAGCCGACGGTCGCCATGGCCTCTTTGCGGAACAGCGTGGCCTCGTCGCCACGCCCGATCCACCGCAGGGCGTATCCCACTACGGCGCAGACGGCGATCGAAATCAAAAGCGCCACCATCCCCCGCACTTCGAAGTCTTCCGCCTGACCCAACAGCGGCGACGCCCAGGGAATGCTGTACAGCATTGCGCCGCCGGTGAGCCAGGCTACCATTCCCAACAGTCGAGCGACGAGTCGCAGATTCATAGGGCGAGCCACACGGCGCGGGCGGATGGGGGGCGGCCTTCAGGGGGCGCCGGGCTAATGGTCATTAAAAGCGAGCATCGTGCGCTCGACCGCGGAATCCTCGACCATAGCGATCACCGTGTCTCCGGGCTTGAGCCGATCGTCGGCGCCGGGGACACGGGCGAAGTCCTCGCGAATCACCGCCGCGATCAGGCACTGCGGCGGCAGGTTCAGCGTCGCCAGGACGTGTTCGGTGGCGGGCGTGCCTGGGACAACCTCGATCTCCAACACGCTGATGCCTCCGTCCCCCAACGGCGTTCGCGAGACGACCGGTCCGACATTGAGAAAGCCGAGCACTTGCTTGGCAACCACGTCGCGCGGGCTGACGGCGTGGTCGATTCCGAGCTTGCCCACCACGTTGGCGTAATCCGGACGGTTCACGATGGCCATAATCGTTTTTGTTCCCAGTTCACGGGCCTCGACCCCGGCCATGATGTTGTTCTCGTCGTCGCCCGTGCATGCCACGAAGACGTCGGCGGTGCCGATCCGCTCTTCTTCAAGATTTACGCGACGCGTTGCGTCGCTGTGAATGACGGTGGCGTGCCGGAGGTTGTTTGCCAAAAACTCGCACCGCTGCCGGTCGGCGTCCATGACGAGGACCTCGAAACGCGGGCCTTCCAGCGTCCGGGCGAGATGGTAGCCGGTCTCGCCGCCCCCGGCAATTACGACACCCAACCGCGGCGCCGGCGCGTTGCGAAACGTATCGCGTACTGCGTCAATGTCGTCGCGCGTTCCGATCAGCGTGATGCGGTCGCCCGCTTCGAAGCGGTCCTCGGCGCCGGCGATCCACATTTTTCCGTTGCGGGCAATCGACCCTACCCGCACGCCCGAAGGCAGCCCGATGTCCTTGAGCTGCAGGTTCACTGCCGCCGTTTTCGATGAGAGAATCAACTCCTGAACTTCGAGCTCGCCGCGGGCGAGGTTTTCGACCACCGCAGAACCGGAGTGACGGATGCCGCGGGCGAGTTCCAGCGCCGAGAGCTGTTCCAGGCTTAATAGTCGGTCGATGCGGAAATGCCGCTGGTAGTCGAAGGTGCTCAGATCGCGAAACACGGGCGAATACACCCGCGCCACCGCGCGCCGCGTGCCCATCGCCTTGGCCAGGCTGCCGGCCACCAGGTTCACCTCGTCGGCACCCGTGACGGCAAGCGTCAAGTCGGCGGTGATTACCCCAGCTTGAAACAGGATGCTCGACTGCGAAGCGGAACCCGTGATCGCCCGCACGTCGAGCGTCTCGTTGATCCGCCGAATGTGTTGCGGGTCGGTATCGACTACCGTAACGCTGTGGCCGTGTTGGCACAGCAGGCCGGCGATCGACGTTCCAACAGTTCCGGCCCCCAAAACGACGATTCTCATGGAAAGCTCGGCAACCCGGATGAAAACTACCTGCCCGAGCGCGGCTCGGCGGAACCCTTGGTATTGAGTTGCTCGTCGGGGATCAATAGATCGTCCAACACTCGCCCGTGAACAATCGTCTCCTCGACGATGCGGGCAACATCAGTCAGTTTCACACCACCGTACCAGATCGCCTGCGGATAGATCACTACCGTGGGGCCCAACTCGCATTGGTCGAGACACGCCGACGTGTTCGCCCGTACCAATGGGCCCAGATCCCGTCGTTTGAGTTCGGCTTTAAATGCGGATCGCAAGGCCTCGGAGCCGTCCGGGTCGCAGCAACCCCGGCGGTGTCCCGGCTCCCTGCGATTGCAGCAGACAAAGATGTGATGGGTAAACTTTGACATGACTGCGACGGCAGGAATTGGAATGGGAAAAATGCGTAGGCGCGGCTTGTCGCAATCGACCGATTGACGTGGGAGCACAGACGTGCTCCTGGAGCGAAATCCGGCGGACTCCGTCCCCACCGCCGCGCAAGCGGCACAACGAAAATGAATAAAGCCCCGCCTATAGTGGGCGATGACGGACTCGAACCGCCGACATCCACGGTGTAAACGTGGCGCTCTAGCCAACTGAGCTAATCGCCCCTGGTAAGACAAAAATCGTAGCTTTTGCCCGCTCGCGTTGTCAATGTATCGATTGGATCGCTGCGGCCGGCTATCTATAATGTTAAGCCGTCGCCCGATCGCCGCCGAGGTATCGCACTTTTGGAAGTCGTTCTGACCGTCCTGCTCGCCGCTCATCTGCTGGCCGTCAATCTCGGTTCGGCCGGGCCGCTGTTGTGCATCTGGCTGCATGGCCGCGCGTTTCGACACGGCGATCCGGTCGCAGACGCCGTCGGTCGCGATCTCGCCAGATATGCGCTGGCAGCCACCACGGTCGGTTTGCTCCTCGGCGGTGCGATCCTGGCGTGGATGTTTTATCAGGGCGACTCGCCCTTCTTGCGCGCCGCCGGCCAGTTTCCGCCCTCGCGGTGGTGGTTCGCCACCGGCGAGATCGCCTTCTACTACGTCTGCATGTTCGCGTACCTGGCGCTGTGGACCCGCTGGTCGCAGCGCCCGTTCTGGCACGGACTGCTCGCGGTGTCGGCGGCCACCAACATGCTGTACCATTTCCCTCCGCTGTGGACGATGGTCACGACACTTGCCCAGCATCCCCAGATGGCCGAGTTGCACATCGATCCGGCCCAATACCGCCGGCTGTTGGTCGATCCGGAGATCGCCAGCCGCGTCGTCCACAGTTGGCTGGCGGCGGTGGCCGTCGCCGGTACTGCCCTGGTGTGGTTGGCGGCGGGAAGGGGCACAGTTTCCGGCGGTGAAGACCCTCAGCGGCGCATCGCCGTGGGCGGGGCTTGGATCGCGCTGATTCCCACGGGTATTCAGTTTTTGGTCGGCATGTGGGTGCTGGTCGAACTGCCGGCCGAGGCACGCGATGCGGTGATTGGCGGCGATCTGCCCAGTACTGCGTTGCTGCTGACATCCTTGACGTTTACATTGGTATTGCTGCACATCTTGGTGGGCGTCGCTGGCGGAGGCGTTGACCGCCGCAGCGCCCGACGGGCAGTGATCGTGCTGGCCCTGGTGGTCCTGTTGATGAGTGGGACGCTCCGGCGGATTCGGCATCTGTCCGAGACGGCGCAAAGCCGCCTGCCGGCTGGCCCGGTGGTGGCCGAGGCCAAATCGGCGATGGCGACAGGAACGCAAGGCGGCATGGGACTCGAGGCAACCGAACTTTAGGGACATGTGACGACGAACATGACGGCGGAAATCATCGAGCTGGTCCACAAGGATTCCGGCACCACGGCGAAGATCTTGCCGGACTTTGGTTTCAACTGCTTCAGCTTCCAGGTGCCTAGTGGGGGCAAGCCGGTCGAGGTCTTGTGGGCGCATCCCGAGATCACCTCGCTGGATCAGCGGCCCTCGGGCAGCGGCATTCCGCTGC
Organism: Pirellulales bacterium; assembly: GCA_040880125.1. Taxonomy (GTDB): domain Bacteria; phylum Planctomycetota; class Planctomycetia; order Pirellulales; family JBBDJB01; genus JBBDJB01. The sequence continues at coordinate 155,375 of JBBDJB010000003.1, read as the reverse complement.
TGTTTCCTTTCTGCGGCCGCATCGCCGGCACCACGCTCGAGTACGAAGGCAACGAGTACCAGCTCGAAGAGGGTGACGGGCAGGGCAATGCCATTCACGGTTTCGTGCTCAACCGACCTTGGCGCGTAATCCAGAACGAGGAGGCGTTCACCGTCGGCGAGTTTCACGCCTCGCGCGACGACGCCTCGCTGCTGGATCGCTGGCCGGCCGACTTCGCGGTCCGCGTCCGCTACCAGGTGGCCGATTCGGCACTGCGCTGCGCGGTCGAGATTTACAATCCCGACGATCATCCGCTTCCCTTTGGCTGGGGGACACATCCGTACTTTCGTCTGCCGATCGGCGGTGCGGGGCAGGTCGAGGACACGCTCTTGAGCGTGCCGGCCGAGCGGTATTGGGAGCTTTCGGAACTGCGGCCGACCGGCCGATTGCGCCCGGCGACCGGGGCGATGAACTTCACTTCCGGCACCAAGCTTGGCGATCGGAACCTGGACGACGTGCTGACGCATCTGGCGACGCGCGACGGAAAGTGCACCACGCGGCTGGAGAATCCTGCCAATCGTCACGCGATCGTGCAGACCTTCGACGAGACGGTCGGTCACTGCGTGGTCTACACGCCGCCACATCGCGAGGCGATCTGCATCGAGCCGTATACGTGCGTGCCGGACCCCTTCCGCCTGGAGAGCCGAGGGATCGAGACCGGTCTGGCACTGCTCAAACCCGGTGAAAGCTTTCGCACCAAGATCGAGATCCGCTACCGGCAGTAGCGGCGGAACTGACCACGCATGCGAGGGTGCCACGGCCGGCTGGTCCAGCCGTGCGTACTTTGTTGGCTCGTGCGTTGGGTGCCCCGGCTCACCTTGTTCCCGCCGTGCTGTCTTTGGCCCTTGCGAGGATATAAACGTAGACGATTAAGGGTCGCCTACCTACTTTCCACACCCCCTCTCCCTAACCTTCCCCCGGCGGGGAGAGGGAGCATTTGGGCCGCCTTTTTTGACCGTGCTCATATCGGGAAACCCATATTCGTCGAAAAAAAGAATGGCGGCCGCACTTGTATACTCGAGCGAAGCGAACGAAAACGCCCGAGTTGTTGACCAGGCCCATTTTGAGCTGTGCAGAAAAAAGTCAGGCCGTCTGCGTCAGGTGGGGGCACCTCCTTTTCGCGACTTCACGTCTGGCAGGGACGAGGGCCCGAGTTGGTGTGAATACTCCACGTTTTTGGAACCGAAATTGTTGCGTGTTGGAATATGCTCCCGCGGATGAATCCTTCGTTTTTCCGGAGTAATTCGGGAATAAGAGAGGGATTAGGTTGAGCTTCAACCAAGAATTATACGCATCTGCAGACAAATTTCAAGTACATTTGTGAAATTGTTGGGGCACCGGCCATGACGCGCCAGGGATCGGCCAGACGCTGGTGCGTCCATGGTGAAACCGTCGGCGGGCCGCGAACTAGTGCGGCCATGCACGGGACTTGATCTGTGCGGCGTGTGCCGTGGGAGTCTATCTGGGAATTCGATGCATGGACCGAGCGCAATTACGGGAGCAGATCGTCGCCGCCTTCACGGAGAACCAGTACCCCGGGGATGACCGTTTGACGTGGTACGGAACGCCCGGCCCCGAAGTAGGCCCACCCTATGACGAGACGTTTCAGCTCCTGCGTGGGCGAAGTTGGCGCGAAATGCCGGTGGAGGAGTTCCTCCTCGGCGACACGCCGATACCGGACCTGACGCCCGAGGCTTACCACTACTACATGCCGGCCCTGTTGCTCGCCAGTCTCGACGACGTGGCGTGCGGGGACGTTGCCTTTACGGTGACCTTTTATCTCTCGTTCATCCCACAGATCCACGAGTTCGGCCGGTATTCGCACGAGTACCGGCGGGAGTACAATCAGCGCATGGCGCTATTCACGGATGCCCAGCGTGAGGTTTTGATTCGCGTGCTGGAAGCTTACGTCGCCCTCGGCTGGGAAGCACTCGAAGAGGTCCAGCCGACGATCGACATCATCCGTGAAAAGAAGCGACTTTGAAGGGGTATTCGCACCACTGGCATGTCGTGGCAAAGCACGCTGCTTGAACGTCTGGGCCCCGGCGGCTTCTGCGGAAGCACGCTGGGCGAGTGGCTGCGCGTGCTGCGCGACAATCGCTTTGCGGTCGACGTGGAGTATTGGCCGAAAGCGGCGTTCATTACTGCCAACAGCGTCGTGAACTCGCTCGTAGCGAGCTGGGAAGAATGGCGCTACGGCCGAGCGATTGCCGGCACGTCGGTTCACCCGCCGCTGTTCATCCTGGGCGTGTGGCGCAGCGGGACCACGCATCTGCATAACCTGCTGGCCAAGGATGACCGCTTCGCGTTTCCCAGCACCTATGAAGTGTTCTACCCGCACACGTTCCTGACCACGGGGCGGTCGGGCAGTCGAGTCATGCAATCGATGATGCCTCCGACACGGCCGATGGACAACGTCAAAGCTGGAGTGGAGGAACCGCAGGAGGACGAGTTTGTCCTGGTGCCCAGTGGGCTCTCGTTCGCGTTGGCACTGGTCATCTTTCCCCGCACCGGCCAGCGGTATCAGAAGTTTCTCACGTTGACCGAGGCTACCGCGGAGGAATTGGAAAGTTGGAAAGCCGCCTTCACCAGGTTTCTCCAGAAGCTCACCCTCAAGCATCAGCGGCCGCTGATCTTGAAGTCGCCGGCCCATACGGGTCGCGTGAAGGTTTTACTCGATCTTTTTCCGGAGGCGAAGTTCATTCACATTCACCGCGACCCGTACGCGGTCTTCCAATCTTCACAGCACACGTGGCGCAGGGTGAAATCGTTTTGGGGGCTGCAGCGGGGTGAAGTCGACGAGCAGCGCATTTTGCAAGACCACGTGGAAATCTATGACGCGTTTTTTTCGCAGCGTCACCGGCTAACGGACGAGAACTTTTGCGAAGTTCGCTTTGGGGAACTGGAGCGTGATCCCGTCGGGCAGGTGAGGCGGATCTACGAGGCGCTACAGCTTCCGGACTTCGCATACGTGGAGCCGGTCTTGCGGGATTACGTTGAAACGATCCGCGGCTATTCGCGAAACACGTTTCCGGAAATGCCGGTCGAATTGCGACAGCGCGTGGCCCGCGCATGGAGCCGGTCGTTTGAAGCGTGGGGATACGCCAAGTAGGGCCCGCTGTGCGTACCACCCTCATTCACGGGCTTCTCAAACCGAGCAGGAAGGAGGACATTCGACTTTTCTGCCGAATATGAATCGAAATGTCCGATCCGGTACAGCGATCGATCTCGCGCCACGGGCAGCAGCCGATCGAGTCGCTGTTGGAATGAATGACTTCGACCACTGGGCAGCCAACTCTGCCACGCTGTGCGCTGGGGCGGAATCTCTGCCGTGCCTGGGCGCGGTACAATCGACGGTGCCGCTATTTGTCTTTCCGCTGAGAATTGCTCCTTCCGGCAGGCCTATTACACATGACTCTACCACTCCGACTGCATGCTAGTTTGGTCCTGACACTCATTTTCGCGCCGGCGGCGAGAGCCCAGAACGAGATGCAGCCGCTGGTGCTCAGTTCTCCCAGCGGCCAGTTGCGTGCAACGTTTCAGCTCGATGAGCGAGGGCGGCCCGCCTTTCAAGTGGCGCGGCGCGACGTCGAACTCATGTCCGCAACCTTGGGAATCGAATTGGCCGGTTCGGGAAAACTCCGTGAAAATATGACGCTCACGGAGGCAAAGCGAGAAAGCCGCGACGAGACGTATACGATCCCCGTCGGCAAGGCATCGTCGGCCCGGGATCAGCACGACGAACTGACCGTCTCGCTTACCGAAACGATTGAACCTCGTCGAGAACTGGTGATTGAATTTCGCGCGTTCGACGATGGGATTGCGTTTCGCTACGTACTTCCGAAGCAGGAGTCGCTCGCGGAATTCACGATCACCGATGAGTTCACGCGGCTAACGTTTCCGGACGATCTGCGGGCACGGTTTCTGAAGCTGGATAACTATACGACTTCGTATGAGGCGTACTACGCAACGAAGCGCATTTCGGAACTCGGCAACGACGATGGCGCGCTCATTGCCCTGCCAATTCTCATCGAGCATCCGCGCGGCGCATGGATCGCGGTGACGGAAGCGAGTTTGACCGACTACGCGGGCGCGTATCTGGTTCGATCCGAGACCGGAAGGCAATCACTCGAGACGGTTCTTTCTCCCTTGCCGGCTGACGTGACTCCGGAAGGGTCTCCGCCGGGGGCGGCGAAGGTCGTCGGAAAAACACCGTTTGCATCGCCGTGGCGGGTGCTGATGATTGCCGACGATCCGGGAAGGCTGATTGAATCGAACATCATCTTCCATCTGAATGAGCCCTCGAAGATCGAAGACCCGTCGTGGATCAGGCCAGGCAAGACGACATTCCCGTGGTGGAACCATTACGTCCTCGAAGGCGTGGAATTCGAGCCGGGCGTGAACACCGCCACCATGAAGCACTACATCGACTTTTGCGCCGAACACGGTATTCCGTATCACTCACTCGACGGTCTCGACGTCGCCTGGTATGGCGGGCCGATTCAACCGATGGGCCCGACGGACGTTACCACCGCGGGGCCGTCGATCGACATGCCGGAAGTGCTGCGCCACGCCAAGGAAAAGGGAGTGCGGCTGCGATTGTGGATGCACTGGAAAGCACTTCGGCCGCAGCTTGACGAGGCCTTCGCGACTTATGAAAAGTGGGGCATCGAGGGAGTGATGATCGACTTCATGGACCGTGACGATCAGGAGATGGTCAATTGGTATCATGAGGTCGCGGAGAAGGCCGCCGAACACCACCTGACCGTCACGTGGCACGGTGCCTACAAGCCGACGGGAATGGAGCGAACATGGCCCAACGTTCTCAGCTACGAGGCGGTCCTCAACCAGGAATACAACAAGTGGCAGCCCGAGGGCACACCGCCGGTGCACAACCTCGATGCGGCGTTTATCCGGATGTTGGCCGGCCCGCTCGACTACCACCAGGGCGGTATGCGGAGCGTCTTGCCGGAGGAATACCGGCCCCGCGACGTCGCTCCGCCCGTGCAGGGCACGCGCGGACATCAATTGGCCATGTACGTGGTGTATCAGAATCACTTGCCGATGATGGCCGACTATCCCTCCGCGTACCGCGGCCAAGGGGGTCTTGAGTTTCTGGTCGACGTTCCCACCATCTGGGACGAAACGCGGGTATTGCATGCCGAGTTTGGTCAATGTCTTATCGTTGCCCGCCGCCGGCAAGACGCGTGGTACCTTGGCGGAATGACCGCGAATGACGCTCGGGAAATTGACATTCCGCTGCCCTTCCTGGGGGACGGGGCATTCGACGCGGACGTTTACCTTGACGATGAGGCTCGCGGGCCTGCCGCGCTTACGCACCGCAAGCAAATCGTGTCCGCGAACAGTACTTTATCTATTGCAATCCCAAGATGCGGCGGGTTCGTAGCACGTATAGCGCCAAGCGACAGATGACGCGCGTTATTTTATGTCCCGACCTAAAACCGATCGAGCGTATCGATCCAGCGGGCAAGCTCGGCCAGCTCGTCGTCGTTGAGGTAGCGGGCGTCGTCGCCCAGGTCCACGTTGGTGACGGGGAACTAGGCGGCCGTCAGGGCTTCGACCGTCTGCGCGATGCGCTGGGCAAGCGGGCCGGCCGAAGCGGCGGCGCTGTAGATGGCCAGGCGGCGAGCACGGGAAGATTTCCCCGGGAGATTACTGTTCGCGATCTCTCAGGACGATGTTTTTGTAGCGTACTACCAGCGGCCCTCCGCCATGAATCTGAACTGCAATTACACCTTTGTCGTCGATATCGGAATCGCGTTCTACGTAGTCCACTGTCTTGACGCCGTTTAGCCAAATCTGAATTCTCGTTCCCTCGGCACGAATGACATAGTCATTCCACTCGCCCGTCGGCTTGATTGCCCTTTTGACAACATCGTCGGTGGGTCGAGCTAGAAAGCGGTTTCGGCGGCTTTCGTCGTACAGGGCTCCGTCGACGTCGGAGCCAAGATCTGCCTGGTAGCCGATCATTTCGTGATTGCCAGGAATGCGGCGCGAGCGAAACTGAATCCCGCCGTTCACCTTTTGACGGTCGCCTTCCAGCTTCCACTTTAGACGCAATTCAAAGTCTCGATAAGCACGCGCGGTCGCAAGGAACTCATTCCGAGGCTGCGGTGTATCCAAGGTGCCGGCGACCAGCGCACCGTTCTCGATTCGCCAAGTGGTCTTGGTGTCGCCTTCCCAGCCAGTAAAAGTTCGTCCGTCAAAAAGGGGGATGAAATCAGGATCGGCGGCCTCCAAGCGGCGGAAGCCTGGCCCGCAGGCTAGCAGGCATATGAGAATTACAAAGTAGTGCAGCAAAATGGTAGGCCGTGACTGGCGGAGAATCGTGCGGAATTGCATGATGCGGCGCCCCCTTGACGGTGAAATCCTGGAAATCTGCTATGAGACAATTAGTCCAGCCCCTCGCGACATCAGGCCAGAGATCCGTGATTCCGGAATTCGAGCGGCTTTTCCTCTGATGGAAGGTCCGAAGCGGCTAATGCTCCCAAGGATTTTGCGTCCTTGCACAGAAATCTCTCATGACTGATTTCGCTGAGCACCAAAACGAGCAATTCGTGACGCAAATGACGGCGGCACAGCCCGCGCTGTTTGCATTCATTCTGTCGCTTGTCACCAACGCGAACGATGCCCGCGACGTCCTTTCTGAAACCAATCTGGCCCTTTGGAAAAAGCGGTCGGAATTCGACCCGGCGATGGAGTATTGGCCTTGGGCGTGTCGCTTCGCCAGGCTTCAGGTTCAGGCGTTTCGCAAGCGCCAACGGCGTGATCGATTGGTGCTGACCAACGACGTTGTCGACCTGATCGCGACGAAGGCGGCACGGGCAGGACACCGATGGAATGACTCGATGGATGCCCTGGAGGATTGCCTTGGCGAGTTGGAGGAGGGTCGCGTCAAGATCCTCCTCCGCCGCTATTCCGATGGCTTGTCGATCGCTCAGTTAGCCGACGAACTGGGGAGGTCCGTCGGTGCCGTGGCAGATCTCTTGTATCGGCTGCGGTTGCGATTGGCAAGCTGCATCGAGCGCAAACTGGCCGCGGAGGGTTAGATCGATGAGTACACCGACTCCAGATGACGAATTGGCGCTGCTGCTGAAACGCTTGGAGCAGGAGGAACTGTCGGCCGAGGAGAGGTCTCGGCTCAACATGCTGCTGCGCGACGACGAAGCAGCCCTCGAACAATTCGTCCGTTACCAGTCGACTCATGCGCTGCTGGCGTGGCGATTCGCCCCCTTCTCTGCGGTGGATGGACAACCATCAGACGTCGCATCGCCGGTTGGCGAGGCAATCGCAAGCGAATCGTCAGCGCATCGCGATCGTATGCAGCGCCGCAACCGATTGTTGGCCGCTGCCGCATTGTTCGTGGGGGTCACGATTGGATTTGCGCTGGGGCGCGGCATGCAAGAGGGTTCAATCGAGGAATCCATTGCCCAGCGCCATGATCAAGACCCGATCGCGACGCTGACGTCCGTCAGTCGCGACGTGATATGGGTTGGCCCTCGCGGTCGCACCTTGCCGGTTGGCACTGCCCTTGGAAAAGGGTGGATCAACCTCGACGCTGGCACGGTCGAATTGTCATTCAGTAGCGGTGCAACCGTGCAGCTTGAGGGACCGGCCTCCTTTGCGATAGATTCTCCGCTGCGTGGTTTCTTGAACTACGGCAACATTCGTGTTCATGCTCCGGAGAGTGCCCGAGACTTCGCCGTCGGCACGGCGTCAATGGAAGTCGTCGACCTGGGGACGGAGTTCAAACTGTCGGTTGGCCGGCAGTCCGGGGCGTCCGAGATCGACGTCCTCGAAGGCTTGGTCGATTTGCATTTGTCCAATGCTGGCCGAGCTAATCGCATTCAGTCACTCAGCACCGGACAGTCGGCGGATGTCGACGCGTCGGGCAAGATCACAGCCATCAAAGGGGACAAGTTGGACCCGCTGCTCTTGGCGCATTGGAGACTCGACGACCATGCGGAGGATTCGCTGGTGACGGACGCATCGCGGAATCATTTTCACGGGAGATTCAATCTGCCTACGAGCAAGCGCACGCTGCAGGGCAAGACGGGCCGCGCACTGGCACTCGGCGCAAACGGGTACGTCGACTTCAGCGAACATTTGTCGGCGCTCGCAAACACCAGGGCCTTTACGCTGGCGGCATGGCTGCGGAATGCCGATGACATTGTCTTCTCCGTCTCCGATGGCACGGAGCGACAGCGAGTCCAATTCGAGTTACACGGACCATGGCTCTTTTACGGCTGGCAACAAGGCGACTATTTCGATCGAATCTCGGCTGGCGTGTCAGGCTGGGAGTCCGATCGCTGGTACCATGTCGCCGTTTCCGTCAGCGGAGGTAACGTGACAATTTATCGAGACGGGCAAGCCCTGATCGAACCACGACGAACGGGCGGGGTGATCAATACTCGCGCGATCGCTCCCATTGACTTGGTAAATCCAACGGTTGCTTGCCTGGGACGAGTTCCGTCCAACGATGTGCAACAAGAGCAATTTCTCGGTGGGGATTTGGACGATGTGCAGTTCTACGGCCGTGCCCTGGACGAAGTTGCGATTCGTTATCTTTTCGAGCATCCTGGTGAAACGCTTTCCTTGGAACAAGATCGATGATTTTCGCCTGGCCGTCGGTGTGTGCCGGCGAAGGGCGCGAAATGATACTCGGGCGTGTTTAGTATTAACCAACGATTTGATAAGGAACCTACCAAGTGTACCAAACTGATAAAACGTCTCGTCGCGATTTTCTAATCTCCGCTACAACGTCTGCTGCGGCCATTTCTGCGGCCACCATAATCCCGTCCTCGGCCATCGGCCGCGATGGCAATGTCGTGCCCAGCGAGACAATCACGCTGGGGGTCATCGGCATTGGGCCGCGCTGCGCCTATGACCTGAGTGCGATGCTTCCACACAAAGACGTGCGATGTATCGCCATTGCGGATATCCAGGCAAGTCGTCGCCAGTCAGGAAAAAAACTGGTCGACAACCACTACGGCAATGAAGACTGCGTGTTGTATCGCGACTTCCGCGAACTATTGGACCGAAAGGATATCGATGCCGTCCTAATCGCCACCGGAGACCGGTGGCACGCCCCGGCCTCGATTTTCGCAGCTGAGGCAGGTAAGGACGTGTATAGCGAAAAGCCGTGCGGCATCACGATCGCCGATTGTCAAAAACTGGCCGACACTATGCACCGTGAAAATCGAATCTTCCAGGCGGGAACGCAGCGGCGCAGCGTGCAGAATTTCCAACTGGCTGTTGAGTTCGCACAGTCCGGGAAGCTTGGCAAGCTGCGCACGCTGCACGCTTCGGTTTACATGCCGGTGCTCGAAAACAGTTGGCTACCCGTGGAGCAGCAGCCGAACGATGACGTCGTGGATTGGAATCTGTGGCTCGGCCCGGCCGCGTGGCGCCCGTACAATAAGAAATACGTGGAGGGCGGTTGGCGAGGCCAGTGGGATTTTGATTCGGGAGCGCGCTTGCTCGATTGGGGCGCGCACACCGTCGATTTATGCCAATGGGCGAATCAGGCGGATGACACGATGCCGACCAAGTACGAGCCGAGCGACAAGAACGTGGTGTGCCATTACGAGAACGGTGTGAAGCTAGTGCTCGATTTCCTGCCGGAGGCGTTCGGCAACCGGGAACCACACTACATGACGCGGCTGGGGACCTGTCCTGTGAGATTTGAGGGGGACGAGGGTTCGGTTGAAACCGGCGATAGCGGCGAAATCGTGGTCAAACCTGAATCGCTGCGCAAGGAATTCCCCGAAGGCATCAAGCGCGTGCACGGACTTGACGTATCGGCCCACGCGCGAGATTTCTTCGACTGCATGCGCACGCGGCGAGCAACCGCCGCCAATCCCGACGTCATGCGGCGTTCGCACATCGCGTGCCATGCAGCGGCGATCGCCTGGATTCTTCAGCGCAAACTGACGCTCGACCCCGTGAAAGAAGAGTTCGTCGGAGACGACGACGCGAACCGAATGCGATCGCGGGCAGCCCGCAACTGGTCGGCATGACGTAGCACACGTGTTCGAAGTATTTCTCACTCGTTACCCGTGATTCGACGTGTTTAAAACCGGTCCAGCGTGTCGATCCAGCGGACCAAACCGTCGAGCTCGTCGTCGTTGAGGTAGCGGGGCTGAGCGCCCAGGTCGAGCACGGTGACCGGGAACTTGGCGGCGGTCAAAAGCTCGACCGTTTGCGCGATCCGCTGCGCAAGCGGGCCGGCGGAGGCGGCGGCGCTGTAGATGGCCAGACGTCGAACCGGTTCGGCCGACGGGCGGCTGGCGCCGCGCGGGAACGGCGCTTCGACAACCGCCACGCCGCGAATCCGCTCGCGGTCTTCGGCCGCCAAGAGATACGCCATCGCTCCGCCCGTCCGATAGCCGTGGGCGACGATGCGGCGCGGATCGATCGAGTAGGTGTTCTCGACCAGGTCCAGCAGCTTGCGGCAGACCTCCGCCTCGCCAGGCTGCCAGCCGCCGGCCTCGGCCGCGCGGGGAGCCAGCAGGATCAGGTCCCGCTCGTCGCAGTGCTTTTGCCACAGCCGCACCAGGGCTTCCTCGTCGAGGCCTCCGGCATCGTGTAGCCAGACGGCCACGCCGTGGCGGACGGCCGGATCGTAGTCTTCCGGCACGTAAACCAACGCGCCCTTTTGAACTTCCGGCAGTTTCAGCTCGGTGACGCCCACCGCGGGCCGATCGGCCGGCGGCTGGTCGGCGGGCGGGTGCGCTTCGGTGTCGCGCGCGCGGGGCAGCGAAGCAGGAATTTCGATGGGCAGCTCGCCGGCGGTGGCTTCGAGAGTGACTTGCTCGCCCTCCCGCTGGAGCTGAATCTTGAATGCATCGCCGGCGATGTGCGTGTTCATGGCGGCCAGGGCGGCCTCCAGCGATGCGACCGGTCGGTCGTCGATTGCCGTGATACGGTCGCCCGACTGGATGCCGGCCTTGTCGGCCGGACTTTCGGGATACACAAATCGCACGGTGACGCCATCGTCCTGATCCTCGCCCACGGCGCGCATCGGCAGCACGCCGAGGAAGGCGTGCAAGAAGGCGGGCACTTCTTCGGCGAGCCCAAGCTCGGTCTCGATCCGCTGGTCGCCGCGGAGCAGCGCGAGGTGGATGGATTCGCCGGCGTAGTGGCTGCCCAGGGCGTTCCGAAGCTGCATCTGCGATTCGACCTGGCGATTGTCGACCCCCACGATGCGGTCCCCCACTTGCAGCCCGGCGTCGATGGCGGGCGACTTCGGCCACACGACGGCGACCTGGGGCGGCTTAACGTAGGGGTCGCCGCTTTCGAGGCTGACGCCCAGCACGCCGGGGTGCAGATCCTCGCCGGCGGCCAGCCGCGGCAGCACGCGCTGGAGGTCTTCCAGCGGAACGGCGAAGCCGATGCCGGAGTCGTACCAGCCGGCGCCGGCGACGACGCTCTCGTCCTGCGGCGACATCGGCACGAGTACGCCCAGCACGCGGCCGTGGATGTCGACCAGCGGGCCGCCGTAATTGCTGGGAGAGACCTTCGCGTCGGTCTGCAGCACCTTGCCGAACATGCGACGAGTGGCGCTGACGATGCCGGCGGAAAGGTTGGTGCCCTCGCCGGGATACGCCCGACCGACGGCGATCGCCCATTGGCCGACGCGGATCGCCTCTGCGCTGGCCGGCTCCGGCACGGGCAGCGACAATTCTGTTTCGACCTTGAGCAGAACGAGCATGCGGCTGTGGTCGGTGGCGACGAGCCGGGCGGGCGCGCGGCTGCCATCGGACAGCGTGACCAGAATGGACGAAGGCCGCTGCACGAAGTTGAAGGCGCTGGAGACGATCAGCCCGTCGGGCGAGACGATCAGCCCGGTGGTGGGTCCGGTGCCGACCAGCACGTCCTCGACCTGTTCCAGGCCGCCGACGGTTTGAATCCGCACGACCGAATCGGCCACGCGCGCGGCGGCTGCCCGCATGGCCTGTTCTTCCAGGGCCGCGAGGTCGGCTGGGGCTTCGTCCTGCTGCGCGATGGCCACGGCGGCTATGGCCAGCAGGCAAACCAGTGCAGCGAGCGGGCGGAGATGTCGATGCGGTTCGGTCATGGGCATGTGGTTATTGATTTGAACTCGATTGTGTGTGCTGCACGTCAACTCCTCTCCCCGGCGGGGAGAGGTCGGGAGAGGGGGTATTCATTCAGGGTTGCCATTGTGGGAAGTGTTGTCCCGTGGATCCGGCGTCTGCTGGAGAGAGACAAAGGACACAGACAGGAATGTCTGTGCCACGGGAAAGCCCTCTCCCTGGCCCTCTCCCAGAGGGAGAGGGAGGAAAAGGATTGGCCCTCGCAGAGGGAGAGGGAGTGGTCGGTGCGCGCGTTTGTCATGGTCGGAGCGAGTCCCATTTCTTCAATCGCCCTTTAGTCCTGCTGCACCTGAAGCGTGACCTGAACCAGCTCGTCGCCGCGCATCACGGTCAGCGAGACGGGCTGATCGGCCGCGATGAACTGGAGCTCTTCGCGAAGCATCTGACACGAAGGGACGAGCCGCTCTTCGAGGAAGACGACCAGATCGTCCGGCGCGAGGCCGGCCACGGCGGCGGGCGAGTCGGGGCGCACCGCGTCGATGAACGGCGGCGTGCGCGTGAGCACGTCGGGCACCAGGATCAGGCCCAGGTCGGCCAGCGTGATTGCCTGTTCCGCGCGGGGACGATCTTCGGGAAGCGGATCGGCCGACTCGCCGGAGAGGAGGGCGTGCACTGCCGGGCGAATCCGATCGGCCGGCAAGGCGTAGTTCAGCCAGGTGCCCGTGAGCGTGCTTTGCACTTCTTTGCCGAGCATGCCCAGCAGGCGGCCGCTGGTGTCGGTCAGCGCACCGCCGGCCGCGCCGGGGTTGTTCGTCATGGCGTCCAGAATGTAGACCGGCCCGCGGTACAGCGTAGGATATGCGCCGCTGCGGGCGGCCAGCGGTGTAGTGATCGCGATGCGGCCGTGCAACACGCTGGCCGGCTCGTCGCCGGTGGCGATGCCAAACAGATTGCAAAACGCGAGCACGCGGGTGCCTTCAGTTGCCTCGGGCGCGACGTTCAGATCGAAGTACGGAAGGTTCTCGGCGTCGATCTTCAGCACGGCGACGTCGACGCGCGGATCGGCGCCGACCAACTCGGCCTCGTAGCGGCGGCCGTCGTGCAGGTGGACCGTGGCGCTGGTGGCGTCCAGCACGTGGCTCCAGGCGGTGAGGATGTGACCCTCGGCCGAAATCAGAAAGCCGCTTTGGTAAGCCTCCAAGCCGGCTAGGCCGCCGGCGCCGTAGATCTTGACGATCTGGGGTTGAACCTCGTCGACCACCGGGGCGAAGGAGACCTGAGCCGGGAGCCGCACGGCAGTGAAGAGAATGAGCAGCGCGGGGAGCAATGATAGGAGACGCAAGCGTAGGTTGTGAGGCGCCCTCTCCGCCACCGCGCAAACCCTCTCCCCGGCCCTCTCCCAGAGGGAGAGGGAGAAGAAAGAGACGGCCCTCTTCTCCCAGAGGGAGAGGGAGAAAAAAGAGACGGGCCTCTCCCAGCGGGTGTGGTAGAAAAAAGAGACGACCCTCTCCCAGAGGGAGAGGGAGTTAGCGGTCACAGACAGGAATGTCTGTGCCACGGAGGAAGCCCTCTCCCCGGCCCTCTCCCAGAGGGAGAGGGAGCAAAAGGACACAGACAGGAATGTCTGTGCCACGTTATTTTTGCGGCGGTTAGTCACGCTTAGTTCTCCACAGGCCGCTCGAAGGCGACCTCTTTGACTTCCAGCACGGCGTAGACAATGTCGCCGTGGCGGACTTCCAGGCGGTGCGGGAAGTGCCGGCCTTCGATCTCGCGGATGTCGTCGAAGTAAATCTCGCACGGATCGGCACCATACTGGCCGAACATCTCCACCGCGACCAGGTCGCCCAGCGAAGGATCGAAATAGAAGGTCGTCTCGATGCCGGCGTGGTTGCCGACCAGCACGTCGACCAACTCGGCGCGGCCGGGCAGGGGAGCGGTGCCGAGATAGTAGACCTCGCCGTATTCGGCCGGGCCGACGAGCAACAGTCGCCGCCACAGGTGCAGCGCCGCCAGCAGCCCTCCGCTGCCGCCGGGTTTGGTCGCCGCGGAGAGCACATCATCGAAGCGCGCCAGCGACTCGCCCTCGGGCAGCCGAATGGCGCCTTCCTCGTCGGCCAACTCGACGGTGAACATCTCGCCGGTGGGCGTTTCGCCGGTGAGCATCCAGCCGGTTGTCAGGCCGGAGAAGTCGCCGCGGGCGGTGAAGGCGTCCCAGACGCGCTGCCGGTTGCTCTGATTGAAGAAATAGTTCGTGTAGCCGGCACGAGCTTCGAAATGCTGCGCGACGATCTCGGGCATCTCGGCCGACGGCGCCGGCTCGGTCGGCAGCGGAAGCGGCTGCTGCGGGCCCTCGGGCTGCTCATCAGGGCCTTCATCCGGCGAGGGCGTGGGGCCGCTGCGCACCGCCTCGGCCAGTTCACCCTCGTGATGCAGAGCCGCCAGGCGGACCAGGCAGTCGTGCGATTGGCCGTCGCGCCGATAAGTGAGCGGCACCCGCCAGCCTTGCGGCAGGATACCCAGCACGTTCTTGAAGCTGTTGACCGTGGTGATCGAACGGCCGGCGAACCGGACGATCTCGTCGCCGCGCCGCATTCCACGGCGGTAGGCGTCGCTGTCGTCGAGGATCTGGTCGACGACGACGCGGCCGTCAAAATCGGTGCGCACCGTGGCGCCGAGCGACGCGTGATCGACGATCCGCCCGCTCTTGAGATAGCCGAGGAAGTTCTTGATCTGGTTGATGGAGATGGCATATCCGACGCCGACGTTGACGCGGCCGCGCTTCTCGAACGACGCTCGGCCGTTGATGCCGATCAACTGACCCTGTGCATTGAAGAGCGGACCGCCGGAGTTGCCGGGATTGATGGCGGCGTCGGTCTGAATGCAGTCGGTGTATTCGAGAATCGTGCCGGCCGGGTATTGGTAGCGATGCACGCCCGAGACGATGCCGTAGGTAACGGTCGGCGCCAGATCGTTGGCCAGCAGGAACGGGTTGCCGACAGCGAAGGCCCAGTCGCCGACGCGCACCGTGTCGCTATCGGCCAGTTCCGCGTGGGGGAAGTCGTCGCGGCCGAAGAGCTTGATCAAGGCCACGTCTCCGGTGGGATCGACACTGACGATCACCGCGTCATAGACGCGGCCGTCCAGCATGCCGCAACGGATGGCGTTGCCGGCCGGCTTGGTGACGTGGAAGTTCGACAGCGCGTAGCCGTCCGGCGAGATCACTACGCCGGAGCCGCCGCCTTGACCTTCCCGCGCGAAGACGCAGACCGCCGCGGCCCGGGCCTTGGCGATCACCTCGACCCGCTCGGCTTCCGCTTGGAGCACCACCTCCGGCGGAGCGGCAGCCCAGGCCGGCGCGGTGAGGATCAGTAGATGGGAAAGCATTAGCGCGATTGGCTTCATTTCGAAATCCTCGCCTCGCACAGGTCGAGATGATCGGCGATGTCCAGGTTCTCTCCGTAGTCGACGAAAATCATCAGATCTCGCACTCCGGCGATGTCCAGCCGCAAGGGCACCGGGTCGTCACTGCCGGCAATGGGCTGGTCGAACAGCGTGCGGCCGTCGCCTTCGATCACCAGGCGGACGTGTCCGCGGTCGTCGAGCCGGTCGTCGATGCCGGCGGTGGCGGTCAACTCGCGAAAGCCCTCGGGCAGACGATACGTGAGCCGCGTTCGGCTGCGCAATGCCAGTCCCCGCGCGTAACTGCGTCCGTCCAACAGCAAGGGGCCGCCTTCGAGCGCCTGGTCGCGGCGCGGTTCGCCGAACGATTGCAGCGCGGCGAGTGATTCGGCCGGCAGGCCGAAGTAGGGTGTCCACTGCACCTCGCCGGGCGTCATGTTGCTGAGGTACTCGATCTTGCCGCGGGAGAAGTCCAACTCGGCCACTTCGGTCAGCGGCAGCGAAAGCTCCGCGCCGGCGGTGGTCACGACGTGGAGTGATTCGTCCTGGAGTCGCACCTCGCGGGCCACCAGGCGCAGTTCGTTTTGGCCGCGGACGGTGCAGATCGGCTTCGGCTGCTGGCTGTCTCTGCGGTAGTAAATCAACCCCACCACGCGCTCGCGGGCGATGGGGAAGTCGTCGCCATCGAACTTGAGGACCACGTTTTTGTCGTCGGTGCCTTGCAGGACGCCTTCAAGATAATCGGCCGCCCCGCGGGTGCGGATGACCACCATGTCACCGGCGACGTCAAGCTGCTCGAATTGCTCCCACAGGGCGGCGAGCTTCTCGTCGTGGGGCTGCATCCGCACGGCGGCGATGGCGGAAGTCGCAAGCTCGACCGTCTGCCCGCCGGCGAGCTTGATGCTGGCCGTATCGCCCTGGGTGGTGAATGCCTCGGCCGGCAAATGAGATCCATCAATCAGTTCCACGCGTATCAGCGCTGGCTGCGCGGGGGCGGCCGGTTGCTCCTCCGGCGGAGTCGCTTCCGCCGGTGTGGCACCGGGATGCATGCGCACGGACAGCAACTCGTTGGGCGTGAACTGCTTCTCGCCCTCGGGCGTTTCCAGCGTCACCGCTTGCTGGTCGACAGCGACCAGGTTGCCCTGGGTGACCTGACCGTCGAGCGACTGGGCCTCGACGGGCGGCGCGGCGACGACCAGCGCGATTGCCGAGAGTAGATTCCACATGGACGCGTTTCCTTAGGGCTCCGGCTTGAATTTTCTTAGGGCTCCGCCTGGGACGAGGATTCGCCCGCGGCCAGCCGCTTGAAGTATTGCTGAATGACGTCGCGGTAATGCGAGGGGAAGTCGCGGCCGAGCTGCTGCATCGCCTCTTCGCGTTGCTTGGGCGGCAGCGAACCCCAGCCGGCTTCATCCCCGATATCCCGCGGCTGGACTTCGCCCGGCCCTTGCTGCCGTGCGATGCGGCTGTCCTGCATCGGCTGCCCCGAAGGCTGACCTTGCGAACCGGCTTGTTGCTGTTGCTGCTGTTGCTGGGCCTGCTCTTCCAACTCTTCGATCAGCTTGTCGAGCGATTCGACAACCCCGTCCTCGATCAGCCGGACCTTTTTATCGGCGAAGCCCAAGTCGAGCCGGCGCTGCACGTCGTCCATCCGCCGGGCAATATGGTCGAGCGAGTCCGGCTCAACGCCCGACAGGTCTTCGCGCATCAGCACGGCCAAGTCGCGATAGCGCCGCGGCAGTTCGTTCTCGCGCTCCAAGAGCTTGGCAAGTGCCTGCTGGCTTTGCTCAACGTTCACCACGCGCTGGTGAGAGACCGCCTGATAGAACAACAGCGACGCCGGATCGACCACCTGCTCGGGCGTAAGATCGGCGATCTGCACGAGCGCCTCTTCGAACAGCCGGTGCTGGGCCAGCCAGCGGCCGAAGTACAGCCGCATGTTGTGGGAGACGAAGTCGGCGCGAGCGTCGTCTCCTTCCAGCAGCCACGGCGCTTCGGGGAGCGATGTCTCTTGGTAGGGCTGGGTACAGTCTTCGATCAGTTGCGCAACATTTTCGTCGGCCAGGGCAAGCGTCTCGGCAAGCCGGTCGAGCAGCGTCGCCGAAGAAATCGCCGGGTTCTCTTCACCCTGCCACCGCTCCATCGCCGCCTGCCGCTGCGCGTCGTCGAGCGACTCCTGGCCGTCCAGCCACTTGGCGACTTGATCGCGAACCGACTCGGTCGCCGGCGAGGTCCAGCTTGGCGCTTGGCTCAGGTCGTCGGCCACGGCCGCCGCACAGGCCGTCAGGCAGAGCGCGGCGGCGAGTAGCGCCAGTCTTGCGCCTCGACCCGCTGTTGAAAAATTGGGACAGGCACGTCGCGGCGCGGGATCCTCCGGGGCGACGCTCCCTATGCTCGGAGCCAGTCCCAGTGTTTCAACGCGCTGCTGAAGGGCGTTCATTGGTTTCTCCCCAAGTGGAGATCGTGCGTGGCCTTGTAGATTCGCTGTTGGCGGTTGGAAAGCTCATCGAGCTGTTCGAGCACGCCGGCCCGTTGCGACGGCTCCTCTTCAATGAGCTTGGCGTAGAGGTCGGTGCGATCGTTCACCCGCATCTGCAGTGAGCGGATCAGCCGCAACTCCGCCAACTTATCGACCAAGGCCGGATCGACCGGCTCGCCGGCCTGCTGCTGCTGACTGGGCGGTTGATGCCGGTCGCTCTCCATTTCAGCGATGGCCTTTTCCAGCGCGTCAAGCATCTCCTCCAGCGAGCGAATGATGTCCTGTTCGATGCCCTGCGTCAGCTCGCCGACCTCGACCTGGCGCAAGCGATCCGCCACCTGTTGCATGTCGCCGCGCATCTGCTCGACCGCCTCGGGGAAGGCGACCGAAGAGCCATCCGCCCGGAGCAGGTTGAGCGCCTTGTCGGCCTCCAAAACAATTGCCGACTCCTTGCGGCTGAGACGACCGGCTTCGATCTCGTCGTCCTGATCGCGGGACTCGACCGGCACCTTGGCGACCCGCAGCGTGCCCTCGTAGACTTCGAGCTGCGCTTCGAGCATCTGGCGGAAGCGGGCTTCGAGCATCACGAGCATCCGCTCGATCTCTTCCTCGCGCAACTGGCGAAGAATCTTTTCCAGCTCGGCCTTGGCTTGCTCCAGGGCGTCCAGCGCTTGCTGCTGATCGTCAATTGCGCCTTCGCGCTCGGCTTGTTCGAGCTTTTGCTGGGCCTGCTGCATCCGCTGTTGGGCCTGGCGCAAGCGCTCGCTGACCGGCGGCGGCTGCTGGCTTTGTTGGCCCTGTTGTCCTTGCTGGCCCTGCTGACCGGGTTGCCCCGGCTGTCCCGGATTCGGTTGACCTTCAGAAGGTTCGCCCTGTTGGTTCTCGGAAGGCTGACCTTCGGAGGGCTCACCTTCGGAGGGCTCACCTTCGGAGGGCTCACCTTCGGCAGGCTGGTTGTCGGAAGGCTCGGCATCGTCGTTGCCTTCGGAAGGTTCGCCTTCACCGGGTTCGCCTTCACTGGGTTCACCATCGGAAGGCTCGTCGCCAGGTTCGCCTTCACCGGACTCGCCTTCACTGGGCTTGCCTTCACTGGGCTTGCCTTCACTGGGCTCGCCTTCGGCGGCTTGCGCATTTTGGGCCGCTTCGCCTTCGGCGGCGGATTCAGCGATCTGGCGGGTGGAGTCGGCGATCTTGCCCTGGGCGTCGGCCAACCGCTGGGCGTCAGCACCGCTTTCGGTCTGGGCCTTGATGCCGCGCTCTTGCTTGATAATGCGGTTGATGTCCTTGAGCAATTGGGCGATCCGCTGCTTTTCAGCCTCGAGTTGCTCGGCGCGGTTCTCCTTGAGCAGTAGCTGCAGCAACTGGTCGAGCCGTCCTTCGAGCGTCTGTTGATTTGTAGTCGCCAGGGCGAGCTGGCCCTCGTCCATCAATTGAATGATGGATTCGAACTGCAACTGCACCTGTTCGTTCTTGCTCTGGCGGACCATCTCCCGCAGCAGCTTGGCCCGGCTGGGGTCGCGCGTAGCGCTCATTTCCGCCAGCCGCAGCGCCACCTGTTCCAGGCGGCTGAAGCGGTCGGCAAGCTTGCCCTGGTCCAGCGTCAGGGCCGCATCGGGATCTTCGGCGGCGGCCTCAGCCGGATTGGACTGGGAAGCGTCGTCTTGCGCGGAATCGATTGCACCGGAACCATCCTGGCCGGGGAGCGCATCGTCCTCCTGTCCGCGCACCACGGCTGGTCCGGCGCAGACTGCCGCCATCAATACCGCCAGCAGCACCGATCGGATGGACTGAAAGTTCATGACGGATGTTCGCCTCGCCATTGGGCAGCGGTTGCCGCTTGCTGCGGCAGGCATGCCCGGTGAAGGTAGACAATAATGCATAAGTCAGCCGCCTAGTTCTCCAACAGCCGCTCACGCCGGCGGCGCTGGGTCCGCTCGTTGAGCTGCTGCTGTTCCTCAATGATTCCCCGCAACAATTCTATCACTTCATTGTAATCTTCCAGTTCCAGCATTTTGTCGAGAACCTGCTGCATGGCCACCAGGACCTCGTCCGATTGCCGCAGAACTTCCGCTAATTTCGGCTCGCCCGCGGCCGGATCGCCGATCTGCCCCTTCAACTCGCCCAGGCTTTCCTCAAGCGCCGGAACCAACGTCTGGCCGATGTTCTTAAGCGGATCGGCAATTTCGTCTTGGAGCCGCCGCTTGACTTCCTCGTTGTCGATGCGGTTGTTGATCAGCTCTTCGCGGATCTCGTCGAAGGCGGCGGCGACGCCCAGCGTCTCATGGGCGGTTCTTTGCACATTCTGTTCCGCGCGCACCACCCGGAGGCGATGCTGGGCGGTCTGTCGATCGGCATCCTCCGTGCGGGCGGCTTGGTCGGCGGTGTCGTCAGCAGAATCTTCTAAGGCGGTCTCCTGGGCTGTGGCCGATTCCTCTGCGCCCTCGGCTTCGTCCACGGACGGCTCTTCGTCCGTCTCACTGCCCGGTTGCGGCGAGTCGACATCGCTCAAAAGCTCGACGCGGGCCAACAGGTCACGAGTTTCGGTCATCTCCGCGACGATCGTCTCGAATCGCTCGCGGAGCATTCCCTCGCGGCCTTCGAGCATCGCGCGAAGCTGATCCGGCGTGACCACATCCAGCAAGAATCGCTGGCTGGAGCCGACATGCGGCTCGCCAGCCAGGTCGTAGCGGTCGGTCGCCTGGACCGACATCACCAGTCGCTGACCGGGCGTGAGCCGATCGGCATCGTTCCAGTCGCGGGCGTCGAGCGCTTGATCGACATCGACCTGCAGCGCCCCGGCGGGCGCCGGCTCGAACATCTGCCGCCGGGGCTCGCCTTCGTCGACCTGGTATTCGAACCACGCCTCTTGCAGGGCGTAGTCGTCGAGCACCTTTCCGGAGAAGGGTATCCGCGCGTCGGGCGTGATCGAAGTGCCGATGCCGGTTAGACCCACCGCCACCTGCGGCGTCTCATCGGCCACCATGCTGAGCGACAGGCGGTATGGCTCGCGGGTTTGGATACCGTCGTCGTCCAGCAGCAAGAAAGTCAACAGCTTGTCACCATCCAGCGGCGGAAGTTTGTACTGGAAGACCTGGCGGTCGACCGCGCCGGTCATTTCGATCTCGTTGCGGGTCTGCTGATCGACATCCTGGACGACGACGTGGCTGAGCGGCTTGTTGGCCTGGGCGCGGATGCCCAGCCGCGTCCCCTCGGGGACTGGCATCACGCCGCTGACCTCGACGTTCCGCGGATCGCGCTGCATGTACGCGGGGTACGTCAATTCGAGCGTCATCCCGACAAACTGCGGGCGATCGACCACTTCGACCTGCAGCCCCTCCACGCGGTCGTCTCCGCCGACGACGTCAAACGTGAAGTCGGAGACGATGTCCTTGAACTCGTAGCGGTAGACCTGGAATTCGTCGCGCCCCGGCAGGGCCCGGCCGATGCGCGTCATGGAGTCGCGGCCGCGTGCCCCGTCGGCCATGCGATAGCGGATTTCGACGCTCTCGGGCGGCGGAGCCGGCATGTCGAGATCGGCCTGGACGATAAGCTCCAGGTCGCCGTCGCGCCCGACGCGGACGGTGCGGATGCCATGTTCGTTCTCCTCGAAGCCCGCAACCATCAGCCGGGTGTTGCGCGGCCAGGGCTCCGGTGTTAGTGCGATGCGATCGATCCAGAAGCTGAATGCATCGGAACTGAACACCCCAAAGGCGACGATGGACGCAACCAGTAGCACCGCGGCCGAGACACCCCTCAGCAGCGGCCTGGGATCGAAGATCGCGCCGAGCCGGACTCGCTGCGAGCGGAGCGCGGCCTGATCGCCGGTGTGCCGCAACATTTCCAGATCGTAGGAGGAGTCTCCGGGCGGCCGCCGCGAGAGTTCGACGACAGTGAGCAGGCTTTCATCGAAATCCCGATAGCGCCGCTCCAGGAGCAGGGCCATGCTCGTATCAGACAGCGGTACGAACGCCCGGCGCAGCAACCGGCGATACGCCACCACGCCGACGATTGCCGCCACCACCGCCAGCGCGACAATACGCACCGCCGGCGAAGGCTCCAGCAACCAGTCCAGGGCGAGCCCGGCCCAAAAGGCGACGCCCAGGGCGATGACGATCGACGCCAACCCCTCGATCCAGACGTACAGCCGGATCCGCCGGCGCAGCCGCGCCAGCAGGGCGTCGATCGAGCGGGCCGCGATGGGGCCCTCGCCGGAAAGTGGTCTTACTGCCGTGGCCATGATTTTGACGTCAGTTGTTTCTCATCGGGTTGTGGGGTTCGGTTCCAGTTCGTGCGGTCAGGCCAGCCGCGACAGGCGGCGAATCAGCCACTCCAGACAAAGCGCCCCGCACACAACGGCGAGCAGGATATACATCAAGCGCCTTTCAAACTCCTGGTCCGGCGCGCCGAGCAGCCGGGTGATCTCGGTGCGATCCGGCAGTTGCCCCACCAGCGGTTTGCTGCCGCCGCGGCCCAGCGCTGCATCGAAGCCGACGTAGTAGATGCCGCCGGTGGCGCTGGCAATCTCACTGAGCAGGGCGTCGTCGCGCTGCGGGTTTTCGCGCTCCAAATCCGGCACGCGCACCTGTACGCGCCGCGTTAGTTGTTCGTCGACCGTCTCGGGCACCGGCAAGTCGAGCCGAAAGGCGCCTTCCTGGAGCACGGTAAACTGGCCGCGAAAGTTGCCCTTGCGCGCCGTATCCGCCGCCAGAACGACCGTTTGCGTCGTGCTGTCGGGCCGAGTCACTTGCAGTGCGATGCTGGGCGCATCGAACGGCTCGTGCTGCTCGTCCGAGAGCTGCGCGCGAACGTCGACCGTATCGCCCAACAGGTAGCGGTCGTGCTGGACCATCAAAATGCCGCGGCTGGAGCCGCGTAGCAGCCGCCCCTGGGAGACGTGGCGAATGAGCTTCGTGTAGAAGCGCTCGAAATACGACTCGCTTTCGCTGCGGAGGCGCCACATCTCTCCGCTGCCCAAGTAGAACACGCGCCCGGCACCGTAGAACTGTCCGGCAAAGTAGACCGGCAGCTCGCCCGACTGGATGGCCTCGGGATCGGAAAACCGGGCGTAGACACTGGCCCCCGGTTTGGCGCCCTTGACGCCGTAGTGACCGTACACGCCGGGGAAGTCCTGCCACGCTTGGGCGCTGGCGACCGCGCTGTCTTCAATCCACAGGAACTCGGCGTCCATCCCTTCCCGGGTGAACTTCAGCGGCCAGGCGGTGGTGGCCCCGTACTCCGCATCGTCCAGCAGCGAAAGCCGTCGCTGGAACTCGACCGGATACAGGTCGAGGATCTTGGCCATCTGCGTATTGCGCGACCAGGAGGTCGTGTGGATTGGCCCGGCGACCGTGATCAGCCCGCCCGCCTGCTCGGCGACCCACTGCTCCAACAGGTCAACCTGATCGGGAGCGAGCAACTCCCAATCGGGATCGAAGGCGACGATCGCGTCGTACTGGAACAGCTCTTCGCGCGTGGTGCAAAAGTCGTCCAGGATTGCGTTGGCGTCTTGCGAGACGCCTTCCTGGGCGGTTTGTAGCCAGACGTCTACGATGATGTCCTTGTCGCGCCGCAACTGGTTCCGCAGAAAGCGGTACTCGCGGGTCGGTCCACCGGCGATCAGCAGCACGCGAGTTTGCCGGTCCACCACCTCGACGTCGATCTGTTGCGTGTTGTCGGCGGCGTTGCGATCCTCGGCCGGCGCGCTGATGCGCAATTCGTAAGTTCGTCGCCCGGGCGCGTCCGGAGTGATTTCGTATTTCACCGGCACCGCCTCGCCGTCGCCCGCCAGCGTGACGCGCTGGGACCCTTCCAGGGCTGGCACCGCTTGCTCGTCGCCCGCCGGCTGGGAGTAAAGCTCGACCGTGACCGTGCGATTGGCCAGGCCTTGCGACTGGATATAGCCGGTGACGGTGAAGGCGTCGCCGGGATACGCCCGGGCGGGAGCGAGAAAGTCGCCCACGCGGACGCTCTCGGGACGCTGAGCGGAGCCGATGCCGATCGTGTAGATGGGAACTTCCGCCTCCTTGGCCAGTTCAATGCCTGCAGCCGGCTCGATGCCGGCGTTTTGGGCGCCATCAGTGACTACCACCACGGCCGCCAGCGGCGATCCCCGCTGTTCGTTGAGCGCCGTGCGGAGCGCCTCGCCCAGCCGCGTCTCGGTGCCCTGCGGCACCAGGATCTCTTGCCAGGCGATCTGCTCCCGGCCGACGCGGCTCACTTCGACGCCGCCGGCGGTGGACTCCACCGGTCGCTTCACGAGCGACGCCAACCGCACCGTTTCGCTATCGAAGCGGGCGAGCACGACGTCGTGCACCCGGCGCAGTTCGTCCAGCATTGGCCCTCGCGTGAGCTGCTCGACGACCACGTCCATCCGGCTGGGCGTGGCGGGAACTCCGGTGGAATCGCTATCGTGCAGGCCCATGCTCTGGCTGGAGTCGACCAGGATCAGCACGCGGGAGTTGTGCACAATCTCGCGCTCGGCCCGCTTTTCGAGATGGAGGAAAAAGAAAAGTATGCCCGCCAGTGCTGTGGTGCGCAGTGCGATCAGCACCCAGCGCGTGAGGCGGCTCTGCTCGGTGGTGTCGCGCCGGTACATGAACCAGACGAACGCGCCGAGGCACGCCGCAACCACAACCAGACCGCCGACCAGCAGTCGCGGGTCGTCAAAAACCTTCAATCGGGCCAGCTCATAGACGGTGCGACCGGTCGCCTGGGAGGCGGCGTCGGTTGCCTGCGCCAAAAGTGCCATGTGAGGAAACATCATCGCGGGCCTCCTTTTGCGGAGGACGGATGATAACTGGCCGAGTAGGCCAGAATCTGCTCGCCGATCAGCAGGGCCAAAAGTGCGTACAGCAGGCTATCGCTCAGATTGAAGCCGGCCAGTTGCTGCGGATCAAATTGCAGGTCCTCGGCCCGGTGGTACATGTGATCGATCCCGTCGAGCCGCGAGCGGATGCCTGCGCGGTCGATCAGCTCCAGGTCGCCTTCCGCGGCGATGACATTGCACGCCAGCACGCGGTGCTCCTGCCGGCCCTCCTTGGTGGTGAGTGTCGCTTCGTAGAACCCGCCGGCGGACAGTTCCGGCAGAGCGGCGACCAGCTTCTCGGATTCGGCGACCGCGTCCACCATCAATTCGCCGGGGCCCTCCGGTGGCGTGGCCAGGCGCACCTCCGGCTGATACTCCTGCGGGTCCAGCTCGATCGAAGCCTGCTGGCCGACCTCGTAGTGGCTTTCATAGCTTCCGGTGCTTGCCAGGTAGTTTTGCAGCTCCAACATGGCGACGACGAAGCTCGGATTGTTGCGTCCCCAGTTGTTCCAACTGCCGAGCTGGGTCGGCTCGGGCGATGCCTTGCTGAGCAGGGCGACTACCTTGCCGTCGCCGAACTTCTTTTCCATCGCCAGCGGCGCGCCGTTGCGCAGCCGGGCGATAACTCGCGTGCCGCTGCGGGGCTCGGGCTGCCAACCGTCGGCCACGGCGAAGTAGCGCGAGACCTTCACCATGTTGATGAAGCTGTTGCGCTCGCTGGCGAACACCGAAAACATCGGATGCTGCGTGACTACCAGGTCCGGCGACTGTTCCAGCCGGTCGACGAGCAGTTCGGTCGAAATGGTTACGGGTGCGGGGAACAGCCCTTCGCCTTCGCGGTAAAGCTGCTCAGTGATGAACGGGCCGCGCGACAGCTCGCCCAGAAAAAACGCCACGCCACCGCCATTACGAACGTACTCCTCGAGAGCATCGATCTCGGGCGGGTCGAGCCGATCGACGTTCGACAAGTAGATCGCGGAGTAGTCCGAAAGACGATCGTGCTGGCGCAGAAAGCGAGGAGATTCGATCTGCGTTCGCAGGCCGGTTTGCACTTTGCCACCGGGAGCGAGCGCCGACGCCAGGAAGTACGCGTCCCGCGCTTCGCGCGAGCCGTCGATCAGCAGCACGCCGATTGCGTCGGGCAGATCGATGGCCCAATAGCGGACGTTGTCGGTGCGCACCGCGTCGGAGGGTAGCGTGGCCGCCACCGTGTGCGGTCCGGCCGTGGTGAAGTTCAGCCGAAACACCCGCTTGACGGTCTCTCGCGGCTCGATCTGATCGACCACGACCGCCGGCCGCGGATAGCCGTCCTCTTGCAGTTGCACGGCGACCTGCTTGGCGGCCACGTCCCCGTAATTGGTGATGGCCAGTTCCATCAGCATCTCGACGCCGGCCGACTGCGTTCCGCCCGAGGGCGCCAGCGAAGCGATGGCAAGATTCGGCCGGGCCTCGTCAACGCACTGCACCAGGTGCAGCTCGGCGCCGGTCTCGCGCAGCTCCTCCAGCAGTTTGCGCAGATCGGTGACGTCGTCCCACTCGCGGGAGCGGAAGTCGGAGACGATGTAGACGATGCGATTCTCGTCGCCGGCTTTCGTCGGCAAGCGGCGTAGCGCGGTGATTGCTTCCATCGGGCTGGCCGCGGTCTGCGACGGCTGCATCGGGCCGAGCAGCTTTTCCAGCCGCACTTGAAAGCCGGAGTCGACGGTCTCTTGAACCAGGTCCGGCTGCGAACCGGCCGTCATCCGCGCGGCCTGCGAAAACCGCAGCAGCGAGAACGCCCGGGCGCCGCCCTGTTCGCTTGACATCTCTGCCAATCGGCCGACGACCGCCTTGGCCTGATCGAACGCGCTGGTGTTCGGCCAGCGGTCGCTCATCGAGAAGCTGTCGTCCAGCAGCACGACCTGGTGGGTTTTTGCGCCGCCGAGCAGTTCGCCCCACTCGCTACGGAGCACCGGCTGCGAAAGCATCAGCACGATCACGGCCACCGCGCCCATCCGCGCCATTAGCAGCAAAAGCTGCTTCAGCATGATCCACCTGCGATGCTTCCGCTGGCTTTGCAGCAGAAAGTCCATGGCGGCCCAGCGCACGCGGCGGTGGCGCAGCATGTTGATCAGATGGATCAACAGCGGCACCGCAATAAGCGGCAAACCGATCCAAAGTAGCGTAGGGAATAAAAACACGAGCGTCCGGTTCCTCATGGCCGCGGGTTATCGCGGCGACTTCGTCTCTGAAAAGTTCCTACGGCACATCGCGTCAATTGCGGTGATGCATTCCCAGCCGATTGCTCAAGTAGTGCGAAAGCGCCGCGTCCAGCGGCTGGCTCGTCCGCAGCAGGGCGTAGTCGATACTGTGGCGAGCACAGCCCAAACGGATGGTGTCGAGAAAGGCGTTTAGCGCTTCCAGATATCCCTCGCGTAGCGCCCGCGGATTGCAGTTCAGGTGATCGGGCATCTCCAGGCCTTCGAAGCGCGTTGGCCCGTCGAAGGGGAAGTCCAACTCGTCGTCGTCCATCACGTGAAAGACCATGACATCGTGCCCGCGCTGGCGAAGCAGCTTGAGTCCCTTGAGGGTTGCCTCCGCGTCGCCCAATAGATCGGAAATCATCAAGATCATGCCGCGCCGCGGTTGACGTTCGGCGACGTCGTAGAGAATGCGGTGCAGATCAGTCTTTTCGCGCGGCTCGCTCACGGCGAGCGACTTGACGATCGCGCCCAGGTGGTTTCGCTTCGAGCGCAGCGGCACGGTGTTGCGCACCGCGTCGTCGAACGTAATGCAACCGACCCCGTCCTGTTGGCGAAGCAGCAGGTAGGCCAGGCTGGCGGCGATGGTCGCTCCGTACTCGTACTTGTTCAGCGGGCCCCTGCCGTACTGCATGCTGCCGGACACGTCAACCAGCATCGTGCAGCGTAGATTCGTTTCTTCTTCGTACTGCTTAACGTAGTAGCGGTCCTGCTTGGCCCAGACCTTCCAGTCGACGTGCCGCAGATCGTCGCCGGCGGTGTACTCGCGGTGCTGGAGGAACTCGATCGACTGCCCGAAATAGGGGCTGCGGTGCATGCCCGCCAGGAATCCTTCCACGATGTGACGCGCGCGGATTTCCAGCCGGGACAGCCGCCCGATCGCCTCAGGATGCAAAAATCTTTTGGAATCGGGCGTCACTGGTGAGCTCGTCCTCTTTGGTGGGAGTGATTTCAATCAGCTTGGCGACGATGTCGTCGGGCATGGTCCCTTCGCTCTCGGCGGCGAAGTTGACGACCAGCCGATGCCGCAAGACCGGCGCGGCCAGCGCCTGGATGTCGTCCGTGGAGACGTGCGTTCGCCCGTGCAGCAGCGCCCGGGCTTTCGCCCCCAGGATCATGAACTGCACCGCGCGGGGACCGGCGCCCCAGGACAATTGCTCGCGCACCACCTCGGGTACGCCCTCCTCATTGACGCGAGTCTGGCGGACCAGCGAGAGTGTGTAGCGGATCACGTGATCGCTGACCGGCACTTCGCGCACCACTTGCTGCAATTGAACGATCTCTTCGGCGCTGATCACTGGCACGATGTGATCGCTCACGATAGCGGTCGTCCGCCGGGCGATCTCGAACTCTTCGTTGAAGCTCGGGTAGCGGACGAACACCTTGAACATGAAGCGATCTTGCTGCGCCTCGGGCAGGGGATAGGTTCCCTCTTGCTCGATCGGGTTCTGCGTAGCCAGCACGAAGAACGGGTCGGAGAGCGGATGCCGCACGCGACCCACCGTTACCTGGCGCTCCTGCATGGCCTCCAGCAGCGCGGCCTGCGTCTTGGGCGGCGTGCGGTTGATCTCGTCGGCCAGCACTACGTGCGAGAACAGTGGCCCTTCCAGGTACCGCAATTCGCGGGCACCGGTCGTTTTGTTTTCTTCGATGACTTCCGTCCCGGTGATGTCGGCGGGCATCAAGTCCGGCGTGAACTGGATGCGGCTGAATGAAAGGTTCATCGTTCGGGCGAGGGTGCTGATCATCAGCGTCTTGGCCAGTCCCGGCACGCCCTCCAACAGGCAATGCCCTCGGCTGAACAGCGAGATCAACAGTTGCTCGATGACCTCGTCCTGCCC
Source organism: Pirellulales bacterium (assembly GCA_040880125.1). Taxonomy (GTDB): domain Bacteria; phylum Planctomycetota; class Planctomycetia; order Pirellulales; family JBBDJB01; genus JBBDJB01. The sequence goes on along the minus strand of JBBDJB010000003.1, from coordinate 126,495 downwards.
GACGATCAGTTGGGAGAGTTGTTCCTGTATCTTCTGGCGAGCTTCGCCCAGCTTGGCGATGGCGGCAGACTGCTGTGCTTCGGAAGGGGCACTCGACATGTTGCGTTTACCTCAGGAGGAGCTTTTCCAATTCCGGGAGTCAATTTCTGTAGATCGCCTGCATGGTGGCGCAGATATTTCTGTCTGTGCTTGGAGCGGCAATCGCGCTTCGTAGGCTCGCTTCGATTACCGCTGATAGATCGGTAAGGTTGCGTTTTCCAATTGGAGGACGGTCAGGTTGATCGCCGTGGTGTAGATCGGACCGATGTAACCCTGGTCCCAGTACAACAGAGCCTTGCCCGACTGATCGTCCTGCTTCGCCTCGGCAATGATCTTGGAAAAGAGTTGGTCGCGATAGGTTTTCCATTCATCGCCGCCCTGACGGTATTGAACCTGTGAATAGTAGTAGTGGGCGTAGTGCCAGTGCCCGAAGCCCTGGTGCGAGATGTTGCCCAGGTGCTTCTCGCAATAGGACATCACGCGCGGCACGTACTCGCTGTCGTACTCGCCGGCATTGAACAGGCAGGCGATCGCCGCGGCGCTGATGGCGGGACGGCCGCCGCCGCCCTTGGAACTGTATTGCACGCCGCCGTCGGCCATCGTGCAGTCTTTGATATATTTGACGGCCTTGTCGACAATCTCCCGCGGCACGGGAATGCCCGCATTGCGACACCCCCGGAGGCCTTGCACCTGGGTGATCGTGGTCGAGCCTTCGTCGAAGCCGTTGCCGTCCTGCGCGCTGACGTACCCCCAGCCGCCGGCATCGGTCTGTGCGTAGCCGGTGAACTGCACGGCCCGCGTGAGCACGTCGACTAACTCCTGACGGCGGGCTTTGTCTTCTTCTTCACCGAGGATCTGCGAGAGAAAGAGCATGGAAAAGCCGTGGCCATAGGTGTAGCGGTCGTCGCGGACCGGATCGCCGATCAAGCCGTTGGAGCGGCTGCGGCTGAGCAGATAATCGACGGCCTTGCGAAGGTTAGGAGCGTATTTTCCCTGGGTCGTGGTCGAACCCTCGCAGGCCAGCGCCATTCCGGCCAATGCAGTCATGGCGGTGGGATATTGCCCGTCATTGGCCGACCAGTGCCCTAGCCGCGACTGCGTGGCGGCGACCCAGTCGAGTCCCTGGCTGACGACCGTCTGGACCTGCGGATCGGCGGCGCGGAGGCGGGCGGCGCCGAGCAGTAGGACGCACGCCGCGGTCGTCGTCGCCACCAGCACGTGGATGTAAAGTGGCCGTTGCATTGTGGGCCTCACCGATTTGTCTCGCATTATTGAGCGACGCAATTACGGAAAACTTTCGTTCTCGCGGCCGGCCAAAACCGCTCCGACTACGGCTCGTCGGACTGCTGTTCGCTCTGCCGGCCGGCGCGAGGGAGTGCCTTGAACAGGATGTTGACGAGGGAATTTCCCGAAGTGTCCGCTTCGGCCAGGTCCGCCTGCATCGGCGGTTCCGGCGGCACCGGTTCGTCGGTAAACTCCATCGTGACCGATTGGTTCGGCAGCGAGAGCGTGACGACCCGGTCCTCCGCGCGTCCCTGCAGCGAGTAGGTTGTCGAAGTGAAGGGGAAGTCGGACTTCTCAAACAGCCGCTCGCCGGTCCGCTTGTCGATGCACAATACTGAAGTCGTGGTCCGCTGCCGGCCGCCCCGCGGCGGCTGAGTGACCTGCTGCACGAAGGCCAGCACCGGCAGATCGGCCGGCTGCGTCAGCAGCACGCCCCGCACCTGAACCGTCACCGGCGTGTCCCACTGCGGCGCTCCGCTCTCCCGGCCGAACGCGTAAATGCGTCCACTCACCAGCGGATTCTCCTGAACGCCGCCGGGTACCGGCTGAATATTGATGCCTTGCTGGCGCTCCACGCGGCGGTGGCCGTGGTCAACGACCAAAAAGTACTGCTCGGGCGTGTTGATCATGTAGATGTTTGACAATTCCGGTTCGGGCTCGAGCAGTTCGTCGATCGCCAATTCGCCGCTGTCGAGCTCGACAAGCTGGAATCGGCCGTCCGTCTGCATAACGGCGAGCGAGTCGCCATCGTTGAGCCATGTCTTCGCGGAACGAGGAAACTGCTTTTCCCACAGCTCGCGCTGATTCCAGACGTCCACCAGGCCGATCGAAGAATTAACCCCTTCGTTGCGAAGCCGCAGCACGTGACCGCCGACGTGGCTGACACGCTCCTCGGCGGAGGGCACCGGCCGAATTCCCAGCAGCTTGCCGTCCAGGGGGCGATACACCTGCGCCTCGGTGGCGTCTTGCGGCACGACGAACAGATATTCGTCATCGCCGAATAGATCCACGCCCGGCGGCACATCGTGGCGCACCCAGATTTCCTCGCCGCTGACCGGATCGATGCAGACCAGTTCGTTGAACCGCTGAAAGATGAAGCCCTGTTCGGTGACCGGGCCGAGCGTGCCCACCGGGCGATCGTCGGCATCCGTGGCGCGATATCGCCGCAGTCCACCTGGCACCATCATTGGCATCGGCTGGACGCTGCGGGCGTTTTGGATGCCGGGAATCTGCTCGATCAGATCCTGCTGCCAAAGCATTGAATCGCCCACCGCACTGCGATCTCGAAGCGTATCGACCGCCAAAAGCTGATAGCCAAGCGAGACGACCAGCAGGTGACCGCAGGTCTTGCCGTAGTAGAGGTGCTGACCCGGCAAGTACATACGCCGCGGATCGTTGTTATCGGTTATCAATGCAGCCTGGAATAGTTCGCGACCCTGGCCGTCGAAGCCGGAAATTGTGAACGGCTGTGACTGTTGGTCGAGTGCGACTGTGGTGGCCTCGAACGCCGGCTCACCGGGACCGGCCAGCGAAATGGCGTGCGAACGGCGCCTTGCCAGTCCGTTGTCATTGTTGGGATGCGGCGGCGAAACGCGCACCTTGCCCATCGGCCATCGCGGCCGGCCGTCCAGCATCAGGCGTACCGGATCGGTCTGGGCCAAGGCTGCCACAATCTGGCTGCCGGTCATGTCATCCCGGCACTGCACGTCGGCCAACTCGCCAGCCATGCGGGCGTAATAGGCCGCCGCCTGTTGGGGCCGGCCCGCTTTGCGCAACATCTCTGCCATCAATGCGACGGCGCGTCCCTCTTCCTGGCGGTTGCTCGACGTGGCCGCCTGCCGGAGAAGCATCTCCGCTTCCAGGTACATATCCGCATCCAGCAGCCGCCGGGCGACTTGCAGTCGCACCGGGTTGGCCGCGGGGAAGTCGCCAAAATGTTGAACGAAGCGCCGCAACTGCATGGCACTGGCGTCCTCCGGCAGCGCACCGGCCCGGGCCGCGACCGCGGCGTCCATCTGCTCGCGCTGCGAATCGGTGGCGGCATCCCGCAGTACGGTCAACTGCGACTGGATCAAACGGTGCAACCGGATCGAGCGGTCGGCGTCAATTTTCTCGAGGCCGCCGTTGCCCTGGTTGAGCTCGGCCAAGCGGGCGTAGGCCTCGAAGGCCGGAATCACATCGCCTGCGTCGTGAAGACCGCCGGCAGTGAGTCGGAGCAATTCAAGCTGCTCCGACGGCTGATCGATCAAGTCTTCAAGCTGATCGGCCGCCTCTCGGTTGTCGGCGAAGTCGCTTCGTAGAGCATCGAACAGGCTGCTGACCAACAGCTCGCGCGTCAGCAAGTCTTCGGGATTCAATTGATACGAGCGGCGGAAGTCGCGGATCGCATCATCAAGGCGCTCTTCTTCCAGGGCGAGCTGACCTCGCCGCGCAAGGGCGTCGGCATCGTCGGGGTCTTTGCTCAAGGCCTGGGCGATATTATTCCGCAGCGGCTCGATCTGATAAAACGTTTCCAGGAAGTCCACGCCCTGGGAAATGACCTCGCCGCGATAGCAGATGAGGTTGCCCGGAATGCTACCGTCGCGAGACTCGGCGCGATCCACCAGGCGGCCGTCCTGCAGGTCGAAGCGGGCGACTTCGGCCGAACTCAGCGGCACGAAGTAGGAGTCGCCGCTGTAATAGCCGCGGCCGCTCGGCAAACTTTGGTCGGGGAACGGACTCGCCGCGGGGTCCCAGGCGGGCGAGCCGTCGGCCAGGCGGAGCGCCGTCAACCCCTCGCGCCCGACCAAGACGACGTTGCCCTGGTGAGCGCAGGCCAGATACAGGTTCTCGCCGCGCTCGGCGGTCCATAGGACCGAACCATCCAGCAGGCTCAAGCAGTGCATTTCATCGGAGTCGGGAGGGGTCAACAAGACACGGCCATCGACCAGCGTGGCGGTCGCGTCAACCCAGGATTCATCACTCTTCATGCCAACCTGGCGGCGATGAATCCGCGCGCCAGGCACGAGGAAGCCCTGCCCGTTCGCGTCTTCGTATTTGCGAGGATACTTGTACGCCCACAGGAGCGACCGCTTCGTCAGGTCGACCGCCACCACGACGCCGGCGGTGATAGGACATACGAGAATCCCGTTGGCGAACGAGGGCGAGGCACCAGCCAGCCGGCGCTGCGGATCCTGCCAGTGGCTGCGCTCCAGGTCGACCAGTTGCTGCGACCAGTCTAGCTCGCCTGACTTGGCATCCAGGACCACCAGCCGGATGCCGTTGCGGATCTCGGCCAGAACGTAGAGCTGCCCGGAAAGCGGCAGCGGCGGCCCGAGAAAGAACGCCTCTTCCAGCTCAGGCACGCCCCCGTCGGGACCGCCGGCTTCCCAGAGAAGCTTTCCCTGCGTCTCGATCTCGACGGCGGTCAGGCGGTTGTACGGTTTCGGCTGCGTCGGAACCAAGCCCCCCTGCGCCCGCAGGAAGATCACGCCGGGATTGTAGGGATTCGACGATACGATATCGAGATCCTGGATCGCGTACACCCGCTCGCCGTCGCTGCTAAAGGTGCCGTAGGCGGCGTCGTCCCACATCCGCTGCTCGAGTCCCATCGCCAGTTGCGATGCGACGCCCGACGTTGCCCGGCTCCGCGCGGCGGCCACAAGTTCGTCGAACGAATCGCCAGGATTGGGCCGTACTTCCCACACGCGGCGGCCGGTCTGAAAGTCGACCGCCAGCAGGCTCCGCGCGGTCCGCATGAGCACCACGTCGCCGACGGCCAGTGGATGTAGACCCGGCAGGGCGGCGATGTCCTGCGATCGGTAGGCCTGCCGCATCTGGCTGACGACGCCTTCGATAGTCGGATGATTGGCCGTGCGGACCCGCCAGCGCGGCGTCAGCAGCGGACGACCACCCTGACTGGCAGCGCTTCGACTGGCATTGCCGCGGAACAGCGTCCACTCGTCCTTGGCGACGTCAGGAAGCAGGCTGCGGCGGCCGTCGACAGTGGACGCCAGCCACGCCAGCGGATCGGCGCCGTCGGCAAACAGCTCGACGTTCGTACCGGCGAGCTCGAACTTCGCCTGCGGGTTGCGTTCTTTCAGCTCGCTCAGGACGTCAACTGCCCGCTCCGGCATACCGGCCTGATTCCAAGCATGGGCCGCCATGACCGACAATGCCGGACCGAACTTGGCGGCTGCCTGCGGGGCGTCGAGCAATTGTTGGAAGCTCAGCGCTGCCGCCAGCGGCCGGACGTGGTCCAGGTGGTGCATACCCACCAGAAGCGTGGCCTGATAGCCGGCCGGAGTATGAAGGTATTGCCGCGACACATTAGCCAGTCCGGCGACGTCGGCGGCCGACAGCGACTCGTTGAGCAGGTTTTCCGCCCGGGCGCCGAATTGCAGTTCGTACGTCTCGCGGCCCCTGGCCGGAAGTTCGCCGAGGATCCGTGTCGCTTCGGACTTCAGGCTGCGGAAGTTGGACTTACTCTCATCGGGATTGAAGAACAGATCTTCATCGCTCTCGAGGATCGAGCCCAGAAAACGGACCGCCTCGGTGTACCGCTCCTGCTGGAGTAGCTCCTGAGCCTGTTCGAGCCGCCGTGTGGCACCACGATCGGTGGGCAGAAAGGCGCCGTGATGGTCCGCGGGAATCGGCTCATTTTGCGGGACAGGCTGAGCCCTGGCCGTGAATTGCACGCCCCAACCCGTCAACAAGCCCAACCAGACCGGCAAGCCCAGCCAAACCTGCAAGCGCCTTCCCGGCAGCAAAAAGGCCGCCGCCGATCTGAACTGCCCACCGACCGACGCAGCAAGCTTTCCACAAGGCATCGCGATCCGTCCTAATGCTGGAAACGCGTTCCGGCTTCTAAGGGGATGAGTGCGGTTCGTCTGCGACCACGGTCTTGGTCTTCAGCAACACCGACAGTGCGGCGGCGAGGCGGCGCTACGGCTCCCGGTTTCACTGATTTAGTCTGCGTCAGTCACTGGAAGTTCATTTTCGCGGGTGCGAACCCGCCGCTGCGCCGCGGGCGACGCAGCGACCAACGTGTACTTCCGTTACTGCTTTGAGAACCGTAACCCTCTATCATCTTTAATCTTACATATTGCCGAGGCAGCGGGCAAGGACGGACGGTTTTCGGCGGCAAATCGCGAACATCGAGTGTGTCCCTTCGGGCAAACCGGTCGCGTCGCCCCAGTCGGAAGAACTCTACCTCTGCAGGGAGCCACTTGATTGGCGGACGCTGAGGGTTGGGCGATGCTGGGAGGTGCCTCGTGCACGAGCAAGCGATGCGGCCGATTCCCACGCGTTTTGCCGACCGGCGCCATTCCGACGTCCCCTCCACCGCAGTGCGCCCGGCGGTGGGCGAGTAATACGGAGGCGCATATCCCAGCGCCCGATTCCCCGATTTCTGCGCGGCAGTTCGGGGCACTCGCGACACGTAAAGGATACGCCCCAAATGACTTGCGACACGTGAAACTTCGCCTGTTCCGGCGGTATCACGCCGGCGATGGGTTCTGGAGTGGACGACGCGACTGCTGCGTCCGAGTACCTTCGAAGGCCTAAATCCGGTGCGAACGTCGGCCGCGTCGGCCGAGCCGGGCGCTGCTCGCGCGGGGTACGAAGGGTCTATTTTCCTGTTTTTCTCGGGCAATATCGATTATTAGGGTTGTATTTTCACCGCATCCTACTTTAATCATCACGTCGTATTACTGGTAGACATTCGTTCTGTGATCCATCAAACGTTGCAAGGAGGGAGTTGAAGTATGGCAAAAGCCGCTGCCAAGAAGCCGCCCACAAAGTCCGAGGTCTTCAGCAACATCGCTGAGGAGACTGAACTGTCGAAGAAGCAAGTGAGTGCTGTCTTCGAGGCATTGTCGGATGAGATCCGCAAGTCGCTGGGCCGCAACGGACCGAAGAGCTTTACGATCCCCGGCCTGTGCAAGATTATCGTACAGCACAAGCCCGCCACGAAGGCCCGCAAGGGCATCAACCCCTTCACCGGCGAAGAGACGACCTTCAAGGCCAAGCCCGCTCGTAATGCGGTCAAGGTGCGGCCCCTGAAGAACCTCAAGGACATGGTATAAGTCGGCGCCGCGAGGTTGCCGCGGCGGCCGCTCGGCCGGGCCAGCATTGCTAGCTCGGTCGAGCGGCTTCACTATGCGCTCGCGCTGCATGCAAACGCTGTCCCTCTTTTAGTTTCTTGCCGGAGTGCAACGATGATTGACCGCCGCCAATTCGTTCGCCGCAGTGCCAGTTTGTCGCTGGGTACAGGTGCCCTCGCCATCGGAGTGTCGAAGTCCGCCCGGGGGCAGGACGAGGCGCAAAGTGAAAACACCTCGCGGGGCAAACGTGCGACCAATCCGATCGCCGTCTCGACGTACTCCTTCTGGCGATTTCGCGACGATTCGCGGCTCTCGATGGAAGAGTGCATCGATCAGGCCGCAGAGATGGGGTTCGACGCCGTCGAACTGCTCGAAGTTCAGATGAGCGAGCGCGATCAACAGCGGCTGCAACAGATTAAGCGCCGCGCGTTTGTTAATGGGCTGCCCCTGTGCGGCATGTCGACGCACCAGGGCTTCGTGTCACCCGACGCCGAGGACCGGCAGCGAAACATCGACCGAACGATCCGCAGTATCGAGTTGGCCCACAGTCTGGGCATCCCCACCATTCGGGTGAATACCGGCCGCTGGGGAACCACCCGTAGCTTTGACCGCCTGATGGCCGACCGCGGCATCGAGCCGCCGTTGGAAGGCTACACGGACGAGGACGCCTACCCCTGGGTGGTCGACAGCTTCGAGAAGTGTCTGCCCGCGGCCGAGAAGAACGGCGTCGTGCTCGGTCTGGAGAATCACTGGGGGCTCGGCCGCACGCCCGAGGGAGTACTGCGGATTGTGCGGGAGGTCGATTCGCCCTGGCTGCGGGTGACCATGGATACGGGCAACTTTCTGGAAGAACCATACGAGAAGCTGGCGATGATCGCTCCGGAGACCTGCTTCGTGCAGGCCAAAACGTACTATGGCGGCGGCGTGTGGTACGAATTGGATCTAGACTACAGCCGGATCGCCGAGATTCTCAAGCAGCACAACTACCGCGGCTACGTCTCTCTGGAATTCGAAGGTCAAGAAGACTACCGCACCGCGATTCCCAAGAGCCTGGCATTGCTTCGCCAAGCCTTCTCGGGCTGAATTGCTGCCGACCGCGAGAAATGCTCATGCTCGGTCGTCGCAGGGGGTAGGCTTGACCGCCACTGCGGTGAGCCGAACCATTGTTGTTGCCCACCGAGGTGAAGGTTTCTTATCGCGGATTCCGGTGGTGCGCGTCCGCGGCATTGCGGCAGGAGTTGGAAAACCTTGCCAGGCCGCAACTTTTGTGAAGTTGCCGCTGCACAAGTCACGGAAGCACCTGAAAGCACCTACAGATGAACCTTCTCTATCGCCTGGCTCGACGCCTGGTCCCGCAACGCGATGCGGTCCGCTACGGCAACCTTGACCTGCCGCTGGCGGCCATGCGGTGGGGCACCAGCGAACTGAAAGACGACGCCTACTACGTGCAGTCGGCGACCGCTGAAGTCGAGAGACTTCAACGCTGGTGCGGCCTCACCTCGCAAAGCCGCGTCTTGGACATCGGCAGCGGCCAGGGCCGCCTGGCGATCGGCCTGTTGGCCAGTTTTCCCGACGGCCCGCCGAATTACCACGGCATCGATGTCGATCTGCCGTCAGTGCGGTGGTGCCGGCGATGGATCGCCCAAGATCACGCGTCGATCACCTTCACGCATATCAATGTGGCCAACGCCCGCTACAACGCGCAGGGGCAGGAGATCATTGACGGCTTTACCCTGCCCACGGACGACGCGGCGTATGACGTCGCGTTCTGCTATTCGGTGTTTACGCACATGCTCTCGGGCCACGTGTGGACATATTTGGGCGAGTTGCACCGCGTGTTGCTGCCCGGCGGCCGGGCGCTGGTTACGGCGTACGTCGAAGAAAACGTGCCGGACGAGGAGGAGAATCCGGCCGGCTATCTCGCCGAACTGGGCGAGTCGAAGGGGCGCCTGCACCGCGTGCGGTTTTCGCGGACCTTTTTCGAGTCGATGGTCGCGCGCACCGGTCTGGCGATCGAGCGATTCGAGCATCGGTCCGAGCCGCGAACCAAGCAGACGGCGCTGGTGCTGCGGCGCCCCTGATTCGTGTGACGCCGCGTTAGCATGGGTGAATCCCACGCGGATTGTTGCGCTGGTTCCGTCGCGAGGGCCTTGAAGGGGCGCCGCCACGATGTTCAGCGGCCGAACGTTGACTTTTTCAACCGGATTCGAAGCTCTCGACCTACGACACAGATACAGATATCGTCGATTGCGGCGGCGGCCGGCGGTAAGGTAAGTTGAGCTGAGCGAAGGGGCGGCCGCGCTTGGCAAACACGGCCGGCCGCCGCGTTTTGGAAATGGGGGCTCCCATCGATGGAAATCCGGCGTCTACGAGCGCTCCGCCGGTGGCCGACCGAGGACCCGGTGACCAATCGCCTCGTCGCATATGACGCGCCTGTTCAGTGGCACTTTCGACGAGCGGCTCGCCCGGCAGTACGCCGACGCGCACATGCAGACCTGGTACGACCCGCGCTGGAAGTAGCGGTAAGTTGGGAGACCCACATGCAGCGAACCGTCCGCCTTCCCTTTCGTGCATTCCGTGCCGCCAGCTACGTGTGCGGCTGGAGGCGCTGGTGCCCCGTGTGCCGGCATCGGTCGCTGCGTTTCACGCGCTACGGCCGCAAACACAGACCGGACGCCCGCTGCTGGTGGTGCGGAGCCCTGGAACGACACCGGCTGGTGTGGTCCTGGTTTGTTGAGCAGACGGATCTATTGGACGGCCGGCCGAAGTCGATGCTACACGTCGCGCCGGAGAAGTGCTTTGAGCCGAAGCTCCGCCGCGCGCTGGGAAGCGGCTACGTCACGGCCGACCTCACCAAGAACACCGACGTGCAGATGGACATCTGTTCGATCCCCTTTCCCGACGAGCACTTCGACGTGGTCTACTGCTCGCACGTCCTGGAGCACGTCCCCGACGACCGCCGGGCGATGCACGAGCTGTGCCGCGTTCTCAAACCCACCGGCTGGGCGGTGCTGCTGGTGCCGGTCACCCGGGAACGGACGATCGAGGATCCCAGCATCACCGACCCGGCCGAACGCGAGCGGCTGTTCGGCCAGCACGACCATGTCCGCCGCTACGGCCCGGATTACGCCGACCGGCTGCGGGAGGCAGGCTTTCATGTTGCGCACACCGCGGCGCGGGAGATCCACCCGCCGGAGCGGTTGCGGCGTCTCGGCCTGGCAACCGCGGAGACGGAGCGGGACGGGATCTTTACGTGCACGAAGGCGTAGGGTGTGAAAGGCGACTCGCTTCAGCTACCGCCCTCGGCACGCTTGGCGTCCAGCCGCCGCATCCGGATTAGCGCCCGCTTACGCTCGATCTCGCGGCGCGCCTCGCAGATCACGCACCGCGAGTACGCGGTAGCCGCAGCCACCGCAGCGCCGGTAGCGGTTTTCAAAGAGCGGCCCGTACTCGCCGCTGGCTGCGCACCTGGACTAGTAATCCAGGTCCCCATTCCAGTTCCTGCCGCCGCCAGTGTCTCTGAAAAACTGTCCGTGCAAAGTATCAAAGTGGACAGGGGCGGGGTCGAACCGCCGACACCTGGATTTTCAGTCCAGTGCTCTACCAACTGAGCTACCTGTCCGGATTGGGAAAAGGTCTAAATTACCCTTCGGGCTCGACCTCAGCAAGGCCCGCTGGTGGGCTCCCGCTTTCGCCACGGCACCGTCCACTCGCGAATCGTTTTTTAACGCCGCTAGCGTTGGCCGTTCCCATTGTTTGACACCGCCTGCGCAGGCGGGCATAGTGATCGACATGTCGAGATAGACGCGCCGCGCGACAGCGAGGGTTCGCGGTCGGCCGCCGTCGCTGTATTTTAGGTGTGCTTTTTTGAGAGGTGGAATGATGCCATCGCTTAGCCGACGTCGATTTCTCCAGGCTTCCGCGGCGACGGCCGCTGCCGTGGCAACCACGGCGCGAGCCGCAGCTCCCAGTGAGCAGATCAACTTCGCCCTAATGGGTGCCGGATCGCAAGGCCGGCACATCGCGGGGCGGCTGCTGGAAGTGCCCGGCACCCGGTTGGCGGCGGTGTGCGAGATCAATCCCGAGAATGCCGCGCTCGTCCAGGAGATGGGCAGCGAGGTGAAGGTCTATGACGATTGGAACGAACTGCTCAATCAGGAGCGCGACCTCAATGCCGTGGTGATTGGGCTCCCCGAGGATACGCACGCAGCGGCGGCGATCGCCGCGATGAATGCCGGACGGGACGTCTTCTGCGAAAAGCCGATGGCGTACTCACCGGCTCAGTCGCATCAGATGATCGCCGCGCGGAATGCTACCCAGCGTGTGCTGCAGATCGGCCAGCAGCGGCGGAGCAATCCGCTGTACTACCTGGCAGAGCGGTTGATTCAAAAGGACGGCGCGATCGGCGAAGTGCTGCGAATCGACGCGTTCTGGGACCGCTGGAGCGACTGGAAGCGGCCGCTGCCCGATTTAGAGAAGGACTTCGCCGCGTGGGGCTACCCGACGCTCGACCACCTCATCAACTGGCGGTTGTATCGCCGCTATGGCCATGGGCTGATGACCGAAAACGGGACGCATCAGATGGACGCGGCGAGTTGGCTGCTGGGCGGTAAGCGGCCCACCAGCGTTTGCGGCATGGGCGCGATCCGCTACGACGATCATCGCGAAACGCACGACATCGTTTCGGCAGACTACATGTTCGAAGGGGATACCATCGTCCGCTTTACGCAGGACTTTCACCAGGGGCTCAACTACGGCTGGAGCTACGGCGAGCTCGTGCTGGGATCGGAAGGGGCATTGCGGGTGACGGCGGAGCAGGAGATTGTCCTTTACGATCGCGATCGTCGGGCGAAGCGGATCCCCATCGCCGAGATTGGCGACATCGAACTGGGCGGCGTGGTGGCCAATGCCGCGGAATTGAAAGAGGCCGAAGCGGACCGCGAAGGCGGCGGCCTGCGGACCTTTTCCTATCGCAACGAAATGCGAATCTTCGATCACGCCGTGCGCAATCGCACGCAGCCGACCTGCACCGGTGAGATTGGCCACAACGCGATCGTGATGACCGTCACCGGCACCGAGTCGCAATTCGCCGGCAAGTTCTGCGAGTTTGCGCCGGAGACGTGGGTGTAGGTCGCCGTTTGTCGAGAGGGCTGCGGCGGTTCGGTTGAGCACGACCTCAGCGCAGCAGTTGCGCCAGAACCACCAGCAGCGGCGCGACGGCGACGGCCACGCCCAGGGCGGTGAAGCCAGTCGGAGGCGGCTCGCGGCGGAGCTTGAAGACCGCCGGCAGCAGCGCGAGCGATACCGCCCCCATCACTGCGGCGGAGAACAGCAGCCAGCCGGCAAAGACCTCCATGGCAAGCGGTCCGCCTTCGGCACGCAGATAAAGCCGGGTGAGCGCGGCGCCGACGTCCAGCACCAGCAGCGTTACGACCGTCAGCGACCACGCCACGGTGATGGAAACGGATGCTTGCGATTCGGGCGGGTTCGCACTTTGACGGTTAGGATCCTTCTTGCGGCGGGGTTTCGCGGTCACGTCTCCTCCGTGGGTGTTGTCGGTGCCGGCTGCATTGTAGCAGCTAGACGCCCCGACTTTGATGGCACCTGCCAGGCGTCGGCTGGTGGAGAACCGGCGCAGCGGGTGAGTGCCGAGGGCGCAAAAAAAAACCGGCCCGAGTGGAAACTCCATCGGGCCGGTTGGTTTCAACGATCCGCGTGTCGGCTTAGCCGCCGAAGTAGGTAACACGGATGTCATTGCAATGCGTGAAGACAACACGGGCTCGGAAACCGCAGCACCACTCGTAGTTGACGATCCGGCGACCCAAAATCCCGCAGCGGCTGTCGACGACCGGTTCGCCCACGCAGCAGGCCGGGATGCACATCGGAACCTCAACGGCACATCCGCACGTCGCGGGATCTTCCACGACCATCACGACGTTTTGGGGCGGAGCACTATCGCAGCACGTCCCGTGATGCCCGCGACGGTTCACGTACTTGATACAGGGGTTGTACTGGCAGACCGGCGTGGTGCAGCAGTCGCAGGGGCCGCCGTGCGCCTTCAGCTTTGCCAGTTCGGCACGCAAATTGGCGGCGTCGGCTGGCGAGTTGCCTGCGCTCAAAATGGCGAGCACGCCCAGGACCACGCTTCCAGTCAGAACGGCGCGACGTAGCATCAACATTTCAGTCTCCTTCGGTCCAAGTTCAAACGCGTCGTGCGACGGTCGCTCATCGACCTGCGCAGTGGAGCGAGCCGCGAAGAACGGCACAATCCGATAGGCCGCCCATTCTTCCCAGGCCGGCTAAGTTATCAGCCAGGGTCGCTGCGGTCAACGGGCCGCGTCGAGGCAATTTTGCCGCGAGTCGCACCGCCCAAGGGTAGCTCATTTTCGAGCCGATTCCGCAACCGCGGCAGTGGCGTCACAGGTCGGCCAGTCGGTGCAGCCCGAACCGATCGACTCGCCCCGGTCCGGGCTGGCGATTCGAGCGGCCCCAACACCGTCCTATCCGCGACCTCTGGCTCAATTTGCCCGAGGGGGCTTCGTGACCTAGGTTTCTGTCAGGACGGGACATCATGCCCTTTTCTTCCCCGTTCGCACTACCGCCCGGGGTAGGCGGGTTCGATGGACGTGCTGCTGGCCATGTATTGAGGCCAACATTCGACGCCCCTATGACCAGCGCATCGACGACCACGATGAGTCTGCATACGAAGAACCTCAGTCCGTAAACGGTATCGGCCGAAATGCCCGTTCCCCCTGCACTACTCGATTGGGCGCCCGTCAAGGAATGTTTTGCTGAGCTGCGCGCCCAGCAGACGGGATTGGATCAATATATCGAACAGTCGTTCGAGGAGCTGGACGTACTGCGCGCAAACCTGGAGCAGTTCCAGTGCGAACTCCGCGACCAGCGCGCGGAGCTGTTGTGCGAGCGCCAGGCCTTCCAGGTCGAGCGCGACGCCGCCAAGTCCGACGAACAGCGATCGGACGAGGTCCAGCAGGCGCTGGAGAAGCAACTCGGGGAGCTGCGCGATGAAACGGAGTTGGTATGCGCCCAGCGAGACGAGGCCGCCGCGCGGGTGAAAGAAATCGAACTAACTCGTGCGCAACTCGAGACGGCGCAGAGCGAGTTGGCTGAATTGCGGGCGCAGCGGGAGGAGGCGTCCGTGCAGGCCGATTCGGTCGACGAGGTGCGCGAATCGCTGCGAGCCGCCGTTGCGGACCGCGACTGCCTTGATCAGCAACTTTCGGAACTACGTTCGTCACAGAGCCCCGCGTCGGTTCCCAATGCGGAATTCGAGCGGCTGCGCGCCGAGCGCGCGGACGCCCAGGCGGAATTGCTCGACGTGCTGGCCCAGTTGGAAGATGCTCAGCGGGAGCTGCGGGAGCGGCAAGAGTACATCCAGGGGCTGGAGGAAGAGCGCGGAGCACTGGACAGCGAACTGGACACCGTACGCGGCCGCGCCGCCGAATTGAACGATACGCTGGTTCAAACCAAGCAGCAGATGGCCGCCGAACGCGCCGAATGGTCTGGCGAGCTCAGACAGATGCGGCAAGTGCTGGAGCGCCACTCGCATCTGGTACCGAACCAGAACGGCGGCACGCCGGTGACGGTCGGCGCGAGTGCGCATCGGGATACGACGCCGGGCGGAACCGCGACGAAGCAAAAGAACGATCCGGTGCTGGGATCGATCGTGGCGCAGTTCGAGCGCATCCGCCAGGAGCGCGCCCAGCAGCGGACCCAGCGCCAGAAGGATCCCGCTTGATCAGTCAGTTTTCGGCCACGGCCGGAGTAACCGATAAACCTATCTTGTGGACGGCTAAGTCATGACGCGTCTTCGCGAAATTATCGCTCGCTGGCTCGTGCCGGCGGTAGGTCTCGTACTTATCGTGCTCGGGTGGAGTTTGTCGCTGCCCGCGGTGGCATGGCTGGGCGCGGTGGCGGCGGCCGTGTGGCTGGTTTACCGCTTGCTGCGCAAGCGGCGGGAAGTGCGAGGCGGTGCGAAGGCAAGATCCACTGTCAAGCCGTCGCAGGGGGCATCGCCCATCGTTCAACTCCCGTCGCGCAAGCGGCCGCGGGACGAGTCTGAAATCCTGGTGCAGGACATGCTCGACCAGGGCCGCTACGCGCTGCTTTTGCGGCCGCAGATCGTGGAGAACATCACCGAAGACCAATTCCGTCTGGCGTGCAAGGCGCTGGAGGATGGCATGGCGCTGGTGCCCTCCGGCCAGGTCGTATTGGGACTGAGGGACGAAGCCCTGGACGATGGCCGCCTCGACGAACATCAGGTGAACAAGTACGACGGCTACGTGGTGGAGGTCGATGCGGTCTTTCTCGATCGCTACCCGGTGACCAATGCCCAGTTTCAGCAGTTTGTCGAAGGAGGCGGCTACGAGGAGCTTGCCCTGTGGGATGAAGACATCCTGGCGGCGATGCTGGACTTTGTCGACTCGACCGGCTATCCCGGTCCGCGCTTCTGGCGGAACGGCCACTTCGAATCCCGCAAGGCGGATCATCCGGTGGTGGGCGTCAGTTGGTACGAGGCGGTAGCCTTCGCCCGCTGGTGCGGCAAGCGGATGGCGACCGATGCGGAATGGACCAAGTCCGGTTGCTGGCCGGTGACGCTGGGGCCGGGCAACTGGCTGCAGCGGAAGTTTCCCTGGGGCCAGGCGTTCGAGGAGCATCGCGCCAACATCTGGTCCTCCGGCTGGGGAACCACCGTGCCGGTGCACCAGTTTTCCGAAGGCATGAGCGTGGGCGGCATTCACCAGCTTATCGGCAATGTCTGGGAGTGGACCTCCGGTTCGTACGGCCGCGGCGAGGACGCCTCGCTGACGTTGCCGGTTCCGATGAAGAGTATCCGAGGCGGGGCCTTCGATACCTACTTTGAAAACCAGGCTACCTGCCAATTCCAAAGCGGTGAGAGTCCCCTGAGCCGGAAGCGCAACATTGGGTTTCGCTTGGCCGTAGGGGCTTTTGATTTGACGTCGCGGGCGACAGGCATTGCACAACCGGAAGTACATGATCAAGTGCCGGCGACGGCCGAAGAGGTGACCCTATGAACCGCGGCTGCGATCTTCCCATGGACTCCTATCGATTGGCCCACTATTCCGTTCAAGTACCGTGCTACGTGTGCGACGGCGGCAACACTTTTGACGCCGAGCATTGCCGTCACTGTTTCGCGCCGATGGCGCTGGCTCACCAGTCGAACACGCAAAAGGTGCGGCCGCAGATCCTCGCCGTGCTGGGCACCAGCGGTGCCGGCAAGACGGTTTACCTGGGCATGTTGATGGACATGCTCTCGCGCCAGACCAAGCCCTTGCAGGTGCTGGCCCGCGGAGCGTTCTCCATCTCGCTGCAACAGCGCACCGCCGCCGCGCTATCGCAAGGCGATTTCCCCGCGAAAACGCCCAACGAACCGGATCGGTGGAACTGGGTACACTGCCAGGTGCGTTCGAAGTACCATCGGCGACCGGTCGAGGTCATCGTGCCGGACATGGCCGGCGAGGCCGTGCTGGAGGAGATCGAACACCCCCGCAGTTATCCGGTGATTCGCGCCGTGCTGAGCAAGTGCGCGGGCGTGGCAATCTTGATCGATGCCATGCGTTTGCAAGCAGGCCAGCACGACCAGGACCACTTCACGATGAAGATCCTATCCTTCTTGAGCGAGCTGGAACGCGACGCGAAGCGGAGCTGGACCGATCGGCCGGTGGCGCTGATTCTCACCAAGTCGGACCAGTGCGACCGTTGCTTCGACGATCCGGAGGCCTTCGCCAAAACCCACGCAGCCGGCATGTGGCAGCAATGCCACGAGCGCTTCCCGCAGTACAAGATCTTTGCCACCGGCGTGGCCGGCGCGTGTGCCTTCCGGCATGTGCTGGGAGAGAACCGCCGCCGGATTCCGCTGCGTATTGAGCCTCATGGAATTGTCGAACCGTTCGACTGGCTGATTGGGAACCTTCGTCCGCCGCGCGGATAAACGGCTGCTGAAAGTAGGGACCGGCGCTGAGTGCGGTAAAACGCGCCGGCCGTTGGCGGGCGTGCGTTGTGCCTGTCCCGCCGCTTGAACGGACTGCGAAGCCGGCGAGGTTCCAGTCGAGCCGCTTGCACGCGTCGACGTGCTTCACGACCAGGTCAGCGCTGTGATTGAACAAGCGATCTTCACGTCCGCACGAACCGAGCACGGCGACGGTTACCAGCTCGCGGCGTGCAGCGAAGGCATTTCCGACGCCGACGCCCGGCAGTTGGCCCTGTGGGGGCCGTCTCACGATGCGCTGTTGGACGCCTCGCCGCTGGGCCGCAGCGTGAACTACTTCGTCCTGCCCAGCGGTGCCCGGTGCATTTCGCGCACGATCAACGCCGGCACCGAGTACAGCAATCGCGGTGGAAGCCGCATCTATACGCACTTTCTCGTCATGCCGGACGAGGTTTTCGGCCGCTATGGGAACAACCCGTTCTCGATCGTGAGAGCCGCGATGGCCGGCGGAGCGCTCGACGTGCCGGAAGAGCTTCCGCGGAAATTGGCACCGTTGCGCCTGCCGGGCGGCGCGGCCGTCTTCGACCGTCCGTTGGTGGAGCGGCTGGTCGGCGGATGGGGGGCCGACCGATTTGCCGGCATCCTCGCCACCGCCATCATTGCACCGTCGCTCGGCTGGTCGGCGTGCAACGAAACCGAGCAAACGGTGGCCGGAGTGTTGGCATGTCTACCGCCGGCATGTCGCAAGGAGATCTCGCTGACAACGGGCTTGCGGCACTCGCCGCGGCGGCCGTTCCGGTGGATGGCCTTCCACTACGAGGACGGCGAACGCAGACGACTGCAGCGCAAGAGCGAGATCGAGTTTATCGACCTCACGTCGCACGACCCGTTCGAGCCGGCAAGGATCGACGGCGGCTGGGCCGGGTTCGTGGCTGCTTGCCTGCGCGAGGGGGATTACGAGCGCCTCTCGCACGGGCTACAAGACACGCCGGCGGAATTGTCGCTGGACGATCTGAACGCGCTGGGGGACGAACTGCTGCGGCACGCACGGCAGATCCCCTCATCCAAGGGCGGTTCCAACGGCAGCGCCAACGGTTCTCAATGGCGGACCGCACCTCCGCAGCGCAGTACGTCGTGCGAAGCAAGCGCAAGCAGCCGTCGCTACCACGCGGCGACTTCCAAATCCGAAGGGCCGGCAGCCCGACTGAAGCCGCTGGCGCCGAACGCCGCCGCACGGTTGGAAGCTCTGGATCAAGCGGTCTACGACGCATTCGCCGGCGATGACGATGCCCTTAAGCGATTGGGCGCGCTCTGGTCGAGTGTTGCGGTCGAGCTGGGCATCGACCGCCAGGAGCAACTGCACGAACAGTATTTACGGTATGTTCTGCGGTTGTGGGATGCGACGCGGAGCGGCAGCACGGCCGACCCGCGCCGAGCCGTCGCGGCGCTGGAAGTGATCGGCATCATCACCGCCGAGCAAAGTATCGCCCCAGGGCCCTCTACCGGGCCATGAGCTGTCGGAACTGGTCGAACAAGTAGTGGCTGTCGTGCGGTCCGGCCGAAGCCTCCGGGTGGTACTGCACGCTGAAGGCCGCCAGCTTGCGATGCCGCACCCCTTCGACCGTCTGATCGTTCAGGCTGCGGTGCGTCACTTCCAACTCGTCGGGCAGCGACGACTCGTCGACGGCGAACCCGTGGTTCTGCGAAGTGATCTCGACGCTGCCGGTCGCCTCGTTGAGTACCGGCTGGTTGGCTCCGCGATGGCCGAACTTCATCTTGAAGGTCTTCGCACCGCAGGCCAACGAGAGCAACTGGTGCCCCAGACAGATGCCGAAGATCGGCACTTCGCCGAGCAGATCGCGGATGGTATCCACCGCGTACTGAACCGGCTCCGGATCGCCCGGCCCATTGGAAAGAAAAACGCCGCCGGGGCGATGTTTCAGGATTTCCTTCGCCGTCGCGGTGCCGGGCAGCACGGTGACGCGACTACCGCCGTCGAACAGGTGCCGGCCGATGTTCCACTTCATCCCGTAGTCGAGCGCCACGATGTGCGGCCCCTGGCCGGAATTGGCCGGCGCTTCCGGCGGGTCGCTGGTATAGGTCCAGCGGCTGAGATGTTGATCCCACTCGCGGGATCCCTCGGGCAGCACTTCTCGCACCAAATCCCGGCCGACGAGGCCGGGGCTGGCATTCGCCTTGGCGACCAAGCTGGCGTCGTCCAGGTCAGCGGTCGACAGCACGCCCTTCATCGCTCCGGCGCTGCGGATTCGCCGCACAAGCGCCCGGGTGTCGATCCCCTCGATGGCCACGATGTTCCACCGCTCCAGATACTGCCGCAGGCTGCTCTGCGCCCGGAAGTTGGAGTGGACGCGGCTGTTTTCTCGCACGACGAAGCCGGCCAGGTGCGGGCGGGCGCTTTCGAGATCTTCGTCGTTGACGCCGTAGTTGCCGATCTCCGGATAGGTCATCGTGACGATTTGGCCACGGTAGCTGGGATCGGTGAGGATCTCTTGATACCCGGTCATGGAGGTGTTGAAGCAGACCTCGCCGTCAACTTCTCCTTCCGCGCCGAACGAGACGCCGCGATAGACCGTGCCGTCTTCCAGGGCGAGCTTTGCCGATTGGGTCATGATTCCACAGATGCGGTGTGAGAAAGTTTTCCGGATGTTCCAACTGCACGGCGCGTCGGTGCGTCACGGGCGCACGATCCGAGGCAGTTGCTCTTCACGATCTCAAGTGCGCCCTCGGCGCGGCCCGATATGTTCCGTACGGCTGTGGGTCTCCGGAACAACCGGCCCCCTGGGGTCGGAGCACTCCGGACAGCCTATGCAGAGGGTTCTTGCCCCGGCGAGCAAGAACCCTCATTTTTTTTTGCGCTTCGGCGGATTATAGTGGCGGCCGAGCGGCCCGACTAGGCGCCGAATCGCACGGCCCTTTATGCCGCCGTGGACCCCGACTGCTCTTACTCTCCCGCCGGGACGGCAGCAGTCGACTGGCAGCGGCCGATCTGCCGCACCGCCTGGCGGAGCCGGTTTTCGTTCTCGACCAGCGCCATGCGGAGAAAGCCTTCGCCGGCCGGGCCGAAGCCGCTGCCGGGGCTCACCGCCACGTCGGCGCGCTCCAGCAGATGCATGGCGAAGTCCATCGTGTTCATGCGGCTGCACCACGGCTCGGGGACGCGGGCCCAGACGAACATGCCGGCCATCGGAGGATCGACCTGCCAGCCGATGCGGCGCAGTCCTTCGCACAGTACGTCTCGCCGCTTCTGATAAAGGGCCGCCTGCGATTCGACGGCCGCGTCCGTGTGCCGCAGGGCGACGATGGCCGCAATCTGGACCGCCTGAAACATGCCGTAGTCGTAATAGCCCTTGATGGTGGCCAGTGCCCGGATCATGTCGGCGTTGCCGGCACAAAAGCCGATCCGCCAGCCCGCCATGTTGTAGCCCTTGCTCATGGTGGTGAACTCGACTCCGACGTCCCGTGCCCCGGGCGAAGCCAAGAAGCTCGGCGGCTTGTAGCCGTCGAACGCCACGTCGGCGTAGGCGAAGTCGCTGATCACCAGAAAGCCGTACCGCTTGGCCAGCTTTACCACTTCGTCGTAAAACGGCTGCTCGACGATGGCCGAAGTCGGGTTGTGCGGGTAATTGACGATCAGCAGCTTCGGCTTGGGGTACAGGTGCTGGCAGGTGTAGGCGATGTTCGACAGGAAGCGGTCTTCCGGCGAGACCTCCAGCGAGATCACATTGCCCGCCGCCAGCGCCACGCCGTAGACGTGCACGGGAAAGGACGGAGCCGGCACAATGGCCGCGTCGCCCGGTCCCATCAGGGCCAGGCACATGTGGCTGAACCCCTCCTTCGAGCCGAGGCAGACGATCACCTCGTTTTCGGGATCGAGCCGCACGCCATACCGCTTGAAGTACTTGCTGGCGACTTCGCGCCGCAGATTAGCGATGCCGCTGGACTTGCTGTAGCCGTGGTTTCGCGGGTCGCGGGCCGCTTCGGCCAGCTTTTCGATGACGATCGAATCGGGCGGATCGGACGGGTTGCCCATGCCCAGGTCGATGACGTCGTCGCCGCCGCGGCGCTTGTTGTAGAGCAGGTTGTTGATCCGGCCGAACATGTACGGCGGGAGACGCTTCACCCGGGACGCCACCTCGACGTGAAACGGTGCGTCGGCGTTCTCCGGCGGCGAATCCGGCTGGTACAGATCGGGCTGCTCGTCGTGGCTCATGGTCGCATGCGCGGCGGTGGAAACGGCTTCAGGACATTTTCAGCATAACCGCCGCTCGGCAGGGGGGAAATGCCCATCACGCACTACCGCCGCGGCCCATTGCCGGGGCGGGCGGCCGTGGCAGCGGCAGCGGCCGTGCGGCCGGCGGCGGCTTGCGCGGCCGGCAGTTGATTCACCGCCGCCAGATGGTTTTCGATGGTCGCGTCGGCCTTGAGCTTCTCGAACCGCGTGCTCATCGCCATGCGGACTTTCTTCTCGTAGACGTCATCGTAGATGAGCTGCTGGACTTCCTGTAGGTCGACCGTTACCGGCTCGGTCAGTCCCTCGCAGTACAGCACGACGAACTTGTCTGCGACCTGAATCACGCCGGACATGTCGCCCGGCTTCAGCGCGAACGCCTCGCGTTCCAGCGCCGGCTGACCGCCGTGTTTGCGGATCGGCGGCACCTTTCCTTCCAGCGCCTTGCTGGAGGGCTCGACCGAATACTCGGCGGCGACCTGCCCAAAGATTTCCGCCTTCTGCGCGACGTCGCTGGCTTGCCGCAGGGCCTGCCGGGCATGATCCCAGGCTTCCTGAGCGTGCCGCTGTGTGTCCGACACAATGGCACGGCACCGCACGCGCGGCCCGTAGTTCGCATTGAATCCCTTTTGAATGTCTTCCTGCGTCACCTGGACGCCGTCGACGGTGAGCTTTTTCAGCGCGGCCGACGGCCAGACCGCATCGCGAATATAGAGCTCCTTGGTGACGTCCTCCTGCGTGGTCACCATCTCGATCCACCGCTCGATGTCCGCCGCACCCTGCGCGTCGACCACGCCCGAGAGCTTGGCGGCGTGGGCAATCTCGGCATCCAGATCGGCCTGCGTGACCTCCATGCGACTCTCTCGCAGGGCCTGCACCAGCAGCCGGTGGTTGATCACTGTCTCGAGCACCGTTTCGCCGTGTCGGACGATGCATTCCTCGGCCAGCTCGCGAGTCATGATCTTGCGGTCGTTGACGGTGGCGGCCACGCCGGGCATCTGCTGCCGGGCGACCGGATCGTTGATGATGTTCTTCACCACCGCTCCAGCCTGCAACTGGCCGAAGATCTCGTGCGCTTCGCTGCGCAGTTTCTCGTCGCGGATCTGCTCTTCGAGCGTCGACCTGACCTGCGCCAACGGGACGGGGCGGGCGGGCACGTGCGCCTCGCAGCGAAAGATGGCGTACTGATTACCGACGCGGACGATCGGAGAGATTTCGCCGTCGCTCAGTCCGAAGACCACCTGTTCGATCTTCGGGTCGCCCACGTGCCGACGAACCGGCTGGATCAAGCCGCCGATGCTGGCGCTGTTGACGTCCGTAGAATGCTGCTGGGCCAGCTTGGGGAACTCGTCCGGCTGGCTCTGGAGCTTGGCATGAATCATCCGGGCAGTCTCTTCTTTGTCCACCGTGATCAGCCGCACGCGGACCGAGGCGCCGAATTGGGCCTCGTACGCTTTGCGGAGCTCCTCCTCGGTGACCGTCAGCCGATTTGCGGCCAGCTTGCGAAGCGCCAGCGACGGCCAGACAATGTCGCGGGCGTACTGGCTGGGATTGATACCCCGTTCACGCTGGAGCATGTCGAGCCATGCCTCGCGGCCCAGGCTGAATCGCCGGGCCATCCGATCGATCTCCTGCTCGACTTCCTGCTGCGTGACGGTGATGTTGTTCGCCTGGCAATGCTGGGCGACGAGATGCTTGTTCGTGAGGCTTTCCAGGACCTCTTCGCCGAACCGCAGCAGGCAGGCGTTGGCCAGCTCGTTGCGGTCGATCTTCTCACCATTCACCTCGGCCACCGGGCCGGAGATATTGGCCGGCGGCGTGGCGCGGCTCGCCGAGGCCGGACGGACACCCGACGCGCGGTCCTGGGCACTCGCCTGGCCGGTTTCCCAGTAGTGCCGGGCAGTCAGGGCCACGGTGATGATAACCAGTCCGCCGAGCATCCAGCCCAACCGGCCGCGCCATTTGTGGTGCGTATGAGGCGGACGGGAACCAGTTTGGGGGATGGACTCGGGCATGGCGGTTCCTCCGTAAACCGTTGTGGGAGCGGTTATTCGCGTGGGTCTGCGCTTCGTGCGCAACGCGATCCTGTCGTGTTATGAATTGTGGGCGGCGGAGTATAGGGAGGGCCGCGAAATGGGTCAACAGAGGGTGCCCTTACCCGGTTGACCAATCTGTTGACGTTCCGAGAGACCGGACGGAGAGGGGAAGCGGGTGGAGCACTACATCCAATCACGCGGGCGGAATCCGCTATGATAGAGCCGAATTACAGATCCCGGCGGCCTGCCGAGTGCCAGGGGCAAGAGCATGACGGCCACGACCGAGTCCCAACACGGAAGCGGCCAGGAGGTGACGGCCGCCGGAGGACCTGCGCGACGGGTTGCCCGAGCGCTGGCCGATCTCTTGTTTCCGCCGGGCTGCAACTCGTGTGGGCTCGAGCTGGACGGGACGCCCGACGGAATTCTCTTCTGTGATGCCTGCCGGGCGGAGTTGACAGACGCCGCCGCGGTGCGGTGCCGCCGTTGTGCCGGTATTGCTCCCCGCGACGCCCCACCGCCGGATATGTGCGATTTGTGCCGCGGGCGGCGGTTGCGATTCGACGGGGCGGTGACGTTCGGCAGCTACGATGGGCGGCTTCGCGAGCTGGTGCTGCGGATGAAAACCCGCCGCGAAGAGCCGCTGTCGCTGGCCGTCGGCCGGTGGATGTCGCGGCAGTTGGGCGAACGGCTTGCGGAGCTGCGTGCGGACGTGATCGCGCCGGTGCCGATGTTCTGGACCCGGCGGCTGCTGCGGGGGGTGAATAGTCCGGAGATACTGGCCGAATCGCTGGGCGGCCGACTGGGACTGCCCGTGCGACGGGTGCTCGTCCGGACGCGTAACACGTTGCCCCAGTACAGCTTACCGCCAAGCAAGCGATTTCCGAACGTCCGCGGCGCCTTTCGCATCCGCAGGGGCTACGATTTGGGTGGTGCGCGGGTGCTGCTCGTGGACGACGTGCTCACGACCGGAGCCACCAGCAGCGAAGCGGCCAGGGCGCTGCGAAGTGCCGGGGCGGAGGCCGTGCTGGTGGCGGTGGCCGCTCGGGCACCGGGAGCGGGGTGAAAGAGGCTTTGTAGGTTCTGCTGTGCGGACCGTTTGGAAAGGGGTGAGTTGCCGGTGATACGAAAACCCTCTCCCCGGCCCTCTCCCAGAGGGAAAGGGGGAAATACAGAAATGTCTTTGCCACGATGTGTGACTGCGAATCCTGCCTGACGATACTTCGACCCGCCTGATGGTATCCCTGCCGGATCATCCTACCTAGGAAAGAGATTCGCTTGCTGGGCGAATAGCCCCCAGGCCCTGCAAGTAGGCCGCGCGGTGCGCGACTTGCCAGCGGTGAGCGAATCGGAAGAATGAATTGCATATGAATCCTTCTCAGCAACTTGCGAAGCGGAACCCGACCTCACACCCGTTTCGGCGGGCGGTGCTGCGCGGATTGGCCATTCTGCTCCCCCCCCTGTTGACGATCGTCATCTTCGTCTGGGTTGGCAACACCGTGGCGGTTTACCTGCTGGAACCGCTGGAGGACGGGGCTCGCTGGGGAATTTCGCAAAGCATCCGGGACATCCGCACCTTTCCCGAATCCGAAGTTTCATCGGATGCGCAACGCACGACCTACAACGACCGTAGCTACATCCGCGTTGGCGACGACCGCTTCATTCCGTACAAGGTTTACGATACCGTCCGTGGGGAGTTGGGCGCCAGCCAGATTCCTCCCACGGCCGTCGATATCTACGACCGCTACGTCGAGATCCGCTACCTCCGGTGGTACGTGGTGGTGCCGGTCTTCCTGCTGGTGTTCATCCTGACCTTGTACCTGTTGGGCAAGTTCCTGGCGGCCGGCGTCGGCAAATTCTTCTGGACCTCCTTCGAGCGGGTAATCAACCGGCTGCCGCTGATCCGTAACGTGTACTCCTCGGTCAAGCAGGTGACCGACTTCATGTTCACCGACCCGGATATCGAATACACCCGGGTGGTGGCGGTCGAGTATCCGCGCAAGGGCATCTGGTCGTTGGCGCTGGTGACCGGCGAGAGCATGCTGGACATCCGCAGCGCGGCCAACGAGCCGCTGCTGTCGGTGCTGATCCCGACCTCGCCGATGCCGTTTACCGGGTTCACCGTGACGGTGAAGAAGAGCGAGACGGTCGATTTGAACATCACGATCGACCAGGCATTTCAGTTCATCGTCAGTTGCGGCGTGGTGGTGCCGGCGCATCAGCTTGCCGCCGCGCTGGACCAGGTGGAGATGGAGAGCGCCGCCGCGGTCGCCGGCGATTCGCGTACCGTGACGCTGCCAGGTTCCGGGAAGTAGCGTTGCTCGACCCGAATTTGGGGCGCAGCACTGCCGGCCTTTCCGGGACACCGATCACACCGGCCGAGGCCAAGGACGTTCATGTCGCTCGCTCGCACACTTCGTCTGGGAACCCGCGGCAGCCCCTTGGCACGATGGCAGGCGGAGTGGATCGCCGCGGAGTTAGCCAATACCGGCGTCCAGGTCGAACTGGTGTCGATCGCCACCCAGGGGGATACGCAGCGCGGCGGCGCGATCGGCAGCCTCGGCGCGCAGGGCGTGTTCACCAAGGAGATTCAAAGGGTGCTGCTGGACGGGACGATCGACCTAGCGGTGCATAGCCTGAAGGACCTGCCGACCGATGTGGTCGAGGGTCTTATGCTGGCGGCCGTTCCGCCGCGCGAGCGGCCCGGCGACGTGCTGGTCAGTAACACGGCCAAGTCTCTCGATGAACTGCCCGAGGGAGCTCGCGTCGGGACCGGCAGCTTGCGACGACGCGCGCAGCTCTTGCACGTGCGGCCGGACCTTCAGGTGCAGGACATCCGCGGCAACGTCGATACCCGGCTGCGCAAGCTCGACGACGGCCGATACGAGGCCATCGTGCTGGCGGAGGCCGGGCTGCGTCGGCTGGGATTGGACAATCGCATCGGGCAGAGCCTTTCGCCGCGGATTCTGCTGCCGGCGGTGGGGCAGGGGGCCTTGGGCGTGGAAGCCCGGGAGAATGACGCGGAGGTTCTTGAAGTGCTCGGCCGGTTGGACGACGCTGCCTCTCGGCAGGCTGTGCTGGCGGAGCGGAGCCTGCTGGCGGCCCTGCGCGGCGGATGTCTGGCGCCGATCGGGGCCTGGGCGCGGCCGGCCGAAACATCCGCCTACGGTGATGCGGGTCTGATACTGACGGCGGTGGTTCTCAGTTCGGACGGGCAGGCGCGCCTGGAAGCGGCCGGCGAAGCACCGGCAGACGAGGCGGAGACGCTCGGGCGCCGCGTGGCTGATGAACTTGTCAGGCAGGGGGCGCGGGAGCTGATCGCGCAGTCGCGCGAGTTGTAGGAGGCGCTTTCGCAGGGCATCTGAATTCTCACGGATTCAGCGACGACGCACAGACAGGAATGTCTGTGGTGCCGCCACAGTTCACAGTAGTGCTACGCGCAGATCTCGCCGACCGGCGCTCCTGAACCGGCAGAAGTTGCCGCTAGCGGTCGCAAGAGCAACCGCCGGTACGGACAACTTTTTGCGAGTCGCTTCTCGCTTCAAGTCCGGCGTGCGACGCTCTTTCTGATGCACGCATGACGTACCACGCGGCCGTCGCGGATGCTTTGGCATGCCGGTTGCCATAAGCGGCATCGGTCGCAGGGGGGCGCTCATCGAAGCAGGTGAAGCGCCGATGCCGTACGGATTGTACATCTCGGCCGAGGGTGCCCAGGCGCAAGTTGCGCGCATGGAGGTGATCGCCAATAATTTGGCGAACGTCGACACGCCGGGCTTCAAGCGCGATCTGGCCCTGATCCAAGCCCGATATGCCGAGGCCATCGAACAAGGGCTCGAAGCACCCCAGTCCGGCTCCATCGACGACGTCGGCGGGGGTGTGCTGGTGGCCGAAACACTCACCGACTTCTCCAGCGGTGCGCTGAAGAACACCGGCATCCCCTCGGATCTGGCCATTGACGGAGACGGCTTCTTCGCCGTCGAGCGCGACGGCGAGATGCTGCTCACACGCGCCGGCAACTTTCAGATCTCGCCCACCGGTGAACTGCTCACGCAGGACGGCCTATCCGTGCTGGATGACTCGGGCACGCCGATCGTAGTCTCCGGCACCTGGCGCGTGGGTCAGGACGGGCAGATCAGCGACGAGGCCGGTGCGACGACGCTGGGACTCTTCCGGCCGGAGTCGCTGGGCGACTTGGTGAAGATCGGCGAGAACCTGTTCCGCTCGTTGAGCGATCCGCAGCCGGTGCCGCCGGCACAGCGGCGCGTCGTACAGAACTTCCTGGAAGGCTCCGGAGTTCAGCCGACCACGGAGATGATGGAGCTGATCGCCACGCAGCGGGCCTTCGAAGCGAATACGCAGCTCATCAAGAATCAGGACGACATGCTCGACTCACTGATCAGCCGCTTGCTGAAAGGCTGACGGGGGTAGAAGAAAACACGTTGCGCGAGTGACTTCGGCAGAACTCTGAGACAGGACCCGCGGCCGGATCGGAAAATAAGCAAACAAAGTCGGAGTGAAAAGCAGAGGCAATACACCCTCTCCCCGGCCCTCTCCCAGAGGGAGAGGGAGTAATGAGTAACTCCTCTCCCCCGAGGGAGTGGGAGTAAAAAAGAGCGCCCCTCCCTTCGGGAAGAGGCCTTTGCCCAGCGGTGAAATTCAAAGCCGTCAGGAACAGTTACTTCCTATCTTCTCAACGGAAGCCACGATCATGAGCGTCCAAACGCTATACACCGCCGCGACCGGCATGGAGTCGCTGGAAACGAAGCTAGACGTGATCGCCAACAACCTGGCGAACATTAATACCGTCGGCTTCAAAAAAGACCGGGCTAACTTCGAGGACATGTTCTACCGGCACGAAAAGTTGCCTGGCACACAGGACTCTTCAAGCCAACTCACGCCGACGGGAATCTCCATCGGACTGGGAACGCAGGTCTCCAGCACGCAGACGAACTTCGGGCAGGGCACCTTCCAGCAGAGCAACAACCCACTCGATCTGGCCATCGAAGGGCAGGGGCTGTTTCAGGTGCTCGATCCGACCGGCGAGATCATGTACACGCGGGCCGGGAACTTTAACATCAACGCCGACGGCGCACTGGTGGTCGGTTCGGCCACGACCGGCCGGCTCGTCGAGCCCCAGATCACGATCCCGCCGGAAGCGACGGGAATCACCATCTCCTCCGACGGCCAGGTTCAATACAAGGTGCCCGGCCAGCAGCAACTGACGACCGCCGGACAGCTCGAGCTGGCGCAGTTCGTCAACTACGACGGTCTGCTGAAGGTTGGCGATAACCTCTATCAGGAGACGGATGCCTCCGGACCGGCGACCACCGGAGTACCGGGCGTCGAAGGCCGTGGCGTGATCAAGCAGAACTTTCTGGAGTCGTCGAACGTCGAGCCGGTGCATGAGCTGATCGATTTGATCACGACACAACGGGCGTTCGAACTGAACTCGCAAGTCGTGCAGGCCGGCGATCAGATCATGCAACTGATTTCGAATCT
Organism: Pirellulales bacterium; assembly: GCA_040880125.1. GTDB lineage: Bacteria > Planctomycetota > Planctomycetia > Pirellulales > JBBDJB01 > JBBDJB01. Next base: position 97,338 of record JBBDJB010000003.1, on the reverse strand, counting down.
GCGGCGGTCCTAGTCGATTGAGTTTGCGCGGCCGGCCGGCTGATTTCTTGCGAATTCAGCTACGGATGAACGGAACAGAGGCAGGGAACCTCCGATATGACGTGCCGTCGATACCATTGCTGCATGAAACGTGCCACCGCGTGGGCAGCCACAAGCGGCTTGCTGCTAGTTGCACTTGCAACACCAGCATGGGCGGCGGAGATCCGACTCAAGCGTCAGGTCCAGCCGTCAGGACCAATCGTGACGCTGGGCGAGATCGCCGACATCCAGTCGGACGATCCACAGCAGAACAGACAGCTTGCGGAATTGGAGCTGGTGTTGGCGCCGGCCAAGGGAACGAAGCGCTTCCTGCGGTCGCGTGAGGTTCAGGATTTGCTGATGGCCCGGGGCGTGAACCTGGCCGTGCACCATTTCTCGGGCGCGCGCGAAATCCAGATCGGCGTCGATGTCGAGGACAAAGTGCCAACGGCTCCAATCGCAGTACCAACCGATCAAGAGGCGCGGTTGTCGACGGCTGTGAAGACGGCGATCGCCCAGTATCTCGACTCCAGCGGCGATCCGGGCCAGCGCTGGTACATCGAGGTTGACTTAAGCGAGGTTCTGCCGCAGCTTGCCACGGCGAGCCACATTCTGGAAATCACCGGCGGGCAACGGCCCTGGACGGGCCGCCAGCAGTTCGCGCTGTTGCTTTCAACCGAACAGGGCGAGGTGCGGGTGCCGGTTGCGGCGGAGATCTCGATCCTGCAACCGAGGGTGGTGGCGATCCGAGAGCTGCGCCGCGGGGCGATTATCCGCGAAAGCGACGTGGAGTTGCGACACGAACCGGCGACGTACATCGCGCAGCGCGCGGCCGATGGATTCAAATCAGTCGACCAAGTCGTCGGGCAGGAAGTGCGCCGCCCGATTCGCGTGGGCCAGTCTGTCGATCGGGGCGATGTTCAGCGTCCGGTGCTGGTGCATCGTGGCGACGAGGTCACCGTGTTTGCACGGACCGGCGGCATTCAAGTGAGCACTCGCGCCGTTGCCCGGGATGACGGCAGTCACGGCGAACTGGTGGAGGTCGAAACGCTGATCGATCGGACAAAGATTTACGCTCGGGTTTCGGGGCCGCAAACGGTGGACATTTTCGCACGCTCCGCCAGCACCGCCTCGCCAGAGGTTGTGCGGCCGTAGGCAATAGTCAGATACGCTACAGTTTCCCAAACCGCAGGATTCGAGTGCATGAGAACGTCCCACTGCACGGCGTCGGCGATTATCGCACTCGTGGTGCTCGCGCAAGTCGCCACGGCACAGGATTCCAGTCTGGCGCGTTCGATGGCTCGGCCGGTGCTGACGATGGAAGACATCTTCGGCCGGCCGGAGCCGCCCAAGACGCTGCAGGTAAACGACCAGGTGACGGTCGTGGTGAACGTCAACACCCGGGTGCTCAGCGAAGGCTCGTCAGAGGTCCGTCGCCGGCAGCAGTTCAACGCGGTGCTCGCCGACTGGCTGAAGCTCGATGGGCTGTCGCTCAAGCCGGCGCCGCAGCCCGACGGCGATCCCCAAGTGGATGGCCAACTCAATCACCGCACCGTCAACGAGTCGGAAGTCGACACCCGGGATTCATTGACCTTTACTATTCGCGCGACCGTCACGTCGGTTCGCCCCAACGGCACGATGGTCATTGAGGCCCACCGGGTGATCGAAAACAACGAGGAGGTATGGAAGCACTCGCTGTGGGGCATCATCCACCGGGATGCGGTGGCGGCCGACAACACCGTGTTGAGCAAGGACATTGCCGATCTGCGAATCGTCAAGAACGAGCACGGCGAGGTGCGCGACGGATATCGCCGCGGTTGGCTGGCGAGGCTGTATCAGAAGTTTCAGCCGTTTTAAGTGAGTGTGGTTTAGAGGACTTCTTTGCTCGTGCTCGACGTTGTGTACGAAGGTGGAACGTCTGGAGAGGTGGCCGGGTGGCCGGCAGTATGGAGGCAGGGTGCTGGGACAGGTTACGGACGGGTTGCAAGTACAACATCGAGGCACTGCTGGACAAGCCAGCAGTGGCACTCGCGGGGCGAACAAAGGTGGTTAGGAAACGCATCATGTTGGATCGGATAACGCGGACACGTTTCGTATTAACGATGATCGTAATACTCGGCACGCTGCTATCCGCGCGGCCGGCGCCGGCTGCCAAGCTGCTCAAAGATATCTGCCGCGTAAAAGGGCAGGAAGAAAATGTGCTGCAAGGCTTGGGCCTCGTTGTGGGATTGAAAGGCACCGGCGATTCCAGCGACTACCTGCCCACGATGCGCCTCTTAGCTCGCTCGATGGAGGCGCTCAACCATCCGGTCAGCGAGCCGAGCAAGCAGGGCGGAGGCGGCCTGTTAGATCTGGAGGATACCAAGAACGTGGCCCTGGTGATGGTCACCGCAACCGTGCGGGCGACCGGCGGACGCCGCGGCGATCAGCTTGATTGCTCGGTCAGTGCGATCAGCGCCAAGAGCCTGGCCGGCGGCCGACTGGTCTTTGCCGCGCTGAAGGGCCCGGTCTTCAACGACCCGCAGATCTACGCCCTGGCGCAGGGCCGGATTACGCTGGACGATCCGACGATTCCCACGGTGGGCACCATCCACGACGGCTGCCGACTGGAGTCGGACATCGCGACGCAGTTTCAACAGAACGGCAAGATTACGCTGGTGCTCGACAAGAACTACGCCAGTTTCCCGGTGGCGGCAGAAGTGGTGGAGACGATCAAGGACCGTCGGCTGCTCTCCAGCAGCACAACGGCGCACAGCGGCTATGTCGCCCGGGCGATCGATCCGGCGAACATCGAGGTGGCAATCCCCGATGAGTACCGCGACGACCCGGTGCCGTTTATCGCCGACGTGCTCAATACGCCGATTCTGGAGACGCGAACCGACGCGCGGATCGTCGTCAATCGGCAGACCGGGGCGATCAGCGTGGGCGGCGACATCGAGATCAGCCCGGGCATCGTGTACCTGAAGAACTACGTGGTCGAGGCGGCCGAAGCAAGCGGCAGCCGGTTTGTGGACATCGATCCGGCCAACACCGCCAGCCCCAAGCTCAAGTCGCTGGTCGAAGCGCTCAACGCGCTGCAGGTTCCGGCGAGCGACGTGATCGAGATCTTGAAGGTGATGGAGCGCGGGGGCCAGCTCGGTGGGCGGTTGATCATTCAGTAGCTTGGCGGGAGGAGATGTAGTGAGTTGCAGACGACAGTGAAGAATTCTTTCCCCAAGGACGTGCAAGAACACCGCGATATGGAAGGGCAACTGCTGGCCGGAGCCGACGCCAAAGGCACTGCTGGACAAGCCAGCAGTGGCACCCGTCGTGTGGGCCGCTTGGTGAATTACGCCCTCTCCCAGCCTCTCGCCGGAGGGGAGAGGCTGTTTTGGGAAGCTCACAGATACTAAGTAACGCACAGACAGGAATGTCTGTGCCACGAAAATGGCAGGAAGCCAGCAATGAATGTTGCGTCACTGACATCCGCCGCGTCGCAACCGGCCACTCCGCCGGCTACGATCGGCGACGCGGCAAAGACGCCGCAGAACGTCGCCCATGCGGTCGAAGTTCGCGACACGTTTCGTGACTTCGTCGGGGAGACGCTGTTTCGGCAGATGCTCAAATCGATGCGGAGCACCGTGAATAAGCCGGCGTACTTCCATGGCGGCCAAGCCGAGGAGATCTTCACCAGTCAGCTTGACGAGATTCTGGCCGAGCAAATGGCCCAGACCGACGGCGCCGGCTTTGCGGACCGCATGTTCCAACAGGCCTTTCCCATGCATGCGGACGTCATTCGCGAACATGCTACCGCCGGCACCGCTGCTGGCGTCGGACTGAACGATCTAAGCACACTGCCACGGCGCTAAGCTGTTTGATCAATTGCCGCGGTTTTTCCCTTCGCAACAGAAAGCCCAATCGGATGCAAATTCCCTGGGAATCGGATTTGGCGCAGCTCCTGGAAAGCCTCTCGCAGGTCCAGGAGGAGTTGCTCAAGCTGCTAAACGAGAAGCGCCAACTGCTCGTGCGGGCCGACATGCAGGCGCTGGCCGCGCTGGAGCCGCGCGAACGCGAGCTGCTCGAACGGCTCGAGGAGTGCCACGCACAGCGACAATCGCTGCTCGCGCGGGCGGAGCAGGAAGGTTTGCCGTCGGACAGCATCCGCTCGCTTTCGACGGCCGTGGGCGGTGACGCTTCCCGACCGCTGGCGAGTCAGATCCATGAGGCGCAAGCACGCTCCCGCTTGCTGCATCACCACAGCCTCACCAACTGGGTGCTCGTGCAGCGCACGCTGATTCATCTGTCGCAGATGCTGGAGATTATCGCTACCGGCGGCCGCGCGCGTCCGACATATGAGAAGGGAAAATCCGCCGCCGTCAGCGGTTCATTGATGGACCACGCAGTCTAGAGGTTTGACACAAACCACGAGGTATAGGCAAGGTCGCTGTCATGTCGCTCTTCAGCTCCATCCAACTTGCGAATAATTCGCTGCGGGCCGCCCAGGTCGGTCTGCAAGTGGTGGGGCAGAATATTGCCAACGTCAACACGCCCGGCTACATCCGCGAGGAAGCGCTCTTCGCCCCGGCCGACACGCAGCGCCAGGGCGATCTGCTGTTGGGCATGGGCGTCGAGGTGGTCGGCATCGTCCAGAAGCTCGACCACTTTCTCGAAGAGCGGCTTCGCGGCGCGACCAGCGAACGCGCCGGCGCCGAGGTCCAGGAGCAGGCGTACTTGCAATTGGAAGGGCTGCTCGGCGAACTGAGCGATACCGACCTGAGCACGGCACTGACCAAATTCTTCAACAGCATTTCCGAGGTCGTCAACCAGCCGGAGAACCTTGCCACACGCAACTTGGCGGTTCTTCAGGGACAAACGCTCGCCGGCGAAGTCCGTCGATTGGCCGACCGCGTGAACCAAAATCGGATCGACCTGAACCGCCGGGTCATCAATATCGCCGACGACATCAACCGGCTGACGAAGGAGATTCAGACGCTCAACCTTCGGATCGCCGTCGTCGAAGGGGGCGAGCTCTCCCAAAGCGATGCCGTCGGCTTACGCGACCAGCGCCTGGTGGCGCTGACCAACCTTTCGAAGCTGGTCGACATCCGCGTGGCGGAACAATCCAGCGGAGGCGTGGCGGTCTTCGTCGGCGGAGAGTTTCTTGTCTTCGAAGGCGAACGCCGCGAGGTCGCCGCCGAGTCCACGAGCGACCGAGGCATCCGAACCGACAGCGTGCTGATTGCCGATACCAATTCTCCGCTGAACGTGAACAGCGGCGAATTGGCCGGGCTGTTGGACGCCCGGGATAGCGTCTTGGGGGGATTTCTGGACAACCTCGACCACCTCGCCGGAACGCTGGCGTACGAGTTCAACAAGGTTCACTCCCAGGGGCAGGGGCTCAACGGATTTACGGACCTGACCAGCAGCGTCGAGATCGGCGACGCGGGTGCTGCTCTGAGCGAAGCAGATTTGAAATTCGGTCCGACGTCCGGCGCCTTGGACGTGGTGCTGTTCAATCGCGAGACGGGTCAGACCAAGGCGCACACGATTCAGATCGATCTGGACGGGCTGGGCTCCGACACGTCGCTGGAAGACTTCGCCGCGGCAGTCGACGCGATCGACGGCATCTCGGCTTCCGCGTCCGCCAGTGGCCTCGTTACCATTCGCAGCGATTCGCCCGACGCCGAGTTCAGTTTCTCGGGCGACACCAGCGGCCTGCTGGCGGCCCTGGGGCTGAACACATTTTTCACGGGCGATTCGGCCCTCAGCCTGGATGTGAATCAGGCGCTGCGCGACGACCCTTCCAAGTTGGCCACGGCCCGATTGCACGATCCCGAAACCGGCACGGCGCTCAACTTCGGCGAAAACAACCTCAACGCCATCGAATTGGTGCGCTTCTTCGATAAGCCGCTCGACTCGAACAACGGGGCATCGATCAATGTCCTGCAGGAGCGGCTTATCAGCGAAGTCACGCGAGGGTCGACCGTCGCCAAGTCGGTCGCCGAGGGGTTTCGCATATTCGAAGAAACGCTCAACGGGCAGAAGCTGGCGACCAGCGGCGTGAGCCTCGATGAGGAAGCGGTGCGGATGCTCAGTTATCAGCGGATGTTTCAGGCCTCGGCGCGGTACATCGCCACGCTCTCCGAGCTGCTGGAACTGCTCGTCAACCTGTAACGCCCGAGGCTTGACCCATGCCCCGCATCACCCCGGTTCCAACCACGCGCGTCAGCGACGTGCTCGTGCAGTCGCGCCTGCTGACGCAGATGCAGTTCGATCAGCAAGAGTTGTTCCGCATCCAGACGCAGGTGTCCACGGGGCAGCGGTTCTTCCTGCCCAGTGAGAACGCGCCGGCAGCGCTGCGGGCCATTACGCTGCAGACGTTGATTGAGCGGAAGGACCAGGTTTATGTCAACCTGCAGACTAACCAGTCGTTTCTGTCCGCGACGGATGCCGCATTGAGCGAGGTCTCGCAACTGATCAACGACATCCGCGGGGCCGCCTCGAGCGTGGTGGGGGTGACCAGCAGCGACGCGCAACGGCAGTCGGTGGTCAACGAGATCGACGAAGCGCTCCGCCAACTCGTAAATACCGGCAACCAGAATTTCCGCGGACGTTACTTGTTCGCCGGCTCGCGCACAACGACCGAACCCTTCGAGCAGGGGACGGATTTTGTCGCCTATCACGGCAACGAGGACGTGCTGCGCAGCTTCTCCGACCTTGACGTGCTGTTTGAAACCAGCGTTCACGGCAGCGCGGTGTTCGGCGCGATCTCTGATCCGGTGCGCGGCAGTTCCGATCTTAACCCGGTGGTTACCGCGAACACGCTGCTGGCCGACGTGAACGGCGGCCAGGGTGTGCGTAAGGGCAGCATCTCCATCTCCGACGGCACGAACGTCAGCATCGTCGATCTGAGTAGCGCCGTGACGCTTGGCGACGTCATCCGGCAGATCGAAGCGCATCCGCCAGCGGGGCGCGAGATTACCGCCACGCTGACGCAACAGGGGCTTCAGCTCGAAATCGATCCGGCCGGCGGGGGCAACTTCTCGGTGACCGAAGTCGGCGGCGGGCGCACGGCGGCCGACCTGGGAATTCTCGAAACCAACGGCACGCTGACCGCCCCGATTCTCGGAGACGATTTGAACCCGCGGTTGAAGGCCACCACCTCGCTGGACCACATTCTCGGCTCGAGGGCGACGGCGCGGCTCGTCTCGGCCGGCGCGAATAACGATCTGGTGCTTACTGCGGCGACCAATGGACCGCAGTTCAACGGCGCGGCGATACAACTGGTCGACGATTCCCTGCTGCAGGCAGCCGGTGGCTTGACCGCCGGAAACGAGACGGTTGAGTTCGACGCGGCCGCGCGTTCGGCACGTGCTTCGGTCGCCTGGCCGGGCGCACTGAACGACATGCTCCTCTCAGCCGTCACGCCGGGAACGGACTTCAACGATGTCGCCATCGAGGTCGCCAACCAGGCTGGCGGCGCAGGCTTGGTCAACGGGGCCGGAGCCTCGTACGACGCCGCCTCGAAGACACTCACCATCACGCTCGACAATACCGACGGCGCGATCACCGCCGGCGCCATCCGCGACGCCATCGAGGCCGACGGAAACTTTACCGTCGCCTTCGATAATTCCCTCGAGAGCGGAAACGATGGATCGGGCACGATTGATGGAGCCACGGTGACGACCGGCGAGATCGGCAACACCGGCAATAGCGGCGGAGCGGCCGGCACGCTTTACATCCACGTGCAAAGCGGCGTTTCCACGGCGGCCCAGGTGGCCGAGGCGATCAACGAGGAAGGCACATTCACGGCCCAGATTGACCCGCACGACGCCATCACGGCGGCACAGGCGGGATTGGGCGCCGTGGACGTAACGGCCACTGCCAGCGCCGCCGGCGGAAGCGGAATCGCAGTGGACCGCAGCTCCGGCATTCGCATCGAAAACGGCGGCGCGACGTACGTGATCGACTTCGACGAGGCGGAGAGTATTCAGGACGTCGTCAACACGCTCAACGCTTCCGGCGCGGGCGTGCTGGCGCAGATCAATGAGAACGGCACTGGCATCAACATCCGCTCGCGGCTGAGCGGCAGCGATTTTTCTATCGGCGAAAACGGCGGCACCACGGCGGCGGAGTTAGGTATCCGCTCGTTTACGGAATCGACCAAGCTGGCGGACTTGAATCACGGCTTCGGTGTGACCGACGAGCCAGGCGCTGATTTTATCATCGAGCGCAATGACGGCACGCAGTTGGAGATCGACCTGGCCGGGGCGACGACCATCGCCGACGTGCTGGAGCGAATCAACGGCCACTCGGACAACCAGGATCCGGCGACCGCCGTGACGGCGAGACTGGCGACTTTCGGCAACGGGATTGAACTGGTCGACGACAACCCCGGTGGCGGCGCTTCGCTGACGGTTCATCGCGCCGCCGGACGGATCGCGGCCGAGCAGCTTGGCTTCATCCCCGCCGGCCAGGCGACCAGTTCCGCACCGGCGGCCGTCGCGCCGACGGGCGTGGCCGTACTGGCCGGAAGCAATAACGATTTGCAGATCACCGCCAACCAGGCTGGCACCGAGTATGGTGGTACGCGGCTGGTCTTTGTCGCCGATCCCGGTTCTGGCGATGCGGCCTCGGTAAACTTTTCCAGTCCCCCCAATACGCTCACGGTCGAGATCGATCCCGGCGTTACGCGCGCCGTAACGGTGCGAGATGCGATTTCCGCACATGGTCTGTTTACCGCTACGCTTGAAAGTGAGGGGAGCGGCAACGACGGAACCGGCACGATCAGCGAAACCGGCGAAGTGCCCGGGGCGGCGCTGACGAGCGGCCAGCCGCAGATCCTGACCGGCAGCGACGTGAATCCCGTTGAGAGTAAGGGGGTGTTCACAGGGCTGCTGCGGCTTCGCCAGGCCCTGGTCGACAACAACACCGGCGAGATCGGCCGCGCGATGGAACTGCTCGACGGGGGGCTGGAGACCGTGCAGTTCGCCCGATCCGAGATCGGTGCCCGGCAGCAGGGGCTAGACGCGCTACAGGCCCGGCTGGAGGACGAAAAGATCGAGCTGCAGTCGTCGTTGTCGAAGGAGATCGACGTTGATTTGACCGAAGCCATCTCGCAGATGACCGCGCGGCAGATCGCCTTTCAGGCGTCGCTGCAGACGGCTGCCGGCATGTTACGGCTGACGTTGCTCGATTTCCTGTAATTTGCCGGGCGCTACGGCCCCTCGATTAAGTCCAGTAGAAGTGAGGCAGCCGGCGGCCCTTCACGTCTGTTTTTCCTGTTCCCCCGGATCATCGGCGGCCGATGTAGCTTATGTGCGCCTTTGTAGCGCGCGAACGAGTGACATTGTAGGGGTTGGATCGTCCCGGCACGGCCGTGGGCGTATTCCGCACTTCGCTAGTGCCTGGTGACTGCCGCGGCCGAGGCACGGTGAGCACAGCGGCACCGGCGCGAAGTCGGCGATAAAACCGCATCGGACGCAAGGACGCCTCACGAGCATCGCCCCCGGCGAGCAAGGAAGCATGGTCGCCATGGAAATCACCACTAGCCGTTTCGGCCCGGTCGAAATCGAGTCGGACGACATCCTGCACTTTCCCAAGGGCATCCTGGGCATGGAGGAGTGCCGGCAGTGGGTGCTACTGGCCGACGCCCAGCTCGACATGCTGGGCTGGCTCCAGAGTATTGAGCGGCCGGAGATTGCCCTGGCGGTCGTCAGTCCACGCCGTTTCGTGCCGGACTATCGCGTGCGAGTGTCTGGCCGGGAACTGGCGCCACTGGCGCTGGGCCGCGTGGCCGACGCCCAGGTGCTGGTCATCGTAAACAAGAATCAGGACTATATCACGTTGAACCTCAAGGCGCCGCTGGTGATCCACCTCGGCCGGCGACTGGGTTGCCAGATCGTTGCCAAGGATCCCCACCCGTTGCAATACGTGCTGCAGGATCAAACCACCCGCCTGAGAAAGAGCGCCTAGGTGTGCCGCTTGTCGGCTTTTGCAAGAAATCGCCAATTGCACTGAAGGCAAAGATAATGCACTGCTGGGCCGGCCCGAGCAGTAGCACGCGAAACATGGAATTGTCCTGCTGGAGGGGCCAGCCGTGACGCTCATCCGGGCTTCTACGAGCAAAAGCGTCCCGTTCCACCGCACGACACCCTGCCCCTGATACTCCCCGCCTAAAACCATCACCCCACACCGAGAAGCCGCTGCGCTGAAAAGCTGCGCCGGCGGCTGACGACTCGGATGCAGGAAGGAGTCCTCGATGCTTGTCCTGTCGAGACAACGCGACGAAAGCATCATGATCGGCGATAACATCGTCGTCACGATCGTCGATATTCGCGGCGACAAGGTTCGGCTTGGCATCGAGGCGCCAACGGAAATCCCTGTGCATCGGCAGGAAGTGTACGAGGCGATCCAGCGGGAAAATCGCCGCGCCAGCCAATTGCAGCCGGGCGATACCGAACCGCTTGGCGGCCGTTCGCATCGCAACAATTCGCGGGATGCCAAAAGATAGACGGACGAAGTCCGGCAGCGGGATCGGCCTTCTGACCTTGCAAAAAAATCGAGGACGTTCCACCAGTGTCGATTGCAACGACAGAGTACGGCGCGCCCGAATATGCAGAGCGAAAGCTCCTGGGAAAGCAGAACATTTCCCGCAAACACCGCACTGAGGCGGGCTGAACGGAAGACAGGAAGCTAGGTTTGGGGCGGTGCAGGGGATCGGTTCGCCTAGATTACCTAAAGCGGCATTTCCCCGCCGACGATAGAAGCACTAGTTACCCCGAGGACTGCCACGCCAGCGTCCGCCAGTTCACCCTGGCTCGAGCAGCGGACCGGGTCGCGCGCCGCGGGGCGGGCAAGCGGAGTGCATGACGGCGAGCGCTTTAGCGGGACGCCTTCGCAGGAGTTCCTTGGATCCCGAAAGTGCCAAAACAAAAAATCGAGACTTCCGACCGCATCAGGAAGAATCGTCACCTATAGTTGCGAGCCGCGACCTCGCGAGAACCTTCCTGCTTCCCCATACTCAGCCCTACCCAACCAAATACACACCCGCCGCAACCGGAACGGCAAGGTTCTCACCTCCGGGCGGCCGCAAGCCAGACCTTAATTCGAAGGGGTTCCTTAGATGGCCCGTATCAACACCAACGTCAGCTCGCTGCTCACTCAAACCGTTCTGAAGCGCTCGAACAACCAGTTGCAGGAAGCCCTGACCCGGTTGAGCACGGGCTTGCGAATCAACAGCGGTAAGGACGACCCGGCCGGTTTGATCGCCAGCGAAAACTTGCGCAGCGACATCGTCAGTGTTGAATCCGCAATTACCAACAGTGAACGGGCGAACCAGATCATCGCCACCGCGGACAGCGCGCTGGGCCAGGTGAGCTCGCTCTTGAACGATATCCGCGGCCTGGTCACCGAGGCGGCCAACACCGGCGCTTTGAGCGACGCCCAGATCGCCGCCAACCAGATTCAAATCGACTCGTCGCTGGAAGCATTAAACCGGATCTCGCAGACGACCAGCTTCCAGGGCCGGAAGCTACTGGACGGCAGCCTGGACTTCTTGACCAGCGCCACCAGCAACTTCGGCAAGATTCGCGATCTGAAGATCGACCAGGCCAGCCTGGGCGAGACGGGTAGTGTGAGCGTTGACGTGAGCGTCACGACCGCCGCCACCCAGGCGCAGGTCGACGTGACGAGCATTCCAGCCGCCACCGCCGCCGCCGGTTCCACCGGTTCATTGACGTTCAACGATTCGGCGGCCGCCGTGCAGGCCAGCGGTACGCTGACGCTGACGGCCACCAGTGGCTCGATCGACATCGACGTGACGTCGGGCGAGGGCCTAGACGGCACGCTCGGGAACGACATCAACGTGGTCATCGAAGATGGCTTGCCGTCCAGTGGCGATGCCTCAGCCGTGTTCGACGGAACCGATACGATTACCGTTACGATCGACCTGGGAACGGCGGATGTTGACGACGTGACCGCGGCCATCGATGCCTTGGACGAGTTTTCGGCCACCACCGCCAGCGGCGGAGCGACCGTAGTTGCCGCCGGCGATGAGACCACCTTCTCCGACGTCACCAGCGACGGTGTTGACGCAATCGACGACGACGACGTGATCACGATCACCTCGACGCAGACGGGCGCCGACTTCAACGGCACCATCACGTTCGACGACTCCCAGGACCTGGGCGCCGGCATCGTGAACGTCACGGTCGACGAGGACAACAACATCACGGTTGCCGTTGACGACGACTCCGACATCGACCTGGCCGACATCGTCTCGGCCATTTCGGACCTGACCAACTTCAGCGCCAGCCTGACCACCTCCGACGGCGACGGCACGTTCAACGCCGGCACGGACACCGATCCGACGATTGTCGATTTGGCCGACGGCGTGGATGCCTCCGGCGGGCTGGCCGAAGACGTGGTGTTCGAGTTGGCCGGTGCCCTGGGCGCGGAAGTGTTCAACGTCAAGGCCGGCTCCAGCATCGCTGACCTGGTGGCTCAAGTGAACCAGGTCAAGGACGCCACGGGCGTCGAGGCGGCGGCTAACGGCACCACGCTGGAGCTTTCGTCGACCCAATACGGCACGAACGCTTTCGTCGACGTGCGGATCATCCAGGAAGAGAGCGACGGCACCTTCACTACGGCCATCGGCGACGGCGGTAAGCGTGAAGTTGGCGTCGACGTTGTCGCCAAGGTCAACGGCGTAAACGCCAGCGGCGACGGCAACCGTCTCTCCATTAATACCGCCACGCTCGATTTGAGCCTGGACATCGACGCCAGCTTCACCGGCTCGATCCAGTTCAACATCACCGGTGGCGGCGCGCTGTTCCAACTCGGCCCGGACGTGGTCAGCAACCAGCAGGCCCGGCTCGGCATCAAGAGTGTAAACACCGCCTCGCTGGGCGGGATCAACGGAAAGCTGTTCGAGCTGGGCGCCGGCGGAGGCGCCGCCTTGGATACCGACTCCACGAAGGCGGCCTTGATCGTCGAAGAGGCCATCGACCAAGTCACCAGCCTGCGTGGTCGGCTGGGTGCGTTCCAGCGGACGACCGTGGATACGAACATCGCCGCCCTGAACGACACGCTGGTGAACCTGATCGATGCCGAGAGCGTCATCCGCGACGCGGACTTCGCCGCCGAAAGCGCGAAGCTCACCCGCGGTCAGATTCTAGTGCAGGCGGGTACGGCGGTTCTGGCCATCGCCAACAGCAATCCCCAAAATGTGCTGTCGCTGCTGCGATAAGCCGTGCGAAGCCACTCGGGGAGAGGGCATTCCCCAAAAACTCCTTCTCCCTCCGGGAGAGGACTTGCCAAAAACTCCCTCTCCCTCTGGGAGAGGGTCGGGGAGAGGGGCCTGCTACGATTATCAACACCGGTCCGCTTCCAAACGGGGGGCGGGCCGGTTTTCGTTTTCGTTCGCGTAAGTTTCCACGATGCATGCACATCGAGTCGAGGTGCGATTGCAGCGTTTGGGTAATGAATACCGCATCGAGTCTGCAGGCACGGGGTCGACTTTGCCGATCTAAGAAGGGATACGCCCCGTCTGGCATATTACGGGCGCCTGCTGTGCCGACTTAATCACGACCGTCCGCCGAAACACGTATCACGTCGATCGCCATGGGACAGATTCAATCTTCCGTCGGCCTGATCACCGGCGTGCCGATCGAGCAGATGGTCAATCAGTTGATACAGATCGCCGGCCGGCCGCGGGATCTGCTCACCGCACGGAACAAGGATCTTCAGTCCCAGAACGTCGCCGTAGGCGCGTTGACCGCGCTGACCCTGGGAGTGCAGTTCGCAGCGGCCAGCCTGGGCGAGGCGAGCACCTTCGAGCAGCGCCAAGCCACCTCGTCCGACACCGCGCTGCTCAGCGTCAGCGTGACGGGCAACCCGCCGCTGGGGAACTTCGCGCTCACGCCCGTCCGCCAGGCGACCTCGCAGCAATTGCTCAGCGGCGGTCTTGCCAGTCTCGACGAGCCGATCGGCGCCGGTTCGCTGACGTTTCGCTTTGGCGGCTTTCTCGATGATGCGATTGCGCTGGATCGTCTCAACGGTGGCGAGGGTATCAGCCGGGGCAAGATCCGTGTCACCGACCGCAGCGGCGCCAGCGCGGTCGTCGATTTGCGATTCGCCGCCACGGTCGACGATGTGCTCAAGGCGATCAATACGAGCGAAGCCGTCAACGTCCAGGCCACCACGCACGGCGACTCCATCCGGCTGACCGATCAGACCGGAGGGGCGGGCAGCCTGACCGTGCAGGAAGTCGATGGCGGCACCACTGCGGCCGACCTGGGAATCCTGCTGCAAACCAGTTCGGAAGTGGCCACCGGCCAGGACGTCCTGCGGCTGCACAACGGCCTGAAGCTCGCAGCCCTGCGTGGCGGCAATGGGCTGTCGCTCCGCGATGCACTGGCCGACCTGGAGATAACCTTCCGCGACGGCAGCGATGCGCTGTCGATCGACCTGGGCGACGTCTCCACGCTGGGCGAACTGGTCGACGCGCTCAATGAGGCCGATCCGGCGAGGCTCAGCGCGGCGATCAGCAGCGACGGCGATCGGATCGAGTTGACGGACCTGACCAGCGACACCGGCGGAACGTTCTCGGTCAGCAGTGCTTCCGGCGGGCAACTCGCCGAAGAGCTGGGACTAACGGGAGCGGCAACCGGTGGCCTGATCAGCGGCGCGCGACTTCAAGCGGGGCTGAAGACGTCGCTGTTGTCGACGCTCAATGGCGGCCAGGGCTACGCATCGCTCGGCCTGATCGAGTTGACCGACCGCAGCGGTGCCACCGACTCGGTCGATCTGGCCGGGTCCGATACGCTCGACGATGTCATCGAGGCGATCAATGACGCCAGCGTCGGCATCACGGCGCGGCTCAATGGGTCGCGTAACGGGATCATTCTGCAGGATACCACCGGCGCAACGGCCAACAATTTAATCATCGCCAGCGGCGACGGCACGAATACCGCCGAGGCATTGGGAATTGCTGTGGACGTCGCGGATGCGTCGGTCAACAGCGGCTCGCTCAATCTGCAAATCATCGGCGCGGGGACGAAGCTCGCGTCGCTAAACTATGGCGAAGGCGTCGGCAGTGGATCGTTCTTGATCACCGACTCGGCCGGCAATTCCGGCGCCGTGAATCTGACGATTGCCGGGGCCACGACCGTCGGCGATGTGATCAACGAGATCAACAGCCTGAGCATCGAGGTCGAAGCCCGGATCAACGACACTGGTGACGGCGTTCTGCTCGTCGACCAGGCCGGCGGCACCCAGACGCTCACCGTGACGGACGTCGGCAACGGCCGCGTGGCTGAGCGGTTGAAGTTGGCGGGCACGGCTGTCGAAATCGATATTGAGGGAACCCCGACGCAAGCGATCGACGGCTCGACCGCGATCGAGTTGGACATCGACGAGGATGATACGCTTGCCGACCTGGTCGAGAAGATCAATGCGCTGGGAGCTGGCGTCACGGCGGGAGTCATCAGCACCGGTATTGGGGACAACCCGCACCGGCTCTCGCTGTTGAGCGAAATTCCCGGCCGCGCCGGGGCGCTGCTGGTGGAATCGTCGAACGATTCGCTGAAGTTTCAGGAGGTCGTCGCGGCTCAGGATTCACTGCTGCTGTTTGGCTCGCCCGACAGCCTAGGGGCCGGCGTGCTGCTCGCTTCCAATTCCAACACTTTCGAAGAAGTAGTGCCGGGGCTCAGTGCCACGATCAACGGTACTTCGCAACAGCCGGTGACCGTCTCGGTAACCGGCTCCGACAAGTCACTGGTCAGCGGCGTTACGCAGTTGGTAAGCGCCTACAACCGACTACGCGACAAGCTGACCGAGGCGACCTTTTTCAACGCGACGGAGAATACCACCGGAGTGCTGTTCGGATCGAACGAGGCGCTTCGGGTCGACTCCGACCTGTCGCGGCTGTTTTCCGGCAGGATCGCCGGCGTGGGCGAGCTTCAATCGCTCGAGTCGGTCGGCATTCGCTTGGGCGAAAACGGCAAGCTCACGTTCGACCAGGAACAGCTTCAGGCGGCCTTCGCCGAGAACCCGCAGGCCGTTCGTGATCTTTTCGCAACCAAGCAGCTCGGCTTCGTCGCCCGGCTCGACAAAGTGGCTGAGGCTCTGGCAGGCGAGGAAAACTCACTGCTGGTAAACCGCTCGCGCACGCTGAACAACAAGACTGAGTCCAACGCGGACCGTATTGCCTTCTTCAACGACCGTCTGTCACGGCAGCGGGAGCGGCTTCTGCTGGAGTTCTTCCGCCTGGAGCTGACGATCGGAAAGATGCAGAGCTCGATCGACTCGATCGGGCAGATTCAGGCAATTGCGCCGCTGCACGTGACGCCTGCGTCATAGCGGAGATGAGCGTTAGAAAGTACGGACAGCCGGCGGGATAAGCCCGCCCAGCACATCAACCATCCATCAGGGAGGAGCATTTCAATGGCCCCGCTCACGCGAGAAGCCTATCTGGCCAACCAGGTCGAGGCTGCCAGCCCGCAGCGACTGCGAGTGATGCTCATCGAGGGTGCGATCCGCTTTGGCGCGACGGCGCGGCAAAACTGGGAACACGATCAGGATGAGCAAGCGACCGAGTCGATCATCCGCTGCCGAAGCATCCTGGCCGAACTGATGGCCTCTGCCAGTTCGGACACGTCGGAATTGGGCCGGCGTACGGTTAGCTTATACGTATTTCTTATCCGTACGCTGACCGAGGCACGGCGCGACCGCGACCCGGCGAAGCTCAACGACGTGCTGGACGTGCTCCAGATTGAGCGCGAGACGTGGCTGGCTGTACTCGAAAAGCTGCAGTCCCATAGTGAGGATAATGGAAGGACGGCGTCAGTCGCCCAAAGTGACCTGTCCGAGCATCGGTCAGGTACAATCCTGCCGCTGGACTCGCCTCTGCCCGACGATTTTGCGGAGGGGTTTTCGTTAGAAGCGTAGGCGTCACCGCCGGTCATTTCTGAATTCGCGAAAATCCAGCTTGGCTCCGGATCGGCTGAGTTTTTACCAGTCGAGCTACACAGCGGCCGCGGCGACCTTTACGTGTCGTCCGGCGGTGCGGCGTCTGCGTCCGGATTGGTTTGGGCTTCTGCGTCCGGATTGGTTTGGGCGTCCGCGTCCGCGTCGGGTTCTGCCTCGGGTTCAACGTCCGGATCGGTGGGGCGCTGCAACTGCTCGAGGACCTGGCTGCTCATGGTGTCTTCGTACGTGCCGGAGACTTCGGCGAGCATCTGCCGCATCCGCGGATCGAGTTGATCGACCAGATCGCTGGTCAGTTCCTGGGCGGCCTCCTTGGCCTGGTCCTGCCGGTTCAGCAAAAACAGGGCGATGCACTTGCCCGCCAGCCCGAACGCCCGAGCAGAATTGTCGTTCTCGTGGAGGCTGAATTCTTCCAGAATAGGCAGTGCTTTGTGCAACTCGTCGGGTTGCGAGAGGTAGTACCGCACCAAACCTTCCTTGGCAAGGCGGACCGCGTACTCCTCCGTTGGATAGTATTTTCCGACGGCCAGCCACGCCGACTCGCTGTCGGTCACTGACATCTTCGCGTGATACAACTGTCCCCAGGCGGAACTGCGGCGCGGAACCTCGGCCGTGTCGGCACCCTGCAGCGGAGACGGTGATCGCGCGATCCAGGCGATTAGGCCGCCCATGATCAAGCAGCCGATCGCGACCGCCGTGATGAGCCCCACCGGAATGCGCCGCGGCGTCAACATCGCGCTAGTCTTCATCAGCACGTCGAGCCGCTGCGTGGCGTCGATTCGCGCATCCGACTCGGTCAGCAGGTCGGTACTGTCCCAATCGGCCAGCGCGCTTGAACTATCTGCGGTCGTGCCGTTGACGGCCAGCTTTCTCAGTTCCTGCAGCAGAAGCTTCGCGCTCTGATAGCGGTCCTCGGGCTTCTTGCCCAGCATCTTATGAACGATGCGCGACAGGCCGCTGGGGACGTCACTACGAATGTTCTCGAGCGGCTCGGCGGTGGTGTTCATGTGGCGGACGGCCACCGCCAATGCCGTCTCACCTTGGAAGGGCGGCCGGCCCGCGAGCATGTGATAGCAGGTGACCCCGAAGGAGTAGATGTCGCTCCGCGGGTCGAGCGGCTTGCCCTCGATCTGCTCAGGGCTCATGTACAGCGGCGTGCCCATGGTCACGCCTTCCTGCGTCAGGTCGACCTTCTCACCGCCGTACACGCGGGCCAGTCCGAAGTCCGCGACCTTCACCTCGCCAGTGCGGGCGAGCATGATGTTCTCCGGCTTGATGTCGCGGTGCACGATGCCCTCTTCCGCGGCTTTGTGCAGCGCGGCGGTCACCTGACGCATGATGGTCGCCGCCAGCGGGTAATCGACCGGCCCGTTGCGGCGGATGATGTCGCCCAGGTTTCGACCGGCGACGTACTCTTGCGCAATGAAGTGGATGCCGTCGACATCGCCTACTTCGTGAATTTGGACGATGTTGGCGTGAACCAGCGAGGCGGCGGCCATGGCCTCGTGGTGGAAACGCTTCACGTAGATTTCGTCATTCGCCAGATCGCTGCGGAGCACCTTGAGGGCGACCTGCCGGCGGAGCGAGCGCTGCTCGGCTAAGTAGACATCGGCCATGGCCCCGCGCCCGAGCCGCCGCAGAATGAGATAGTTGCCCAGCTCCCGGCCGCACAGGTCGACCAGATTCGCACTGCCGGAATGTTTCGGGGCGGCGTCAGTCATGGGTGGGGGGGATCTGCGGCACGGCCGGATCCTGGCCTTGAAGTGCGGGGGGTTCTCTCTAGTATCGGACTATCGGCGGCTCCTGACAATATTGCGCAAGGCTCTCCGCGCCGAATCCGCTGTCGCCTTTGTCCGAGATGATGCAGAAAGTACCCGCATGCGCGGTAGTTTACGGGACTTTGGCGTTGCTGCTGCAGTGTACAACAGCCGCGGGAGCGGCCGTAGGCAGACTGGCAAAGCGACTGGCCAACGCGCTGCCGCCGTCGCTACTGAGTGCCGTGCCAGGCGGCGAAGGTTTATCAAAAACCGTTGCGACGCGAGACACTTCCGCGACACGCAAGTGGCGGCCGGGGAACGCCTTAGTGATGGTATGGGAAAACGCCGCGGGCAATTATCCGAAATTGCCCCGTTTGCAGGTTCGGAAATACCGGAATTCTGCGAGGCGCTCCTAAAACAACGTCTCGCCTGGATAGATCACCTGGTGGTCGTCAGTCGTCTTCGCGAATTCGGTCAGCGAGCGATCCTTCTCCTGGTTGGTTCCCATGATATCCACCACGCGCCAGCCGCGGGCAATCAATGCGTCGGCGATCAGGCGGCGATGGCACCGCCAGGGGAGCGCTTCGGCACACATGATGGCGGTGCGAGACGCTGCGGCTGCTTCCATCAGCGCTTCCAAACCGCCGCGAAATTCCGGCGACTGCATGTGGTCGGCATAGGCATTGAACGATTCCACCCGCCAGGCGGTGTTGGGTGAATCGGGCAACCGTTCTGTACGACGGCCGCCGAGTTCGGGAAAGTGGCGATAAGCTATGCCCACCCGATCGAGCGCGGCCGGCAATTGCTCACTGCCGAAATGCGGGTGGCGACGCGAGCCGGCGAAACGCCGCACGTCAGCCACCAGTTCTATCCCGGCGGGCGTGAGCAGGGCGATAAAATCTTCGGCCGAGCGGTTCGAATGTCCGACGGTCCAGATGGTTGGCGGCATTACGAAAGCTGCGGTTCGATGAGGTCGAGCGTTCGGGCGAGCCGCACCAGATCGAAGGAGTAACCGTCGCCGTGGTCGTCTCCGACCATCAATGCATATCGCAGGCCGAGGCAGTCGGCGTAGTCCTTAATCAGGTTGTTGAACCGCCGCGGCGGTTGCAGTACCAGGAAGGTGCCGCCTTCGGCGATGGTGAACACGCCGTGGAACAAGTGGCTGCCTTCGATCCCGGCGACGATGCGGGCACCGACCGCCGCCTTGGCGATCTGGTCGACCGACATTTTGTCCGCTTCGAGGATTGCGAAGCCGCGACGGGCAAGCAGATCGGCCACCTGCGGTTCGTTGAGCGGGGCTCGCTGCGCACCGGTCGTTCCGCGCCAGAACCACACGCCACGCGGCGGCGGGCTTGTGCCCAGTGAGGCGACCCGCTGCCGCATTGACTGGTAGCGCTCGCGCTTGAAGCGGTTTTGGCCGACGTCGTCCAGGATCAGCAGCCGATCGAATCGCGCCCGCGACACGGGCCGGCACGCGAGATCGAAGACCTCGCTGTACTGCGATTGATGCGGCGTCATCGGCCGCCGGACCGTCACCGCGGGCGCAAGTTGCCGGGCCGCCAGGGCCGCCGACTGTTCGTCGACCAGCCAATGCCCGAAGTATTGGGCGGAACACCAGGTGGTCGTCATCGTCGCCTCGGGGAAGTATTCGAGCTTCGTCGGGGCGTCGTGCACCGGCCGAGCCTCGCAGAGGCGGTGTTTCATGGCACCCTTGTACACGGCGCCTCCGTCGAGCGACGTCTTCTCCAGAAGATAGACGGCCGTGGGGGAGTGTTGCCGCACGCCGCCCTGCAGGCGCTCGGCTTCGAATAGGAAGCTGGTTTCTGATTGGACTTCGATAACGCGATCCAGCTCGCCGTCCAGGTGGATCGCCGGCGGCGTTGACGTCGCCTCGGCCGGAGACAGCTCCCAGCGCTTCGTCGCGACGTCCTGATAGCTTCGCCGGCCCACCAGCAGACGGCGCACGAGTCGGTTCGCCCGCGTAAAGTGCGCACTGGAAAAGGGCATCACGGTAAAGCCTTCATGCTGTAGCCAAACGGTCGGACGCGATACACCGAAGTGCTCGTCGCAAAACTTCGCCGATGCGGCTTAGCGAGTTCTATCGCTTGCGAGGGCTTTCGCTATAGGCGGCGCACAATTGCGCCCGCCGCGGCTTGGGGAGAGGCGCCGCGGTCGTGGCCGCTGCATCCACCGCCCACAGGTTGGATGGATGAAGCACCGCTGCGGCACTTTAAACTCGTTCATCCAATCCCCCTTGAAACGTGCTACTTCAATTCGCGGCCGATCTGGAAGATCTCCTCCGCGTCCAAGATCAAGTCGTTTGTGGTAAACAGCTTCGCGACCGCCGCCTTGTGGATTTTCATTTTCGTGCCGCCGACGCCCAAGGCCCCGTAACAGACCACGCCGTTGCGCTCCTCCGCACGGTCGGACGATTCCACGCCTGAAATCCCCGCAGGGGGAACGGCGTTCAGGTCGATGGCTACCCGCACCGTGCCCCCGTTGGACGCAAAGGGCGTGCCGATCAGTTCGACGCCCGGCGGTCCGGCGGCGATGACCAGTTGCGCCCCGTCCAGTGCGGTCCGCAGCCCCTGGTCGCTGCTGGTGTCATGCGGGGCCAGTTTCGCCCCGTCCACTAACTCGGCCACCTCCTGACAGACCTCTTGTGCGCGATCGAGGCGGCGCGAAGCGACGCGCACCATCGCACCCGCACGGGCGAGCAGGCGCACGGCGCGTCGACCGACGGGCCCGGTGGCGGCCAGCACGATCGCTTCGGAACCGGCCAGCGGCAGATGCTTCTCTGCGGCCAGCACGGCCGCGGCGGCCGTCGTGTTGGCGCCGTTGGGGTCGAGCAGGATCGACACCCGAACCGGGCCAAAGTAGCACTCTTTTGCCCGCTGCGCGACCTTCTCCGCCAGACCGGCATCCGATCCGCCCACGAAGATCGCCGTGCGCTTGAGGTGCTCCGGGCCGCGGGTGAACATCGCGCCGTAGACCAGGTCGCGCACGCTCTCCGGCGTCACACCCTGATGCCGCAGCAGGTGATCAACACCCGAGTCGATGGCGACCAGGCTGTCAAACACGCTGGCTTGCGCGTCGGTGTCGAGTTGCAGTAGGACCGTCGGCTTGGTCATCGGCGGCGCATTCTCGTGGCGAAGAAATCAGCCAGCACAGTACTCACATACCTACAGGCGTGAAAAAAGCCTGCGGCACGCGCCGTCAGGCTTTTGTATTTCCCGGTGCGACCCGACTAGAAACCGCGGAACGGGTGGGCCGCCTCTTCCTTGCCGGCGAGCATCTCGTCGGCGGTCGGCTTGCCGGTCAGCGCACTTTTAATCGCATCCTTGGTGGCCTGATAGTTGTACTGGTAGATCTTCTTGTTGTCCTTGGCCTCCGGGTGGATGAATACGCCGCAGACAATCACCAGGCTCTCGGCTTGATCCTTCGCGATCACACCGTCGGAGACCGAATCGGCCACGGCCTTGGCCACGGCGGCCTGTGCCGGGCCGAACATCTGCACGGCCTGTGTCATGCCCTTGATCGTCACCTTCGTGATCATCACCGTGGATGGCTTCACCGCCAGGTTCGGTGTCAGCACGGCCAGCAAGTTGGAATGCCCTTCGCTCTGTCGCGCCAGGGCATTGGCAAACGCCACACCAACCGGTCCGTCCTTGTCGCCGATCAACAGGTCAATGTGTGCAATCTCATTGCCGTCCCCGAACAGTGCTTCTCCGATATGCATCGACATCGTTCTCTCCCGACCTGTTGATAGTGAATCTTCGAGCACTGACCGTTCGGCCAGCGTGCGATAAGGCAATACCGGTAGCGCCAAAGGACCGGTGCCCTATTTTCTGCGGCCACCCCTGGTAAGCACTGAGAACTTATCAGACTGCCCCCGGAAATCAACCACCAGCGGTCGTGGGAGAGGAAAATCATGCCCGACCCTTGCCAGAGCTGTCTGCTTCGGTATCGTGGTGTCCTGCAATACAACCCTACCCAAGCTTCCCACCTTCGTTCTTCGGGCCAATCGATTCGTCCTGCCGGCCCATTTTCCAGTTGTCCTGAACTTCCCCAGCACGAGGAGGCCTCTCATGCACCGCGCGCTTATTGCCACAACGTTACTTTTTGCTTCGCTGATCGCTTCCACCGGCGCAAACGCCGCCGAAATCGGCGGCCTGGAGCTGCACGCCATCGAAGTCAACATCGTGGCGAAGACCAACGCCCAGCGCGAGCGGTACGGCCTACGGCCGCTGAAGATTACCAAGAACCTTGTCCAGTCCGCGCGCAACCATACCGCCTGGATGGTCCGCAGCCGCGCGCTCCAACACACGACAGCCCCGGTGGCGGAAAACATCGCCATGGGCCAGCGCAGCAGCACCGAGGCGGTCAGCAGTTGGATGAGCTCACCCGGCCATCGGGCGAACATCCTCAACGCCAGCTACACGCGGATCGGCGTATCGGCCTACCGGACGCCCGACGGCACAATCTTCTGGTGCCAGCAGTTCTTGCAGTAAGGCCGCAGGTTGATCGCCCGCTTGTAGTGCCGCAGGCACAAGCCTAGCTTGGCGGAATGAATCCCTCGATCGCGATCATCGGCGCCAGCGCTCGGGCGGCAGCCCAGTCCGCCAGACGGGCCGGGCTGTCGCCCTGGGCCGCCGATCTGTTCGCCGACGTGGACCTGCGGGCGTGTTGCCCGGCCACGCGCATCGACCGGTATCCGCACCAGTTCGTCAGCGCGCTGGCGGCCGCTCCGCCAGGCCCCTGGATGTACGTCGGCGGATTGGAGAATCATCCGGAACTGGTCGACCAGATGGCCCGACAGCGACCGTTGTTAGGCGTCGCCGGCCAGTCGCTACGGCGGGTGCGCGATCCATTCGAACTGGCGGCAGTGGTGCGGCAGACCGGGTGCCGGTATCCGGAGTCTCGCCTTGCACCGAACGACGTGCCGACCGACGGCACGTGGCTGGTAAAGCCTCGCCACGGATCGGGAGGTATTGGCGTTCTGCCCTGGCACGGAAGTCGCCAAACACTGCCCGACAAGCCCAGCTACTGGCAAGCGCGTATCGACGGCCTTCCGGCGGCAGCGGTCTATGTCGCAGCGGGCGGCCGGGCGCGGCTGCTCGGTGTAACGCAACAGCTCATCGGCCCGGCCTGGTGCGGCACCGGCGGATTCCGCTACGCCGGCTCGCTCGGGCCGCTGACGCTTGAAAATCAAGTCCGCCAGCGGCTCGATGGCTTGGGCGATTGCCTCAGCGAAGCCTTCGAACTGGTCGGGCTGGTGGGGGTCGATTTGGTCCTTACGCCGTCCGACGTCTGGGTCGTCGAGGTGAATCCGCGATACACGGCTTCGGTGGAAGTGCTCGAGCGGGCGACGGCCGTGTCCGCGATCGCCCATCATCTTGCGGCGTGCTGCCAGGGGATACTGCCAACTCCAGCCAGTATGCCAGGATCAACGCCTGAATCACGCAAATGGGGGAAGGCGATCGTCTTCGCGAGCCATTCGGCAACGGTTCCCGAGTGGTTGGTGCGCTATGCGATGGCAAATCCGCCTCGACGCTCGTGGCCGCCGGCGGCGGATGTGCCGCACGCCGGTACGCAAATTGCCAAGTACCACCCGATCATGACCGTGTTCGCTGCAGGGACGACGCTGGCGGCGGTCGAGGACCGGCTCCGGCGGCGGGTTGCCCACACGCAGGCGGTCCTCAACAATGCCCCCTAATACAGTCGTGAAGCGCGGCCGCCCGGCCATGCCCGTGATGACGCAAACCTGCGGAAGTCCTCCATGCGAATCGGCATCATCAGCGACACCCACGGCCACGTGGCGATGACGCAGCAGGCGGTGACTCTACTGAAAAGCCTGGATGTCGAGCGGCTGTTGCATTGCGGCGACATCGGCACGGCGCAGATCGTCGACATGCTCGCCGCCTGGCCGACCGACTTCGTGCTGGGGAACGTCGACGACGAAGCGGAGCTGCGACCGGCGATGGTGCATCCGGGCCATCACCTGCACGGCCGCTTCGCATCGCTCGAGATCGAGGGCAAGCGGATCGCCGTCTTGCACGGCGACTATAGCAAGAAGCTGCGCGAGACGGCGGAAAGTGGCGAGTGGGACCTGGTCTGCTTCGGGCACACCCACGAGGCGGAGCGGAAGCAGATCGGCAACACGCTGCTATGCAATCCGGGGGCGGTGTACCGCGCCAGTCCGCGGTCGATCGCCACCATCGAGTTGCCCTCGATGGAGTTGCACGTGTTTATGTTGTGAAGCGTTAACTCGCCAGGCGGCTGATGCGGTTGATCGGCAGAATCATTTCCGACTCGCTGGGGTCGTGCAGATACTGCATCAGGTAGGCATCCTCGGGCGTGTCGTCGTAGTACTCCCGCAGCACGGTGACGGCACGGTAGCCGCATTGGCGGAAGAACAGTTGCGCGGCGAGGTTTGTCTCGCGGACTTCGAGCGTCACCTTCGCGCGTCGGCCGGTGGAGAGCTTGGAAACAAGCTTGTGATTCATCTGCCCTCCCACGCCACGGTGGCGGAAGGCGTCGGCGACTGCGAAGTTGAGGATGTGCAGCCGCGACTTGTGCAGCTCATAGATCATGAAGCCGACGACGCGGTCGTCGTATTCGGCGACCATGCCGATGCAGTTGCGTTGCCGCAGGCAGCGGATGAAGTCCTCTTCGGTCCAGGGAAACTCGAAGCTCTCCTGCTCGATGTCGAGGACTTCCGGCATGTCGCGCCGGATCATCCAGCGGATGTGCACCTGGACTTGTTGTTGAGGATCGACGCTCACGGGCGGCCTCCTTCCGTGTCGGCCTGGAGTTGACATCCGCCTTTCCAGCGAGGCGGATCGATGCTGTCCTAGCAACGGAGCCGGCGGGTCATGCCGGCAACTTCCGGTGGCATTCGTGCCGGCCGGACCGACTCAACAGGGCGTTTCGCGCTGCCAGCAATGGAGCCGAACTGTCCTGTTGAATCGGCCGCACACGGTATCAAAAGCAGACCACCTTGCCAAGACGACCTTCGCGGCGATCCGGCACGAGAATTCCATCCAATGCCGGCCGCTTACAGCGACTCGATTAGCTCACGAACCTTTCGCTCGATCAGGTCGCGAACCTCGCGAAACTCGTCTGGCGACATGTCGCGCGGGTCGGGGATGTTCCAGTCCTCGCGGCGCCGGGCAGGCACGCTAGGGCACGAGTCGCCGCACCCCATGCTGACGACGACGTCATAGTCGCACTGCGGAAGCGAATCGACGGATTTCGACGCGTGCCGCGTGAGGTCGTACCCCAACTCGGACATCGCCGAGACCGCTTTGGGATTGACGCGTCCGGAAGGCCGAGAGCCGGCGCTGTGCGCCTGCACCCTATCGCCCCCGTGGATGTTGGCGAACCCCTGGGCCATCTGGCTGCGGTTGGAGTTCTCGACGCATACGAAGAGGATCTTTTTCTGCTCCGTCATCAGGGATGCCTCCCTTTGCAATGTGCGGCACGTCGCGGCGGGCGGCTACACGACTACCAGTAGTATGCCCCGCCGTACGAGTATGGTTGAGCCAGTGGCGCTGCGGAATGGGGCACCGGCACCGATTGCTCGTACGGCCAGGCGCCCGGCGGAGGAGTGCTGCCCTGGTAGGGAAAAACGGGAGCATACACCGCCGGCGGTCCGTAGAGATTGCCAAAATAGGGATCGTACGAGCCGCCATACTCGCGGCGGTAGTAGTCCAGATGATAAGGGTACGGCCGCTGAAACCAAAACGAGCGGACGCTGGTCGCCGGACGATTGCGGGGGAAATCAAATCTCCGGCCGTGGTCGAATTGCCCGTAGTCGTGCTTGCCGGCTTTCTTCGGGCCGCCTTTAGGGGCGTTGTGATGGGGAGAGCCGAAACCGCGACCGGCTGGCTGGGCGCGTGCGGCGTCTTCCAGTACGAGCCAACAGCAGGCACTGCTTAGCAGGATCGCTCCGAGAGTGGCTGGCCGCATCGCAGTTGCCTCGCAGGGAAGTTCCGGCGCGGATGTCCGCGTCAGTGGGTCTACTTCCATGCTAGGCAGGTCAGTTTTGGCCGGTCAACCGGTGTGATTCCATCGATGCCGCGGTTGTGGCCGAGGGAGCACGCAGAGCCGCTACATCCGGCACAACAAGTACCTACGCCGGCACGCTACCGCCGGACCATGCTACTCGTACTGGATCAGGCTCAGCACTTCATACGGGGCAATGCGCTTGCGGCCGGCCAGAGCAAGCAGTTCGATGAGGAATGCACAACCGACCACCGTGGCGCCGGATTGCTCCACCAGGCGGCAGCAGGCTTCGGTCGTGCCGCCAGTGGCCAAAAGGTCGTCGACTAGCAGCACCCGCTGGCCTGGCCCGGTGCCGTCGACGTGCACTTCCAGCGTATCGCTGCCATATTCCAGCTCGTAGTGGAAGGCGTGCGTATCGAACGGCAGTTTGCCCGGTTTGCGCACCGGGACGAAGCTGACGCCCAGATCGATTGCCAACGGAGCTGCGAAGATGAATCCGCGCGCCTCGGCGGCCAAGACGGCGTCGACGCGCGCATCGCGAAAGTGGTCCGCCATCCGGCTGATCGCCTGCTGAAAGGCCTCCGGCGCCGCCAGCAGCGGCGTGATGTCGCGGAACAGGATGCCCGGCTTGGGAAAATCCGGAATGGCCCGAATGTAATCGGCCAGGTTGAGCTGCTCAGTCTTGGTCATGGACGCATTTTACCCAAGCGTTGGCGGCGGTGCAGGCGCGTGACGGTAGCTTCACTGCTGCTCGAGGCGCTCCCGCGGGTCTTCCATGCTCTCGGCCATCTTGTGCAGGGCTTCCGTTTCGATCTGCCGCACGCGCTCCCGGGTGAGCCCCAGCGACTCACCGATCTGCTTGAGCGTGCGGGGCTCGTTGTCGTCCAGGCCGAAACGCATCCGCAGCACAGTCGCCTCGCGCTCGTCCATCGAGCCGAGCAGCTCCTTCACGTGGCGGAGGTTATCATGCTCGACGAGCATCTCGTCGGGGCTGCGCAGCCGCTCGTCCATCACCATCTCGCCGAGCGTCCAGCCGGCTTCCACCTGGTCGGTCTGCGGCGTGGCGTTGTAGATGCGGATGGCCTTCTTAATGATCGGAAGCTTCTTGCGCGGCAGCCCCAACACCCGGGCGATCTCCTCGGGCGTGGGCGTGCGGCCCAGTTCCTCGGCCAGCCGGGCACTGGCGCGTCGCCACTTCGAGAGCAGCTCGACCATGTACGCAGGGATGCGGATCGTTTTACCGGTGTTGATCAGCGCCCGTTTGATCGACTGCTTGATCCAGTAGCTGGCGTAGGTGCTGAATCGCGTGCCCATCGCCGGATCAAACCCCTCGACGGCACGCAAGAGGCCCAAGTTGCCCTCTTCGATCAGGTCTTGCAGGCCGAGCCCTTTTCCGGTGTAGCCGCGGGCGATGTTGACGACTAACCGAAGGTTGGCGCGGACCATGCGGTCGCGGGCGCGGCTGTCGCCTTGGCCGATGCGGATCGCCAGTTCCTTCTCGTCGTCGGAAGTGAGCAGGGCCGTCTCGTTGATCTCGCGCAGGTAGGTTTCCAGCGGAGTCTGGACGGCGGAGGACATTCTGCGCTGGGTCGTGGTCATGGGGCGTTTCGGTCGGGCGGTGCGTGACTCGGTCACTCCGCACGCAAGCGCGGAGAACGGCAGGTGCCGGATGCGGCGTTGACAATGTCAGCGCACGATCCGCACCCGGACAGTCAAACTATCGACGACCGGCGCGCGGTTTCTGCACCGTGCGAGAAACCGCACCAGGTGCGAGGGATGTACGCCCGCTAGGGGAGATTCCGAAAAGGCCGATGCCGCGCATTGCACGCCGCCGCACTGCGCAGCGCGTGCGCTTTGCGCGGGCGGTCGCACGGGTGGTACCGACTAGCCTTCCGGTTCTGTCGACTCTGACGAAGGCTCGGACTGGCGCTGCACGGGCTTGATCAGCGGACCGGTATCGGAGCCGACGCCGCCCTTGAGCTCCTCGGACGAGGCCGACGGCGTCGCGGCCGTTTCGCCGCGTGCTTCTGCGCCGGCTTCGCCCTCGACTTCTTCGGCCCACTCCACGCGCTTGCGCGACAAGCCGATCTTCCGCTCGTCCGAATCGACGCGCAGGATCTTCACCTCGATGTCGTCCCCGACGCTGACGATCTCTTCGGGGTTTTCGACCTTGTGATCGGCCAACTCGGAAATGTGGAGCAACCCTTCCAGACCGCTCTCCAGACCGACGAAGACGCCAAAGTTGGTAATCTTGGTGACCTTGCCGGTAACGATCTGCCCGGGCTGGTAGCGGTTGGGAATGTCCGTCGCCCAGGGGTCCTCTTCAAGCTGCTTCAGTCCCAGGGCGATGCGGCGCCGGTCCTGATCGACCGAGAGCACCTTGCACTCGATCTCCTGGCCCTTCTCGACGACTTCGCTGGGATGGCTCACCTTGCGCGTCCACGACATATCGCTGACGTGCAGCAGGCCGTCGATGCCTTCCTCGATCTCGATGAACGCGCCGTAGTTGGTCAGATTGCGGACCTTGCCGTTGACCATCGTGCCCGGCGGATAGCGGTCGGCCACCTTGTCCCACGGATTCTCCTGGGTTTGCTTCATACCCAGGGAGATTTCCTGCTTTTCCTTGTTGATGCCCAGCACGACCACGTCGATCTCGTCTTCGATGTGGACCAGTTCGCTGGGATGGCTGATCCGCTTGGTCCAGGACATCTCGCTGATGTGGACCAGCCCCTCGATGCCGTCCTCGAGCTTCACGAACGCCCCGTAGCTCATCACGTTGACCACGGTGCCGCGGACCGTCGAGCCGACGGGGTACTTGTCTTCGACGTTCTCCCATGGACTGGGCGTGCGCTGCTTGAGCCCCAGGGCGATCTTTTCCTTCTCGTGGTCGATGTGCAGCACCTGCACCTCGATCTCCTGGTCGATGGCCACCATCTCGGACGGATGATTGATGCGGCCCCAGCTCATGTCGGTGATGTGAAGCAGGCCGTCGATGCCGCCCAAGTCGACGAAGGCGCCGAAGTCCGCGATGTTCTTGACGACGCCGGTGCGGGCCTGGCCGACCTCCAGCGTCTTGAGCAGTTGCGACTTCTTTTCTTCGCGCTCCGCCTCGATGAGGCTGCGGCGGCTGACGACGATATTCCGCCGGGCGTCGTCGATCTTCAGGACCAGGCACTGGATCGTGCGGCCGATGTAGTCGCCGATGTCGTGCGGGCGGCGGATGTCCACCTGGCTGGCAGGCAAAAAGACGTTCACGCCGATATCGACCAGCAATCCGCCCTTGATCTTCCGCGTAACCGTGCCGGTGACGACGTCCCCCTCGTGGACGGTCTCCATGACCTTCATCCACGCTTCGATCTTCTCGGCCTTGCGCTTGCTGAGAAGGATCATGCCGCGGTCATCGCCGCCGCCGGTGGAGTCCTCGATGTCTTCGACCAGAACCTTGACGAGCTGGCCGACCACCGGGGGTTCGTCTTCCGCGGTCCACTCGTCGACCGGGATGGTGCCTTCGCTCTTGTAGCCGACGTCGATCAGCACCATTTCGTCGTCGACGCGGAGAATGCGGCCCTCGACGATCTGGTTGACGTCGACGTCCTGGCCGCCGGCCCAGTCGATTTCTTCGGTGCTGACTCCGCCTAGCGCGGCATTCCAGTCTTCTTCAGTTACTTCGAAGTCACGGATCAGATTGCGGTTAACCATAGGAAAGCGTTGATTCCGTTGCGTGGCGGGAGCTTGCTGGATCACCAGGTCGCATTGCCACGCCACTTGCGGTTAGAGGAAACGCACCAGTCGGTCCGGCCGGTCGCACGCGCGGCAGGCTGTCGTCGGGCCAATGGATACGAAATCGCGAATATACCAAAGGCCGCAAAGGCGTACAATCGCTGTAAGCTGTTGATTTTCCGTAGGTTCTGCCCGATTGGGCGGCGAAGCCGCGTCGCCCAGTTCGCAAGATATCAGCGACAAGAATCCACCCACCGGTGGCACGGACGTTCCTGTCTGGGCGTCGTCCTGTGCATCGTCGCTGAGCTCGCCGAGTGCCACGCTGGCTTGCCCCGCCGTGCTGGCTGCCGCCCCACGGCACTTTTGCAACGCGCCTTTAAGGGGGGGCCCCACGTTCGTTGCAAAATGCAGCCTCCCTACACGGCGCCAGGCGTGTGAACTGGCACCTTTTTGCAACAGCGGGTTTTCTGCTGTGTTGAAAAAACTCCTGGCTATGGCGGATGAATTTGGTGTATTTAATCTACGTTAACGCGACAGCGGCACCAGGCAGACTAGTCTGCGAATCCCCGAATTTACAAGGAGTTGTGCCGCCACGAGCAGAATCAAGTCGCAGGTAATTGTATCAGTCAATTGCATTTGTCAATCGGAAAAATGACTGGATACGTCGGTCCGAACCGGGGCCCGGTCTCTTTCTTAGCGACCATTCATCCGCCGCGCGATGGCTTGGCACTCCAGCATCCGCTGCCGCACCAGCTCGACCAGTTGGTCGTCTTCGTACTGGGCGACTACATCGCTGCTCAGCGGCCGACCGAAGCAGACCGCCACCCTGGCCCGGCGCGGCAGCAGCCGATCGCGGGGCCAGGCCTCGTATCCGCCGTCGATCGCCACCGGCAGCAGCGACACCTTTCCGCGTCGGGCGAGGCCGCAAAAGCCCGGCCGCAGCGGAGCAATCTGGCCGTCGTGCGTGCGGGTGCCCTCGGGAAAGAGCAGCACCGCCTGCTCGCGCTTCAGCCGCCGCATTGTCTCTTTGAGGCCTTCCAGGCCTAGCCCGTCGCGGTCAAGGGGGATCGCGTCGAGCGACTGGATGAGCCAGCCGAAGGGAGCGAACCGGAACAGCGTCTTGCGGGCCAGGTAATTCAGCCGGCGATGGCAGGCGATGCCGACCAGCACGGGATCGAGATTACTCTGATGATTGGAAACCACCAGCACGGCGCCGCTGGCGGGCACACGGTTTTGCCCGGTGGCGCGATAGCGGAACAACATCAGAACTGCCATCCGGCAGCCAAACTGCAGCAAACGGTACCAGGCACATTTGGCAGTCGATTTGAGGTTCATGGGCAGGCGAGGGCGGCGGGCTTCGAAATGTGGGAGTCTGCGTGGCCGCTTTGTTAGCATCGCAGGGGGCCGCAGGCAAGGTGAGTGGGGGAGGGCGGCTTGGGCCTGTAGCTGAATTCATGAGACTTCAGACCCGCCCCAGCGACCGGCTGGAGCCTCTCGAGCGCGAGCTACCAAGGAGCCACAGACATTCCTGTCTGTGCTTTTACGTCTGGCACGAGAGTGGGCGACTGTGCGAGGTTTGCGGCAGGTCAATGCTAACGAAGTCATTCAGGCTACGGTTGCGGAGGACGGCTGAACTAAAAAGTTCCAATCGCCGGCCCCAATACGCTAGGTTTGGACCGACGACCGAAAAAGTATGTCCCCTTTTCTTGCGCTTTTCTTGCGCCCCTTTCTTGCGATTACCGGCTGTCAGGAGAGCAGGTGTCGCTGAGCGAAGCGATCCGATGCCGGCCTACGTTAGCCGCATCGGAAACAGCTCCAGACACCGTTTCAACCTCAGAAAAGGAATTCCTCCCACGACGGCAAACTTGGAGTTTATACTTACGGCATTGGAAACGGTTCCCGGCGCGTGTCAACGCTTGACGACCTGATGGGCATCCGTGGGAGAGCACTTTGTGAACATTATCTACCGGGTCTACCGAAAGGCAGCCCGCACGCTCTCGAGGGGCGACAAACTGCCCAGAGTGTTCTTTCTACATGTCCCAAAGTGCGGCGGCGTTTCGGTCAAACAGGCGCTGCGGCAAAAATATGTAAGCCGGGGCCAGATGGCGGTGAGGCTCGACCCCCAGGCATCCAGCCAGGCCGCCGACCTATGCGGCGAGGAGATGCTGGAATTCCGCCGCCGGCTGCTGCTCTACGAGCTGCACAAAAACGCTAACCGGCTGGTGACTGGACACTATCCGTATCCGTTGCCACCGGGGGAAATACCCGGTGAGGCGTGGTCATTTGTGACGGTGCTCCGCGACCCGGTGGCGCGCTGGTATTCACACTACTTCTATGGCTTGGGCATCAAAAACCGCGACCATTTCCCCATCGACGTCAGCCTGCGGGAGTTTATCGACTCTGATTGGCGGGCGAAGGCCCACGGCGCGCTGATGGTCAAGATGCTCGTCCCCGATACCAAGTGCGTCGATACGGCGATCGAGCGGCTCAATCACTTCGCGGTGGTGGGCATCCTGGAAGACTTGGCCCGCTTCACCGCGGACTGCCGAAATCAACTCGGCTTGTCGCTACGCATTCCCCACGTCAACGCCAGCCCGACGCCGATACATGAGCGGCACAAGGAAATCACACCCGAGATTCACCAGCAAGTAGTGGAGCTGTGCGAACCAGATAGGCGGGTGTATCAGGCGGCGTTGAAGAGGTTGGAAAACAAAGAGCGACTCCCTTGAAATCGGAAACGTTTTCAGACACCGTTTCCGTGCGCTAGCGCACTAGGTTTGGACCGACGACCGAAAAGTTGAACGCCCCCTTTTCTCGCCTTTTCTGCACATTCCGAGATATGAACGGTCAGTATTAAGGTGAAGAGTGATGACGAGTGTAAGTACTTGGCTTAGATCGCGCATTGGGAGGATTTGTACAGCGCTGGTTGCTAACATCCTCGTGTGGTTCATTATCGCTAGTCGCCTTCCGGAGGTTGCATTGGCTTTGTGGTCGGCTTTTGCGCTTACGATTGCGATGTTCACTATTGTCTGGATTTTTGCTCGAGATAGGGGCCGCAAGAAGAGGTAACCGTTCACGGATTCTCGGCTATTCTGGCCGAAGTTGATGCGGCGAGCAAAAGGGGCGAGCAAAAGGGGACAGGCGAGAATGCCACGAAGATAAGCCGAAGCATTTTGTGGTCAAGGACTTGACCGTGCTAGCGTCCGCGATCGCGGTGGGTGAAGTGGCTGGGGCAATGCGATCAGCAAGTCGAGTACTTCAAGCCTGCGCAGCGGCCCAAGTGGATGACTGCCGAGGAGTATGCGGCGCTGCCCGCGTCGATCTTCGTGCGCGAGCTGCGCTATCGCGTCAGCCAGCCGGGCTTCCGCACCCGCGAGATCCTTTTGGTCACGACGCTCTTGGATCCGATCCAGTACCCCGCCGCGGAGCTGGCCCAGTTGTACTTCGACCGCTGGCGCGTGGAGGTCAATCTGCGGCACTTGAAGCAAACGCTGCACATGGATGTGCTGCGGTGCAAGACCGTGGCCGGCATTCACAAGGAGCTGCGGATGTTGGCCTTGGTCTACAACCTGGTGCGGTTGATCATGCTGGAAGCGGCCAAGCAGCAACGCGTGAACGTCGAGCGGATCAGCTTCATTGACGCGCTGCGCTGGCTGGTCCATGTACGGCCCGGCGAATCGCTTTGTACGCTGATCGTCAATCCGCTACGCTTGGGGCGCGTCGAACCGCGTGTGGTGAAACGCCGGCCCAAGCAATATCCGCTGATGAAACGTCCTCGCCACGAACTGAAGCAAGCCCTGCTGCGACAATGACTAAGGGCTTATCTTCGTGGCATTCTAGAATGTCCCCTTTGATCGGCCCCCTTTGGTCGCCGTGCTTGTCATAGCCCTCTTGCGAGCCTCACCGAACACCAGTCCAAGAACGCACACGGAATGTGACGGAGTAGAGTGATGGCAAGTAATCTACCGGTCGTGCAACATACTGAGTTGGTTTCTCAACCAACTACGGTCGATCGGTTCCTACTACAGATTCGTCCGCAATGGCGAGCGAAATCTCTGATAGAACGCGTCCAGCGGCTCCTACCCGTCGACCCGAGTAGTGCTTGCCAGCGACTACTCAACGCTTCGCTTCACGACCTTCGGGAGAAGATTGTCCTTGCTGGACTTGATATCGCCAAGCAAGCCGCTCAGCTTCACAGTTTGCCGACCATCGCGAAGGCTGAAGACATTGAGAACCTGTCCAACAATCGCGTTCTTGACCTTTCATACCGAATGGGGCTGCTTACCCGAGCTGAGTGGCGTCGGTTGAAGCGATGCTACGAGATTCGTCGCGACCTAGAGCACGAAGACGATGAGTACGAAGCACAGCTTGAAGATTGCGTCTATATCTTCAAAACGTGCATCGAAGTGGTGCTTTCCCGCGATCCGGTGGAGTTACTCAAGGTAACCAATGTCAAAGACGTTGTCGAACAAGCCGTACCGCAGTTTCCAGAAGAAGCGTTTCTTGAAGATTACAGGAATGCACCCGACCCAAGGCAACAGGAAATCATGCTGTTCCTGGTCTCCGCCGCACTCGACCCGGCGCGACCTGACGTAGTCCGCTGCAACGCAGTCGAGATGATGAAGCACCTACAGGAGGGGACCAAGAATCCTGTAAAAATTGAAATTGCAACGCAACTCCAGCAACGTGTTGGGCGAGCTATCGTAGACGTGCCTGTGATGAAGGTGGCACATGCTGCCGGCGTTGCTCCCTACCTAAAACGGACAAGTCGGACGGGATACTTTGCCGACCTTTTGCGTCGCTTGAATGAAATCGGGTACCAGTGGCGCAAATACGAGCGTCACGCTGACATTCTCGCAGAGTTCGAAGACGTTGGCGGTCTCCAACATTGCGATAACGACGATGTCGCGATAGACGTGATTCGATGGCTGGTGCTCTGCTATATTGGAGAGCCAGGCGGGATGACCCGTTACGGACACCGAAGAGAGATCTTCAACAGCGACGCAGCAGCTCCAATTATCGAGCGTATCGTCAAGCGATTCTCTGAACGCGACCTGGGTCGTCTTAAGTCGGTTGCGATGGGCCGCGCCGTCAAAGGTGCCCTGGCGGCAAAGAAGGGCATCGCTCAACGATACGAAGACCTGATTGATATTGCCGGAGATGTATAACCGGGGAAATTCTACTTTCCGCGGATTCACGTGCTTGGTTGTCCAGATGCGACTGGCCTCTGCTCCGCTTCCGCTAATGAGCCAAGCATAAGTAACATCGGACGCTCCGATGACGATCTGCTGAGCGTCAGTCCCCGGTCGTCCAATAATTAACGCGGTTCACTCACTTGGTATGGCTGAGCCGCTTCTTCAAGGCAGGCACAGACAGGAATGTCTGTGCCACCCGGCTGAATTCTTGCGAATTCAGCTACACGCGCGGACGATCTCTTCCAACCGGTCAACGACCTGGTCGGCAGTTAACTCGTCGCTCCAGAGCTCGATGGCGTCGTCGGCTTTCTTGAGACCGCCGACGGGGCGGCTTTCGTCGCGCAGATCGCGCTGCTGTTGATCGGCCAGCACTTGCTCGAACGTGATGCTCTCGCCGCTGGCAAGCAGGTCGTCGTAGCGGCGGCTGGCACGGGCTTCCGCCGTGGCGGTGAGGAAGATTTTGCAGTCGGCGTCCGGGAAGACGACCGTGCCCTGGTCGCGGCCTTCGGTGACGATGTTTCCGCCCTGCGCCTCCTGGCGCTGCAGCTCGACCAGCCGCGCGCGGACCTCCGAGTTGTCGGCGGCGTAGCGGCTGGCCAGCGTAATCTCGCTGGTGCGGATTTCTTGCGTGATGTCGCGGCCGTCGACCAGGACGCGGTTGTCGTCGGTCAAGTCGATCGAGACGTCGCTGGTCAGCTCGGCCAAGGCGTCTGGCTGATGCCAGTCGACCTGCCGGTCGACGGCGGCCCAGGCGACGGCGCGATACATGGCCCCGGTGTCGAGGAAGCGAAAGCCCAGCCGCTGGGCCAGCGCGCGGGCGGCGCTGCTCTTGCCTGCCCCGGCCGGACCGTCGATCGTCACAATCATGGCTGGGGACTCGCAGGGTCGCCGGAGGTCTGCCAGCGGGCCTCGATCTCGGCCCATTCGTATTGGCCCAAGTCGACAGAGATTTTATCGCCGGAGACGGCCAGGTCGAGCAGCGTCTGGCCGATAAAGTCGGTCTGCCGCGCGGAAGCAAGCCCGCGCGGCGCGCGGAAGGCGACGCGGCCGGCGCGGCCCTCGGTTTCCAGCAGCCGCGCCCGAAAGCCGACCAGCCGGCCGTCTTCCTCCCAGGGCGCCCAATGCGTGACGACGACGTTCTTCGCGCTGACGTGGAAGAACCAGCCTCCCTTGCCGGATGCCGGCTGGGGGAGTTCTTCGACGGGGGCGCCACCGGGCCAGATCATCTCCAGGGCCGACGGCAGCGAGTGCGTCAGATCGAGCGCGAAGGCGAGCGAAAACTCGCGGCTTGTTTCGCCCGCAGTGATTAGCAGCGTGTCTAGCTCGCGCGGCCCGGAGCGGCGATGCAGCGGCAGACCTCCGGGCAGGATCGTCATGCGGTGGCCGCCACTGCGCACCTCGACGAAATGGGGCGATTCGATCCGCCGGGCGGTAGTCTCGTGCGTCGTCATCGAGACGCTGCGGTAGAGCTCGGCCGTCTCGTCAGGCCAGGCGAAGCGGGCGACATAGTGAGTGCGCCAGGGATCGCCGCTGGGCGGGGCCTTCGGATCGATGCGGATATCGAGCTGTGCGATGCGGCTGCCGCGCAGGACGCGGGTGCGCTGCTGGAAGTCGGCGAGCACGTTGCCGTGCCGGTCGAGCAGCCGGCCGCGGCTGGTGATCTCGCCCACGACCGGCGTGGAGGCGGTCACCTCGACCGAGTCGGCGGCCATTACGGAGTATTCGGCCTGGGCGTCGGACGGTGATCGCCGCGTCGCGGTCGCATGCCGCAGGGCCAGTCGCTGCGAAAACTGATTGCCGCGGCGCTTGTAGTCGCGCACGTTCTGCACGGCGCCGGTCGTGGGGTGGATGGTGATCTCGAAGTACTCATTGCGGAGCACGTTCTCTTCGGCGAGCGGCACGGCCGGCGCGGAGGTGTCCGCCTCTCCTGCGGCCGGGCCGATCCACGTGAAGCCCATGCCGGGTGTGTCGACAAGGGCCTGGACGACGTCGCCCGCGCGGCCGACGTGGCGGACGGCGTCGCTGACGGCAGGCAGTGCGGCGCCGCTTTGCAGTTCAACCAACCGGCGGCTGGCGTGGCTGTAGGTGTTCAGCACCAGCGCGCCGCGGGGCCCGTTGGCGCCATTGCTTGGGCCGCAGATGGCTTGCGCGACCGACCGATTAACTTCGGAAGGCGGTGCATTGTCGGGTTTTGCTTCCGTTGACGACGGCGCCGTGCCGACCACTGCGGCGAGCAGCTTCGCGGCGCCGGCGTTCATCGCACGAGTCTGTTCCGCCAGATCGCGCGCCGGGCGGGAGAGGGGATCGGACTCGCCCGACGCGACGGCCCGGCCGAGATAGACCGGGCGGTACTGGTCGGCGTCGAAGCGCGAGAGCAGGTACGGCGTGTCGGTCGTATCGAAGTAGTCGTCCAGCGTGATCCGCTTGCCGAGGATCGGGCCGTACGCGAACGTGCGCACCAGGTCGCGGTACCAGATGCTTTCGGTGCCGGGCCAGTGCGCGAGCAGCAGCGTGGCCACGTGGTCGCGGTCCATCGACTCGCCCATGCTGCGGGCGTAGCCGAGGAACGTCGTCGGGTCAGAGGCGTCCAGCGGCATCCGGGCCAGGGCGTCGATGGCGCTGCCGTCGCAGCCTTCCCAGCGGGTTTTGGCCTGTTCGGCGTGCGGCATCGCACCGCCGTCGAACGAGACGTGCAGCGCGCCCTTGTAGCCGAGCTTCTGCAGTATCTGCGGCAACATGGGCGAGAGGCCGTAACGGCGACGACCGAACACTCGGACGGGCTTTCCCAGGTGCCGCTCGCAAACTTCACTCCCGCGCTGCAACTGCCGGAGCATGGCCTCGGACGTGGACAGTGACAGCTCCTCTTCGGCGTACTCGCCGCCGACGAGGCTGGCCTGGCTGGCTTGCAGTGCTTCGCGCAGCGCGGTGAGCGTGGCCGGCTCGCGCTGGGCCATCGTTTCGACCAGTTCGCCGGAGATCAGCAGGTTCTTCGGGCCTTCCGCGGCGAGCGACGCGCGGAGCGACTCGCCGAGCGTGGTTTCGGCCACCAGTGTTAAGTCGATGAGGAAGGCATCGACCGGGTAGAAGTGATCGCGGGCTTCCAGCAGCAGATCGAAGCAGCGACCCAGTCCCTGCCGGGCCAGCTCGTGGTGGCCCTCGACGGCCGCCTTGGCCGCGGCGACCAGTTCGTTCTGGAAGTGAAGCTCGTCGACATTGCTGGCGTAGCGCATCTGCCGCGTGAGCAACTCGACCTGGAGATAACAGAAGCCCAGCGCGTAGAAGTCTTCGATCAAAGCCCCGTCGAGCGGCGTAGAAACGGCGGGCGTAGAAACGTCGTCGAGGTGTTCAAGCGCCGCGGCGGCGAGCGACGGCCGGTCGTGCAAGTTTTGCAGTACGACGGCGCCCTCCTGCGCAATCCGGTTGGCGTAGCCGGCGGGCAGTTCGACCTCGCTGACCTCGGGAATGACCACCAGGCGGCTGGGGAGCGACGGCGGCGGATCGTCGGCGCGATTCCAGGCGAGCATGCCGCCGGTGTGCGCCACGAGCCGCGGATGCCACAGCGCCGTCCAGGCCGCCAGCAGGCCATCGGCCTGACGCCCCTGGAAGTGCGTGGGGAAATCTTCCAGGCTGTGGCACGGCAGAAGAAGGACGAGCTGCTGGAAGTTCATGGGCGACAATAACTTAGCCGTGAACCGGGGCGGGCCGCGGAAGGTAATCGGCGAGGCGGCGGTGGAACCTTTTGGTCGTTTTGCTTCACCATAGCCGTGGCGGCGGGACAAGTCGAGATGGGAGGATGCCCCGGCGGAGAGGTTCGGTTACAATCGTCGCACCGCCCAAGGCGGGCGTATGCGTTGCACGTTTGTCGTTGCTGGGGTTGGACTTAGTTCGCACCCGCTGGGTCTCAAAAACGTTGACACTCGCCGGTGCGGGACGATACAGTAGAAATGGAGTCCACGGCAGGGCCGTACTCTCTTGTCTCGGCGATCTGGCTTGTCTTGGCGAACGGGCCGCCTTTGCGGCTGCCGATGCTCCGCGATTCGCAAAGTGAAGCTACCGGGCGCCCTTCGGAATAGAGGAACCGACTGGAATGGCGAAAAACCACGCCGTGTGGGGTATTGATATTGGGCAGTGTGCGCTAAAGGCGTTGCGCTGCCGGCCGCATGACGACGACCCCACCAAGCTCATCGCGGATTCATTCGACTATATCGAATATCCCAAGATCCTCAGCCAGCCCGACGCGGAGCCGGCCGCGCTGGTCGCCGAAGCGCTCAAGCAGTTTCTCTCGCGCAATGAAGTCCGCGGCAGCCGGGTGGCGATCTCCGTCTCCGGGCAGAGCGGCCTGGCGCGTTTCATCAAGCTGCCGCCGGTCGAGTCCAAGAAGATTCCCGACATCGTAAAATTCGAGGCGAAGCAGCAGATCCCCTTCGCGCTGGACGACGTCGTCTGGGACTATCAGCAGATGGTCGGCGGCAGCGACGAGGAAGGCTTCGCGCTGGAGACGGAGGTCGGCCTGTTTGCCATGAAGCGCGACCAGGTGATGCGGGCACTGGCGCCGCTGGACGAGGCGGGCATCGACGTCGATTACATTCAACTCACGCCGCTGGCGATCTGC
The DNA here is from genome assembly GCA_040880125.1 of Pirellulales bacterium. Taxonomy (GTDB): domain Bacteria; phylum Planctomycetota; class Planctomycetia; order Pirellulales; family JBBDJB01; genus JBBDJB01. Next base: position 57,061 of record JBBDJB010000003.1, on the reverse strand, counting down.
AACTACGCGGTGTACGACGTCATCGAGGAAGTGCCGCCGCCGGAGGAGTACGATCCGGAAGACCCGCCGCCTTCGACCGTGGTGCTATCGCTCGGCACGGACACGACCGACCTGGTGGTGACCAACGGCTACCGCGTCTGGCAGCGGAGCATTCCGATCGGCGGCAACCACTTTACCAAGGCGATCTCCAAAGAGCTGCGGCTTACCTTTTCCAAGGCGGAGCACCTGAAACGTAACGCTACCAAGGCCGAAGATCCCAAAGCGGTTTACAAGGCGATGCGGTCGGTGTTCAGCGACCTATTGTCCGAAGTGCAGCGGTCGATCGGTTACTTCAGCAGCATCGACCGTCACGCGAAGATCGGCAAGATCGTGGCCCTGGGCAACGCCATGCGGCTGCCGGGCTTAAAGAAGTACCTGACGCAGAACCTCGAACAGCCGGTCGCGCCGGTCGAGTCGTTCCGCCAGTTGGAAGGGGCGACGGTTACCGAGGCTCCACAGTTTCAGGAGAACATCCTTAGCTTCGGCGTCTGTTACGGTCTGTGTCTGCAAGGGCTGGGCCGGTCGAAGATCTATACCAACCTGCTGCCGGGCGAGATTCTCACTGAACGGCTCATTCGCGAGAAGAAGCCCTGGGCGGTCGGCGCCGCCGCGGCGATCTTTATCGCCTGCACGATCAGCTTCGGCGTGCTGTGGGCGAAGTGGAGCACGGCGAACGTCGAGAGCGACGAGTTCAAGTCGGCCTTCCAACAACTCAGTACGGTGGAATCAACATCACAGAGAGAAACGAGCGCGTTCCGACAGGCCGAGCAAAGTTTCGGCACGGTCAACACCATTCGCGGCAATCTACTGAGCAACGTCGAGGGAAGGTTACTTTGGCTGGAGTTGGTCAAGGCCATTAACGAGGCGCTGCCGCAGGATCCGGCCGACGCTCGTCCCGAGGATATTCGCCAGCGTATGGAGCTGCACATCGTGACGGCGGACTGTGAGAATTTCGCCGATTTGTCGACTTGGTATACTGCTCCGATTGCCGAGGAGTTTCAACGGATCGTGGCCAGTCGTCCGGCGCCGGGGGGGCCCCGCCGGCGGACCCGGAATCAGGGGAAGCGACTCCAGCTCAACCCACAGCCCCAGCTCCGGAGTTAACTGCGCCCACGGGCGAAGGCTGGGTGATCCAACTGGTTGGGTACCATTTTCACAACGAAGGCAACAGGAACACGGGCCCCGACTTCGTGCGCAATGAGTTCGTCGAAAAGCTGCGCACCGGCAGCGTCATGCTGCCGACCGGGCCGGGTGGTCAGGAGCAGGAAGTAACCTTGGCGGAGTTGGGCATTTCTCATCCGATCGTGGTGGAGTTCACCACTCCGACGGCGATCACTCTGGGCGGCGAAGCAGCCGCCGCGCAGGGACGACCTCCGGCCGGGCAAGCGACTGCCGAGCCGGATGCTGCGGGCGGACCGATCGAGGTGCGTATCTGCAAATTCCTCGTGCAATTCTGCTGGAAGCCGACCCCTCCCAGCCAGCGGGCAGTCAATCGCCAACAGGCCGCCGCGTTGCAAACGGCGAGCAACTAAGGCGGACGGATATAGAGAGACACAATCGCAATGGATCAGCTTCGAAGCATTATGAAGACCCTCGGCCGCCAGCACTTCTGGATTCTGTGCGGGCTGGTGGTCGTATTATGCCTGGTGGGTTGGTGGATGGCCTCGGGTACGCTCGTCGAGCAGTACGAAGCGAATAGCTCCACGGTCAACAGCCGGTTTACGGCCGTGCAATCCATCGTCAGTGAGCAGCAGCATCCCAACGATCGAATCACACAGCGCGTCCAAGAGCTAACCGCCGCGCAGCGCGAGCAAGTGCTGGCGCTCTGGCAGGCCCTTTACGATCGCCAGACGCGCGAAGTGCTCCAGTGGCCGGAGGAGATGGGCGACGACTTCTTGAACTACATCGACGATATCGAGCCGGAGTCGACGATTCAGTATCAGTTTCTCGAGCGATATCAAGACCGGGTGAAGGAGAGATTTCAGCAGTTTCACAAGATCGTCGATGCTCAACCGCCGAATTCCGACGGGGCGGATCTACAATCGCAACCAACCAATCGCTTTTCCGCTTATAAGGTCCATTGGGAAGACCATGATCAAATCGCGGCCAAGTTCGTCTGGGTGGACCGCCCCAATTCGCTGAAGGTCTGGATCACGCAAGAGGATCTATGGGTTTACGAAACGCTGCTGCGCATCATCCGCAATGTCAATCAGAACGCGACCGGATCCCACAACGCGCCGATCAAGGTCATCTCTGCGCTGAAGGTGGGCACGGAAGCGATCGAGGGGAGCGACACGCAGGGACGCATTTACCGGAAGTCGCTGCCAGATGACCAGGCCAGTCTGGCGCAAAGCGTTGCGGCCGCTCCCCGGGCGACTTCCGACGCGGCGGTCGATGAGGCGACTGCTTTGAAGAACAACCGCTATTTGGATGCCCAATGGCAACCGCTGCCGGCCAGCCAGGCGGGCGAGGGAATCGAGTTCAAGCGGCTTCCGGTACGGATGGAACTGACGATGGAGAAGCTCGACCTGCCGGAGCTATTGGTCGAGTGCGCCAATGCTCCACTGCCGGTGGAAGTGCGACAGGTACGCATTAATCGCGAGCAAAATACCGGGGGCACGCGCGACTGGGCGCCGCCGGCTCCTGGCTCGGGTCCGAACAGCCAGGGCGAAGAGAATGTCGGCTGGGTTGATAGCCCCTCGATCGGAACGGTCATTGTTCACGGGGTGATTTACATCTACAAAGAGCCGGATCTGGCGGCACTTGGCTTCTCCGAGGAGGAGATTGCCCAGCGCCAGAACGAGGGGCAGCCCGCCCCCGCCGGCACCAGCGCGGGGTAGTCGCGCCTTACCCGCCGGAGCACTGATAAATGGCAAAGAAGAAGAAAAGTAAAGCCAAGGGAAAAGGAACCGACTTCAAGGGCATGCTCATCCAGCATGGCGAGAAGTTCGTGATGGCCCTCGTCGGGCTGGTTGGCGTGTGGTTGATTTACTCGGCCACGCAGCGCGAGTCGCTGGACGAGAATAGATCGCCCGATCAACTGCGGACGCTCGCCGACCAGGCTCAGAGTAATATTGAGCAAGCCGACTGGGATCCCAACGAGAAGCTTCAAGCAATCGCCATAGCCGCGCCGCAGGACGCCGACGCTCAACTGGCGGCGATCCCGCTGGCTCCGTACGACACGAAAGTTCCCTTCGATCCGATCACGATCCCGCGGAAAAAGGTGCGCAGCGATCCGGATCTGCTTCCGGTGGAAGAGCTCGAGGTGAGCGCCGGGGTGGGGCTGATCGCCATGCAGTTGCCCCAGGGAGCAGTCCGGCCAGTTGTAGTGCCTACGCCGACGGAACTTATGAATCCTCAACAGGCCGACGGCATCCGGAAGATCCCGACGGAAGTGCTGCCGGGTGGGGCGGCTAGCTCGAGCGGTGAAATCAAGGGGCAGTTCTGGGCGGTCGTCGTGGGAAAGGTGCCGACTGCGGCCCAGCAAGAACTATATCGGCAGGCACTTGCCACGGCCGACTCGCAGAGCGTACCTCCGCCGGAGTATTGGGCCTATTCCGTTCAGCGTGCGGAGGTCACCGGCAGCGGCGAACCCAATTGGGTGCACGTCAGGACGGTCTTCTCGTCGGACATGCCTCAACAACAGCCGCGTCTGGAAGACATTCAGAAGCAGTGGCAAAAAGCTGCCGCGCCGCTGGCCGACCAGCGGTACATCGATATCAAGCTATTCACGCATCCGCTCCCTCCCTTGGTACGACGGGAGTGGGATCGATCGGTGGTGCACTCCGATATTCCGCTGCAGATGCCGAAAGATAGCCCCTCGGCGCCAAGTACGGCCGCGGCCGGTACACCTCGGGTGCATGCCGAGCCGGCACCGCAGCCTCAGGAGGGGGGCTTCAATTTCCAGATGCGTCCAGACGCCAATGAGCAGACGGCCCAAACGATTGTCGAAAACACCGAGCCGCCGGTCAAATTGTTTCGGTACTTCGATTTCAATGTGCAACCGGGCAAGAGCTATCGCTACAAAGTAGAGTTAGTGCTCAAGGATCCCAATCACGGACTGTCGCCGAAGGAACTGGATGAGGCCGTCGCCGATCGGCTGAGCAAGCAGGCACCGAATATTACCTACCGCAAGACGGGCGCCAGCCAGCCCAGCCCGGCGGTTACGGTGCCGCTTCCGGGACGGGTCCTGGCCGGGCCGGTCACGGAAAAGCCGAACCGCGAACCGATGGCCAGCGTGATTGTTTCGACATTGAACATGAATCAGGGAACCGAGCACGCCACGCAGCGCGAGATGCCCCGTGGCGGAGCGGCCAACATGGTCGCCAAGGCGACGGAGATCGACGTCGAGCTGAGTCAACTCCGTGACATGGAGAGCCATAACTTTGTGACCGACGCGGTGGTGCTCGACTTCTACGGCGGCCAGGAACTGGGCGAGCGGAAGTTCCGCAGCACTGAGCCACTGCTGAAGGCGCCGACCCACATGCTGCTCATGGGGCCCGGCGGCAGTCTGACCGTTCAGTCGGAGATGGACAACTTCCAGGAGTATCGCCAGTACGAGATGATGCTCAATCCGGAGGAGACGGCCCAGCCGGCGCTGCAGGGTGCCGACGAGCTGGAGCCGGACGACGAGGACGGCCGTCGCCGCCGGCCGCAGCGTGGACGGCGTGGTCGAGGCCAGGAGACCCAACCTCCAGGGCTGCAGAATCAATAGACGCCCGATCAGTCGCCTTGCTTCGCGCATAGTTTCCGTGCTGCCGCAGACCCGCCTAGCGTCCCCTTCCACCACCGTCCGCGCAAGATGAGCCATGGCCAAGGTATTGGTGACCGGCGCCAGCGGGTTCATCGGCAACCACCTGGTCCGCCTGCTGCGCGAACGGGGCGATGAGGTAAGCTGCCTGGTGCGGCGCACCTCGAAGGTTGCTCCACTGGAAGAACTGGGCGCGCGGCTGGTTTACGGCGACGTCTGCCATCAGCACGGGCTGGCCGACGCGGTCCGGGACGTGGATGTGGTCTACCATCTCGCCGGGGCGGTGCGGGCGCTTTCGCTGCGGCAACTGCTTGCGGTGAACGAGGGGGGTGTGTTTCAGGTTGCCCAGGCTTGTGCGGCCCGCGCCCAGCCGCCGACGCTGGTGGTGGTCTCCTCTCTGGCGGCGGCGGGACCTTCACCCGCGGACGATCCTCGCGATGAAGCTCGTCCGCCCGCGCCGGTCTCCGACTACGGCCGCAGCAAACTGGCCGGCGAGACGGCCGCCCGGCAGTGGGCCGCGCAAGTACCGATCTCGATCGTGCGGCCGACCGTGGTGTTCGGCAGCGGAGACCGTGACTGTCTGGGGTTCTTCAAGTCGATCGCGCGCTGGAGATTGCACGTGGTGCTGGGGCGAACTGTGCCGCGGATATCGCTCGTGCACGCGGCGGATCTGGCCGACGCACTGGTGCGGGTGGCCGAGCGCGGAGAGCGGCTGCGCGCGAGTGCATCAGGCTTGTACGACGACCGGGGCGTTTACTTCGTGGCCGATCCGCGGCAGCCGACAATGGTCGAGCTCGGACGGCTGCTGGCCGAAGCGGTCGGGCGGGAGAAGGTGCGGATCGTCCGGACTCCGCGGCCGGGAGTTTGGGCCACCGGCGCGGTGTGCGAGCTAATCGGCCGCGTCCGCCGCCGGCCCTTGCCGCTGAACATGGACAAGGTGCGCGAGGTGCTGGCCGGTTCGTGGATCTGCCGCACCGACCGCATCGAGCAGACGCTGGGCTTTGCCCCGGCGGCCGACCTTCCGCAGCGGCTTCGTGAGACTGCCCAGTGGTATCGTTGCGAGGGCTGGTTGTAGCGGGCGCTGTGCGGACAATCTGCTGGTTGAACGATCCGCTGTTGTGGGACGTTAAATCCGATGTGTTTTCGAGCAACACGTAGCGCACAGGGGGGAATGTCTGTGCCACCGCAAGCGCGCTACTTCGCTCCCAGCCGCACCGCACCGTCCAGCCGAAGAACCGTGCCGTTGAGCAAGCGATTCTCCACGATGTGGGCGGCCAGCATGGCGAACTCTTCGGGCCGCCCGAGGCGGTCGGGGTAAACTACCTGCTCCATGAGCGACTGGCGAACCTTCTCGGGCATACCGGCCATCATCGGCGTTTCCAACACGCCGGGGGCGATCGAGACTACGCGAATGCCCAGGCGCCCCAGTTCACGGGCGATCGGCAGCGTCATTCCGGCCACGCCCGCCTTGGCGGCGGCATAAGCGGCCTGGCCGATCTGGCCTTCAAAGGCAGCGACCGAAGCGGTGGTGATGATCACTCCACGTTCCCCTTCGTCTTCGGCTTCGAGCTGTGCCATGGCGGCCGCCGCCAAACGGACGACATTGAAGGTCCCATTGAGATTCACCTCGACTACGCGGGCGAAGTCTTCCATCGGGTAGGGCTCTTCGCGACCCACGACGCGGCCTGCCCCCAAGATACCGGCACAATGGATCACGCCGCGCAGCCCGCCTGGTGCACGGTTCGCGGTGTCGATCGCCTCCTGCACGTCCCTGGCCGAGGTGACATCGACGCGAACGAAGTGTGCCCGCGGCCCGAGGGATTCGGCTAGCTTGAAACCGGCCGATTCATTCATGTCGGCCAAAACGACGCGCGCTTGCCGCGAGGCAAGATGTTGTGCGGTGGCCGCACCGAGCCCGGAACTGGCCCCGGTCACTAAGAAGGAGCGATCTTCGATTTGCATGGCGGAGTTTCCGCAAGAGTATGGGCAAGCGTGATACAAACGTCGGCTAATGCGACGGTAGCGGTCATTGCGGCGCTGCGCCAGTTGGCGGAGCGAGCAGCGGGCGGACCTCGTCACCGGCGGCCAAATTCGACGACGGCGCCAGCACGACCGTGTCCCCCTCGGCCAGACCGTCGATAATCTCGGCGGCTTGATCATTCATCAAACCGATCTCGACGGAAACCGGCGTGGCGACGCCGCCGCGCACCGCGTACACCATCCAGTTTCCTTGCGAGTCGCGGAATACGGAGGACCGCGGCACCTGCAGAGCGTTGGACCTCTGCTCGGTGACGATCCGCACCCGGACGCGATAGTCGACCCCGATGCCTCGCTCTTCGACCAGCCGCGTCCGCTGGGCCTCGGAGAGTTCGAAGAGGACCAGCACCCGCTGCTGCTCGACGCCCAGGGAACTGACTTCGGTAAAGCCGGCCGGATAGATGCTGCGGACCGTGCTCTCGACGACCGGCTCGCCGATTGTCGGCCCGTAGATCTCCGCCGCAGCACCGACGCGAACGTTGACGGCGTCTTGCGTAAGGACCTCGGCCTCGACCTCCAGCTCGTCGAGACGTCCGATCGTCAGCACGACTTCGCCGGCAGGCACCTCGCGCTCTTCGTCAAACAGCCGGTCGAGAACGACGCCGTCGACCGGGCTGGGTATGCTGCCGCGCTCGATCTCGAGCTGCACCTGCGCCAATTCCGCCTGGGCCTGTTCGAGCTGCGCCTGGAGCACTGCCACGGAAAGGTCCTTGTTGTCGATCATCTGCTGCACGACCGTCGGCAGTAATGACATGGCGCCTTCGACCGCCGACATCGCGCTCTGGATGAGGCGGTCCTGTTGTAACTGAACACGGGCTTCGATCTCCGACAGCACCGCCTGATCCAGATCGTTCTGGGTTTGCGCGCCGGTGCGGGCGAGGCGCTCGATCCGTTCGCGGAACCGCTGCGCGTAGTCGTATTGGGCTTCGCCGGCGGCAACCTGCGCCGTGGCGGCCTCGACGGCATCCTCGACCGAGCTGACGATCGCCCGGGATTGTTCCAGGACCGTAGTTTCAATGTTGGCGTTGGCCGTCTCCTGAATCGACGCCTCGAGTCGGTTCACCTCGGCCTGGGCCTGCTCGAGACGCAGGCTCGTCTCGCGGCGGACCATCTGGGCCACGACTTCGCCCTGGGCAACGCGGCTGCCCACTTCCAACTCGATTGCCTCCATCCGTCCGGCGAACGGCGTGGTAATACGGTAGGTCCGCGGCAGCCGAGTTGTGCCTTGCTCATCGACGTACTGGCGGATTGGACCCAACTCCGCGCGGACAACTTCCACCTCGGTGCCTGAGGTCCAGGCGGACCATGCTCCGCCGGCCATTACGACCGCAACCAGGATCAATACCAGTGCCGCCCAGCGCCGCATGGAACAAAGCTCCCTACCCGAGACTCGCACGCCGGGCGCATCACGATGCCGCCGGCTGTGCCGCCACTTCTATTATAGCTGGCGTGCGGAGCGCGGCGGGACGGCATCCGCGGCCTCCGGCATTGTGTGCGGCGCCCGTTGGATGCTGTCGTATCACATGGCGACACCTGGCTCAGTAACGCGTACTGCTGGAGGGGCCAACAGTGACAGCCGAGCTGCTACAGGGTCGCGAGCTGCGCATTGGAGACGGTCTGGGTGTAGTACTGCCGGTGTTTGATCTTGCGCTCGATGTCCCCAATGACGATCGGCGCGAAGTCGATGCCGGTATGTTGTTGCGCGCTGCCCAGGCCGCCGGGGCTGAAGACGTTAATCTCGATGAGCTTGTCGCCCACAATGTCCAGCCCCACCAGGAACATGCCGTCTTCGACAAGCTTCAGCCGCACCATCTCCACGAGTTGCAGCGCTTGCTCGCCGATCTCGGCCGGTTCGCTCTTGCCGCCGGAGTGCATATTCGAGCGTAGATCGCCGGAGGTGTTCACCCGGCGGAACGCGGCGTACTTTCCGTCGTGCTTGAGTGGCTGGCCATTCATGACGAACAGCCGCACGTCCCCCTCCGCCGCTGCCGGGAGGAACTGCTGCGCGATGCAGTAACCATCGCGGATCACCGCGTCGATCATTTGGTTGATGTTCGACCGGTCCTCATAGTTGATGACGAAGACGCTCTGGCCGCCCGAGCCCTGCAAGGGCTTGATCACCACCTTGTCCTGCTGCTGATGGACGAATTGCTTGATCTCTTCGGCGTTGCGGCTGATGCACGTCTTGGGCCGCACTAGTTCGGGAAAGTGCTGAAAGTAGGTCTTGTTGATGGCGTGCGCCAGGTGGGCCGGATCGTTGAGCACCATCACTCCCCGCCGCACCGCCAACTGTCCGAACAGGACGCCGCTGGTCTGGGCCCACGGGCGATCCACGGCGTCTTCGGCCGGATCATTGCGCATCATCAGGACGTCGAGCTGGTCGACGGTGATGCGTTCCGTTTGACCCGTTTCGCCCTGCAGTTCGGCGAGAAAGTCTTCCTGCGTGTCGTACGACGTTCCCGGTGCTTTTCTGGCGGTGGCGTGGATCGAGCCGTCCGCGTCGTAGATGAAGTCGCCCACACCCAGCAGCCACACTTCGTGACCGAGCTTGACCGCAGCCGCGGCGAGCCGGGTCGTGGTGTACTCGGGCCTTTCCGTTTCGACGTCATTGACCAGGAATCCCATCCGCATGGCCGTAGACTCCTAAAAACTCGCGCAACGACTTGCCGCGACAGGCGGCCAAGCGCTCACGTGCCTTCTCTGAAGTGAGGTACCTGGGCATCACGCTGGGCGGCAGCAGGACCTGCCGCCGGCGCAGTTCTTGAATTAGCGGGACGTGGGCGAGTGCGATCTTGCCGACGTACAGAGGTTCGATGTCGTGACCTTCGGACAGATACCGCACCAGATCCTTCAGCCCTCGCAGGTAGATGACGTCCTTGGTGGTTCCGCCACCCCGGTAAGCGCGGAGCGTAGTGGTGAAGGCCCGCCTGGGCGGCAGTTTGAACTCGCGGTGCAAGCGGTCGAACGTATCGAGAAACGAGGCTCCGTGCAGCAGCATCGACGCGGCCACCACCCGCGCGGCAAGAGTGCGAATCCGCAGCGGCGAGAGCCCGCCTCCCAGGTGCTCGGCGAGCACGGCTAGCCCCTCCTGAAGGCTTTCGTACCCGGCCAGCCCGGAGTGTAGAATATGAAATGGCTGTGCTGTCCCATTGACGTACGTGAGCAGGTGCGTGCCGATCTCGTGATGCAACAGAGGCCGCTGCCGCGCCCGCTGCACGCGGAGACTCTCCGAGACGAGTACGCGGTTCTGCGAAACCATCATGCCCGAGGCGATGTCGTCACGAATCTGTACGTCGGCGTAAAAGCCGGGATAGGTGCGGCGGTAGCGGTTGATTTCCTGCCGAGCGCTCTCCGCCATTTCATGCGCGTCGATCAGCGCTGCGTCTGACTTAATTTTTGTGGGGGGGAACGACGTCAGTAGCTCGCAGGCGATCTGCAGCAGGTCCGGCTCGACTTCCCCATAGATCTGGACACTCCCGAACAGAAATGCGGGCGTGCCTGCGTCACGGAGCGAAGTGATCCGCCGATCGAGTTCCTCCTGCTTTTCCCAAAACAGGTGGGCGATTGTCGTGTCTTCGATGCGTTCGATGGGTATCTGAAACAGCGTCTGTTTCAGCTCGACCGGATTATGCGGAAGGGGGCGGTAGCGCAGCAGTGGCGCGTCGCGATACTTGGAATTGCGAAACTCGTTCCAGGCGATCTGCGTGTTCGTGGGCGTTATCTGCAGCAGATAGTCAAAGCTTTCGGCGACGTCGCAAAGCTGTTTATCGACGATCGCCGCTGCCCGTACGAACGAGGTCGGCCCAAGCGTGTGGTAATGCGGAATTCCGTCGCGCGTGCTGCCGGTGAAGGTGAAGAACGTCTTGCGGAGGGCCACTGCGAGCCTCCGGCGCAACTTCCGCAAGACAATTGGATAGAGCACGGCACCGCCGCGGCTACGGTAGAATGGCCTGACGGCCAAACCCATTCGCAACGGGGCGGGATCGTCGACGCTCCCCGGGGGAACAATCTGCGGCATTCCCGGCGGCGCGACCGGCTCGTCCTCGCGCACCTCCAGCGACGCGGCCAAATGTTCGTTCTTGACCTGCAAGAGCGCCTTAGTGAAGGCGTCGATCGTCGTCGGCATTCGCCCGCGGTCCGGGGTCACGATGCGAAAAGCCGGCGGTGAGAAGTCATCGCCCTCGGGTCGATCGCCGTCGTCGGCCCACACTTCGAGAATCAGGAAGGTGCCGAATTGCTCGGTGAGTGTCGCCCCGATACGGGCGCACATCTTGATCAGCGTCTCGTGGTGCTGCGGATCGCCTGAGATGAAGAGGTAGGACGCCTCCGTGGTGACCAAATCGACCGTGCCGAGGTCGTCCCGGTCCGGAGGGTAACGGTATACACAAAGAAATGGGAGCGGCCGATCGATCCGGAGTCGTCCGCCGCCGGGCAAGTTGCGTCGGACGCGCTTGTTTTGGGCAAGGCGCGAGCAGATGTCCTGGATGAGACGGTCAACCGCCTTCGCATCCCCCTTTTCAGGCTGATGCACCATACTTCTGCCTCGCGGGCCAGGTGGGCGCTGGTGGCACCTCGGGCGGTCGGCGCGTCGCCGGCCAGCGCGGCGCAAGGTGCCAATCGAGTTGAACATGCTCCACCGATCCCCGTTACAGCGCGTCGAGTAGGGACCGCCGACACCGGAAGAGCAGACCCACAAGTCGGCGATACTGGTCACCAGAAGATAGGCAACTGATGTGCCAAACCGACCGCGGACTGTAGGCAAACGGAGCCAAACGCTGTGAGCATAAACGTTTTGGACCTGAAAGTTTAGGCCGACTCCCAACCAGCGGCCAGCAGAACCGCCGGCAACGACGTTCACTGCCAGCAATCGCCCCTCTTTCAAGCTCCGCGGACATTTTGTCGCGGATGCGGGCACACCGCTACACCGCGTCCCAGGCGAGCCAGTCGGCGTCTTCGCTGAGGGCGCCGTCCATGTCGCTCGAATAGGCGCTGCTGGAATTGGCGCTGCTGCCGACCAGCACCGCTTCTTCGTCCTCCTCGGACCAGATCCGCTCGTCCGCCGCGGCACTCGAGCCGCCGCCGGTCGAACTGTCGCCGAGGACGTCGGTGTCCTGCGTCGACCAGCCGCTCTCGCCGCCGGTCAAGGCCGCTGCGGTGGGACCACCGTCCGAATCGCCACTGGACAGCTCGGCCGAAAACGGGCCGGCCGCCGGTGCGGACATCAGATTCAGACGAGTCGTAAAGCCCGTCCCATTGTTACGGGCGAAGAGCTGATCGACCGGATCGACGAATCGATCCTTGTTGTAGTCCCACGGGTCGTCGACGGTGGCGGGATTGCCAAACCCGTGGGTGTTGTTGCGGGCGCCGAGTTCGTCCGCCGGATCTACCTGGGCGAACTCTCCGCCGGAACCTTCGCCCGGCGCCGAGCCGAAGTAAAAGACATCGGCCGCGTCCAAACCGACCGACTCCAGCACGGTGACGCGGAGCCACGTCGTGTCGAAGACGATGCCGGCGGACGTGTCCCAAGTCATGACCACGCGATCGGACCCACCTACACCTTCGCCCGGCCGCACGGTGATGCTGTCCGGGGCCTGAGCCGCCGTCGGCGTGTCGCCATTGCGGCCCATGTCGTGGAACGCGAAGTCGGCCGCGTCGATGGTGCCCTCGGGATTGGCGACGTCGACCATGATGCCGTTAATGCCCTTGGTATAGCTGATGTAGTTGGCCTTCGTGGCGGTCTGGCCCGGCAGCAGGGCGGACTTGGTCGGATCGATGGCCGTGTCATCGTCGTTGCCGAAGGTCGCGTTGTCGAAGAACGAATCGTTGTAGAAGACGTGCCGGCCTTCGATGGTGGTATTGGAGTCCCCGATCGAGATCTGACCGTCGATGATGTCAATCGGCAGACCGCCGAAGCTGGAAACAGGCGCGCCGATCGAGTCGTCACCGCCCAAGACGAGGGTCCAGGGACCGTCGCTGGTGGTAAAGCCGGTCGTGTCGACGGTGATAGTCGCCAGTAACCCTTCGGCCACGACAGTACCTGATAGGGTTGTGATCCCTGTCTGCCAAATCTGCGGGAAACTTGTAAGGTACTGATGACCGGTATTGTTGGTCTCGAAATTGGTGCCGGAGATCAGGTCGACGTCGGTGATCACTGGCCCTGCCGGCTGGCCCACAAACTCGCCTCCGCCACCAAGCACGACGAAGAGGGCCAGGCCCTGTACGTCGAAGTTGTCGCTGGAGACGAAGATTGGAATCTGCTGGCCGGGTGTGTCGGGGAGCAGCACGTGATTGCCGACCACGATCGAGGGCAATGCTGTGGGCGTCTCGACGTTGACCCTCAGGAAGTATTCGCCGCCGGCCGTGCCATTGGGCGTCACCGCCAGCTTGTACGTTCCCGCGGCGAGATCCTCGGCGATACCGCCCATGGTGCCGAAAAAGTTGTCCGTGATGAGCCCATCACCCGGACCATACAAGGCGGCGTTACGGCTGAGCGTGTTGATCGGCTGGGGCGGGCCATTACGCATCGCGCTGAACAATAGCTCCAGCGTATCGCCTTCCCCGACAGCAACGCTGTAAAAGTCGATATCGGCCGGGTCGGCGACTGCTCCCAGCACGGTGTGCGTGGGGCCGATCGGCTGGGCTTGGGCGAGCGAGTCGTTCGTTTCGGCTTCGAATCCGCTATTTCTCGCCACGACCAGGCTGTAGGAGACCGGTGCGGAGGCGATCACCTGAAGATAATAATTGCCGGCCGGACCGCCGAAGTCGTGCAGGATCTGCTCCAGATCGGCGGCCGAACTGCCGGTGGCGACCGTTGTGCCCCCGCTGTTGAGCAGCTCGAAGGAGACGTTTCCCGACGATCCGTCCAGTGCGGCCAGGGCGACACTCACACGCTCGTCAGCGCCTATCGTGAATCGGTAGAGGTCGGTGTCACCCGGCTGACTGTTGCCGGCGACCGCCGCGCGCTGGGCCCCCGCACCACCTGGCAGGTTAATAAATGCGGAGGTTAACAGTTGGGCGGAGACCGTGCTCCCGTTGGCCGGCCCGCCGTGCGACTCGGCCTCGTTCGCGGCGTTCAGCAGCAGCGACAGCGAGTAATCGCCAGTGGCGCCGCCGGCGTCGCTGATACGAATCGTATACGTTCCCGACCCGCTGACGAGAAACGTTTGCAGCAGCGCGTTTCCACCGGGCGCCGAAGCCGTTGCCGTGGCCACTACCGACTGCGACGGCGAGAGCACTTCGATAGTTGGCTGCATTCCGGGCAATCCCACCGCCACCAGCGAAATGGTCTCGCCGGTAGTAAGAGGCAGTGTGAATAACTCGCGATGATCGGCCGTTTGCAGCTCGCCCAGAGCGCTCCCCTCGTAGATGAGTCCACCCGCCGGAGAAAGCGGCGTCAGTGGCATCGGGAAGGGCGCCTTGATGAGCATGGAGATCGTTCGCGGCGACAGCTCGTTGCCTTCCAGGTCGCTCACCACACCAGAGGGGCCGTGGCTGATTTGAAGATCGTAGTCGCCCAACTCGAATGCGAACTCACCTCCCAGCGGCGTCAGAACGATCTGGTCGGCGGCGTCGTCGTAGTTGAAGTCATAATCGACACCCGGCGTCAGAATGGCGCCGTCGCGCACGAGGACCACGCTGTCGGACGATACGCTGGTGTCGTCGATTCCACTGCGAGCGTCGATCAGGTGAATGCGAATCTCCGACTGCGGACGGACGGTGAGGGAGTCAAACCCCGGATCGCTGTCCTTCGGCCCGTCGTCTTCGGGCGAGATCAATTCCACGGTGGGCGGCGCTACGTCGAACTCCGAACCGAGGAGGAAGTCGTCCTCGTAGGACTCCAAGGGATCGCCGCTGGCGCTGAGGATGGCCCCGGCGGCGATGCTCGCTTGATGAAAGCCCTCGGACAGCGTGGGCAGGTCGAACAGTACGGTGTTGTTGTCGACGATCGTCCTGCCCAGCGCGGTGAGACTGCCGTTGATCACCAGGTCGTCGGCCTGAACGGTGCCGGTATTGATGCTATCGCTGAAGTCGACGCGGAGCTGGGCTCCCTCGAAGCTGAGGACCTCAGCAGTTAAGGCCAAGTCAAAGCTCAAGTCGTTATTCGCCGGAGTGACATTGTGCAACTCCACGGCCAGGACATTGGTTCCCAGCCGCAGCGGACCGGCACCTACAATGGTCGAGGGGAAAAGCATCGATTCGTCCGATCCCCCCACCGACGCGGTAGCAAACGTGTCGTAGGCGGCGCCGGCAGGGAGGTTGTCGCGGCGGATCTCCACGCCGTTTAAGTACACCGCTGCCCCGTCGTCCCTCAGCAAACTCAACACCATCTCCGATACCGCCGAAACCGGAGACGTGTTGAGGAACGTGTAGCGGAAATAGGTGGTAGCAGGGCGATTGGTCGGATCGGGACCGAACTGAATGCCGGTCGCCTCGTCCCCTTCGCCGTAGCCGAACTGGGCCGTGCCGGTCTTCCAGGCTCCGGCCGGCCCGCTGGCGGTGTCGTTGTATAGCGTGCTGGCAAACCACGAGCTGTCGGTATTGCTAAACGTGTCCAGCCCGCCCTGATCGGAGCCGTTATCGAGGTATTTCCAAGTGCCGCCCTCGGGCACGAAGGTTTCAACCGCCGTGCCGGTGAGCACGACATTCGCTCCGGCAACGAAAAAGTCGGTGCTCAAGTGCACCACGAAGGTGGTCGGATCGATCGCGATGGCTTCGTCATCCGCAATCTTCGCAGCACCCTGGTTGATACCGATCGTGTAGACACCTTCGGCGAAATCGCCTCCGCCGACCGGGCTTAGGGTGATGAGGTCGGTGGTGACGTCGTAGCTGAAGTGATAGTCACTGTCACTGCCCTCGACCAGTGGCGATCCGTCTCGCGATAGGGAGAGCGCCGACGCAGTGACGGTGGCGTCGTTGATCTCGCCGTTAAAGTCGACGAGCTGAATCTGGATCGACGGCACGGGATCGGCAAGCACTTCACCCGGGTCGGGGTCGAAATCGTCTTCTCCGTTATCCTCGGGCGAGGCGAGTTGGGCTTCCGGTTGCTCCTGGGTAACGCCGGAGGTGATGGTGAACTGGCCGAAGTACGGCTCATCGGCGTCGCCTATGCCGTTGTCGTTGAAGTCGCCGACGATCTGTCCCGAATCCGCATCGATGTAGCTGAGCGTCAGGCTGGTCGGAGTCACCTCCACCAGCGTAAAGCCGTCGCTGACCGGCGGGGTACTGCCATCGCGACTATAACCCTGTGCCGTGTAGGGCTCATCGAACGCGTGTAAGCGCAACGAGCGGCCGCCGACCCCCGAGACGAGTTGCACCAGACCGTTGCCTTTTTGGTAGTTGCGGTCCGTGTCTTCGATGAATTGAACTTCGTGCTGCTCGACGGTGTTGTCGCCGTCGTCATCGTTGAAGCCAGTCATCGGATACGTCCACCCGTAGATGTGCGAGTGGCCGGTCATCAGGATGTCGGCATCCGTGTCGTTGTGGATACGGCCGAACACCTGTTGAAAGAAGATATCGCCGGGATCCTGCGGCTTTTCCGTTCCCAGCATCGGATGGTGAAAGTAGACGACCTTCCACGTGGCGTTCGAGGCGTTCAGATCGGCTACCACGTAGTCAAGTTGCCGCGTGAGCCGGGCCAGGGCGCCGCTGCCGTTGCCGTCGTCTGCGACATTCGAGTCGAAGGTTACAAAGTGGACGTTGCCGTAGTCCCAGGAGAAAACGTGCTCGGGCTGTTCGCCGCTTGGCAGCGAGGCGTGGGCGTTGACGCCCGCCTGGGGGATGGGCATGGAGAAGTTGTCACGAGACGGCTTGCCGCCTGCGGTAATGATGTCGTGGTTGCCGACCGAGTAGTAGTCGATGTGACCGGCGATCCACTCAGCAGCTTCGGGGCTGATGTCCGGATCGAAACGGGCGTCGGACTCGTCATGCGCACCGGAGTTGTAGACGTTATCGCCCAGCAGCAGTCCAAAATCTGGATCGTACGCGTTGATTTGCGCCTGAAGATCGCGGAAGTTGCCGAGCGTGCTCAGGCCGGCCGAATCGCCGTAGGCGGCGAAGGTGAAGGAGTCGTTCGATCCGGCCGCCAGTCGCGTGCGAAACTCGGCCTGCCACTCCTCCACGAGCATGCCGCCGCGCAGGTGCTGGACACGGTACTCGTACGCCGAGTCGTACTGCAGACCGAGAATCGTGGCCGAATGAACCAGGCGGCCTTGAAAGCCGGTCACAATGGGAGCGTTGATGCTATTCGCTGACGTCCAGGTGGGTGCTCCGACGGCACGGTACTCGACGACAAACGTATCCTCATTCCCGGTGCCGGCCGACATGGTTTGCCAAAGGATGTCGACCTGGTCGGTCGTGCTGCCGGCGAAGCCGGGCAGGGGGGCGTTGCCCAGTTGCAGCCGCGGAGCGTGATTGACCGTGTACTGCGGAGTGGCCAGGTTGGCGGCGATCGGCGGGGCGACGGCTTCGTCCGTCGCGGCTTCGCCCAGTCCGGCCGCCAGCATGCGGCGGGGCTCCAGCGTTTCCAGGCTTGGACGGTACCGGTGGCGCGTCGAGCGATCGGAACGAGAAGAGATACCGAGGTAGCCGGCACCGAGGCGGCCGCGCAGTCGACGTCGTTGTCGCTTTGCCATGTGCGATTTTCCTGTGGGGATTTGCCTGGCTCCGCCGTGGAAGGGAAGTCAGGGGCGACGCGCGCGAGGCTCGCAACGGCCGCCTGCAGCGCAGAGGGCGGCGATTCGGTCGCAGCGGGGCGCTGTTGCGGCGAAGGATAGTCCTTCGGGCGGTGATCTCCGTAAGATGCTAGTGCCCCAAGCGCAGTCACAGTCCGATCTGCCGCTGGTGGCGCACTGCGCCGCAGTCGTCGGAGCCGCGGCAGGCGCAGGCGCGAGCCGGGGCGATAGGCGGGGGCGCACGTGATCTGTTCCAGTGGTAGTTGCCCTCGTCGCCAACCGCGGCAACTTTGCCGCTGCCTGGCCCGACGTGGTCGACGAAGCGAGCAACAGCTAGTATCGCTGGGACGCGAGGCAATGTCTATAGACGGCAATACCCTCCCGCCGAGACGTCGGTGGCCGTCGACCGGACGAGGCGGCGCCGGCTCGGTGCGGGCGAAGGGAAAATGCCGCTGGAGACGGGCTGGCCGCTGTTGTACGCTGGCGGCTGGGCGGTCGGCACTGCGGGCAGGTCCACCTGGATTCCTCGAAGGGAGTCTCGCGAAATGCCGAGCTATTTTCTAAGGCCGGACGAGACCTCTCGCCACGAGATCTTCCCCGGCGTCTGCGTGAACACTGCCCCCGGCGACCAGATGATGCTGTCGCTGGTCGAGATGGAGCCGGGCGCCATTGTTCAGCCGCACAGCCATCCGCACGAGCAGATGGGGATGCTGCTGGAGGGCGAATTGGACTTCCGCATCGGCGAGGAGCGTCGCAAGGTGCGGCCCGGCGATATGTGGCGCATCCCGGGCGGCGTCGAACACGAGGCGACCGCCGTCGGCGGGCGAGTCCGAGCGCTGGACGTGTTCTACCCGGTGAGAGAGGATTATCTGTAGGAGATCAACCACTGTCCTTTGGAGTGAGATGCTATGGACGAGGAGCAGTTGCTGAGTCGGATCACCTATAACCCTCAGATCTTCGGTGGCAAACCAATTATTCGCGGGCGACGTTTGGCGGTCGAGCACGTTCTGGGGATGCTAGCGGCCGGGGATTCTATCGAGACGATCCTGGAGGGCTACCGGTGGATGGAGCCGGCGGACGTCCAGGCATGCCTGGCATACGCCCACCGACTCGTGGGCCATGAACGCATTGAGCCCTTGAATATCGGCAGCGAAGGAGATCAATGAAGGTTCTTCTCGATGCATGCGTTTCGGGGACAGTTGCCGTGTCCCTACGCGCGGCCGGTCACGATGTCGTGTACGTAGGGGAATGGTCGCAAGATCCCGGCGACAAGGAAATCCTGGATATGCATACCAGCACGAACAGGTTCTCGTAACACTGGATAAAGACTTCGGCCGACTTGCGATACTCCGCAGGACGCCACACCATGGCATTCTGCGACTGGTGGGTTTGACTACTCGGCGACAGGCAATCGTCTGTCTTGAGGTTCTAAATCGTCACGGGGGCGAACTGCAGACTGGGGCAATAATTACGGCCGAGCCAGGCCGGTTGCGAATTCGGCCAACCGAGTCGTCGGCAGAATCCGCCGATGATGACTCCGCAACAGGCGAGGATGTTTAGCTCACGCCAATGCCAACCCCCAGAATCGAATTCGTCTACTGTACGCAGTGCCGGTGGCTGCTTCGCGCGGCGTGGATGGCGCAGGAGCTTCTCACCACGTTCACCGGCGAATTGGGCGAGGTGGCGCTGGTGCCCGGCAGCGGCGGAATCTTCGAAGTCCGCGTGGACGACCGGCTCGTGTGGTCGCGGGCCCAGCAGGGCGGTTTTCCCGAGATCAAGCAGCTCAAGCAACTTGTTCGGGATTGCATTGCGCCGGAGAAGGATCTGGGGCACAGCGATCGCTGAGGCCCTCTGCTTGCCTGCCGAGCCTCCGTACTGTGCGGTTGCGAACCAGGCACGAGCCGTTATGTTGAGAACGTGGGCAGCTCTCTCTAGCATAGGGGCTGACCGCCTTCTCGTCGGCGCTTGCGACCAAGTCCGCGACTCGCCGGCAGTATATTGATGGGCATCGCACGGAGCATGAATGCACACGCGACTGTTTCACGCCACCGGGGATCAGGTTTCCGAGATCGGCATCGGCACGTGGCAACTCGGGGGGGCCGAGTGGGGCGACGTCCCCGAGGACCAGGCCCAGGAAACCCTCCAGGCGGCGGCTGATGCCGGCGTGACCTTCATCGATACGGCCGACATCTACGGCCTGGGACGTAGCGAGTCGCTCATCGGCCGGTTCCTCAAATCGCGCAGTGATCGCAGAGGGTTCTTCGTTGCCACCAAGCTCGGCCGACATCCCGAGCCGGGCTGGCCGGAAAACTTCAGCCGCGAGACGATCTTTAACCATACCGACGACTCGTTGCGCCGGCTGGGTGTGGACGTGATCGATCTCACGCAGACGCATTGTATTCCGAAAGAACAGATGCAAAGCGGCGAAGTTTTCCAGCACCTGCGCACGCTCCGCGATCGCGGCAAAATCAAAGCCTTCGGCGCCAGTGTCGAGTCGATGGAAGAAGCGCGGATTTGTCTCGAGCACGAAGGACTCGCCTCGCTGCAGATCATCTTCAACATCTTCCGCCGCAAGCCGATCGCGGAGGTATTCGAACTCGCGCAGCAGCGGAACGTGGCGCTAATCGTGCGATTGCCGCTCGCCAGCGGACTTCTGGCCGGCAAGTTCACCAAACAGACGAGTTTCGGCCCTAGCGATCATCGCAACTTCAACCGCGACGGCGAGAAGTTCAACGTCGGCGAGACGTTCGCAGGACTGCCGTTCGAGCGCGGCGTCGAACTGGCCGAGCAAATCCGCCCGTTGGTGCCTGGCGGCATGACCATGGCGCAGTTCGCGCTGCGGTGGTGTCTCGACTTCGACGCGGTTACCACGGTGATTCCGGGCGCGAAGCGGCCGGACCAGGCACGGGACAACGCGGCGGCCTCGGAGATGCCGCCCTTGGACGAGGCGACGCACCAGCGGCTGCGCGAGCTTTACGAGCAGCAGGTGGCCGGCGAGATTCGCGGCGCCTATTGATCGGTCCTTTGAACTTGGAAAGGTGCCGGCGGAAAAAATCGGGGCACAGACATTCCTGTCTGTGCTTCTTGATACTCCTCTCCCAAAGGGAGAGCGAGTTACGCTGACCGCGGCCAAGCCCGAGAAGTCCCAGCCGGAGCGAAAAACGTATGCGAAATCGAACCGCTCTCGCCTCCCTGGCGCTCCTTCTGGCCTTCGCACGCGCGGCCAGTGCCGGCGGCGGACCGGAGAACTTGCTGCTGCTGGTCAACGCTCGCAGCGACTCGTCAAAGACGATTGCCAATCATTACATCCAACTGCGGCAGATCCCGCCGAGCAACGTGCTGTATCTTGACTGGCAGGGCGAAATGGATATCGCGCCCGTCGCGGCCTTTCGCACGGAGATCCTCCGGCCGGCGCTGGAGGCCATCCATCGCCGCAAGCTGACGGGCCAGATCGACTACCTGGTCTATTCGAGCGACTTTCCCTGGTCGATCGACCTGCGTGCGGACTTCGAGGGCGACCTGCCGCCGAAGCAGCTTGCCCCCACGGCCTCGTTGACCGGCATCACCTATCTGTATCGATTGATGTTCGTGACCAGCAAGGACGCGATTCGCCTGAAGAACAACCATTACTCGGCCAGCGACGACTCGGCCGCCGGTGTCGCAAAATCCTACGGATTTCGCGCCCGCTACGCATGGGACGGCGGCGGTGCGCCGGCCACCAGCGGCGGGCAGCACTATGTCCTCTCGACAATGTTGGGCGTAACTCACGGACGTGGGACATCGACTGAACAAACGATCGAATACCTGCGGCGCAGCGCCGCGGCCGATGGAACACGACCATCCGGCACCATTTACTATGTCCAGAACAACAATGTCCGTTCGACGACGCGGCACGGCGGCTACGCGGCGGCAGTCGAGCAACTACGCCGATTGGGTGTTCGCGCAGAGATCGTCGACGGCAAGTTGCCTCGCAACAAGGAGGACGTGCAGGGGGCGATGATCGGTACGGCGAGTTTCGATTGGAGCGAATCGGGCAGCACGATCCTGCCCGGTGCCATCTGCGAACATTTCACCAGCTTCGGCGGCGATCTACGGGCGAGTGCCGGCCAGACGCCGCTGACGGTGTTCCTGCGGCATGGGGCGGCCGGCAGCAGCGGTACCGTCGTCGAGCCGTACGCCATGGCCGACAAATTTCCCCGGCCGGGCTTGCACGTCCATTACGCCCGCGGCTGTACGCTGGCGGAGGCCTTTTACCAATCCGTCGTCGTGCCGTATCAGTTGCTGATCGTGGGCGATCCGCTATGCCGGCCGTGGGCCGTGATTCCGCGGGTAATGGTCGGCGGTGTGACGGCGGGCGAGACGATCCGCGGCACGGTGACCCTCGAGCCGCAAGCGGAGTTGGCTTCCGGTGGTCGCGTGAAGCACTTGCAGGTCTTTCTCGACGGGCGGCGAGCCGCCGCCGTCCGCCCCGGCAGCCCACTCGAGATCGACACGACCCGCATCGCCGATGGTTACCACGAGCTGCGCGTGGTGGCGATTGAGAGCAGCCCCATCGAGTCGCAGGGCCGGACGATCCTGCCGATTTACGTGGACAACGGGCAGGCCGGCATGGAGTTGACTCGTGACGGCAGCGGCCCGGTCAGCATCGACGAGAGCATCGCGTTGACGGTCAACTCGCCCGGCGCGGCCGCGATCGCGGTGATGCACAACAGCCGCGTGTTGGGCCGGGTGGCCGGAGAGAGCGGCCGCGTACAGATCGAAGCGCGCCAGCTCGGCCGAGGCCCGGTTCAATTGCAGGCGGTAGCCCTGGGAGGTCAGTCGCCGCAATCGCCGCCGCTGGAGTTGGTCGTCGAGTGAGCGAAGCTCCCGCGGAGGCACACGCATTCCCGTTTTTGAAGTGGCGCCTCGCTGAGCGCACCGTCGGGAGCTGTTCGTTTGGTGGCACAGACATTCCTGACTGTGCTTCTTCAAACTCCACTCCCCTCCGGGGAGAGGCAGTAGTACCCAGCGCTCCGCCGGCCCTAATCCGGCAGCGCGGCCTCATTGAGCGGCGCGTAGTACGCTACGTCGATTGGATGAGCCGACGAGCCAGGCGGAACGCCGGGTTGTCGTACGCCGGCACCGTGCGGTGTGCACACCAGCGCGTAAACCTGGTAGTCGGTCTCTTCGCTCATGAAAGCCACGTGACCATCGACGAACGTGACGGCCGCTCCACCGGGATGCCGGCTGGAAGGCCGAGCGAAGCTGCGGGCCGGCGGGTGAGTCGCCGGATCGGCCCGGTGGGCGAGCTGTGTCTGCCGCAGCGAAGATTCCAGGTCCGCGCCCGGCGCGGTCAGGCCGTTGATCCGCGACTGCGGCGGAACTTGCTCGGGCGCGAGACAGCACCACAAGAGACCGCCGAGAAACTCGCCCTGATTCTCGCCTGCGTTCGCCACGTTGCGGCCGTACATCCAGTCGGCGCCCAGCCAATTGTCGGCAGCCACATTCTCGCCTAGCAAAAGCGTCGTGCCCGTGCCGTCGTGCGAGGAAACGAAACCGATGTCGACGTGCGACTTGGCCGTCCCCTCGGTGTAGTGATCATGAAAGACGCCGTTGGCCGACCAATCGGCGGGCATCATCGCGTTTGCCACGTGGCCGGCGGCTTCATCGATCAGCCCATCCGGCAGTCCGCAATTGACCGCATAGCTGAGGTTCGCCGCGCTTGGATTGGTCGGCGGGTCGCTGGGGCACACCAGAATGGTCATCGGCCGCGAGGTTAGTAGGTCGCTTGACGCGATGTGCTCGTAGATGTCGCCGCGGCCGAGCTCGGGCAGGATTGTCACCACCCAGCCGACGCGCTTCGTTCGCACCCGATTGATATAGCCGGGAAAGCGCCCCTTGCGGCGTTCGTACGAGAGCAGCGCGGCGCCGACTTCGTGCTGGTTCTGAATGCACGTGTTGCGGCGCGCCGCCTCTCGTGCGGAACTGATGGCCGGCAGCAGGATAGCCATCAGCATGGCCAGAATGACAATCACGACCACGACTTCGACCAGGGTAAAGGCACGCCGCTTCGATACACCCGCCATGGATCTGACCTCCATGCCGAAAACGAGACGTCAGAGAAGAGAATCCACCGGGCGGATTGTGCCACACCGCGGCGCGCAATGCCAACAATTTTTATGCGGAGCATCGCAGCCAATCGCCAGCGCCGAACTGGATGATTGCGAGATGAACCGGCGCTGGTGCGCGAAGGGAAGTTGGCCAGGCCTGCCGTCAGCGGCGGAAGGCGAAGATGCGTAGCGAGGAGAAGTGAGCGAGAATCAGGGGTTCAAGTCGTTTTCGCTGAGGATGCTGCTCTGAAACAATACCTGGTCACCCGTCGCAGGAATACGAGCTCCACTGCCATTGGGGGTGCAAATGAGGCAGTAGACCCTATAGTCGACTTGATCGGTCAGAAATGTGCCGTTTCCGCCGGCGAAAAAGACATTCGCCCCACCGGCATGGTTGCTCGAAGGGCGGGCAAACGTGAAGCCGGGTTCATTTCGAGGGTTACCCACCCGGTCGCGTCCCAGTGCGGCAGCCAGCGTCGAATCCACCAACACCTGTGCGCCGGATGCGTAACCGTTCACCCGAACCTGCGGAAAATTTGCTACGGACATAGAGGCATTCGTCACATCCTCCGCCAGCCAGACCAGCCCCCCCTGCAACTCACCGAGATTCTGTCCTGCTGTCGGTACATTGAACTTCCAATGCGGCATCAACTTTCCCGGCCATTCGGTGCTGCCGAGGTTTTCGCCCACCAGAAGCGTCGTGGCAGTTCCGTCGTTTTGCGAAATGAAGCTCAGCGAAACATCGGTTTTGGTTGCGTATCCGGAACGGGGATCGGACGGGTGATACGTCAGATTCTCATGGAACACGCCATTGTCGCGGAAGTCAGCGGGGCCGCCAGACGGGGGCGGGCCGAGGTAACCATCAGGCAGCCCGCAGTTGACCGCGTACGAAAGGGCCGGATGCCCTTCTCGTGGCGGCTGGTCACTGGGGCAAATATACATGCCTAACTGCGGATCCAGTCCCACAGGGCCCCCAGTGCTTTGCCATGCCCGATAGATGTCGTTTCGCCCCAGTTCCGGCAGGATCATAACCGCCCAGCTCGCAGGAAGGACGGGATTGGCCGTAGGGAGCGTTCCGAGCATACGATTCACGTAGCCCACGAACTTCCCTTTGGAGTTTTCATTCGACATCAGGGCCTTGCCAATTTCGCCTACGTTGTTCAAACACTCTGTTCGGCGCGCCGCATCACGTGCCGCATTGATCGCCGGCAGCAACAGTGCCATCAACATGCCGATGATCGTAATGACCACCAGCAGCTCGACCAGGGTGAATCCGCGACGCTTGCGAGTCTTCATGGCGATTGCTCCGTCCCCGAAAGGGGCTTGCTGAGAGGGCCTAAGCTAGTTCTCATTATTCCAGAATTCCCCGATGATGGCTAGTGAAATGGCGAGGAAACCCAGATCCGTGGTGGTGCGTAAGTCGTGCCAGAGGCCGATGATCGGCTCCGCTGGCCGGCCGCCCCTGGCGCGCCGGCAGTTGTGCGAAACGCTACAGGCCGGAGCCGCTACGGCTGCCGCGAGGCATAATACAGCAGTATCCGCGAAGCAAGGTCCACCACCCGCAGCGATGACCGATCTCCGCAGCGGTAGCCGCACATCGCTTTTTTGAGCCAATCATCAGCAAGAGCATCCGCCGTGATTGATCCGCCGATTCCCTTCTTTTTGCCCGAGGTTGGTGAGGACGAAATCCGCGAGGTCGTCGAGACCTTGCGGTCCGGCTGGCTGACGACCGGCCCTCGCACCCGGCAGTTCGAGCAGGACTTCGCGGAACTGGTCGGCGCCCGGCACGCCGTGGCGGTCAACTCGGCCACCGCCGCCTTGCACCTGGCGCTCGACGCGGTGGGCATCCAGCCGGGCGACGAGGTGCTGGTGCCGACGATGACCTTCGCCGCCACGGCCGAGGTGGTGATCTACCTGGGCGCCAAGCCGGTGCTGGTCGACTGTCTGCCCCGCACGCTGAACATTAATCCGGAGGCGGCCGCCCGGGCGGTCACCGCGCGCACCCGGGCGATCATGCCGGTTCACTACGGCGGCCGGCCGTGCGAGATGGGCCCGATCCTCGACCTGGCCGAGCGTCACGGTCTCAAAGTGATCGAAGACGCGGCACATGCCCTGCCGGCCCGGTATGGCGATCGCACGATCGGCTCGATCGGGGACGCTACCTGTTTTTCGTTTTACGCCAACAAGACGATCACCACTGGCGAAGGCGGAATGCTTACGACCGATGATGCCGACCTGGCCGATCGGGCGCGGATCATGAGCCTGCACGGCATCAGCAAGGACGCTTGGCGACGGTTTACGGCCGAGGGCAACTGGTACTACGAGATCCTGCGGCCCGGTTACAAATACAACATGACGGACATTGCCGCCGCGCTGGGGTTGCACCAGTTGCGCAAGGCGGAAGAGTTTCGCGAAGCGCGGCAGCGCTGCGCCCGGTGGTACGATGAGGCTTTGGTTGAAATCGACGCGGTGGAACTGCCGCCGCCGGCCGCGGCCGACATTACGCACGCCTGGCACTTGTACCCGATCCAGCTTCGTCTGGAGCGGCTATCGATCGACCGCGGCGAATTCATTCGGCAGATGAGCGCCGCGGGCATCACCACCAGCGTGCACTGGATGCCGCTGCACATGCACCAGTATTACCGCGAGACGTATGGCTACCAGCTGGACGATTTTCCGGTCGCCCGCGAGGCGTTCGATCGGCTGATCTCGCTGCCGATCTATCCGCGGATGGCGCAGGAGCAGGTGCAGCGCGTGGCCGCGACGGTTCGGCGGATCGCCCAGGAGAATCGGGGCACGTAGGGTCCGCTGTGCGTACCGTAATTTGGCGCATCAAGTAGTGAATCGTGTCTCCTGCGCTGTTTCAGACGGCTCCCTCTCCCCTCCGGGGAGAGGGGCCTTTGTAAGAATGGCAAGTGTTGTTCTTTAGATAGCGGCTGTCTTCAGGTGCGCGTCAGTCAGCGCCTGTACGAAGTTGCCAGCGTGACACAATAGGTGCGATTGATTTTGTACCTCCTCTCCCCGGAGGGGAGAGGAGTTTGGTAGGGTCCGCCGTGGAGAAGCACAGACCGGAATGTCTGTGCCACCAAATCGTCACTCCTCCGTCGCTCGCTGCGCGGACAACTGATCGGCGGTGAGCCAGCCGCCGCGGTCGACCATCGCCTGCCGGGCGGGCTCCCCGGTGCCGACATTCATGAACAGGTCGAGTGCCGAAAGCCGCGGCACGAAGCCGGCCTTAGGAAAAAGCTGCGGATACTCGTCGTGACGGTACTGTTGGAATTGCACCTCGACGCCGGCCTGGCGAAAGGCCGCGAGGTCGAGATAGTCGAAGCCCGCCGCACCGGACAGATACGTGGTCGCCCCCAGCTTGGTGCACAGGTTCAGTATCCGCTGCCAGTTGCTGCCCTCGACGGCCAGTTCGCTGGAGCCCACCACGCGGCCCTGCATGCCGGCCCAGCCGAAGAACAGCTCGTCGATCGCCAAGTTCAAGTCGAACAGGCGCTGCCAGTCGCGCTCGAGCAGCTCGAACAGCGGCGGAGCGACCGCTTCGAAGTGCGGGGCCTTCCGGTAATTGTCCTCGATCGCGCGGCGGTGCTTGCGGGCCCAAGTCGCTTGCCCCGCGGCAATGTTCACCTCGGGAATCAGCGTGTGCCCCGCGAGTGCGACCGGCACGGTCAGCCACGTTTCGCCTTGTGCGGTTTTGATGCGATTGCGGTTCTGCTCGCTGTTCTTCTCGAACTGGACGTCGTCCAGCAGCACGTAGACGTCGCTGCGCAGCCCCTTCTCCAGGAATGGTGCCCAGGGCAAATAGCTCGGTTGGTGGATGGTCACAATCACGGTAGTCACGACCAGTCAAACGCGGGGTCGAGTGGGGGCGTCGCAGTGCGAGGCGGCGTCTCGCCGTGCAGCGAGCTTGTGCCGCAGAACGATCCACCACCCTTTGATACCGATGCAATAGATCGTCTGCACGATCAGCTTAAGATCCAACCACAGCGACATGCGATCGACGTATTCTAAATCGTCGCGCAACCGTTGCGGCAGCAGGTGCCGGCGATAGTGCTCGTCCGGATCGACTTCCGGCGGAAGGTAGTATGAGAAATCCGGAAACCAGCGGACCTCGACGATGCACGTCAGCCCCGGTCGGGCCGACAGCACCCGCAACTGCTCGCCGTCGTACTGCTCGTCGACGAGAGAGGCGTCCTCGGGCCGCGGCCCCACGAGGGACATTTCTCCGCGCAGCACGTTGAAGAGCTGCGGCAGCTCGTCGATCTTCAAGAGCCGAATGACGCGGCCGACTGGTGTGATCCGGTCGTCGGCCGATTTAGTGAAGCCGGTACCGCCGGTGCCGATGTACATCGAGCGGAACTTGAACTGATCGAACGCCTGACCGCACAGCCCGACACGCCGGCCGCGATAGACGACCGGGCCGCGGGAGGTCAGCTTCACCGACGCGGCGGCCAGCAGCATCACCGGCGAGAACAGCACCAGCGCCGCCGTCGCCAGCACGACGTCCAGCGCCCGCTTGCCAGGGTACGTGCGCACCGGCCAGGGGAAGTCGGGACACGTGCGCGGGCGACTCAATCGAGAATCCTCCGTAGCGTCATAAAGGGCTCGGCGGCGACGCGGTGAATGATGCTGCCCCAGTAATGGGCCCGGTGCCGCAGCGACTCGATCGAGCGCGGATGCGGAAACTCGGGGGCTTCGGTGAGGTAGCAGGCCATTGCCTTGAGCTTGATCTCCAGCGTGTCGTCGATCACTTCGAACGTGTCCGGCAAAAACGCATGCTTCGTCCACAGGCCGGTCGAGGAGGCCGTTTCGAAGCCGTACACCTCGCGGATAAAGTCGCGGCTGGGCCGCGTCGCCACCATGACCGAGTCATGAATGATCTGGTGGTCGCGGTTGATGTCGCCCGGGAAGTGCGTATAGACGACCGACGGGCGAATCTCGTCGATCAGCGCCTCGAACTTGTGGTTCAGATCGATCTGCGAAAGCGTGTCGAGCCGCTGATCCGGCAGCATCATGCAGCGGTAGGAGGTGAAGCCGATCGTGTCGGCCGCCGCCTGGGCGTGCGACTGCTGGTCGACGTTCTTGCCCGAGGAGGTATAGCGCACCGTTTCGCCCTCGCAGACGACGACGGCGTGTACCGCATCGCCGCGTCCGAGCCGCTTGGCGAAAGTGGCGCCGCCGCCGAGGATTTCATCATCCGGATGGGCGGCGATCACCAGAACCGTCTCGCCCGGCGCTGAGCGTTGCATCGAGTGTTCCCGGGATAAAAAAACCGCCCAGAACGGGCGTCAGGCAGACGCGCGTCGCTGCGCGGGTGGAAAAACAAGGCGCCGAAATCCGTCGCCGGCCGATCGCGGCACCGTGCGCATAACCTCTGGTCAAGCCTAGCATAACACGGTGTATTTGCAACAGAGCGTGGCTTCCAGCATGCCGCGGCGCCGTCGAAAAAGGGGACAGGCACGATGCGGCAGGAACCGATCGACGGGCAAGGGACTCTGAGCGCCTCGAGCCAGCCCCCTTTCTCGACTCGCACGTCAAGTTACTGCCGATCGAGCGGACGAAGCGGAAACAGCTCGCTGGGCGTGCGTGCTTCGCGCATGATGTTGCGCATCTGGTCGACCATCTCCGGATGATCGGCGGCGATGTCTTGCGACTCGCCCACGTCGCTAGCCAGGTTGTAAAGCTCGATCTTCAGCGGGTCGGGATTGTTGCGCCGCATCATGTCCAGGCGGACCGCCTTCCAGTCGCCTTTGCGCACCGCCTGTTGTCCGCCGTAGGCAGGAAACTCCCAATAGAGATAGTCGTGCTGGCGCTGATCGCCGCGGTCCAAGAGCGTGGGGGCAAAGCTGATCCCGTCGATCTGGTCGCTCGGCTCAGTATCGGCCAACTCCGCCAACGTGGGCAGTACGTCCCAAAAGGCAGCGACCTGTTCGGTGACGCGTCCGGGCGCGATCTTGCCGGGCCAGCGGGCGACCAGCGGCACGCGGATCCCGGCCTCGTACAGGTTGCCCTTGCGGCCGCGCAGTGGACCGGCGGAATTGAAGAACGCGGAGTCGGCCCCGCCGAGCCGGCTGTAGGTCGGACCGTTGTCGGACGAGAACATCACCAGCGTGTTCTCTTCCAGCCCGAGCTCTTTCAGCAGCGCCATGACCTGCCCAATGCCGCGGTCCATGTGCGTAACCATGGCGGCGTATCCGGCGCGGGGCGTGGGGTGCTTCAGGTAATTGCCGTGCTCGTAGTCCTCCTCGGGGATGCGGTCGCGGTACTGGGCCACCGACTCCTCGGGCGCCTGGATCGAGAGATGTGGAATCGTGAAGGGCATGTACAGCAAAAACGGCCGGTCGCGGTTGGCGCGGACGAAGGCGATCGCCTCTTCGATGAACTGATCCTGCGAGTACGTTTCGCCGGAGAGCGTGCGGTCGTTGCCAGGCAGCGTTTCCTTGGTGCCGTTGCGCCACAAGAAGCGTGGGTAGTGGTTGTGGGCGTGAACCTGGCAGTTGAAGCCGTAGAACAGATCAAACCCCTGGCGATTCGGGTCCCCTGTGGTGCCGAAGTGCCCGAGGCCCCACTTGCCGATGGCCGCCGTGGCGTAGCCTTTGGATTTGAGGACTTCGGCCAGCGTGACTTCCTCGTCGGGAATCGGATACTGCCCGGGGAACTCCCAGCCGAACTGGTCGGCGAGATGCTGCAGGTGCTCGGGGTTGCCGTTGTTGCGGATGTACGCGTGGCCGGGATGCTTGCCCGTCATCAGGCAACATCGCGAGGGAGCGCACACCGCATTGCCGGCATAGAACTGCGTGAAGCGCAGCCCCTCGGCGGCGATAGCGTCGATGTTGGGCGTGCGAATCCACTTTTGCCCGTAGCAGCCCAGCTCGCCGTAGCCCAGATCGTCGGCCAGGAAGAAGACAAAATTCGGCGGGCGGTCTTCGACGGCTTCGCTGGCCGGTTGTGCGAAGCCTTTGGCGGCGCCGGCGAACGTGGCAATTGCAAAACAAGCGACGGCCACCAGCGCCGGAGTGACTCGCTGGCAGAAGGTGGCTTTCATGCGTCGTACCTCGGGTTGTGTTTTGCGTTGGGTTGGACTGGGACGCGCTATTAATGCGAGATCACGTTTGCAACTCCGAGACGCCCTTGGGCAGGTCAAAACAGACGACCGTGCCGCGGTCGGTCTGCTGCCAGGTGCCGGATTGAAGCTCGCGGGCCGAAGCGACTTTGCGCAGCGGCGTGGCGCTGCCGTCCACGACAACCCGCGGAGTTGCGTCGCTGGTCATTCCCATGCGTAGCGTAAAATCGGGGCAGGCGTATGGCGCTGTGAGCTGCACCTTTCGCCCTTGCTGGGCAATCGAGGTCAGTTCCTTGGCCGCCCAGTAGCGGGCGATCTCGCTGAGCTTCATCCAGGCCAAGTGATCGAATCGCTCGTGCAGCCGCCGCACGACCTCCTGAAACACGCCGAAGCCGTGCTCCTCCCCATTGAAATAAATGCCGGTCCAGTGGCAGACGATGATCGCCGGCTCGCCGCGCTCGATCACCTCGACCATCCGGCCACTTTCCAAGTCCGGCGTGATGAACCGATCCGGATCTCCCCAGCTGGAGCAGTCCCAGCCGCCGGTCCAATCGCCCGTGCAGCCGATGATGGACACCACGCACTGTGGATCGTCCGTGTCGAGGCCCGAGGCGTTCTCGACACGCGGCGCCACGCTGCGATCGCCGCTGGCATACAGATGCCGAAAGTAGTGCGGGATCTCGGCGGAGAAGACGTCGCGGCAGGCCTGCATCGCCGCCTGGGATAGCTCCGGCAACACCCGGTTGCCAAAACCACCCGGCGTGGTGACGCCTTCGCAAGGCAGGTCGACGTTCTTCAAGATCTGCAGCGCGTACCGCATGTAGTCCGCCAACTCGTCGACCGATTTGCCGGTCGTCCAATCCCAGTTCTCCTGAAAACGGAGGCTGCGTTCCTGGTACGGGTGGCCGGTGCTCAGGTCGATCACGCGCGTATGCGTGACCATCTCCGGGTGGATGTCCCAGTCGGGCATCATCGTGGTGCGGACCAGGTCGATACTGCGCGTCAGCTCCTGCGCCGTCCAGCCGGGGAGTTCGCGATCGAGCCGACCGACGCATGCCGGAAACGGCACGACGCTGTATTTCCCGCGGACGCCGTGCTCGTGGCACCACTCGCCGAAACGGCGGACGAAGTCGTCCGGGATCTCGTGCGGCATCGACCGCCACGGCTGGTTGTAGTTGTGATCCCGATCGCCCCAGGCGGCAGCGAACTGCGGGATGGCGAAGCGGTTCAGGTTCACCAGGCAGGTCGAGTCGTCGATGATCAGCGAGACCGGTACCCGCAGACGGGGATTGACCACTTGGGCGCCGGCGTCCTGCATCGGCCGATCGCCGGGCACTTGCGCCGCTACGCGGCCGGTGGTCAACCCCCAGGCCGCGCCAGCCATTCCGGAAGCAGCAACTTGCAGGAACCGGCGCCGTGAATACCGCCACATGATATGTCACTCCGGCACAAGGATAGACTGCCCTCGACCGCCCCGATTGTGGCCATCCGGCCGGGCCGAGTCAAAAAAAGAGAGGCCGCACTGGGGCGAGGAACTCGGTAGAGCCCATCATGCGGTCGTCTTCGGCCGCGGTATACTAGAGAATGTTGTTTACCTTGTGGTCGAGAGTTCGCGTCTCTTTCCAGCCGCGTCCGGGCCTTTGCCGCTTGGGGGCTAGTTCCGGTCGTGGCCGATTGCCGGAGCCGTTCCCGATGAAAAAGGTGCTGGGCGCCACCATTGGATGCATCGCAGTGATCGCCTTGGCGATCACCTGGCCGGAGCTGCTGCTGGCCACGGTGCTACCGCTGATCACCGTCGTGGCCGCGATCGCCGTCTTCGACATGCTGCGCGGCGACCCGCGGCGGTAGATGCGCGGTCGCGGCGTACCGGCGGGGCTGTTCTGCCAGAGGCCGCCCCGCTTCTGCACGAAGATTCTCCAGCGGTTCGGGGCGATCGCGTGAAACTTTTTCCGCCTCCCACGCGTCCAATAGTAACGGCCGGCAGATTTTCGGGGTGCCCGGCGCTGACTGTCTCGCGATCAGGATCGGCCGCGAGAGTGCTGCGGCTTGCGCAAGTGCTTGTCCCGACCTATCTTTACAAGAAGCATTGGCGCGCGAAAAAGCGATACACTGGGGCCAGCGATGGCGCCGGCAGGCGAGGCTGGCGGTCGCTTTCACAAACTTTTCTGCATCCGAACGAGGAGCTTTCCGACCATGACCAGCCGATTTTGGAGACGATTGCTGGCGTTTGCCGGCCTGTTGACGCTCGTGACCGCTGTTCCGGCACTGGGCCAAATCGAAACGGAGCAAGAGGACGCCGCCTCGAGCAAGGTGCCCGTGCGCCGCGTCGTGATGTTCAGTTCCGGCGTGGGCTACTTCGAGCATCTCGGCGAGGTGGAAGGCGACGCCACCGTCGATTTGAAATTCAACGTCGACGATGTCAACGACCTGCTCAAGAGTATGGTCCTGCGCGACCTGGGCGGCGGACGCATCTCCACCGTCACGTATGGGTCGCGCGATCCGATCACCAAGACGCTGGAGACATTCGCCATCGACTTGACCAGCGACCCCTCGCTGGGGCAACTATTGGCCCAGATCCGAGGCGAGCGCGTCCAAATTGACGCACCGACCGCGATCGAGGGCACCATCGTAGGCGTAGAAACCAAGCGAGAAGAAGTCGACGACCAGGTCGTCGAGGTCGAATACCTCAATCTGCTCACCGACGAGGGGCTGCGACGAATCCGGTTGGACCAGGTTGGACGTATCAAGTTGGCCAATCCCGACCTGGACGCCGAGCTGCGCCAGGCACTGCAGGTGCTCGCCGCCAGCCATGCCACGGACAAGAAGACCGTCACGCTCAACTTCCGCGGCGAGGGCCAGCGGGAAGTGCGCGTCGGCTACATTCAGGAATCACCGGTCTGGAAGACGAGTTACCGCCTGGTGCTCGACGACGAGGAGGCGCCGTTTCTGCAAGGTTGGGCGATTGTGGAAAACACGAGCGACGCCGATTGGGAGGAGGTGTCGCTGAGCCTGGTCAGCGGCCGGCCGATTTCGTTCGTGATGGACTTGTATTCGCCGCTGTATGCCGACCGGCCGGTTGTCCAGCCGGAGCTGTATTCCTCGGTCCGCCCGCGGACCTACGATCAGGATCTGGCCCAGGCCACGCGAGAATTCGAAGAAGCAGCCCAAGGGGAACAACAGCAAGGCCAACAGCGTCAATCGCTGGCCCGCCGCGCCCGAGCATTCAACGGCTTAGCACCGCCGGCGGCCGAACCTGCTGCCTCGGCTGCGGCTGACGCGTTGTATGCGATGGGGGGCGGGATAGGAGGAGCGGGCGGAGCGAAGCTCGGTGAGCTATTGCAGGAGGGCCTGGAAGTCGCCGCCCAGGGTGGCGACGTGGGCGAGCTGTTCAAGTACGACATCGAAGCGCCCGTCACGCTGGCCCGGCAACGCTCGGCGATGCTGCCGATCATCAACGATTCGCTCGAGGGCGAAAAGCTTTCGATCTACAACGTCCGCGTACATGCCAAGCACCCGCTCAACGGAGTGCGGCTGAAGAACACCTCCGACTTGCACCTGATGCAGGGGCCGATGACGGTCTTCGACGGCGGCGTCTACGCCGGCGACGCGAAGATTCCTGACCTCCCGGCCGGCGGCGAGCGGCTGCTCAGCTACGCGATGGACCTGGACGTGGAAGTCGCTCCCACCAGCAAGGGCCACCCGCAGCAGTTGGTCAGCGTGCGGATCGAAAAGGGAGTGCTGCACACGCAGCACAAGCTTCGCCGCACGCACTCGTACACGGTAAAGAACTCTGCGGCTAAGCCGAAGGACGTGTTGCTTGAGCATCCGCTCGATACCGAGTGGACGCTGGTCTCGCCGGAGGAACCCGCCGAGAAAACCCGCGACGTCTACCGCTTCGCCGTCGATGCGGAGCCCGGCCAGCCGGCGGAGTTGACCATCAAGGAGGAGCGGACGCTTCACGAGAACATCGCCATCAACAATCTGAACAACGACGTGATCCAGGTCTACCTGGGCGCGGAGGTGGTCAGCGATCAGGTGAAAGAGGCGCTGCGCGAGGTCGTGCAGCGGAAGGCCCAACTGGCCGATCTGGTCAACCGCAAGGCCCAAATCGAGCAGGAGATCGCCACGATTTCTCAAGAGCAGGAACGCATCCGGCAGAACATGCAGGCGATCCAGCGGAATACTGAACTGTACAACCGCTACGTCACCAAGTTTACCGAGCAGGAAGACCAGATCGAACAGCATCGGGAAGAGATCCGCTCCCTGGAGCAGGAGATCAACCGGATGCAGAAGTCGCTGGATGAGTACCTGATGTCGCTGGAGTTGATGTAAACCACATCGGCAGAGATTGCGAACAGGCCGGCGCTGGTGGCGATTTGCCGCGAGGGAGTGGCGGAGCAGCAAAGCTCCCTCTCCCTTTGGGAGAGGGCCGGGGAGAGGGCATTGCGGGCAAGCACAGACAGGAATGTCTGTGCCACGGCTGAATTCATGGGAATTCAGCTACGGTCACGCCTCGTGCGAATCCAGCTTGAACAGCCGCCGGGCGTTGGCGGTGGTTTGCCGGGCGAGCTCCTCCAGGGGCAGTTCCCGGACATCGGCCAGACACTCGGCCGTGTGGCGCAGGTTGGCCGGCTCGTTGCGGCGCTGGCTGCGCACCGGATGCGGCGACAGATACGGCGCGTCGGTCTCGATCAACAGCCGGTCCATGGGAATGCCGGCGGCGCACTGCCGCAGGGCATCCGACTTCTTGAAGGTCACCATCCCGGCGAAACTGATGTACGTGCCCAACTCGACGCACTCGGCTGCCATGGCCGCATCGCCGGTGAACGAGTGGATCACCCCCCGCAGCGGGCCGCGGCCGCGGGCGTCGCGGAGCATCGCCATGACATCGGCCTCGCAGTCGCGCATGTGCACGATGAACGCCATGTCCTTCTGCTGGGAAAGCCGCAGATGGCGGTCGAAGAAGTCCTGCTGCTGGTCGAAGGGAGAGTAGTCCCAGTGGCGGTCGAGGCCTGTCTCGCCGATCGCCACCACGCGCCCGTGGTCGGCCATCTCAACAACGCGGTCCCAATCGCCGGCGCCTGCCTCGGCGACGTAGTTGGGTTGGATACCCACCGCCGCGTAGACTGAATCGAACTGCCCGGCGATGCGGATGCACTTTTCGCTAGAGGTGGCCGTTGTGCCAACGGCGATAATGGTGCCGACCCCCGCTTCGACTGCACGGTTCACGACTTCGTCGCGATCCGCATCAAATTCGTCCTGATCGAGATGGCAGTGCGTGTCGAACAGCATGGCGCTTGGGCAACGAGCAATTCAGACGGTCGGCCGCAAATGGGCTCTCCCTCTGGGAGAGGGCGTGTTTAGAGAGTAGAAGGTCGAGAGTAGACAGCCTGGGCACGTCTCCTCTTCATTTTCTCCTTTTCACTCACCCGCCGAAGGCGATTGCACAGACAGGAATGTCTGTGGCACGAAAGTCTAAAGGCCGCTACGCCGCCTGCGGCGAAAGCTCTTCGAGCGACTCCAGATGCCCCTTGGCCATGCCGAGTGACTCCTCGGCCAGTTCGCGCGCGGCAGGTGCGAGCCGCAGCCGCTCGATGCACGACTCGATCCGGTCGATCATCTCGCACTGGCACTCGATCGCGCGGCGGATTTGAAAATCGATCGACAAGTCGTTGGCGTCGGTGAACTCCAGCGGAAACGCGCCGGTGTCGATGTTACCGCCGGAGCTGAGCACCTCGCTAGCGATTCGCTCGGCCATGGCCGATTGATCGTTGACGATGTGCCGCAGCGTATTGGCCACCTGGGCGTGATTGCCGGCCGACCACGAGTGCGCATGACGCAGATACATTGGAAACGACCGGTAGTGCAGAGCCATCAATTCGTTGAGGGCGTCGATCGTTTCGCTTTGATTCATGGCGACTCGTTCGATGGGAGTAAATCGCAATTGCAAATAGGAACTCTGCTGGCGCGCCGCCCAACTACGCAAACAGGTGCCGCACCGCCTGCTGGGCAAGCTCGGCCACGTCGTTGAACCAGACGCCCAGCACCAGCACCGGCAGAGTTACCAGCACCACGTAGGTCGCCGGCAAAAACGACATCGAGGCCGGCGTGCGCGTGTCCGGCTCGGGATCGATCGTCATGACCTTGATCACCCGCAGATAATACACCAGGCTGATCGCTGTGTTGATGCCGGCGATGACCAATAGCGTGATCATCAGCGGACCACCGGCTCGAACCAGGGCGAGAAAAATATAGAACTTCCCGACAAAGCCCGCCATCGGCGGCAGCCCGATCAGGCTCACCAGGATCACGGCGAAGCAGATTACGGTGAGCGGCATGGTCCGGATCAGCCCGGCGTAGTCGCTGATCTGCTCGGTACGAAGCACGTTGCGGTAGAACGCCACGATGGCGAAGGCCCCCAGATTCATAAACACATATAGCGTGATGTAGAACACCATCGCGCCGATTGCGTCCCGCGCCAGGGCTGGATTGCTCTCGGCGACGACCAGCGCCGCCGCCACCGGCATCATCATGTAGCCAGCGTGAGCGATGGTCGAGTAGGCCAGCATCCGCTTGATGTTCTCCTGCCCGTAGGCGGCCAGGTTGCCGAACGTGCAGGTGATCGCCGCAATGACCGCCACAAGCAGCGCCATGAACGTTCGCACGGGTCCGAGCGCGGCCACGAGTGAGTCATCATCCTCGCTTGCGATTTGCTCCTCCGCCGGCGGCTCGTCCGCAGCAGGCTCCGCAGCATCTACCTGAAGCGCGGTGAACTGCACAGGCGTCTCGCGGTCGTCAATTGCAGCGGACTGGCCGGCAGCCGCCACGGCCACCGGTTCGGTGTAGTCGCGATCCGAGGCGTACCCCAAACCGACCGCCACCCGCACTAGCAGGGCCAGCGCGGCGGCCTTCGAGGCGACCGACAGGAAGGCATTCACCTCCGCAGAGGCCCCTTCGAACACGTCCGGGCACCAGAAGTGAAACGGCACGGCCGACAGCTTGAACGCCAGGCCCACCATCACCATCAGGCCCCCCAGGACCAGCACCATGATCGTCTCGGTTCCCTCGCCCGCGGCGATCAGCGCGCCCAGGTCGAGCGCCGCAAGCTGCCGGGCCATCGTGGGCAGGTGCGCGCTGTTGAGCACGCCGGCCAGAAGACTGATGCCGTAGAGCATCACGCCGGCGGCGCCCGCTCCGAAAATCGAATACTTGAGCGCCGCTTCGCTCGCCCGGGGACGGCCCTTGATGATGCCGGCCAGCACGTACGACGGCACGCTGGCCATTTCGACGGCGAGAAAGACCATCATCAGGTGATTGGCCGACGCCATCAGGCACATTCCCAGCGTCGCCCCCAGGACTAGGCTGAAGAAGTCCGGGCCGTCTTCGCGGTCGCTCAGCCCGGTGAGCCGGGTAAGCAGGATAAACAGCACGGCGAAGCCCAGCAGCACGGTGCGCATAAAGACGGTGATCGAGTCGAAGATCACCATGCCGGAGAAGATTTCAACCGGCGCGGCGGCTTGGTCGCCGGAGATGGTCGGCAAGTCCGACAGCGCCAGCCACAGCCCGACCGCCGATCCGACCAGCGCCAGGTAAAACGCATCGATCCGCCAGTTGAAAACCCGCACCAGCAACATCAGCACGATCGTCCCGCACAGCGCCAGTTCCGGCAGGAAGAGCGGCACGCTCGTCTGCAGAGTGTCGCTCAGCAGCGAATCGAGTAGGCCTTGAAAAGTCACCGAGAGGACCCTCGCTTCACTTCGTCGGTTTGCAGGAGCGAAGAGGGCGCCGAGATCAGCACCGCCGGCACGCGAGGCTCGCTGCTGGGTGTGGCATCAGTCCGACTCGCAGGCTGTTCGGCGGTCTGCGAGTCGGGCGGTTCAGCCACCGGAGTCGACGCGGTCCCTCGGCTGTGCTGGATCGTCCATTCCGCCAGTTCGTCGACGGTCTTGTTCACGCTGGGCGTCATGTACCGCAGCACCGTGTTCGGATAGACGCCAAACCAGATGGCAAACACCAGCAGCGGCACGGCGATCGACAACTCGCGGGGCGTGATCGGCGTAAGCTGATCGCCGTGCGGGCCCTTGTACTCCGCCCCCAGATACACGCGTTGCAGCGCCCAAAGGATGTAACCGGCGGTAAGCACGACGGTGGAAGCCGCCAGAATTGCCAGCACCTGGCTGTAGTTCCAGGCCGAAAGCACTACCAGCACCTCGCCGATGAATCCGCACAGACCCGGCAGCCCCAGTCCGGCGAAGAAGAGGCCAACCGCCAGACCGCTGTAAACGGGCATCTTGCCAAACAGACCGCCGAACTCATCGAGATTGCGGTGATGCACGCGGTCGTACACCACGCCGACCATGAAGAACATGCCGGCGGAGCTGATGCCGTGGGCGATCATCTGGAACATGGCCCCGTTCATGCCCATCTTCCAGTAGTCGGCGTTGAAGTTCATTCCCGCCGTCGCGCTCCACACGCCGATCCCCAGCAGCACGTAGCCCATGTGGCTCACCGAGCTGTAGGCCACCAGTCGCTTGAAGTCGCGCTGGGCCAGGGCCGCAAACGCGCCATAGAGCATGCTCACCACGCCAATGGAACACACCAGCAGCGCCAGGTCATAACCGGCGGCCGGACAGATCGGATAACAGATGCGGATGATGCCGTAGCCGCCCATCTTGAGCAGAACGCCGGCCAGGATCATCGAGATCGGCGTGGGGGCTTCCACGTGGGCATCGGGAAGCCACGTGTGCACCGGCACGCTGGGCACCTTGATGATAAAGCCGATGAACAGCAGCAGAAACGCCCACCACTGCAGCGACTGCCCCCACAACATTTCGACATCAAAGAGTTCCGTGTGCTGCCCCATCTGCTGCATTGCCAGGATGTTGAACGTGTGCTGCGGAGTGGCTTGTTCCTGAATCTGTGCGACCGCGGCGGTTTGGGCTTCTGCATCGAGCTGTGAACTGACCACGCCGGCGGCTACAAGTTGCTCGGGCGTCAGCGACCGCAGATCGCTGTTGAAGTACAGCATCAGGATTGCGATCAGCATCAGCACGCTGCCGACCAGCGTATACAGGAAGAATTTGATCGCCGCATATTCCCGCCGCGGCCCGCCCCACGCGCCGATGAGAAAGTACATCGGCAGCAGCATCACTTCCCACAGGACGTAAAACAGGAAAAAGTCCAGCGCCATGAAGACGCCCAGCATGCCCGTCTCCAGCAGCAGAAACAGGATGCAGTACGCTTTGACGTGCTTGGTGATGTTCCAGCTCGCGCCCATCGCCAGCATGCTGATAAAAGCCGTCAGGGCCACCAGCGGAAAGCTGATCCCGTCCAGGCCCATCATGTAGTGGATGTTGAACGCGGGTATCCAATCGAGCGAGAAGAGGTTCTGCATCTCGGCCGTCTCGGCGGCGAAATCGACCGGCAGGCCACCGAGCATCATCAACACGGTCAGCAGGAAGACCACCATCGTGATGCCGAGCGAGAAGTACTTCATCGCCTCCTGGGCATCCCGCGGAAACAGCGCCAATAACAGCGCGCCGACCGCGGGCAGAAAGACAATCAGGCTCAACCAGAAGGGGGCGTTTTCCATTGCTAACTTCTCACGTTGCGCTTAGGGCCTCGCTGTGTAACCGGTGGCACAGACATTCCTGCCTGTGCCGGAGAGGCCGTAATTTTCGTTATTCAATTGGCTCCGCTGGGCGCTGCCGGGCGATTCACCTAACTCGCCACCGCGTAGCTCCAAATAAAGCTGGCAATTACAAACAGGGCTACCGTGCCGACCACGATGAACATCACGTACTGCCGGAGGCTGCCGGTCTGGGCGCGGTGCATGGCCACACCCAGGTCCCACGTCTTGTAAGCGAACGCATTGATCACCCCGTCGATCAGGCGCCGGTCGACGAGGGCCTCGCCGAGATTGGAAAACCAGCGAATCAACTTCGCAGAGCCGTCCACGATGCGGTCGATCACCACGCGGTCGAACTGCGCGATCCGGCGAGAAACAAACAGCGTCGGCTGCACGAATACGGCGTCGTAAAGTTCGTCGAACCACCACTTGTGCAGCAGGAACCGATAGATCGCACCGAACTGCTGCCGGATCTCGCCCGCGTCAACCATTCGCCAAGCGTAGATCACCGTCGCCAGTGCAAAGCCGCCCAGCGCCGTCGCGAAAGCGATCAGCGAGGCGGTCACGACGTAATCGTGGGCGAGGCTCTCGCTGGGGATGACCAGCCGGCTCAGCAGCTCCCCGCCGGCGGCCGTGGCGATGGTGCCGGTAGGCCGAGCTTGCTCCAGCAAGGCGACGAATGAAAGGTTGGTTCCCGGCAGGGCCCAACCGCCTGCCAGCGCAAACACCGCCAGTAGCACCAGGGGCGCCACCAT
Organism: Pirellulales bacterium; assembly: GCA_040880125.1. GTDB lineage: Bacteria > Planctomycetota > Planctomycetia > Pirellulales > JBBDJB01 > JBBDJB01. The sequence goes on along the minus strand of JBBDJB010000003.1, from coordinate 16,024 downwards.
CAGGCGGGGCGATTCATGGGCATGGTCGTAGCGGTGCTTGTTTCGCGGCTCACCGGCAAAGGTCATGTACCACAGGCGGAACATGTAAAAGGCGGTGATTGCCGCCCCGCCGGCCGCCACGTAGAACAGCACGCTGTGTACAGGGTTTTCGGTCGAGAAGTTCAGGGCCTGCTCAAGAATCGCGTCCTTGGAGTAATACCCGGACAGCCCGATCACCAGCGGAATGCCCGCACCGATAATTGCCAGGCAGGCGACGAGCATTGTGTACGCCGTGTAGGGCATCTTCTTGCGAAGCCCACCCATCTCCGGCATCTCGTTCGTATGCACCGCGTGAATCACTGAGCCCGACCCAAGGAACAACAGGCTCTTGAAGAACGCGTGCGTGATCAGGTGGAACATGCCGGCCATCCATCCGCCCACGCCCAGGGCGAGCATCATGTATCCAAGCTGGCTTACCGTGGAGTAGGCCAGCACGCGCTTGATGTCTGTGGCGGTGATGGCGATCGTGGCCGCCACAAACAGCGTGATCCCGCCGATGTACGCAATGGTCAGCAGTACCTCCGGCGCAAACACCGGATAGAATCGCCCCACCAGGTAGACGCCTGCCGCCACCATCGTCGCCGAGTGCACCAGGGCGGAGACTGGGGTGGGGCCTTCCATCGCGTCGGGCAACCAGGTGTGCAGCGGGAACTGGGCGCTCTTGCCCACGCACCCGCAAAAGATCCCCAGCCCGGCCACGACCAGTAGCCAGTAGCCGTAGCCCTGTTCGCGCCACTCGGGGATCTGAGCCTGGATCTCCGCCTCGGCCGCGGCCAGTCCGTTCTCTTCATCGAGGTGCGCCAGCACGATCTCGGCGACTTCTTCGCGTGCCGACAGCCGCACCATGCCGGCCGGCGTCACCAGATCGTGATCCGCTTCGGCCGGTCGGACCTGACTGAAGATGCCCGGCTGGAGGACGTTGCCCTGGGCGTCCGCGATGTCACCGAACGCGAATGTCCCCAGGCTCGCCCACAGGGCCATCAGGCCGATGAGCATGCCGAAATCGCCCACGCGGTTGACGATGAAAGCCTTATTGGCCGCCGTCGAGGCGCTGTGCCGCTCGATGTAAAAACCGATCAGAAAGTACGAGCAAATGCCGACCAGTTCCCAAAAGATGAACACCATCAGCAGGTTGCCTGAGACGAGCAGGCCCAGCATGCTGAAGCAGAACAGCGAGAGATATTGGAAGAAGCGGTGATATCGCCCACGGCGGTGGAGGTGTTCGCCGTTTGCGAGTGTCACCTCGTGATCGGTCACGTCGTGGAGCTCTTCGTGCATGTAGCCCATCGAATAGACATGGATGCACGAGGCGATCAGCGATACCATGGCAAACATGGTGACGGTCAAGGCGTCGATGTAGTAGCTGATCGCCAGCCGCAGGTCTCCGAACTGGCCCAGCAGGTACCACTCGCCGGTCAGCTCGACTTTTTCGGCGGATTCGGCGTGGTCATCGTGCCTGGCCACGTGTTCGTCGCCTTCGGCCGCTTCATCTTGTTGCGACTGTCCGGCTTCGCCGGCGTGCTCGCCTTCGGCATGTTCGGCGCCGGCATGTTCTGCGTCAGCGCCCTCTTCGGCATGCGCGTCGTGGCCGCCGTGATGGGCGTCGGCCACCGGGACGTTCGGCAGCCAATAGAAGAACAGCGTCACCAGCGAGATCAGGCAGCTTCCGATGATCGCGCCGGTTGCCAAGTAGCCGGCGGCCTTGCCGTGGCCACCAAGCCGCCGGCCGAACAGCACAATGGTAGTGAACGACGCCAGCGGCAACAGCCAGGCGACTAGCAGCAGGACAGGCAATGAGGTGGCTAACGATTCCATGCGTGCGCTTGGGGCTGCGATCAGCCGCGGAGCTTGTCCGCGCGATCCACGTCGACCGAGTTGTGGTTGTTGTAGAAGTTCAGCACGATCGCCAGCGCCACGGCCGCTTCGGCCGCCGCCAGCACGATGACAAACAGGGCGATCAGTTGCCCGTCCAGTCCGAGTCCCCCTTCGCCCTGCCGCAGATACTGGCTGCCGAAGGCGACGAAGTTCACGTTGGCTCCGTTAAGCACCAGCTCAATTCCCATCAGGACGCCCAACAGGTTGCGCTTCGTCGCCATGCAGACCGCGCCGCAGACGAACAGGATCGCACCCACAGCCAGGTAGTGGGCGACGCCGACCGGTTCGGTAAGCAGATTGGCAAGCGGCAGCATCGTGAATTCAACCTCGTGTCGTACCGTCCCGGGGCGCTTCGCCGGCAGGAATTCCGCGGCGCTTGGCCCGGGCGAGATAGGCCGCCCCGATCAGCACCACCAGCAAGTGAACCGAAACGATTTCAAACGGCAGCAAGTAGCCCGACATACCGCGGCGAATCTCGGCGTCCTCTTCCTCCAGCCGATCCACCCGGGCGCCGAGCAGCCCCATGCCCAGCCGCGTCGCGGTGTGGCGTTGCACGGCCTGTTCGGCCACTTCTCGCGACGGCCCTCGCCACTCGGGCATGCTGAAGGCGATCTGCAGCAGCACCGCCAGCAGCGACCCGCCGACCAGCGCCGCCAGCACCCATTCTCCGCCCCGGGTGCGCATCGAGATAAATGGTCCCTGCGCAGTAAGCATCACGCCGAAGATCAGCAGCACAAGCGTGCCGCCGACGTAAATCAAAAGCTGCATCGCGGCGACGAAATCGGCACCCGCCAAAAAGAACAAGCCCGCCGTCGCGCCGAGCGAGAGTATCAGATAGAAGGCCATATGGACGACGTTGCTGGTGAACACGACCGCCAGGCCGAATCCGCAGGCCAGCGCCGCGAACAGCAGGAAGAATACGCTTGGCCAGTACAAGTCCATGCTTATCGCCCTCCCACGCTGCGCGCGACACGCGCGACGGCGACTTCATCGCTCTCGGCCGCCCGTTCGCTCGCCTGCTCTGGCGCGTCTTCCGACAGAACCGCCTCCGGCAGCGGCTCGTGGACTACGCCGTACTGGGCCGCGGGGAACCAGTGGTTCGGACTGGGAAAGCGCACGCCTGTCAAAAAGTTCACCTGCCACAAAGCGGCGCCTAAAAACATCACCGCCGCGATTGGCGTGCAGTACTTCAGACACGTCGTCATTACCTGGTCGATCCGCAGTCGGGGGAGCGTCCAGCGAACCCACATCATGACCGTCACGCCTAAGAAGCCTTTGGCAAGCAAGTTCAAGAACCCCAGTAGCGCTCCTAAATAACCGAGCACCGGACCGTTTTCGTAGCTCAGGCCGAGCAGCGAAGCCACCGGGACCGGCCCATTCCAGCCGCCCAAGAACAGGATCGACGCCAAGAGGCTCACCGTGAGCATTGAGCCGTACTCGGCCATGAAAAAGATGCTCCAGCGCAGCCCGGAGTATTCCGTATGAAAACCGGCCACCAGTTCGCTTTCGGCCTCGGCCAGGTCGAAGGGAGCACGGTTCACGCTCGCGGTCGCGCAGGTGAGGTAGACGAAGAAGATGATGAACGTGAACGGGTCGTGCAGCACGTACCAGTTGGTGAACCAGCCACTTTGCAGGTTGCCGATCAGCACCAGGTCCATCGAGCCGGCCAGCAGTACCGGCACGACCGCACATATTCCCAGCGGCACTTCATAGCTGACGACCTGTGCCGCCTCGCGCATCGCACCGAACAGCGACCACTTCGAGGCGGACGAATAGCCGGCGAGGATCACACCGAAGACTTCCAGCCCCAACACCGCCAGGATGAAGAATACCGCCACGTTCAGGTGCTGCGCCACCCAAGCGACAGCGCCGCTGGAGAAGGGCAGGGCGATAAAGGCCGCAATCGCCGCGCAGAAGCTGACGTACGGCGCCAGCTTGAACAGCATCCGGTCGGCGCTGCCCGGCATGGTGTCTTCTTTGGTGATCAGCTTCAGCCCGTCGGCCAGCGTCTGCAGCCAGCCGAACTTGCCGCCCACGCGAGTCGGACCGAGCCGGTCCTGAATGCGGCCGGAAACTTTGCGCTCCATCCAGATGAAGACGAGCGCGCCGACCGCCACTAGGTTGATGATCAGGGCAAAGTGGACCAGGGAGGCTAGGAAATAGCCGACCCAACTCCCCTCGCCGAAGGAGCGGCCAAACAGCCACTGCAGGAGCCAGCCAAAAAGCCAATCAACTGCTTTATTGAGAAACTCAGCCACGATTGCTTTCCGCCGTCACGGCCGCCTAATGCGGACCGGGTGTTTTCCGAAGATGAACACTCAGGCAAGGGTGTCCGGAAATCCGGGAAGTCTCATCCTTGAAGTCACGCCACGAAGTCATGGCATCGGCTCGGCCGCCTGTGCTGCGTCGCCGGCGAGTCCGTGCATTGGGGGGACTCGTCGCGCTCACGGAATTGTCGTTTTTTGGACACCTACCTAGGGTGCCGGTGACGCTCGTCGTGGTGACGCGCCGCCGGCGCTCCCTTGGCACCGAAGCGTGGGAAGGGCTTTCGCGTTCCCTCGAATCCGGTCCTTTTTTGGATGCCAGCACCCGACCGCCCTGTGAGACTGTGAAATATGGCACAAGCCCCTGTGCGCGTACAAGCCCCTGCGTTGTATTTTGTGGGGGATTCCGGCGATTCAACGCGGTGTGAATGGCCGATCGCGCAAAGCTTGCGCTGCGGATCGATCTCGCCGCACGATATCGCGAACAGAAAGCGGCCTCAGCGGTCGATCTCGCCCATCACGATGTCGAGCGATCCGACGATCGCCGGCACGTCCGCAATCAGGCAGCCGCGGCACAGTTCATGCGCTACCGAGAGATTGCAGAAGCAACTGCTGCGGGCACGCGCCCGCCACGGATTGGAGTTGCCGTCGCTGACGATGTAAAAGCCCATTTGGCCGCGAGGCGCCTCGGTTTCCAGGTACACCTCGCCCGGCGGCAACTTCTGCATGATCTTGGCCGGCTCGCCGATTGTGCCGGGCGTTGTGCTGTAGCGGTCCATCGACTGGCGCACCAGGTCCATCGCCTGCACCACTTCGAGCATGCGGACATAAAACCGGTGCCAACAGTCGCCCAGCACGGCCTCCGACGGAACCGGCGGATACTTGTGGTCCTGAGGGTAACGACCGTCGCGCTCGGCGATCACTTCGAAGGCGTACCCCTCGTACATGCTGGTATAAAACTCTTCGCCGTCGCGACGCAGGTCGAAGTCCACACCACTGCCGCGCAGCACCGGGCCGGTGCAGCCGTAGTCGATGGCCATCTCGGGCGTTAGGACTCCGATGCCAGCGGTCCGCTTCACAAAGATCGCATTGGACGTGAGCAGCGTGTGGTATTCCCAGATGATCGGCTCGAGCTCGCCCAGGAACTTCTCGCACTTCTGCAGCCAGCCGCCGGGCAGGTCGGCCGTTGCCCCGCCCACCGTCAGGTAACTGTAAGTCAGCCGTGCTCCGCAGGCCTCTTCGAACAGGTCGAGAATCTTCTCCCGCTCGCGGAACGCATAGAGAAACGGGCTGAACGTGCCCAGGTCGAGGCCGTACGCCCCCATCCCCACCAGATGACTGGCGATCCGCCCCATTTCGGCGATAATCACCCGCAGGTGCCGGGCCTTTTCGTTCACCCGCATCTTCATCAGCTTTTCCACGGCCATGGCCCAGCCGAGATTCATGTTCATCGCGGCCAGGTAGTCCATGCGGTCGGTGTAGGGAATCCACTGCCGCGGCGTGAGGTTCTCGCCGATCTTTTCGGCGCAGCGGTGCAGATATCCGATGTGCGGCGTGACTTCCGAGACCACCTCGCCGTCGGTCCGCAAGACCAACCGCAGCACGCCGTGCGTGCTGGGATGCTGCGGGCCCATGTTCACGAGCATCTCGTCCGTGCGGACGTCGAACTCGATGATGCGGGGATCTTCGATATTGCTGGCCATGACGATGCGACCTTGTGTGTCGGCGACTGATTCTTATGAAGAGGCGTCGGCGCTGGCGTAAATCGGTCGCCGCCGACTGCGGATTTGTTGGCAGAACAGGATGTGCGGCCGGGAACGCTTCATCCGCTCACCGTCCGCGGATGCCGTGGTACTCCAGCGGCATCTCGTAGTCCTTGCGGAGCGGATAGCCTTCCCAGTCCTCCGGACACAGGATGCGGCGCAGCAGCGGATGGCCCGTAAACCGGACCCCTACGAGGTCATAGACTTCGCGCTCGTGCCAGTCGGCCGTTCGCCAGACGTCCGCCACGGACGGTACCTCCGGCAACCGGCCTTCCACGTCGTCCTTCCAGCGGGGCATCATCACCTTCAGCACGATGCTGTGCTTGTGCTCCAAGCTCCAGAGGTGATAGACAACCTCCAGGTGTGGCTCCCAACCTGCCTTGGCCGCTTTCTTGGGATCGGTGTGCAGGTAATCGACGCCGCTGATGCAGTTCAAGAAATTGAACCGTAACGACGGCTCGTCGCGCAGATACATGCAAACCTCGACGAGTCCCTCCGGTGCGATTTCGATCCAGGGATCGATGTTCTCGAAATTCGCGCCGCGGATCGTATCGCCGAACTTCTGCTTGAGCTGATTGAGAAAGGCTTCGCCGCTCATCGCCTGCAAGACCTCGCCGATTGATGGGGAGTGCCGGGTTTGGTGCTGCCAGTCGTTCGCATGACTTGGCTCCGCCCGACGTGATGGATATCAGGCCGAGACCACCCGCTCGGGTTCTTCGATCGGGGGCGGGGCCCGCCCCGGCATGGCACGCCGCTGATGACTGACCGCCCGAACCCAGTCCAGATCGCCGCGCCGCCACACGTAAGCGAAGCCGACCATCAAAACGGCAAAGAACACGCCGATGTCCGCCAGCGACGCGATCGCCAGCTTGCGGCCGGTCTCTTGTATGGCGGCGTTGGCGACCGCCGGGTCGAGTGCTGCGCCGGCCTCGTCAGCGCCCGATACGCTGCCCAATACGCTTTCGACCGTCGGTTGGACCACACCCAGCTCCGCCACCAGCGCCGCGGCGGCGGGAGTCAACCGTGCCGTGCCGTCGGCCTCGGCCGCTACGGCCGGTTCGCTGGCCAGCCTCGCTGCCTTGCCAAAGACGGTTGCCCAGGGAAAGAAAAAGGCGATTTCGACGTCGAAGATGATAAACAGCAGGGCAACTACATAGAAACGAATGTCGAACTGGACGAAGCTCGAACCGATCGTCGGCTCGCCGCACTCGTACACTTCCAGCTTCTCTTCGTTCGGTTCGTCCGGGCGCAGATAGCGACCGATCAACAGATTGACGAAGACGAATAGGAATGCGCCGCCGACGAACAGCGCCATGTAGCCGACAATGGCCGTCGGTGTTGCCATATTAAGCGGGCTCCCTGCCGCCCGAAGATACGAGATAAAAAGTCGGCTGAAAAAGGGACTACCTGCCCGATAAACGCCGCTTTCTCACCGCCCGATCGTGGATTGTAAGTCACCCGGCGATGTTTGCAAAGGGCCGAGTGCTTGCGGTGGGGAAGGCACTGACGGACAGTGGTCACAGACAAGAACGTCTGTGCCACACGAAAGAGAAAGTTGAGAGTAGAGCTGCCGCGTCTACGCCTCGGGGAATGCGTCTTCTTCCTTGGTGCCCGTGTCGCTGTCGGAGGCGATGCTGCCGGCGGTCAACGGCTGCCGGCCAACGAAGCCGGCGTCCAGTTCGTGCCAATAGGTCACTTCCGGTTCGCCCAGCTTCCAGCACAGATAGACCAAACGGCCATCAATCAGGCTCGGAAAGTCGACCAGCCCTTGCGGTCCGTTCTTGGGCTCGACGCCCAAGTCACGCAGCTCCTGCACGAAGCTTTGCAGCCGCTGGCTGTCCTTCTCCAGTTCTTCCTCGACCTGGGCCAGTTCGGCGGCATACAGATCGTCGCTGGCGACGTCGTCGGTCTCACGGCCGGCCAACAGTTGCGAGAGTCGGCCCCGCCGCTCGATCACGTCCTGGGACAGGGCGGCCAAGTCGCTGACGATCACCCGCACCAGCGGCAGCATGGCGTTTGCCTGTTCCACGGTGAAGACTTTTTTCGGTCGGTACTGCGTCTCACTCATCGGGGCTTCCTTACTGGAAAGGCCCACCGTGGACCGGTTCGCGAATTACTTTGGCGTCGGCAACCGCCGTCGGGTTGAGCGTAGCTCGGCCCCAGGCGACGTCCAGCGGCAAACGGGCGAAATCCACAATGCAACCGTCTCTGCTGTAACAACTCAAATCGTGCGTGGCGCCCATAAAAATACAGTCGACCGGACACGGCTCTACACAAAGTGCGCAGAACATGCATTTTGTGTAGTCGATCGTGTAACCAGTCACCTTGAAGCCCTTGCCCCCCTCGACCTTTTCCTTGCCAATGTAGATGCAATCGACTGGACACACCTTCGCACACTGGTCGCAGGCAATGCAGGTCGTCAGATCGAACCGGTGGTAACCCCGGTATCGCGGCGCCACCGGCACCGGAAGTTCCGGGTATTCAAAGTGTTCGGTAAAGGCCTTCCGCTCAGGACGATACGTCTTGAACCACGTCCGCAGCGTCACCCACATCCCATGGGCAACCGTTGCAACGGCCGAGAAGACGTTTCGAAACCAATTCCACATGATCGACGACCATCTTCCCTAGGGTCGGGCGGCGAGGGAACCTCGCGGCGAAGCTCCGCAAAAACGCCGCTGCCGGCGGCGCCTGCTTGAATTATAGACGGGGTGGTCAGTGTCGCAAGCCGCAAGCTTGGCAATGCATGGGGTGAAAACATCGATCGCACGATTACGCACATCAAGGCTTCCACGGCGGCTCGTTCGCTTTCGTCGCGGCCGATGACGATAGACCGGATCGGACCGCATCGCACCGAAGTGAACGCAAGCGGGGTGCCACAGCTGACATTGATCCAGCCGTGCCAACGCTATGGCGGCCGCGATTGGCTTTGTCCAACGGTGCGTTCGCTCCGCGTTTAAATCCGTGGCCCCGGCGGAACAAAAGGACCAACGCGCATTTACAACAGGCGCTTGAACCTGGCGGGGAGATAATCTGATGTGCGTCACAGCGCCCCATGACGAGGTGAGCGATCCCTCGGCTCCGAGCGATTCTATGTCCACGGACGCGGCAGGCGGGGCGACGACCTGCCGTAGTGTCGCCGCAGCACGCGCGTTTTGTCGCTAGCAAGGCTTTGCTGGCGGGGGAAAGTCTAGTCTTACAGAGGGGGTCATCCGCCGCGATACCCCCTAGTCGCTAGAATCCGGACGGTGCCGACCGTTCACGCATTCAATCGCGCTGACTTTGGCCTGCCGCCGCCGCATGCTGATGGAGTCGAGTTCGCAAATCGTTAACAGTTAAGGACTTGATTCGAAAGAATGCCTCCAGTCGAGGGGGCTGGAAAGCTTTTCCGGACGGGCGACCGACAGGGGGCATACGAATAGTATGCCAATGTGGCAGAAAACATCCCCAAAAAACGGCTCCAGGCGGTCGAGTTTCCTTGACTCTACACGACCAGCACGTAGAGTGAATTGAAGGCGCTATGCGTATGTCGCCGCCGTCCAAAGGACTTGCCCTTTTGTCGGCCTCGGAGTTTGGAGTCGCAAAACGAGGGCCAGGGCGGCAACAACGAGCCGCTGTCAAATCGGACGAAGGAATCGAAGATGTTGGTGCTCTCGAGGAAAAAGAACGAAAGTATTATCATCAACGATGACATTACGATCGTCGTTGTCGAGATCCGCGGCGACAAGGTGCGGCTCGGCGTCGAGGCGCCCAAAGAGGTTCCTGTACATCGGCGGGAAGTCTACGACGCGATTCTCCGCAACGAAAAAAGTGCAGTGAAGAGCCCCGCTGAAAACGCGGACCCCACCGGGATGCCCGGCGAAAAGTAGCCCCCCCCCCGCTGTGTGCTTCCACAACTGCAGCCGTCCTCACGTGTCGACTTTTCCCGCGCCTCGCCAAATTCTGTGGCCATAAGCCTTTGCCGCACGGCGTGCCACTTGACGGATCGCCACGCCAGCGTTTATACACCCTAGACGTGGCACCTTTTGGCGCTGACTGCCGCCGCGGTGCTCACCCACGGCCCCATCGTCTAGCGGTCTAGGACTCCGGCCTTTCACGCCGGCAACACGGGTTCGAGTCCCGTTGGGGTCATTTACTTCCACTACTTCCACGGCCGCTCCGGTGTGCGCCCGCTCAGGGGACGCGCACAGGCCTCGTCTACGCTAAGGCTTTGGCCGCGACTGTTTCGAAACGGCTCTCGGCGATTCGCTGCCGCAGGGGGCAGCGCGGATTGACATGGCACGCCCAACTTCTCCGGTGGACGCCCCTTACGACGCGGTGCTGGTTGTCTCTTTTGGAGGCCCCGAAGGCCCCGAAGACGTCATCCCTTTTCTGGAAAATGTCTTACGCGGCAAGAACGTCCCTCGCGAGCGCCTGCTGGAAGTCGCCCAGCACTATCAGCAGTTCGGCGGGGTCAGCCCGATCAATGCCCAAAACCGGCAGTTGGTCGCAGCCGTCTCCGCACAATTGCTAGCTGCCGGCCGCCAACTTCCCGTTTACTTGGGCAATCGCAATTGGCAGCCCTTGCTGCCCGACACGATTCGGCAGATGGCCGACGACGGCGGCCGCCGGGCATTGGCCTTCGTCACCAGCGCCTACAGCTCCTACTCCGGCTGCCGGCAGTATCTGGAGGACGTCGAGCGTGCCAGGCAAATCGTCGGCGCCGCGGCCCCGCAGGTCGAAAAGCTGCGGGCGTTCTTCAATCATCCCGGCTTCATTGAGCCCCAAGCAGAGGCTCTCACCGCGGCCCTGGAAAAGCTGCCCGTCGACCGCCGCGCAGGTGCACGGGTCATTTTCACCGCGCACAGCATCCCGGTCGCCATGGCCCGCAACTGCGACTACGAAGCGCAGCTTTTGGAGGCGTGCCGCCTGGTGGCCGGCGCCGCGATGCACCCGAAGTGGCGTCTCGTCTATCAAAGCCGTAGCGGACCTCCCTCGCAGCCGTGGCTGGAACCGGACGTTTGCGACTACCTGCGGGAGGTGGCCGGGAGCAATGACGCGCAAGACGTGGTCGTCGTGCCGATCGGATTTCTCACCGATCACGTCGAAGTGCTCCACGACTTGGATACCGAAGCCCGGGCAGTGTGCGAAGAATTCGGGCTGAACATGATCCGAGTGTCCGCGGTGGGCGCGCATCCACGCTTCGTGCGGATGGTCGTGGAGCTTATCGAGGAGCGGATCGCCGATGCGCCGCGGCTGGCCTTGGGGACGATGGGGCCTCGCGCCGATGTCTGTCCGCCCGACTGTTGCCCGTCGGGCCGTCCCTCAAGGGCATAGAGGTGTTCCGGCTGCGTTCGATCATGTCCGCGCGACATGTTGATGGATGAAGCCGACGATCTCCTGCATCGGAGTTCCCGGGGTGAACACCTGGGCGACGCCCGCCGCCTGCAGCGCCGCCACGTCGGCCGCCGGAATAATGCCCCCCACCAGCAGCACAACGTGCTGCATGCCGCGCTTGCGCAAGGCGTCGACCAACAGCGGAACCTGGCTCAGATGCGCGCCGGAAAGCATGCTCACGCCCAGCACGTCGGCGTCTTCTTCGTCCACCGCCCTGGCGACGGCGTCGGGCGTTTGCCACAGCCCGGTGTAGACGACTTCCATGCCTGCGTCACGCAGGGCCCGGGCGACAACCTGAATTCCGCGGTCGTGCCCGTCCAGGCCGATCTTTGCCAACACGACACGTATAGGGTCGGACTTGCCGTTCACCTCTGCCCGATCCTTTCTAATTCTGCAGCGCAAGGTCGCGAGCCGAAAACGGGGACTGGCTCGAAGCGCAGCGCCGTGCCTGTCCCCTTTTTCGACGGCCCTTGTTTCGACGAAGCATTCCGGCGGATGACCCGCACGAGGAAATGGGACAGGCATCTTATCGCTATGGCCGACCACTCAAAGCTTTGCATCGCCACCAGGCGATAAGCAGCCAGTCCCATTTCACGCAACCTCGCGCTGTAGAATTAAAAAACCTGCTTGAACCGCCCGAAGACTTCCGCCAGGGCGCCGACGATCTCGCCCACCGTCGCCCGCGCCCGGGTGGCATCGAGCAGTGCCGGCATGGTGTTCGTCCCCTGCCGGGCCGCCCCGCGCACCGCGTCGAGTGCCTGGGCCACGGCCTTCGCGTCGCGAGCCGCCAGCACGCGTTGCAGGTTCTGCTTTTGCGTTGACTCGGTAGACTCGTCGATCTGCAGCGTGGGGATCGTCACCTCGCCTTCATCGGTGAAGGCGTTCACGCCGACAATCTTCTTTCGGCCGTCCTCGACGTCGCGCTGAAAGCGGAACGAGCTTTCCGCGATGCGCCGCCGAAAATAGCCCTTCTCGACGGCCGCGATCATACCGCCTTGCCGCTCGATCTCGCCGAAGATCGCCTCCGCCTCGGCTTCAAGTTCGTCGGTAAATTGCTCGAGCTGATAGCTTCCGCCCAGTGGGTCGACGCTGCTGGCGACGCCCGTCTCATAGGCCAGCACCTGCTGCGTGCGCAGTGCGATGGTCACAGCCTCTTCGGTCGGCAGCGAAAGCGTCTCGTCGCGGCTGTTGGTGTGCAGCGATTGGCATCCCCCCAGCACCGCCGCCAGCGCCTGATAGGCGACGCGAATCACGTTCACCTCCGGCTGCTGAGCCTGCAGGCTGACGCCCGAGGTTTGCGCGTGAAACCGCAGTCGCCAGCTACGCGGATCTTTGGCGCCATAGCGATCGCGCACGTGCCGGGCCCAGATCCGCCGGGCGGCCCGAAATTTGGCCACCTCTTCCAGAAAATCGTTGTGCGAGTTGAAAAAGAAGGATAGCCGCGGCGCGAACTCGTCGATCGCCAATCCCCGCGAGAGCGCTTGCTCGACATAGTGAAAGCCGTCGGCCAGCGTAAACGCCAGCTCCTCGGCGGCCGTGCTGCCGGCTTCACGGATGTGGTAGCCGCTGATCGAGATCGGATTGAAGTTCGGAACGTGCCGCGTGCAGTACTCAATCGTGTCGGTGACCAGCCGCACGCTTTCTGTCGGCGGGAAGACGTACTCGTTCTGCGAGTGGTACTCCTTGAGGATGTCGTTCTGGATCGTCCCGCGCAGGGTTGTCCAATCGACCTTCTGATGCTCGGCCGCCACCAGATAGAAGGCCAGCAAGATGGCGGCCGGGGCATTGATCGTCATCGATACCGACACGTCGGCCAGGTTGATTCCCTCGAATAGCTGCTCGACGTCGTCCACCGTATCGATTGCGACGCCCAGCCGTCCGACCTCGCCGGCGGCGCTGGGATGATTGCTGTCGACGCCCATCAGAGTGGGCAGATCGAAGGCCGTGCTCAGCCCGGTCTGCCCCTTAGCGAGCAGGAACTTGAACCGCTTGTTGGTTTCCGCGGCGGTCCCGTAGCCGGCGAACTGCCGCATCGTCCACAGCCGGCCCCGGTACATGTCGCCATGAATGCCGCGGGTGAAGGGGAACTGGCCCGGGTAGCCGAGCTTTTCCTTATACTTCGGCGACACCTCTTCCGGCAGGTACAGCGGCTCAATCCGCCGACCGCTGACGGTAGTGTGCGTCTGATCGTTGTGGCTGGACTCGCTCACCGCCTGTTCCCACTGTTGCTGGCCGGACGACGAGGGATCGGATTTCATGCGATGCGTCTCCCGTCGTTGCACACTGCTCGTTGCAATTTCGTCGGCCGGAAAAGCGGCCGCCGCGTCACCGCCGCGACCGGATGCCCTCGAGGCGCCAAGTTCGCGGTAATCCCCGGCGCCATTGTATTTTACCACAATCGGGCAGGGCGGCTGAGGCCAGCTTCACGGGAACCGTCAGTCTCGCCGGGCCGCCGAGCGGGACAGTAAGACGGCAGCCCGACTCGGAGAAGGTATCGAGACGGGTTGCGAAGCCGCGCCGGCGACGAATAATTCATTGGCACACGGATTACCACGTTACTCAGGGGATGCGGCTTCGATGACCGACACCACTGTCGAGAACTTGCTCGACCAGTTCGCCCAAGGCGATCGCCGTGCGCTCTCCCAAATCCTCTCGCTCGTGCAGCGGGGCGAGGCTCCGCCGCGGCCACAAGGTTCCGGAAAAGGTGCCGTAGCGAAGCGGTCACTCGCCGTCGGAATTACCGGCAGCGGCGGCGCCGGCAAGAGCACGCTCATCGGCGCGCTGGTGCGGCATTTGCGCTCCGCTGGCAAAAGCGTCGCCGTGCTGGCCAACGATCCGCAAAGCCCGCTCACCGGCGGGGCGCTGCTGGGCGACCGCATCCGCATGGGCGATCAGGGCGACGACGCGGGTGTGTTCATCCGCAGCATCTCAACCCGCGGTGCGCCCGGCGGAATTGCCGCCACCACCGGCGAAGCCTGCCGCTGGCTGGCCGCGTTCGGCTTCGATGTCGTTCTCGTCGAGACCGTCGGCGTGGGTCAGGACCAGGTCGCCATCCGCGCGGTCGTCGACCGGCTCGTGCTGCTGGTGACGCCCGGCTCCGGCGACGAAGTCCAATGGGAAAAGGCGGGCCTGATCGAAGTGGCCGACGTGATCGCCATCAACAAGAGCGACCTGCCCGGTGCGGATCGGCTCCGTGCGGACCTCACCGCCGCGCTTTCGCTCTCGCCGGCAGGCAATCAAGTGCCGATCGTCCACGTGGTGGCGACCACCGGCCGCGGCGTGGCCGAACTGTGGGACGTGGTCACCAAGGACGCCTGACGGCACTTCGCGGCGCCGGCAGCGTTCATTGGCCGAGCTCCGGCGCGTGCAAGCCGCGTGCAAGCCGTCAAACCGCTGTTGAACTGGCCGGCGTCTTGGCCGAAAATGAAGGACATCGATGCCGAGTTCGACCCGACGTCGCCGGCCCAATGTTACGCCGGCACTTGCACCTCGTTTCAACCGTAACCCCGCAGCACCATGTTTGAAGCACTCATCGGCGTTCTGCTGATCACCGTGGTCGTCATCCTGCTCGTTGGCGTGGTGGCCAAAATTCTGTTCGGCGACGGTGGCGGGTAGCACCCACGTATCGAGCGGGTGCCGATGCTCGCTTGTCCAGGCGTGCTTTGAGCGAACGAGGCGGCATCTGTCCGCTTAAGCCATCGCCGTGCCCAGTGCCTTTTGCACACCCACGTGTGAACGTTGTGCGTCGAGGCACGTGTTGCGGAACGTCTCGGGCCGCGGGACGCCCTGCAGCCGCAGCGTTTCGACCTGGCCCAGGCGGAATATAAGATCGCCCGCGTGATACCACGCTTGCCCCGGCTGCACTTCGATCAGGATATTGTCGAAGCGGTCCAGCGACACCGATCGCTCGTCTTCGCCCCGCCAGCCCTTCTGCACGACCACGCGGCGGTTGGTCAGCCGGTAGCGCTGCGCGGAAAACGGCAGCAGGGTGATAAAGAATAGCGGAATCACCAGGGGTGCGGTGAGCAGGGCCAGGATGCGGCCGATCGTAATTGGGATGCCCAGCAGGCGAAAGCCCAGGTTCCATCGGTACATGCGGCCCAAGAAGCGGCCGTCGGGGCGCGCGGCCAGCGAGGGCCAGACGGTCATGATCTCGATTTCTTGCGGAGCTGCGGGCTTATCGCTGGCGTCAGGTGGTATCATTCGAACGGATTCAACTGTGGGGGAGGAACACTTGCGATCGAAAGAAAGCCGGCGAAGCCACCGGAGGTCGACCTTCTAAAAAGTAGCAAACGCGCCGATCTCTCGCCAGCCCTGCGGGGCAGGGCGGTTGCGGTGCTCGCCTTCCTCGTGGCACAGACATTCCTGTCTGTGACGTCTTTCATTATCAGTGGTCTTCCGGCAGCCAGGCCGAATCCTTGCGAATCCAGCTACGCTACTGGTACGGTATACGAACTCAGCTTCACCTCGCGCGCGGTGCGCGCATAAAAAAAGTCCCGGCAGGGTCGGCAAACCCTGTCCGGGACTTTTCGTGATCAATTTGGGAGCTGTCGAGAGCTCGGCGAACCGAACCCCCGACTGACCTTTTCAGACAACGTAGACCGTCTCCATATCCTTCCGTCACGACTGCTAGGCAGCCGTGCGGATGTAAGGACAAATCCTTAGAAAGGAGGTGATCCAGCCGCAGGTTCCCCTACGGCTACCTTGTTA
>JBBDJB010000002.1:0-55383 GCA_040880125.1 Pirellulales bacterium | reverse complement strand
AATCCGGCGCGCACCAAGGTGAAAAATTCACAGCCTGACAGCGGACCCTACAGATCGATCCACACAGCAGACTCTAATTCGATGTCGCCGCTATTCCAAAACGGCGGCGAAGTCGCCGGCCAGGCGGAGCAGGACCTCGCGCGTCACGACCGCTGGGACGCTGTGCCGGCCTGTGGGGCCGTTCTGCTGATAGCGGGCCAGCGCCAGACTGCCGCCGCGGCGGATCAACAGCTCGTAATACGTCTTTCCATCGTCGTCCTGCTGCGGCGGTGAGCTGCGCATCTGCACGACGCATTGCTCGCTGTCGCTCTCGATCGGGCCGATTGGCTCCAACAGATAGGTGATGCGCCCGGCAAGTTGCTCGCTGATCCGCTGCAGGTCGGCAACTCCTGCCCTCGCCAGACGGTTGGTCGTCAGCTCAAGCCGGGTGATGCTCACCGCCAACGGATCGGCGCTGGCAATGTGGCAATCCAGGCACAAATCGCCGTCGTCGACGCGCAGTTCGTATGGTCCGCCGCCACTGGCACCGGCCAATGCAGAATTGAGTTTCTCTCGGATGCTCATGATGCTACCTTTTCGGATTGCTCGATTGCATGCTCGGTTCCGTCGAAGGACAGGATTGTCTCCGTATCGCTCAACACCGTGCGGATATGCACCGGCCGGCTCCACAGGCGATACACGTTGGCGAGCGTGTCCCGGGCGCGACCCATGTCCAATTCGACTCCGTCGTACTGGTGCTGGAGAAACAACTCGCCGCGGTTCTTGTAGTTGGCTTCATAGACGGAGATTTGCGGCTGCCCGCGGTTGGTGAGGTTGTACAGAAGCTGCTGCTTGATCTTGGGAAACTCGCGGCTTTCGATCTCATAGGTGTCGGCGTCTTCGTTGTAGCCGAACTGGAAGAGCTTGTGCTGCCGACAGAAGTCGATCGTCAAGAACGTATCGATGAACGTCAGATCGTTGTGGATCCGGCGGACTTCGAAGATCTTCTCCCGTCCCAGTCCGGCGCCGGTGTCCCACTCGCGCTTGGCCGCGCGGTCGTCGCACTCTTCGTACTCCTTGCCGAAGCGGCCCTTGTTCCAGCGGTCTTCAATGTCGCGCAACAGCTCGATGCCGAGCTTGTAGGGATTGAGCTGCGTGGGGGAACTGGCCATCGTGCCGGCGTGATGGTCGCAGTAGTTGACGACGTCGGCGGGCAATAGTCCCTGTCGCGTCATGATGGTGGAGTGCCAGTAGCTGGCCCAGCCCTCGTTCATAATCTTCGTCTGGGCCTGCGGAGCAAAGTAATACGTCTCGTCGCGGAACATCGAGAGAATGTCCGCCTGCCATGCCTGAAGCGGCGCGTGCTCCAGCAGAAATAGCATTACGTCGCGCTCAGGATGGGCCGGGAAGCGGGTATCCTTCTCCTTGCGGCTCTCTTCGAGCTGCTTTGCTTGGGCGGCCAGCACGTGCGGCGGATTGATGTACGAGTCCATGTACTCCTTGGCGCGGAAGCGTCCCGCCGAGACGGGCTCGGCTTCTTTCTCTCCGTCGAAGTCGTAGCGATTGGGCCGCGCGCGGCGCTTGATGAAGGTCGAGTGAACGTCGATCAGATCCTCAATGCTCAGGCAGGAATCGATGAACTCCTCGACCTCGTCGGCGCCGTAGCGGTCCATGTAGCGGCGGATGCGATTGCCGTGATTGGCGATCTCATCCATCATCTTGCGGCTCGTATGCGCGAAGTACTGGTTGTTCTTGAAAAAATCGCAGTGCCCGTAGACGTGTGCCATCACCAGCTTCTGATCGACGTCGTCGTTGGACTTCATCAAGTAGGCGTAGCACGGGTCGTTGTTGATCACCAGCTCGTAGATCTTTTGCAGCCCGTAGTGGTATCCCTTCGAGAGGCGCTCGTACTCCATGCCGAACCGCCAGTGGGGGTAGCGCGTGGGAAAGCCACCGTACGCGGCGATGGCGTTGAGTTCATCGGCGTCGATCAACTCGAAGATCGTGGTGAAGAAATCAAGCCCGTACCCGCGCGCGTACTGTTCGATTTCGCCCTGCATGTCGGCCAAACGCTGCGGCAGCGGTTCGAAATGGGCAACGGACATGTGAAACTCACGATTGGGAAAAAGGAAGCACGGCCGGCCGCAGCTCGCTACGTGGCTGGCTCAATCTGAAACCGCTGTACGTCCATCTGGTGAATCAAGTCGTACAGGCGCGGCATCTCGCTGCTGAGCTTCCGCCGCGCCAGATCGATGGCCTGTTCGCGCGATTGGCACTGCACCGACACCCGGGCGTGCCCGACTCGAACGTGATAGGTTTGCTGAGCTTTTGTGTTTTCGTCGTTCATGGGAGCGCCTCTTCTCCGGTTCGTAGATCCGCCAGTTGTCGATGCACAGACAGGAATGTCTGTGCCACGGTAGCTGGACTCGTGAGAGTTCAGCCGAAGTGTAGTGCCGGTCTGAATTCTCACGAATTCAGCTACAAGTACACAGACAGGAATGTCTGTGCCACCGCTCGTTCGCTGTTGTTGCTTACCTGCCTTTTCCAAGAAACTTCTTGATTGAATCGTAAATCGCTTCTTTGTCCTCAATCTCCGAAAGCACAAGCGACTCGTGGTCGTCGCCGAAGGCGCCTTCGAGCGATCGGATATACTCGCCGCTGCCATAGGGACTTTCGACCTGGCCGTAGCAGAAAAGATTGACGTGCGGCAGCAGCCGCTCGCGCAACAGATCGAGGCTGGCTTGATTGTCTTCACCCCAGTTGTCGCCGTCGGAAAACTGGAAACAGTAGATGTTCCAGTCCATGGGCGGAAACGCCTGCTCGATCAATTCGGCGCAGACCTTGTAGGCTGAGCTGATCCGCGTACCGCCGCTTTCGCGCGTGTGGTAGAAGGTGTGCTCGTCCACCTCCTTGGCCACTGCATCATGAATGATGTAGCGTGTTTCGACGCCGTCGTACTGGCTGCTGAGCCAGGTATCGATCCAGAACGCCTCGGTCCGCACGACGTGCTTCTGCTCGTCGGTCATCGAGCCGGAGACGTCCATCAGGTAAATCACCGCGGCATTGGTTTGCGGCTCGTACGTGGTTGTCCAAGAGCGATAGCGCTTGTCCTCCTTGACGGGCACGACCATCGGCCGGTTGGATTGGTAGCCACCCGAGGAAATCTGCCGCTTGAGCGCCTGCATGAAGGTCCGCTTGAAATGGCGGAGCGATTCGGGTCCGGTTTGGCGAATGCTGTTGTACTTGGCCTTTTCCTCGACGATGCGTGCGGCGCCCTTGGGCTCGATGCGGGGAAGTTCGAGCTGATCGCCGAGAATCGCGGCCAGTTCTTCGAGCGAGACCTCGACTTCGAGAAGATGTCCGCCGCCCGGTTCGCTGCCGGCCTGGCCAGAGCCATCCTTTGGCTTGCCGCCCTTGCCGAGCGGCTTGCCCACCTCGCCGTCGCCCTGGCCCACGCCGCCGGAGCCGTTGTGGCCGTAGCGAAAGCGGGGCACGTCGAGCTGCGGCACCGGGATGCTGACCAGGTCGCGCCCCTTGCGACCAATCATCTCGCCGTGCGTGACGTACTTTCGCAGGTTTTCGCGAATCTTGCCGCGTACAATCTGCTTAAAGCGGCGTTGATCGCGTTCGATTTTCATGGCCATGGTCCGCGTCCTCATTCATTGAGCGCGAATCTTCGCACCGTACCGCTTGTGCATGCGCGGTATCGCCTCGTCAGCATGGCGTCCGTTCCGGCAAGCCTCCCTGCCGCCGCTTGGTCTCGCCGGCGAGATGGAGGTCTTACCGCTCCACTCGCCGGCGCCCTTATCCGGTCGGCTCCCAATGCCGCATTTTGCAACCCGACTTGCGGGACGCACGCGTGCATTAGGAGCCGCTTTTGACATCGCCACGGGCGAAGATACTCGCTACATAATTCAACACGTCCGTTGCACTCTCCTCGTCGTATCCGTAGTCCCGAATCAGCCGGCCCTTGACCACGTCGATGCGGGCCTGCGTATCGGCGTCGACCACGTTCGACACCAGGCTGGTCAGCTTGATCGAGTCCTTCTGGTCCTCGAACAGCTTCAGCTCCAGCGCCTTGTACAACCGCTCGTTGGTGCGGTAGTCGAAGGTCTTGCCGTCGATCGACAGCGCGCCGATGTAGTTCATGATCTCGCGGCGGAAATCGTCCTTGCGGCTGTCCGGGATATCGATCTTTTCCTCGATCGACCGCATCAGCCGCTCGTCCGGCTCCTCGTACTGGCCGGTGAAGGGGTTCTTGACCTTCTCCCGTTGCGTGTAGGCCTTCACGTTGTCGATGTAATTGCCGCAGAGCCGCTTCAGGGCGTCCTCGTCGGCCGCGATGGCCCGTTGCACCTCGTTCTTCACGACGTTTTCGTACTCCTCCTTCACGACCCCCAATAGCTCGCGATACTGGTTCTTGAGCTCCTCGCTGGTGATCAGGCTGTGGTGTTTGAGGCCCGACTCCAGCTCGTTGATGACCATGAATGGATTGATCGATCGGGCGTCCGGATGCGCTACCAGGGCGTTGGAGATCTTGTCCTGCACGTAACGCGGGGAGATGCCCATCATCCCTTCCCGCATCGCCTGCTCGCGCAGTTCCTTGATGTTTTCCTCCGTAAAGCCCGGCAGGCTCTTGCCGTTGTACAGCTTAAGCTTCTGCAGCCGGGACAGGTTGGCGTTCTTCGGCTCTTCCAGCCGGGTGAGGATCGCCCACATCGCCGCCATCTCGATCGTGTGCGGGGCGATGTGCTTGCCCGGAACCGTTTCCTTGTTGTAATCCTTCTCGTAGATGCGAACTTCGTTCCGCAACGTCGTCACATACGGGATGTCGATCTTCACCGTTCGGTCGCGGAGCGCTTCCATAAACTCGTTGTTCTGCAGTCGGCGGTACTCCGGCTCGTTCGTGTGGCCGAGGATCACCTCGTCGATATCCGTCTGCGCGAACTTCTTCGGCTTGATTCGATGTTCCTGGCTGGCGCCCAGCAGGTCGTATAGAAACGCCACGTCGAGCTTGAGGACTTCGACAAATTCCACGATGCCGCGGTTGGCGACGTTAAACTCGCCGTCGAAGTTGAACGCGCGGGGATCGCTGTCGCTGCCGAATTCGGCGATCTTGCGATAGTTGATGTCGCCGGTCAGCTCAGTGGCATCCTGGTTCTTCTCGTCCTTGGGTTGGAACGTGCCGATGCCGATGCGGTCCTTCTCGCTGAGGATCAGCCGCTTCACCCGCACATCGGCAATTACCTTTGTCCAGTCGCCGCCGTACTTCCGCAGCCGCTGCGTGTAGACATAGCGGCAGTAAGGGCACAGCTCGCCGGTGACCTTCACCCGGTATTCGTCCGGCCCACGGCCGGCATTGAACTGCGCCTCGGCATCCGGGCGGAAGCGCTCCGGCAGCAAGTGCAGCGGCTCCTCGTGCATCGGGCACCAGTCCACCTCGTCGGCATTCTGCTCCGACACCCAGCCGAGCGTGAACAGAGCTCCGTCGTCGCGGGCGGAGTAGCGCTCCAGACCCTTTTTGAGCAGCCGGGCGATCGTGCTCTTGCTGCTGCCCACGGGGCCGTGCAACAGCAGCACTCGCTTCTCGATTCCGTACCCTTTCGCCGCGCTCTTGAAGGCGTTCACAAGATTCCGCAGCGGACCATCCAGTCCGAAGACGGCGTCCTTCCCGTGATCGTCGGGATCGTCGAAAAAGCGGTAACGGAGACGCTTCTCCCGCGCTTCCTCGTAGGTCTCGGTTCCGTGCGAGAGGATCATGTCGTACACCCGCTGGTAGGCGGTGCGGGTGACCTTCGGATCAGACCGGACGACGTCCAGATATTCTTCGAAGGTTCCGAGCCAATTCTTCTTACGGAATTGATCGATATCCTGATGCTCACCGATCAGAGAGATGATCGCCCGTCCCTCGCCCATCTGCTTACCTCCTTAACAGCCTAACCGCGCCGCGGGGAGTCGCCACGCGTGCGTTTCCCTCGCGAAACCCTGACTTGGTAACCCGGGACCGCCGTCACGCCATGCAGACGGCGTGCGAAATCCCGACAGGTCGGTGATTGCACGATGATGAAAACATTCAAACCGAGTCGCTCTGTCCTTAGCCCGACGCCGCGAGCGCTGAATTGCCTGACTATTTTTCGGTGGGCGCATGCGCAACGTCCGCCGCTGCCGTCGCGTCGACGGCAATGCGCAGCAGCAACCACCGGAGATGCTTAGTGGTGGCGCCTGACGTGCGAAGATGGCAATGGCTTAGCGGGGCTGGCTACCGATCGCTAAGTTTGCCGCATGCACACACCCGAGAAAAGTTGGCAAAGAGCGCTGGCTCGACAGAGGTGGGTCGGTACCGCCGTTGCGCCTTTCGCGACCTTGGTGTCGGCCACGAAACGCCAAACACCGATCGCACCTCTTCGTCGTTAAGTATCGGCTGAAACCGGGGAGTCGGCAATATCGAGTTTTCAAACCGGCGGCAGAAAGTCGCACTTCCGGAAGAAGCTTACGCATGCGGATCGCCAAGGGGCAAAAGGACTTGCGGCGTTCGGCGAGGGCTCGCTACGGGCCGCACCTTTTCTTCTCATTTGGCTGGTGCAGGTGTGGAATCGGCCGGAATTTCGCCTTCCAAACCGCACAATCGCGCAGGTGAACTTGAACCTCGAAAGCCGGCGATTCGCCGCTTGATCGTGCCCGGATTGGCAGGTCGAATTCGCCAATTTACGCCAGCAGGCGGTCGACACTCTCGATCAACCGGTCCATGGCGAACGGCTTGCGGATGTAATCGTCCACGCCCAACATTTCGGCGTAAGCCTTGTGCCGGCTCCCCTCGTTGGCCGTGATCATGATCACCCGCATCGGCACCGGGCGGGTGCGGCGCAACCGCTCCAGCACGAGAAAACCGCTCCGTTTGGGCATCATCATGTCCAGGATCACCAGGTCGGGATCGTCCCGCTCGGCCATGGCGAGCCCCTGGTTTCCGTCCCGCGCCACCAGGATCGTGTAGCCCTTCGCTTCCAGTGCCATGCGCAGAGACTCGACGATCTCGTAGTCGTCGTCGACCAGCAGGATTCGCTTGCTCTGGGTTTTCGTATTTGCTTCAGCCATCAGGGAAGGAACCTCTTCGGTCGATTTGGCCGCAATTCTGGGATATGGAAAGTCTCCATACATATCCGCCGGCAGGGCCCCTATCAAGCCTTCCCGCGGCGATGGTTCGGGTGCGAATCATCTCTCGCCGCGCCGCGGTATCCGGGACACGCTACTCGGGAGACTCGCTCGGCACCGGCCAAGCCGGACCATCGGCACGCAGCTCATCGGCCAATTCCCGCATCCGCCGCGCCAAGCGCCGCACGCGCTGCGGCTCGCGCTCCGCCAGGTCGAGCGATTCACGCGGGTCATTCGCCAGGTTGTACAGTTCGTATCGCTGCGGCTCTCCGCCGGCGTAATGCGCCTTCGATTGAACCTGGGCGTTGCCTCCCGGCCCGTCCGCGGGCGGCACGTGAGCCAGCAGTTTCCAGTCGCCGGTGCGCATGGCGATCTTCGGGCCGCCCAGCGCGCGCCCGTATTGCCAATAGAGCGGAGTTTCTCGCTCAAGCTGCTGACCCTGAAAGACCGGCAGGATGCTCGCACCGTCGATCGGGCGGTCGTCCGGCGGCTCGACGCCCGCGACTTCACACAGCGTCGGCAACAGGTCGACGCCGCAAATCGGCTCGTCGCTTAGCTGGCCGGCTTCCACTTGGCCGGGCCAGCGCACGATACCGGGCACGCGGATGCCGCCTTCGTACAGATGCAGCTTCATGCCCCGCAACTCGCCGGGCCAGCCGTGCGATCGCCACGCCGACGGGTAACGGTTGAGCGTTTCGGGCCCATTGTCGCTGGTAAACCAGACGAGCGTCTGTTCGGCCAGTCCACGCTCGTCCA
This sequence comes from Pirellulales bacterium, assembly GCA_040880125.1. Classification (GTDB taxonomy): domain Bacteria; phylum Planctomycetota; class Planctomycetia; order Pirellulales; family JBBDJB01; genus JBBDJB01. The sequence continues at coordinate 47,499 of JBBDJB010000002.1, read as the reverse complement.
GCGCGCTGGTCAACCGCCCAACCGCCGCATCCATCTGCGTGACGTTGCCGTAGTACAGGGCCTCGCCGCGTTTGCTGGCCTCCGGGTAAAGCTCCACATACTGCTCGGCGGAAGCGATTGGCTCGTGCGGCTCGTGAAACCAGACGAACAGGCAGAAGGGTTTCTCTGCCTGGCCGCCATCGCCGCGACTGTCGAGCCACCGGATCGCTTCGTCGGCCACCAGCGCGCTGGAGTAGCCCTCGAGCTCGCCGACCGGCTCGCCCAACCGGACGAAGTTGCGGGGATTGTGATGCGACGGTGCGGCATTGTTTTGCGTCGAGAACCAATGGTCAAAGCCGTGGTCGGCCGGCTGCGGGTGCGCTTCGCGATTGAACTTGCCGCAAAGATGCCACTTGCCGACGTGTGCGGTGGCATAGCCTGCCTGCTTTAGCAGCGCCGCGACGCTGATCTCGTCGCGCGGCAGATGGACTTCCGACCCGGCAGGTATCCAGTCGTACACACCCACGCGGTTGGGAATGCGCCCGGTGAGCAGCCCGGCCCGCGAGGGCGAACAGACCGGCGCGGCGGCATAGCACTGGCTGAACCGTACGCCTTGCGACGCCAGCCGATCGAGGTGCGGCGTCTGGATGGTGGCGTTCCCGTAGCATGCGAGGTCGCCGTAACCCAAGTCGTCGCACAGCACGACCAGGATGTTCGGCCTGCGCGGCGATCGTTCCTGCGCTCGCACCGCCTGCGGAGAAAGCATCGACGCCACGGCGGTCACCAGGAAGATGACCGGCATCACCAGCGAGGCAACGGGTGCCGCTGCTGGCTGGTCCAGCCGCTTCGAGTACGTGCTGCTCCGGGGCAGAATCCCTCTCCCCGGCCCTCTCCCAGAGGGAGAGGGAGAATTCGCGCGTGCCGCTGCTGGCTGGTCCAGCCGCTTCGAGTACGTGCTGCTCCGGGGCAGAAACCCTCTCCCCGGCCCTCTCCCAGAGGGAGAGGGAGAATTCGCGGGGGCCGCTGCTGGCTGGTCCCGCAGTCCCGTCTGACTGCCTTCCGAAAATCTCGCCACCCGACGGATCGACCAAGCCATTAATTTCTCCTCCCCCACTCGGCCGCCCGCTGCGGATTGGAATCCACATTCCGCGTCGGCATCCGGGCGCCTACGGAGTTGTGCCACGTCGCAAGCTGATCTTGCAGATCGGCAGCCAGTTCCGGCCGCTCGCCGGCGAGATTCTGCTGCTCGCCGATGTCCTCCGCCAGGTTGTACAGCTCGAGCGCACCATCGTCGAAGCGTTCGATCAGCTTCCACTCGCCGCGGCGGATCGCACCGGCCGGGTCCATGTGATGGTAGTGCGGGTAGTGCCAATACAGCGCATCGCGGTCCAGTTCGCCCTGGCCGGTGAGCAGCGGCAGCAGGCTCACCCCGTCGACATTCTGTGGCATGTCCAGCTCGCGGTCGACGGCGTCGAGCAAGGTCGGCAGCACATCGATACTGCTTACCGGAACGTTCGATTCGCTCCCGGGTTCCACCCTGCCGGGCCAGCGAACGATCATCGGCACGCGAATGCCGCCCTCGTACAGCGTCCCCTTTTCCGCCCGCAGCGGTGCGTTGGTGGACACGATCGGTCCCTGCCCGTCGTACCGCTGGATCAGTCCGCCGTTGTCGGAGAAGAAAATCACCAGCGTATTATCCGCCAGGTTCAGTTCGTCCAGCGCGTCCAATAGCCGGCCGACGCTCTGGTCGACGTGCTCGACCATGGCCGCGTACGTGGGATGGCATGGTGCTTCACCGCCGGCAGCCTTCTCCCGGTACTTTTCCACGGTCGCTTGCTTCGCCTCTAGCGGGATGTGCACCGCGTAGTGCGAGAGGTACAGCAAAAACGGGTGCTCGCGATGGTCTCGGATGAATCCGATCGCCGCGTCGGTCAAAGCGTCGGCCAGGTACTCATTCTCCTCGCGCTCACCCGGCAGCGGCGGGTTGGACCGCCAGTTCGGCGCGAAGTGCTGCCCGCTGGTGACATGCGCGACGTGAAAGCCCTGGCGAGACGGATGGTGATTCGCCCCGCCCAGGTGCCACTTTCCCAGATAGCACGTGGCATAGCCGGCCTCGTCCAGCGGTTCGGCCAGTGTCACGTAGTCGAGGCTTAATTGGTTCTCGATCGGTGGTACGGTCAACTGCTCGAAGGGGCGATAGTGGCCGGGGATGAAGTCGGTGATGTTCAGTCGCGCCGGATACATCCCGGTCATTAGGCTCGCCCGGGTGGGCGAACAGACGGCGCCGGCGGCATAGGCGTCGGTAAACCGCATCCCCTGCGCCGCCAACCCGTCGAGCCGCGGAGTTTCGATGAAGTCGTTCCCGTAGCACCCCAGGTCGGCCCAGCCGAGATCGTCGGCGAGCACGAACACAATGTTAAGCGGCTGCTGTTCCTGCGCCGCCACGGGCGGGACGAATAGCAGGACGAGGATCACGACGGCTACCAACGGCAGGGCGGCGAATCGTGGAGTCATCGCATGCCGAATCTTCAGAGTCTTCATGGTGTGGACGCGGTGGTGGTGGAGCGGGTTCGGATTGCCGGATGACGGGGACTACCCTAGCACACGGGCTGGACGGTTTTCTAGAAAAATCGCTTCACCGGCGGACATGTGCCGCTGATGGGAACGCTCTCCCGGCTTCGCCGCACCAGGTGTGATATAATCGGACTGTCGGGGCGAATCGATCCGCTTGGCTGCAGGCGACAATGAATAAGAAGACCTTCACCGCCATTATCCAACGAGAGGATTCCGGCTGGGTTGCGCTTTGTCCGGAGCTGGACGTCGCCAGCCAGGGCGACACGATCGAGGCGGCGAAGGCGAATCTGCAGGAGGCGGTCGAGCTCTTTCTGGAGGCAGCCGATCCTGCGGAGATCAGTCTGCGGCTGCGGACCGAAACCTATCTGAGTCAGGTCGAGGTCGACTTTGGGTAAGCTTCGACCGCTTCCAGCGCGCGAGGTGATCCGAATACTGAGCGACCACGGTTTCGCGATGGTCCGTCAACGGGGGAGCCACGTCGCCATGCAGCGCGCCGAGGGCCAGTCCACCGTCACCGTCATCGTGCCAAATCATCGGGAAATCCGAGTCGGCACACTCCAGTCGATCATCCGACAGAGCCAGTTGCCTCGGTCGCTATTCGAGGTTCCTTGACGGCGCTATCTGAGACGCCGCCGCCCCCCTCACGCGATCGAGTCCAGCCACAATTCGATGCCGTTGAGGATCATCTCCACGGCGATCGTGCCGGTCACCAGGGCCATGATCCGGCCAGTGATCTCCACGTACCGTGTCACGAGGCCGTTCTGGCGGATGCGGATCTAGTCGTGTACGCCCTTGAGCACGATCACAGAGATCACACACACCACCACCGCAGTGACGATCGATAGCAGCGCCCACGGCAAGGGCAGCCGGCTGCCGGCCAGTACGCTTGCGCTGACCGTGCCGGGGCCGACCATAAACGGCATCGCCACGCTGCCGGCGATGTGCTCGGGGTCGCCCCGCAGTTCTCGCAGGGCCTGCGTGCCGACCAGCAGAAACCGCACGCCGATCACCAGGAAAGCCACGCCGCCGAACAGCAGAAACGAAGCGAAGCGCACGTGCAGAAGATCGGTGAAAACCGAATCCCCCACCCATCCGAACAGCATAAACACCGCGGCGCTGATCAGCCCGGCGCGGACAAGAATGCGCGCGAAAACACCCCACGTCATCTCCTCGATCAAGTCGAGCAGGTAAATGCTCATGAAAAAGGGATTGAGCAGCATCAGCAACAACATGGATGATTCAAAAAAGCGTTCGTGCATGCGGGGGGAGCACCTGTCGAGAGAGCGCGTTGGGGAGAGGTTCGCCGGCGCAATCGTGACGTAGGCGACGAATCTACGAGGGATCATAGGACCGCCCGGCGACGAAAAACAAGTGCGCTTTTGCCGCCTGTCCAATCCGCGGCGCGACTGATAGGATCGAGCCCAGCGCCAGCAGTTTTGATCGCGAGCACGCCACGGGAGCCGTCGATGTCCGAGCCAGGCAAACAGGAGACCACTCAGCACGTCTCACACGGCTCGTTTCCGGCCCCCAAGCTGCCCTACCGCCCACGCGATCCGCGCGCGTATCGGCCCGGCATCGGCCTGGTGGGCTGCGGCGGCATCACCTTCGAGCACCTCTCGGCGTATCGCGGCGCCGGATACAACGTGGTAGCGTTGTGCGACCTGGACCCCAAACGGGCGAAGAAGCGCCGGGAGGAGTTCTATCCAAAGGCCAAGATCTACCGCGATCACGAAGAGCTGATCGCCGACGCCAAGGTCGAGGTCGTCGACGTCACCACGCATCCCCCGCAACGACCGCCGATTCTCGAAGCGGCCATCCGCGCCCGCAAGCACGTACTCAGCCAGAAGCCCTACACAACCGATCTGGACGACGGCGAGCGGCTGGCCAACCTGGCGGACGAGCACCGGGTGAAGCTGGCGGTGAATCAAAACGGCCGCTGGGCGCCGCACTTCAGCTACCTGCGGCACGCGGTGGCCGAAGGCCTGATCGGCGAGCTGACTTCCGCCCACTTCAGCGTTCATTGGGACCACAACTGGGTCGCCGGCACGCCGTTTGACGATGTCCGGCACCTGATCCTGTACGACTTCGCCATCCACTGGTTCGACATGCTGATGTGCCTGGTCGGAAAGCGGCACGTGCACCGCGTCAGCGCGTCCTTCCGCCGGTCAAAGACCCAGGCCGCCAAGCCGGCCCTGCTGGGCCAGGCGATCGTCGACCTGGACGGAGCGCAAGCCTCGTTGGTCTTCGACGGCGACACGCACTTCGCCCCGCTCGACCAGGCGTACGTCACCGGCAGCCTGGGCACGATCCACTCGGTGGGCAACGACCTGAAATCGCAGACGTTGACCCTGACCACCGCCCGCGGCAGCACTCAGCCGGAGCTGGTCGGCAAGTGGTTTCCCGACGGCTTCCACGGCACGATGGCCGAACTGCTCTGCGCGATCGAAGAGGATCGCGAGCCCACCAACAGCGCGCGGAACAATCTGGCCAGCCTGGCGCTGTGTTTCGCGGCGGTGGAAAGTGCCGAGCGCGGCCGCCCGGTCGTGCCCGGCACCGTGCGGAAGTTGCCCGAGGAAGCAGTCGACTGAACCAGGAGCGGTAGCACCGCGCTCCCAACGGCAGCGAACTCCGTCGACCACACAAACGCTCACGCGGCCGCACGTCGGGGATCGATGCCCACCAGCGAGCACACCGCCCGAGCGACGTCCTCGGCAGCGTGCGGCTTGGCCAGCGAACGAATTTGCCCCGCCATCCGCCCGCGCAGTGCGTCGTTGGACAGTAGGTCGTCCAGGGCCACCGCCAACCGCTGGTCGAGGTGACTCCCCGGATTGCGCTGATCGACGATGCGGCACGCGCGGTGCCGCGCCATCGCCCGGGCGTTGCGTAGTTGATGATCGCCCGTCGCATGCGGGTAGGGTACCAGCACGGCCGGCACACCGGCCATGGCCAACTCGGCCAGAGTCGTTCCGCCGGCCCGCCCGATCACCAGATCGGCCTCGCCCAACAGTCCCGCCATGTCGTCGACAAACGAGACGACTTCGGCCGGCAGTTGCAGCTTCTCATAGCGCTCCGCGGTCTTATTGCGGCCGTGACGACCCGTTTGGTGCACGATCGTCCAATTCCGCAGCCGCAGACGGAGCATGTGCAGCGTGCGAGGAACGACTTCGTTGAGCGTGCTGGCACCGTTGCTGCCGCCGAGAATCACCAATCGCCGTGGCGCTTGGGGATCTCTCTCGGTCTCGGTTTCGCCACCACGGCGATAGATCGCGTCGAACTCCGGACGGACGGGATTCCCGGTAACCAGCACTGGAGTTCGGGGGCCGAGGTGTTGTCGCACGTCGTCGAACGCCGCGCATAATAGCGATGCGGACGACGCATACCACCGCGTGGCCCGACCCGGCAGCGCGTTTTGCTCTAACAGCACGGTCGGCACCTGGCGGGCAATGGCGGCCTGGACTACCGCGGCACTGGCGAAGCCTCCCAGGCCGACCACCAGCGACGCCGGCTCATCGCGCAAAAACTTTTTGGCGGCGAAATAGCCCGCCACGTTGTGCGACAAAAACCGCCAAGTCTCCGACGCGCGACTGGGTACAGGGCTGGCGGGCAGGGCAATGTAAGGAAATCCTGCAGCGATCGCCTGACGCCGCTCTCGTGACTTGCCCGTCCCGGCGAACGTGATCCGCGCATCGGGCAGCCACTCGGCAAGTCGCCGCGCCACGGCCAAACCCGGGAACAGGTGCCCCCAGGTTCCGCCACCGGCGAAGACGATATGGGCGTTGGATGCGGTCATCAAGGTGGGCTTCATGCGGCTGTCGGGTGGGACGCGTGACTACCAAGTAGGACGCGGGGAGCGGGCGGCGGGTTCAATCGAGAGCTTTCTTTACCGTTAAATTAAACCCCGGGAGGGACACCGGGAGGCGGTTGTGGCGGCTGCCTGGCAGTTAATCGACCGCCGACACCAAATCTTGCCCCTCCGCCGACCCGCTCGCCACCGCCCCGACCAGCGACGGTGAGACGGCCGCTTTCGAACTGGGGCGAATGTGCAGCCTCAGGCTTGCCAAACCCAGAATCGAGCAGAGCGCGGCCGCAATCCAAAAGCGTGTCACAATCCGGCTTTCCGGCCAACCGCAAAACTGAAAATGGTGGTGCAACGGGGCGCACAACAGGACCCTCCGCCGGCGCCACCGATAAGAGATCACTTGCGCGATCACGCTGACCGCCTCCGCTACGAAGACCCCCCCAATGAGCACCAGGACGAGCTCCTGCCGCGCCACCAGGGCCAGCACGGCCAACATGCCACCCAGCGGCAGCGAGCCGGTGTCGCCCATGAAGACCTGTGCGGGATGGCAATTGAACCAGAGGAATCCCAAAAGTCCGCCCACCATGCCGCCGGCCAGCACGACCATCTCGCCGCTACCGGCGATGTGCGGCATCGAAAGGTACTCAGCCAACTCGCGATGCCCGGCGAGGTAGGCCACCGCACCCATCCCGCAGGTGGCGAATACTAAACAGCCGCCGGCCAGTCCGTCCAATCCGTCGGTTAAGTTAACCGCATTGGACGTGGCGACGATCACCAGCATCGCTAACGGCACAAACAGCAGGCCGAGATGAACTGCTGCACCGCCAATCGGCACATGCAAAAGCGGCGGGCCATGCGAGTCCACGTGCAGGCGATACAGCCACAGCGCGACGACGGCCGCCAGTGCGATCTGCGCGGCCAGCTTCGTCCTGGGTGCAACGCCCCGCTGGCGCCCCGAGAGCTTGGCTAGGTCGTCGATCATGCCGACGAGCGTCAGCCCGACCAGGGCAAACAGCGCAGTCAGCACATAACCGTTCGTCAGGTCGCCGCAGACCAGCGCGCTGCCGATGATCGCCATCACTAGAAAAAGTCCGCCCATGGTGGGCGTGTGATGTTTGCCTGCGTGAAGCTTTTCGATGCGACGCGAGGGGCTGTGATTCGGTTCGCGAAATCGTGCGGCCAACCAGCGAATCATGCGAGGGCCGAGCGTTACGCCCAGCAGAAAGCTGGCCAGCGCCGCCAGCGATGCGCGCAGCGTGATCTTGGCCAAGCTATCGGCCACGCTCGCATCGATCAACGAGCACTGCTGGAGAAACCACAGGAGCATTTTTGCATTCCGCAAAACTCCCACTCCCTCGCAGAAGAGGGCCGGGAGTGGGAGTGGCAGCGTTTGTGTCGCTGAATTCGTGAAAATTCAGCCGTCATTCGAGTCCCTATACAAACAGGCGACCGCGGCCCCAATTGGAGCGCGGTCGCCTGCGGTGTTCCGCTGAGCAGCCGGAGCGGCGGCGTGCGCCGCCCCGGCGCTCAGACGTAGGTTTCGTCGCGAAGCACCTGCCAGAGCGGTCGACCCAGAAACCGCTGAGTCTGGCAGGTCCAATGCTCCTACCCAGGAGGGTGGGTAGCGACCGTGTCCCCGCAAACTCGGCCGCAAACGACGAAACCTCTAATGTTTTCCTTTCAGGTCCAGTTGATTCGCTCTCACTCCCTCTCCCTCTGGGAGAGGGCCGGGGAGAGGGTCTTTGCCCCGGGATTAACATCTACTGTCGGGGAGAAGGATGGCCCCAAACTCTCTGACGGCAACCCAGGTTCGTTAGCTCCAACTACTTCCACTCGTGCAACCAACGGCACTGCTGGACGAGCCAACAGTGTCACCCAACGTGCAATCTCGAATCTCACGCCGCGGCACGCGCAACCCAACCGGGCGCGGCCACCGCATGAACGATGCGTTCCATCTGCATCCGCCGGGCTCCCTTCACCAGGGCGACGTCCCCGGCCGCGAGTTGCGTCGCCAGCCGCGCGGTCGCCTCTTCCGTCGTCCGGCAAGCGGTCACCCAGCGCTCCGGCATGCCGGCCGCAATCGCGGACGATGCCACGTGCCGGCTGTATTGGCCACAGGCAATCAACCGATCCGCACCGCACACCGACACGATTTGCTCGCCCAGGCGGCGGTGCCACCACGGCGCGTCCGGGCCCAGTTCGGCCATGTCGCCGCAGACGGCGATGCGTCTGCCCGGCGCGTTGAAATCGCGCAGTAGTTCCAACGCCGCCTGCATCGCACTGGGGCAGGCGTTGTAGGTATCGTCGATGATCCAGGCGTCGCCCACGCGCACCGTGCGGCAACGTTGACCGGGCAGTTCGAACCGGCCCAGGGCCTCGGCAATCTGCTCGCGAGACACCCCCAGCACGTGTCCCACCGCGAAGGCCGACAGCGCGGCGATGAGGTGATGGCGCCCTGCCACCGGTACGCTGATCGGAAAGCCCTGTACGCGAAACTGCAGACATCCGCCGCTGGAGTGGACGTGGGTCGCGGTGAAATCGCACTCGCTGCCGCGGCCGACCCAGATCAACTCCGCGCGGCAGCACGCGGCCACGCGGCGCAACTCCGGGTCGTCGCCATACACTACGGCCAAGCCGTCCCGGGGCAGTGCCTCCAGCAGCTCGGCCTTCGACTCGGCAATGGCGCGCAAGCTGCCGAACTCGCCCAAGTGGGCTTCAGCCAAGGGGCAGATCACTCCCATCCGGGGCTTGGCAAGTTCCGTCAGCCCGGCAATCTCGCCACGATGATTGGCACCCAGTTCCAGGACCGCGTAGTCGTCGCTGCTGCGCCAACGCAGCATACTCAGCGGCAGGCCGAGATGATTGTTGAAGTTTTCCGGGCTGGCCGTGCCGGCGTATCGCTGTGAAAGTACCGCGTGAATCATTTGCCGGGTGGTGGTCTTTCCGACGCTCCCGGTCACGCCCGCCACCAGACCGACGAAACGTCGCCGCACAGTGGCCGCCGTCTGCCAGAGGGCAAGCTGCGGATCAGGAACCTGCAAAGCCCAGCGTCCGGCCCAGGGTTCGACGAACCGAGGCGTCACCACGCCCGACGCACCATGCGCGAAGGCCTCTTCGACGAAATCCGCACCATGGAAGTGCGACCCAGGAAGGGCCCAGAACACTTCGTGCGGCGTCACGCGGCGACTGTCGATCACCACCGGTCCAAGCAGGCCATCGGCACCATCCAGCGGTGGCATGGCCCCCAGACGAAGATGGCCGCCGGTCGCTCGGGCGACCTCCGCCAGCGAAAGCTCGCCGGGATGGCTTCCGACCAGTTGCAAGGGGGCGTTCATTGATTGGTTGATTTTCATGGGTCTGATCTCGATATTCAGGCGGCAGCCCTTGCGGGTTGTGGACTGCCGATGTGGTACAAGATGTCGCGGGCGAGCTGCCGATCGTCAAAGGCCAGTCGGCGGTTGCCTACGATCTGGCATATCTCGTGGCCCTTGCCGGCAATCAACACGGAGTCACCAGGACGGGCTTCCGCCAGCGCCCATAGAATGGCGGCCGCGCGGTCGAGAATGACTTCACCCCGGTCCGGCTGCGCAAAGCCGGCCAGGACATGCCCGGCGATCTCCGCCGGATCTTCGCAGCGCGGGTTGTCGGTCGTGACGATCGCCAAGTCGGCCAGCCGCTCGACGACCTGTCCCATCAACGGGCGCTTGCTTCGGTCGCGATCGCCGCCGGCTCCAAAGACGCAAAGGATGCGTCCCTCGGTCACGCCGCGCAGTGCGGCGAGCGACGTGGCCAACGCATCCGGCGAATGGGCGTAGTCGACAAACACACCAAATGGCTGACCGCACTCGATGCGTTCCATGCGGCCGGGCACCTTTTCGACCGCCTCCAGTCCGCGGACGACCGTCGCTAGATCGATCCCGTAGGCCAGGCCCACGGCCGTAGCGATCAGGCAGTTGTAAACGTGGTGCTGGCCGATCATGCGCGTGCGCACCGCGGCGGTCTCGCAGCCGGCGGTGATCAAAAACGTCTGTTCGCTCAGGTATCGCTCCAGCATGGTAGCCGTGATTTGAGCGTCGCCGTCGATGCCGATCGTCAGCAGCGGACCGGCGACCGAATTGACAAGCCCGGCGCAGATACGGTCGTCGCCGTTGAGCACGACCAGGCCATCTTCGGCCAAGCACTCGAGCAGCCGGGCCTTGGCCGCCCGATAATTGGACATTGTGCCGTGAAAGTCGAGATGGTCTCGCTGGATGTTCGTGATGCAGGCCGCATCAAACTCGGCGCCCGCGACGCGTCCCTGGACAAGCCCGTGGCTGGAGACTTCCATGACCGCGTGCGTGCAGCCGCTGGCGACGGCTCGGGCCAACCAGCCGGCGACGGCTGGCGGCGGCGGAGTCGTATGCGAAGCGCGGTACGTTTCGCAGCCGTCGAAATAGCCAAGCGTTCCAGCCAGGGCCGTCGGGGCGCCGGCCGTTTGCAGTACGCTGGCGATCAGGTGTGCGGTGGTTGTTTTGCCATTGGTGCCCGTCACGCCGATCAGCTTCAGTTGCTCGCTCGGGTTGCCAACCATTGCATGGCAGAGTCGGCCGTAGGCGTCTCGGGTGTCCTCGACAATGCAAATTGGCACCCCGCGCACCGGCAAGGGTCGCTCGGCCAGCACGGCGGCGGCGCCTTTGGAGATCGCTTCGTCGCAGAAGTGATGGCCGTCGTGCTGCGAGCCGGGCAGGGCGACGAACAGATCGCCCGGCCGCACGTGGCGCGAATCGGCACAGCAGGAGGTGACGCGCACATCTGCGCCACCCAGCCATCGGGCGTGCGGTAAAAGTTCGCGAAGGCTAACGCCCCGTGTGGTTTCGAGCAGATTGACCATGCGGCAAGGCCTCCATGCCTTGGCGTTTGTCTCGCGTGGTTCTGTCCGATCGCTGCGGGGGTGCTGCGATCGGCCGTTGGATTCGCTCTTTCGGCCCCGGCCTGCGAAGACGTCAGGGCCGCGCTTTTGCCCCTCTCGCGTCCTTGAGAGCGGCCAAGCGGCGGCGGATTGTGGCAGAATCCAAGATCCTGTCAAGGCACGTTTTTTGCCGTGAAAATAGCGGCTTTCTCACCATGCCCTGGACACCGGGCAGGCCCGATTACGACAATAGCTCCATGGTTGACGAACCCTTCGACATCGACACGTTGGCGGCCTACTTGCACACCTCGCCGCAGCGAATCAGCCGCCTGGCCGACCGCGGCAAGCTCCCCGGCCGCAAAGTCGGGGGCCGGTGGCGGTTCGCGCCCGCGGAGGTTCATCACTGGCTGGAGAATCGGATCGGCGTCTCCGACGAGGAAGAACTGGTCGAAATGGAGGGCGTGCTGAGCCGCTCCGCCGAGCCGGGCGCCGAAGCGCCGGTCGTGCTGGCCGAGTTGTTGCCGCGCGAGGCGATCGCCGTTCCCCTGGTCGCCCGCACCAAGAACAGCGTCATCACCAAGATGACCGAGTTGGCCGCCGGCACCGGGTTGCTGTGGGATGCCCAGCAGATGGCCGAAGCGGTGCGTGTGCGGGAGGAGATGCATCCGACGGCACTGGACATCGGCGTGGCACTGCTTCACCCGCGGCGGCCGATGCCCAGCATCCTCGGGCAGTCGCTGCTGGCCCTGGGCGTCACCCCCAGCGGTATCCCGTTCGGCGGCACGCGGGGTGGGCTGACCGATGTGTTTTTCTTGATCTGCTCCGAGAACGATCAGCGGCACTTGCGGATTCTCGCCCGCATCAGCCGTCTGATCGGCGACAGTGCGTTTCTCGCCGCCCTGCGTGCCGCCCCGGATGCCCAGGCCGCCCACGAGCTGATCGCCGAGCATGAAGCCAAGCTCGGCTAGCTGCCGTCGGGTATTGGCGGTATAGGTGCGGCCGTCTGGCAGGTGGGCTGAACAGCGCCGAATAGCACCGACAGGAATATCTGTGGCACCATTCCGGGTGCCAGGACTGCTCGTCCTGCCGTGTCTTCGTGAAAGACAGCGATGATCACACAAGCGGAATTGACCACCCTCTGGATCGGCGATGCGGCTCGGCCGGAGTTCGTCGCCGCGGCAAACGTGGCAGCAGAGCGGACGCGTGTAACGGTTTGCCGAGACTGCGACGAGGCGGCCGCGTGGCTCGCCCGACATGATCCGCCGGAGATTATCGTGCTGGCCCACCAGCGGCCGGGCCGGTTCTCGTGTACGGCGATCGAACGCCTGCGGCGGCTGGTACCGCTCAGCCGGATGGTTGCCTTGCTAGGAAGCTGGTGTGAAGGCGAAACGCGGACCGGCGATCCGTGCCCCGGCGTGCAACGAATCTTCTGGTACGATTGGCCGCTGCAATGGCGCCGCGGGGTAGAGGCGTTGCTCGCCGGCCGCTGCCCGCGCTGGGGGCTTCCGCTGACCGCGTCGTCCGACGAGCCGCTGCTGATGCAAGGCGGCATGGCGCGGCAGTCGCGCAACGGCCTGGTCGTCGTGGCCGCGAGGCATTACGACACCGCCGAGGCCCTGCTGGCGGCCTGCCGCAGCGAAGGCTACGCCGGCGTATGGCGGGCCCCGCACGTGCCGCTGCAATTGGAGGGCGCTCTGGCGGCCATCTGGAGTGGAACCGATTGCCGGCCCGGCGAGGCGGATCAGCTTCGCCGGCTGGCCGAGGAACTGCCAGGTCTTCCAATTGCGGCGCTACTCAGTTTTCCACGCGTGGAGGACACGGTGCGGGCGGGCGAAGCCGGTGCGGCCGCGGTCTTTTCGAAGCCGGTCTGGCTGGACGACCTATGGGACTGGTTGGGTGCGCTGAGCTGGCGGCGGTGCGGCAGCCTGAATGAACCGGCGGTATAGACTGAGCATTCACCGGCCACGCCGTCCCCGACGCGCCGTCAGCGGAAGATGTGCGTCACCACGTAGCTCGTCTCGCTTAGAATTGCCTGAAGCGGGCCGTCGGTAAAAGGTCCACGATCACATGGCACCCGCAATTTGACGTGCTTGAACAGATTACCGGCTGACAAGGTGCCCCAGTGCGTAGACGACGACTAATCGCATTAAAGAAGCGCCGCGCACATGCTCCCTCAGGAGCGAATGTCACCACCCCTCAGGCGACCTCGGCAATCTCCGTACGCAGGATCTCCCGCTTCCAGTCCGGTTCGTGAACAGGCCAGCACTGGACGCGGAACGGTCCGTCGCTCCGCTGGCGGTGGCAGCAGGTGTCGCGAACGTCGTGCCATAACTCGCGCTCGATGCTGGAAAGCAGCGGCACGCCACCAGTGAGATTGCTCCGTCGCCAGATCATCCGGCCCTGGTCGAACACCGTGATGATCACCGGGGGTGAGAAGTCGAGCATGCGCCGGGCGATCAGTTCGTGGCTGGCGGTGGAATAGCGATCCTTCAGCCCGGCCAGGTCCCAGTCGCACCGCCGGGCATCCTCGGCGAACCAGCCGCACGGCAAAAGAAGGCGGCCGGCCATCCAATTGGCCACCTGCTCCCGGGCGGCTGCGGGTGCCTCCTGCGGCTGGATGCCCAGGGCATCGAAGACGCGATGCGCAGTGGCTTCCGCCAACTCGTGGGCGACCGCCCACTGCTGCCGCTCCCGGCGCGGCTCGCTGCCCAGCAGGATCATGCCGGGCCGTCCGCGCTGGGCGTGAACGGCCAAACGCACGAACCGCGCCCGCGACTGCATCCGCTCGTCTCGGGCGACGACAAAGCCCAGCCGCGACGCCACCGCCAGCGCATCCACCGGCGGAGATTGAAGGTCCGCCTCGTCGAGCATCTGCGCGACGCAGGCATCCAGCGCCGTGGAAAGCTCGTCCTGTGGAATCTCCGGCAGCATTGCCCCACCGCCCGTGCCAGTAGTGAAATCTTGTACAGTATACATGGCGTTTTTGATTCGGCAACCAGCGGAATTGCGGCGCCGGAAAATGGCGGAACTCGAAAGAAAAGCCGCGCCCCGCGCACCGAGTAAACCCCGCTATGCCGATGGGGATTCGCCGCTGCCGCCGATATCTTTGCCATCCGCGTCGACTCCTTCCCCACCCGCGGCGCGATGCGGTACTATGGAGATGGCGTCCCTCACCGCTCCCTCGCGGCCGGATCAAAGTCACAACTGGAACTCCCCCGAAGTCGTGATCAGTCTACCGCTGAAGGTTTGACTTTATGGTAACCCCGCAAGAAATGTTGAATCACCTGACGGCAGAGCCCTTTGAGCCATTTCGGATTCACACGGCCAGCGGACGTGATTTTGAGATTCCCCATCCGGAGTTCGCGCAAATCGGGCGTACTTCGCTTACGGTCTTCGCACCCTCGGAGGGTTCATCCGATGGAGCCAATCGGTGGGAGAAAATCTCGCTGATGCTGGTGGAGTCAATTGCTCCTCTTGACCGTTCATCCCGCAAAAACGGGCAGTGACCTCGACTTCAGTTTCCGCATATGAATTCCCTTCCCATCGTCGACGTCACGCCCGAGCCCGCGATCCGCGAGGCGCCTGCGCCCGGCACTTGCCGCGGACGTTACGCCTTCGTGAGCCTCGGCTGCCCGAAAAACCTGGTCGACAGCGAGCGGATGCTGGGGCTGCTGCAACTGGACGGCTATGAACTGGTCACGGACATCGACCAGGCCGACTTCGCCGTCGTGAACACCTGCGGGTTCGTGGAGCAGGCCCGGCAGGAGTCGCTGGGCGTCATTCATGAAATGCTGGAGCGAAAGCGGCAGGGGACGCTGCGAGGACTGATCGTCGCGGGCTGCCTGGCGGAGCGGCAGCGGGAACTCCTACTGGAGGAGTATCCCCAAATTGACCACCTGGTAGGCGTCTTCGGCCGCGAGGAAGTGGCGAAAGTCGCCGACCGGCTGCTGGGGCGGCTGGAAGAACAGCGCACGGTATTTCGACCCGCGCCGACGCGTCCGCTGCCCGATCGGGCACGGCTGCGGATCACGCCCCGCCACTTTGCCTATCTGAAGATTTCCGAAGGCTGTGACCGGTTGTGCACGTTCTGCGCGATTCCCAAAATGCGCGGCAAGCACTTCAGCAAGCCAATGGAAGAAGTCATCGACGAAGCGAAGGAGCTGGCGGCCGACGGCGCCCGTGAGTTGGTCGTCGTCGCCCAAGACACGACCTACTACGGCAAGGACTTGTACGGCGAGCCGCGTCTGGCCGAGCTGCTGCGGCAGTTGGAGCAAGTGGAGGGCCTCGACTGGATCCGACTGATGTACTTCTATCCGATGTACATCGACGACGAGCTGATCGAGGTGATCGCCGGCAGCGAGCGAATTCTGCCGTATCTCGATATGCCGCTTCAGCACATCAACGATACGATGCTGCGGCGGATGCAGCGCCGCGTGAACCGGCAATCGACCGAATCGCTACTCGATCGGCTGCGTCACAAGATTCCGAAACTGGTGCTTCGCACGACGCTGATCGCCGGCTTTCCAGGCGAGACGGACGAGCAGGCGGCCGAGCTGGTCGACTTTGTGCGCGATCAGAAGTTCGAGCGGCTGGGCGTGTTCACCTATTCGCTGGAACCGGACACGCCCGCGGCGAAGCTGCCGGATCATTTGCCCGAAGCGGTCAAAGAAGAGCGTCGCGCGGCCCTGATGGAAGTGCAGCAGCACGTGGCATTCGACTTCAACGAGCGGCAGATCGGCCAGCGGCACGATGTGCTGATCGACACGCCGCTGCCCGGCGAGGACGGCGTTTGGCTGGGACGCACCTATGCCGACGCACCGGATGTGGATACGCTGGTTTACGTGACGGGAGACGGCCTGCAGCCGGGGCAAATCGTGCCGAGCGAGATCGTAACCGCTCGTGAATACGACCTGGTCGGCGTGGCCGTTGACTCGCCGCGCTAGATTGAATCCCGAGTCTTTCCACACCCTCATCCTGAGTGGGTGGTTGTAGCTGGGCTCGTGAGAGTTCAGCCGAACTGGGCAGTCTGGCTTCTTGCCAGTTCAGCGACAATCGCACAGACTTCGTGCGTCTGTGCCACGTTAGCGACACAGGGCTAGGATCGCCACCATGGCCACCACGCTGAACGAACCCAAAGAAGGCGGTGGTGGCGTGTTCAACGTCCCCAACCAGCTCACTTCCGCACGGCTGTTGCTGGCGATCGTGCTATTCGTGTTCCTGGCGCTGGAGTATTACCTGACGGGCCTGGTGATGTTCATCATCGCCGCGTCCACCGACTGGATCGACGGCTACTACGCCCGGCGGTATGGCCAGATCACGGTGCTGGGGCGAATTCTCGATCCTTTCGCCGATAAGATCGTCGTCTGCGGCACGTTCATCTATCTGGTGGCCGCGCCCGACTCGGGCGTGCAGGCCTGGATGGCCGTGGTCATCATCGGGCGCGAGCTGTTGGTGACCGCCCTGCGGAGCTTTCTGGAAGAGCGCGGGTCGGACTTCTCCGCGAAGCAGTCGGGCAAGTGGAAGATGGTGGTGCAATGCCTGGCCATCGGCTTCAGCTTGTTTCATCTGTCGTACGTGGCGGTCGAGGCAACGCCGCCCGACTGGCTGCCCGGCACGCTGATCGGTCTGGTCTGGGCGGCCGTGCTCATCACGGTATACTCCGGAGCCGAGTACATCCTGGCGGCGCTGCGCTTGTTTCGCGGGTGATGTAGCGTCCAGCCTGCCACTTTTGCGGCACCGTCCCGAACCAGCGAGGAGCGCTGCGTTACATGGAGCCTAACGCATCCGCTCTGGAGACGGCACTGGTCGGATCGGTCGTAGCGGCGAGTCTCTACGTCTGGTCGCGAATCGTCGCACGCTGGCGCACCGGTCAGCCGCTCTTGCCGTACGAACCGCGCCGCGATGTTCCCTGGGGAACGATCGGCCTCTGGCCGGCCGTACTGATTTTCTGCCTGGCCGCGTTTTCGGCGGGGCAGGGCGATCCGGACGAGGCCGGCCTGCAAGAACAGGCGGATCACTTCGTTGAAAGCGCACTGGCCAGCGCGGCGATCGAATTGAGCCTGATTGCCATCCTGAGCGTGGCGCTGGTGGTCTTGCACCGAGCCAGTGCGTCCGACCTGGGCGTTCCGACCCGCGCCCAAATGTGGCGGCGCGATCTGCGGCTGGGAGCGATCGCCTGCCTGGCGGCGATGATGCCCGTCTATGCAGTTCAAATGCTGCTGATGATCGCCCAAGGCCCCGAGCTGGCCGAGCCGCATCCGCTGATCCGCGTGCTCCAACTGCGGGGCGATGAGCTGGCGCTGATGGCAGCCGCACTTCAGGCAGTCGTGGTGGCGCCGGTGTTCGAGGAGTTCATTTTTCGGCTGCTATTGCAGGGCTGGCTGGAAAAGATCGAGCGGCGCTGGCGTTGGGCCCGCTACGGTGACATCGCAGTGACCGGTCGTTGGGCAATCGCCGGCAGTTCGGCCCTCTTTGCCCTGGCCCACGTGGGACACGGTTGGGACCCGATCCCGCTTTTTGTGCTGGCGCTGATTCTGGGCTACGTCTACCGGCAGACGCACCGAGTGGCGCCGTGCATCGTGCTGCACATGCTGTTTAACGGCTTCACGCTGCTGGTCCTGTGGATGACGCTCGAGCCAGTGCCAGTGCCGTAGCCGATCACCTGGAGTTACGGCCGTTGCCATTTTCGTAAGCCCTCCCCGGATGCCACCGCACTTGTCGTAGCGTATGTTTTCGCATTGGCCTTTTCGCGGATCGGCCCGTGGCAATACGATAGGTGCCGCCGTGCCCAGCAGGACTTCCCATCTCGGGGAAAGGAGCGTTCCACGTGTTCGAACTGCAACTGCCGATGTGGGGGGACATCGCCGTTTTTTTGGGGGCGGCACTCGTCATTGGCATCGCAGGCGTCAAAGCGGCTGGCTTGGCCGATCGCCTGGCCGACCGCACCGGAATGGGCGAAGCGATCACCGGGACAATATTCCTGGGGTTCTTCACCGCGCTGCCGGGACTTGTCGCCTCGGTCGTGGCGGCGCTCAATGGCCATGCCGGACTGGCCATCTCCAACGCCATGGGCGGGATCGCCATCCAGACCGTCGCTCTGGCCGTGGCGGATCTGACCTACACCAAGGCCAATCTTGAACATGCCGCCGCCTCGCTGGCCAACATGATGCAGGCGATCATGTTGATCCTGCTCTTGACGCTGGTGTTGATCACGATGATGGGGCCAAACGTGACGGTGCGACACGTTCACCCGATGACGATTGTCCTGTTCGCCGCCGCGGGGCTCGCCTTTTGGCTGGTCCACCGGACCTACCAGGAGCCGATGTGGCGGCCGACGCAAACCACCCACACGGTCGAGGACGTGCCGGAGCCGGGCTCCCATAACGAGCGGCTCGTGACGCTCATCCCGGCGTTCGTGCTGGCCGCTGTCCTGACGGCCGCGGGGGGCGCGGTGGTCGCGGAGACTGCGGAAAACTTGGTCGAGGAGACTCGGATTCCCGAAGTCGTCGTGGGCGGGCTGCTGATGGCCGGAGCCACGTCGCTTCCCGAACTGGTCACCAGCATCGCTGCCGTCCGCCGGGGAGCGCTCACGCTGGCGGTCAGCAACATCGTCGGCGGCAACTTCTTCGACGTATTATTTGTGGCGGCAGCCGACCTGGCCTTCTTCCAAGGGTCGATCTTCCACGCCTACAGCGTGACCTATCGTGAACTGTTTCTCACCTCCCTGACCATCCTTCTGAACGTGGTGTTGCTGATGGGGCTGATTTACCGCCAACGCAGGGGCCCGGCCAATATCGGCATCGAAAGTCTGCTGATGCTGGTCATTTACATCGCGGGCTTTCTCGTCGTCTCTTTCATGATGTAGGGCCATAGCGGGGGACTTCGAACTTGAACCGCCGAGGAGCGCCACTGCGCCTTGACGGTCGTCTCTCAACTTCCTCGCTTCCCGCGGGTCTCTTCTCTCCCGCGAAATCAGCCCCTGTCCCTGCTGCCGGGCGACTCCTAAAATACAGGTTTGCAACGGACCTGCATCCTCGACGCTGAAGGCTCCCCGGCATATGGCCGCTTCCGATATTGTGATTAAAGGCGCGCGCGAACATAATCTGCGCTCCGTCGATCTGGCGCTGCCGCGCAACAAGCTCATCTGTCTGACCGGCGTGTCCGGCTCGGGCAAGAGCTCGCTCGCTTTCGATACGCTTTATGCCGAAGGGCAACGGCGCTACGTCGAGAGCCTCTCCAGCTTCGCCCGGCAGTTTCTCGGGCAGATGCCCAAGCCGGACGTCGACTTTATTGGTGGACTCAGCCCCTCGATCTCGATTTCCCAGAAGACGGCCGGGCAGAATCCCCGCTCGACCGTCGGCACGATCACCGAGATTTACGACTATCTCCGCGTGCTGTACGCCCGTGCCGGGCAGGGGCACTGCCCTACGTGCCGCCGGCCGATCACCGCCCAAACCCGTGAACAGATCATCCAGCGGATTCTCTCGCTGCCGGCGAAAACCCGCTTCAACGTCCTCGCGCCGATCATCCGCCAGCAGAAGGGCGAATACCGCGACCTGTTCGTCGACTTGCTCAAGCAGGGCTTCGTCCGCGCCCGGGTCGACGGCAACATCGTCTCGCTGAACGATCAGTTGCGGCTCGACCGCCAAATGCGGCACAACATCGAAGTCGTCGTCGATCGGCTGGTCGTCGATGGCCAGGTCCGCGCCCGGCTGGCCGAAGCGGTCGAAGTCGCCCTGAATATGGGCGATGGCAACCTGATTGTCGCGCCACAATCCGATGAGGACGAAGGTGGCGATCAACGCCGGCGCTCTCGCGCCGGGCTGCTGCCGGGCGACATCAGTCTCTCTGCGCAGTACGCCTGCACGCACTGCGGGATAAGCTTTCAGCCGCCCACACCGCAGCTCTTCAGCTTTAACAGCCCGCAGGGGATGTGCTCGCACTGCGACGGGCTGGGCGAGTTTTATAGCTTCGATCCGCACCGGCTGGTCAACCAGCCGGACCATTCCTTCAAGAAGGGCTGCATCGAGCTGGTGGGAACCTGGAAAGACCTGGGCCGCTGGCGGCGGCACATCTTCCAGGGCATCGCCGACACGATGGAGCACAAGCTCGCTCTGCCGGCCGGAACGCTGCTCGATACGCCATGGAATGAGCTGCCCGAGAAGCTGCAGGCGATCTGGCTGCACGGCACCGGCGACATGCACATTACCTACACGTGGCGAAGCGGGTCCGCCGCGCACAAGTACGGCGGCGAGTTCGACGGCCTCATCCCGGAACTGCTCGACAAGTACCGCGGCAGCAACAGCCCTCCGCAGCTCCGCCAACTTGAAAAATACATGAGCGTCCTGCTCTGCCCGGACTGCGGCGGCGAGCGGCTCAATCCGCAAGCCCGCGCGGTCACGCTTACCACGGCGCACGAGAAGTTCCGCGAGAGTGCGGAGAAGTCACTGCCCGAGGTCTGCCGGCTCTCGATTTCCGACGCGGTCGATTTTTTCAGCCGGCTCGACCAGGACCCGCTGCGGGCACAGATCTCCGTCGAGGTGCTGAAAGAGATTCGCGGACGGTTGGGCTTTCTCACCAATGTAGGACTCGAATACCTGGCCCTCGATCGCACCGCCCCGACGCTCTCGGGCGGCGAAGCCCAGCGCATCCGCCTGGCCGGACAGATCGGCTGCGGTCTGGTCGGCGTGCTGTACATCCTCGACGAGCCGTCCATCGGACTGCACCCGCGCGATAACGACCGCCTGCTCGATACGCTCCACCAGCTTCGCGACCTGGGCAATACCGTGGTCGTGGTCGAGCACGACGAAGACACCATGCGGGCGGCCGATCACATCATCGACTTCGGACCCGGCCCGGGCGTCCGCGGCGGCGAGATCGTGGCGGCCGGCTCGTTCCGCGAGGTCATTCGTTCCAAGCGCAGCCTCACCGGCAGGTTCCTCTCCGGCAAGGAGAAGATCGCCGTTCCCGAAAAACGTCGCGAACTCGGCAAGCAGCGGCTGCAAATCCTGGGGGCGAAGCACAACAACCTCAAAGACGTCGACGTCGATATCCCTTTGGGAACCTTCGTCTGCGTCACCGGCGTCTCCGGCTCAGGCAAAAGCTCGCTGGTCAACGACATCCTGGTCGAAGCGCTCCGCCGCGACCTAAACGGCGGCAAGGGCGAGCCGGGCGAGCATCGGAAGCTCACGGGGCTCGACCAGCTCGACAAGATGATCGCCATCGACCAGTCGCCCATCGGCCGCACGCCGCGTTCGAACCCCGGCACCTATATCAAGGTACTGGACGATATCCGTAACCTCTTTGTGCAACTGCCCGACGCCAAGCGCCGCGGCTACAAGCCGGGCCGGTTCAGCTTCAACGTCCGCGGCGGACGCTGTGAGGCCTGCGAAGGCAACGGCTCAAACCGGCTGGAGATGGACTTTCTGGCCGACGTGTGGGTGACCTGTCCAGTCTGCGAGGGGCATCGCTTCAACCGCGAAACATTGCAGGTCCGCTTCAAGGGCAAGTCCATCGCCGACGTGCTGGAGATGGACGTCCAGCAGGCGCTGGAGCACTTCGAGAACGTTCCGGCGGTGCGGCACAAGCTGCAGACGCTGCACGACGTGGGACTCGACTACGTAAAGCTTGGCCAGCCCTCGCCAACGCTTTCCGGCGGCGAAGCCCAGCGCATCAAGCTGGCCAGAGAGCTCGTCAAAAAAAGCACCGGCCGCACGCTGTACCTGCTCGACGAGCCGACGACCGGGCTGCACTTCGCCGACATCCGCCTGCTGCTGAAGGTGCTGCACAATTTCGTCGACGCCGGTAACACAGTGCTGGTCGTCGAGCACAACCTCGACGTGGTGAAGACCGCCGATTGGATCATCGATCTCGGCCCAGAAGGCGGCGTCGGCGGCGGCCGCTTATTGGTGGCCGGCACGCCGGAAGAGGTTGCCGCACACCAGGACTCCTATACCGGCCGCGCCCTAGCGCCGCTGCTGCCGACGTACAAGCCGACTTCCGACGCCAGCAACAACGGCCGCGCAAGCGGCTCGCGGCGCAAGGCCGTCAAGCCGATCAAAGAGATCACCGTGCAAGGCGCCAGCCAGCACAACCTGCGGCACATCGACGTGTCCATCCCCCGCGACCAAATGACCGTCTGCTGCGGGCCGAGCGGATCGGGCAAGAGCTCGCTGGCCATGGACACGATCTACGCCGAAGGCCAGCGGCGGTACGTCGAGAGTCTCAGCTCGTACGCCCGGCAGTTCGTCGCGCAGATGCAAAAGCCGCAGCTCGATCATATCGAAGGGCTCTCGCCGGCGATCGCCATCGAGCAGCGCAACATGGGCCACACGCCCCGCTCGACCGTCGGTACGGTCACGGAGATCTACGACTACCTACGGATTCTCTTTGCGCGGCTGGGTGTCCCCTATTGTCCGGACTGCGACATCGCCATCGGCACGCAGACGGCCGATGAAATCATCGACAAGATCGCCGACGAGCCGCCGGGTACGAAGCTCTACCTGATGGCGCCGCTGACCATCGAAGTCGGCCAGAGCTACGAGACCTTGTGGGAGGAAGTCCGCGCGGCAGGTTACGTCCGCGTGCGAATCGACGGCCAGACGCACGCGATCGACGAACTGCCCCGCATCGATCGCCGCCGCAAGCACACGGTGGAAGTCGTGCTCGATCGCGTGACGATTCGCGAGGACATCCGCTCTCGCGTGGCCGGCAGTGTGGAAAACGCTCTGGCCCTAGGCAAGGGCGTGATGCACGTCGCCCGCGTCGACGAGAGCGTGCCCGAGCCTCGCTGGACGGTCCATGTACACAGCCAGCACTTTGCCTGCGAGAAGTGCGGCCGCAGCTTTCAGCCGCTCACGCCGCATCACTTCTCGTTCAACAGTGCCATCGGCTGGTGCGACGCCTGCGAAGGCCTGGGCACGCAGACCGGCGCAAACCCCGCGGTGCTGCTGCGCGACCCGAAGTTCACGCTCGCCGAAGGAGCCGTCCTGTTGTGGCCCGGCGTCGGCAACAAGCTGTTTCAGGCGATGCTCTCGGCGCTATCGGCACAGGCCGGCGTACCGACCGACGTTCCTTACGATCGCCTCAACGCCCGGCAGCGGCGGATTGTGCTGTACGGCACCGGCGAGCAGTGGATCGAAGTGCAAATGGGCGGCGGCAAGGATGCGCCGTCGTTCAGCTTCCAATACAAGGGGCTCTACCCGGCACTGGAGGAGGCCTCGCGGCTCTCGCCCGGCTTGCGTTCCCGCCTGGAGCAGTTTGTCGACGAGGTCGAGTGCTCCACTTGCGGAGGCAGCCGCCTGCGCGACGACGCCTCGGCCGTGCGGTTCCGCGATCGCACGGTCGACCAGGTCTGCCGCCTGCCGCTGGGCGATCTACTGGCCGAGTGCCGCGACTGGAACCTTTCCGAGCGAGATCGCCGCATCGCCGGAGAACTGGTGCGCGAGACCGAGACCCGCATGCAGTTTCTCGTCGATGTTGGCCTGGAATACCTCACGCTTGCCCGGCCGGCGCCGAGCCTTTCCGGCGGCGAGGCGCAGCGCATCCGCCTGGCCAGCCAGGTCGGCAGCGGACTGTGCGGCGTGCTGTACGTGCTGGACGAGCCGACCATCGGTCTGCATGCCCGCGATAATCGCCGCCTGATCGGTGCGCTGCACAAGCTTCGCGATCTGGGTAACACGCTGCTGGTCGTCGAGCACGATCGGGAAGTGGTCGCCAGTGCCGATACGCTACTCGACTTTGGCCCCGGAGCGGGCCGCCACGGCGGGCAGATCGTCGCCCGAGGGACCCCCGACCAAGTCGCCCGCCGCCGCGGATCGGTGACCGGGCCCTATCTCTCCGGGAAGAAGGCCATCGCCGTGCCTTCCAATCGACGCCTGACCAGCACCCGAGGGAAGACGCCGCCCGAGCCGCCTGGCGGAGGCTGGCTCGAAGTCGTCGGCGCCCGGCATAACAACCTCAAAGGAATCGACGTCCGCATTCCGCTAGGCGCGCTAACCGCGGTCACCGGCCCCAGCGGCAGCGGCAAGAGCTCGCTGGTCGAGGACATTCTCTACCAGCAGCTCGCCAAGACTCTGCACCGCGCCCGGACCTTCCCCGGGGCGCACGACGCCATCCGCGGCGTCGAGCAGATCAACAAGGTGATCCGCGTCGATCAGCAGCCGCTGGGCAACACGCCCACGTCGAACCCGGCCACGTACACCGGCGTGTTCGAACTGATCCGCGTGCTGTTCGCGCAGCTCCCCGAGTCGAAGCTGCGCGGCTACACGGCGCGGCGGTTCAGCTTCAACGTCCCCGGCGGCCGCTGCGAGGCCTGCGAAGGCGCCGGCAAACTCTGCATCGAGATGCACTTCCTGCCCGACGTCTGGGTCGAGTGCGATACCTGCGGCGGCCAGCGCTACAATCCGGAGACGCTCGCCGTAAAATATCACGGGCGGTCGATCGCCGACGTGCTGGCGATGCCGTGCGGCGAGGCGGTCAAGCTCTTCGAGAACCTCCCCAAGATCCGCCGCATCCTCGAGACGCTGTGCGACGTGGGCCTCGACTACCTCACCCTCGGCCAATCCGCGCCGACGCTCTCCGGCGGCGAAGCCCAGCGCGTGAAGCTGGCCGCGGAACTCTCGCGGCCGGACACCGGCCGCACGCTCTACCTGCTCGACGAGCCGACTACCGGTCTGCACTTCGACGACTTGGCTAAGCTGCTGGAGGTGCTCAACCGGCTGGTCGACTTGGGCAATACGGTCGTCGTCATCGAGCACAACCTGGACGTAATTAAAACGGCCGACTGGGTCATCGACGTCGGACCGGAAGCCGGCGCCGACGGCGGGCAGATCGTAGCGGCCGGCACGCCGGAGGATGTCGCCGCTCATGCGGCCGAAGCCCTTGATGTCGCAAACACCTCTGCGAACGGCAGCGCGAAAAATACACGCAGGCAAAAGCCCGCCGGCGCCCCCCTGCTCCGCTCGTACACCGGCGAGGTGCTTGCGCCGGTGCTGGAAGCCGGGCCGCATCGCAAGCGGAAACTGTTCGACTTCGCCGCGGCGGAGAAGTTGCGCGACGGCGACGTGTCTATCAGCGAAGTGGGCCACGAAACGAAGATGCCTTGGGAAGCCGACGGCCGGAAGTGGCACACCCGCGACCGCGTCGGTCGGGCCGGTGAGCCCTGCCGCTGGGACGGTCGGATCCTCGACCGCCTGGAACAGTTCGTTCAGTCCGAAGGCAAGTTCAGCGACACGCAGTGGAACTCCCGCACCGTGGTGGAAGTCGCCGCGGACCGCAAGTCGGACGGCTGGTTTTTCCATGCGATTACCGGCGAAACCTGGCTCTTGAAGCTGAAGTTTCGCGTCGCCAAAAATGCCTTCCAGCGCGACACGCTCGTCGACAAGTTGAATCTCAAGCCGCTGAACGATCTACCGGACCTGCCGGTCTACGGCAGCGGACCTCGTGTACGTTGCAAGAACCTGCGCGGTCCCTGGCAAGAGGTACAGCTTCAGGTTCACTCGCTCGCCGAGGTGGATACTCCGGCGTTCTGGGAGTTCGTCAAACAGGCGATCGCCGCTTTCAACAAGTACACCCAGCGTGTGGCGCAAAACCCGGACGACGTGATGCCCTGGAAGGTCCTCGGCCGCAAATGGCACGTCACTCGCAAGGGTTTCCCGCCGGGCAAGCGCGTGCTGTGGGATACGGACTTGCTGGAAGACCTGTGCGAGCTGCTCGCCACGATCGCGCCCGACGGCCAGTTCCTCTGGAACAATCAACAGGTCGTTCACCTGATGGTCAAGGATCAGCGCGAACCCTGGGCCAGTATCTACACGAAACGGCCGGCCGGGCTGGACCTGATGCTCACCGGCCCTACCGACCAGTTCGCCCTGGGCCGCATCGCCGACTTCGGCATCGCCCGGCAGTTGCAAACCCGGGATGACCGCGATCTGATCAAGCTCCGCTTCCAAAATCCCGACGACGTTTCCTCGCCCGAGCTGGCTCAGTTTTTCGAGGAACATCGCCAGTCGCTCCGTAACGGCCGGGCGCACTCGCTCTCGGACCGCGTGGCCGGTGGGAGCCGATCCCGATGAGCGACGCACTTCTATCGCCGCGCTTCCTGTTCCGTTTCCGCGTGCCGCTGCGCTATTGCAAGGAGGCCTGCGGCCTGGCGAAGTTCTCGCTCGGCGACGCCTACCGGCTGTGGAATCCGGCGCAGCTCGACGAGGAGCGCACCTTTGCCGACATGCGCATGGGCTGGAACGAGCAAGGCATCGCACTGGCGGCCCGGGTCACGGGCAAGCGCCAGCCCCCGTGGTGCCGCGATACGAAGCCCGAGGACAGCGACGGCCTGCAGGTCTGGCTCGACACCCGCGACACGCACAATATCCATCGGGCAAGCCGTTACTGCCACCGCTTCGTGTTTCTGCCCGCCGGCGTCGGCCGGCAGAACGAGCAGGCGTTTGCCGATCAGATGATCATCAACCGTGCCCGGGAGAACGCCAAGCCAATCCGCCCCGGTGCGCTGAGCGTGCACGCGGAGGTGCGTGCCGATGGTTACATGCTGCAGGGCTTCATTCCGTCCGGCGCCATCACCGGCTACGAGCCGGCCGAACACCCGCGGTTGGGCTTTACGTATGCAATCCAGGACCGGGAGCTGGGGCTGCAGACCTTTAGCGTCGGCAGCGGATTTCCGTATGATGAAGACCCCAGCGTCTGGGCGACGCTGGAGCTGCTAAGATAAGCTGGCACAGACATACGTGCCTGTGCGTAGCTGAATTCGCAAGAATGCAGCCGCCAAGTAGGGTCCGCTGTGTGGACCAGTTCGCCCCGAACAAAACCTCAATGAACGGTCCGCACCGCGGACCCTACAACCCACCGCTCATGGCCGGGAAACGCAAACCAAAAGCCGTCGACAAAGAGCACGACAACGAGCGGTCGATCGTGCAGAACCGCAAGGCGCGGCACAACTACCAGGTGCTGGAAACCTTGGAGTGCGGGGTGGCGCTAGTCGGCAGCGAGGTGAAGAGCCTTCGCCAGGGCAAGGTTTCCATCGAGGAGGCCTACGGCCGGGTAAAGCAGGGCGAAGTCTGGCTGGTCGGCAGCGACATCCAGGAGTACACCTTCGCCAACCGGCTCAATCACGACCCCCGCCGACCCCGCAAGCTGCTGCTGCACCGCCGCGAGATCAAGAAGTTCGCCGCCCAGGCCTACGAGCAGGGGCTGTCGCTGGTGCCGCTGAAGATGTACTTCAAGGAAGGCCGCGCGAAGGTGCTGCTGGGACTCTGCCGCGGCCGCAAATCCTTCGACAAGCGCGAGACGCTGAAAAAGGACCAAATGCAGCGCGACATCGACCGGGCCATGAGACGCCGGCAGTGAGCTGCCGCTCAGCGGTGGCACAGACATTCCTGTCTGTGCTCGCCCGGGCGAGTCCACGAGCCGACAACGGAGGCTTGACATCTCCTGAAAAATGTATATTATTGTGCGCCGTTGCAGAACCGCAAGGCAGTAGCGGACGGCAGCGCCGTTCTCGCAGAATCCCCACGAAGTAGAGGAAAAGCACCTAAGACGCCCCGCCGACTTGTTGGACACGGCAAAAAGAGCGCGTTGAAAAAACAACCGTTTCGCCCTGCTATACAAGAGGGGGAACATGTTTTTTCAACATTACCTGGGGGCCCCCCAGGAGTTAACTGTCCAACTAGCCACCGCGCCGGCCGCAAATCCCGGGAAATTCAGCACTTGCTGCTTCTTGGGGCGATCACCCCCTGTTGAAAAAACCTGTCGGTTGAACTGACGTCGACGCGCCACCGTATCTGACGTAGCCGGCGGCAAGCCGGAGTCGCACCGACTGCAGGCCCGCATCGATTGGAATGTAGGCGCCACGGATGCGAGCTTGTAGCGTGAACGTAAAGCTTTATCATTCAGCGCGTTGAGCCCCACGGTCCGCAGCCCAGGCCGCCAGTATGTCCGACTCCCGCACGCTGTTGCTTCAAGACGTCAAGAAGGCGTTCGTCGAGCCGGGCGGCGAGAAACTGCCGGTGCTGGACATTCCGCGGTTCGAGGTGGCCCAGGGCGAGCAGGTTGTCATTCGCGGGGCCAGCGGCTGCGGGAAGACCACCCTGCTACACGCCATCGCCGGCATTGGCCGGGTCGACTCCGGCTCGATCCGCGTCGATGGCACCGAAATCACGCGGCTGGCCGAAGCGGACCGCGATCGGTTCCGCGCCCGGAACATCGGCTACGTCTTTCAAACCTTCAATCTCCTGGCCGGCTTTTCCGCGCTGGAGAACGTGCTCTTGGGAATGACCTTTACCGGCGGTCGCAAGGAGCCGCAGCGCGGCCGGGAGCTGCTGGATCGGATGGGCCTGAGTCACCGCCTTACGCACAAGCCGGCGGCGCTGTCGGTCGGCGAGCAGCAGCGCGTCGCCGTCGCCCGGGCGCTGGCCAACCGGCCGAAGCTGATGCTGGCCGACGAGCCGACCGCCAACGTCGATCCGGGCCATCAACAGCAGATCATCGACCTGATCCGCGAATCGTGCCGCGCCGAAGGCGTCGCCCTGGTGTTGGTGACGCACGCCGCGGAAGTCGCCTCGCAGTTCGATCGCGTCGAAGAACTCGAATCCATTAACAAAGCCATGGTGACCGCCTCATGAGCCTGTGGAAGATCGCCTGGCGAAGCATTCAACAACGGGCGTTGGCCTCGACTCTGACCGGTTTCTCGATGGCCCTGGGCGTGGCCCTGGTGGTCGTGGTGCTGGTGATTCACGGCGTGGTCGAAAGGCATTTCCGCCAGGGGGCGCAGGGCTATCACCTGATCGTCGGCGCCAAGGGCGGCAAGCTGCAACTGGTGCTCAACACCGTCTATCACCTCAGCCAGCCCATCGAGAACATCCCCTACTCCTATTACAAGGAGTTCGTCGACGGGCAGTTTGCCTCGATGACCCTCGTGGCCGTGCCCTACTGCCTGGGCGACAGTTATGTCGCCGGCGATGAGACCTTCCGCGTGGTGGGCACCACGCCGGACCTGTTCGACAAGATCGAATACGGCCGCACGGAGCAGGGCGAGCCGATGCGGTACGAGTTCGAGCCGGGCGGACGGAACTTCGTCTCCCAACACTTCTTCGAAGGCGTGATCGGTTCGGTCGTCACCGCGAAGACTGGGCTGAAGGTCGGCGACACGTTCCAGCCGTCGCACGACATCGTCGAGGAGGGCGAAGAAGGCCACAAGCACGACGCTTTCAAGGTCGTCGGCGTCCTGGAGCCGACCGGCACGCCCAACGACCGCGCGCTGTTCATCAACATCGAAGGGTTTTATTTGCTGGAGGGGCACGCCAAGTCGCATGCCCAGTCCGCGGCGCAGAAAACCGGCCCACAACCGGTGGCACAGACATTTTTGTCTGTGCAGGCTGCCGGTGACGGGGATGTTTCAACGGCATCGCCGCGGATCTCGCTGGCGTCGAATCCAACACCCAAACAAGCCCTCTCCCCGGCCCTCTCCCAGAGGGAGAGGGAGATGTTGGTGGCACAGACATTCCTGTCTGTGCAGGAAGGCGGGGACGCGGATTCCTTGACAACACCGCCGCGGATCTCCCTCGCGTCGAGCCCCACTACACCTCATGCCCTCTCCCCGGCCCTCTCCCAGAGGGAGAGGGCGATGTTGGTGGCACAGACATTCCTGTCTGTGCAGGAAGGCGGAGACGCGGATTCCTTGACAACACCGCCGCGGATCTCCCTCGCGTCGAGCCCCACTACACCTCATGCCCTCTCCCCGGCCCTCTCCCAGAGGGAGAGGGAGTTGATTGCTCAAGCCGACCCCGCCGAGCACGCTGAGCACGACCACGCCGGCCACGATCACGCGGATCATGCACACGCGCACGATCACGCCCATCATGAGCCGCTTCCCGAAGCGCAGCGGGAAGTTACGTCGATCCTCGTGCTGGCGTCCTTCGAGGGGATGCAGCAGTTCATCTACAACATGGTCAACGAGGGGCAGGTCGCCCAGGCAGTTTATCCCAGCCGCGAGGTGGAAAATCTCTTCGCCGGCATCGTGGGGCCGCTTCGTTTGATTCTGCTGGTATTAACCGTAATGATAGTAGTAGTCTCCGGCGTCGGGATCCTGGTCAGCATCTACAACTCGATGAGCGAGCGGCGCCGCGACATCGCCGTAATGCGGGCGCTGGGCGCCCGGCGAGGCATGGTGATGTCGGTGATTATGATGGAGTCGCTGCTGATCTCGCTCGCCGGGGGGATCGCAGGCGTGGCCCTGGGACACGCGGCAATCGGTCTGGTGAACCCCTTTGTCGTCGAGCAGACCGGCGTATCGCTTGGATTCCTGCGGTTCGATGTGCAAGAATTGATTCTCATACCGGGTTTGATGATTTTGGCTACGCTGGCCGGCTTTTTGCCGGCGATGGCCGCCTACCGGACCGATGTGGCCCGCTCGCTAGGCGGCACGCCGTGACCACACTCAAACGCTGAGGAATCGGAAATGGGACAGGCACGATGCGAAGAACCGCACTGCCAGAGCGGGTCGCCTTTGCATCGAGCCAATCCCCTTTTTCGAAGCACGACCTTGACTTCGGCCGAGTGAGCCGCCTGCCCGCACAACACAACCACAAAGCATAAGGTGCACGAACATGACCCGCCCGCATTGGCGAACCCTTGGACTGCTTTCTCTCGCCGCGCTAGTGCCGGCCGCGTTAGCAACCGCTGCACTCGCCTGCCCGTTCTGTTCGGCCGCGTCGCAAACGCTTAGCGAGGAAATGGACGGCGCCGACGTCGTGGTGATCGCTAAACTGCTGAGCGTGTCGAAGACGCAGCCGGAGGACACGGCGACGCCCGCGGACACCTTCGGCAGCGGGAGCCTGACCAGCGCCAAGTTTAGAGTGGCCGACGTGCTCAAGGGCAAGCAGCACACCGCCGTCGGTCGGGAGATCGAAGTCACCTACTTCGGCGAAGAGGACAAGGACGGCGCGTTTCTGATTTCCGGACTTTCCTCGCCGACTCTCGAATGGGCCACGCCGCTGCCGCTGAGCGAGAAAGCCCGCGAGTACATCAAGAAGTTGCCGAGCCTGCCGGCCGAGGGGGCCGATCGACTCGACTTCTTCCAGGGCTACCTGGAAAACCCTGACCCGATGCTCGCCCAGGACGCGTACGACGAATTCGCCCGCGCCCCGTACGAGGGAGTGATCGCGCTGAAGGAGCGGATGCGTCACGATCAGCTCGTCGAGTGGATCGAGAATCCGGACGTGGCCCCCAGCCGCCGCCGGCTGTATCTGACGATGCTCGGCGTCTGTGGCACCAAAGAGGACGTGCCGATGCTGGAGAAGATGATCCGCTCGGAGGATCGCCAGCTTAAGCAAGGGCTCGACGCTTTGATCGGCTGCTACCTGACGCTCGAAGGGGCCGACGGCCTGCCGCTGATCGAGGATCTGTTCCTCAAGAGCAAAGACGCCCAATACACCGACACTTACTCCGCCGTGATGGCCCTGCGTTTCCATGGGCAGGAGACGGACGTCATTCCGAAGGACCGCCTGCTGGTGGCCATGCGGCACCTGCTCGACCATCCCGAACTGGCCGACCAGATCATCCCCGATCTGGCCCGCTGGGAGGACTGGTCGGTAATGGATCGGCTGGTCGACCTGTTCAAGAACGCCGACGAGAAGTCGCGCTGGGTGCGGATTCCGGTGATCCGCTACCTGCAGGCGGCCATCTCCCAGGAAGGCGAGGTCGGCCAGCGGGCCCAGGCCTACATGACCGAGCTGGAGAAGGTCGATCCGGAGACGGTCGAGCGGGCGAAGAGCTTCCTGGCGTTCGGCGGATTGATCGGAGGCGCACCGCCGGCCAGTGCCACGACGGAAGAGGCGGCCGACGAGACGACCGGCAGTGAAGAGCAACCCGAAGAGCAGCCCGCAGAGCAACTCGAGGAGGAGACCGCTCCCGCGACCGAGGAGAGTGACAGCGAAGCGCCGGAGGCGGCGGCCGAAGATGCGGACAAGAGCGCCGCAGCGGGTCTCCCGCCGGAGCCGCCGGCTACCGGATCGCAGCCGGTCGAGGCGACCATCGCCGGCGCGGAGATTGCAGAGGATATAAGCACTGCGGCCAGCGCCCCGCTGGTGCCGGAGATCCCCAGTCGCTGGGCGATCGTCGGCGTGCCGCTGGCCGCCGGAGCCGTGCTGCTGGTCGTCCTGTGGATGATCATCGGCGGAGCCGGCCAGCAGCGGGCGATGTCGCGGTAAGGTTCTAGCTATTGGAGATGTAGTCAAGCTTCCCCACAGATGGGACTCTCTGTGCCGCCGTGAAAACCGGGTGCCCCGGCGGGCTTGTCCCGCCGTGCCTTGCGGAACTAGTGAAACGCGACATCTGAGAGAACGTTATTGCGAGAGAGGCCCCCGAGAAGATCATGAGTAGTTCGACCTTTCCAACCGCGATTTCAGACGATCACGAGGCAATCCAATACAGGGCGCTGAGCGTCGGCGCGGTGGTCAGCTTGATCCTGGGGGTGTTGTCGATCCTCATCATCCCTTCGGCGTTAAGCACCGTGAGCGGCTGTTTGATCGTGCTGCCGCTCCCGTTGGCGGGTCTCATTGTGGGGCTGCGATCGCTCCGGGCGATTCGCCAACAGCCGGATCGGCTCTCGGGTAACAATCTCGCCCGCGTAGGCGCGGCGGCCTCCGCGTTCTTTCTGCTCGCCGGACCGGCCATCGCCGGCTACATCTACGCCACAGAAGTTCCCGAAGGCTACGAGCGGATCAACTTTTATGCATTGCGGCCGGCCGGTGCCGATCCAACCGCAGTGGGAACGGCCGCCGCCGAGCCGCCTCTCTCGCCGGAAGTGATGCGTCTGGACGGCCAGGAGATTTTCATCAAGGGCTACATGCGCGAGTCCTCGTACCGGAACAATCTCGACAACTTTCTGCTGGTGCGCGACAACAAGACCTGCTGTTTTGGACCGCTCGACGAAGTGAAATACTTCG
Organism: Pirellulales bacterium; assembly: GCA_040880125.1. GTDB lineage: Bacteria > Planctomycetota > Planctomycetia > Pirellulales > JBBDJB01 > JBBDJB01. Next base: position 14,306 of record JBBDJB010000002.1, on the reverse strand, counting down.
ATCAAATACATGTCACGCTGGAGCGACCGCGGGTGACCGACTACACCTCTCGCGTGGTGAACACGGCCGGACGGCTACGCATTCATCCCGAGAATGTGGGCCGGGGCCCGGGATTTCCCGTCTTTACTCTGACCGCGGACCATATCAACTGATGCGATCCACACGAGTAATTCCGACGGCGCTATTGGCCGCACTGGTGGCGCTCGGCCCGGCGTGGGTTGGTGCCACTGTGCCGGCTCTCGCCATTCAGGACGAAGAACAAGACGACTCGAACCAGCAGGAGAAGGAGCCTGCCAAGGACGAGAGTTCCGGCTCCGCCCTCACTGAGGAGGAAAAGAACAAGGTCCTCCCGCGCACGTTCGACGACATCAAGTTCGAGATGGAAAAGGGCGCGCCGTTCGATCGTTCGCTGTTGACCGAGGACGTCAAGAAGCTATTCGGCCGCAAGATCCGCATCCGCGGTTACATCCTGCCCACGGCCCAGCAAAAGGGCATCGAGCAGTTCGTGCTGGTGCGCGACAACATGGAGTGTTGCTTCGGGCCCGGAGCGGCTTTGTACGACTGCATCCTGGTCGATATGGCCAAGGGCAAGTCGGCCAGCTTCACCGTGCGGCCGGTGCTGGTCGAGGGCACCTTCGAGCTGCGCGAGATCAAAGGGCCCGATGGCAACCACCTGGCGATCTACGGCATGAAGGCCGAACTGGTGAAGTAGCTGACGCGCTCTACTCTTCCGCGTCTTTGAGTCCCAGCCGGGCCAGCCACTTGCCACGAGTTGGCTTGCCGGCCGGACCCCCTTGCTGGCTCTCTTGCTCGTTGCCGGCACGCGTTTCGTACGCCTGGACCTTTACGTCCAGTGCGGCCCGCTGACGGGCGACCTTCGCCCGCTCGACCGAGATGTCGATTTCCGCCTTCCGCAGCTTCGCCTCCCATTCGGTCTGCAGCTTCTTCAGGCGCTCGCGCTCCTGCAGGACGAGCTCGTCGTGATCGAGCATCTCCGCGATGGCGTGCGCCCCGATGGCCATTTCGCCGACGCGGTTGCTCTGCTGTTCGAGCAGTTGCTGTAGCTCCTTGATCTCGCGCTCCTTCGAGGCCACGACGTCTTCAGTAATGCGGATCGTCCCCTCGATCGTCAGCCGGTCCTGCTGATGCTCTTCGTCGCCCTCATCGAAGTCCTCGTCGAGCGCCGCCAACAGCCGCTGCTTCTGGGCTTCCCAGTCGAGTGCGCCGCCGGGCACATCCTTGGCCGCGCCGGCGCCCGCCTTCGACAGCCGCTGCTTCAGCTCGGCGTTCTCCGCCTTCAACTCCCGCACGTCGGCCGTCGCCAACTCGAGCCGCCGCTGTAGGTTTTCCACTTCCTCCTTCAACGCCGGGTCGGGCGCTATCGATTTCGGGCGCGACTCGGCCTCGGCCAAGCGATCAATCAGTTCGTTGCGCTCCGCGCGGAGCCGCGCCAACTGCTCCGATTCGCCCTCGGCACTGCTGGCCACCTGGCTCGCCTGCTGCTTCGCTTGGGACAATTCCTCCGTTTGCTTACTGAGCACGCCTTGCAGCGATTCCAGCTCCGCCCGCAGTGACTCGACTTCCGCCCGCAGCGACTCGACTTCCAACTGACGGGCTTGTGACTCGGCCGCGGTCTGCTGTCCTTTGGATTGCAATCCGGCGAGTTTGTCTTGCAATCGTGCAAGGTCCGCCTCGGCCGCTGCCAACTTCGCAGCCGCGTCGCCTTCTTCGTACTGTTTCTCTTCCAGCTCCGCCTGCTGATCGGCCAGCGCGCTGCGCTGTGTTTGCAGTTCCTGCAATTGGGCCTGCAGTTCGCTTTCGCGGGATTCCAATTGCAGTTGCGACTCCGCATGGCCGTCCACCAGCTCGGCAAATTCTTGCTGTTGCCGCTCGAAGTCTTTGCGGCGCGCCTCGTGCTGTTGGCGAAGCCGCCGGGCAATTCGCCGCCGCTGGCTGCGCGTGTCGGACCGCGCTTGCTCCACCGCTTCGCGATCCGCCTCGAGCGCTTCGGCCTTCTCTGTTAGCCGGGTCTTGGTTCGCTCCAGCTCCTCGGCTAGCTCGTTCAGCTCGGTCTGCCGCCGCTCGTGCTCTCGCTGGATTTGGTGATGCTGCTCGTCCTGTTCGCCGAGCGCCACCTCGCTTTCGCGGACTGCCGCCTCGCGCTGGTCGAGCTCCGTGCGGTCCACCTCGAGCTGCTGGCGTATCTCTTCAAGCTCGGCTTCCGCGGCCGATTGCGCATCGTTGAACTGCGACTGCCGCTGCTGCAGGTCGGCAACTGCCGCGTCCAGTTCTTGCTGCTTGGACTCGAGAACCGTTTCCTGCTCATCGAGCTGCGCACTCCGCGTCTCGACGTCCTGTTGCTGGCTGTGCAGCGCCTCGCGCAGGGGCTCAAGTTCGCCGCGTGCTTCGTCCAGGTCCGCGAGCCGCCGGGCGAACTGCTCTTCACGCTGTTCGAGCGCTTCGCGCTCTTGCTGCAGCGCGACTTGCTGTTCGGCAAGCTCGGCGACCTGGCTGGCGATGCTTTCGTGTTGGCGGGCCAGGTCCGCACGCTCCTGCTGGCGATCGTCGTCGCTGCTCTCCAGCTCGGCCAGCATCGTCTCGCGGCGTTCGCGCAATTGTTCTTCGAGCTGCGCAAACCGCTCCCGTTGGGCCGCGAGCGCTTCGCGGGCCCGCTGTCGCCCTTGCTGGAGCGTTACTGCGAACTGCTGCAAACGATCGTCGTCCACGGCATCCGATACGGGGGAGAGTGACTCTTCCATGTGGCGTTCCATCTGCGCCGCTCCTCGCCGGCCGGGGCGGCCGTCCAAGAAGCGCGGTCGGGCTTTCTCTGTTGTCGTGCTGGCGCGGGAGTTAGCGCAAGTGCTCCAAGGGTATATAGGCCACGCTCTTAGTACCGTCAAAACGAAGTTGCCGGGAGGTCCGGTTGTGCGGGTTGGCACCCTTGGTACCGAGAATGGTGGAGAATCGCCCGACTCCGATGGCGAGTGCGCGTGTCTGACGGTGTGCGGCGCCACCGAGGGCCTTGAGCCGGATCGTAACGCCGGACGCGAAGGGCCATCTCCGGCACGTGCATTTTGCGGCGGCGGTGACTGAGCATCACTGAAGAACGCGAGGATTCACCACCGCTTCGGGCACCCCTCCGGCGAGCCGTGTCGCCACCTGTCGAGAGGCCCGGCTCCGTAGGTTTTCCAGCGACTCCACCGACACAAATGCCGCATGCGGCGTCACGATCACCCGCGGATCGTTGTACGGCGGCTGGCTCAAATCGGGCGGCTCGGGCGATTGCACGTCTAACGCCGCGCCGGCCAACTGGTTCTGGTCCAGTGCCTCGGCCAGTGCCGAATGATCGACCACGTCCCCCCGGGCCGTGTTGATCAGGTACGCCGACGGCTTCATGCGGCGGAGTTGCTCGGCCCCGATCAGGTGGCGCGTCTGGTCGCTAAGCGGCACGTGCAGCGAGACGTAATCGCTATGGGTGAGCAGTTCGTCCAGCGAGACCAGCCGCACACCCGGCGATTGTCGGCCAGAACGGCTGAAAGCTGCCACGCACAGGCCTATGCCCACGGCCTTCTCCGCCAGCGATCTGCCGATTGAGCCCAGCCCTACGATCCCCAGCGTTTGTCCCTCGATCCGCCGCAGCGCGGGGCCGGCCTTCAGGTTGTACACGCCGCTTTTGGTCTGGGCGTGATAATAGGCCACCTTGCGGGCCAGCGCCAGGATCAACGCCAGGGCGTGCTCGGCCACCTCGGTGCGGCAGTAGTCGGGCACGTTGGTGACGACGATGCCGCGCTCGGTGGCGAAGGCCACGTCGATGTTATCCAGCCCCACGCCCAGCCGGGCGACGATCCGGCAGCCCGCCGCGGCGGCGATCACCTGCGCCGGCACGTTGGCCCAATTGGTCATGATCGCATCCGCCTCGACCGCCGCCCGGGCGAGCGAAGCGGCATCTTGGTCCTCCGGCAGGATCACCTCCGCCCCGACTTCCGCCAGGATCGCCCGCTCGATATCCAGATCGGGCCAGGCGTAGTCGGTAATCAGGACTTTCAATCCCATGGCGATTGCTCTCGCGTCTTTTGCGGTATCGTTTCTCGGGCCATTATATCGGCGTTTTGGCGGCTCGCGGGGCCACTTCCGCCTCACCATATCGTTGACTTCTCACTGAGTCGGTGATGCCGATGCGGAATGACCGCGGCTATTGCTCTTTACGTGAATACTGGTGACTTGCTGCTCCCTGTTTCTGTGATTCGAACAACTTATCGATCCACTCCGTCCCACGCCGCCTGCCGGTCCTTACCTACCATACCGACACACCTTACGTCACCAATTTAATTTTTTATTTTCTCTGGCGCGCCGGGTGCATCTTGTCCCGTCACGGTGCCAATCTGCGCCGGCAGCGGTGGCGCTGCGTAAGTGCCGCACTTTGCCGGTGTGACAGTTGGCCCAAGCTGCAACACGAAGGGAGATGCAAATGACCCAAACTCAGAGGTACGAGAGCCTGGAATCGCAGTATCGGGTGCAGTCTCGCGAGAGCGACACGGTGAAGACGGCGGAACGACGGCGTTCCAGCCGGACGCGTCAGCGCAGCACCAGCCCCAGTGGGTTTAACGGGCTGCATCGGCGTCGCCGGAAACGCGTCGCTTGGTAAGTCGGGAAGACAGGCGTCTCTCGACTGGTGGAGCGACATGGTGTAGCGCGACCGATCATGCGGTTTCCTGATTGAAGTCGAAGCAGAGAGAGTCGGCCGAGGATTCGGTGCCCTGCGACCGCGGATGGCGAGGCAGGAATTCCGGATTGTCGGGCTGATTTCGAGGAGAAACCCGCAACCGACTCTTGTGCAGATGAGTGAGCGCAAGCTCATTTCGCTGTGCGCGGCCACTGCAGTGGCCCGCGGCGAGGATGGCCCGTGCTATTGGGGGTTGGTGGTTCGGCGAGATAGAGAGTGACGACCAGTGCCATTCGCCGCGTGGCTGGCACGCCGGTCGAGTTGGGCGATCAGATGAGTTGGAGATAGCGGACAGCCGGTGAGGAAGCCGGCCAGGGGGAATGTCGACAGCCGTTAGCAGGGAGGGATCGGCACCGGCAGTGCTTGGGCATATTAACGCTGGGCAACTTGACACGTGGGGTGGCGGAGCGACTTGCGTTGCAGACGTGATACATGACGTCTTGCGCAGTGCGTTCCGCGGTATGGCTGCCGATCTACAGAGATTATTCAACACTGAGACAGGATTCTTCATGACCCCACGACAGTCCGCGATACCATCGACGGCCGCCGCCGTGCAGTTGGAAGGGGTGAGGCGGCAAAAAACGCTGCGGCCGCTGTACCAATGCTTAGTCGTTTCCTGGGGCGATGGGCGGCGAGGCTCGATCGTGCGCGCGGCGAGGGACGCCTCTTGGGCACCGATCGTCTGCCGCGATGCCATTTCGGCCGCCGAGCACTGTGCACGCAGTCGCGTTTACCTGGCACTGGTCGACCTGTTGGATATTGACCAGGCCGCTCGCGAGCACACGTATCGGTTGTGCGAACGGCTCGTGGAGACGCAGCAGCCCCTGCTGGTTATCTGCGGGCATGAGAACCAGCCACACGAGGAGATTTGGGCGCGGCAACTGGGCGCTTGGCTCTATTTGCCGGGCTTGGTGGAAACCAAGGAGATGACCGCGCTGGCCGAGGAAGCTCGCCTCGTCGTGGACAAGCAGTACGTGATTCATGCGCCGCCCGAGACGGAGCTGTCGGAGTCGGCGGCTTGTTCGGCAAATCGGCGCGAGACAATTTGGCCAGAGGTGGCTCCCAGCAGCCGGGGCCGGCAGTCGGTTCTGCGAGCGAGAGAGTGAACGGGAAACTCAAGGCGACACAAATTTCGGACGGTAACACTTAATTTCCGCGAACCAAATCGAGGAACGCGAATGGCCAAGTATTCCAGCGACGCCGATGGCGGCTTTGACTACTCCGCGGATAGCGGACGGAGCAAGCAAAACAATCCGCCGCTGCGTTCGCGCCGCCAGCCGCCCACCGGGGGGAAACGCGATGCGGTGGCGTCCAATCGTGGTATCCATCGGCGACGAAACAAGCGGATCAACTGGTAGACGAACGGCCGGTGCCGCTCGGACGGATGAAGGCACGGCTGGGCGGGTCAGCAGTGGCCGGTGAATCCTTCTCCCTCGTGGGAGAGGGCGATCCGGCACAAACAGAATGCGTTTTCAGTTCACTTTGTCAGCAGGCAACTTTGGTCGGACAACTATTTTGATCGGACAACTATGATATCGCAGTCTCCTCTTGGCGTTCGACGTTTGAAACTTCCGGTCTTGGCCGGGGCGTTGGTTTGCACCTCGCTGCTGCTTTCTCAGGCGGCCACCGCGGTTGCGGAACCCACATTCGTCAGCGGCTTCGCTTTCGTCGGCACCGATGGAGCCGGGGGCATTGCCGGCACCAGTACCGTGATGTCGGACGACAACTTCGGGTTGACCAACTTTGGCGGCGGACCGCTGAGCATGGACCTCTCCACGTTCACTTCCCTGGCCGCCATGATCACCATGGATCCGATTCTGTTGACCTTCGGCGTCGGTCCGGGTGCCGTGGATGTGGAGTTCCTCATCGGTCCGGCGTCGCACATGGCATTTGTCACTCCGCCCAGTATCGTCGGCGGCGGAGCGATTCAGGCCGAGATCTCCGGCATCGGCACCAATACGTCGGGGCAGAATCTGGACCACTTCATCGGCGGCTCGTTTCTGCTGACCTACAACGGGGCGAAGATCACGCCCCAGGCGGGCGGCGGAATCGTCGTGTTTGGTCCCGTGGCCTCCTCGTCCTTCACCCTGGCCGCCGCATCGGAGCCGATTCCCGAGCCCAGCGCGCTGGCACTGTTCACCTGCGGGGCCGTCGGATCATGCCTGGTCTTCTGGCAACGGCGGCGGAAATCGCAATAGCCGGTTGGTTCTGGTCCGCCGTCTTGTGCGTAGTCAATCGCCGCGGTGATTGCGGTGAAGCTACCGCTCCGACGCGCTTGCCCGGGTGATCTGAACCGGGCGAGAGCCGGCGGCCCACTGGCCGCTGCCTTCGATGTACACGCGGAGACGGCACGTGCCGGCGAGCGCTGTCGCCGGTATCTTTAGCACCGCCTCAAAACGGCCCTCGGACGCGCGGCACTCCACTGCGGCCAGCGACGGGTCGTTCGCCCGCAGGTAGCGCGCCAGCGTGCCGTCGGCCTCCGATCGCTTCGCTTCCAAGTTGACATCGAGCATCCCGGAAAGCGGGGGACCGACCAGTTCGATCGTGCACCGGCCGGAGACTTCGGCGGTGCCCTCGACGTACAGTTCCGCGCCGGCGGCAACCATCGCCTCGGCTTCCAGTTCCAGCCGCTTGGGATGGCTCAGTTGCAGCAGCGGGTCGCCGATCAGTTGCATCAGGTGGACGTGCTCGCGACGTTGCTGCTCCAGCTCGGCGGGCGGGGGGCTCAACAGGGCGGCGGTCACATCGAGTGCGGCGCGTGCCCCACGGGAACGCTCGCCGGTGAGTGTCGCCCGCTTTGCCTGGTGCAACATCTCGCCCAGGGTGGTGCATTGGCGGGTGAAGTGCTGCTCGGCCAGTTCTGCTCCCAATGCGGCCATACCGTAGGGCATCGTCACCCGGGTTCCCCCGATCACCGCCACCGGCCCGGCCTCGCAGCGGAGCAATTCTTCGGCGATGCAATCGGTCGGGCCGTCGAACGCCGCCACGTGACACGCCATCAACAGCGCGATCGGCCCGGTCGCCGCGCAGCGAACCTGCGAGAGATTGTCGGTCGATAGTAGCGGCTCGGCCGCGCCGGTCTGGTGATGCAACCCCCGGGGACTGCCGTGGCCGAGATAGACGAAGTACAGGCAGCCGTCATTCAGCCGGCCCAACGCGTGTGTGCGAAAATCCGCCCCGGGATAATAGCGGCTGTCCGGCAGGGCGTGCGTCATTGCCGTGCGATAGGTGGGCGGCACCGCGCGGGCGATCAACCGCTCGGCGGCCCACTGGACGCCGGCATCAGTCACCGGACCAAACCCGCCCACCCCGGCCACAAAATGAATCCGTTGCCTCCAGGGGCTGAAATCGTCGCTACGCTCGTAGGCGACGGTTCGCCTTGCGATCGCTGCCAACTCCGCAGCACTGTCGGCGGGAATCCGACCGACGGGCACGTCCGGCAGCCCGTCGTCGTCCAAGTCGGCATACCACGCGTCGGTGGCGATCTCTGGCTCGGAACCGAAGCGCACGTTCACTCGGGCGGCGACGGTGGCGACCGGAACGCAGCGACCGGGGTCCAGCGTTCCGTCATCGCTAGCGGCATCGCCGATCAGCACGAGGGCCGCCAGCGACCGCCCAGCGGCGGCTTTCCGCACGCGAAGCCGGACAGCGTCGGGCGTGGCTCCGCTAGCCGTCAAATGGATGCGGTAACCCTGCGATTGGCGATGCTGGGTCCACTCGGCCAGACCCTCCCGCAGATCCACGGGACATACGACGACTACGTCGCGGGGCGAGGGTTCGGGCGTCGCCGAGATAACCGCCGCCAGTAGTAAGGAGTACAGCGTCATGGCAGATCGGTCGCCGGACCGGCGAGACATTGAGACGAGCGGCTATCCGCATGCTGCGGGCCAGCCAATTGTACCATTTCCGCCGCCGGCGAGCCTTCGCACCGGCGTTTGGGAGCGGCCAGAGAGTAGGCGATTCGGCCTTGCCTGGCAAGATTGGGCGGTGCCACAGAGATCCGCCACGAGATTCAATCGCCCCTCGCCTTGCGGAGAGGGTGACTGCAGGCTCCTCGTCGCCAAGAGGGCGTGCCACCGCAGACCTCCAACAGGTTCAGCCAGAAGAAAAAAACGAAGCTCAAAAGTCGTACCAGATGCCCCAGCCGAAATGCTCCTCGCTTTGGTCGAAGAACTGGAATTGGCTCGACTTGCCGTTGAGATAATGAACGCCGGTGCGAAACGTGTGACCGCTGATTCCCTGCCATTGCCAGCCGGCCATGGCGGTGAGCTGCCCGCCGAAGTCGACCTCCTCGTGCAAGTGTGCCCCCACGGCAATCACCGGGGCGCCTACATACGAGTCGGCACAGGCGGGAGCGAACTCGACGCCGAACTGAAACTCCCAAGGCTCGCTGCCGCCGTCGTCGGCCACCGCGTAGCCGGTCTCTCCGTAGAGCCGCCACACCGGCAGCGGATAATACGACATCCCCACCACGACCACGTCGCGGCTGTAGTTGATGCGCGAAGCCAGCGTCGCCGGTTGGCGAATCGCCAGCTCATCGCCCAAATGCGAGCTGAGATGATAGTAGGCCAGCTTCACCCGATAAGGGCCACGGGCAAAAGTGAGCGGCACACCGACGCGAAAGTCTGCCGAGTCCAGGTCCCACTCCTGTTCGAGATTCAATCGCGGAAAGGAGGCGCCTTCCACGTCCAATTGCCAGCCGTCGGCGAAGCGGGCGTCGACGGAGCCATAACGCAGAAGCCCGACTCGGCCGCCCAGCGTGGCGTCCAACAGCCAACCGGCGTGCTGGTCGTAATGCCAGACGCCTGCCAACCGCGACTCTTTCATTCCCGCCAGGTACGCGCGATAGAGCAGCCCGTCGGGCAGAAGCTGCCATGTCCAATACGCGTCCGGTAGCGGCCCCGCCGACGCGTACGGTGAGATCGCCGGCTGTGACAGCACCGACGCTTCGTGCCGGTAACCGTTGACTTCAACGCCGTCGAACTCAACGCGGTAGTCGTCGGCATTGATGTATTGGACCAGCGGGGCACTTCGATCGACGGGCGAGCCGGCTTGCTGTGCCGGGACCGGCAGCGCCGTGGCGATGATCGCCACTCCGAGAAGGGTACGAATAAGCGCGGATCTACGTGGTCCGCGCCGCCTGATGCAGCGAGTCGCGCGACACTGCCTGCCAGTGCGCTCGCCCCGCCCAGGCCGACCGGCCGGCTGTCGGCACGCGCTTCGCGGTCGCTGCAGCGGATCGTAGTTCATGCGACAAGCCGGCGCGAATGGGTGCCCTCGGAAGTGGCGAGTGTTCGACGAAAAAGTCGCGTAGTGTAGCGGCTGCACCTGGCACGGGCTAGAGAGGATTTCACCGGTTGCCCCTTCGCAGCGCTGGATTCAACCGCGGTCGCCGCGGGGCCGCAAAAAGCGGTTTTGACACCGCTGGCCGGTTCCGCTATGGTTCGCCGCCTTACCGGCCGGATCGCCGTAGCAAGGATGCTCGCGGCGATCGCCCGCCTGCCTCACCCGGATCAAAAACGTACACGGAGGTGCGTCATTGTCTCCCCAGCGAAGCGTACTAATCGTTGACGAATCGGATGAATCGCGTGAAGTGCTCCGCACGGCGCTGACGCGGCTCGGGACACGGATTTACGAAGCCCGCCAGGCGGCCGAAGGGCTCGAGCTGGCGCGGACGTGCCGGCCGGACGTGATTGTGCTCGACCTGGAGCTTCACGGCGGCGATTCCGACTGGGGGGAGTTTGAAGCGGCCGCGCGCCAGCGCCGAACCCCGCTGGTGATCATCGGCAGCGCCCGCCGCGCCGGTATGCGCGTGCCAGGCGGCCAGTTCATCGAGAAACCCTACCATTACGCTCCGCTGGTCCGTAGAATTGAAGACCTGCTGGGTGAACCGCTGTAGCATCGCAGCGGCCGAGGTTTCTCACGTCGGGAGGGCGACAGCGTGCCGTCGTTGTTTGTCATCCGAGGGCGCGACCAGGGAACGCGCTTCGAGATGGACCAGGACACGGTCGAGATCGGCCGCGACGCCTCCAACAGTGTCCAACTTCACGACACCGAGGTCTCCCGCAGCCATGCGCGGCTGCGCCGTACCGACAACTCGTACACGGTTGTCGATCTAGACAGCTCCAACGGCACGTTCGTCAACGGTACGCCGGTCAAGGAGCAGCTTCTTTCCAGCGGCGACCAGCTCCAACTCGGCCGCACGCTGCTGCTGTACACCGGCTTCGCCGAACCTTCGGCCGACGATCTGGACGAGATGATCGACATCGTCTCGCGACGCCCCGCGAACGACAACTCGCGGATCGTCCGGTCGATGAGCCAGGAGGAGGGCAGCGCGCTATTCGATTTGAGCGTCGACGACACGCGCAGTCCCTGGCTTGCTCGGGCCCGTAGCAATCTGCAGATCATGTACCGCACGGCGCTGGCCGTGAGCCACACGCTGGACATCGACCAGCTTCTCAGCCGCATCATGGATATGATCTTCGAATGGGTGGAAGCCGACCGCGGCTGCATCATGCTCAAGCAGCCGGAGTCGGGCGAGCTGGCGCCGAAAGTGCGCCGCCATCGCCGCGGGGCCAAGACCGAGCAGCGGATCACCATCAGCCAGACCATCTTGGATTACGTCGTCGAGAAGAATGAAGGCGTGCTGACCAGCAACGCCCGCGACGACGACCGCTGGAATCCGGCCCAGAGTATTCTACAAATGGGCGTCCGCGAGGCGATCTGCGTGCCCATGCAGGGCCGCTACGACATGGTGGGGGTCGTCTACATCGACACCTCAACCAGTCCGCAAAAGCTGCTGCAGCAGCCGGGCAGCGCCAACAAATTCACCGAGGAGCACCTGAAGCTGATGATCGCCATCGGCCACCAGGCCGCCTTGGCGATCGAGGACACCTCTTATTACAAGGCAATGGTGCAGGCCGAGCGGTTGGCCGCCGTCGGGCAGACGATCGCCACGCTTTCGCATCACATAAAGAACATCCTGCAGGGCGTGCGCGGCGGAAGTTACCTGATCGAGATGGGGTTGGGAGACCACCGCCAGGCGGCGGAGCGAGAGCCGGTCGACTCGCCAAAGCTGATCGCCGCGGCCGAGACGATTCGCAAGGGCTGGGATATCGTCGAGAAGAATCAGCAGCGGATCTCGACGCTGGTCCTCGACATGCTCACCTTCAGCAAGGAACGCGAGCCGCAGCCGGTCGCCAGTCAACTCAACGATATGGTCGCCGACGTCGTCGAGCTGATGCAGAGCCGGGCCGACGAGGCGGGCGTGAAAATGGACTGGAAGCCTGATCCGCAGATACCGGTTTTATTGTTCGACCCTGAGGGTCTGCACCGCGCGGTGCTGAATGTGATTACCAACGCGATCGACGCCTGCGACGGCCGGGAGTCGGGCTGTGTGACCGTGAGCACGAGTTATGCCGCCGATGCGGCGCTCGCGCGTGTGATGGTGCGCGATAACGGTGCCGGTATATCGCGCGACGATCTGGAGAATATCTTTTCGATCTTCGTCTCGAAGAAGGGCGGCCGTGGCACCGGGCTGGGGCTGCCGGTCAGCCAGAAGATTCTGAAAGAACACGGCGGGCGGATCCACGTCGCCAGCGAGCCGGAGCAGGGGAGCTGCTTCACGCTCGAACTTCCGGCTGTGCAGCCGCAGCCCGCAGAGCGCCACACCATGGTACAAAACTCCAAGTAGCGCCCGCTCACGCCGGCCACTGTGATGGCGAGCGTGCCTTCTTCTGCTTCTTCTTCATCGTACTGGGGACGTTTTCATCTGCACGTGCGACTCCAGCGCAGGTGCGTGAGCAGCGCGATCAGGGCACCCCACCAGTGGTGGTGTTCGCACCTCGAAGATTCTGACAGTTTGGCGCCGACCCCGACACGATTTGCAGTTTTGCTGCGGTGGTTCTCGCGGTTCTTTGGGCTACCGCAGATGATGATCCTCCCAACCCGGCCTGTGCTACCGAGGCGGCCTGGGCGTCCTCCGGCGGAAATTCACCCATAGCCGCCGCAAAAGTGGCGGGGTTTCTGGCGCACCTTGCACCGGCCAGGCACCTTGGCACACCACTTGCGTATAAATCTGCCACGTGCGATCGCTCTGAATAGCAAGGGAAAGTTTCGGCTCGTCCCCAATAGCGAGCTGGTTAACGCGGTGTGTGGGCGCAACTTTGGAGCCCGAATCGTTCGGGCCGATGTCCGCGCGGCGCAGTCATGAACTGAGAGAAGGAGCCTACCATGAGAACGACTTGGTTGTATGCAATGGGAATGGTGCTGGCGGCTTCGATGTCGCTGCCGGTAGCCGCCCAAACGGGTGGCGCTGGCGGAGGCGCAGGCGGCGCCGGTGGTGCCGCGGCCGGCGGTCAGGCTGGCGCGCAGGCAGGTGCCCAGGGTGCCGCTGCAGGTCAAGCCGGTACGCAAGGTCAGGCGGCTGCGCAGGGTCAAGCGGGCGTGCCGGGTCAAGCTACGACGCCGGGTCAGGCCGAACTGCAAGGCCAGGCCGGAGCGCAAGGCCAAGCCGGCGTGCCGGGTCAAACGCAGACGCCGGGTCAGGCCGAACTGCAGGGTCAGGCCGGAGCACAGGGCCAGGCTGGCGTGCCGGGGCAAGTTCCCCCGCAGACTCCCAACGTGCAAGGTCAGGGTCAGGCCGGGATAGAAGCGCAGACCGATCAGCGCCAGTTCGGCGAGGACCGGCAGCGTTTCCAGGACGACCGGCGCCGTTTCGGTGACGATCAGGATCGCTTCGATGGTGATAGCGATCGGTTCGAGGGTGACCGCTTAGACGGCAATCGCGCTCAGCTCGAGGGTCGTCGCGATGGCGACCGCGAAGCGCGCTGGCGTTATCGGTACCACAACGATCAGTGGTGGTACTGGATGCCGGATGGCTACTGGATGTATCACAGCGGTAACCAGTGGACGCGGTACTCCCCGGACACCTATGTCCGGACGTACCGAAGCTATCCGAGTCAGAGCTACTACTCGGGCGATATGTACTACAGCCCGCAGCGCTACTCGACCGGATACCGTGGTGGTTACTACTACGGTGACGGATACCAGGGTGGCTACGGTGGCTACGGCTACAATCCCTACGGCGGTTACGGCAACTATGGTTATGGCGGCTACGGCCCCTACGGTTATGGTGGCTATGGCCGAGGCGGTAACTGGGGCGATCGCGATTATCGCCAAGGCGTCGGCATCGGCTCCGGTATCGGCGGCGCCATCGGTGGCAACCGTGGGGCGGCCATTGGTGGAGCGATCGGCGGAGCGATCGCCGACTAACACCTGACGGTCACGTACCGTTTGCAACGCACGCGGGGTCGCGACTCAAGCAGTCGCGGCCCCGCTTTTTTCATGCGCTGAAGGAACCCGCGGGCAGTCCGTCTAGCAGCCTGTTGAAAAACGCCGTCGTGGCGTTTTTCAACCTCGCCAAGTTCGGAGCAAAGCTCCTCACGGCTCGCAAAATAACGACTTACGTCGTCATTTTGGCATCACTTCCGTGTGATGCAGCAGCCTGCCCTCAAAAATCAACAGGCTGCTAGTTCTACAGCAGTGGTTTTGGCTTCACTTTTTTGTGCTTATGGTGCCAGGA
>JBBDJB010000001.1:0-55812 GCA_040880125.1 Pirellulales bacterium | reverse complement strand
ACGCCGCATTGTAAAATCAATCCGGCGCGCACCAAGGTGAAAAATTCACAGCCTGTGTGCGGACCATTGATATCGCAAACGTTGGTCATTGGTCCGCACACAGAGTGTGAATAAATAGGCCGACCAACCATATTTTGATCAAAAGGAAACTATACGGCGTGCTGGCGTCGAAGTACTCGCACAACAGATAGCGGCCGCAAGCATTGCTGTCCCCACCTTTGGTTGAAAAATTCGCACTCTGACAGCGGACCCTACTAATCGAGCACCAGCGTCTCGTTGGCTGCCAGTAGCACCTGGGCGTACTGCACCCAGCGCTGTCGCACGTCCTCGTCCTTACTGTCCGCTTGTAAATAATCCAGCCCGAGCGCTCGCTCTTGGTCGCTGGCCGGCCGGCTGTAGAGCAACATATAGGCGCTATCGATCCGCTCGGCGTGGTCGTCGCACGTGTCGCACACGCGGGCGGCGAGCGCCGTGGCAAGCTGATCCATGAGCGGATGATTCAGCACGAACAACTTCTGCAGCGGCGTGGTCGTCAAATTGCGCCGCGCGGCGTGGGCGTTGGGGTCGGGAAAGTCGAACTTGGCTAGCATCGAGTTCAGGTCGAGACGACTAACATAGCTGTAGACCGTGCGGCGCCGGGCGTCCGGATCGTCCGGCCGGATCGATTCGCCGCCGACTGCCGCATCGAGCCGCCCACTGGCCGAAAGCATCGCGTCTCGCCAGCGCTCGACGTCCAGCCGCTTGCGATTCATTCGGCCGAGCAGCCGGTTGGTCGGATCGACCGCCTGTTGATCTGCGCGGTCGTGGCTCTGCTGCCGGTAAGCCGCCGACAGCACGATCTCCTTTTGCAGCCACTTCAGCGACCAGCCGGACTCGATGAACCGCACGGCCAGATCGTCCAGCAGCTCCGGATGCGTCGGCTCGTCGCCGAGCTTGCCGAAGTTGCTGGGGGTGCCGACCAGCGGCCGGCCGAAGTTCTGTCCCCAAATGCGATTGACGATCACCCGGGCCGTGAGCGGGTTTTCCGGATCGGCGATCGCTTCGGCCAGGTCCCGCCGGCCGCTGCCGTTTTGCAAGGGAAGCGGTTCGTCTTCGGCCAATACGTGCAAGAAATGCCGCGGCGCGAGCGAGCCTTCCTGTTTGACGTTGCCACGCACGAAGACGTGCAAGTCGACCGGCTTGTCTTCGTCGCGGACGACGTGCAGCGCGTCTTCCGGCTTCTCCGCCTGACCGTTGTCCTTCTTTTCGCGCTTCTCGTCCAGCGGCTTGTTGAACATCTCTGTGCTGGCGAAAACGCCGGCCAGCGCGTAGTAGTCCTCGGTCGGAATCGGGTCGTACTTATGGTCGTGGCACCGCGCACAGGCGACGGTCAGGCCGAGCAGGCCGCGGGTGACCGTGTCGACGCGGTCGGACCACTCTTCGGCCATCACTTCCTTGGACCGGCGGCTGTAGTACTTCGGCCCCAGTCCAATGAAGCCCAGCGCCACCTGGTCCGCCTCGCTGCGATCTTCCATCAGGTCCGCCGCCAGTTGCAGGCGGAGGAACAGATCGTACGGCATGTCGTGGTTGAAGGCTTCGATCACCCAGTCGCGGTAAAGATACGCGTTCGGGTAGAACAACGATTTGTCATCGCCGACGATGTGGGCCTGGTCCTCAGCATACCGGCCGATGTCCAGCCACAGGCGGGCCCAGCGCTCGCCGTAGTGCGGCGAGTCGAGCAGCCGCGCAACTACGCGTTCGTACGCATCCGGGGAGGTGTCGTTGATAAAGTCCTCGACCTCCTGCGGCGTCGGCGGCAGGCCGACCAGATCGAACGTGACGCGGCGGATGAGCGTCCGCCGGTCGGCCGCCGGGCTGGGTGCAATGCCGGCCTCTTCCAGGCGAGCTAAGATGAACGCGTCGATCGGCCGCTCGACCCAGCCTGCATTCTGCACAGTCGGCGGCTCGTGCCGCTGGGGCGGCTGAAACGCCCAGTGCGATTTGCCGGCTTCGATGTCGATCTGGGGTTGCTCGGGCGCGGTGGTCGCTTCGTCGCGCGGGTCGGGCGCGCCCAGCGCGATCCAGCGCTCGAAGTCGGCGATCACCCGATCGGGCAGCTTGCCGTCGGGCGGCATCTCCAGCCCCTGGTAGCGGATCGCCTCCAGCAGCAGACTCTCCTCGGGCTTTCCGGGCACGATGGCCGGAGCGGTGTCGCCGCCGCGGCGGATCGACTCGCGGCTGTCCAGCACCAGGTTGCTCTGAATCTCCTCGGCGTCCGCCGAGTGGCACTGGTAACAGCGCTCGACGAGCACCGGGCGGATCTTCTGCTCGAACAACTCGATCCCCTGGGCGTCGGCATTCGCGCCGGCAGGCGAAGCGGCGGCGGCGTCGGCCGGCGCTGCCGCGCGAGCTGGAGTGGCGACCAGCGAGAGTCCAAGGCCGAGGCAAAGAGAAAGAACGATCGTGCGCAACACGTCAGCCTCCTGGCTGCGAGGACCGCGCCTTGCATGAAGTTCAGGCGGGCGAGTCTTGGGAAGGTTGCGTCTGCCCCGGTTGGGCGACGACTCGCCATTTTAGGGCATCTCGCATGCCAAATGCAAGTTTTTGCGCCCGACTGCCATAGAGGGTAACACCCGCCGGTGAAAAGCTTACTTAACCGCTATGAGCGGTTCACTCACGCCCGCTCCGGCCGCAGGACTTGCCCCGGCATCGCGCCGAGGTGCTCGCCCCCGTGCACGACGATCTGACCGTTCACGATCACCGTGCCGATTCCGTCGGGATACTGGTGCGGGTCGTCGAACGTGGCCCGGTCGATCACCTTCTCGAAGTCCAACAGCACGACGTCCGCCGCGAACGACTCCCGCAGCAGGCCGCGTGAGGGCAGGGCCAGTTGCTCGGCCTGCATGCCCGTCATCTTATGGATGGCCGTCTCCAGATCGAACAGCTTCAGCTCCCGGCAATAGTGACCCAGCACTCGCGGGAAGCAGCCGTAGTAGCGCGGGTGGGGCTTGCCTTGGTAGATCTCCGGCGACACGGCCGTGCCATCCGAGCCGATCATTGATAGGCGATGCGACAGCACGCCCTGCACTTCGGCTTCGTCCATGATGAAGTTGATCATCTGCACATCGGAGCGCTCTTCGATGAGCAGATCGATGCAGGCGTCGACGCCGGCGCATCCCCGCGCCCGGGCGATGTCCCCGACCTTCTTACCGACCCACTGGCGGTTCGCGTCGCTACGGACCGAGGCGATCTGAATGTCGTCCCAGTCGATGCGGAAGAAGTTCGGCCAGTCGGCCGTGCCTTCGGTCATGTCGCGGGCGATCCGCTGTCGCGTTTCCGTGTCCTCCAGCCGCTTAAGCATGGCGTCGGTGCCGCCTTCGTGAGCCCAGGGCGGGACCAATTGCGATAAGCCGGCGCTGCCGGCCCGATAGGGATAGACGTCCACCCGCACGCGCTGGCCGGCGGCATTGGCCTGTTCGATCATCTTGAGCGTCACCCGGGTGGAGCCCCAGTTCTCCTTGCCGGCGGCTTTGTGATGCGAGATCTGCACCGGCAGGTTCGCCTGGCGGCCGACTTCGATCGCCTCGCGGACGCTGTCCACCAGCGTGGAGGCCTCGCCGCGAATGTGGCTGGCGTAGATGCCGCCCCGCTGTGCGACCTGGCGGGCCAGCTCGACGATCTCCTCCGTGCGGCTGTACGTGCCCGGCGGACTGACCAGCCCGGTCGACATGCCGACGGCGCCGGCTAGCATCGCTTCGGCTACCAGCTCCTTCATTCGGCGCATTTCCGCGTCGTCGGGCGCGCGGCGGGCGAAGCCCATCACCGCGGCGCGGACCGCATTGTGCCCCACCAAGCCGCCGATGTTGACTGACGTGCCGGCATCCGCCAATGCGGCGAGAAACTCGCCGTACGATTGAAACGTGTGGCCGTGGGCAGTTTGCGGACTGCTGGCCGGGGCGGGGGAGCTGCCGCAGTTGCCGATCACGTGCGTCGTCGCCCCCTGGCGGATGGCGCTTTGCGCGTGGCCGTCTTCCAGCAGTGTGCGGTCGCTGTGCGTATGCATGTCGATGAAGCCGGGCGTGACGACCAGGCCCGTCGCGTCCAGCCGCCGTTCGGCTTGTGCGCCGGCCAGGTCGCCGATCCTCGCAATGCGACCCTGCCGGATTGCCAGATCCTCGCGGCGGCGCGGACTGCCCGTGCCGTCGACCAGTGTGCCGCCGACGATCAACAGATCGTACGTCTCTTGAGCGGCCAGTGCGCGACGTGGCCGCGGCCCCACAAGGCACGCGGGAACGGCGAGCCCGGCGGCCAAGCTCGTACCGCGGGCGAGGAACGTGCGACGCGAGATGGAGCGTTTCATAAGAACCTCGCCAAATGATTTGTCAGCAGACGCAGGCAACGCGATTGGACACAGACGGGAATGTCTGTGCCACGAATCGGCCGATGCATCGCTCGATTCGCTTTCCGCGGCCGTAGCCATTACAGTGATCGCGGCAGCGCGCGTCAAATTTTTACCGCGGCCACGTCCTTCGTAATGGCGAAACCGGCCAATTTGAAGAGGACTGCACGGCGTGTCGACCTCCGCCGAAGCGACCGAGGGCAACACCGCGGCGCGGCCCACGTTGCGCCGGGCGCTGGGGCCGCAGATGGCCATCGCCGTGGTGGTGGGCAACGTCATCGGCTCGGGCATCTTTCTCAAGCCGGGCAACATCGCCAGCGAAAGCGGCCACTTCGGACTGATTATCTCCGTCTGGGTGTTCGGCGGCCTGCTGTGCATTCTTGGCGCGCTGTCGTTCGCCGAACTGGCCACCGCGCTGCCGCAGGCCGGTGGCATATATGTCTATCTCCGCGAAGCGTACGGCCGGCCGGTGGCGTTTCTGTTCGGGTGGACGGAGTTTCTGTTCAGCCGGCCCGCCTCGATCGGCGCGCTGGCGGTCGCTTTTGTCACGTCGCTCGGGCTGGCCGCCGGCTGGCGGGACGGCCCCATGATCCAGTCGCTCGCCGCGCAGACCGGGCTGGCGCATGAGGTGCTGCACGATCTGCTGGAGGTGTCGCTGTCGCTCGTGTTGATCGCCGGCATCGCCTGGGTTAACGTGCTGGGCGTGTTGTGGGGGGGCCGCGTGCAACTCGCCACCACGCTGGTGAAGGCCGGCTTTCTGCTGCTGGTGGCGCTGGCGCCGCTGCTGGCGATGCCGTGGATCGGCCAGACGATCGACGTGGAGAACTACTTTACGACGGCCCCAGCGCGGCAAATGACCTTCGCTGCGCAGGTCGGTGCGGTGTTGCTGGCGGTGATGTGGGCGTACAACGGCTGGCACGGTATTACGCCGCTGGCCGAAGAGGTGCGCGAGCCGCAGCGGACCATCCCCTTCGCGCTGTTCGGCGGAGTCGGCGTGTTGATCGTGCTGTACGTGGCGGCGAACTTCGCCTACCACGGCGTGCTCTCGATGAGCCAGATGCAGGCCGCCGGCGATCACGCGGCCGAGCGAATGCTGGGACGACTGGCCGGACCGGCCGGGCTGGCCGCCATGGCGGCGGTTATCATGTGCAGCACGTTTGGGGCGATCAACACAAACCTGCTACAAGCCCCGCGCATCCTGTTCGCCATGGGCCGCGACCGTATCTTCTTCCCGATCCTGGGGAGCGTACACGTCAACTACCGCACGCCGGCGGTAGCAATCTGTGTCAATGCGCTGATGTCCGCGACGCTGATCCTCGCGGTCGCCTTGGCAAAACACCTGGTCCGCGGCGCGTCGGCCGATGCATTCGGCAGCATTCTGGCAGGGCGAATCGTCGTCAGTCTGCAGAACGATTCAATCTTCGAGCTGCTAACCAACTTCGTGATCTTCTCGGCCAGCATCTTTTACCTGCTCGCCGTGCTGGCGGTGATGGTGCTGCGCAGCACGCGGCCCGATTTGCCGCGGCCCTATCGCACGTGGGGGTACCCGATCGTGCCGCTGGCGTTCTGCACCGTGTACGTCTGGTTTCTCACGCAGATCTATCTCAGCAAGCCGCTGGAGTCGCGAGTGGGACTTTTGCTGATTGCCGCCGGCGTGCCGGTGTACTTCGCCTACCGACGCTGGGGATCCAAAGCGGCGTGAGGCTGAACGTGAATCGGAGAGCAGCGCCGTTAATGACGAGCCGCCGTTGGCGGTTGCGGCGGCGCACCGGGAAGGCTGGCCGGTTCCGGTGTGGTCGGCGATGGCGCGGCCACGTCCGATGGAACTGGCCCGGGCGAAGCCGGAGCGAGAGCCGTCTGGGCGAGAACCTCTGCCGGCAGCGGCTCGGGCGGCGAGCCGGGCGGCGCGTCTTGCCACTGGTACACCCGGGCGAGCGACACGGCCAAGTCCTCCAGCCGCGCGTAGTACTCCGTCTCGTCCCACTGCGGCCGGTCGTCGCGCAGCGCAGCGATCTGCTGCTCCAGCCGGTCGCGGTAGTCGCGCACCACCACCGGCATCCTCCGCTCTTGGCGGCTGGGTATCAGGTGAAGCTGGTGCGCCCGGGTGCCGTCGGTCGCGGCGCCGCCGGATGGCTTCTCGACGGCGCGCACGCCGCGGAAGAACGAGGCGGGCGTACCCAGCCCGTCGCCGTTGTCGTCCAGCAGGGCGTGCTCGGTCGCCAGGCGCGACGCCTGGCTGTAGAACTCCTCGACACGAGCCGAGGCCGCCACGAAGGCCTCTAAGAGCGAGGTCTGATCGTCCTTGTCCAAGTCGGCGGCCGGATCGGCGATGGCCGCGGAAAAATACTCGCCGAAGCGGGCGTAGTTCTGCTCGAAGCCGCTCCGGGTGGCCGTGACGATCACCCGATCGGGTGCGGAAAGCCGGTTCACGAACGGTCCGCTGGAGGAAGCGCAATTGATGATCGCCAGCGGCCGCTTGCAGCCGGCAAGCCACTGCGACAACTCCGCGGCCGACACGTCCGGCCCGGCGAGATTGAACTTGGCCGTCTGGCCGTCGAACGTGCCGTGCCCGATAAACACCAGCCACAGCGGATAGTCGGACTCGCCAACCTGGGCTTCAAGAAAGCGTTGCAGCCGGGTGCGGTCGTCGGTTTCGCCGGAATCTTCTTGCACGGCGTCGCCGCCGTCAACGCGGTGCCACTGGGCGCCGGCGCGCGTGGCGGCGTCTTCCAGCCGAGTGGCCCACTGCTCAAACAGCGAGCGGTACTCCTCGGTACCCGGCGCGCCGACGACGATGGCGATGGTGGGACCGGCTTCGGTCTGCGCATGAGACACGCCGGCCAGCGCCGTCAATGCGGCAAATGCCGCCAGCGTGGCGATAGTGATGGGGCGAACAATAGCGGGGTAGTTCATAGTCGTGCAGTCAGTGGTGCAAGCGTTTCAACTAAGGCAAGCCCTTCAGCCGCCGCAGGCCCCATTCGGCGATCAAGCAGCCGATGGCCACCAGAAACACCCAGGGCTGATGCCAGAGGGGGTAGGTCCACGGCTCGGTGACGGCCACCTTGCGATTGGGCAGGCTCGCGACGAGGCGATCGAGATCGTCGGCGTCAACCACCTCGCCGCCGGTCTGCTTGGCAATTGTCTCCAATAGCGCGCGGTTGATGCCCAGGTCGCGGAACTCCTCGGCGGCCGGTTGGGCCACCCAGCCGGCCTGCCGCGTGCCGACTTCGCTGCCGTCCGGGCCGGTGACGATGACCTTCGCCCGGTAGGCCCCCTGCTCCCGCGGCACGTACGTGGTTTCATAAAGGCCCGGCTCTTCCGCGCTCGGTTGTGCATCGAGCTGGAGCGTCACGCCCGCGGGCGTGGTGACGGTGATGGCGGCCTTGGCATTGTCCAAAGCTTCAAACTCCGCATCGCGTGCGCGGACGGCGAGGCGGATCGGCATGCCGGGCGCTTCCTCGTCTCGCTGGGCGGAAAAATCGATCCGCCCCGGCACGTCGGCGACCAGCCAGCGGATGGTCTGCCGCCAGCTCTTTTCCAGGTCACGAGGCTGGTCCAGCTCGCGCCGCATCCCCCAGCGCCACAGATCGCCGATCAATAGCGCCGCCGTGCGGCCCTTGCCGAACCGCTGCGCGACCAGCGCCGGCTGCTGATTGCGGCGCTCGTCCTCGACAAACGCCAGCACCGAGGCCCCTGGTTTGATGGTCTGCACGCGGTTGACGCTGCCAAAGGCCGGCATCGTCTGCAGGCGCGACTCTTCTTCCGCCTCGGTCGACCGCAGCCGCACCCAGGGTTGAATCCAGCCCTCGCGCGACAGGACGATTTTGTATTGCTCGTGGGCACCGCCTTCCGTGCGTCCCTCCAAATAGACAGGCAGTAGCTCTTCCAGCGGCGTGCGGCGGTACTTGCCCTCGACGAAGGACTCCTGCCCGCCGAGCATGAGCAGTCCACCGCCGCGGCGGCTGACGTACTTTTGCAGAAGGGCCATCTGGTCGGGCGTGAAGTACTCCGCCTCGACGTCGTCCAGAATGAGGGCGTGATAGCCGAAGAGCTGATCGGCCGCCTTGGGGAAGCCGCCGCGCAGCTCTTCGGGCTCGACCTTGCCGACGCGCATCAGCACCGGCTGGTCGTATTGCTCGGCGGTCTCGTCCTGCTCGTTGTCGAAGCCGCGAAACAACGGGTTAGTGGTTTCGCCCTGATGCCCACGGAAGTCGAACTTCGGCTCGCGCTTCGCGATGCGGATCAGCCCGGTGAGCTCGATTTCGTCGTCTTCCTCCAGCGACCGGCGGAGGAACTTGAACTCCCAGTTGGGCCGGCCCGAAACGTAAAGGACGCGGAACGGGCCGCCGCCACGGTCGACGGTGATCTGGTGCGCATTGTTGGCCAGCGTCGCCTCGGGGCGGCTGCGATCGTCTTCGACCGCCGACTCGTCGGTCACGTCCGCCTGGGGATCGGCTGGTTCGCCGTCCATCTCGGCCCAGGCCTTCACGCGGTAGAAGCGCACCCCGGACTCTTCCGGCCGCACTTGGAACCGCACGGACAGCGGCCGGCCGTCGGCCGGATATTTTTCCACCTTGCGCTCGACCGTGTGATCCTTCTCGTCGCGCAGCTCGACCACCAGCGAATGCCCCGGGTAGCCGGTCGCGCGGATCTGCGCCTGCACGGTCACCGGCGCCGCTTCGAAGTTGGTCTGGCTCACCGCGACCTGGTCGACCGTAACGTCGCGGTCCACCTCCTGCCCTCCCACGATGACCGGGTAGATCGGCGGCAGGTCGTCGGCCTCCAATTGCACGCCGGAGAGGTCGGTCGCGTTGCCGTCGGTCATCAAAAGCACGCCGGCCAGTGGCCGCTGGTGATAGCGCCGGGCGATCATCTTCAGCGAGCCGGCCAAGGCCGAGGAGTCGCCGTCGAGCGACAGCTCGGCGAAGTCGTCCACCGGGCGGAGCCGGGCGTCGAACAGGTACCGACGCAACTCGAAGTCTTGCGCCAAGCGCGTTTGCCACGGCGAGTCTTCTTCCAACAGGGCGCGGGCGGTCTGTCCTCGGGATTCACTTGCACCGGCAGGGCGCACCGAAAGGCTACGGCTGTTGTCCGCCAGCACGACGAACAAGTTCGCCCCCGGGCGAGGCCGCGTGCCGCTGACCAGCGGCTCGGCCAGGCAGGCCGCGAGCGCCGTCACGCCGACCGCCTTGAGCAGCGCGGCGGTCAACCGCACGCTGCGGGCACCGGGCGTGCGCAGGTAGGACCACGCCAGGACGGCCAGTGCCAGGCCGCCCAGCACGCAGGCGGGCAACACCCACTGCGGAGCCCCGAGGATAATGCTGGAGGAATTCATCGGCCGCTGCCCAACCGTTCGTAATAGCGTCGCACTTGTTCGGCGTACTCCGGCGGCACCGGGTCGCGGTCGATCGGCACCAGGGCCTCCTGGGACTGGCGGCGGAGCAACTCTTCATTCACCCGCTGGCTCAGTTGCTGCAATGGATCGGAGATCATCTCGCGGACCAGCTCCCAGTTCGGTTCCTGGGAATGCCGGCGGACGTCCTCGCGAACCTCGCGGGCCCGATCGCGAATCCGCGCTGTTTCCGACCGCAGTTCCGGCTCGTCGAGCATCTCCTCGACGTTCCGCAAACGGTCGGACCACTCGCGGAAGTTCTCGCCGAGGATCGGGCCGGCCTCGCGGTTGAAATCGTCGAGCAGGTTTTCGAATCCGTCCCAGTCGGCACCGCCGCCCAGGCCTCCGGGGTCGCGCAGGCCGCCGCGGTTGCGATTGCCTCCGCCATTTTGCCCGCCCGGCGTCGGATTCGGGTTATCCGAATCCTGCTGGCCGCCCTGGCCAGGCTGCTGCCCTTGGCCTTGTTGTTGACCCTGGCCCTCGCCTTGCTGTTGTCCCTGGCCGCGCTGCTGACTTGGTTGCTGACCCTGTCCTTGTTGCTGGCCCTGACCCTGTTGCTGACCTTGTTGCTGGCCCTGACCCTGGCCTTGCTGTTGACCCTGGCCTTGGCCCTGTTGCTGACCTTGACCTTGCTGTTGGCCTTCGCCCTGTTGTTGACCCTCGCCTTGTCCCGGCTGTTGACCTTCTCCTTGCTGTTGACCTGGTTGCTGACCCTGCCCCTGTTGTTGGCCTTCACCCTGTTGTTGGCCTTCTCCCTGTTGCTGGCCTTCTCCTTGTGGTTGACCTTGTTGCTGGCCATCCTGTCCTTCTTGCGGCTGGCCGGTTTGGCCCTGCTGCTCGGCCTGCGGGTCCGCTTGGGCGATCTCCTGATCGAGTTGATCGGCCAGGTCCTGTAGCTCGCTACGCGCGCGGCGGAGCGCCTCGGTCGGGTCGCCTAGCACGCTTTCGGCGGCACGCTCCACGCCCTGGCGAAGCCGCTGAATATCCTGGCCCGCCTGGTTGGCCGCGCGAGTGGCCTCATCGAGGAAGCCGCGCTCCACAAGCTGCTCGGTCGTCTCAAGTGTTGAGTCGACGTTCTGCTGCCGGGCGTTGCGCACGGTGTCGTAAAGCTGGTCGGCCAACAGCGGCTCAGGCTGTTCGGCCTCCAGCACGGTCTGCTGCATGCGATTGAGCAGGTCCTCCAGCCGCTGCCGCTGTTGGGTCAGCTCCTGCTGGATCTCCTCTCGCCGATCGGTGCCGCGCAGGCTTTGCGTGGTGTTCTCCTGCGCGGTTGGGATCTCCTGGGCGAGCCGCTGCTGGGTCTCGTCCAGTTCGCGGGCTTCCTGGCGCATCTGCTGCATTTCCTCCGCGAACTGACCGGCCGCCTCCTGGCGGAAGCGGTCGCGTAGGTTTTCGAATTGCCGCTCGGCGCGAGTGCCCTCGGCGGCCGCCTGACCGACCTGGCCTTCCTCCAGGGCTTCACTGGCGCGGCGGACGTTCTCGCGCGTTTGCTGCAACTCTTGTCTTGACTCGCTCATCTGCTGCTGGTTTTCCGCCTGGTCCATGCGGCCGGCCAACTCGTCGGTATCGCGCAGGATTTCTTCCTGCTGATCGCGCAGCCGCTTGAGCTGCCGCTCGATCTCTTCGCGCTCGGCCTGGGTCTGGGCGGCTTCCAGCGCGGACTGCAGCTCGGTGAGCCGCTCGTTCAGATCGTTCTGCCGCCGGGCCAGCTCCCGCAGACGGTTGAGAACCTGCCGCGCTTCTTGCTGCTGTTGATCTTCCGGCTGTTGCGGCGCGCTGGTGCGCTGCGTTTCGTAGCGGTTCTCGGAGTTGGACAGCTCCAACTGCTGTAGCTGCTGCTGCGAGCGGCTGTTGCTGCTGCTACTGCTGCTGGAACTGCTCGAGCTTTGGGATTGCTGATTGCTCTGCGTGACCTCGAACTCTCTCGCCCGCAGATTGAGCAGCGCCTGATAGGCCGCTTGTTCGGCGGCCAGCGCCGGCCGCAGCGCTTCGATAGACAATCCCGCCGCGGCGGTCAATGACTCCGCGGCGCGGGTCATCTGGTCTTGCGCTTCAGCCAGAAAGGCGCTGGACTCCGCGTCGGTGATCTGCTCCAGCATCTCCTGCGACTGCTCCAGCGCCTGTTCCTGCGAGTCGCGCAGCAGCGTGGCGTCCTCGGCGAACTGGTCGCTGGGCGGCGTGGACGTCTCGCGCCGCATCAGGTTCCACGTGCCGGTGATGATCTGCTTTTGCAACTCGGCTAGCTCGCCGGCGGCTTCCGCTCCGGCGCCGCCGCCCTGCTGTTGCTGTTGTTGGCGCTGAGCTTCTTCCTCGCCGCCGGCCGGCTGCTCGCCCTGGCGGAAGATCTCTTCGAAGTGACGCACCTCGGCGAAGTACATGTCGCTGAGCACGCGCCGCGGCTGGCCATCGGGACCGATGTCTTCCGCCCAGACGTAATAAGAAACCAGATCGTTGGGCTTTGCGTCCAAGGATTCAAACGTGATCAGATGATCGAGCGTTTGCTCTTGCTTCGCGCCGGCGGATGTGCCCAGCGCGACATCCTGCGGCGGCTGACCGCCCTGCTGATAACTGATGCCATACTGCGCCAGGCCGAAATCGTCCCAGGCGCTGGCCCGCACCGAAAGCTCCTCCAGCGGCGAAACCCGCATATCGCGCCCCGGCGCGAGAAGCTTGAGCTGCGGCGGCTGGTTGGGCGTAACGTTGATCACAATCTCCGGCGGCAGCTTGTTCGCCCGATTGGCCTCGTCGGTCAGGTTCAGCGTAAAGCGGCGCGACTCGGTCAACGTCAGCGTCGCTTCGTACAACAGCGGATCGGCCGAGGCCGGCGATAGCTCGACGAACTCGCCGGAGGTTTCCGTCAACCGGGCAGAGGCCACCGGCTTGTTCAGATGGCACAGCAGCGTCAACTCGCTGCCCTCCACCGCCGTGATGTTGCGGGTGTCTTCGACCAGCGTCTCCTCCTGGTTTGTGTAGGCAGGAAACACTAGCCGCGCGTCGCAACGGACCAGTTCGGGATAGTCGAACACGGTGACGCGGTACGGCCGCGTCGACTCGTCGGCGTAGTCGACCCGATACTCCAGCGGCTCATTCACCGCCGAGATCCGCGCGCCGAACACCGGGTCTTCCAGGCTGCGCGACATCGCCAGGTACTGCTCCTCGCCCGACGCCTCGGTATAGACAAGCATGGCGCTCGGTGGAGTGGCTCCATCGAAGGTGGCCAGCACCAGCAGACTGGTGCCGCGCTCGTGATCGGAATCGCCCGGCTCGATGCTGATCTGGAAGCCCTCGGGCGGGGTGGTGATCCGCGGCGTGGCGTCGGCCGCTTCACCTTCCGGGCCGCGCGACAAGACCAAACCGGTGAGGCTGGCGAGTAGCAGGACCAGCGCTAGCGCATGGGCGAGCTGCACCGCCCAGAGCCGGCGCGGCGAGACGATGAACTCCCAGCCATGGCGGCGACTGTGATCGAGCGCCTGCCGAACGGTGGATTCCTGCAGGAAGCCGAGCCGCTTGCCGGGGCGCGCCTGTTGTTCGATGGCCGCCAGCAGCGCGGCGTTAAGCTCAGGAAAGCGGCGCTCGACGCGGCGGGCGATCCAGCGATAATCCCGCACGGAGCGAACCGCCATCCATGCGCAGGCCAGCCCGGCCAGCGCCAGCGAGACCACCAGCCCCAGCGCCGTCTGCCGCGGCGAACCGCCGGCAGCACCGCGGAGCCACAACGTCGAGGCGGCCACCGCCGCGCCGCACAGCCACACGGCCGTCAGCGCGCTCCACATCCGCATGCGACGATATCGCTCGGCCACACGCTCCAGCTCTTCATACAGGCGCCGGTCCATCATGACGACTCCCCGGGTGGAAGACCGCTCGCGCGGGCACGTCGCCCGGCCAGCCATGTTTCTCCGATCAATGCCACCAGCGCGATTAGGATCAGATGCCGCCACATCTTCTGCTGGCCTTCCAGCTCGACGTCGCGCATCTGCCGCCTTTGTTGGGCCTCTACTTCGGCCGTGAGCTGCTTGCCGGCGAGCAATACTCCCCGCTGTTCGAGCTGTGCCGAGTCGAGCGGCGAGGTCAGGCTTTCGCTGGCTGCCAGGTTGATTGCAAAGCTCTCGGTCTGGTCGGCCGAGGCCAGCGTATAGACGCCCGGCGTGCCGGTGGCGTCGAATGACTGGGCCGCTTCGCGAAGCAGGTGGTCGGTGCCGTCGGGATCGCGCACCGTCACCTCGTCGGCCGCGGCCGCACGGGCGCGCAGCGGGACGGCATCGTGTACGAAATATTGCGCCGCCGCGTCGGTCCAACCTCGCGAGAGCAGCATCCGCCCCAGCAGCGGCACGAACTTCGAAGACCGCGCCAACTGGCTGTCGCCCGGGTTCCAGCCGCTGGTCCACAGCCACAGCGTCCCTTCTCCCTGGCGGAACTCAATCATCGCCGGGTCGCCGTTGTCGAACCGGGCCAGCACGTGCGCACCGTCCCAATCGTCGAGCTGGACGCGGCGGTGCTTCCAGAACTGGATCTTGGTAAAGTCGCTGAACCGGGGATCGGCGAACGCGGAAAACATCGCGTGCCCGAAGTCGATGCTGCCCAGCATGGCGTACGACTGGTCGTCCGCTTCCGCGATCTTCATCTCCGGCTTTCCGACCAGCCGGGCAACTTGCTCAGCCGAGTCGGCCGTGCGCAGCACGACCAGCATGCGGCCGCCCTGGCCGAGGTACTCGCGCAACTGGTCGAGACGGTCCTGCGGCACCGCCGGATCGGGCAGCACCACCAGGCGGGGCGGCGGCAGTTCGGGCGCCGTCAGCGGTTCGCCCGGGGTGTACGTGCGAATGTTGATCTTGCGCGAGGGCGTCTCCGAGAAGGCGATGTCCAGGTAGTAGCGCAGGCCTTGCGTATCGTCGGCAGCGTCGTCGCCGAGGTAGGCGATGGAGAGCTCCGCCTGGCGCCGGGGCGCTACGTGCAGGGTGTTGTCGAACGCCTCGTCGTCGCCCAAGAGCTGCAGGCTGCCGGCTTCAAAGGGAGCCGTCTGCAGCGCGACCTGTTGTTCATTGGCTTCTTCATCGACCTGCGCCGCGCCGGTCGACGATTGTTCGGCAGGCGGCTGTTCGGCAGGCGGCGATTGGGCAACTGCATCGGCATCGGAATTAGGATCGTCGGCAGCTACGGACGGCACCACTGGCAAATCCAACTGCACGGTGCGGCTCTCACCCGGCGGAACGTAGACATCCTCGCCCTCGCGCAGACCGGCGCGGCCGTCCTCGCCGATCCACTGCAGGCGGAATTGCTCGCGAGTGGCATCGGGCGCGTTGACCACGCGAACGCGAATGCGGCCGTCCGCGGCGTCATGGTCGTCACCGCCGGCCACCAGATGGATACCCGCGTTGGTGCGGCCGCTTTCCTGACCGACCGGATGCAGCGACAGTTGAATTTCCTGCGGCCAGGCGAACGCGTCAAGCGACTCCAGTCGGCTCCCCTGCTGCAGGTCGGAGATCAGCATGATCTGCCCACCGGTGACGACCTTCGCCTCCTGCCGGGACTCGGCCTCGGCGAGCGCTTCGGCCGCCGCCACCAGCGCCAGCCCCAGATCGGTCTCGGCCCAAGTGGGCGCGGCCTGGGCCAGCCGCTGGCGGACCAATTCGGCCCGCCGGCCCGGCTCGACGCGGTCGGTCTCTTCGAAGTCCACCAACGTCCGCACCCGGTCGTCGAAGGTTATCAGCGCTACCCGATCCGCCGGCCGAAGTTCATCCAGCACCTCGTTCGCCTGGCGAAGCGCGTCTTCCCAGACGCCGGTCCGCCGCATGCTGGCGCTGGTGTCCAGCAGCACGGCCACACGCCGGCCCGGGGCAGTGTCGACTTGCGACTCGGTGCTCGCCCGCCAGAACGGCCGCGCGAAGGCCAGGGCCAGCAGCGTCAGCGCCAGTCCGCGAAGCAACAACAACAGAAGCTGATCCAATCGGCTGCGGCGGGTGAGCCGCGGCGGCGAGGGCGTCAAGAACATTAGCGAACTGAACGGCAGCCGCCCCTTCGGCGTGCGCCGGATCAGGTGCAGCACGATCGGCAGCGAGACGGCCAGCATGCCGGCGATATAAAGTGGCGTTAAAAAGCTCATGCCGTGCTCCCTCCCGCCGCGCGCATGGCCCCTTTGCGCGCCACGGTCTTGCCGCGCCGCAGCCGGGTCTGCAGGAAGTCGAACAGCGCCAACTCCAGCGGCCGCTGGGTCGACAGCGCGACGTACTCGATCCCCAGGTTCGCGCACATCTTGGAGACGACCGACTCGTGCTCGGCGAACCGCTGCCGGTACGTCTCTCGGGCAGTCGCCGGATCGACATAGAGATCTCGCCCGGACTCCAGGTCGTGGAACATGGCGGGGGCGTCGAATTGAAGCTCCCGCTCGGCCGGGTCGAGAATGCGCATCACGATGACCTCATGGCCGCGCATCCGCAGGTAGCCCAGGTGCGTCCCCAGCATGTCGACCGGCGCCAACAGGTCCGAGATCAGCACCACCACGCCCCGCTTGCTCACCGTGCGGGCGATCTGCTCGAACGGCGCCGCCAGATCGGTCGACGTGCCGGCCAGTTCCTGTTCCAGGCAGAGCATCAGCCGGTGGAGGTGACCGGGCCGGTAGCGCGGCGGCAGATATTCGGCGATCTCGGCATCGAACGTCAAAAGCCCCACCGCGTCGCGCTGCGTCGCGAGAAAATACGCTAGCGTGGCCGCCAGCGTGCGAGCGTACTCGGCCTTGGAGAAGCTGCCCGAGCCAAAGCCCATCGATCGGCTCTGATCGACCAGCAAATAACAGCGCAGGTTCGTCTCGTCCTCAAAGCGCTTCACGTAGTAGCGATCGCTGCGGGCGTAGAGCTTCCAGTCGAGGTAACGCGGGTCGTCGCCGGGCGTGTACTGGCGGTATTCGCTGAACTCGACCGAAAAGCCGTGATAAGGGCTACGGTGAAGCCCGCTGAAAAAGCCTTCGACCACTACCTTCGCCCGCATCTGCAGATCTTTGATCCGCATCAGGGCATGCGGATCGATCAGCGCGGCACTGCCCGGGCTGACGCGGCGGCGATTGCGCCGCTTGCCGTTCGAGTTGGCGAGGTTGGTAGCCATTACCGCTCCGGCACCCGGACCGTCTCTAAGAGTCGATCGATCACCGTCTCGACGTCCACGCCTTCGGCTTCCGCGCGGTAGCCGATCAGAATGCGGTGGCGGAACGTGGCGTGCACCAGCGCGCGCAGATCGTCGACCGTCACGTGCGTGCGATCGGAAAGCAATGCCCGGGCCTTCGCCCCCAGCACCAGGTACTGCGCCGCCCGCAAGCCGGCTCCCCAGCTCACCCAGTTGTTGACAAACTCCGGCGCCTCGGGCTGACCCGGCCGACTGGCGCCGGCCAGGCGCACGGCATACCGCACCAGGTCTTCGGCGATCGGCACCCGGCGGACCACCTCGTGAAAGCGAATGATGTCCTCGCCGGTCAACAGCGCTTGAATCGGCTCGGGCCGCTGCGAGGTGGTGCGGCGTACGACTTCGACCTCGTCATCCTCGGGCAGGTAGTCGATCACCACGTTGAACATAAAGCGATCGAGCTGGGCCTCGGGCAACGGATAGGTGCCCTCCATCTCGATCGGGTTTTGCGTGGCCAGCACGAAGAACGGCTCCTCCAGCACGTACCGCACGCCGGCGGCCGTTACCTGGTGCTCCTGCATCGCCTCGAGCAGCGCCGCCTGCGTCTTTGGCGGGGTGCGGTTGATCTCGTCGGCCAGTATTACGTTGGCGAAGATCGGTCCCTTGACGAACTGCATCTGGCGGTGGCCTTCGGATGTCTCTTCCAGGATTTCCGTGCCGGTGATGTCCGCGGGCATCAGGTCGGGCGTGAACTGAATGCGCTGGAACTTAAGGTGGAAGATCTGCGCGATCGACCGCACCAGCAGCGTCTTGGCCAGGCCCGGCGCGCCGGTGATCAGGCAGTGCCCGCCCGCCATCAGGCTGATCAAGAGCTGTTGGGTGACCTCCTGCTGGCCGACGATGACCTTGGAGAGCTCGGATTGAATGCGATCGCGCCCGGCGCGAAGCTGCTCGACAACTTCCCGCTCCATTTCGTACGACTCGGTGCTAACGGTCACGGTGCGTCCCTCGGAGAAAAGAAGTAAACAGCTTTGTGTGGATGAAGGAGTGGTGGCCGGGCAGGTGTTCGCGCGGTCGCGACAAGCGCGATGACAAACGTTCCGGGCGGCGAGTGGTGCTAATGCGTCATGGCGTATACGACGATGTTGATGCCCAGCGGATAGGCCTTGTTCTCAGCGAATTCGTGGAAGTACCATTCGTCCACGCCTTCCTCCTCCCAGCCGTCGCCCAGATCGGTGTTGTGGCAGATGATGACCATCAGCCGGCCGTCGTCGTCGAAGATGCCCTTGTAGTGCGGCGTGCGCGTGTCGGGCCCGCCTTCCCAGGTGACCCCATAAGCGCGGCCGCGGACGGCGTGCCCGATGCTGCAGATCTGCGGCTTCTCCTTCAGATCGTAGACGCAGTGAAAGATCGGGTGCTCCAGCGGAAGCTCGACCGGCTCGCGGCCCAAGGCGCCGGTAATCTGTTCGTAGAAGTTGAGCCACTCGTAGTCGCCCCAGAAGTCGTCGACCATCAAGAAGCCGCCATTCTCCAGGTATAGCCGCAGCGATTCCTTCTCCGGCTCGGTAAAAAATAAGTTGCCCGGCTCAATGATGTAGATGAAGGGATAGTCGAACAGTTCCGGGTCGGTGAGTTCGACAACCACCGGCTCGGGATTCACCCGCAGCGAGGTGAGCTGCTGCAGGCGGAAGGAGAAGTTCAGATCGCTGTCGCGATAGTCCGTGGCCCAATCGCCGCCGCCACCGCGTCGTCCCCACCCTCGTCCGTAACGTCCCCCGCTGTTGTATCGCACGCGCACGAAGGTAAAGACGTCGTGCTTGAACTGCTCATTGTTTTCCCATTCCGGCACGCCGCGGCGATCATCGAAGTCGCGATCCCGGCGATCGTCATCCCAGCGATCGCGATCCCGGCGGTCACGAAAGTCGCGCCGGTCGCGTTGGGCTGCGGAAATACCGGCCCAAACGGTGACGAGCAACACCAGTGCGATACCGATCCGAAGGCTTTTGTTCACGGTGTTCCTGCTCCTGCGGGCGCGGCTTGCTCGGTCTGGTCTGCTGACTGCTCCGTCTCGTCAACCAAAGACAATAAAAGGCGGTGCGCGTCACGAAAACGAGGCGCCTCTTCCAGCGCCCGCAGCACCTCGCGACGGGCCTGCTCTCGTTGGCCAGACCGCGCCAGTTGCTCGGCCAAGCGGTAATGCAATTCCGCCGGGTCGACCGGATCCAAGACGAGCATCGCCCGCAGTGCCTGGGCCGCCTGGGCGGGACGATCGAGGCGACCGGCCGCCACGGCCAAGTGCCGGTGCGGGGCAGCCACCAATGGGTTGACGGCCAGCATTCTATGCGCGTTGTCCGCAACTACCTCCCACTGGCCCGCTTCGGTGGCCAACTCCGCCAGGCGGAGATAGACCTCGGGCGCATCGGCGACGACTTCCGCCACTTCTTCTAACACCGCCCGCTCCTTGTCAGTTTCGCCCGTTTCCCGATAAACGCGAGCGAGCTGGCGATTTGCCCCCTGCCCACTGGTGTCTTCCGGGTAGAGGTCCTTCAGCCGCAATAGCGCCTTTTCCGCCTCTTCCCAGTTTTGCTGCGCGATGTGGAGTTCGGCCAATTGCTGCAACGCGGGGAAGTTGTTGGGGTGCATTTCGAGCCATTCGGTCAAAGTCGCCACGTCCAGCGGCGGCTCCAGCTCCGGATCATCCCACTCGGCCTCCGGGGCGAACGCCTCGGCCCGCTCCCGCGCGAACTGTTCAAAATTCGCATCCAGTTTTTCCAGCGACCCAGTGTGCCGCAGCAGCACGGCCTCGATCGGCAGCCCGATTGCCAAATCGTCGAGCATCCCACGCACCGTTTCCAGGCCGTAGGTCTTCACCAGATACTCGACGACCAGCGAGGACTCGTAGTAAGCGAACTGCAAGTGCAACCCGCTTTCCGGCCGCAGAAAGGCGCCGCTCAACTGGCTGACGGGCGTAAGATCGTCGCCCAGCACCATTTGCTGGTAG
This sequence comes from Pirellulales bacterium, assembly GCA_040880125.1. Classification (GTDB taxonomy): domain Bacteria; phylum Planctomycetota; class Planctomycetia; order Pirellulales; family JBBDJB01; genus JBBDJB01. Next base: position 35,931 of record JBBDJB010000001.1, on the reverse strand, counting down.
ACCGGCGTCATGCTTTGCCCCCAGCTCGGATCGGCCTGCCGCTCCTCGTAGACCGAGATTCCCTCGCTCAGCCAACGCGGCATTTTATTGCGCGACTTGTGGAGCGTGACCACGTGGCAAAACTCATGCCACAGAACCGCCTCCCAGTTCGAAGGGCTGGTGCCCTGCGACGCCGGACTGTTGGCCGTAATCACCTTGCCGAAGCAGACGCCCAAAAAGCCCGCTCCGCCCGGCATGCCGAAGGTACGCACCGCGAAGTCCTTCTGCTCGGGAAAGATCTCCACGATGATCGGGTCTTCGAGCGTGACGTCGTACTTCTCGCACAACACCCGCTTTGCTTCCCGCAGCAGGTCCAGCGCGCGGCGTCCGTACAGCTCCGCCTCGCGTGCTTCCATGCGGAGGATGAAGCCGTCGGCTGACAGCGTGCGGAAGTCGTTCAGCGCGTCGCGGAGCGTCACCAGGTTATGCGCCACCACGTTGTATCCGTCGGAGGCGTTCACTTCGTCGGCCAATTGCCAGCCTTCGTCTTCTTCTCCCAAGCGCAACAAGTCGACGGCCAGTTGCATCTTGGCCGGCAGGTAGGTCTCGTCGAGCTTCAGCGCGCGGCGCTGATACTCGGCGCCTTCGGCAAAGCGATACTTCTCGGACAGCTTCCGCCCGACAAGATGATCGACCTCGGGATTAGCGGGCCAGGCCAACAGCGCCGCCCGACGGCGCAGCCGCTCGCCGGCCATGTCCCCGTCGAGATGTGCGAGCACCGCTTCATATGCCCAGGCGGTGGGGTGCAGGTAGTTGACGCGGAACACCTCGTCGAGCCGCTCGCTGGCCTCGTCGTACTGCTCGGCATCGACCAGGTGGTCGACCTGCATCAGGATGCTGTCGACGTGCCGCGGGTTGCGCTCCAGCGCGGCGGCGAGTTCCGCGGCCGATTTCTCCGGGTCGCTGGGCTGATGCGACTTCGCCAGGCCCAGGTGCGCGTCCGGATCGTCGGGCGCCAGTTCGACGGCTTTCTCGTAGGCCTCGGCCGCCAGCCCGTAATCGTGCTTCGCCAGCGCCAACTCACCGCTGGCCAGATAAGCTTCGACGTAATCGGGCCGCTCTTTCTTCGCCTGATCGTAGAAAAGCTCGAGCACCTGCCGTGCGTCGGCGCCTCGCCGGATGAAGTACCGGCCCAGGGCCACACGATTGGCCGCGTCAGAATACCGCCACGGCGACGAGCGCGCCAGGCTCTCGATGCTCACCATCAACAGCCCGGCTTCTTCCGGCTGCTTGTTATAGCGGTAGACCGCTTCGCCCAGCATCCGCAGGCGTATGCTGGACGGATGCCGCCGCAGCGCCTGTTCGAAGGTGTCGCGGGCGTCGGTGTACATGCCAACGGCCATTTCCGCGCGGATCTTCAGCAGCGGCCACTGTTCATTCCAGGACCCCTCGGAGATCTCTTCTTCGGCGTCCGCGATGCACTCGGCATATTGGCCGGTTTGGAACTTGGCGGTCGCCTCATCCAACTCTGCCGCCGTCGCGCCGGAGACGTTGAGGCTGCCGCAGAGAATCGCGCCGAGAAGAATACTGCGTAATGGGCCAGGCGAAACGCGCCGCACGGCCCGTGGATGTTGCAAGTGCCCGGCGAGCGGGCAACTGGACGACTGGGTCATGACGCCCCTTCTCGTTGGCTTCGACCTGATGCAGTCCCTGCGTAGTCGTTGCGTTCGCGGCCCGGCGGCCGTAAAAACTCCGCGGCTGTTCCGTCTGAATGCCGTGCAACGCCACCGGCCATTCTATCGCCGCCGGAGAATCGGAGGCAACTTCACCGTCGATCCTCCCCGCGGCAAACGTTTAGTGACGGCCGGCGGCACGTTCGGTTCATTCTTTCCGTTATCTTACACGAAATCGCCGAGCGACCGTTACTCGCGTCCGGCAAACGCACCAGCTACAATAGGCCCCGCTTTACCTACCTTTCCATCATCGTCATGCTCGACGCCCACCCCTGCCGGAGAGTTAACACCATGCAACGACGAACGTTCCTCGCCCTCTCGCTCGGCACGCTGGGGGGACTCGCCCTACGACTTCAGCCGGGCCAAATGGCCTGGGCCGCCGAGACGGTGCCGCCGGAGGAGCTCTTCAAGATCTCGCTCGCCCAGTGGTCGCTGCATCGCACACTTAACGACGGCAAGCTCGATAATCTCGACTTTCCACGGGTCGCCAAGCGCGATTTTGAAATCGACGCCGTCGAGCTGGTCGACCAGTTCTTCGCCGACAAGGTCGAGGACGCGGCTTACCTGGACGACCTCAAATCGCGAGCCGAGGGCGAAGGCGTGCGGATCGGACTGGTCATGATCGACACGGCCGGCTCACTTGGCGCGATGGATGTCGCAGCGCGCTCGAAGGCCATCGATCAGCACAAGTTGTGGATCGACGCGGCCAAGCGGCTGGGCTGCTATGCCGTGCGGATCAACGCCCGGGGTGAACAGCAGGACCTCGCACAGCGGATCGTCGACAGCGGCCGCAAGCTGGCCGATCACGCCGCCCAGCACGAGATGTCCGTCATCATCGAAAACCACGGCGGCCCTTCTTCCGACCCGGATTGGTTGGTGCGGGTGATGGAAGTAGCCGACCGGCCGAACTTCGGCACGCTGCCAGACTTCGGCAACTTTCCCGATGACGTCGACCGCTACGATGCCGTCGAGGCGCTGCTGCCGTTCGCCAAGGCGGTCAGCGCGAAGGCCGTTCGGTTCTCCGAAGTCGGCATTCTCGACACCGACTACGACCGCATGATGCGGCACGTTCGCGACTCCGGCTACACCGGCGACGTCGGCATCGAAACCTCTCCGCCTTCGCAAGAAGAGGAAGCCCGCGCGATCGAGATCACCCGCGACGTGCTGCGCGAAATTCGTCAGCGGCAGAGCCAGGTGGTGCCGATCCTCTCCGGCGACTCGCTGGACGGTTGGACTCGCTTGCACGGCGGGCAGTGGTCCTTCGAAGACGGCGTCCTGGTCGGAAGAAACGGCGAGGATTGGACGACCAACCCGGAGGTGAGCGGCTCCTGGCTGCGGACTGACAAGGAGTACGGCGACTTCCGCCTGGAGCTACAGTTCGCCATCAATGAGAACGGCAACAGCGGCGTCTTCTTCCGCTCGGCCCAAGAGAAGAACCCGGCCTTCACCGGGTACGAACTACAGATTCACGACAGCTACGGGCGCGAACCGACCAAAGGCGGCGCTGGTTCGCTATACGATGTGATCGCTCCGACCGAGAACCGCATCCGCCCGGCCGGCGAGTGGAACACCGCCACGATCGTCGCCAAGGGCCAGCACGTCCGCGTGGAGCTCAATGGCGCAGTCACCGTCGACACCGACCTTACGCGCCGCGAGCGGGGCTTCATCGGCCTGCAAAACCATGACCAGCGCTCAGTCGTCAAGTTCCGAAACGTCCGCGTGCAGGAATTGTGAGCCACGCGTAGCCGGCGATGTTGACGTGACAAGTTGAGCGGGAAGGTCGCTGCTAACCCCCGTCCTAACAGTGCCGACGCCCAGGCCATATGGTCCAAAACACGGCTATCCCAGATGCATGCATCCGATAAGGCGGAAGGCGACGTCACGTCGGAACCCCGCCTGTACGGACTTCGAATCGGCCATACGTGCTAATCTCAACGAGCGCGATTTGCCCGTCGGATCCAGTTGGCATCGCATATCAATCGCGCCCTGCCTTGGGAATTCCTTCTCTTGATGGCATACGATAACCGCCAATCGGTGTCGCACTTTGCTCGGCATTGTTTGCCACACCGAAGAAATGCCTTGCCTCAGTGAATCCTAAAACTCGGAAGGATGCTGCTGCGCCGCTCACGAACATGAGACTTATCCCGATCATCCAGACTCTTCCCCATCGAGTAACCGGTTCACCTCCTGAACGCACGTCAGCGAACGGAATGGCGAGTGCAACTGCTAAGAACCAGAGCGCGAACGCGGCCGTCAATACACGAGCGGTCCACCAGGCCCAACGTTGAGCCGAGGTCATTCCATGGAGAAGAAGTAGCGCCGGAAGGAACAACATCGTGGTCCAGTAGAAGATTCTTCCGTCTTGCCGAACCATGCCATCACTAAGCTCCAATGCACAGAATGCCAAAAACAGAACGTTACAAGCGATGGCCAGTCGTACAGAAGCAGGCATCCCAGGCTCCTGTCGCACCTGGAGCCCCCAAGCGACTAGTATGAATCCTCCCAGCGCGAGCACCGGCCCCAGCCAAGCTACATTCCTGCCCGTTTGCGTCAGCGCATTGCCGAGTGACAATTCGAACAGGATTGGAAGCAGCCAGGCCACTCCCACCAAAGTGCACAAAATACCACCGACCAGTAATCGTCGCGATTTCATTCGTATCAATTAATACCCCAATGAGAGTATCGTCGTTCAAAATTGAAGGGATAACTGTGTTGGATCGCTCGGAGCCGGTCCTCTCTTGCGTCCTCTCCGCTGCGGGAAGAGGGGCTAGTTGAATTCAAACTCGCGTAAAAGCACCGACGAGAATGTCTGTGCCACCAATTACTTATTTCCGATTCGGTAGAGATGCTTATCGCCGCGGATGAACAGCGCCCCGTCGGTGACCGCGAACGAGGCCAGCGTCCGCTCTCCAAGCTCGTTGGTCGCCAGTTGGCGATAGCGCGTTTCGGCGGCGAACACCACCGATTTGCCACGCTCGGTCTGCACGTACACCCGGTCCTCGACCAGCACGGGCGACGACGAATAATCCCCGGCGATGCGCTGCTGCCAATGCCGCTCGCCGGACGCAGCATCCAGGCACGTCGCCACGCCGCGATCGTCCATCAGGTAAAGCTCATCGCCGGCCAGCAGTAGCGACGGCGTCAGCGGCACACCCCGGCGGAGCGACCAGGCGACGTGCGTATCGGTTACATCCCCTTCGCCGTCGGGCCGAATCGCCAGCAGCACCGGCGAGTCGTAGCCCGTGCTGATGTAAACGAGGCCATGCCCGTACACCGGCCGCGGCACGACGGAGTACCCGTCATGGCGCACTTTCCAAATCTCGCGGCCGTCGGGCGGATCGTAGGCAGCGACGACGCCGCTGCCGGGGCTGATGATCTGCTGCTGCCCGTCGACCTGGATCAACAGCGGCGTGCAGAACGAAAAGCTCTTGGCCGGCTTCTCGTCGCGCTGGGTCTTCCAGAGAACCTCGCCAGTGCGGCGATCGAGCGAGACGACGAACCGCTCGCTTTGGCCGTCCACGCTAAAAACCAGTCCGTCGCCGGCCACAATGGGCGAACCGCCGTTGCCGTGCACCGGTTGATATCGCAGCTCGGTATTCCGCCAAATCAGTGCGCCTTCCAGGCTGAGACACGCGGTGCCCAGGTGCCCGAAGTGAACGTACAGCCGATCGTCGGCGACCAGCGGCGTCGGGCTGGCCTGGCTGTTCTTGGAGTGGATGCCCGGCAGGGCGCCTGCAGGCTCGGAGAACACCTCGCGCTGCCAAAGGGGCTGGCCGCTGAACGCATCGAGCGCGAGCACCTGCAGCGACAGGTTCTCGCTGCTGCCTTCGTCGCGGACCGCCGCTGTCAGATACACGCGGCCGCCGAAGACGATCGGCGAGGACCAGCCTTCACCGGGGATGGCCTGCTTCCAGACAACGTTCTTCTCATTGCTCCACTCGATCGGCACATTTCGGGCGCTGGAGATGCCTTGCCCCGTGGGGCCGCGAAACTGCGGCCAATCGGCCTCGGCGGTGGCGGCGATCCATAACACCGCGGTGAGGGTCGGCAAGCACATTCTCATGGTGGCGATTCCGAGATTCGTTGTTTTTAGCCGTGTAGCACGCGGGTCGATTGGCGACATTCTGGTTCAGCCGACTCGGCTGTGCAACCCGGCGAAATTGGCGGTACGCGGCTCGTGTCGCCAATAGCCAAGTTGTCGCATGTGCGTCAGATGCGCCCAGGCTAATCTAGACGCACCACGGCCGACGAATTTTCGAAAGCCGCCAAATTGAAGCCGATTTCGGCGGTTGCCCTAAACGGGAAGGTGAGAAAAATCGCACCGGGCGGCCGCGTAGGGGCATTGTTCGGCTGATTGACGATGCCCGAGTTGGCCGGTGTATACTGGGAGGATGGAATCAGAGAACAATCATGCCGTCCGCGATAAGTACCGCCGGGCGGCAGAGCGCTGCGCCTGCTTTCACTTTCGCAAGGCCTCGCGCGCGGTAACGCAACTGTACGACGAGGTGCTGCAGCCGACCGGCCTGCGGTCGACGCAACTGGTGATCTTGATTGCCATTTCGTTGCACGAGCAGATCTCTCCGGCTCGGCTGGCCCGTGAACTGGTCATGGACCGCTCCACTCTCGTACGCAACTTAAAGCCGCTGGAGAAGCGCGGGCTGGTGTCCACCCGTCCCGGCAAGGATCGCCGCACGCGGACGATCGAGTTGACCGAGCTTGGCGAAGGCGAGCTGACTCGCGCCATCCCCTATTGGGAGAAGGCGCAGGAGCACTTCGAGCGCAACCTGGGCGAGCAGCATTGGGAAGAAATGCTCCGCGGCCTGAGCAGCGCCGTGACGATCAGCCGCGAGCGCCCTCGGTCTTGATGCCAGCTTTGGCCGCGGCGGACGCCAACTTGTCGCGCACGCGCTTCAGCCGCCGCGCCAGATACCCGTTCCGCTGGCCCGCGCCCGCTTCTGTCCCTTAGGGCACACTCTTTGCAGCGGACACGCCGTGGATCGGGTCTCGCGAGCGGCGATCACCGCGCTGGGCGACAAATTTGCAGACCAGCGGCCGGTGCGGTAAGGTCAGGTGCTGCGATCGACTGTACCGGCGGCAGGCAGCGACTTGGCCGCTACTGGTTGGACCGGCATCTCCTCAGGAACATCAGGAACCGCTCGTGAGTGCGACGTTCGCATCCGCTGCGCCTTCGGCTTGCCCGACGGCCGGACCACGGATCACGCTGAGCTTCACCACCACGATTCCTGAGAACTACGATTCCGGAGAAGAGGTGCAACTATGCCGCGCATCGCATCGTTTGTTATCGCCGCCGGCCTACTTTGGGCCCAGCCCGCGATAGCCCAACTGACCGACCCGATCCCGACCCCCATCACCAAGGGGAACATCGGCGTTGAATTGGAACTGGTCGCCGCCGGCCTCGTCGCGCCGAATTACCTAACGCACGCCGGCGACGGCACCAATCGGCTGTTTGTCGTCGATCAGCCGGGCACGATCGAACTGATCAAAGACGGCCAGCTAACCACCGAGCCGTTTCTCGATCTGAGCGATCGCCTCGTCGGCATCAGCGGCTTCGACGAGCGCGGCTTACTAGGTCTGGCCTTCCATCCCGACTTCGCCAATTCGAGCGCTGGCGGCTTCGGCAAGCTTTACACCTACACCAGCGAACCGATCTCCGGCGACGCCGACTTTACGGTGCCGATTTCCGGGTCGTTCAATCATCAGAGCGTGATCGCCGAGTGGCAGGTGGATGCAGCAAATCCGGATCTGGTCGATATGTCAACCCGCCGCGAGATCCTGCGGATCGATCAGCCGCAATCCAACCACAACGGCGGTATGGTCGCTTTCGGCCCTGACGGCAATCTTCACATCGCACTGGGCGATGGCGGAGGATCGAACGACAACGACGCGGGGCATGGCACGATCGGAAACGGCCAGGACAACACCAACGTGCTGGGCACGCTGCTGCGGATCGACGTCGATGGCACGGATTCCGCCAACGGTGATTATGGGATCCCTGGCGATAATCCCTTCCTCGGCGACACGGAAGTACCGGATGAAATCTTCGCGTACGGCCTTCGCAACCCGTTCCGCTTCAGCTTCGACTCGCAGACGGGCGACCTGATCGTCGGCGACGCGGGACAGAACAACATTGAGGAAGTGGACATCGTCACGGCAGGCGGAAACTTCGGATGGCGATTGAAGGAAGGCTCTTTTGCCTTCGACCCGTCCGATGGCTCCGTTTCCGACGACCTTACCGGGCTGCCGTCGGGGCTGATCGATCCGGTGCTCGAGTACGACCACGACGAGGGGGACGCCGTCATTGGCGGTTTCGTCTACCGCGGCGACGCAATTCCCCAGTTGCAGGGCAAGTACGTCTTCGGGGACTTTTCGCAGCGTCTCTTTTGGGGCGACCTCGAGACCGGGGAAATTCACGAAATGGTGATTGGGTTTGACGACCGCGATCTGGACCTGTTCGTCAAAGGCTTCGGCCAGGACGCTGACGGCGAGCTTTACCTGCTGGGTTCCGCCAGTGGCGGTCTCGACGGCCAAACCGGCGCCGTGTTCCGCATCGTCCAGATTCCCGAGCCGTCGAGCGCATGCTTGGCTGCCTTGGGCCTGCTGTGTGCCGGAGGCTGGGCTTGGCGCCGCCGCCGGCGGGCGTTGGCGGGTGGATGAACAGCCGACGTTGTGCGATTCCAGCTACCCCCACTCCTCCCACAGGAATGAAGGAGCAATAGTAGACCCAGCCCAATTAGATGGCCGAGCGTGCAATCGCAGGCCCTGGCGAGTTCTAACGCATACGCGGTTACTCCGCCGGCTGTTCAGCCGAATAGACCAGTCGTCCGCCCAGGTACGTCGAAAGTACTTTCGTGTCGCGGATGTCATCCACCGGGCAGGTGAGGATGTCGCGGTCCAGCACGATCAGGTCGGCCAGCTTGCCGATCTCCAATGTGCCGGTGCGGTGTTCATGAAACAAAAGGTAGGCATTGTTCGCCGTATAGAAACGGATCGCCTGCTCACGCGAGAGAGCTTCCTGCGGATGCAGCGGCCGGTCAAAATTGCGGGCTTGCCGCGCGATCGTCACCCACATGCCCAGGAAAGGGTTGTACGGATTGATCGACCGCAGCGATCCGATCTTTTGCATGTGGTCCGATCCGCCGCCGGCGATCACGTCCTGCTCAAAGATCGTCCGCAAAGGCTGGAAGTACCGCAGCCGGTCGTAGCCGAACTGGGCCACCAGGGTGCCCGTATCCAGGTACAGCCAGGCCGGCTGGATGTCGGCCACCACGCCCAGCCGCGCCATCGTCTCGACCGCCTCGTGGCTCATGAAATTGCTGTGCGTGATACAGGGTCGCGTCTCGCGGATCGGCATCTCGCGGCTGACCTGTTCATACGCGTCGAGCAGCGTATGCACCGCACCGTCGCCGACCGAGTGGGCCGTAAACTGCAATTTGCGCTCGATGGTCGCCCGCACGATAGGCACCAGCCGCTCCGGCGGGATGAACAGCACGCCGCGATAATCGGGATCGCGGATCGAATAGATCTCGCTCACGCCCCACGGCTGCCGCATGTACGCGCTGCCGGTGAGCATGCCGCCATCGAGAAATGTCTTGATGCCGATCACCCGTAGCATCGGGTCGTCACGGCGAAGCGGATGTTTGGCGACGCGGTCGATCTGCGAGATCACCTCGTCCAGTTCGCCCGAGGTTTCGACGCGATACGACGCCGCCACGCGCACGGTGAGCTTTCCTTGTTCGAGCAGCGCGGCATAGCGCGCCAGGTCCGATTCGCTCGTGCTGCGGTCGCCGATGCTGGTGATGCCCACGGAGTTGTAATCGGCCAGCAACTGGGCCAGCCGCCGCGCGCGGTCTTCGGCAGTCGCTTCGCGCGTCGGCGGCGATCCCTTCAGATATCGCTGCGTACCGCCGCGCAGGATGCCGGTCGGCTCGCCGGTCACCGGGTCGCGCTCGATCTGCCCCGAGCCGACCACGCGGAAGTCCTTATCGATGCCGCTGGTCGACAGCGCCAGGCTGTTGACCGCCGCGTCCGGCCCGGTGGAGAAGACCACCGGGTGCTTCGGCGCCACGCGATCGAGTTCGGCTCGCGTGGGATAGCGCCGCTCGCGCAGCCGCGTGATAAACACCTGCCGCACGGCGATCCACTCCCCCTCGGGCACCGCGCGAGTGCGCGACTCGATGTAGTCGAGCACGTCTTCGACCGAATGCATGTCGGGAAGCTCGTGGTCGAATTCCGTCATCGCCGCGCCGCCGGAGTGCGTGTGCGAGTCCATCAAACCGGGCAGTACCAGCTTGCCGGCCAGATCGACGACGTTCGTATCGTCGCCGCGCAGCTTCAGCACCTCCCCGTCGGTGCCGACCGCGACGATGCGCTCGCCGGCGATGGCGATCGCCTCGGCGATGCGAAACTCGTCGTCCACGGTGGCGATCTTACCGCCGTGCAGGATGAGGTCCGGCGGCTGTTGGGCACGGGCGGTCGAAAGCAAGAGCGACAGGGTGAGCAGGACACTGCCAAGATGTCTCATGGCGGGTGACTCCGTTGCTGGTAGATTCGGCAGCATGGTGGCATCGAGCAGGGCCGCCTTGGCCAGTCGCGGCCGATTATAGCCGTGCGCGAGCGCCGGTGCGCCAATTCGCCAAGAAGACGATGGGAGGTGCGAAAAGGGGGACTGGCCACAAGACCCGGCTCGCAGCAAAACCACGCTGCGCAAACAAAAAGGGCCGCGGTCCCTGGTTCGGGATCCACGACCCTTGATGAAATCAAGTTCCCAGCCAATTGCGACGGTGGAGTCGCTGCGAGAAAGGCGGAAGTCTGACTATGCTGAGCACAGTCGCAGTTGACTTCGGCCAACGCTAAAAGTTGGTCCTCCGACGGAATGTAGGCTGGAAAGCTTGATGTTTCCTCTGTTTTGATCACTGCGAGGAGACGCGATTATTACATCGGCAATCTCCCACCCGCAGAACAGTTTTTCAAGGGACTGTCGGCGATTGCCGAACTGCCTCCGCGGCCTTTCAATTGTACTCTACGCAACCGCCGGGCAAGATTGCGAGAGCAATTTTTTTAACGGCCACGAGCATTGCAAATCGCGTGCCTACTTCGGCGGCGAGCGCCGCGACATGGACCGCTCCGGGGGCGAATCCGCGTCGAGCTGCCAGCGATCAAGAAGCGCATCGACGGCCGCCTCCAGACGCTGGGGTGTTTCATAGGTCCCCTCGGCGATCTGCTGCTTGATGCGGCCAATTCGTTCGCGTCGCGCGTCCGCTTGCCGGTCGTCCATCGCAGTTCACCTCGCGGCCGACCCGCGACCGTTGTTGCCCGCTCGAAGAGTCCCCCGTCCGACTCAAGCTTAACATATGCCGAACCGGCTTGTAGTCTGCTGGCAGGCCGGACTCGGGTAGGACGCAAGGATATCGGGGTGCCGCGTCGGACTTCTTGTAGGTACCGACCGGCACAGTCGTTCAGATCACGCCAGCATGCCACTGTTGGGCGGTCATGGCACCCTTCGCATCATCGCCCATGAAGTGCTTACGCGAACAGCCGCGTGACCGCTTCGCCCTTGACCAGCTCGCGGGGCTGGTTGAGATGGTTGTAGACGATGCTGGTCGGCGAGATGCCGAAGGCGTGATAGATCGTCGCCAGCAGCTCTTGCGGATGAACCGGATCCTCCAGGGGCGCGGAGGCGGTCTCGTCCGACTTGCCGTGCACGTAGCCGCGCTTCACGCCGGCCCCGGCCAGGCAGGCCGTGTAGCAATAGGGCCAGTGATCGCGGCCGTCGTCCTCGTTGCTGTTGCCCGAGGTGCTCACGCCCCGCTGCGGGCTGCGGCCGAACTCGCCCACGGCCACCACCAGCGTGTCCTCGAGCATGCCGCGCTCGTCCAGATCGGCAATCAGCGCCGAGAGGCCGGAATCGAGCATGGGAGCGGCCTGCGTCTTCATCCGTTTGGTCAGCCCGACGTGTACGTCCCAGGAGTGATTGTCGCTGTTGGCCACCTTCGGCCAGATGACTTCCACCACCCGCGTGCCGGCCTCGACCAACCGCCGTGCGAGCAGGCAGCTCTGGCCGAACGTGTTGCGGCCGTAGTTTTCCCGCATCGCGTCCGACTCCTGGTTCAAGTCGAACGCATCCCGCGCCTGGCCCGAAATAATCAGGCTCAATGCCCGATCGTAGTACTGATTGAGATTGTGCTGCGAGACCGCCTTCTCGATCTCCGGCATGCCTTCGTTGATCAGGTCGCGCAGCCGGGCGCGGCGCTCCAGCCGCGTCGAGGAGACCTCGGGCCGAAGTTGCAGATCGTCGACCTTGATGCGGTCCATCTTCTGCATGTCCATGTCGTCGCCCGACGGGAAGAGATAGTACGGGTCGTAAGCCCGGCCGAGAAAGCCGGCCGTGCCCGCCTTGTTGACGACGTTGCTCTCCTGCAGCGGACGCGGCAGCATCACGAACGGCAGCATCGGCACCGACGCCGGCCGCAGTCGCACGATGTTCGACCCGAAGTTCGGAAAGTCCTTCGGGCTGGGCGGCTCGAGCTGCCCCGAGGGGCTCACCTTGTCGGTCGTGTAGCCGGTCATCATCTGATAGATGGCGGCCGTGTGATTGAACAGCCCGTTGGGCGTGTAGCTCATCGAGCGGATCATGGTCATCTTGTCGTTGACCTGGGCCAGCTTCGGCAGCAGCTCGGTGAACTGCACGCCGGGCAACTTCGTGCCGATGTTGCCGAACGCACTGCGGACATTGTCCGGCACGTTCTCTTTGGGGTCCCAAAGATCAAGGTGGCTCGGCCCGCCTTGCAGATAGAGCATGATGATGCTCTTGGCCTGCCCCCAGCCGGGCCCGCCCTGCACAGGTGCTTCGGCGGCCGAGGCGTCGCGCATCTGCAGCATGCTGCCCAGGCTCAGCCCGAGCATGGAGGAACCGCCAACCCGCAACAGATCGCGGCGCGTGATTCCCAGGTGACGATCGCACAAATCCTTGCCAGGCTGACCGGGAATGACGAGCATGTCGGGATCTCCCCTCGGGTGTGACCGGCCGGGGCGCACGCAGCAGCCGGCCGCTGTCGATCAAGGCAGGTAGCGGCGCGGCATGTAAGGCGGCGGAACGCTGCCCAAGGCACTGGACAATTTCAACCGCAGACGCAGCTCCGCTAGCACGAGCACGCGAGGCGCAGTATAGCGGAAGTCCGCGACGTATGTCAATTTTCCGATGCGTTGCCGCGGCTACATCAAGCAGCGATCGCGACGCTCTTCGCGAGATGTAAGCCGGTAGGGCGTTGAAGCTTGCGCCGGTGCGGCGGGACTGGTCCGTCGTAAATCGACCTTGTTCTTCGGTGCTCGATTGCCTATAAGCCGCCGCCCCGCTCTCGCACGTCTCCTCTACTCGAATCGAGCAAGGGCTGATTCTTATGTTTCGCGCGCTGCCGTACGTGTCGATCGCCGCATTGCTTGTGGCAACGGTTCTGTTTACAGCCGGGGCAACCTCGTCGGGATCGGCTGCAAGTCAGAAGCTCGCCGCCGAAAAGACGGCCGATCTGAAGGACCGGCTTGAGAAGGGGCTCAAGGCACGCCGGCCGGTCGAGTTCGAATTCATCGATAAGGTAGTCGCGCACGTCGAGTCCGGAGAGTTGCCGGTCGATCTGGTCGACCGCACGTTCTTCTGGGCCCGCAAGCGGGAGCCGGTGCGGCCGTTTCAACACTTCGAGCGGGCGCTGAAGATCCTCGCCAAGCGGATCGGCGTTGACCTTTAGCTGAGTGCCTCAGCGAGAAGCAGTAACCGCTGCTTGATCCGGCACGGCTACGGCACCACCGGGAGCTGCACAGATAAGAATGTCTGTGCCACTATAGAAGCTAACCGGCTCAACAGCTACGCCGGCTCCTCCGGCACGGTGGAACGCCGCCCCAGTTCGCGGTCCAAGTCGAGCAGCGACGCCGGATCGCCCTTCACCAAATCGAACTTATGAACGATCTCCCGTGCGGTCTTCTCTTCCTCGACTTGCTCGCTGATGAACCACTCCAGCTCGACCAGCGCCGCAAAGGCCTTTTCGTTGAAGGCCAACTCGTACAGCGAATCGATCCGCTGCGTGACCTCTTGCTCGTGCTCGAAGGCCAGGTGGAAGACGGCGGTTAGCGACTCGTAATTCTGCGGCGGCTCGGCGATCGCCCGCAGCTTCACCTTGCCGTTGCGGGCCAGCAGGAAGTCGTACAGCTTCATCGCGTGCAGGTTTTCTTCCTGGCTTTGCACCCGCAGCCACTGCGCGCAACCGGTGAACTGCTCGCGCTGACAATAGGCCGACATGGCCAGGTAATAGTACGCCGAGTACAGCTCGTTGTTGATCTGTTCGTTGATGCCGTCCTGCATCACCTGGCTAAACATGCGGGAACTCCTGCTCGCAGTGGGGTGGGCGACACGCGACCGACAGATTAGCCGGTCCTTCCGCGGCGTACAACAGCGGCTCCGGTGGACGAGCAGGAAACAGCGATCCGACCAGCTTTCGAGAAACGCGATGAAAGGATCGTCATTCTTCGCGACTGGCCGACTGCCCCGGTGCACCGCGGGAAGTCAGCACGTACACGACGGCCCCCGCCGCCAGCGGCGAAACCGCCACCAGCAGGCCCCCCTGCAGATTCACCGCAAAGATGTAACGCAGGCTTGCCACCAGCAGCCAGATGCAGATCGCGCAGAACGCCAGCGGAACCCAAGGGTATAGCGGCACCTTGAACGGCCTCTCCACGTCCCGGTCCTTCACCCGCAACACAAACAGCGAGACGCCCGTCAATAGAAAGAAGCTCCAGAACACGGGCGCCGAGCAGGCTACGAGTGTCTCGAAGCCGCCACGCCCGGACCAATCGGCCGGGGCAAGGCCGAGCGAAGCGAGACCCGCATTGAGCGACCGCTGCCCCCACAGGCTGCCCACCAGCACGATCATCGCCATGCTGACGGCCGCCTGGACGACCAGCGACCAGACAGGCACGCCCAGTCGCGGATGCCACCTGCCCAGCCACGCCAGCACGGTATGATCCGTTCCCATGCGCAAGTAGATCCGCGCGCCGGCGAAGATCAGCCCGTTGCACGCCCCCAGCGCGGAGACGATGACCAGAAGTGCCATCGCCTTGCCGCCCCACGGCCCCAGGCCCAAGGCAAGAACGTCCGCGGCGATGGCCGAGGATTGCCCGGCGCGAGCAAAGCCCAGCCCCCAGATATACGCCGAGTTGACCAGCAGGTAGATCAGCGTGATACACGCGATGCCGACAACCAGCGCGCGGGAGATGTTCCGCCGCGGGTCGCGCACCTCGGCCGCCACGAAGGCGCAGTCGTTCCAGCCGCCATACGTAAACAGCACGAGGATCATCGCCAGGGCAACGCTGCCCGGCTCGGCCACCGCGGGCGGCCCCCAACCCGCGGCGCTTCCCCAGCCGAAGCCCGCCACGACGATGCCGGCCAGCCCCAGCACCTTCAAGATCGAAAGCACATTCTGCGCGCGACTGCCGATGACCGCGCCGGCCAGGTTGATCGCCGATAGGGTCGCTACCGCGGCCAAGGCGAGTGCCGCCGGCCAGGCCAGGTCTCCAAACGCGGCCGCGTCGCTTAAGCCCAGCAGCCGCACGGCGTAGTCGGCGAACACGAAAGCCATTGCCCCGATGCTCGCCGTGAGCACGACCGTAAGCTGCGCCCAGCCGAACATGAATCCGGCGAACCGCCCGTACGCCCGGGTGAGGTAAACGTAATCGCCGCCCCATTGCGGGTACGTGGTGGCCAACTCCGCGTAGCACAGTGCGCCGACGAGCGACATCGCTCCACCCAACAACCACACGCCCAGCGCAGCCCAGGGTCCGGAAACATTGCGCAGGATCAGCGGGGCGGTCTCGAAGATGCCGGCGCCGATCACGATGCCGACAATGATGCTGACGGCGTCCCACATGCCCAGGTGGCGGCCGGCGGGACTCTCCGAACCTATCGGCGCCAAGTTACATCTCCGGCACGATGTGCCCGTCCCGCTTTGTCGAAGGAGCGGCCGGACATAGGAAATGGGACTGGCTGCTTATCGCTCAGTTGTAGCGAAAACGGCCGGATACCGGCGGCGGCGATAAGATGCCTGTCCCATTTCCTCGGACCTTGCGCTGTAGGACTACTCCGCGCCGCCCGTCGGCGTGATCTTGATGTTTCGATACGCCACCGGGCCGTGATCGCCCTGGAACATCAGCGGACCGGTCTCCGCCTCTTTCCCGCTCACGCCCGTGGGAGTCGGACCCTTCATCTCCACGTTCTCGTGAATCACCTCGCCGTTCAGCGTGACCTTCTTGAATACGGCGTTGGCGGTCTTCTCGCCGTTCTCAAAACGGGGGGCCTGAAACTCGATCACGAAGGTCTGCCACGTGCCGGGCTCCTTCGAGGCGTTGGTCTTCGGCGCGGCGGCATTATAAAGTCCACCCAAGTCGCCGGGGCGAAGGCGTTCTCTTCCGTAGCTGTCCAGAATCTGGATTTCGTATTCGCCCATCACGTAGATGCCGGAGTTCGACCCTTGCGGCACCATGAAGTCCAGGCTGATCGTGCAGTCGCCGTATTTCTCGGTCGTATACGCATCGACGCCGCGACTTTCGGAGTTTACCAGCGCCGGGGCCCCTTCGCCCGTGTCGGCCACGGTCAGCTCGCGCGCATTCTCTTCGCTCATCTTCGGAAAGCCGACCGTCCAGTGGCTGCGGTCCTTGGGCTCCTTGAACGTCCACCCTTCGAGGTTCTTGCCGTTGAACGGCGTGGCGACGTTCGCGTCCTCACTCTCTTGCGCGCGAGCGGAAAGCGGTATGGCGAGCAGCACGGCTGCGGCAAGTGCGATTAAGCTGGGTGTGCGGGTCATGGTCGGTGTGCTCCTGGAACGAGTTGATCCGATAGCGGGAAAGGCTCGGCCGGTCGGGCCGCAATTGGGCCGCATTCTAACACGCCGCACCTGGGCAAGCACGCAAAAACAGGCCGCCACTTCGCCGCAGCGCTTCGCACTCTCCACGCCAATTCTCAGCGGCTCCTTTTTCCGGTAGGTGAAAAGTTTGCGGGGCGCCGCCCGGGTTGTTATCGTTGCCCTAGCCTTGCCGGATTAAGCCTTCCCCGGTCATGTGCCACGGCTGGGCAAAGCCAGCAATGCCGCACAGCGCCACTTATCGCACGATAGGAGAACGAGCATGCATCGCAGAGATTTGCTTTCACTAGCAGGGCTGGCGGCGGTCGGCGGCGCAGGCTCCACATCCCTGTTCGGCCCTTCCGCCACACTGGCCCAGGACCAAGGGGCCGTCGCCCAGGCCGCTCGCGGTCTGAAAGACGTAACGATTACCGACGTCAAAACAATCCTCACCGCGCCGGCCGGCATCCGTCTGGTCATCGTCAAGGTCGAAACCAGCGAACCGGGTCTGCACGGCGTCGGCTGTGCGACCTTCACCCAGCGCGCCCGCGTGGTCGAAACGGCCGTGCAGCAATACCTTCGGCCATTCATGCTCGGCAAGAATGCGCTGGCGGTGGAGGACTTCTGGCAAAGCGCGTTTGTCAGCTCCTACTGGCGCAACGGGCCGGTGCTCAACAACGCCATTAGCGGCATCGACATGGCGCTGTGGGACATCATCGGGAAATGCGCAGGGCTGCCCGTGTACCAGCTCATCGGCGGCAAATGCCGCGAGGGCGCGGACACCTACCGCCACGCCTCCGGCGGCAGTTTCGAAGAGGTTCAGGAGCGCGTGGAGCGCTACAAGGAAGAGGGCTACCGCCACATCCGCATCCAGGTCGCCATACCGGAGCTATCGACGTACGGTTCCGGCGGAGGCAGGCGGAGCCGCCGCGACGTTCCGCCCAACGCCCGCACCGAAACATGGGAGCCGGCGCCGTACGTCCGCACGGTGCCGAAGCTGTTCGAGCACATCCGCAAAACGGTAGGCGACGAGGTCGAACTGCTGCACGACATCCACGAGCGCGTGCCGCCGATTTTGGCCATGCAACTCGTGCGCGACGTGGAGCAATACCGGCCGTACTTCATGGAGGATCCGTTCTCGCCAGAGGATATCGGCTACTTCACGCACCTGCGCAAGCTCTCCAGCACGCCGATCGCCATGGGCGAGCTGTTCAACAATCCGCACGAATGGGTGCCGCTGATCAGCGGCCGGCTGATCGATTTCATTCGCTGCCACATCTCGCAGATCGGCGGCATCACGATGGCCCGCAAGATCGCCGCCCTGGGCGAGTTCTTCGCCGTGCGCACCGCCTGGCACGGACCGGGCGACACCTCGCCGGTGGGCCATGCGGCCAACGTGCACCTGGACCTGGCGTGCCCCAACTTCGGCGTTCAGGAAGCCCGGCAGTTCAACCAAGCCGAGCACGACGTATTCCCCGGCTGCCCGGAGCTGCGCGACGGCTACTACTACGCGAACGATCAGCCGGGCCTGGGCATCGACATCGACGAACAGCTCGCGGCGCGCTTCCCGATCCGCGACGACCCGCCCTTCGACATGGACTGGGGCAATCTGCGCCGCCGCGACGGCTCGATAACCAAGCCGTAGGAAGGCGACATCTCTGGCTCCTCTCGCTTAGCGAGGCAGCGCCCATTCGCTCCCTCTCCGCGGCGGGGAAATGGGCTTACGCTGCTGCCGCACGGCGATTTGCAGCCCGCCGGCTCCTCCGATGATCGCTACTCCACACGCCGGCCGGCACACGGCCGGTCCAATCGATAGGAAATTCATGGATTTTATTTGACATCAGCCCGTCACGGAGTTATCTGGGGGGATTAGGGAGCGGCCATCGTCAGGGAGGCCGCCTCATCGTCGTTTAACGCAACGCGCGTTGCCTGCCCATCCGGAGGAGTACCAATGAACGCTCGGTGGATTTGCGGGGCAATCGGCGGGATGCTCGTGGTCCTCAGTGGGGCTTTGACCCAGGCGGCGGGGATTCCCGCCGGAGTCGGTGGTTCGCCGCCAACGGCGTTCCAAGTCGAAGATGGCATGATCAACGTCGGCTCGCCGACCAATCCGATCCAGTTTTTCATCCTGCCGGACGGCGACCCCTGGCAAAAGATCTTCACGATTCCCATCGAGCCCGGCGTGGGGCTTGTGCCCGGGCACGTCATTCCAGTCTGGGAGCATCTGCAAATATTTCCTCCCCCGCCAAGCGATCCCACCATTCCGATTCGCCCCTTCACCGATTGGCACGAGGTGATCCACAATCCCGATTGGGAGTGGGCGCCTCCGATGACCGATCCCATCACTGGCGACGTGGTTCCCGAGTTGGTCATCCATAATTTGCCGGGCGGTCCTTTGCATGTGCCGGGTATGGTCGGAGGACCGGACGGCACGTCAGGACCGCTTACCGACACTTGGTTCGTCTGGGACTACCGCTGGGTGTTTCCGCCAATCAACGGGCTCGACGTCTGGATCCACAAGAATCTCGTGTATCGTGGCGATCCGATTACCAACCCTACGGGCGAACTCCAGTTCGTGACCGTTCACGTTTCGGAATGGCCCACCGTGCCCGAGCCGAGCACGTTCGTATTGGCCGGCATGGGCATCATCGGCCTGGTCGGTATGGCCTGGCGACGCCGGCGGTCCGCTTGATCGGTCGATCGTTGGTCGCTCGCGCGCTTAAGACAATGCAGCTTCACTCAACGGCCGGTTTGCCCGGCCGTTTTTGTTGATCGGCTTCCATCTTGATGATTCGTTCGCTGCGCGCGAAATCTGCCCCGGTCGCCGCGGCCGCAAGTCGCCCCCTCTCCGGGGCCTAGTTGGACACGAAAAAAACAGGCCATCCATTTGGGAGCCGCAGACCCCTGCGGGCGCAGAGTCAGCGCCGTCCAATTGGACAATCATGGGGCCCCCCGGAATACCTGTCCAATTGGACGGTCGCGAAGACGCTTCCGAATCAAGCATCCGGCAATTCGGATCCGCGTCACGGGGAGGCTACGCGCCGATAGCTGTTCGGCGAGGCCTCGCTTCCTTTAGTCAACACGGCACGGCGGGACAAGCCCGCCGTGGCACCCCCCTAGTGCACGGCTGGCCGCGATCTAGCCGCTCGGTGTTTCCGCTTCTCGCCGGCTGATATAATCGCCCTTCCTTCGGCTGACCTCCACCAGCGCCATCACGACTGCATGTCCCACTTCGTCCGCGACCGCCTGAGTGCTCTCATACCGCTCCGCCTGCTGTCCGGCGTGGCCGTCCTGCTCGCGCTAATAGCCGGGTGCAATCGAGTCGAGGAGTATCCCAGTCGCCCGATCACGCTGGTCTGCCCTTGGGCGGTCGGCGGCGGAACCGACCGCGTCTCGCGGCAAGTCGCCGCGCATCTGGAAAGGGATCTCGGCGTACCGGTCAACGTGGTGAACGCCACCGGCGGGAAGGGCGTCACCGGCCATAATCGCGGCATGAACGCCACGCCCGACGGCTACACGCTCACGATGATCACGCTGGAGCTGAACATGCTCCACTGGAGCGGGCTGACGACGCTCGCGCCGGACGACTGCATCCCGCTAATGTCCGTCAACGAAGACTACGCCGCCCTGTTCGTCCGCAACGACGCCCCCTGGCAATCGCTGGACGAACTGACCGACGCCGTCCGCGAGTCGCCCGGCCAATTGAAAGCCTCTGGCACGGCCAGCGGCGGCGCGTGGCACTTGGCGCTGGCCGGCTGGCTCAGCGCCATCGGTCAGCAGGCGGATGACGTGGTGTGGGTCTCGTCGACCGGCGCCGGGCCCTCGATTCTCGAACTGACCAGCGGCGGGCTGGACATGGTCGTCTGCAGTCTGCCCGAAGCACGACTGCAATTTCAGGAGGGCACGATCCGCTGCCTGGGGGTCATGGCCCCCAAGCGGGCCGTCGGTTATCCGAGCGTGCCCACGTTCGAGGAGCAGGGCGTCGACTGGTCGCTGGGCGGTTGGCGCGGACTGGCCGTGCCGCTGGGGACACCGCCGGAGATCGTCGACCGCCTGGTCGGTGCACTGAAACGAAGCGTCACCGGCCAGACTGAAATTGCCGGGCAGACGTTCCCGGAGTTCATGCAACAGGAGACCTTCGACAACACCTGGCGCGGCCCGGAGGAATTCCGCCAATTTCTGGCGGAGACCGACACGAAATTCGGCCGACTGCTCACCAGCGACGCCATGCGAACGGTAAACACTGACCCCTTCCCGCCGATGGCCTTCCCGAACTTGATCATGGTCCTCGGGGGCTTGTCGCTGGTAGGGTTGGCCATCCAGCGCATCATCCGGGGTACGACTGCGCCCGCCGACGTGGTACCGACCGAGGACTCGTCCGATGGGAACGGCTGGCCATCGCTGCGCGGCTGGAGCAACCTGGCGGTGATCGTGTTGTGCATCGTTGCTTACCCGCTGGTCGCCGAGACCGCCGGCTTTGTGATTGCCACCGGTGGCATTCTGCTCGTGCTTCTGCTGTGGCTGGGGACGCGGCCGCTGAAGGCGGCGCTGATCGTCGTACTATTCGTTCCGGCTGTGTACCAGGTGTTCGCCCATCTGCTGCGCGTGCCGCTCCCCCGCGGCTGGCTGGGATGGTGACATGAACGAGGTATTCACCGCCGCCCTCGCGCACGTGTTCGAACCGTACGTGCTGCTGGTGATCTTCGCCTCGGCGGTGTACGGCATCTTCGTCGGCGCGATTCCCGGGCTGACCGCCACCATGGCGGTGGCCTTGCTCGTTCCGCTGACATTTTTCTTAAGCGACGTGGCGGCCATCGCCGCGATCGTGACGACGGTCACGTGTAGCATCTTCGCCGGCGACATCCCGGCTACGCTGGTTCGCATTCCCGGCACGCCGGCTTCGGCCGCCTATGCGAACGACGCCTATGCGCTCACGCAGCGGGGCCGGCACGAGTACGCGCTGGGAGTCTCGCTCTGCTTCTCGGTCTTCGGAGGGCTGGCGGGCGCGGTGGTGCTGATTGCGGCCGCTCCGCAGTTGGCCAAGGTTGCCGCCAGCTTTACCAGCTATGAATACTTCTGGCTCTACGTGCTGGGGCTGACCTGCGCGGCGATCGTCTCCGACCAGTCGCGGCTCAAAGGCGCGCTCGCGCTGATGATCGGCCTGTTGCTCTCGACCGTGGGGCTGGGCACCGACTACGGCCAGCCGCGGCTCACGTTCGGTTACGACGAACTGATCACCGGCATCAATTTCATTCCGGCCATGATCGGGCTGTTCGGCGTTTCGGAAATCTTGCGCGGGGCGCTGTTTCTGGACCGCGAAAGTGGGCGTCGACCAGTCGACGCGGCCTCGAGTACGGGCAGCAGGTTCGCCCGATTCGCCTGGCACCCGGTCCGTGCGCTGCTGGCCGGAGTGCTGCCGCTGGCATGGCGGCGCAAATTTAGCCTGTTACGTTCGAGCTTGATCGGCGCGCTGGTCGGCATGGTGCCCGGCGCGGGCGGAGACATCGCCGCGTGGATTTCTTACGCCGTTTCGAAGCGGTTCGCCCGGCATCCGGCTGAATACGGCAAGGGCTCGATCGAGGGGCTGGGCGACGCCACCGGCGCGAACAATGCCGCCTTGGGCGGGGCGTGGATTCCGGCCCTGGTGTTCGGCATCCCGGGCGACTCGGTCACGGCGATCGCCATCGGCGTTCTGCTGATGAAGAACATTACGCCCGGCCCGCGGATCTTCGATCCGACCAAGGACTTCGACCAGGCGGCGCTGGTCTACAGCATCTATGTCGTTTTCATCCTGGCCAACCTGCTGCTGTTTCCGATCGGCCTGGTGGCGATCCGCGCCGGCGCGCTCTTGGTACGGATCTCGCGGCGAGTGCTGATTCCGCTGATCATCGTCTTCTGCATCGTCGGCGCATATGCGATGAACGGCAGCTACTTCGACGTCACCGTGATGCTGGCGATGGGCGTGCTAGGACTGCTGTTGGAGATTTTCCGCGTGCCCCTAGGGCCGGTCGTACTGGGGATCATTCTGGGGACACAGGTCGAGCACATGTTTGTACAGTGCATTACGAAGTCCGGTTCTTCGGTGCCGGCGTTCTTCAGCAGCGGCATCTCGATCGGCCTGGGCGCCAGTTCAGTCGCGCTGTGGCTCACTCCGATGCTGCTGCGACTAGTACGCGGTCCGGAGGGAGAGGGGAAGTGAATAGAAATGGGCCTGGCTCGTTATCGCCCGATACCACGCTTCTACGTGCCTGACGGTATCTGCGTACCGCGAGTCAGCGGTGGGCCGTCGAAATGGGAGACAGGCACGGTGCAGGGCCGGTGATCCTGAGCGGCCAATCTGCTGCGGGAATCGATTCGGTCGACTTTTGCGGCTCGCGTACCAGGTGCTGGCGATGCTATCACGCTTGATCGGCATTGGGCTTGTCGCGCGCTGCAGCCGCTGATATTCTCCCGCCGCCTGTAGGTCCACCCCCGCGCGCGGGAGGAGAGGTCCTAAGGTTCGTACGGGCAAATGCGGGTGGCACGGCTCAACTTTTCCGGCCGTGTAGGGTGTGCGCCTTGCGGGGCCGCACGTGCTTTTCGTCGCTTCTACGGGGAGCTTGTCATGCGATGGGTCATCGCCGCACACTGGCCGCTAGTGGCATGTCTGCCGCTGGTGCTCGGCTGCGGGCAGAATGCCGTGACGCTCTCGCGCCAGAACCAGAGCTTGCTCACGCAGCAACAGACCCTGGCCCAGCGCAATCAGGAACTGCAAACGCGGGCCGGTGCACTGGATCAGGATAACCAGGAGCTGGAAGCTCTGCTCGCGCAATCGCGCCAGCGGATTCAGCTTCTGAGCGATGAGATGTCGGCCGTACGCGACGAACTGCGGGCGACCACAGGCCAGCTCGCACAGCTCCGCACGGAGAACCATGGGCTGGAAAAGAAGACCCAGGCGTTCGCCGCCTCGATGCAGCGCCAACGGGGCACGGAAATTCGCGCCAACAACGGGCTGATCAGCTCGCTCTCCGTAATTCATCTGCCCGGCGTAGAAGTCCGCCAGGACGGCGATGTCATCCGCATCGAATTGCCGGGCGAGAAGCTCTTCAGGGCGGGCGATGCGCAATTGAAGCCCGACGCGGCCGCCTTAATCGATAGCGTCGCCGCGGACCTGGCACGCAACTATCCCGATCAGATTATCGGCGTCGAGGGGCACACCGACAGTGTCCCGATCCAGACCCGCCAGTACCCGACCAACCATCACCTCTCTACGGCCCGCGCGATTGCCGTCTACGACCACCTCGTCCACCGCGGCCAGTTTCGCCCGGATCAGATGTTCGTTGTGGCCCACGGTGCCAATCGTCCGGTCGTCTCCAACGCCACCAGCGCCGGCAAGGCTCGCAACCGCCGCGTGGAACTGGTGGTCTATCCGGAGAAGTACCGCGAGCCGTAGTGCAACGATAGCGGAAATGGCTCGCTGCCTGCCAAGTCGCAATCCAATTGCGAACCGAAGGCGGTGTGTGGCTGTCCTCGTTTCGAAGCCATTGCCGGCGGGCGGAAGCGCCACCTGACGCCGGCGCGGGTGGTGGCTAGAATGGATCGGACGGGCGGCTCTCTCACGCCTCGCGTTGGGCTTTGTTCCGAACCTGTCGCCGGAAGCCGCCGGCATCGATTCCTGCAAACTGCACTTCGCTTTCCTCCTGCGTGGGCCGCCATGATCGCCATTGTCGACTACCAGATGGGAAACCTGCGCAGCGTCCAGAAGGGCTTCGAGAAGGTCGGGCACGAGGCGACCGTAACCGACGACCCGGAGCAGATACTTGCCGCGGAGAAGGTCGTGCTGCCGGGCGTGGGGGCCTTCCAGGACGCCATGCTCGCCCTGCGCCGGCGCGAGCTGCCCAGTGTGCTGCGAGAAGTGGTCGACTCCGGCAAGCCCTTCTTGGGCATCTGCCTGGGAATGCAGCTCCTGCTGGATGTGAGCTACGAGGACGGGCAGCACGAGGGGCTGGGGATCATTCCCGGCGAGGTTGTGCGGTTCGAAAATCGCGAGGGGATGAAGGTGCCGCACATGGGCTGGAACCAGCTCGCGTTCCGCCAGCGGCCGCCGATCTTCGAAGGCATCGAAGACGGCAGCTACTTCTATTTCGTCCACTCGTACTACGTGGCGCCGCGAAGCGCAGAGGCCGTCGCCGCGGAGACCTCGTACGGCAACGAGTTCTGCTCCGTGCTGTGGCGAGACAACGTCTATGCCACGCAGTTCCACCCGGAGAAGAGCCAGCGCGACGGACTGCGGGTGCTGAAGAATTTTGCGGAGCTGGCCTGAGCAGCGCCGTTGACAGTTGGGTAGCACCGGTTGTCCCAACTGGTGCCGCGCAGCGGCACGATGCCTCGGCACACGGCCAGCAAACCTCCGGTACGCTTGCAATCCTCTCGTCGCTGAGCGACCCTGCCCGGCATGACGATTCGCCGAATCTTCGATCGGCCATCTCTACGCCCATTTCGTGACATTCTCGTGCCACCGGCGGTGGCACCTGCTCGACTTGGATCGCCCGAAGCGAACCGTCGTGGGAGTCCTGAGGGCGGAGTGACTCCTCAGGCGACGCCTCTTGCCGCTGCGCGGCACCGGTTGAAGACAACCGGTGCTACCCGATCCTACTTCGCGCGCTTCGGAGCCCAGTCCCATTTTTCAAGACGGTTTCGAACCTAGCCTTCGTCGGCCCCGAGCAACCATGCCATCTGGCTGCGCTCGGCGGCGGCTTCGTAGCCGTCCGGCAGTCCGCTGGCAAACGGCAAAGCGATCGCCAGCACCAGTGCCGCCGCGGCAACCGTCGCATACACGCGCCGCTTCGGTAACCGATCCGATCCCGGCAGCCGCTGCACCCCGATGGCGTATACGACGGCGAGCGTAAGAATCGCCTCGCCCACGCCGATCCACAGGTGATAGCTCAGCATCCGCCAGGCGAAGTCACCGAGCCCTGCCAACTCCGCCCCCGATCGGCCCAGCGCCACCTCGCCAACAATCAAGCCTGCAGCTACCACCAGCGACGCGATACACACGACCGCCAGCCCAATTGAAATGTCCCTGCGCAGATTCGGGCGATCCGCGGCCACCTGTCGCCGCACCAGCACCACTGCCGCCGCGGGAATGAGCGCCATGTTGAGCGTGTTGGCACCCAGCGCGGCCAGTCCACCGTCACCAAGCACCCCGGCTTGGATCGCGAGCACGGCGAAGATGGTCCAGGCTCCCAGTGCCGGGCCGAGCAGCCACGCGGCCAGTACACCGCCCACCAAGTGACCGCTGGCAAAAGGGAGCACCGGCACGTTGCTCGCCTGGGCGGCGAACACGGTCGCCCCCACCACGGCGACGGCCGCCAGCTTGCGACCGCTGACCGGCCCGCGACGGATGTGCCAGGCGGCCGCGCCCAATCCGAGCGCCGCGGCGCTGCAGGTGGCTGCTACACATTCCGGCGTCAGGGCTCCGTTGCCTAAGTGCATGGTGTCTCTCCGTGCAGGGATCGCAGTCGTGAGTCGTTCGCGAGGGGCGGCAACACGTCAGCAGTCCATCGTCGCCCCGAACGCGTATGCTACCAATGTATCGTGTTCCCGCCGGGCGTCCACACGTGGCACCGTCGATCTTGCACCTGGTGTGCCAATTTTGACGCCTCTATCGAGTAGCAGGCGGCTAACCGCCTGTTGAAAAACGCCGTCGTGACGTTTTTCAACCTCGCCAAGTTCGGAGCAAAGCTCCTCACGGCTCGCAAAATGACGACTAACGTCGTCATTTTGGCATCACCTCCGTGTGATGCAGCAGCCTGTTGCAAAAATCAACAGGCGGCTAGCCCTTGATCCCCAGCATGCGGTCCAGCGCGTCGGCGGTCTGGTAGACCAACGCTTCGGGGTAGTGCTGGTGCGGGTGGAAGTACTCGAATGTCAGGTAGCCGCGGTAGCCGATCTTATCGAGCGCCTCGATCACCGCCGGCCAATTCGTCGTGCCGTCGAGCAGCGTGCGGAACGTGGCGAGATTGAACTCGTGCGTCCGCTTGTCCCATTCCTTGAAGTGGATGTTCTTGATCCGCTTGCCCAGGATCGGGATCCAGTGCTCGGGGAACTGGTACTGCATGATATTGCCCGTGTCGAAGTGGATGTGCACGTTCGGGCTGTCGAAGCTATCGACGAAATCCACCATTTCCTGCGGGCTAAAAAGGTAGGCGTTGGCGAAGATGTTCTCCATGTTCAGGTGCACGCCCGCCTTTTGTGCGACGGGAATCATCTGCCGCACGGCCTCCTTCGCCCGGCGGTCACAGACATCGTTGGGCACCGGTTCATAGTCTTCGAGCCATGGCGCGTAGACGGCGCCCGGCACGACCAGCAGGTTTTCCGTTTCCAGCAGCCGGGCCGCCTCGATCATCTGCATGCCCAGTTCAAGTCCGCGCTTGCGACGCTCCGGATCGTTGTGCGTCAGCGAGTACGGCCAATACAAAAACGAGCAGACGCCGCTGATGTCCAGTCCGGTCTTGCGAGCCAACGCGCCGATCTCGCGGATCGATTCCGGCGAGGACTCGGCGGAGAACTCTCCTTCCAGATTGAAGTTGATCTCGACTCCATCGAAGCCGGCATCCTTGGCCAGTTCGAAGCACTGGGCGAGCGACATCCGGTCCGGGTACGGAAAGCCCCACAAGTTGATCGACTTTTTCATGTCGTAACGACGTTGTGGCCGCTCGGCGGAAGCGGGCTGCTCTTGCGCTTCGGCCCGCGGCAAGAGCCCCTGCCGCGCGAGAAAGGCCGTGCCGAACGCCGCTGAATACGCCAGCAGTTCGCGGCGCCCCAGCCCCGGCGTGTTCGGATGGTGTTCGGACGGGGATGCTGATTCGACCCGTTTGCTCATGGCCGTTACTCCGTGACCGGATTCGCAGAAGAGGTACTGGCTCTTACTGTAGCCGCACCGCGAGCGGCGCTCAAACAATTGAGCGGGGAGAAGTCGCTAGGGCGGTTCGTCGCAAAAAGGGGACCCGCAGGGTGCGGATCCGGATACGGCTATCTACCTGCTTGCATTGAGCAGTCCCATTTCGACTCCCGATTTGTCGCTGTTAGCTAATCCTCCCAGGCGCCAAGCGCACGGCGGACGACGATGAGCTGCCCGAGGTGATAGGCGTTGTGATCGGCCACCAACAGTGCCTCGCGGAGCAGCGTCTGGCCGTCGCCGTGTGGGAAGGGTACCAGTAGATCGACGGCCGGATCGGCCACGAGCTGCTGCAGGGCTGCCAGATCACCGCGAAACCCCTTCACGCTGCGCTCCCAGGCCTCGTCGTCGGGCAGCGCGTCGCCCTCGGGCCAATAGCCGTCGGGGAAGGTCGGCGAGACGTGATCGGCACGGCGGCTGAACTGGAGAATATCCCACTGCGCGATCCGCATGTGCTCGACCAGCCGCCAAGGCGTGTGCGGCACCCCGGGCGGCTTCTGGCCCCGAAGTTGCGGCGGCAGCCCCGCGATCGCCGTGTCGAAGTCCGTATGTGCTCCGCCGCCGCGCAGCAGGAACAGAATGTGCTCACGAAGCTGCTGGTCTCTGTTCATCGTCGGTGGTCCTGCCAATGTATGTACTGGGCGAGGCACGCATACACGGTTTCGGTGCAACTGATGGAACTCAGCGGAGCTAAACCGCGTCAAAATGTCAACGAGCGCGGCCATCGCACAGGAACGTTGATCCTCAGCAGATGCTAAGTTAGAGATGTATCCTACGCCATTGAGTGCCACTGCCGGCATTACGACCCTTACCAGGAGAGCTCCGATGCGCCGCACCCTGTTGCCCGCTGCCGTATTCGCCGCCGCCATCTTTACCGTCTCGCTGGCCGCTGCCCAATCGGAGAGCAATGACCAGCGGACGATCACGGTCGTCGGCACCGGAAAGGCCGCCGCTCCGCCCGACATGGCGACCATCGACGTCGGCGTAACCAGCCAGGCCGCCACCGCCGGCGAGGCGCTCAACGCGAACAGCCGTGCCGTGGAGCGGGTGATCGACATCATCAAGGGCTTCGACGTGGCCGACCGCGACATCCAAACCGCGAACTTCGACGTCAGCCCTGTCTATGAACAAACCGATCGGCCCCGGTCGCCGAGTATCATTGGCTATCGCGTCTCGAATCAAGTGCGTGTCCGCGTGCGTAAGCTGGAAGACCTCGGTCCGCTCTTGGACGAATCCGTGAGCACCGGCAGCAACCAGATCGGCGGTATCCAATTCGGCATCGATAATGCCGATCGGCTGGAGCGGGAAGCACGCGTGAATGCGATCCAGGATGCGAAAAGCCGCGCGGAAACGTACGCCCAGGCCGCTGGCGTAAGCGTTGGACGCGTGATTGCGATCAGCGAAGAGCCGCCGCAGCGGCCGATGCCGTACGCCGGCGCCAGACTGCAAATGGCCGAGTCGTCGGTCCCGATTCAAACGGGCGAGCACGAGGTCCAGGCCAACGTCCACGTGGTCTACGCGATTGGCGGCGAGTAGTCGCCGTCACCCGGTGACGCGCAGCAGGGCGTACTTCTTTTTCCCGGCGCGCAGCACGATCATGGACTGGCTCGCCAGGTCGGCCGTGGTCAGCACCGCGTCGAGCTCGTCGTTGCGGCGATTGTTCACGTACGCGCCGCCCTGCCCGATCGTTCGCCGCGCCTCGCTTTTGCTCTTGGCCAGGCCGGACTCGACAAAGGCGTCCATCAGCGGAACGCCTTCGCCTTCGAGCCGCAATCGCGGGATCTCGCAGCTCGGCACGTCGGCGAAGATCTCGCCCAGTTGCGCGTCGTCCAGGTCGCTGATCTCTGCCCCGAAGAATATCTCGGTAGCCCGCTGCGCCGTGGCCAATCCGGCCTTGCCGTGCACCAGAAGCGTCAGCTCCTCGGCGAGCCGCCGCTGGCTGTCGCGTTTGCCCGGGTCGGACTCGCGCTGGGAGTCGAGCGCCTCGATCTGGGCACGGGGCACTTCCGTCAACATCCGCAGGCACTTGCCGGCATCGGCGTCGTCGACGTTGATCCAGTATTGGTAAAACTGGTACGGGCTGGTGCGCGACGCGGAGAGCCACACGGTCCCCTGCTCGGTCTTGCCCATCTTCCCGCCGTCGCTCTTGGTCAACAGCGGACAGGTCACCCCATAGAGCTGTTTGCCGGCCAGCCGTCGCGCAAGGTCGATGCCGGCGGTGATATTGCCCCACTGGTCGCTGCCGCCAATCTGCAGTTCGCAGCCGAACTGCTGGTGCAGATAGACGAAGTCGTACGCCTGTAGCAGCATGTAGCTGAACTCGGTGTAGCTCATGCCGACGTCGGATCGCTCCAGCCGCGTGCGGACCGACTCCTTGCCGAGCATCACGCCGATGGGGAAGTGCTTGCCGACGTCGCGAAGGAAATCGAGGTAGCTGAACCGCTGCATCCAGTCGAAGTTGTTGACGAACTGGGCAGCTTGCGGCCCCTCGAAGTTGAGAAACTGCCGCATCTGGGACTCGATGCCCGCCACGTTTGCCCGCAGCGCGTCGACGTTGAGCAGGTTTCGTTCCTCGCTCTTGCCGCTGGGGTCGCCGATCATGCCGGTGGCTCCGCCAACCAGGGCGATCGGCCGATGCCCGGCCCGTTGGAACCGCCGCAGCATCATCAGGGGCAGCAGCGACCCGACGTGCAGACTATCGGCCGTGGGGTCGAAGCCGGCGTAGAGCATGCGGCTGCCGGTGGCTAACCAGCCGGGGAGGAACTGCTCGTCGGTGACCTGTTGAACGAGTCCCCGCCAGCGGAGATCGTCGAAAAACTCGGGTGTTGGCATCGGACGTGGCGGCTGTTCATCGTGAGGTACGGGAGCGCGGCAAGAGCCGGCCGCGATGCGCAGGTGCACGGCGGACGGCTCGCTCGGCCAACTTATCCGCATCCGGGGAGAGTGTCCACGCTCGTATTGCAGCGGCCGTGCCAAACCTTCGACAGTGCAAAGGGAAGTCGACTACTCCTTGAGAGGGGAGTCCTCCACGGGGCTGTCCTGGCAGAGATTACTGAAAAGCAATCCCTGCAACCTTACCGCGCAGAATTGGTGGACTTTCATGGATATTCCAGTAATACTGAATGTTCAAACAGTACTGGGCAAAGATCAATCGCCTCCTGCCCTGGGCCAGGGGCACAGGCGAACGTAGAAGTGCGATGAGAACAGAGAAGCTCGGTCCCCCCTAATTCAGTTCTTTTCATCCGTCCGCTTCGGTCCGCAGGCTCGCTCTCTGCGCACAGTTCGCAGCAGCGATATGCGACACGAGCTGGCAAGGCCTGTGCCCACCGCAGGCAGACGGACCTACTTCGGATTCGACCACTACCGCGCTTGAGATATACAACACCGCAGGAGCAGAACATGATCGGTCGAGGAGCAATGCTTTCGGGAGTCTTCAGCCGCCGACGCTCGCTTGCCCGCCGCGGACTTGCCAACGGGCGCTCGCGAAAGCACTACCGTCCCTTGATGGAACTGCTCGAAGTCCGCCGCGTGCTGGCGTTCACGGTCGTCGACCATGCGGTGCAACTGCCCGAGGGGGACACCATCACGCTCGTCGACGACGGCCCCGGCGGAGCGGTGTGGAGATATCTGGATGACGGCTCCAATCAAGGCACCGCCTGGCGCAATCCTGGCTTTAACGACACCTCGTGGGCCATGGGCGCGGGACAACTCGGTTTCGGCGACGGCGATGAAAACACGACCATCGATCGCGATTTCGGCCACGCCGGCACGTCCAACATCACGTTCTACTTTCGGCACACCTTCAGCGTCACCGCCGGTCAGCTAAGCCAGCTCGACACGCTCAACTTTCGCTACGTCCGCGACGACGGCCTTGTGCTCTATCTCAACGGGCAGGAGCAGTTCCGCGACAACATGCCTGCCGGCACCGTCACGTCGTCGACCCCGGCCAACAGCGCCATCGGCGGCAGCGATGAGAGCACCTTTCAGTCGCAAATCATCGCGGCCGACGACCTGGTAGTGGGCACGAACGTCATCGCCATGGAGATGCACCAAAACAGTTCCGGCAGCAGCGACATCAGCTTTGACCTGGAATTGCTGGGGAATATCACCCCGCCGGGCATCATCATTGAAGTCGATTTCAGCCACCCGGTCGATGAGAGCACCCTGGACACCAGCGATATGACGGTCAATGGCGATCCGGCCGTCGCCTTCAACGTCATCGACTCCGATACCATCGCCTGGGAACTGCCGGAGTTGATTGGTTTGGGGCCACACGATATCGCCATTGCGGCCGGCGCGTTTCAAAGCACGGTGCCCGAGCCGATCGAAGAGTTTCTCACCGACTTCGAGCTGTCACCCGATCCGCAGTACGTGGTTAATCACCACCCCCGCATTCAGCCGGGCAACGCGCCGCTAATCGGCACGCCCGCCTACACGGGCTTTGACCAGATCGACGTGCTCTGGCAAACGATGCCCGGCGGCAGCGGGGTCTTCGACTCCTTCGAAGTCGAGTATCGCCTGGCCGGCAGCGGCGACGAGTGGATGGAAGCCAGCTCCAACCCGCAGATTAACACCGGGTTCGAAGGCCGCGTCGTTCACTCGGCGTCGATCGAGGGTCTGGATTGGTACACCGACTATGAGTACCGCGTGACGCACCTTCGGGCGGGCGTCGAAGTGCAGACCTGGCAGCACACGTTCAAGACGCGGCTGGAAACGGGCGACGACACGCCGTTTTCATTCGCCGCCTACGGAGACTCGGCGTTTGTTTCGTCAAATGGCGGTTTCAATAGCGTGCAGAGCCGAATCAACGCCTACGATCCGGCCTTCTCGCTACTGCTGGGCGACACCGCCTATGGCAGTGGTTCCCACTTCGAGTTCGACGCGCGATTCGATCCCGACATCGCTCCGCCCGCCGCCGAATGGATCGCCAGCCACGTCGACTATTACGGTGTCGGCAACCACGACGCCCTCACGGCCGGCGGCCAGCCGGCGCGCGACAACTTTTCGGTGCCGATTCCCGAGGCTGGCGTCAACGCCTATGCTTCACTTCCGGCCGGCGAGCAGCCCGAGCACGTCTACTCCTTCGATTATGGCGACGTTCACTTCGTCACTTTCGACACCAACGTCGCGGATAATGGCAATGGCAGCGGCGCGCTGGCCCGGCTGACGCGGCAGCTCGATTATGTTGTGGCCGACCTGAACGCCTCCAGCGCCACCTGGAAGGTCGTCTACGGTCACCATGGGCTGAGTGGACATACAGACAAGACCCAGGATCCGGACGACATCTACTTTCAGGAGGTCGTGTCGCGGCTGGGTGAGGCTGGCGTCGATGCCTTCATCGCGGGGCATTCGCACCTGTATTCGTGGTCGTTCCCGATCACCGGTTTCAACGACGAAAACGGGGACAACTCTATCGGGGAAGACGAAGTCGACTTCATTCAAGACACGGACCGCGACTATGACAAGGGCGCCGGTCTGATACAAGTCGTCTCCGGAGTCGGCGGCCGGTCGCTGCGCACCAACTCGTTCGACGCCCCTTACATCGTCCAGGGATACAGCGACAACAACAGCAGCACCGGCCCGCTGCCGTTCGGCTTCACGCTCGTCGACGTCACATCGACACAGCTCAGCTTGAGCTATATCGATGCCGCCACGGGCGAAATCGTCGGCGACACCAACGGCAACGGTATGGGCGATCCCGGCGAGACGTTCTTCGGCAAATTCACCATCACCGGCGGACCCGATGAGGACGCCCCCACGGCCGATCTCGCCTCGCCGATCGACAACGGCCCGCTGGACACGAACCTGGCCGAAGGTGAATTGGAACTCCGCGCCGCGGCCAGTTTCCAGATTCAGCTCGATGACGCCCGCAGCGGCATCAACGACTCGACCGTCACGCCGTCGAGCGTCAACGTCACCCGCGATGGCGCGCCCCTGGTCGAGGGCGTCGACTACGACTTCAGCTATGACACCGCCAGCGACCTGATCACAATCTCTCCTGTCGGTGGCGGCAACTTCGCGACGGGCGAGTACGAACTGGAGATCAGCCCGGCGGCCTCGCCGATCGAAGACAAGGCGGACGTACCCAACACCCTGCCGACCACCAACTTCACTATCGACATCGACATCTCCTTCCCCACGCCGCTGGAGAGTGCCGACCCTCAAGGCAGCTTGATCTTCAACGGCCAGGTGGTGGAACAACTCCCCGGCAACGATGATTCGGTCCAATACTCGATCGACCTGACGGCCGGACAGGTGGTCAACCTGGTGGCCCGACCGGAGTCGGGCCTGCAGCCGAAGATTACGCTGACCCCGCCGACGGCGGGCGTCCAGATGGCCAGCGCCGCCGCAGAAGGCGAGGCGGCGGCGATCACCGGCTACGTCGCGCCCGAGACGGGTACCTACCTGGTCACGCTCAGTGATGCGCTGGCCGAGGCGCCGCTGCAATCCGAGGACTTGACCGCGTCGATCGCACTCAGTCCGGCCGTCGATACATTCATCAGCGAATCCTCAGACGGCGGGCCGAACGCCTCGCACGGCAGCGCCCTGGAGATGAACTGGGACCTCATCGCCGACAACGGCGGCGTCAATCAGTCGATGGTCTACTTCGACATCGATACCGACACGCTGAGCGATTTTCTCAACACGCCCGGCGCTACGGCCAAGCTTACGCTGAACATCAACGACCCTGGCAACAACGGCAACCTGCATCGCATCACCGCCGATTGGCTGAGCCTGGGCGACAATGTCACGTGGAACAACATGCCCGGCGGAGCGGGCGGAATTGCCCCGGGTACAAACGCTGCGCTCGGTTCGGTCGCCCTTCCCGGTTCACTAGGGACCCACGTCATTGACGTCACGTCCGATGTGCTCGCCTGGGCCAGCGGCACAGCCAATTTTGGCTGGGCATTACTGAATAGCGGCACCGGCGGCGTCAGCGCCCAAACCGTCGAATCGGGCAATGGCCCGGTCCTCTCGCTGAACTTTCCCATCCCGACTTCCGAGGCCGAGGCCTTCACCGAATTCAACGAGCCGGCCCTCGGCGCGTCCAGCTATGTCGCCGGATCGGGTGGCAGCCAGGAGATCGGCTTCACCACCAGCGGATCGATCGGCAGCAGCGCCGGCGTGGCCAGCTTCAGCGGCAACGCGCAGTACCTCGTCCACAGCAGCAACGTCACCGTGACCACGGACTGGGTCGACGTCTCAAACCTGATCGATATCCTGGTCGGCATCGACGTCCGCACCTGGGAAGACAGCAGCGGTTCGGACTTCGAAGGCGAGGACAGCCTGCGGGTGTATGTCGAGGCCGACGCGGGCGGCAGCACTACGCAGATCGACCTGGTGCCGCTGACCACAGGTGGTAGCCCGGACAGCCTAAAGGCGTTGGACAACGGACAGTTCGGTGCCTTCACCAACTTCTCCGTCGGGCTCGACGACGGGCTGTACGAGCGCGTCCGCGTGGTCATCCAGGCGGCGAACAACTCCCCCTCCGAGCGGTTCATGTTTGACAACATCGCGGTGTTTGGCGATGGCTCCCGCAGTGTGGAGTTGGAGATCAGCATGAACACGGCCGTCGAGGCCGAATCGGTCGGCGGCGCCTCCAATGACAGTTCCGCAACCGCCCAGGATCTCGACCCCAGCTTCGCCGCAATTGGATCCGGCAGTGCGCAGCGCGCGGCCGTGCTGGGCACCACGGAATCCGGTGGCAGCGACGTGTACTCGTTCACCCTGGCTGCCGACCAGTCGGTGACCATAGTCGCCACCGGTCAGGAGGGCGCGGCGATTGACGGGTTGATGCTCGAAGACGCCGGTGGCACGTGGTTGGCCATCGGCACGCCGGGCAGTAACGTCGGCCGTGCGATCCACAACTTTACGGACGAACCGGGAACGTACTACGTTCGAGTCGTCGGCACCGACCTGAACGATTATTCGCTCCTGGTGTTGCTCGATGCCGATTTCGACACGGAGGAGAACAGCTCCGTCGGCACCGCGCAGAACATCTCCGGGCCAGGAAGCGCGCTGGGAGCGATCGCCACCGCGGGCGATGTCGACTTCTACTCTTTGGAGGCCGAGCAGGACGATACGCTGACGGTCAGCATCACGACACCTGACCTGGGTGACCCTGCCGCCGCCAACGATCTGACGCCGGTCGTGCAACTATTGGGTGACGATGACTCGTTGATTAGCAGCGATTTCTTCGCTGATTTCCCCAGCGGTGAGATCAGCGGCCTTGCCGCCGGCAGCTACAAGCTCGGGGTGCAAGGCGCTAGCGGAACATCGGGCGACTATCTGCTCGAGACGGTCATCACGCCGGCGGAAATCGTCGCCACGATCGAAGGCCGGCACATCTTCTATAACAATTCGTTCTTCGACAATCCGA